>CAXXKO010000004.1:0-287471 GCA_963666705.2 Alphaproteobacteria bacterium | reverse complement strand
GTGTCGCAATATCTCTTATTTATTATTCCACGATTATGAATTGACAAATTTCTTGTTTCAATTGCATCAATAATTTACGTCCCTATCCGGTTAATGCAGGTAGCGACCGAGTGTTCTTTATATGTTCGCTCTAAGGGTGTACTGTTCCCGCCTCTGAGGATTGGTCGGGAGACAGGGCATGAGCGGCTTGTTGACGTTCCAAGAGCGCTACCGAGACGAGGAATCGTGCATCCTGGCCTTGGCGGATCGACGCTGGCCGTCTGGGTTTGCGTGCGCCCGCTGCGGGCACCGGCGGGGCTATCGGCACAAGGCGCGGGCGCGCGTCTTCGAATGCGCGGCTTGCGGTCGTCAAGAGTCGGTGACGGCGGGAACCATCTTCCACCGCACCCGCACACCGTTGCCCAAATGGTTCCTGGCGGCGTGGTTGATGGGGCGGGACAAGCGCGGGGTCTCGGCCCTGTTCCTGGCGCGCGAGCTGGGGCTTCGCTATGAGACCGCATGGCTGATGGCTCACAAGCTGCGCCATGGCTTGGCGGAGCGGCCGGAGGCGTTGCTGGACGGCATGGTCGAGGTCGATGAGAGCTACTACGGCGGGCGCGGCAAGCCCGAGAGCCGGGGCCGCGGGATGGCCAATGCCAACAAGAGCCTGCTCGTGCTGGCGGTGGAGAAGGTGGCGGTGGCGCCGGGCAAGGGGGTCGAGGCCAGCGGCTTCGTCGCCGGCCGGGCGCGGCTTGCCATCCTGCCCCGGGCCAATGCCGAGCAGCTCGGCGGCTTCGTGCGGGCCGCCGTGACGCCGGGCGCGCGCCTGCTGACCGACGATTTCAAGGGCTATGCCGGGCTCGGCGCCGTCTACCGGCACCAGCCCACCGTCCAAGGCCAAGGCAAGAACGCCGAGACGCAGATGCCGATCATCCACGTCCTGTTCAGCAACCTCAAGACCTGGCACCTTGCCGCGCTAGCCTTCAACCGCCGCACCGGCCCGGCCAACCATCACATACCGCAAGGCCAAAGAAAGTTTTTCCACCAGGCAAGATTGAGATCGCGGTGTGCCACGCCTTGAGCGGGGCTCAGGTAGACGCGAACCCGCGGAGATGCCGATCACAGATACTGGGAGCCGTCCAAGGCCAGCCCCCGCGCCGCACCGGCGGAGGTCGAGGCATACAGCCTCGCAAGCCCCATCCTGTTCAGCAACCTCAAGGGGGATGCCTCCAGGTCGGCCTCGACCTGGCTCCAACGGCACTCGCCACGCAAAAGCCGCAGGGCAACCTACGCATGCGCGTCAGCGTCCAAGCACTTGCCGCGCTATGGCCCGGGGAAAACGGGAATGAGCCTAGCTCCTTCAGGCCCATCAACAGCAACTTTGTTCTCAAAATTGTCGGTCATGTTCCGGTGGTTAAACGTTCTTTCGGGATATTCGCGTGTCACCGACTTGAACTCCCGGTGTTAAGCCAGACATGCTCCTGCCTTCCCGGTCAGGAGCATGGCTCATGTATGCAGGCAAGATCGTTTTCGCCCAGGTGATCGACCATCTGCCCGTGCACAGCTTGCGCCGTTGCGTCCACCGCTACGGCGGCGATCGCAGGCTGCGAAGCTTCTCCTGCCTCGATCGGTATCTGTGCATGGCCTTCGCGCAGCTGACCTATCGCGAGAGCCTGCGCGACATCGAGGCCTGCCTGCGCGCCCAGCACACCAAGCTCTACCACATGGGCATCCGCGGGCGCGTCGCCCGCGCCACCTTGGCCGACGCCAACGAGAGGCGCGACTGGCGCATCCATGCCGACTTCGCCCAGGCGCTGATCCGCATCGCCCGGCCGCTCTATGCCCAAGACAGCTTCGGCCTCGAGCTCGACCACACCGTCTATGCCCTCGACTCGACCACCATCGACCTCTGCCTCGCGGTCTTCCCCTGGGCCCCGTTCCAGCGCACCAAGGCCGCCATCAAGCTCCACACCCTCTTGGATCTGCGCGGCAATATCCCAACTTTCATCCATATCAGCGACGGCCGATGGCACGACGTGAGGGTGCTCGACGAGCTGGTCCCCGAGCCCGGCGCCTTCTACGTCCTGGACCGCGGATACATCCATTTCGCCCGCCTCCATCGCCTGAGCCAGGGCGCCGCCTTCTTCGTCGTCCGGGCACGGGCCAAGTTCCAGTTCCGCAGGATCGCGTCCCGCGCAATCGACAAGACCACCGGCCTGCGCTGCGACCAGACCATCCGCACCGCCGGCCAGCACACCGCCACCGACTACCCGGACAGGCTCCGCCGCGTCCGATACCGCGACCCCGAGAGCGGCAAGGCCTTCACCTTCCTGACCAACAACTTCACCCTGCCGGCGCTGACCATCGCCCAGCTCTACAAATGCCGCTGGCAGGTCGAGCTGTTCTTCAAATGGATCAAGCAGCACCTGCGCATCAAGCGCTTCTACGGCACCTCCGAGAACGCCGTCAAATCCCAGATCTGGATCGCCGTCTCCGTCTATGTGTTGATCGCCATCGTCAAGAAGCGCTTGGCTATCAACGCCAGCCTCTACACAATCCTCCAGGTCCTCAGCCTCACCGTCTTCGAAAAAACACCGCTCCTTCAATTGCTTACAAATCCAGAAACCACGACACCAATCCACCCCCATGCTAACCAATTGAATCTATTCGACTATTAACCGGACACTAGTGTAAAATCATCTAGCGAAGTGTGCCGAAGCACTTCCTCGATTTCAACTTTCTCGGACGACCTTAGAGTTTCTGGGCGCGAAGAAAAAATTTGGGTAAGCAAGTCAGATATATAATTTAGGTAATTATCTACGTGTCGAGAAATAATAATTTCTAGGAAGAATTGACGGTTTTTCTCAAGCTCGTCTATCATACCATAAGGTGTTTTCCCTTCTTGTTCCTTTCGAAATTTCCTGGCTGTTTCGCTTTCACCGGATGCAAGTGCCTTGCTGGCGATGTCTCTCATCGAGTCCATAGACTCGGCCATAAACATAACCCAGCTGCCGAAGCTATTTATTGCATGATAGCTCCACTAGTGTCCGGTTAATAGTCGAATAGATTCAATTGGTTAGCATGGGGGTGGATTGGTGTCGTGGTTTCTAGATTTGTAAGCAATTGAAGGAGCGGTGTTTTTTCGAAGACGGTGAGGCTGAGGACCTGGAGGATTGTGTAGAGGCTGGCGTTGATAGCCAAGCGCTTCTTGACGATGGCGATCAACACATAGACGGAGACGGCGATCCAGATCTGGGATTTGACGGCGTTCTCGGAGGTGCCGTAGAAGCGCTTGATGCGCAGGTGCTGCTTGATCCATTTGAAGAACAGCTCGACCTGCCAGCGGCATTTGTAGAGCTGGGCGATGGTCAGCGCCGGCAGGGTGAAGTTGTTGGTCAGGAAGGTGAAGGCCTTGCCGCTCTCGGGGTCGCGGTATCGGACGCGGCGGAGCCTGTCCGGGTAGTCGGTGGCGGTGTGCTGGCCGGCGGTGCGGATGGTCTGGTCGCAGCGCAGGCCGGTGGTCTTGTCGATTGCGCGGGACGCGATCCTGCGGAACTGGAACTTGGCCCGTGCCCGGACGACGAAGAAGGCGGCGCCCTGGCTCAGGCGATGGAGGCGGGCGAAATGGATGTATCCGCGGTCCAGGACGTAGAAGGCGCCGGGCTCGGGGACCAGCTCGTCGAGCACCCTCACGTCGTGCCATCGGCCGTCGCTGATATGGATGAAAGTTGGGATATTGCCGCGCAGATCCAAGAGGGTGTGGAGCTTGATGGCGGCCTTGGTGCGCTGGAACGGGGCCCAGGGGAAGACCGCGAGGCAGAGGTCGATGGTGGTCGAGTCGAGGGCATAGACGGTGTGGTCGAGCTCGAGGCCGAAGCTGTCTTGGGCATAGAGCGGCCGGGCGATGCGGATCAGCGCCTGGGCGAAGTCGGCATGGATGCGCCAGTCGCGCCTCTCGTTGGCGTCGGCCAAGGTGGCGCGGGCGACGCGCCCGCGGATGCCCATGTGGTAGAGCTTGGTGTGCTGGGCGCGCAGGCAGGCCTCGATGTCGCGCAGGCTCTCGCGATAGGTCAGCTGCGCGAAGGCCATGCACAGATACCGATCGAGGCAGGAGAAGCTTCGCAGCCTGCGATCGCCGCCGTAGCGGTGGACGCAACGGCGCAAGCTGTGCACGAGCAGATGGTCGATCACCTGGGCGAAAACGATCTTGCCTGCATACATGAGCCATGCTCCTGACCGGGAAGGCAGGAGCATGTCTGGCTTAACACCGGGAGTTCAAGTCGGTGACACGCGAATATCCCGAAAGAACGTTTAACCACAACCCACTAACCGGAAAACCGCCGCAGTTAACCGGACACTAGTGTGATAGCTCCTGAAATAACTTAAGGCGGCCGGCGTGCCCGTACCTGGAGGCTTAATTTGATTCTTAACCAGCATTCGATCAACACCTTCTTTCCCTACTACAATTTGCGACCGTAAGTCGTGGAAGATTATGAAGGTAATATTCGGTTTCGACGGACTTCAAGTTGTCTGGTGGTGAGAATTTTTCGACTTCTTAGCTTCGGTCACGGAGTGTTCCCTCCAGATCACGGATCGGCTAGGCCTCGCCCGCACCGCGTGGCCGTGCTCAGCCTTTAGCCCGCGCGGCGAAGTCGGCCTTCAGTTGCGGGATGACCTCTTTCGCGATGCGCTCGAACTTGGGCAGCTGCGCGTCGAGGGCCGGGTAGTAGAGGCCGATCTCCGAGATCCCGAGCGCCGTCACGCGCTGGACCATATTGACGAACAGATTTTCCGATTCGTAGTAGGCGATCGAGCCGCCGCTCGGCCGCGCGTTGGCGTCGAACATCATGTAGGACCGGCGCAAGGAGGCCGGTTCCCGGCCGAGGGCCGCGCAATGCTCGTCGAGGAGGGCGACCCGGGCGCGCGTCTCCTCGAGCTGTTCCTCGAAGTCGGCCGAGAAGCTCAAGCTGTTCCAGATATCAGCGTACCGCGCGGTCAGCTTCAGCATCCGGGTGCCCATGGCCGCGATGGTCAGGGGCGGGCGGGGGCTTTGGACCGGGCGCGGGTTCATCACCGCGCCCTCGACCTCGTAGTAGCGCCCGTTGAAGGTGGTCACCTCGTTCGAAAGCATCCGGTCGACGATCTCGACATATTCCCCGAACCGGTCCACGCGCTCCTTGGGCGTCCAGTTGGGGACGCCCATCATCTCGTAGGAGGGGTCGATCGGCAGGCCGATCCCGAGTCCCAGCTCGAGCCGGCCGTCGGAAAGATGGTCCACCGTGAGGGCCTGGCGCGCGAACATGGCCGGGGGCCGCAGGGGAATCTGGCTCACCGTGGTGGTGATGCGGATGCGCTTGGTCTCCCGCGCCATCGCTCCCAGCAGGGTCCATGCCTCGAACCAGGGCCTGGGCGGGTTGGTCCAATCCACGAAATGGTCCGCCACCCCGACCACGTCGAAGCCCAGATCCTCGATATTCTCGACGCTTGCCAGAAAGTCGCCCCAAGGGACGTTGGGCAATGCCAGGACCAGGAATCGCAGCTCATGGGTCGCCGTCATGATCTCACCTCTCGCGCGGGTTCGCCCGAAACTACCATTTCGAGCGGCGGGCCGTCGATTTTCGCGATGCCGTGATATAAAGCGGGCCATTCCTACAGGGAGGAGCACATGCCCGTCACCATTCTAACCGAGGCGGAGCTGCGGGCCTGCGTGGGCGTGGACGCGGAGGCCGTCGCCGCCATCGAGGAAGCGTTCACCTGGCTCGCCGACGGCCAGGTGGAGATGCCGCCCATCATGCATATCGCGGTGCCCGAGCACAGGGGCGACGTGGACATCAAGAGCGCCTACGCCCGCGGGCTCGACCATTTCGCGGTCAAGATCGGCGCCGGCTTCTTCGACAACCACAAGCTCGGCCTGCCCAACTCGCCCGCGAGCGTGGTGCTGGTGAGTGCCCGCACCGGGGTCGTCGCCGCCGTCCTCCTCGACAACGCCTATCTCACGGACGTGCGCACGGGCGCCGCGGGCGCCGTGGTCGCCGAGCACCTGGCACCCAAGCGCATCGAGACGGCGGGCGTCATCGGCTCGGGCCCCCAGGCGCGCTACCAGATGCGCGGCCTCAAGGAGGTGCGGGACTTCGGCCGCCTGCTCATCCACGGCATCGATGCGCCCGGCGTCGCGGCCTATGTGGCGGAGATGCCGGCCGAGCTCGGCGTCGAAGTGGTGGCCGTCGATGCCGAGACCCTGGTGCGCGAGAGCCAGGTGGTGGTGACGACGACGCCCTCGCGCGAGCCCATCATCGAGGCTGGCTGGCTGCACCCGGGCCTCCACATCACCGCCATGGGCGCCGACCTCGCCGGCAAGCGCGAGCTCGGGCCGGGCGTGCCCGAGGCGGCCGGCCGGGTGGTATGCGACCGCAAGAGCCAGTGCTTCGCCATGGGGGAGTTGCAGCACGCCGCCCTCGCGGAGGCCCAAGTGACGGAGCTCGGCGAGATCACGGCCGGCCGCGCGCCGGGGCGCCAAAGCGCCGAGGAGATCACCCTCTGCGACCTGACCGGGACGGGTGTACAGGACACGGCCATCGCGGCGCTCGCCTATGAGAAGGCGATCGCGGCGGGGCTCGGCGTCATCATCGAGAGCTGAGCGGGCCGGCTCGATTTTAAACCCTCTCCCCATCGGGGAGAGGGTGGGGCGCGCAGCGCACCGGGTGAGGGCGTGGCCGCCGGCAGGCGGCCGAAAGACTCTTCCGGCGCGCGGGCGCGCTCCCCCTCACCCCGACCCTCTCCCCAAGGGGAGAGGGAGAATCATGTGTTGCGTTTTCCCCGCTAGAGCGGTTCCGCTTTGATCGGACCCACTCTAGCGCGCTAATTCGCTCGCGGCAGCGGACCAAGAGGTCCACGCCTGCGCGGGCGCGCCGGACGACCGGCGGGCCGCCTTGCGGCTTGGAGCGATTCCAGTCGAACTGGAAACGCTCTAGATCCAGAGCCGCTCGGGGCCCAGGTCGGCTTCCGTCACGCCGAAGCCCTGGATCTTTTCCGGCACGGACCGGCCGGCGGCGAGCTCGCGCGCCGTCAGGCCCATGGCCCAGGAGGTCTGGATGCCGTAGCCGCCTTGCCCCGCGAGCCAGAAGAAGCCGTCCGCGTCGGGCGCGAAGCCCACCACCGGGCATTTGTCCTCCACGAAGCTGCGCAGGCCCGCCCAGGAGCGGTTGATGCGCTTGATCTCCATGGTGGTGGCGCGCTGGATGCGGTCGGCGACGAGGGCGATGTCCACCTCGTCGGGCTGGATGTCCTGGGGCGGCATCGGCGTCTCGTCCGCGGGCGAGCCCAGCACCTGGCCCGATTCGGGCTTGAAGTACCACTGCTCCTCGCAATCCCCGACCGCCACCCAGGTCGAGACGTCCTCGCCCGCGGGCGGATCGAAGGTGATGGCCGTGCGCCGCTTGGGCACGAGGCCGATCTGGCGCACGCCGGCCAAATCCGCCACCACGTCGGCCCAGGCGCCGGCCGCGTTCATGACCACGGGTGCCGCGAACGCGCCCGCCGGGGTGGTCACGTGCCATTTGCCCCCCTTGTGCTCGAGCGCGGTGACTTCCGCGTTCGTCACCACTTCCGTGCCGTCGGCTCGGGCCTTGCGCAAATACCCCATGTGGATCGCGTTCACATCCATGTTCGCCGTCGTCGGGTCGTGGGCCGCGGCGGCGACATAGCCGGGGCGCAAGACCCGGTTCAGCTCGTAAGCCCTTTCCGGTGTGACCTCGACGAGGGTGTCCGAGAGCTCCTGCAAATCCTTGAGCAGCGCCGCCATGCTGGCGCGCTGGTCGTCGCGGGCGACGAAAATGACGCCCATGTCGTGGAGCAGGGGGATATCGCTGAAGCCCTCGTGGGGGTTGCGCAGGAAGGGCGCGCTGACCTTGGACATCACGCGCATGGTGCGCGGGCCGTAGTTCTCGGTGAACACGGCGGCCGAGCGGCCGGTGCTGTGATAGCCCAGCTGGTCCTCGCGCTCGAGGATGATGATGGAGCTCCCGCTCCCGATGTGATAGGCGGCCGACGCCCCCGCGATGCCGGCCCCGATGATGAGATAGTCACACTCGCGCATGGCCCCTCCTCCCGCGATCGATGGTCTGAGGCGCGCATTATGATCCTCCCCGGGCGGCCCTGAAAGGCCGAATGGATCGCGGCATCGCAGCCATGCGCGGGACGGACGTTCGCCAAGGCGATGCCCGCGATATAATGTGGCGCGCGCAATCGGGGGAGGCCGCCTTGGATCCAATCCATCTCGACGACCAGCACCGTCTGATCCGCGACCAGCTCCGCCGCTTCGTTACGGAAGAGGTGAAGCCCCACGGCGAGGCGTGGGAGGAGGCTGGCATGATCCCGCGGGAGGTGCTGCGCCGCTTCGGCGCGCTCGGCTTCTTCGGCCTGCGGGTGCCGGAGGAGCATGGCGGCGCGGGGCTCGACGCCATCGCCTCGGTGGTCCTGGCCGAGGAGCTGGGGCGCTCCACCTTCGGCGGCTTCTCGGTCACGGTCCTGGTCCACACCGACATGGCCTCGCCCCACCTCTACCGCGCCGGCAGCGAGGCGCAGATCGAGCGTTACGGGCCCGGCCTCCTGAGCGGGAAGACCGTGAGCGCCATCGCCGTTACCGAGGCCGAGGCGGGCTCGGACGTACAGAACCTGCGCACCACGGCCCGGCGCTCGGGCAACGGCTGGGTGCTCGAGGGCACCAAGATGTTCATCACCAACGCCGCCCACGGCAACCTCCTGTTCGTGGCCGCGCGAACGGATATGCACGCCAAGCCCTCACGCGGCATGTCCATGTTCATCGTCGAGACCGATACCCCCGGCGTGAAGGTCGCGCGCAAGCTCAGGAAGATGGGCTGGCACTCCTCCGATACGGCGGAGCTGGCCTTCGAAGAGGTGAAGCTTCCCGCCGACGCCCTGCTGGGCGAGGAGGGAGCCGGCTTCTACTCGGTCATGGAGAACTTCCAGACCGAGCGCCTGGTGGCCGCCGCCCTCTACATGGCCGAGGCCGAGACGGCCATCGCGCTGACCCTCGACTACGTGAAGACCCGCAAGGCCTTCGGCGGCACCCTGTGGGACAAGCAGGCGATCCGCCAGCGCCTCGCCATGCTGGCGGCGCAGGTCGAGGCCGGGCGCCAGCTCGTCTACCACACGGCCTGGCTCGACGCCCAGGGCCACGATTGCGTCAAGGAGGTCTCCATGGCCAAGGCCTGGGGTGGCGAGCTCGTCAACCAGGCGATCTACGCCTGCCAGCAGTTCCACGGCGGCACCGGCTACATGCACGGCACCGCGATCGAGCGCATGGCGCGCGACGTCCGCATCCACACCATCGGTGGCGGCGCGACGGAAGTGATGCTCGAGGAAGTCGCCAAGCGCATGGGCGACTGAGGCTTGGCTGGCCAGGCCGGCGGCGGGAGCATCGAGACCCGTTTCGGCTGGGCCATCGTCTTCGCGTCGCTGCCGCTCATCACCATCGGCTCGGGCAGCACCCTGCTGCTGGTGGTCTCGCTCAAGCAGGTGGCGATCGAGTTCGGCTGGCCGCGCTCGGTGCCCTCGCTCGCCTACGCCCTCAACATGATCGGCATCGGCCTGGGCGGCATCGTCATGGGCTGGTGGTCGGAGCGGAACGGAATGACGGGGCCGCTCCTCCTCGCCGCGGTGGCCATGGCCGTGGGCCTCTGGATCGTCAGCCAGGCCACCACACAATGGGAGATCCACCTCGCCTACGGCCTCTTCATCGGCTTCCTCGCCAACGGCGCGCTGTTCGCCCCGCTGGTGGCCAACACGACCCGGTGGTTCGACCGCCGCCGCGGCATGGCTGTCGCATTGGTGGCGAGCGGCCAGGCCATCGGCGGCACCTTCTGGGCGCCCTTGTTCCGTTACATCAACGAGAGCGAGGGCTGGCGCACGACCTATACCTGGTACGCCATCCTGGCCGCCTGCGTGATGCCGCCGCTGATTCTCGTGCTGCGCCGGCGGCCGCCCATCGCACCCATGCGGGCGCGGGCGCCGGGCGACGACGGGCGGGTGCTCGGCCTCGCCCCCGACCTCGTCAACGCGCTTCTCTTCATGGCCATCATCTGCTGCTGCGTCGCCATGGCCATGCCGCTCGTCCAACTGGTCGCCCATGTCAGCGACATCGGCTATTCGATGGCGCGCGGGGCCGAGGTGCTGGCCCTGATCCTGGCCGTCAGCTTTTTCAGCCGCTTCGGGCTCGGCACGCTCTCGGACCGGGTCGGTGGCTTCCGCACCCTGCTCTTCGGCTCGTCCCTGCAGGCAATGGCGCTGGTGCTGTTCATCTTCGTGCGCGAGCTGTGGGCGATCTATGCCGTCGCCGTGCTGTTCGGCCTCGGATACGGCGGCATCGTGCCGAGCTATGCCATCATCGTGCGCGAGATCTTCCCCGAGCGGGGGGCCGCCTGGCGCATGGCGATCGTGTTCCTCGGCGGCACGCTCGGCATGGCCATCGGCGGCTGGCTCGGTGGCTATATCTTCGATCGGACCGGCTCCTACGCCGATGCCTTCCTGACCGGCCTGGCCTTCAACGTCGCCAACCTGGCGCTCGTCTCCACCCTCTTCCGACGCCAGCGGCGCGGGCGCCGCCAGCACACCTTCGCCGCCGCGGGCGATTGATACCGAGCCGCGGTGCCGTTTCCACGCAGGCGGGAAATGCGCTAGCATTCCAGCGCCCAGTCACCATCGGCGAGAGCGCCGGCAATGCCCGAAACCCACCACGAGCCTGATGCGGACGTCGATGTCGCCACAAGCCTCGACGCCGTGCGCGACCAAATTGCGGCGGCCGCGCGGGCGGCGGGCCGCGCGCCCGAGGACGTCGTCCTGGTGGCGGTCGGCAAGCTTCAGCCGGTCGAGCGGGTGCGGGCGGCGCTCGTCGCCGGGCACCGTGTCTTCGGCGAGAACCGGGTGCAGGAGGCCGCCGGCAAGTGGCCCGCCCTCAGAGGGGAATTCGCCGATGTGCGGCTCCACCTGATCGGGCCGCTCCAGACCAACAAGGTCCGCGAGGCGGTCGCGCTGTTCGATGTCATCGAGACCATCGACCGCCCCAAGCTCGCTCGGGCACTCGCGCGCGAGATGGAAAGCTCGGGTCGCCATCCAGTCTGCTACATCCAGGTCAACACGGGCGAGGAGGCGCAGAAGGCGGGCGTCATGCCGGAGCAGGCCGACGAGCTTATCGCCGAGTGCCGCGATTGCCTCGGCCTGCCGATCGGCGGCCTGATGTGCATTCCGCCCGTCGAGGAGCCGCCGGCCATGCACTTCGCGCTGCTGCGGGAGATCGCGCTCCGCAACGGCCTCGCGCTCCTCAGCATGGGCATGAGCGGCGATTACGAGGCGGCGATCGCGTTCGGCGCCACCCACGTTCGCGTCGGCACGGCGATCTTCGGCGCGCGCCCGGCGCGGTGAAGCGCGCTCTTCACTCTCACCGCCCGCTCACGCCCCGTCCACGCGGATCCTGGTTCGGGCCGACCAGTCGCGCAACAGCGCGACGAGGTCCGCGCGCGCGAGCGCCACGCAGCCCTCGGTCGGGCTATATCCGGGCCGCGCGATATGGACGAAAATGGCGCTGCCGAGACCTGGAATCGCGGGGTCGTCGTTGTGGCCGATGGTGACGATCAGGTCGTAGATCCCGTCGTCCCGCCACAGGGATTCACAGCGCGCCGGGTAGGGCAGCCGAACTTGCCTGTTGTATTGGGGATCGCCCGCATCGTCGCACCAGCCGTCGTCGGGCGCGAGCGCCGAGACGCGAAGGAGCGTCTCGGGCGGGTCCATGCGATCGGGTCGATACATCACGCGCCTGAGCGCGAAGCAGCCCACGGGCGTCGCGCCGTCGCCCTCGCGCTTGTCCTCGACGCGGCCGCCGCGGCCAAGCGCGCAACGATACCGGGTGCCGGCCCAAAAGAGGCTTCCGTCCGGCGTCACACGAGCGTCCATGCATCCTTATAGGGCGGTGGTCCCGCGGCGAACAGCCCGGCCAAAAACGCGCCGGGATCAGTAAGCGGCGTCGACCGCCTGGCCCGCGCCAAGGCGCATGCGGGCCATATCCTGGTACTTGTCGAGGGCCGACGACATGGCTTCGGCGATCCAGGGCCCGGGCGCCGCCGCATCGGCCGTCTCCGGGGCCGCCGTGGCCAACGTCATCGGCTCTCCCGTGGCGATCTCGAGCGCCGCGCCGCGCAGCTTGCCGGCCACCGTCTGGACCGCCGCCGCGGGCGGCGTGGCCACCGCGGCCAAGGCGGGTGCGTAGGATGTGTCTTGCCACAGCGAGTCGCCACCGCGCTCGGACATGCTCTGCGCGCGGGGCCGGGCGGCGGCAACGGCCTCGCCCGAGTTGGTCGCGGCGATCGTCTCGCGCGCGACGACGGCCTCGCCCGAGTTGGTTGCGGCGATCGTCTCGCGCGCGGCGAGATCGGTCTCGGGCTCGACCGGCCCGCCCTGGAGCGAGGACCCCGGCGATTGTTCCCAAAGCGGGTCGCGGCCCCGGCCCGACATACTGGCGTATTGGGTGGGCACGCCCGGGGAATCGTCCGCGCCGGGGAACTCGGTCTCACCCGTCAGGAGGGCGATGGCGTGACCGCCGAGGTCGTGGCCCGTCTCCGAGTCCAGGATGGCGTTGGCGAGGGAGGTAACGGCAACGATGGGGCCGCCAAGAATGCCGCCACCGACGACCCGTGCCAGCGCGCCGATCTTGTCGCCCGTCAGCTCCCGGTACAGATAGGAGATACCGGGCAAATGCTGCAGCGGGTTGACGAAATCGAGCAGGTCGGAGAACTCGAAGCTCTCCCCGGCCCATAGTTTCAGCTTGGTCCCGGTCGCGTCCCCCGGCGCCGAATACGGCATATCAGCGGCGCCGGAGCGCATACCCAGGTTGCGCGCGGCATTGATCGGCTCGGTCATGGTGCTACCCAATATATATTTTGAGCATGAAGGAGCAATTCCCATGCCGTTTCGAAAACATCGTTAATACAGGACGTTAGGGTTCCAGCAGCCGGGCGATAACGACCGCCCCGGCAGAATCTGCCGCGCCGGTGGACATGCCGTGCCCGCCGCGCCCGCCGCGCCCGCCGCGCCCGTCGCGCCCTTCACCGATGGGGATGTCGTGATACTATCGCCGCCGGACGTAGGGGCCTCGCCCCACGCGGCCGACCGGAAACGCTGGAGGTCGAACGAACGATGGCCGGCAAGAACATTCTTCTCGTGGACGACGACACGGCGTTTCGCCAGTCTTTGGCGGAACAGCTCCGCCTCTACGACGAGTTCGAGACCTCCGAGGTCGAAAGCGGCACCCAAGCGCTCGATATCGCCAAACAGGACCATTTCGACGTCATCCTGCTCGATGTGGGCCTGCCCGACATAGATGGCCGCGAGGTCTGCCGCCTCATGCGCCAGGGGGGCGTCAAGTCGCCGATCATCATGTTGACCGGCGCCGATACGGATGCCGACACGATCCTCGGCCTCGATTCGGGCGCGAACGATTACGTCACCAAGCCGTTTCGCCTCGGGGTTCTGCTCGCCCGCCTGCGCGCGCAGCTCCGCCTGCACGAGCAGAGCGAGGACGCGGTCTTTACCATCGGCCCCTATACTTTCCGCCCGGCGGCGAAGCTCCTCCTGGAGGAGGACGGCAACAAGAAGGTCCGGCTGACCGAAAAGGAAACCGCGATCCTCAAGTACCTCTATCGAGCGGGCCAGAAAGTCGTCGGCCGCGACGTGCTGCTGAACGAGGTCTGGGGCTACAACGCCGGCGTGACCACCCATACCCTCGAGACCCACGTCTACCGCCTGCGCCAGAAGATCGAGCACGACCCGGGCCGGGCCGAGATCCTGGTGACCGAGCCGGGCGGCTACCGGTTGGTGCCTTGACGGCGCGGGCCCCTCGATTCGTCGCCCGCCGGTGCGCGCGTGGAGCACGGATCGGGCCGGGCCGGCAAGCATGGCCCCGAGGCCATGCGCATCACATCTCGTTTTGACCTGAGTAGGTCCGAGTCTGTAAACACACGAAACGTTTGTGTATCGTTTCCGTGGCGCGGGGAGCGCGATATTGGCCGATGGCGATGATCTGAGCGTTCGATTCTGGGGCGTGCGCGGCAGCGTGGCGACGCCGGGCCCGGATTATGTGCGCTATGGCGGCAACACATCGTGCGTCGAGATGCGCTGCGCGGGCCGGCTTCTCATCTTCGACGCCGGCACCGGCCTCCGGCCGCTGGGCAACAGTCTGAAGGCGGACGGCGTCATCGATGCCGACCTCTTCTTTTCCCATACCCATTTCGACCACGTGGTCGGCCTGCCCTTCTTCTCCCCCTTGTACGACGCGGAGAACAGCTTCCGCTTCTGGTCCGGCCACCTCACCGCCCAGCCGGGCCTGAGCGCGGTGCTGAAGCAGATGATGCAGGCGCCGCTCTTCCCGGTGCCGTTCGACATCTTCGGCGCCAGCATCGCCTTCAAGGACTTCATGGCGAGCGAGACATTGGAGCCCTACCCGGGCGTGGTCGTGCGGACGGGCTCGCTCAACCACCCGAACGGGGCCACCGGCTACCGGGTCGAGCATGGCGGCAAGTCCGCCTGCTACGTAACCGATACCGAGCACCGGCCGGGCGAGCCCAACAGGGATATCCTCGAGCTGGTCGAGGGCGCCGACATTCTGATCTACGACTGCACCTATACCGACGAGGAATACCCGGCCTATGCCGGTTGGGGCCACTCGACATGGCAGGAGGGCGCGCGGCTGTGCGATGCGGCGGGCGTGGGCCAGCTGGCCATCTTCCACCACGACCCGTCCCATGACGACCGGGTCATGGACGGAATAGCGCGCGCGGCCGAGCGCAAGCGCCCCGGCACCGTGGTCGCCCGCGAGGGCATGATCCTGCGGCCGTGAACCGGCTGGGCGGCCGCCATGGGCGCCGTCTGGCGATGGGCCTGGCGACCGTCCTCGGGCTCAGCCGGCGCGGCTTCTTCTTGCCGTACAGCCGCGCCGCCGAGGTTCCGCGGGAAGGCGCCTGTCCGCCCTACCGGCCGCTCGAAGCCGTCATCGCCGGGCCCATGGCCGATTACACGCGGCTCCTCGCCCGCCTGGGCACATACGCACCCGCCCTCGCGGCCATCGGCGAGCGGTCCGCCGCGCCCGCGCCACGCTGGGGCCAGGACTGGTTTCCCCGGCTCGACGCGGCCGCCGCCTATGTCATGACGCGGGACCGGGCGCCGGCGCGAATCGTCGAGGTCGGCTCGGGCCATTCCACCCGCTTCCTCAGCCGCGCCGTCATGGACGGCCGCCTGGCGACCAAGATCACCGCCATCGACCCGGCGCCCCGGGCCAGCCTCGCGGGCCTCGAAGTGGAATTGATCCCGGCGACGGTGCAGCAAGCCGGGTTGGCGCCCTTCCGCGCGCTGGGCAAGGGCGACGTCCTGTTCGTGGATTCGAGCCACCTCCTGGTGCCGGGTAGCGACGTGGACTTCATCCTCAACGTCGTCCTGCCGACCCTGCCGCCAGGCGTGCTCGTGCATTTCCACGACATCTTCCTGCCCGACGGGTATCCGGCCGAATGGGCCTGGCGCGGGTATAACGAGCAGTCCGCCGTCGCGACGCTCCTGCAAGGGGGGGCGTTTCGCCTCCTGTTCGCCAGCCATTTCGTCGTCACCCGCATGGCCGGCGCCGTTGCGGCGAGCGCGGCGCGGTCCCTGCCCATGCAGGCGGGCGCGCACGAATCGAGCCTTTGGCTGGAGAAGGGCCCAGGCGGGCCGGCCCGCACACGCGACCTCACGGAGAAATGACGGCGGCGCCCGCGGCGAAGCCCCATATACGAGCCACCAGCATTGAAACGATCGCGAAAGTGGCCGCATGGGTCCTTGGATGAAGCGGTGGCGTGGCCGCGAAGGGCGCGGCGCCGACCCCTTGCCGGAGCGCGTGCGCACGGCCATCCGCGCGCAACAGGATCGCAGCGAGATCGCGATCGGCTGGATCCAGCTCGCCGTCGTTCTCACTTTCGGCACCCTCTACGCCCTGTCACCCAAGACCTTCGACGCCGACGCCACGATCGAGCCGGTGCCCTGGGCGCTCGCCCTCTACACGGGTTTCACGCTCCTGCGGCTCTTCCTGGCCTACCGGCGCCGGTTGCCGGCCTGGTTCCTCGCCCTCTCCGTGGTGATCGATATGGGCCTCCTCCTGGCCCTCATCTGGAGCTTCCATATTCAGTACGAGCAGCCGCCCTCCTTCGTCCTCAAGGCGCCGACCCTGCTCTATGTCTTCATCTTCATCGCGCTCCGCGCCCTGCGGTTCGAGGCCGGGTACGTCCTGCTCGCGGGCTCGGTCGCCGCCGCCGGGTGGCTCCTGCTCGTGACCTGGGTCGTCTCGGCCGACCCCGCCGATGCCATGATTACGCGGGACTATGTCGCCTACATGACGTCGAACAGCGTGCTGCTGGGGGCCGAGTTCGACAAAGTCGCCTCGATCCTGGTGGTCACCGGCATCATCGCCCTGGCGATCACCCGGGCGCGCCGATTGATGGTGCGCTCGGTGGCCGAAGGGGCGGCGGCGCGGGCGCTCAGCCGGTTCTTCGCCCCCGAGGTCGCGCGCGTGAGAACGGCAGAGCAATAATCCCCCACTGAAGCGGCCGGTCGATCCGGCTGCGGCGGACCAAAATGGGACCGCGTATAGCCTTCTGTCAGGGTTGCTCTGACTGGAAGGCGGGGGGGATGTATCGGGTGGAGTTGTACGCACGGGTTCGGCGGGCGTGTCATGTCGAGGGGATGAGCACCCGCGAGGCCTCGCGGGTGTTTGGTGTAGACCGCAAGACGGTCCGTAAGATGCTGTCGTTCTCGGTGCCGCCAGGGTATCGCCGAAGCGCGCCGCCGAGGCGGCCAAAGCTGGGTCCGTTCACGGGAATCATCGATCGGATCTTGGAAGACGATCGGACCAGCCACCGCAAGCAACGGCACACTGCGAAGCGCATCTTCGACCGCCTCCGGGACGAGTACGGTTTCACGGGCGGCTACACCATCGTGAAGGACTACGTTCGTGAGCAGGGGCTTCGGTCGCGTGAGGTGTTCGTGCCACTCTCCCATTCCCCCGGTCACGCCCAGGCGGACTTCGGCGAAGCGATGGCGGTGATCGGCGGCGCGTTACGGAAGATCCACTTCCTTGCCTTCGACCTTCCCCACAGTGATGGTTGCTTTGTTGCGGCCTATCCGGCGGAGACGACCGAAGCATTCTGCGATGGCCACAACGCGGCGTTTGCCTTCTTCGGCGGCGTCCCCCGATCCATCCTGTACGACAACACCAAGCTGGCGGTTGCCCGGATCCTGGGCGATGGGAAGCGGCAGCGAACGCGCGTCTTCACGGAGCTTCAGTCCCACTATCTGTTCGAGGACAGGTTCGGCCGGCCGGGCAAGGGCAACGACAAGGGCAAGGTCGAGGGACTGGTCGGCTTCATCCGGCGGAACTTCCTGGTCCCCGTCCCGCGTGCCGAGAGCTTCGCGGCCCTCAACGATGCTCTCGCCGAACAGTGCCGCCGGCGCCAGGCGGCGCGGCTGCGGGGCCACAAGGAGACCATCGGCGAGCGTCTCGAGCGGGATCGTCAAGTTCTCTTGCCATTGCCGCCTGCTCCCTATGATGCCTGCGATAAGCGCCCTGGACGGGCGAGTTCGCTGTCGCTGGTGCGTTACCGCAGCAACGACTATTCCGTGCCCGTGGCCTACGGCCACCGTGAGGTGCTCATCCGGGGCTACGTCGATGAGGTGGTGATCAGCTGCGGGGCCGAGGTGATCGCCCGGCACCGCCGGTCCTACGACAGCGAGGACCTGATCTTCGACCCGCTGCATTACCTGCCCTTGATCGAGCAGAAGATCGGCGCCCTCGACCAGGCCGCGCCATTGGCGGGCTGGGACCTGCCCGAGGCCTTCATCACTCTGCGGCGGCTCCTCGAAGCTCGTATGGGCAAGGCAGGCAAGCGCGAGTACGTCCAGGTGCTCCGTCTACTGGAGACCTTCCGGCTCGAGGAGGTCGAGGGTGCGGTCGGCGACGCCCTGCGGCTCGGCGCAATCGGCTTTGATGCGGTGAAGCACCTGGTACTGTGCCGCATCGAGCGGCGGCCGCCCAGGCTCAACCTCGACGTCTATCCGTATCTGCCGCGCGCCCGGGTCGCGATGACGTCCGCCAAGTCGTACATGAGCCTGCTGTCGGGGCTCGGCGCATGACCGACACACCGCAAGTGCTGCTCGCCCACCACCTCGAGACGCTGAAGCTGCCGACCTTCCTGCGCGAGTACGACAAGATCGCCCGGCAGTGCGCCTCGGAAGGCGTCGATCACGTCCGCTACCTGTTGAGACTCGCCGAGCTCGAGCTGATCGACCGCGAGCGCCGCATGGTCGAGCGGCGCATCAAGGCGGCGCGCTTCCCCGTGGTCAAGAGCCTCGACAGCTTCGACTTCAAGGTCATCCCCTCGCTCAACAAGGCGCTGGTCCTGGAGCTGGCCCGCTGCGAGTACATCGAGCGCCGCGAGAACCTCATCGCGCTCGGCAACAGTGGGACCGGCAAGACCCACATCGCCCTCGGTCTCGGCCTGGCGGCCTGCCAGAAGGGCCTCTCGGTCGGCTTCATCACCGCCGCCGCGCTGGTCCACGAACTCATCGAGGCCCGCGATGACAAGCAGCTGCTGAGGTTCCAGAAGAAGCTCGCCACCTACAAGCTTCTGATCGTCGACGAACTCGGCTTCGTGCCGCTGTCGAAGACCGGCGCCGAGCTGTTGTTCGAGGTGTTCAGCCAACGCTACGAGCGGGGCTCGACCCTGGTCACCACCAATCTGCCCTTCGACGAATGGACCGAGGTGTTCGGCTCCGAGCGCCTCACCGGCGCGCTCCTCGATCGCCTCACCCACCACGTCAACATCCTCGAGATGAACGGTGACAGCTACAGGCTCAACCAGAGCCGCAGGCGTCAAACCCCGACTGCTAACTGAACCGACCACCCAGCCCACGCTTGACCCCGTGGGCCCACAGGTCCCTCCCGCGCGCGCCGCCGCGTCAGCCTGTTGAGGGCACACCGCGTCGCGCGCGGGGCCCTCCCGTGGACTACGGGGACAAGCCCGCAGCCGCCAAGCGGTCCCTTCTTACACCGCCGAGGTGGTCCCTTTTTGCTCCGCCATTGACAGGTTCCCGAGGCGGGCGAGGGCGTGGTGCGCGATGCCGCGATCCTGGTGGTCGATCTGCGCGGCTTCTCCGCTCTCGCGAACCGTATCCCGGGGGACGAGGTGATGACCCTTTTGACCGAGTACCAGGCCCGCATGATCCCGGCGATCCGCCGCCACGGCGGCAGCATCGACAAGTTCCTCGGCGACGGCATCCTGGCGACGTTCGGCGCGGTGGTGCCGAGCGACCGCGCCGCGGCCGACGCGCTGACGGCACTCGACGAGGTTTTTCGCGAGGCCCAGGACTGGGGCCGCGCCCGCGCCGCGACGGGCGAGGCGCCGCTTCGGGTCGGGGCCGCCGTCGCCACGGGCCGCGTCGTCTTCGGCGCGGTGGGCGACGCGGACCGGCTCGAATACACGGTGATCGGCGACGCGGTCAATCTCGCCGTCAAGCTCGAGAAGCACACCAAGGCCGAGGGCGTCAGCGCCCTCGCCACGGCGGTGGCGTACGACGCGGCGGCCGCCCAGGGCTATCGCCGCGCGGCGCCGCCCGAGAAGCGGCCGGCCCGGCCGGTCAATGGTGTCGAGGCACCCGTCGACCTGGTGGTCATGGCCGCGTGACCGGCGATCGCCCTCACTTGTAGGGATCGGCCGCGTCCCGCAATCCGTCGCCGAGGAAGTTGAACGCCAGCACCACGACGATCACCGGCACCACCGGCAGCATGAGCCAGGGATGGACGGCGACCGTGTTGATGTTCTGGGCCTCGTTCAGCAGCACGCCCCAGCTCGTGATCGGCGGCCGCACGCCCAGGCCGAGGAAGCTGAGCGCCGTCTCGCCGAGGATCATCGCCGGGATCGACAGGGTGGCCGAGGCGATCAGGTGGCTCATGAAGCTGGGCAGCAGGTGCCGGCCGATGATGCGCCCGGGCTTGGCGCCCATGAGCTGGGCCGCGGTGCAGAAATCCTCCTCGCGCAGGGCCAGGAGCTTCGAGCGCACCGAGCGCGCGAGCCCCGTCCAGTCGATCAGCCCCAGGATGATGGTGATCCCGAAGAACACGAGGATCGGGCTCCAATTGACCGGCAGGATGGCCGAGAGCGCCATCCATAGCGGCAACGCGGGGAACGAGCGGATGACCTCGATCAGGCGCTGGGAGATGTTGTCGACCCAGCCGCCGTAATAGCCCGCGAGCCCGCCGATGAGAATGCCGAGCACGAAGCTGATGGTGATACCGAAGAGGCCGATGGTGAGCGAGATGCGCGCGCCGTAGATGATGCGCGAAAGCATGTCGCGGCCCAGCCGGTCGGTGCCGAGGAGGAAGAAGGTGCCGCCCTCGGGCGGGCAGACGAGGTGGAACCGCCCTTCGATGCGACCCCAGAACTGGTAGGAATCGCCGAGGCAGAAGAAGCGCAGCGCCATCGGCGTCGTGGTGTCCGGGGTGAACTCCCACTTGAGAAGCTCCATGTTTCTCTCGCGCTTGAAGCCGTACACGAACGGCCCCACGAAGGCGCCATCGTGGAACAAATGAATGCCCTGGGGCTGCGCCAGGAGATGGTCCGTATGCTTGGCATGCAGATTGTAGGGCGCCACGATCTCGCTGATCAGGATCGTGCCGTACATGAACAGGAGAACGGCGCCGGAGACGAGGGCGACCTTGTGGCGGCGCAGCTTCCACCACATGAGCCACCACTGCGAGGCGAGGTAGTAGCGCTCCTGCTCCGCCGTCAGCTCCTCGACGCTGCCCGGATCGAAAGGCGCCGCCGAGACGTAATGCTCGAGGCGCGGCTCGGGTGCCGGTCCGCCCGCGCTCATTTCGTCGCTCCGCCGCCGAGGCGGATGCGGGGGTCGAGGGCCACCAGCGCAATGTCGGACAGCAGGACCCCGATCACCGTGAGCACCGCGAGGAACATGAGGAACGAGCCCGCGAGGTACATGTCCTGGCTCTGCAGCGCGTCCAGCAGCATCGGCCCCGTGGTCGGCAGCGAGAGGACCACGGCGACGATAGTGGCGCCCGAGATGACCTCGGGCAACAGGCTGCCGATATCGGCGATGAAGGGGTTGATGGCGACCCGGAGCGGGTACTTGAACAGGAGCCTGATCGGCGCGAGGCCCTTGGCCCGCGCGGTGACGACGTATTGCTTCTGCAGCTCGTCCAGAAGGTTCGCGCGCAGGCGCCGGATCATGCCCGCGGTGCCGGATGTCCCGATCACCACGACGGGGATCCACAGATGCGCCACGACCGAGCCGAGCTTGGCGAGCGACCATGGCTGATCGATATATTGCGGGTCCATCAGGCCGCCGATCGAGGTGCCAAAATAGACCTTGGCGAGGTAGAGGAGAACGAGGGCCAGGAGGAAATTGGGTGTCGCGAGGCCGAGGAAGCCGAGGAAGGTGAGGCTGTGATCGCCCCAGCTATACTGGTGGGTCGCCGAGTAGACGCCGATCGGGAAAGAGACCACCCAGGTGAAGATGATGGTGGCGATGGAGACCAGCATGGTGAGCCAGATCTTGTCCCCGACCACTTCGGACACCGGCAGGTTGAACTCGAAGGAATAGCCGAAATCGCCCTGCAGCATGCCGAAGACCCATAGGGCGTACTGTTCCCACATGGGCTTGTCGAAGCCGTAGCTCTCGCGCATGAAGGCGATCCATTCCTCGTCGACCTTCTCCCCACGGGATTGGGCCTCGTTGATTATTGTCTCGAGGTAGTCGCCGGGCGGGAGCTGGATGATGATGAAGACGAGCGCGCTGATGGCCAGCAGCGTCGGGATCATGACCAGGAGGCGATGGGCGAGATAGCGCAACATATGGGTGGGGCTCTATCGATCCACGGCGGTCACTGTGCCGTCGCGCGCCGCGCGGCATCATCGAACCAGAAGGTGTCGGGCTTGTAGATGCCGAAATGGGCGCCCGGATCCCAGTTGTAAATGCCCTCCTTCGGCACGTTGCGCAGGCTCGCGTCCACGATAACCGGCTGCAGCGTGCCTCTGATGACGCCGATGGTATAGACCTGATCGGCGTGGATCTCGAGCATCCGGTGCCAGATCTCCGCCCGCTCCGCGGTCGTCGCGGCGCGGCGCCAGGCCTCGGCCAGCTCGGCGAGCTCCATGGCCTCGGGCAGATCGACGGGCTCGCCGGCCTGGCCCGACGTCTCGTGGTACTGGCCCCATTTCGGCCACTGCAACTGGACCTGCGCCGTGGGGGCCAGCTCGTTGGGGCTCAAATCCGCCGTGGGCAGGCCGTTCTCGATGCCGGACCAGATCGACATGATGGTGTCGCCCGCATAGATCCGGTTGCGGAAGACCTCGCGCTGGGAGGGCTTCGAGAAAAGCCCGATGCCGATCTGCTTCCACGAGTCGGAGATGAGCGCGAGCACGTCGGTCTCCTCGGTGCTCTCGCCCGCGGTCTCGACGATGATCTCGAGCGCGCGGCCGTCGGGCAGGAGCCTGATGCCGTTTCCGTTCCGCTCGACGAGCCCGATCTCGTCGAGCAGGCGGTTGGCCTGGTCGGTATCGAAATCCGCCCAGGCCGACTGATAGCGCTCGCGGAATAGCGGGCTCTGGGGCAGGACCGTGTTGTTGCCTTCAATCGCCAGGCCGAAATAGATCACGTCGTTGATCTCTTTGCGGTTTACGGCAAGAGAGAGCGCGCGCCGGAAGCGCACGTCGCGCAGCATCACCCGCCACACCGGGTCGGTGATGCTGAGGTTGGGGTGGAGCGCTATATGGGCGCCCTTCGCCGTCCGCCACAGGTTCACGACGAACGGGTGCTGCGCCTCGCTCCCCTTGAGGAAGGTGTAGTCGTCGAACGCGATGTAGCGGGCCTGGAGGTCCGATTCGCCCGTCCCGGCCTTGGCGGGGATGAGCTTCGCCGACGCCAGTCCCATGACCACCTGGTCGATATAGGGGAGCTGGTGCCCCTTCCCGTCCACCCGGTGATAGTAGGGATTGCGCGTGAAGGTGAAGCGATCCGCCGGCGGGGGCGTCACCAATTGCCACGGCTGCAGGGTGGGGAGGTCCGGGTTGCTGTTCTTGTACTGCCGGTCCTCGGTGTGATGGAGGGCAGCCCAGTTGCGCTGCCCCGATTCCTCGACCATGGCGGCTAGCGCGCTCGGATCGGCGTACTTCGCGTGAAACTGCTCGAGGTAATGGGCCGGGCGATAGATGTAGAGCGGCGTGGCCCCCGCGATGGCGGGCAGGAAGTAGGGATTGGGCTGGGACCAGCTATAGCGCACGGTCCGGTCGTCCAGCGCTTCGAAGGTGGGCAGCTCCCCGTCCACGAGGAAGGTGCTCGACGGGCCGAGCGGCGAGATGGTCTCGTCGTTCGCCACGTCCTCCCAGTAGTAGCGGAAATCCTCCGCCGTGAAGGGATGCCCGTCCGACCACCGGTGGCCCTCGCGCAGGTGGAAGGTGAAGATGCGCCCCTCCTCGACCTCGAAGCCCTCGAGGATGTCGGGGACGAAGCTGTATCCGATGTCGTAACAGATCAGGCGGGCGTAGCCATAGACCACCATCTGGCGCGTATCCTTGGCCTTGGCCATGAGGATGTTGAGGCGGCCCCCGGGCTGGCCGATTGCCAGGCCCTCGGCGCCGAAGTCGACGATCCAGGGCGAGGTGGGCAGGCGCTCGCCCACGGGCGGCAGCGCGCCGGCCGCGACCGCGGCCGCGAAATACGGCGTTTCCTCGAGCTCGATCGCCCAGCTCGGGCCGGTGAGTGGGCCGATCGCGGCGATCAGCACGAGTGCGAGGCAACGGATCGGATTTCTCACGTGACGAATTCTCCCATGTCGGCATCTCTGTCGGCGCGGACGAAATGCTCCTCGCCGATATCGACTAGTGTCGGCTGGCTGGCGCCATTGATGGTAAAGGGCTCGGGCCAGGCCTCGGGCTCGGACGCCTTGCCCTCCATGAGCGCGCCCAGATCGAGCCGCCGATCGGGGTCGGGATAGGGAACGGCGGAGAGAAGGGCCCGGGTGTAGGGGTGGACCGGGTGCCGGAACAGGACGTCGCGCGGCGCCAGCTCCACCAGCCGCCCGCGGCACATGACGGCGATGCGGTCCGAGATGTAATCGACGACGGCCAGATTGTGCGAGATGAAGAGGTAGGTGAGGCCGAGCTCGCCCTGGAGGTCCTTGAGCAGATTGAGGATCTGGGCCTGGATCGAGACGTCGAGCGCCGAGACCGGCTCGTCGCAGATCAGGAGGTCGGGCTTGAGCGCGAGCGCCCGCGCGATGCCGATACGCTGGCGCTGCCCGCCCGAGAAGCTGTGGGGATAGCGGTTGAGGAATCGGACATCGAGGCCGACGAGTCCCATGAGCTCCTTGACCATCTCGCGCCGCGATTCGTCACCCCCGATGCGGTGGATCACCAGAGGCTCGCACACGATGTCGAACACGGTCATGCGCGGGTTGAGGGCGCTGAACGGGTCCTGGAAGATATATTGCACCTTGCGCCGGAACGCCGCCAGCCGGGGGCCCTTGAGGGTCAGCACGTCCACGATCCCGCCCCGGTCGTTGAAGGCGATCTCTCCCGCGTCCGGATGCAGGGCGCGCATGACCATCTTGCTGACCGTGGTCTTGCCGCAGCCGCTTTCGCCGACCAGGCCGAGGCACTCCCCCCGGCGGACCGTGAAGCTCACATCGTCGACGGCGATCTGCTTCTTCTCGATCCTGGCGCCGAACAGGCTGCCCTTGCGGACCCCGAAATGCTTGCTGAGGCCGCGCACGGCGAGGAGCGGCCCGGCCGCGTCCGCCGTCGCCGGCCAGGGCTCCTTCTTCGTCAGCAACCGGGCGCTCTCATGCGGAATCTCACGCAGGGGCACCAGCCGCTCGCCCGCCTTCATATTGAAGTGCGGAACCGCCCGCAGGAGGGCCTTGAGGTAGGGGTGCTCGGGCGCGCGGAAGATGTCGTCGAGGGTGCCACTTTCCATGATCTGGCCATGATACATGACCACGACTTCCTCCGCCGTGTTGGCGACGACGCCCAAGTCGTGGGTGATCATCAGGACGGCCATCCCGAGCTCGACCTGGAGGTCGCGCATCTCCTTGAGGATCTGGGCCTGGACCGTGACATCGAGGGCCGTGGTCGGCTCGTCCGCGATGAGAAGCGCCGGCCGGCAGATGAGCGCCATGGAGATCATCGCCCGCTGGCGCAGCCCACCGCTCAATTCGAACGGGTAGCTGCCATAGGCGCTCCGTGGGTCGGGAAACCCCAGCAGACGCAGCATGTCGATCGTCAGCTCGCGCCCCTCGGGCTTGCCGACCGCGCGGTGCAGGTGGAGCGCCTCGCTCACCTGGTCGCCGACCGTATGCAGGGGCGAGAGCGAGGTCATGGGCTCCTGGAAGATGATCGAGATGCGGCCGCCCCTGATGGCGCGCATCCGCCGCCCGTACTGGGGCAGGGCGGCGATATCGACCGTCTCTCCCCCGCCGTCCGGGTCCGCGAACAGGATCTGGCCGCCGGCGATACGCGCGGCCGCGGGCAGGATGCCCATGATCGCCTGGGCGCAGACCGACTTGCCCGAGCCCGATTCGCCGACCAGCGCCACCGAGGATCCCGGCCGCACGCGAAAGCTCGCGCCACGCACGGCCTCGACCACGCCGCCATGGACGCCGAACACGACCGCGAGGTCCTTCACCTGGAGCAGATCGCCCATCACGTTTTCCGGTGCCCGGCGTCGGCGCCGCCGAGACCGTCCGCGCCCGCGGTGATGCCGAGGGCGCCGAAATTGCTGAGGGTCGCGGGGCTCAGGTCGAGCCGCCCGTCCCGGGCCGCCCACGCCGCCCGCTCGGCGATGTCGCGAAATCCTGGTAAGGTCGAATCGAGCTTGAGCGTCTTTTTCCGCGCCTTGAGTGTCAGCTCCATCCAGCCTGCCTCTTGGTTGCGCTGGGTCGAGAAATACCGCAACCGCACCATGCACAATTCCTGCCACGGCAGGCTAACCCAATCGCGCGCGAAAATCGACAGGCCGGGCAGGCCGAGGACGCGCGCGGATATGGCCTCGTCCGCCACCTCGACCACGGTTCGGCTCCGGGCCCAGACCCGCAGGCCGAAGACCAGGAAGAGCAGCACCACGAGGGCCAGAGCCGCCGCCAGGACCGTGTTCTCGCGCACCACGATCAGGATGGCGGCGCTGAGCACGAGCCCCACGCCGGCGCGCAGCGCGTCGGCCCGCAGGACGCCGCCCTCGTAGCGGTGCTCGCTCATGACGCCGCCGCCAGGGTGCCCGGGGGGGAGAGGCCGAATACCTCCCGCGCGGCAATCCAGCGCGCGCCCGGGCTGTCCGCGACGGCCCGGGTGAAATCGGCGAGGAACCGCCAGCTTTCGCCGTCCTGGGCCAGATGATGGGTCAGCAGCCCGGTGGGCTCGTCCGCATCCACTTCGCCCAGGCGCCGGGCGCGAAGGTGGGCCGCGGCCAGGCCCAGGGCCGCCGGCGCGCCGACGAAGCCGCGACTGCCCGCCCAGTCGATGATGTCGATATGGGTGTTGGCTTGGTGAAGGCCGGCGATCGGCCGCGCCCGGCCGCGCGGCCCATAAGTCGAAAGGCCGCGATAGCCGATCTCCGGCAGCATGGGCACCAGGTGGGGGGCGATCCGGTTCCACGGCGGCACCAGCACCGCGAGCGCTTGCCGCCCGAACAGCTCGCCGAGCCGTTGGTGCCCCATCGCGAGCTCACCGAGGATGTGGGGAGAGGGGCGGTGCGTGCCCAGCTCCTCCTTCTTGGCGCCCGGCGGGGCGTGGTTCCGGTGCGCGTAGCCGTGCTGGAGGACGGCCGCCTCCCGGTCGCCGAGCGACTCCGCCAGCGCGCGCGTCGCCCCGGCGGGGATCGCGGCCAGTGTCAGCGGGACACCCGCGTCGCCGGCCACCTGCAACAGGCTGTCGAGCGCCGGCGTGGGCCGCTCGGCGTCGTCGTCGCGCCACCAAAGCGTGGCGCGGCGGCCGCAATCCGCCCATTGCCGCAGCTCGTCCCCGAACCTCTCCCAGTCGCTCACGCCGACAGCTCCTTCACGGCCCCATCCCGCCCATGCGGCGCGCCAGCAGCCGCGCGCTCTCCTCGGCGCCATCCATGCGCGGGCGCGCCGCCGTGGGCGCCGGCCCATCCAGCGCGGCCTCCACGGCGGCGGCCAGGGTCTCCGGGCCGAGGTCATCCTCCGCCACGACGCGCGCGTACCCGAGCCGCGCCAGCCGCTCGGCGCGCTGGCCCTGCTCGGTCTCCCCATGGCCGGCGAAGGGGACGAGCACGCTCCGCGCGCCCGCGGCCAGGATGTCGGTCGCGGTATTATATCCCGCTTGGGAAACCGAGACAGCGCAATTGGCGAGGAGCTGCCCGAAGTCGGCCCGCGCGCGCTCGACGACGATCCCGCCCGGCGCCCGGCCCGCGAGCCGCGCGAAATCCGCCGCCCCCAGGTTGGGCCCGGCCAACAGGCGCCAGGTCGTTGCGGCGAGGCGCGTCAGGGGCCGCGCGGCGAGGGCGGCATCGAGGAGCGCCGCGCCGACGGCGCCGCCCCCGGCCGAGACCACCACCTCCCCCCAACCGGGATCGCCCGGTCCCCCGCGCACCGCCGCCGGGGACGCGACATAGCCCGTGTAATGGAGCCGGTCCGCGAAGCGGGCCGCCGCCGGAAAGCTCGCCTCGAGGGGCACGATGGCGGAATCGCCGTGCACCAGCACCAGGTCGAAATCGCGCTCGGCCCGCTCGGCCATGGCGGCCACGCGCCTGGCGCTTTTCCGCTGCACGATGTCGCGCACCGACGAGACGACGAGCGGCCGGGGCTCCGCCCGCCGCGCCGCATCGAGGAGGGGAAGCAGCTCGAACTCGAGCTGGCGCCGGGCGAAGGGATAGGCCTCGATGATGAGGGCATGGGGCCGCACCTCCCGGTAGAGCGCCAGCAACCGGTCCCGGCGCGCCACTCTTTCACGCTCGCCGATGGGGCGCCCTTCGGCATCGGCCAGGCCGCTGAAGCGCTCGTCGAGGGCCGCGAGGGGGGGGAGCTGGAAAAGCCGCGCGCCGCCGGTGCCGATGTCGCGGACCGGCAGCCCGCCCGAGGCGAGGGTGACCTCCAGCCCGGCGTCGGCCAGGGCGCGCGCGACGGCCGCCGCGCGCCGCAGGTGGCCCGTGCCCAGCAGGTGCTGGACGTGGAACAGAATGCGCCCGCCGCGCACGGTCATGACGCGGTGAGGTCGATGTCGATGCGCGCGACCGCGGGCCGGCCGGCGGAGTCGAGGGTGAAGAGCTGGGCGCGGGTGAAGTCGAGCCGCACCGGCGGCTTGCCGGCCATGTCCCAACCGGTGGCGAGGGCGAGCATGGCCCGGATCACGCCCTTGTGGGCGACGGCGATCACCGGCCGGCCCCGCGCCGCGACTTCCCGTGTCCAGGCGCTCAGGCGGGCTTGCACGTCGCGCGGACTCTCGCCGCCAGGGGCACGAAAGTCGAGGCCCCGGGTCTCGTTCTCGATCATCGCGTCGCCATGGCGCGCGCGCAACGCGTCCAGGGTCTCGCCTTCCCACGCGCCCCAGTGCATCTCGGCCAGCCGCGGCTCGACCGCCGGCGCCCGCGCTCCGAGGAGGCAGGCGGTCTCGGCCGCCCGCGCGAGAGGACTCGTGACCCAATCGAAATCGGCGAACTCGGCCGGCACGGCGCGGCCGCTGACGAGCGCCCGGCCCGCGGGGCTGAGCGGGACGTCGGTGCTGCCCTGGACGCGGCCGATGGCGTTCCACTCCGTGGGGCCGTGGCGGATCATGAGGACGGCGGTCATGGCCGCGCCGCCGTCAGTCGCCGCAGCACCCGGTCGAGCCCGGCCGCCGCCGCCGGCAGGTCGTGCCCGGCCCGGACGCGGGCCATGGCCGCCTCGCCCATGGCCCGGCGGCGGTCGTCGTGGGCGAGCAGCGCGCCCACGGCGGCGGCGAAGGCCGCCACGTCGCCGGGCGGGGTCAGGATCCCGGTCTCCCCATCCCGCACGATGTCCGGCACACCGCGCACCCGACCGGCGACGACGGGGAGCCCGGTTGCCTGCGCCTCGAGGATGGCCATGCCGAAGGCTTCGCCCGCGGCGGGCCAGGCCATGAGGTCGGCGGCGGCGTAGAGGTCCGGCAACTGGTCGCCCGGCAACGCACCCAGGAAGACCACCCGGCCCGGGCCGAGCGTCGAGAAGGCAGCCTCGACCTGTTCCCGCGCCGGCCCGTCGCCCACCACCAGCAGCCGCCAGGGGCGGCCCGCCAGGGTCGCCAGCGCGCGCCCCAGCAACTGGTACGAGGAGAGCTTGTCGCCGGCGCGCATCATGGCGACGGCCAGGACCCACCCCACCGCGCCATCGAGGCCGTGGGCGGCCGCGATCCGGGCCCGGCTGTCCCGGCGGCGCGCCGCCGCCTTCGCGTACGGGTCGGCATCGAGGAAGGGCGGCATGGCTTGGAGGCGCGCCGGGTCGGCGATCAGCGGCCGCACGCACGCCATATCGTCCTGGTTGAGGGCGATGACCGCATCGGCGCGGGCAATGGCGCGGGCCGTCGCCTGGTGGCCGAAGTCCCATGGCCCGCCCGAGCGCTTGGGCGCATGGGACCCCTCCACCACGATATAGGGGATGCCGAGGGCGTCGGCGACGGGGCCGCCGAGCCAGTCGGGCGCCTTGTAATAGAGGTGATAGGTCATCCAGGCGGCCGGCCGCATGGCCGCGGGGCGAGCGTGGTAGCGGCGCACGAGGCGCTCTCCCAGCCGCCTGCCCAGGTCCCGTAGGCGCCGCTGGCGCGCCTCGTCGCCCACGGAATCGCGGCTGCGGAAGACCGATGCCAGCTCCACTTCGTGGCCCGCGGCGCCGAGGGCATCGATCAGAAGCCGTGCCACGCGCCGGTCGCCGGACGGCACCGGGTCGTGGGGCGGCTTCAGTGGGGCGTAGAAGGCGATTCGCACGCCGGCACCTCGTCCGGGAGGCCGAAGAGCCTCGCGAGGTGGCGGAGGCAGCGGTCGTGCGCGAAATGCTCCCGCACCCGGCGCTCGCCCGCCGCGCCGAGGGCCACCCGCAAGCCCGGGTCTTCGACCAGCCGGCCGAGGGCGGCCGCGAGCCCGGCCACGTCGCGCGGCGCGACGAGCAGGCCGGTCTCGCCGTCCTCGATCAATTCGGGGATGCCGGAAACCCGGGTGGCGACGCAGGCCAGGCCCTGGCTCTGGGCCTCCATGAGGACGTTGGGCAGCCCATCCCGGTCGCCGTCGGCCGTGACCCGGCTTGCGAGTGCGAACAGGTCGGCGGCGCGGTAACGCGCCAGAACCTCGTCCTGGGTCCCGGGGCCGCGCCATTCGATGCGGTCGGCGATGCCCGATTCGGCCGCCTGCCGCTCGAGCGCGGGCAGGAGCGGGCCGCCGCCCACATGGACGAAGCGCCAGGGCAACTCGCGCGGCAGGGCGGCGAGCGCCGAAAGCAAGTCGTCATAGCCCTTCTTCGCGACCGCGCGCCCCACCGAGAGGATGACGGCGGCGGCGTTGGCGCCACCCCGGGGCTCGGGCGCCGTGGCGAAGCGGGCGAGGTCGAGCCCGTGATAGGCGAGGGAGACGCGCTCGGGCAGCGGGGCGAGGGCGCGCAAGTGGTCGGCGCCCGCCTTCGTGCAGGCCACGAGCCATTCGACATCGCCGAGCTTTTCCGCCTTCTCCCAGCCCGGCGTCGTCCAGATGTCCTTGGCGTGGGCCGAGCAGCTCCAGGGGAGGCCGGTCAGCACCGCCGCATATCGCGCCACCGAGGCCGGGGTGTGCAGGAAATGGGCATGGAGGCGCGCGGTGCCGGGTGGCAATTCGCTCGCCAGCACCATGGCCTGGCCGAAGCGCCGGATGCGGTTGCGCGTGCGCTCGCGCCCGAGGTCGCGGAGCCACATCGCCCGCGCCGCCCGGTAGCCCGGCCGCCGCCGCGCCGCCCGCCAGGCCCGCAACACCCGGCGCGGCGCGCGGTGAAGGTATTCGGGCAGGTATTCGACGGGGGCCGCGATCTCGTCGTGGACGGGATGGCGCCTCGCGTCCGTCGGCCGGCGCAGGGAAAAGATGCGGATATCGAGGCCGCGCCGCTCGAGGGCCAGGATCTCCTGGGCGATGAAGGTCTCGGACAGGCGCGGATAGCCTTTCAGAATGAAAGCGACAGTCCCCGCCATGCGCGCGGCCGGCGCCGCCGCCTAGGCGCGCCCGTGGGCGGCGGCCACGCCCGGGCGCAAGGTGCCGTCGAGCCGCCGGGCGACCAGCCGATCCACGTTCGCCAGGCCGTCGAGCAGGCCCGGGACGATGGTCTCGGAGGGCGGCGCCTGCTGCGGCAGGTGGCGCAGCGCGGTGGCCATGACGCGCGGGTCGCGTGGCTCGTCGATGATGAGCATCTTGACCAGCCCCAGCTCCTGCGCCCGCGCCACGCGGATATATTGCTCCCGCCGGGGCCGGGTGCGGGGCACGATCAGCGCCGGCTTGTCGAAGGTAAGGATCTCGCAGAAGGTATTGTAGCCGCCCATGGCCACCACGCCGGCGGCCCGGTGCATGAGGTCCTCGATGCGGGAATCGAAGGTGATGGCCTCGACCCGGTCGAGCCTCTCGACCCGGGCCAGGAAGTCCGCCTGCGCCCCCGGCTGCATGAAGGGGCCCATCACGATCAGCGCCGAGTGCGGCATATGATGGTCGTGCTCGTAGGCGGCCAGCACCCAGTCCACGAGCTCCTCGCCATCGCCGCCGCCACCCGGCGTGACCAGTAGGTAGGGCTGGTCGATCAGGCCCGCGTTCGACGAGGCTTGGGGCGGCGCACCCTCGATACCGCCCAGGTAGCCGGTATAGATGATCTTGCGCTCGACCGACTTGGGCAGATCGATGCCGATCAAGGGCTCGCATACTTGCGGCAAGCCGTAGACCCAAATCTCGTCGTAGAAGTCGCGCAGGGCGGAGACGGCGTTCTTGCGCGCCCATTCGGGGGCGAGGAGGGAAGGCTCGTCCATCACGTCGCGCAGGCCGAGGACGAGGGGCGTGCCCCGGTCCTTGAGCATCACCAAGGTGTCCTTGACCTCGCCGCGCAGGCCCAGCGGCTCCTTGTCCACGAGGAACAGATCGGGCGCGAAGATCTCGGCCGTGTGCTGGATGATCGAGGCCCGCATGGCCATGGTATGGCTGATGTCCAGATGCAGGCTGAGGGAGGTGTATTCGCCGTTCCGCAGCTTGATGACGCCGGGGACGCGGACGAAATCCACTCGCGTGCGGAAATCGAAGCTGCCGATGATGGGTGAGCCGGAGAGGATCAGGACCGAGAGGTCGCCGTGGGCGGAGACGAGCGAATGGGCGATGGCGCGGCAACGGCGCAGGTGCCCGAGCCCGAAGGAATCGTGGCTGTAGATCAGGATGCGCGCGCCGCGCTTGATCCTGCCCATCATGTCACCCAGACGGTCGCCAGTGATGCAGCATGGAACTATGGCACAGGCCCACCCCGCCCAGAAGTGTTGTTTTTCATGCCCTTCGGCTCTAGCTTGGGCGCCGGCGCCCAGGAATCGGGCGCGCGGAACGGGAACGGTCGGGACTCATGCCGCAGAACGTCTATACCTTCATCCTTCGCCACAGCAAGAAGGAGCAGATCGTCCTCCTGATCCTGGCGGTGATATCCTATCCGTTCCTCTATTACTCCTACGACCTGCCCAAGCTCATCATCAACTACATCACCGAGGTCAGCCAGTTCGTCAGCGAGCCCGCGAACGCGGACGCGAAAGTTCCGGCCCAATCGATGTTCGGGATCGAGCTGGACCACGTCCAGTACCTGCTGGCCTTGTGTTTCGCCTTCCTCACGCTCGTGCTGGTCAATGGCGGGTTCAAGTATTTCATCAATGTTTTCAAGGGCCAGCTTGGAGAGCGCATGCTGCGGCGCTTACGCTTCGAGCTCTTCAGCCGCGTGCTGCGGTTCCCCCTTCCCCATTTCAAGAAAGTGTCTTCGGCAGAGATCATTCCGATGATCACGGCCGAGGTGGAGCCCCTCGGCGGCTTCATCGGCGACGCCTTCGTGCAGCCGATCTTCCAAGGCGGCATGCTGATCGTGCCGCTGGTTTTCATCCTGGCCCAGGACTGGGCGCTCGGCCTCGCCGCGATCGCACTCTATCCGGTGCAGATCTTCGTGATCCCCAAGCTGCAGCGCCGGGTGAACGCGCTCGGCAAGCAGCGCGTGCGGGCGGTTCGCCAGCTTTCGCAGCGGATCGGGGAATCGATCGCCGGCGTCCAGGAGATCCACGCCAACGACACCTCGATGCTGGAGCGCGCATCCTTCTCCGAGCGGCTCGGCGCTATTTACGGCATCCGTTTCCATATCTACAAGCTCAAGTTCTTCACCAAGTTCCTCATCAACGCCATCGACAAGATGACGCCGTTCTTCTTCTACACCATCGGCGGCTACCTGGTGATGGAAGGGCGCCTCGACATCGGCGCGATGGTCGCCGTGATCGCGGCACAGAAGGACCTGGCGTCGCCGGCCAAGGAGCTGCTCGCCTACTACCAGCAGAAGGAAGACGTCCGCATCAAGTACGAGCAGGTGATCGGCCAGTTCGGGCCCGCCGGCATGGTCGAGATGGAAAGGCAGGAGAATGAGCCCGAGGCCGAGGTCGTGCTCTCGGGCCAGCTCGACATCGCCAACCTGAGCCTGACCGAGGAAGACGGCGTAAAACTGATCGACAGCGTGACGATGCAGGTCGACCTCGGCGGCCGGGTGGCCATTGTCGGCGATGGTGGCAGCGGCAAGGACGAGCTGGCGCTCGTGCTGGGCAACCTCCTACAACCGACCGGCGGGCGAATCGCGCTCGGCGACCTCGATTTCAGCGCCCTGCCGGAGACGGTCGCCGGCCGGCGTATCGCCTATGTGGGGCAGAGCGCGCACATGTTTTCCGACAGCGTGCGCAACAATCTGTATTACGGCCTCAAGCACCGGCCGCTGATCGCCCCCGACCTCGACGACGCGACCTTGGCGGAGCGCCGGCGCTTGATGTCGGAGGCGGGCAAGTCCGGCAACCTCGATATGGACGTGATGGCCGACTGGGTGGACTACGCGGCCGCGGGCGTGGCGGGCGGGGAAGAGCTGACCGCGCTGGCCATCGAGACCCTGCGGCTGGTCGACCTGGAGGACGACGTCTACCAGATGGGCCTCAGGGGCACCATCGACCCCGGATCCCACGTCGACCTCGCGACCCGCATTCTCGAGGTCCGCGAGGCACTGCGCGTGCAGGTATCGGAGAGCGGGATGGCCGAGCTGATCGAGCCGTTCGACGGCGCCCGGTACAATACCAATGCGACGGTCGCCGAGAACCTGTTGTTCGGCACACCCGTCGACGAGGCCTTCGCCGAGGACAACCTCGCCGCCAACGCGTATCTCCTCGAAGTGCTCGAGAAGGCCGGCCTCACCACCGACCTGCTCGAGATCGGGCGCCAGGTGGCGGAGACCATGGTGGAGCTGTTCTCCGGCCTGCCCCCCGGGCACGAGTTCTTCGAGCAGTTCAGCTTCATCAGCTCGGACGACTTGCCCGACTTCCAGGCCATCCTGGGCCGCGTCAGCCATGGCGGGTTCGACCAGCTTCCGGCTGAGGATCGTCAGCGCCTGCTGGCCCTTCCCTTCAAGCTGATCCCGGCGCGGCATCGCCTCGACCTGATGGACGAGGCGATGCAGGCGCGCATCCTGGAGGCGCGCGGTCTGTTCGCGGAAGGGCTGCCGGAGGACAAGAAGGGCGCCGTCGCCTTCTTCGACGCGGAGAAATACAACGACGCGGCCTCGATTCAGGACAACGTCCTGTTCGGCAAGGTCGTCTACGGTCAGGCCGAAGGGCCGGAGCGCGTCGGCAAGGCGGTGAGCGAGGTGCTCGAGAGCCTGGGCCTGCGCCCGGCGGTCATGGAGGTGGGGCTCGAATTCCAGGTCGGCATCGCCGGCTCGCGCCTCTCGAGCGGCCAGCGCCAGAAACTGGGCTTCGCGCGCTGCCTCCTGAAGAAGCCGGACATGATGGTGGTGAATCAGGCCACCGCGGCGCTCGACGGCAGGGCCCAGAATCAGATCATGACCAATCTCCTGGAACGGTTCTCGACCGGCGGCCTCCTATGGTTCCTCCATAGGCCGAGCCTCGCGAGCTACTTCGATCGCGTCTTCGTGATGCGCGCCGGCAGGGTCGTCGAGAGTGGTAATTTCGAAGAGCTGAGCGAGGTCGGAAGCCTGTTCGCTCAGCTCGTGGAAGCCGAGTAGCGGTGGCGGGAGACGGGAGATGAGCCTCAACGAGGAAGTCGATCTGCTGCGCCAGATCCCCCTCTTCTCGAATATCGAGCCCTCGAAGCTCAAGCTGCTCGCCTTCACCAGCGAGCGGGTGACCTATGGCCCGGGCCAGACCCTGTTCCAGCAGGGCGACATGGGCGATGCCGCCTACATCATCATGGACGGCGACGCGGCGATCCTGATCGATACGCCCGACGGCCCCCTCACCGTGGCCACCATGGGGCGCAACGCCATCATCGGCGAGATCGCGATCCTCTGCGACGTGCCCCGCACCGCGACGGTGCGGGCGGAGAGCACGCTCGTGACCCTGCGCATCTCCAAGGACCTGTTCTTCCGGCTGGTCAACGAGTTCCCGCAGATGGCGGTGGAGATCATGCGCGAGCTTGCGCGTCGGCTGGAGAAGACGACGGCCCAGCTCCAGAAGGCCGTGAGCAAGGACGGCGGCGGCTGACGCGACGGCACCGTGAGCCGGCTCGACAGCTTCATCCGGCGCCTCGAAGCCCAGCGCGCCTGTATCGACATGGCGGCGGCGCTGGTTGGCGGGCTTCCCGGGCCCGCGATCGAGCTCGGGCTGGGCAACGGCCGGACCTACGATCACCTGCGCGAGAGGCTGGCGGGCCGCGATATTTTCGTGTTCGACCGCCAAATCGCGGCGCACCCCGGCAGCCGCCCGGATCCCGAGCACCTGTTCCTGGGTGATTTCCTCGAGACATTGCCCACCGCCCATCGGCGCCTCGGCCCCACGGTGGGCCTCGCCCACGCGGATATCGGCAGCGGCGACGAAGCAGCCAGCGCCGCCCTGGCCGCGGCCTTGGCGCCGTCCATCGACCGCCTCATGGCGCCGGGCGGCATCGTGCTCGGCGACCAGGTCATGGAAGTCGATCGGTGGATGGCGCTCGATCCGCCGCCGGGCATCGCGCCAGGGCGCTACCGCATCTATCGGGTCGCCGGCGGATGACGGGTGGCGCGGCGCGGGGCCCCAGCGCCCTCGACCGTATGATCGACCGGCTGGTTGCCCAGCGGGCCTGCCTCGCGCGCGGCGCGGCGCTGGTGGCGGGCTTGCCCGGGCCGGTGCTCGAGCTGGGGCTCGGCAAGGGCCGCACCTACGATCACCTGCGGCACCTGCTGCCGGATCGCGAGATCTTCGTCTTCGACCGCAGCCTGCACGCCCCCGCGCCATATGTGCCCGACCGGGCCCATCTGATCCTGGGCGAGCTGACCGAGACCCTGCGGACGGCGGCGACCCGCCTCGGTGGCCCCGCGGCCCTCGCCCATGCCGACATCGGCACCAGCGACCGGGCCGCCGACGGGCCTCTCGCCGCCCGCGTTGGCGAGGGCTTGGCTCGGCGGATGCGGCCGGGCGGCATCATTCTCTCCGACAGGGACTTGGCTGTACCCGGCTGGCGGGCGCTCGAGCTGCCGACCGATGCGGGCACCTGGCCCTATTTCATGTGGCGGGTCGACTGAAGGGCGATCAGGTCTCGAGATCGACGACGACCGGGACATGGTCGGACGCGCGGCTCCAGCCGCGGGCCTCACGCAGGACCCTGGCGCCCGCGAGGGCCGGGGCGAGTGCCGGCGTCACCCACACGTGATCGAGCCGGCGACCCTTGTCCGCCGCGTCCCAGTCCCGGGCGCGGTAGCTCCACCAGGTATAGAGGCGCTCCTCGGGCGGGATGAAGCGCCGCACGGCGTCGACCCACTGCCCGGCCGCCATCACCCGGTCCAGGTGCTCGACTTCGATGGGCGTGTGGCTGACCACCTTGAGCAGTTGCTTGTGCGACCACACGTCGGTCTCTAGGGGTGCTATGTTCAGGTCGCCGACCAGCACGACCGGCTTGCGCCGCCGTCCGGGCTTCGCTCCCCAGGCGGCCATCTCCGTGAGGAACTGGAGCTTGTGCGCGAATTTGGGGTTCTCATCCACGTCGGGGACATCGCCGCCGGCCGGGACGTAGAAATTATGCAGCTCGATGCCGCCCGGCAGGGTGGCGTGGATGTGGCGGCAGTCGTCCATGCCGCACCATGACCCCACCCCCGGCTTCGCCAGCGGCAGGCGCGAGAGGATGGCAACGCCGTTGTAGCTCTTCTGCCCCTGGCGGTGGATGTGCGGATAGCCCAGCGCCGCGATCTCCGCCTCGGGGAACTGCTCGTTCTGGACCTTGGTCTCCTGAAGGCAGATCACGTCAGGGCGCGCGGCCTCGACCAGCCGCTCGAGGCTTTCGAGGCGGATTCGGATCGAGTTGACGTTCCAGGTGGCGAGGCGCAGCGGCATTGTGGGGCGCAAGATGCCCGCTTCCGCCGCCCCGCTCAACCCCCCGGGATGATTCGCCCGCCGGAATCGCGCCCGCCGGAATAAATGAACGCCCGGCCAGGGGGGGTGGCCGGGCGTTCGAAGCTCCTTTCGGAGCCTGGAAGCGCCAGGGGAGTCGCTTCCAGGCGACCGGCACCCCTCGGGTCCCGGCCACTCCATGACTCTCAAATAATACTAGAGTGCGCGATTAGTCATGCGAATAACGCATGATATATATGCGTGATTCGCATGACTAATTATGCCTCTCGCCGCCATGCATCGGCATCCTCACGGGCGCGGGCCCGCTCGCGGCACGCATCGCCGAAGGCGGCGAAGATGGCGCGGGAGGCGGGATTTTCCATGCAGCGCCATTCCGGATGCCACTGGATGCCAAGGGCGAAGGCGCTCGCGTCCTCGACGCGCACCGCTTCGATCGTCCCGTCCGGTGCCACGGCTTCGACGGCGATACGGCCGGCCGGCCGGTCGACGGCCTGGGCGTGGAGGGAATTGACCGTGAGCTCCCGCGCCCCGAGAAGGGTGGCGAGCTGGCCGCCCTCGGTCAGCGCGACCGTGTGGGCGGGCTCGTAACGCTGGTCGACGGGAACCTCCTTGCGCGCGCGATGGTCGAGGCGGCCGGGAAGCTCCTGGACGCGCTGATGGAGGGTGCCGCCGAGCGCCACGTTGAGCTCCTCGATACCCCGGCATATGGCGAGCAACGGCAGCCCCGCCGCGAGGGCGCCCCGGATCAGGGGCAGGACGGTTGCGTCCCGCACCGGGTCGTGCTCGGTCCCCGGCGCGCTCGGCGTGCCGTCGTAGTGGCGCGGCTCGACGTTGGAGGGGCTGCCGGTCAGCAGAAGCCCATCGAGACGCCCGGTCAGCGCCGCCACATCGTACCAGTCGCCGAGCGACGGCAGGATCATGGGCAGCCCGCCGGCCCCCTCGCCAATGGCCCTCACATACTTGTCGCCCGCCATGTGGAAAGGGTTGTCGCCGACATGCCGGTAGCAGGCACAAACGCCGATGAGGGGAAGCTGCATGACGACCGTCCGTGGAAAGCTCGCTCGACCGGCCCGCGCTAAAGCGGTTCCGCTTCGATCGGACCCACTCTAGCCTTTTTTGTCGCTCGCGGCAGCGGACCAAGTGGTCCGCGCCTGCGCGGGCGCGCCGGACGGCCGGCGGGCCGCCTTGCGGCCTGGAGCGATTCCAGTCGAGCTGGAACCGCTCTTTTGTCGCTCGCGGCAGCGGACCGAGAGGTCCGCGCCTGCGCGGGCGCGCCGGACGGCCGGCGGGCCGCCTTGCGGCCTGGAGCGATTCCAGTCGAGCTGGAACCGCTCTTTTGTCGCTCGCGGCAGCGGACCGAGAGGTCCGCGCCCGCGCGGGCGCGCCGGACGGCCGGCGGGCCGCCTTGCGGCCTGGAGCGATTCCAGTCGAGCTGGAACCGCTCTTTTGTCGCTCGCGGCAGCGGACCGAGAGGTCCGCGCCCGCGCGGGCGCGCCGGACGGCCGGCGGGCCGCCTTGCGGCCTGGAGCGATTCCAGTCGAGCTGGAACCGCTCTTTTGTCGCTCGCGGCAGCGGACCGAGAGGTCCGCGCCCGCGCGGGCGCGCCGGACGGCCGGCGGGCCGCCTTGCGGCCCGGAGCGATTCCAGTCGAGCTGGAAACGCTCTTTTGTCGCTCGCGGCAGCGGACCGAGAGGTCCGCGCCTGCGCGGGCGCGCCGGACGGCCGGCGGGCCGCCTTGCGGCCTGGAGCGATTCCAGTCGAGGTGGAAACGCTCTAGCGGTCGTATTCGCGATCCGGCGAGGGATCGACGAATTTGAAGAGAACCGGGTCGAGGGCGATACCGAACCGCGGATCGACGAGGGTGACGGTCGTCACCAGGCCCTGGGCATCGAGCACGGTCCATTTCTTGAGGCGCAAGGGGCTCTCGGCGAAGACCAGGGTGATCTCTCCGAGGTCGGCCGAGAAGCTGCGGTTGTCCTTGAGCGTCAGGCGCAGCACACCGGCCGAGCGGGTCACCCGCGTGACCTCGATCTCGTCGCCGAAGGACATGTCCTCGCGCGCCAGCACCGAGACCGGCGAGCTGTCCATCGGCAAATGGCTCACCTGCCCCAGCTCCGAATCCGCGTAGATCAGCCAGATGCCGGTGGAAACGATGAGGATCGGCACCGGCGGATCGTACTCGACACGCATCTTCTCGGGCCGCTGGAGGTAGATGGAGCCGCTGGCATGCCCGCCATCGGGCGCCACCTGGATGAAGCGCGAATGCATGGTCTCGATGCCGTTGAGATAATCCTCGACCTCTTCGACGGCCTGCTGATCGGTGCTCGAAAGCTGTGCGGCCCGGCCGTCGGGCGGCGTCAGCGCGGCCACCGCGGCGACGATGAGGGCCGCGCCAGCGCGGATTTGCCAAGATCGGGAAAATTTCATCATGGGACTCTAAATAGTGCGTCCGGGCGTGCGCCGCCAGGGGGGGCCGCGCGGACAGGCCTCAACCAACGTCGTGGGTCAGGACTTCGCGCTTGCCGACATGATTGGCCGGGCTGATGACGCCCTCGGATTCCATCTGCTCGATGATACGGGCGGCCCGGTTGTAGCCGATCTGCAGGTGACGCTGGACGAAGCTCGTGGACGCCTTGCGCTCGCGCGAGACGAGGGCCACCGCGCGGTCGTAGAGCTCGTCGCCCGTGCCGTCCATCACGTCCTCGAAGCCGCCGTCGGGGTCCTCGGTGATGTCCTCGACATAATCCGGCTCGCCCTGGGACTTGAGGTAGCGGACCACGGCCTCCACCTCGTCGTCGCTGACGAAGGGGCCGTGGACGCGGGTGATGCGCCCGCCCCCGGCCATGAAGAGCATATCGCCCTGCCCCAGAAGCTGCTCGGCCCCCTGCTCGCCGAGGATGGTCCGGCTGTCGATCTTGGAGGTCACCTGGAAGCTCACCCTGGTCGGGAAATTGGCCTTGATGGTCCCGGTAATGACGTCCACCGACGGCCGCTGGGTCGCCATGATCAGGTGGATGCCGGCGGCCCGCGCCATCTGCGCGAGGCGCTGGACGGCCGCTTCGATATCCTTCCCCGAGGTCATCATCAGGTCCGCCATCTCGTCGACCACGACGACGATGAGCGGCATGGCCTCGAGGTCGAGCGGCTGATCCTCGAATACGGGTCGGCCGGTTTCCGCGTCGAACCCGGTCTGCACCCGGCGCGACAGGGCCTCGCCCTTCTTGCGCGCCTCGGCGAGGCGCGCGTTGTAGCCGACGATATTGCGCACGCCGAGCTGGGACATGAGGCGGTACCGGCTCTCCATCTCGCGCACCGCCCATTTGAGCGCGACCACCGCCTTGCGCGGGTCCGTCACCACGGGCGCCATCAGGTGCGGGATGTCGTCGTACATCGACAGCTCGAGCATCTTGGGGTCGATCATGATGAACTTGCATTCGTCCGGCGTGAGCCGGTAGAGCAGCGAGAGGATCATCGTATTGATGGCGACGGACTTGCCCGATCCGGTGGTGCCGGCGATCAAAAGATGGGGCATGCGCGAGAGGTCCGCGATGACCGGCGCGCCGCCGATATCCTTGCCCAGCGCGAGTGCCAGGTTCTGGGATCGCTCGAAGGTGTCGGAGGCCAGCAGCTCACGCAGATAGACCTGCTCCCGGCGGGCGTTGGGAAGCTCGATGCCGATGGCATTGCGGCCCGAGACGACGGCGATGCGCGCGGAGACCGCGCTCATGGACCGGGCAATGTCGTCGGCGAGGCCGATGACCCGCGACGACTTGGTGCCGCGCGCGGGCTCGAGCTCGTAGAGGGCCACGACCGGGCCGGGCCGCACCTTTACGATCTCGCCGTGGACGCCGAAATCCTCCAGCACCGATTCGAGGAGGCGCGCGTTCTGGGCCAGCGCGTCCGCGTTGACGGCGCTATCCGCGCCGCCCCCCCGCGGGAGCTGGAGCAGGTCGAGTGGCGGCGCCTGGTAGCTCTGGCCCGGGGACAGGGCGAGGCTGGCCTGCCGCGCCGCCCGCGCCCGCCGCCCCACCGGCGCGGTGCTGGCCCGCGGCGCCACGAGGCCGACGGGAACATCTGGATACTCGGCCTCCGGTGCCGGCGGCGCGCCCGGATCGCTCTCGAAATAAGGCTCGGCGCGATCATCCGAATCGGCGCGCCAGGCGGCCCGGCCCATGGCGCCCCGCAACTCGATCGCGCCCTCGCGCTCCCGGCGCCGCATGCGGGAGATGCGCCGCAGGACGCGCGAGCCGAGGCCGCCGACCGCCCTGGCCCCGCGCACCAGGGCGCGCCATTCGCGACCGCCGATGGCGAGGCTCGGCACCAGCGCGGCGGCGGCGAGGACGGCCGCGGCCAGCCCGATCGCATCCGCGTCGAGCCCGAACAGGGCGCCCAGGCCGGCGGCCTTGTCGAGGACGAGCGAGCCCGCGACACCGCCGAGGGAGCTGCGCAGGGGCCAGTCCACCGGCGTGGTGAGCGCGGCGAGGCCAACGGCGGCGAGAATCAGCCCGATCGGCAGCAGGGTGAGCCGCAGCCACAGCGGCGTGAGCCCATGATGGGCGACCAGCCGCGCCCCCCAGGCCGCGAGCGCGATGCTGATGAGCCCGGCGGCGAGCCCGATGGTCTGCAACAGGATGTCGGCCCCATAGGCGCCCGTGATACCCAGCAGATTGGTGACCGGCCCGGCCACGGCGCGGTTCAGCGACGGATCGGCGGCATCGAAGGTGACCAAGGCGGCCCCGAAGGCAAGCGCGAGCACGATCAGCACCGCGCCACCCGCCTCCTGGGCGCGCCGATGCACGAAGGCGCGCCATCCGTCGGGGAACAGCGCCGTTCGGGCCGTGGCCTTGATCGAGCTCGCCATATGTGCCGCGCACCGAATTCCTGTTTGCCCACCGGCCCGCGCGCCGGTGGGTACACCAATGTACAAAACAGAAACTGTGTCCGCCACCTCTAGAGCGTTTCCGCTTCGATCGGAACCGCTCTAGCGATTTTGTCGCTCGCGGCAGCGGACCAAGTGGTCCGCGCCTGCGCGAGCGCGCCGGACAACCGGCGGGCCGCCTCGCGGCCTGGAGCGATTCCAGTCCAACTGGAAACGCTCTACTGGCCCGTATCCGACGATTCGCGGCCTCTCCCCATCGGGGAAAAGGGATTTTTGTGTCGCGTTCGGTCCGCGAGCGGCCGATGTCGGGGCCGCAGAATTCATAGCCGATAGGCTGGACAAGCCGCGCATCGCAATGAATCCTGCCCTGTCTTGTGTATTGCGCGAGCGGAAGGCCGGCATGGGCCAGGAAATCCAAGCCCAGATCCTCGTCGTCGGCGGCGGCATGGTGGGGCTGAGCGCGGCCGCGGCGCTCGCCGGCGCCGGCCTCGAGGTGGCCGTCGTCGATGCCCGGCCGCCCGGGCACGCGCTCGCATCGGGGACCGACGGCCGCGCGTCGGCCATCGCCCTAGGTGCCATGCGCGTGCTCGAGGGAATAGGGCTCTGGCGATATCTCGAGCCGGCGGCGCAGCCGATCCAGGAGATTCGCGTGTCCGACCGCGATTCGCCCCTGTTCCTGCATTACGACCACCAGGAGGCCGGTGACGGCCCGCTCGGCACCATGGTCGAGAACCGCCATATCCTGGCGGGGCTGCACGAGCTGATCGGGCGCCTGCCGTCCGCGCGCCTCGTCGCCCCGGCGAAGGTGGCCGATCTCCGGCGCGATCGTGCCCGCGCCGTCGCGACGCTCGCCGATGGCCGGCGCATCGGTGCCAGCCTCGTGGTCGCGGCGGACGGGCGCGCCTCTCCCATCAGGCGCGCGGCCGGCATCCCCACGACCGGGTGGTCCTACGGGCAGACGGGCATCGTCTGCACCCTGGCGCACGAGCGCCCCCACCGCGGCATCGCGCACGAGCGCTTCCTCCCGGCCGGGCCCTTCGCCATGTTGCCGCTCCTGGGGAACCGGTCGTCGATCGTGTGGACCGAGCGCGCCGAACTGGCGCCCGCGATGCTCGCGCTCGACGACGCCGCGTTCGCCGCCGAGGCCGCCCGGCGCTTCGGCCCCAGCCTCGGCCGCCTCGAGGTGGTGGGCGCGCGGTGGAGCTATCCGCTCGCCCTCAGTCATGCCGAGCGCTACGTGGGGGCCCGCCTCGCCCTCGTCGGCGATGCCGCCCACGCCATCCACCCCATCGCCGGCCAGGGCTTCAATCTCGGCCTGCGCGGCGTGGCGGCCCTGGCGGAGGTGGTGGCGGACGCCTGCCGGCTGGGCCTCGATCCCGCCGATGGTGCCGCGCTCGAGCGTTACGAGCGCTGGCGCCGCTTCGACAGCCTGACGCTGATCGCCGTGACGGACGGGCTCAACCGCCTGTTCGCGAGCGAGTCCGTGCCCCTGGCCCTGGGTCGGGACCTGGGCCTCGCGGCGGTCAACCACCTGCCGGGCTTGCGCAAGCTGTTCATGCGCCACGCCATGGGCCTGGTAGGGGACCTGCCCCGCCTGGCCCGGGGCGAGCCGCTCTGACGCTCACGGATCGCGGCTCAGCCCTTCCCTTTCGAGCGCCTCCAGATAGGCCCGCCAAAGCTCATCCCGCCGCTCCCCCAGCTCGTGGAGGTAGGTCCAGCTATAGATGCCCGTATCGTGAAGGTCGTCGAACTTGATCCGGATGGCGTAGTTGCCCACCGGCTCCAGGCCCATGATGCCGATATGCCGTCGGCCGGGAATGGTTTTGCGCTGACTGGGCCCGTGGCCCTGGACCTCGGCCGAGGGGCTTTCGACCCGCAGGAACTCGGCCGGCAAGCTGAAACACAGGCCGTCGTCGAAATCCACCTCCAGGCACTTCTCCGCCGATTTGAGGCGGATCTCGACGGGCCAGTGGCGGGTGCCTCGATGCTCGCTCATGCCGCCCGGCCCCGCGTCAGCGCGACTCGCCGTCGTCGAGCCGCCGCGCCTCGTCCGCCAGCATGATCGGGATGCCGTCGCGGATGGGATAGGCGAGGCCCGCCTGGTCGCTGATCAGCTCCTCGGCTTGCGCGTCGTAGCGCAGCGGCCCCTTGGTCAGGGGGCATACGAGAATCTCCAGAAGCATGGGGTCGACGCCCGATTTTCCGTCGCTCATGTTCCATCCACCCGCTTCATCAATGTCGCCGCGGCGGCGCGCCCTCGGGCGCGATGCTCGCCATTTCCATGAGCGCGGTCATGAGGCGCGCGCGCTCCACCAGCGTGGCCGCCTCGAGGACCGCCTGACGCTCCCTGTCCTCGAAGGGAAAGGCCATGGCGATCGAGGTGACCAGCGGCTCGTCAGGGGTCTCGTCGATGGCGTCCCAATCGGTGGCGACCCCCCGCCCATCCAAATAAGCCCGCAGCGCCGAGAGGAAACCCGCCCGGCCGATGGCGTCCTCGCCGGGGGCCTCGAGATCGGCCAGGTAGGGCGCATAGTCCGCCAGGATCCGGCGGTACCCGTCCGCGAGCGGCAGCTCCTCGACGATCCGGAAGCGGCACAGCCCGAGCAGGGTGAAGTAGTACCGGCCGTCCTCGGTCCCGCGAAGCTCCGTGATCCGCCCGGCGCAGCCGGTGCCGTAGACGGGCGGCTGGGGGCTCGAGTCGCCGGGGTCGGCGGGCTGCACCATGCCGATTACCTCGGGCCCGGCCAGCGCGTCGCGGGTCATGTTGCGGTAGCGCGGCTCGAAGACGTGCAACGGCAGCCGCCCGCGCGGCAGGAGCAGCACGCCGGGGAGGGGAAAGATGGGGATCTCGCCCGGCGGCGTGGCCACATTGCCCTCGGCCGGCGCCCTCATGTCAGGACACCGGAGCGATTCCAACTCGGCTGGAATCGCTCCAGGCCGCAAGGCGGCGCGCAGACGCGGACCACCCGATCGGCCGCCGCGAGCGAGACATGACCGGAGCGGGCCCACCCAAAACGGAGACGCTCTAGGAAAACAGCACCGCGGACAGGCGCTTGCGCCCGGACACGGTCAGCTCGTGGGTATGGCCGAGGGCTTCGAAGATCTGGACCAGCTGCTGGCGCGCCGCTTCGTCGTTCCATTGGCGGTTGCGCCGGACCAGCTCGATCAGCTCGTCGATCGCCTCCTCGTGCCGGCCCGCGGCGTAGAGGGCCAGGGCCAGGTCGTAGCGCGCCTGGGGGTCGGCGGGGTCCTCCGCGAGGCGGGCCCGGAGCTCGTCCGTCTTGCCCGCTGCGGCGCCGGCCTTCTCGGCGAGCTCGAGCGCCGCGCGCGCGGCGGCGGCGTCGGGCGCCTCGCGCGCCTCCTGGGGCAGGCTTTCGAGGATCTGGCGCGCCTCGGCGAGCTCCCCCGCCGCGACCAGGCAGCGCGCGAGTCCGGCGATGGCGGCCACATTGGCCGGCTCGTGGTTGAGCACCTGGCCGTATATGGCCCCGGCGGTCGCGTGGTCGGCGCTCTCGAGCGCCGCCTTGGCCTGTTCGAGGGCCTGCTCCACGGGGGAGGGCCGAACCGCGTCCGGGCCGGCCAGCCGCTCGACGAACGCCTTGATCTGGCTTTCCGGCACCGCGCCCGTGAAGCCGTCCACGGGCTGGCCGCCCTTGAAGGCGTAGACGGCGGGAATCGACTGGATGCGCATCTGCTGCGCGAGATCCTGGTTCTCGTCGATATTGACCTTGACCAGGCGCACGGCGCCGCCCGCCGCCGTCACCACTCTCTCGAGGGCCGGGCCGAGCTCCTTGCACGGGCCGCACCAGGGCGCCCAGAAATCGACGATCACCGGCACCTCGGCCGACGCCTCGATCACGTCGGCCATGAAGCTCGCCGTATCGCTGTCCTTGATCAGCGCGCCGTTGCCGGCCCCTGGCTGCTGGCCAATGATCGGTTCCATCGATGACACCGGGTTGTTCCCTTTCGCTCACCCATACATGACGGTTTCGCCCGGCCATGACAAGGCCGATGCTGGCGATGGCTCAGGCCCGGGGCGCATCGAAATCGATCGCCCGCGGCGCGTGCCCGCACGCCGCCAGGAAGGTCACCAGATCGCCGGGAGAGATCGCCGTCGTCGCCTCGTTGGTGAGTGGGTGGTAGTTGAGCGGCGAGCGCTCCAGCATGGCGGAATCGAGGAAGACCCGCACCCGGTTCGCACCGTCGTTGACGACCGCGAAGGGCGTCACGGCGCCGGGGATGACGCCGAGAACTTCCATCAGCAGCTCCGGCCGCCCGAAGGAGAGGGTCTTGACGCCCAAGGGCCCGCGCAGCCATTTGAGGTCGATGGCCCGGTCCTCGAGCGCAACCACGAGGAAGAGGGCGCCCTTCTTGTCCTTGAGGAAGAGGCTCTTGCAATGGCCGCCGGGAAGCGCGCCGCGCAGCGCCTTGCTCTCCTCGACGGTGAAGAGCGGCGGATGGCGGTGGGTCTCGGTCTCGATGCCGAGCTCTTCGAGCCGGGCCATGAGGTCTTCGGGCGTCGCTGGCATCCGCGCAGCATAGCCGCCCGCCAGCGCATCTCAACGCCAAAGCCGCGCCAGCGCGCGCTTGCATTGCGGCTGGCGATGGCGATCGCCCACCCGAAAAGGAGATTGGCGCGGTCGGGGTATCGGGATTCAAGCTATTCATGTGATAGGCTATACTCATCCGAATGATAAAGCGGTGATGGGGGTTGGCGCCATGATCGAAGCGGAAAAGATCGCCGAGGTCCTTGGCGGCCCGAAGCTTCTCGGCCGGCGGGTGCGGTCGGTCGCTGACCTCGATGCGCTGGTCCACGAGGGCCTGCCCAAGCGCTCGCTCAGCCACGCGATCGACTGGTTCGCCCGCGGGAAGGCCGAGGCGCGGAGCCGCCTGCGCGACCACGTTGTCGCCCAGGCCACCTGGCACCGCCGCAAGGGCCGCCTGAACGCGCGCGAAAGCGAGGTCACCGAGCGCCTGGCGCGGGTGTTCGCGACCGCGCGCCACGTCTTCGACGACGACGAGATGGCGCGGTCGTTCCTCGGCAAGCCGCATCCCGAGCTGGATGGCCGCGCGCCGCTCGACGCCGCCGGGACGGAGCTCGGCGCGCGCCGGGTCGAGGACGTTCTCTGGGGCCTCTATTTCGGCCTCGCCGCCTAGACCGGGCCGATACCCATGGCTAGCGGCCCCACGGCGCCGCTCACGGCCTACAGGATCGCGGACCGCCGCCATCCCATCTTCGACGGCGCGGGCGCGACCCAGCAAGGTGGCCGCTGGAACTCGCCCGGCCGCCCCTTGATTTACGCCAGCGAAACCTTCGCCGGCGCCCTGCTCGAACAGTTGGCCCGGGCGAACATCGGCACCTTGCCGCGGACGCAGCAGTGGATACGCATCGACTGCCCGGCGGCCGTGGCCGTGGAAGCGATCACGAGCGCGGCCGTGCCGGGGTGGGACGGCGGGGCCGATTACACCGCCAGCCGGGCCTTTGGCGACGCTTGGCTGGCCGCCGGGCGCACGGCCGTCCTCATCGTGCCTTCGGTGGTCGGCCGGCCCGTCGAGCGCAACGTGCTCATCAATCCGCTGCATGCCGATTTCCGTCTCATCACCACGAGCGCGCCCACGGACGTGGAATGGGATGAGCGGCTCACGACATAGGCCGTGGTGCCCGCCAGCCCATACTTGCATTGCGGCTGGCGGCGCCTATATTCGGGGCGCTGGCGCGCGGGAGTAGCTCAGAGGTAGAGCATCACGTTGCCAACGTGAGGGTCGCGGGTTCAAATCCCGTCTCCCGCTCCAGCCATCCCCCAGCCAATCACGGGGGTCCGGCGAGAATGCGCTGGGCATTTTCGTTCGCCGGTGGTCGTTTGCCCGCCGCCCACTCCGCCAATTCACCGATCTCCGTTCTAGGTCGGGCTCCCTGACAGATCATCAACTGAGCCGCCGACCAACCAGGACTGGAAGATAATGTGCCGGTTGGTATCTCGGTGCATTCTCGCGTGTTGTTCTTTTGTTCCGTGATCGTATGTGGTATTGTCGGGTCAAGAATAATAGGGTGATGCGAATGCACATCGGCGCACTCTTCGCGGGGATTGGCGGATTCGAACTCGGCTTACACAAAGCAGGGCACGAAACCGTTATGTCGTGCGAAGTATGGGACCCCGCGAAAGCCGTGTTGGCACATCGCTTCGACGGTGTTCCGAACAGTCCCGATGTGGCCAAGCTGCGTTCCCTGCCACAAGAAGTCGATCTGCTGACAGCGGGCTTTCCCTGCCAAGATCTATCGCAAGCTGGTAAGACGGCGGGTATCACGGGCAAGCGATCCGGGCTTGTCGATCAGGTCTTTCGATTGATCGACCGTCGCCCAATCCCTGTGGTGATGCTCGAAAATGTTTCATTCATGCTGCAACTCGAAAGTGGTGCGGCGATGGAACGTCTAGCGACGGCATTCGAAGAGCGCGGCTATAGGTGGGCCTACCGGTCCATCAATTCGTTGGCGTTCCTCCCGCAGCGGCGAAATCGGGTGTTCTTGATCGCGAGCCGATGCGATCTCGATCCAGAAAAGGTCCTATTTGCCGACGACGCAACACCGCCGGAGCGGCCCACGAAACTGACAACGCATGCGCACGGATTCTATTGGACCGAAGGCACGCGAGGCCTTGGTTGGGCTCCCGACGCGGTTCCGACGCTCAAGAACGGCTCGACAGTCGGAATACCCTCGCCGCCCGCGATACTCCTACCTTCTGGCGAGATCATTAAGCCCGATATTCGCGATGTGGAGCGCTTGCAAGGCTTTTCCGAAGACTGGTCGTGCGCGGCACCAGAGCGGCTTCGGTGGTCTCTGGTGGGCAACGCTGTGACGGTGCCAGTTGCCGAATGGCTGGGTCGTCGTCTGATCGAACCTGGCTTCTATTTTGGTGAGCTGGATGCGGCATGGCGTGTGAAGCCCGGCTCTTTCCCTAAAGCCGCACGCTTCGATGGATCCAAGCGCTATGTGGTCAACATCGGAGCTTTTCCCGTATGGTCGAAGCGTCGGCTGTTGCACAAGTTTTTGCGGCATGAGGGTTTGCCGTTATCCGAGAGGGCGACGGCGGGCTTCTTATCACGAGCCGAAGCTTCCAGCCTGCGTTTCGTGCCGGGCTTCCTGGATGCCGTGCGGGCGCATCTGAGCCGCATTCAGACGGGCGCGATCGAACCGCCTCGGCGAATTACCGCCTTGTCGAAACAACGACACAGAATTGCGGGGCAACCGGTCTCAATAGCCGCAGAGTGATACTCACTACTGACCCAGATCGTCGCGCACTAATGCAGCGCGTTCGCCAACGTGGTACGCCAGCCGAGAAATCCGTTGCCGGAGTCTGTCGTGAACTTGGCCTGCGCTATCGGCTCAATGTCACGTCGTTGCCGGGTTCTCCTGATCTCGCGAACAAATCGAAACGCTGGGCGATCTTCGTCAACGGCTGTTTTTGGCACCAACATCGAGGGTGTTCGAAGGCCACCATACCCAAGCGTAACAATCAGTTCTGGCGAGACAAGTTCAAGGCCAACCGCCAGCGTGACGCGGCCAAGGCACGTGAACTGAGAGCTCGAGGCTTTCGTGTCATAATTGTATGGGAATGCGAGACGGCTGATGTCATCGGTCTGCGTCGGAGACTCTCAGAGTTGCGCAAAGCGCGTATCGTACAGCCCGCTTAACCGATCGATCATCGCTGCATAGTGGTACGTCGTATGTGGCAGCGGTGCCGGTGGCCTCGTGTGCAACTTCACAGGTGAGCCGTCGTTGATGCAATCGATAACGACGATGGCGAGAGCGTCGTAACCCTCGGTTCCAGGCTTTGATCGGCGCGGCAGTTGTTGAAATTTTTCGATTGTTATGTTGACGGATTTCGGTTGATCGTGGGTGCTCCACTCAGGGTCGTTCGTTCGGTTCTTCTTGTTCAGGCCGGGACTTAGAAAGCGATCGGCGATGTTGATCATCACGAAACCAGCCGCAATCGCCAGATCATGCGCGCCGTGCACCGTCTGATGGCTCGAGTTGAGCTCGTCATAGAGACGAGGCAAAGCTCGCTGATGCGCCGTCATACACGCCTTCGCCTCGAGGGCAATCAGTACGCTCCCAACCGGCAACTCGCGTAGGACGGGCAAGGCCTCGAACGCCTTGCGCTCCGCTTCAGTCAGATCAATCCCGTAGTGATCAGCGTATGTTGAGTCGGACCCGATTTCCTTGGACACAGAATTGGCTTAATCGAAGTGTCCAAGGAGGACCGGAACATGACCGATAATTTTGAGAAGAAAGTTGCTGTTGATGGGCCTGTAGTAAATGCGGGCGAGCTTGGCTCGTCCACGTTTTCCCCAGGCCAGGCTTTGCCGGCAGGCCCGCTGGGACTTGGCCAGCGATGGACGGTGGCGCGCAAGCGTGAGGTCGTTCTGCGGCTTTTGCGTGACGAGCCGGTGCAACTTCTGTCGCGCCAGTTGGGCGTAGAGATCTTCCGGCTCGAGCAGTGGCGTGAGAAAGCGATCGGCGGGATCGACGCCTCGCTCAAGCAACGCAAGGGCGATCCGGTGCAGGCGGAACTGGATAGCGCCATGAAGCGGATCGGAGAGTTGACCATGCAGGTGGAACTGCTGGAAGCCAAGACGGAGACCTTCGGCCCTTTGGGGCGGCGGAGGTCGCGGCGATGAGTGCCGCCACCTCGCCCGGCACGGGTCTGGCCTACGGCCTGCGGCGGGTCTGCGCCGCCTGGGGCATGGCCCGCTCCTCGTTCTACGCCATGACCTCCGGCCAGCACGCCGAGCAGCCGCCGGCAAAGCGTCGGGGACCGAAGCCCGCGATCTCGGACCAGGCGCTGCTGGTGGCGATCGAAGCCGACCTGGAGGCATCGCCCTGGGAGGGCGAGGGCTACCGCAAGGTCTGGGCTCGGCTTCGGGTCTGTCGCGACATCCGGGTTGCCCGCAAGCGGGTGCTCCGCCTGATGCGCGAGAACAATCTGCTCTCGCCCCATCGCTGCCGCCGCCGTGGCGGCAATCCCCATGACGGTGAGATCATCACTCATGCCCCGAACCTCATGTGGGGCACCGATGGCGTTCGGGTGTTCACGGTGGACGACGGCTGGGGCTGGATCTTCACCGCCGTCGAGCATTGGAACGCCGAGTGTGTCGGCTGGCATGTCTGCAAGCGCGGCGACCGCTTCGCCGCCCTGCAGCCGATCTCCATGGGGCTTGCCGGGCTGTATGGCTCGACCGCGGCCGGCGCGGCTCGGGGGCTGGCCTTGCGGATGGATCACGGCTCCCAGTATCTGTCGGACCACTTCACCAACCAGATCAAGTTCTGGGGCATCCAGCCGTCCTACGCCTTCGTCGCCGAGCCCCAGACCAACGGCGTCGCCGAGCGGTTCAATCGCACGCTGAAGGAACAGATCATCCATGGTCGCATCTACCGCAACATCGCGGAGCTGCGGGACGCCGTCCGCGACTTCGTCGAACTCTACAATGCCCAGTGGATCGTGGAGAAGAACGGCTACCTGAGCCCCGCTCAAGCTCGTCAGGCGTGGCACGCCGCGATCTCAATCAGGCCCGCCGCGTGAGACAAACTTGTGTCCAAGGAACCGGGTGCGCTACAGTGATCAGCGTATGTCGCAAGCGTGCGCTTTGAAGGTTTTGCGCCGGAGGCGGGTTGGCAGATGACGAGATCCAGGTTCTTCTTGCGGTCGTTCTTGAAGTCCCGCAGATCATGATTGATCCCGAAGGCTACTCGACCCGCTTCGACGTGCCGCCGGAGCGAGCCGCACGTCTGCATCATGTCGAAAACGATACCCCAGCACGCGACCTTCGAATGATGATCGCTCTGGCTATGATAGCTCCACAAATTGTCATGTTTGTCGGTGATCGTCGGTTCCGAGATCGTCCGAACGAGTATGTCCGTACCGAATAACGTCATGCCATCACCTTAGCTCAATTCCTCGATGAGCTGTGTCCAGAAGTTCGTAGTGGGATGAGATGAGGGCGCCAAAACCTGGCAAGATTCGAGTCGCCACTATCCACGGACGAGAGATGCACCATGGGAGCGGATGCAATTGTCCAGTTTCGTCCCATCCGGATTATTTCCGCCCCAGCCATCCCCAAACCCTCGGCCAGATCAGGCCGGGCCGTTCCGCGCCCGCCGGGCCCTTTCGCGTCTCCCCGCTGGCTGCCTACTCCGCCGCTTGGGCGCTCGCGGCCACGGCGGGCTGGAAGATGGCGAAGAACTTGCGCACGTACACGGTGCTCTTCCAGCCGCAGGGCGCGCCCATGGGTATGTAGGCCGCCTCGCCGGCCTCGAACCGGTGTTCCGCACCCGCGCCGTCGGTCAGGCTCACCGAGCCCTCGAGGAGGCACATGAGCTCGCATCTCGGGAACGGCGCAGGCGCGCGCTCGAAGGGCGTGCTGTCCCACAGGCCGACGGTCATCTGCCCGGTCATGTCCGTGAAATAGCGGTGGACGTTCTGGGTCGGGGTGTCGCCCATGAAGATCGAGGGGTCGGGAATCTCGACCCGGGCCATGCCGCCCTCCGGCCCCGCCGCCCGCGGCCGGATCACGGCGAGCGCCGACGGGTCGGCGGGCGCCTGCCCCGACCCATCGGGGAAGATCATGAAGAACTTGCGCACATAGCCTTCCTACTTCCAGGCGCAGGGCAGGCCCTTGGGGATCACGAACGGCTCGCCCGCGCCGATGGTCACCTCGCCGCCATCCGCGCCGACAATCGTGACCGCGCCCTCGAGCAGGAACATGAACTCGTTCACCTCGTAAGGTTCGAGCCTGCCGGTCATGGGCGTGCAATCCCAGACCCCGGCCATCAGGCCCGTGGCCGCATCGTGGTGGTAGATGTGGCCGCGCTGTGTCGGGTTGCCCGCCTCGAGAGTGGCCGGGTCGATCGGGTCCCATTCCTGGAGGCCGGTGCCGGCGGAGCCGTGTGGCTCGAATCGGGTGATTTGCGGATCGCTCATGGTATGACCTTCCATCTCGGCTCGGATCGCCCTAACGCTCGGGCGATTTTGCGCGATCGCGCCGGCCGAGGCAACTTCTCGCCTGGGCGGGCAGCGGACGGTTTACGCGGGCGCGGCGGGCGGGCACCATGGCGCGATGGGCCGGCGCCCACCGGTCGAACGCAACGGGGGAGACGAGATGATTCGCTTCGAGCTTTCAGGGAAGAAGGCGCTGGTGACCGGCGGAGCGTCCGGTATCGGCCTCGCCACGGTCGAACTGCTCGCGCGCTCGGGCACCCAAGTCGCGGTCAACGATCTGCCGGGCTCGGCCGCGCTCGCGCGCGAGGTGGCGCGGCTCGAGGCCGAAGGCCACGAGGTCATCGCGGCACCCGCAGACATGGGCGATGCGGACGCCGTCCCGGCGATGGTCGCGGCGGCGGCCGCCGCCATGGGCGGGCTCGACTACCTCGTCAACAACGCCGCCACGCCCAACACCGACAGGCCCATCCCCCCAAGCGATTTCGAGACCCAGAGCGACGCCTTCTGGGACAAGCTCCTCTCCGTCAACCTGTTGGGGCCGGCGCGGGCGATCCGGGCGGCCGCACCCCACCTCAAGGCGGCGCGCGGGGCCGTCGTGAACACCTCTAGCATGAGCGCCTTCTCGGGCGGCGGCAGCAGCTCCGTCTACTGCGCCACCAAGGCGGCCCTGGTGGTCATGACCAAGGAATGGGCGCGGGGCCTGGCGCCGGAGGTGCGGGTCAACGCCATCGCCCCCGGCATGGTCGATTCGAACTGGCAGTGCGAGTTCTCGCATACGGCGGAAGAGGTCGAGGCGAGGGTGCCGCTGCGCCGCATCGGCAAACCCGAGGACTATGCCGAGGTCATCGTCTTCCTGGCCGCGGGCGCCGCCTACGTCAACGGCGCCACGGTCATGGTCGACGGCGGCCTCAACGCCTGAGTCTTGGGCCCCGGGCGCGGGCAATTGCCGCCTTGCGATCCTGGCCTGTTGGGGTAGGTTTTGTCCGACACGTTCCGGCAGTCAGCCCGGCAGTCAGCAAGGAGGGAAGGATGGCGGCCCTGGCCGAGGACCTGAAGTCCGAGATCATCTCCGGCATCGTCGATCAAACCCGCAACAAGCTCGAGGGCGAGACGGCGCCGGCCGAGCGTTTCGTGCGCCAGTATTTCGACGATTTGGGCGCCGATTTCCTGCTCGAGCCCACGCCCGACAACCTCTATGGCTCCGCCCTCTCGATCTGGAGCTTCATGCGCAAGCGCCTCCCCGGGGCGCCGAAGATCCGGGTCTACAACCCGACCGAGGAAGAACACGGCTGGCTCTCGACCCATACGGTGGTCGAGATCGTCAACGACGACATGCCGTTCCTGGTCGATTCGATCGTCAACGCGATCAATCGCCAGCAATTGACCGTCCACCTGCTGATCCACCCGGTCATCCGCGTCGCGCGCGATGAGGGCGGCGTGCTCGCGGATGTGCTGGCGCCGGGGTCGACGGACGGCATCGCCGAATCCATCCTCCATGTCGAGGTCAGCCAGCGCTCGGCCCCCGCCGCGCTCGACGCCATCCGCCGGGATATCGAGACCGTGCTGGCCGACGTCCGGCACGCGGTCGAGGACTGGCAGGCCATGCGCGGGCGCGTCGACGAGCTGATCCGGGACCTGAGCGAGAGCCCGTCGCCGTTGCCCGAGGAGGAGGTCGCCGAGGGCAAGGCGTTCCTCCAATGGATGCGGGACGACAACTTCACGCTCCTGGGCGTGCGCGATTACGAATTGGCCGCGGAGGGCGGCGAGCACTACCTCCATATCGTGCCCAATTCGGGTCTCGGCGTGCTGCGCGAGATCTCCGAGGAATCGGTGGCGCGGCACAAGGCCGCACTGCCGCGCGAGGCGGCCGCCTTCGCCCGCCGCAAGGAGCTCTTCATCATCACCAAGGCGAACACGTACGCCACGGTGCACCGGCCCGTCTACATGGACTATGTGGGCGTGCGCCGCTTCGGCCCGACGGGCGAGGTCGCCGGGGAGCGGCGCATCATCGGCCTCTTCACCTCGACCGCGTACAACCGCAACCCGCTCGATATCCCGCTCCTGCGTCACAAGATCCGCCAGGTCCTGGAGCAGACCGGCTTCGCCCCCGGCAGCCACAACGCCAAGGCGATGCTCAACATCCTCGAGACCTATCCGCGCGACGAGCTGTTCCAGATCACGCCGGAGGAGCTGATCGAGACGGCCCAGGGCGTCCTCCATCTCGAGGAGCGCCAGCGCATCCGCCTGTTCGTGCGCCGCGACCGTTATGCGCGCTTCTTCTCCTGCCTCGTCTACATCCCACGGGAGCGCTACAATACGGAGCTGCGCCAGCGCATCGAGGACATCCTGCGGGCCGTCTTCAAGGGCGACGACATCGACTACACCACCTATGTCTCCGACGCGCCCATGGCGCGCGTCCACTTCATCGTTCGCGCGCCACGCGTCGGCGAGCAGGATATCCAGGTGGCCCAGATCGAGGAGCGCCTGGTCGCCGCCAGCCGGGTGTGGTCGGACGATCTGCAGGACGCCCTGATCGAGCGCATGGGGGAGGCCCGCGGCCACGACCTCTTCCACCGCTACCGGGAGGCATTCTCGCCCGGCTACCAGCACGCCTTCGCGGCCCAGACGGCCGTCAGCGACATCGGCCGCATCGAAGACGTCCGGGCCGGCGCGCCCATCGCCATGAACCTCTATCACCGGGTCGATGCGCCGACGGGCGTGATCCATTTCAAGATGTATCACGGTGGCGAGCCGGTGGCCCTCTCCGACATCCTGCCCATGCTCGAGAACATGGGCCTCAAGGTGGTTTCCGAGCATCCCTTCACCGTGCGGGCCGGTGATGAGGGCGAGACCGTCTATATCCATGATTTCCTCATGCGCGGCGATGGCGGGGAAGTCGATCTCGCGGCGATTCGCGACAATTTCCAGGAGGCCTTCGAGCGTGTCTGGCACGGCGAGATGGAGGATGACGGCCTCAACCGCCTGGTCATAGGGGCCGGCCTCGGCTGGCGCCAGGTGGTGATCCTGCGCGCCTATATCCGCTACCTGCGCCAGGCGCGCATCACCCATTCGCAGTCCTATATCGAGGAGACCCTGTCGGCCCATCCGCGGCTGGTGCGCCGGCTGGTCGAGATGTTCGAGACGCGCTTCGACCCCGACCGTCAGACCGATGTCGAAGCGCGCCTCGAGGCGCTCGCGGCCGAGGTCGAGGAAGGCATCGACGGCATCGCCAACCTCGACGAGGACCGCATCCTGCGGCGCATCCTCAACCTCGTCCGCGCCACCCTGCGCACCAACTTCTACCAGGCCGGGCCCGACGGCGCGGCGAAGCCCTACCTCGCCCTCAAGCTCGACAGCGCGCGGATCACGGACCTGCCCCTGCCCCGGCCCTGGGTCGAGATCACGGTCTATTCGCCGCGCGTCGAGGCCATCCACCTGCGCGGCGGCCCCGTGGCCCGCGGCGGCATCCGCTGGTCCGACCGGCGCGAGGATTTCCGCACCGAGGTGCTCGGCCTCATGAAGGCGCAGACGGTCAAGAACGCGCTCATCGTGCCGGTGGGTGCGAAGGGCGGCTTCGTGGTCAAGCGCCCACCGCCAGGCGGCGGGCGCGAGGCGCTCATGGAAGAGGTGGTGGCCTGCTACAAGACCCTGATCCGCGGCATGCTCGACCTCACCGACAACCGCGACGGCGACCGGGTCACCCCCCCGCCCCGGGTTGTGCGGCTCGATGGCGACGACCCCTACATCGTCGCCGCCGCCGACAAGGGCACGGCGACCTTCTCCGACATCGCCAACGCCGTCGCCAAGGACTATGGCTACTGGCTCGGCGACGCCTTCGCCTCGGGCGGGTCGGCCGGCTACGACCACAAGGGCATGGGCATCACCGCGCGCGGCGCCTGGGAATGCGTCAAGCGGCATTTCCGCGAGCTCGCGCTCGACATTCAGTCCGAGGCGTTCACGGTCGTGGGCGTGGGCGACATGTCGGGCGACGTGTTCGGCAATGGTATGTTGCTGAGCCCATATACCAAGCTGGTCGGCGCCTTCAACCACCTGCACATTTTCATCGACCCCGACCCCGATCCGGCCACCGGCTTCGCCGAGCGCCGGCGCCTCTTCGATCTGCCGCGGTCGAGCTGGGCCGATTACGGAGAGAGCCTGATCTCCGCCGGCGGGGGCGTCTTCGACCGCAGCCTCAAGGCCATCGCGCTCACGCCCGAGATCAAGGCGCTCACGGGAATGGAAGAGGATTCCGTCACGCCCCAGGCGCTCATCCGCGCCCTGCTCCAGACGCCGGTCGACCTGCTCTGGTTCGGCGGCATCGGCACCTACGTCAAGGCCAGCCACGAGACCCACCTCGATGTGGGCGACCGGGCCAGCGACGGGGTCCGGGTGGACGGCCGCGACTTGCGCGCCCGCGTCGTGGGCGAGGGCGCCAATCTCGGCCTGACCCAGCTCGGCCGGGTCGAGTACGCGCTGAACGGCGGCGCCATCAACACCGACGCCATCGACAACTCGGGCGGCGTCGACGCCTCCGACCACGAGGTCAACATCAAGATCCTGCTGGGCGGCGTTACCGCGGCGGGCGACATGACGGGGAAGCAGCGCGACGCCCTGCTCGGGAAGATGACCGACGAGCTGGCCATCCTCGTCCTGCGCAACAGCTACCAGCAGGGCCAGGCCATCTCCGTGATGGAAGCCCAGGCCGGCGAGCTGCTGGACAGCCAGTGGCGCCTCATACGCGCGCTCGAGCGCCAGGGCCACCTCAACCGCGCCATCGAGGGCCTGCCGGACGATGAGGAGCTCGCCGAGCGCCGGGAGCAGGGACAGGGCCTGACCCGGCCCGAGCTCGCCGTCCTGCTCGCCTTCAGCAAGATCGCGCTGTTCGACGAGCTCGTCGCGTCGGACCTGCCGGACGACAAGCTGCTGTTCGGCGAGCTGCGCCGCTACTTCCCGGCCCCCCTGCGCAAGCCCTATCGCAAGGCGCTCGAGCGCCATCCCCTGCGCCGCGAGATCATCACCACCTTTGTGGTCAACAGCATGGTGAACCGCGTCGGCGCCGCCTTCACCCACGAGATGGAGGCAAAGGCCGGCGTCTCCGGCAGCGATGTCGCGCGCGCCTATACGATCGCCCGCGACGTGTTCCAGATGCGCGAGATCTGGGCCGGCATCGAGGCGCTCGACAACCAGGTCCCGGCGGCGCTTCAGAGCAACATGCTGATCGACGTCAGCCGGGTGGTGGAGCGCAGCACGGGCTGGTTCCTCCTCAACCTGCCGGCCCCGCTCGACGTGGCCACGACCGTGGCCGATTACGGCCCCGGCATCGCCGCCCTCGCCGACCGGCTGGACGACGTGGTCACGCCCGACCGCGCCGATCAGCTCCGCACCCGGGCGGCGGAGCTCGAGCGGCGCGGGGTGCCCAAGGCGCTGGCCGCCCGCATCGCCGGGCTCGACGTGCTCATCTCCGCCTGCGACCTGGTGCGCATCGCCACCTCGACCGACCATGCGATCGAGCGCGTGGCGCGGGTCTATTTCGCGCTCGGCGCCCGCTTCGGCCTGCACTGGGTGCGCAACATGGCGCGCCGGATGAAGCGGGACACGGAATGGGAGGACATGGCCATCGGCGCCATTGTCGACGACGTCTTCAGCCATCAGCTCGACCTCACCCTCGCCGTGCTCGACGCCGCCGAAGGCGAGGACGCGGCCGACGCCGCGATCGAGGTCTGGCTCGGCGGCCGGGGCCAGGCGGCGATCCAGACCGAGGAGCTGATCGAGCGGCTGCGGTCCTCCGAGGGGCTCGACATCGCCATGCTGTCGGTCGCGAGCCACCAGCTCCGCGCCCTCGCCGGGCGCTAGAGCGCCCGATCCGGCCGACGCCGCGATCGAGGTCTGGCTCGGCGGCCGGGGCCAGGCGGCGATCCAGACCGAGGAGCTGATCGAGCGGCTGCGGTCCTCCGAGGGGCTCGACATCGCCATGCTGTCGGTCGCGAGCCACCAGCTCCGCGCCCTCGCCGGGCGCTAGAGCGCCATCCGATATGCCAGCACCGATCCCACGGAAGTGGAAAGTACGCTAGTGGCTCGATCCCGACGCTCCGAGCTCTCTCCCCCGGGGGGAGAGGGGGAAACTCGTGTCGCGTTCGACCCGCTAGAGCGGTTCCGCTTTGATCGGACCCACTCTAGTGGTTCGCGTCTGACACTTGGAAACCTCTCCCCACCGGGGAGAGAGGTGGACCCGCGAAGCGGGAGGGTGAGGGGTAAAGATAGTGTCCCGCGAAGCGGGAGGGTGAGGGCATGGCCGCCGGCAGGCGGCGGAAAGACTCTTAATAACGCGCCGACGCGCGTCCCCTCACCCCGACCCTCTCCCCAAGGGAGAGGGGGCCTCTTTCGTCGGGTTCGAACCACTAGCGATCGTTTCGCTCGCGGCAGCGGACCGTATTGCCCGCGCCCGCGCGGGCGCGCCGGAGGATCAGCGGGCCGCCTTGCGGCCTGCTGCGGTTCCCGTCGAGGTGGAGGCGCTCCAGTGGGCACGGGGCGGCCTTGAGGGGCCGCATATCCACCGGGCCCGGGCCGCGCGGCGGCCCCGTGGCGACCGCCGCATGGTGCCTCTTCGACTGGGCCAACTCGCCCTTCCCAACCATCGTCAGCACCTTCGTGTTCGCCAACTACTTCGTCCGCGTGGTGGCCCCCGACCCGGATTCGGGCGCCGCCCTATGGGCCCTCGCGGGCGCGGTCGCGGGCATCCTGACGGCGATCATGAGCCCGGTCCTCGGCGCCTTCGCCGACCAGGGCGGCGCCTGCAAGCCGTGGCTGGCGGCGATCTCGGCGCTGATGGTGGTGGCGACGGCACTGCTGTGGCTCGTCGCCCCCGCCCCCGCCTACCTCATGCTCGGCTTCGTCCTGGTGGTGGTGGCGACGACGGCGTTCGAGCTCACGATGGTGTTCTACAACGCGATGCTGCCGGACGTGGCCCGGCCGGGCCATGTGGGGCGCGTCTCGGGCTGGGGCTGGGGGCTCGGCTACGCCGGCGGCCTCGCCGCCCTCGTCGTCAGCCTCTTCGCCTTCATCCAGGCCGATCCGCCGCTCTTCGGCCTGGGTGTGGCGGCACAGGAGCATGTGCGCGCGACCAGCCTGCTCGTCGCCGTCTGGTTCGTCCTCTTCTCGCTCCCTTTCTGGCTCCTGGTCCCCGACCGGCCCAAATCCGGCAAGACCGCGGGCGCAATCGTCCGCGAGGGCCTGGGGCAGCTCGCCGGCACCCTCGCCAGATGGCGGGAATACCGCCCGATCGTGCGCTTCCTCCTTGCCTTCCTGCTCTATTCGAACGGCTACAACACCCTGTTCGCCCTGGGCGCGGTCTATGCCGGCAAGACCTTCGGCATGGGCTTCTCCGAGATCATCGTCTTCGGCATCGCCCTCAACGTCGCCGCCGGGCTCGGCGCCGCCGCCTTCGCCTGGGTCGACGACCTCGTCGGCGCCAAGCCCACGGTCATGATCGCGGTCGCAGCCATCGGCGTATTCGGCGCCGCCGCGCTCGCCGTCGACTCGGCCTTCTGGTTCTGGGTCTTCACGATTCTGCTCAGCGTCTTCTTCGGCCCGGCCCAGGCGGCGAGCCGCTCGCTCATGGCGCGCATGGCGCCCGAGGCCCTGCGCACGGAGATGTTCGGTCTCTACGGCCTCGCCGGGCGCGTCGCCAGTTGGGCCGGCCTCTCCGCCGTCTGGGCCGTCACCTGGGCCAGCGGCAGCTTCCGCCTCGGCATGGCGGCGATCCTGGTCTTCCTCTTCGCCGGCCTCTGGCTCCTCTGGGGCGTGCGCCAGGAGGAGGAACGGGAGGACGGGTAGGCCGGGGTTGCCACCGGTTCCGCGCGAGCAGGTAACGCGAAAAGGTGCCTTACACCTTTTTGCCTGACACCTTTTTTGAGCCGACGAGCGCCTGGAAGCACCACCCAAAAGGCGAACCAACACAATCATGCCAAGACCACTCGCCATAACCCCAATGTTTGCCGACAACGTCAAATCTCGGACAGGCTCCTAATGCCGGAAGTGGCGCATGCCAGTGAAGAGCATGGCGAGGCCGCGCTCGTCGGCGGCGGCGATGACCTCGTCGTCGCGCACCGAGCCACCCGGCTGGATGACGGCCGTGGCCCCCGCCTCGGCCGTGACCAGGAGGCCGTCGGCGAAGGGGAAGAAGGCGTCGGACGCCACCACCGAGCCCTCGGTGCGGCTCCCCGTCTCGCCCGCGGCCGCGGCCGCCTCGCGCGACTTGATGGCGGCGATGCGCGCCGAATCGACCCGGCTCATCTGCCCCGCGCCGACGCCGACGGTGGCGCCGTCCTTCACATACACGATGGCGTTCGACTTCACGTGCTTGGCCACGCGGAAGGCGAAGAGGAGGTCGGCGCGCTCCGCCGCCGTCGGCGCCCGCCTGGTCACGCACCGCAGCCCGTCGGGCGCGACCCGGCCGTTGTCCCGGTTCTGGAGCAAGTACCCGCCGGCGATGGAGCGGATCACGGCGCTGGGCGCCGCCGGGTCGGGCACCGCACCCGTCACCAGGACGCGCAGGTTCTTGCGCGCGGCGAGCACCTGGCGCGCGGCGTCCTCGATGCCGGGCGCGATCACCACCTCGGCGAAGAGCTTGCCGATCGCTTCGGCGGTGGCGGCGTCGAGGGGCCGGTTCAGGGCGATGATGCCGCCGAAGGCGCTCACCGGATCGCAGGCGAGCGCCTTGGCGTAGGCGGCCGCGAGGGTGTCGGCCTCGGCCACGCCGCAGGGGTTCGCGTGCTTGATGATGGCGACGGCCGGGCGCTCGAGCTCTGCCACCAGTTCGAAGGCGGCATCGGCGTCGCCCAGGTTGTTGAAGCTCAGCGCCTTGCCCTGGAGCTGCTCTGCCGTGGCGACGCCGGGCCGCACCACGCCGCCCGTATAGAAGGCCGCCTCCTGGTGCGGGTTCTCGCCATAGCGCAGAACCTGCCGGCGCTCACCGGCGGCGATGAAGCGGGCCGGCAGGCGGTCCTCCAACTGGCCCGCGAACCAGCCGGCGATGGCGGCATCGTAGGCGGCCGTCCGCGCATAGGCCTTGGCCGCCAGCCGGCGGCGCAGCGCGAGCGTGGTGGCCCCCCCCTCCGCATCGAGGGCGGCGATGAGCTCGCCATAGTCCGCGGGATCGGTCACCACGGTCACGTGGGCGTGGTTCTTGGCCGCGGCACGGATCAGCGCCGGGCCGCCGATGTCGATGTTCTCGATGCAGTCGTCGAAGCCCGCACCCGCCGCCACCGTGGCCTCGAAGGGGTAGAGGTTGATGACCACGAGGTCGATGGCGGCGATGCCGTGCTCCGCCATCGCGGCACGGTGCGCGGGATCGTCCCGGCGCGCGAGGATGCCGCCGTGGATGCTGGGCTGCAGGGTCTTCACGCGCCCGTCCATGATCTCGGGGAAGCCCGTGTGCTCGGAGACCTCGACCACCGCGACCCCCGCTTCGCTGAGGGCGCGCGCCGTGCCCCCGGTCGAGAGCACCCCGATGCCGTGCCCGGCCAGCGCCCACCCCAATTCGGCGAGGCCCGTCTTGTCGGAGACGGAGACGAGGGCGCGGGAAACGGGGGCTTCGGGGGGATGGGCCATTCTCGTCGCTCTGTCTCGGCGGCCCCGGGCGGGCCCTACCGGGTCACGGCGGCGGGGGATGAAGCGGCCTGGCGCGGCGCGTATTCGGGCACCATGCGGCAGAGGATGGCCTCGGTCGCGGCGCGGTCGCCGGCCCGCGCCGCGTCCTCGAGCTCGGCGAGCGCCTTGGCGAGGAACGCCCCGTCGGCGGCGCGGGGGGCGGCGAGGAGGATGCCCGCCCGCGCGGTCGGCACCGGCTGCTCGGCGGCGTGGAACAACTCCTCGTGCAGCTTCTCGCCCGGCCGCGGGCCGGTGAAGACGATCTCCACGTCGCTGTCGGGATGGAGGCCGGCGAGGCGGATCATCTGCTTGGCGAGGTCGAGGATGCGCACCGGCTCGCCCATGTCGAGGACGTAGATCTTGCCCGCCTCGGCCGCGCCCTCGAGGCCGAGGGCGGAGGCCTGGAGCACGAGCTCGACCGCCTCGCGCGTGGTCATGAAATAGCGCGTCATCGCCGCGTCCGTGACGGTCAGGGGGCCGCCGGCGGCGAGCTGACGCTGGAACAGCGGCACCACCGAGCCGGTCGAGCCGAGCACGTTGCCGAAGCGCACCGTGACGTAGCGGGTGCCGCCCTCGCGCGCCGCCTCGGCGATGTCGAGGGCCTGGCAGTAGCTCTCCGCCACGCGCTTGGTGGCGCCCATGACGTTGGCCGGATTGACCGCCTTGTCGGTGGAGATGAGCACCATGGCGCCGACCCCGCCCGCCCGGCAGGCGTCGGCCAGGTTGCGCGTGCCGATGGTGTTGGTCAGCACCCCCTCGGTCGGGTGGGCCTCGACCACGGGCACGTGCTTGAGGGCGGCGGCGTGGAACACCAGCTCGGGCGCGATTTGCCCGACCACCTCGGCGATGCGCGCCGCGTCGCGCACGTCGCCGAGGACCGCATCGCGGGCGAGGCCCGGGTGCCGCTCGCCGAGCTCGAGGTCGATCCCGTAGAGGCCGTGCTCGCTATTGTCGAAGAGGGTGAGCCGCGCCGGGCTGAAGTCGGAGATCTGGCGCACCAGCTCGGAGCCGATGGTCCCGCCGGCGCCGGTGACGAGGACGCGCCGGCCCGCGATCAGCGCCCGCATGCCGTCGCGGTCGAGCACGGTCTGGGGCCGGCCCAGCAGGTCCTCGATCGCCACCGGCTTGACCTCGATCCCGTCGCTCACCCCGATCTTGAAGTCAGTGAGGCGCGGCAGACGGTCGAGCGGCATGCCGTGGGCCTCGGCGAACTCGAGCAGGGCGCGCACCTCGGCCCCTTCGAGCTTCTGGCTGGTGATGATCAGCCGGCGCGGGCGCTGGGCCTGGCGCGACAGGCGCTCGATGGCCGAGCCGATCTCTTCGAGGCGCCCCAGCACGTCGATGCCGTGGATCTTGCGGCCCACATGGCCGCCGTCCCGGTCGAGGATGCCGACAACCCGGTACCCCGCACCCGCCTGCCGCATCGCGCGCAGGAACAGCTCGGTGCCGTCGCCCGCGCCGATCAGCAGCACCGGCACCCGTTGCTGCCCGCCGCGGGCCATGACCTCGGCCAGGCTGCGGTCCTTGAGGACCCGGTAGAGAATGCGCGGGCCGCCGAGCAGCGCCAGCAGCACGAACCAGTTGATGAGTAGGAGCGAGCGCGGCAAATCCTGAAGGCGCGTGACCAGGAACATGAGCGGCAGGAAGATGAGCAGCGCCAGGGTCACCGCGCGGCTGATCGCCATCATGTCGTTGAGCGACGCGTAGCCCCAGACCCCGCGGTAGAGCCGCATGAACCAGAAGACGCCGGCGCACACCGCCGTGAACAGGGCGGTGCCGAGCAGGATGAATTCGATCGGGTACCAGGCGAAGGCGTCGCCGACCCGCAGATAGAACGCGATCAGGAACGACGCCGCCGCCATGAAGACGTCGTGGAGATAGGCGATGTGGGCACGGCTCAGGCGGGTCATGGGCGCTTATCGGGCGGTCTCGCGGACTGGCCTCGGCGGGCCGGGGGCGACCATAGCACAGGGGCGCCCAAACAAGAATCCCGTCAGCCCGGTCGTGCGGGACGGGACAGGCAATAGAGCAGAAAGCCGACGGTGAGGACCGCACCCGCAAGCGCGGCCCATGGCGGGGGCCAGAGGGCGGCGGCGCCCGCCAGGGCGACGAGGGCGAGGTTGGCGGCGAGGATGGTGAGGGCCACTTGCCCGTGACCGCGCCCGCCTCGCACGGCGCGCTGGTAGAAATGCTCCCGGTGCGCGAGCCAGATCCGCTCGCCGCGCGCGAGCCGCCGGCCGAGTGTGATGCTCGCATCGGCAAGGTAGTAGAGCGGCAGGATCAGGGCCGGCGCCCATTGGCCCCCGGCGGCGGCGATGAGCAGCAGCCAGCCCAGCAGGTAACCGAGCGGCACGCTGCCCACGTCGCCCAGGAAGAGGCGCGCCGGGTGCCAGTTCCAGGCCAGGAAGCCGAGCGCCGCCGCCGCCAGGGTGAGGGCGTAAGGCGCCGCCCCGGACCCGCCGCCCGCGAGCGCGGCGACGAGGGCGAGCCCACCGCCGACGGTCGCGGCCTCCACGCCCGCGATGCCGTCGATGCCGTCCATGAAATTGAAGAGGTTGAGGAACCACAACCACAGAAGCGCGGCGGCGAGGGTATCCAGCCAGCCCGGCAGGATGCCTTGGAACACCGGCCCCATGCCCGAGAGGGCGGCCAAGCCGAGGGCGACGGCGAGCGCGTGGGCGGCGAGGCGCGCCGCGGCGGGGAGGCCTCGCAGGTCGTCGGCCCAGGAGAGGGCGGCGAGCGGGACGGCGCCGGCCAGCACGACCCAGACCGGTCCGCCGTCGGCGCCCAATAGCGCGATCGCGGCCCAGGCGGGCAGGACCACGCCCATGACCGCGATGCCGCCGCCCCGGGGCGTCGGCCGCTGGTGGCTGCTGCGCGGATTGGGCTCGTCGAGGATGGCGCGCGATTCGAGGAAGCGCAGAACCGCGCCCGTCGCCGCCCAGCTTGCGCCAAGGGCGACTATTGTGGCCGCCGCCATGGTCAACCAGCTCACCATCCCGCCCCGCCGCTCAATCCCGGGCGTGTTCGCCCCGGCGCACCGCCAAAACCATTGCCGCGCAAAGCCATAGCGCGGCCACCCACCAGCTCTGCCAAATGTTGTAACTCAGCATGGAGACGGAGATGGCCGCCGTCACCATGGCGAGCGTGGCGGCCGTCTCGGCCCGCGCCCCGCTGCGTCGCCGCGACGCATGGATGAGCGCGACGATCAGGCCCGCCCCCATAAGAGCGCCGACCGCCCCCAACTCGAGCCACCATTGCAGCGCGGCGCTATGGGGGTGCAGGGGAAGCTGTTCCATGACGCTTTGACGCAATTTGGCGACGGCGGCACCATCCCCGTCACGGTCCCCCAACACCAGTAACACGGCATCGCTCCCGCCCGGAATGGAGCGCGAAGCATTGAGGCCCCAACCGGCGACGGGCCGTTCCGCGATGCGCTCGGCCACGAAATGCCAGATTACCAGCCTATGGAAGTGCGGCATCTCGATCCCCGGCACCAGCCGAGCCATTCGATTGGGCTCCAGGACCGTCGTGGGCGCAAACGGAATGAGAGCCGTCCCCACGAGAACCAGGGCCACCAGCGTCCGGGCCGTCCATTTTGCGCTGACGAGCGCCGCCGCGAAAACCACGAGCCCAATGGCGCCGGCGAGGAGGGAGGCGGTATTCTCGAGTTGGCCGATAAGAGCGAGGCCCGCGGCGAATGCCAGGCCGGCGAGGAGGCGATGCCCTCTGCGAAGAAGGCCGCAAATGGCTGGCCAAATCAGTAGCGCGATCATGACCGTCGACCGGTTGAAGGCTACCGAATAGACGAACCGCGGGTCTTCCGGATTGAGAAACTGCCGCGCGGCGCGATGGATCGCGCCGCCGGTTGCCTGCTCGAACGCCAGCAGAGCGAACCCAGTAGCCACGCCGAGAATCAGTGCGCCCTCGACCATGCGTCGCGCGTCCGTCGAGAGCGACCGCGCAAGCGCCACCAGCGCCGTTCCGCCGACCAGACTCGCAAGGAGCTTGCCCGCCAGCAGGAGGCTCTGGGCCGCATCCACCGACCACAGGGTCGACAGCCCACCCCAGGCCAGAAGCAGGCCGAGCCCCACAACGAAACCCCACGGGATGCCGCTCGCGAGGCGCGGGTCCAAAAGCAGAAGGACCAACGCGGCCAGCCCCACCGCCGCGACCAGACTCGACAGTAGGATAGGTGCCATGACCGCGAGCGGCAGGATGAAGAATGCGGTAAAGGCGAGAACGTGACCAGGCGTGAGCGTGCGTATCAAGCATGCCTCGTGCGGCGCATCGAACGCGGACCGTGTGTGCGGTTGGGATGCTGTCTTTCCACCAACCCCCATGGTCGGTCAAGCCGAAACGCATCGTGCGCCGGCGCGGCGGGTCTTTCGGTCGGGTCGAAGAAAGGTGGGGAGGGGGAGGCGGCGGGCGGAAGGCTCAGGGCCCGCCGCGCGCGATGCGGGCGGCGAGCCCGGCCTCGAAGCCGCGCGGGCGAACGCCGAGCCTGCGCTCCATGTCGGCCACGTCGAAGCGCTTGTCCTCGGTGGCCCGGCGCAGCTCGGCCGCGTCGAAGGGTGGCCGCCGGCCGAGCCGCGCGAGGAGCCCGGCCGCCGCCGTCAGGATGGGAAGCGGGAGGGGGAGGATGAAGGCGCGCCGGCCGAGCGCGGCGGCACAGGCCCGGGCCATGGCCGCATAGCTGATCGGCTCCGGCCCCGCGACCACGATCGGGGGCCCCGGCGCCTCGGGCCGGGTGAGGGCCGCGGCGAGGGCGGCGACCATATCGTCCACATGGACGGGCTGAACCAGGTGCCGGCCGCCGCCGGGCAGCGGCAGGACGAGCGGCAGCCAGGGCGGCCAGCGCCGGACCAGGCGGAGGAGGCGGTTCACGTTCCGGTCCTCGGGCGCGCCGTAGATCATGGAAGGGTGGAGCATCACGCCCGGCCGCCCCGAGGCCGCGAAGGCCTCCTCGCCCGCGCGCACGGCGGCGGCCTCCGCATCGTCGAGCCGCGAGAAGCGCCTTATCGAGCCGGTCAGCACCACACGCTCGCACCCCGCCGGCAGGCCGGCGAGGACGGCGGCGGTGAAGCGGGCGTGGGCCAGGCTGACGACGCGCTCGGCATCCCCGAGCGCCGCCGCGACGGTCTCGGGCGCTTCGAGGTCGGCAATGCGCCCCTCCGCGCGGCCGTCGAGGGCGGCGAGCCGCGCGGCGTCGCGGCCGACCGCGACCACCGCGTGCCCGTCTTCGCACAGCCGCGCGACGAGGTGGCGCCCGGTCTTGCCGGTGGCCCCCAGGACGGCCAGTTTCATGGGGTTGCGAGGCCGAGGCGCTCGAGCTGGCGCGCGACCACCTTGGCCTCGTCGTAGAGCGCAAGCGCACGCGCGCGGCCCGCGGCACCCATCCGCGCCCGCAGGCCCGCATCGGCCGCAAGGTGGCGAAGCGCATCCCCAAGCGCCGCCGGGTCGGCCACGGGCACGAGATACCCGGTCTCTTCCCCGACCACCTCCTCGCGGGTGCCGCGTACGTCCGTGCCCACCACCGGCAGGGCGCACATCATGGCCTCGATGACCGAGCGCGGCATGCCCTCGCGGTGGGACGGCAGGGTGAAGATATCCGCGGCGCGCAGGATGTTGGGAATGTCGGCGCGGTAGCCGAGGAACCGGACGCGGGCCCCGAGCGCCGGGTCGGCCGCGATCCTGTCGGTATCGACGGCCCCGGCATGGTCGCTTGCGAGGCGGTCGCCTACGACCCACAGTATGGCGTCGGTACCGCGCATGGCCTCGAACAGCTCGGGATAGCCCTTCTCGGCGACGAGCCGGCCGATGACGGCGACGACGATGGCGGCGGCCGGCGTGTCGAGCGCCGCGCGCAAGTCGTCGCGCCGCGCCGCGTCGCCCGGGCCGGGCGCGAAGCGCTCGGGGTCGACGCCGTTGCCGATGGCCTCGACGATCCCGCCCCGGATCAGGCCCACCCGGCGCGCGAAGGCGGCGTCCTCTTCCGCCTGGGTGAAGAGAACATCGGTGAAGCGGCCGGCGAGCCATTCGAGGGCCATGTGCGGGATGCGCCTGGTCGCCGGCATGCGGTCGTGGAAATAGAAGCCGTGGGCGGTATAGACGATGCGCTTCACGCCCGCGCGGCGGGCGGCGAAGCGCCCGACCAACGCCGCCACCGGGGTATGGACATGCACCATGTCGAAGCCCTCGCGCCGGAAAAAAGCCGCGAGGTGGCGATAGGCCGCCCCGTGCCGGAGCAGGTCGAAGCTGCGCGCGATGGGGGCGGGCTCGACCCGGAAGCCCTCCGCCCGGACCTTCGCCAGGAGCGGGCCGTCGGCGCACACCCCGACCACCTCGTGGCCGGCGTCGCGCAGGCCGCGCATCAGCGGCAGCAGGAAATGATAGAGGGTGAAATCGACGGCGCAGAGCTGGCAGATCTTCACGCCGCCGCCTCCAGCCTGCGGTGATGCTCGCTCCAGCTCTGGAAGGCCACCAGCGTCCATAGCGCCCAGGACGTGTCGCGCCGGCCGCTTTCGAGGTCGGCGAGCCAGCGTGCCGGCAGCTCGGGCCGGAACAGGCCCTGGCGCCGCAGCCGGTCGGGGTCGATGGCGCGGCGGGTCAAATCTCGCAGCTCCGTGGTCAGCCAGCGAGCGACCGGCACCTCGAACCCCTTCTTGGGCCGCGCGAAGACCTCCCCAGGCAGGCGCTCGGCGAAGGCTCGGCGAAGGATACGCTTGCCCTGACCGCGGGCGAGCTTGAAGGCGCCCGGCATGGCGGCGGCACATTCCACCACCCGCTGGTCGAGCCAGGGACAACGCACTTCGAGGCCGTTGGCCATGCTCATCCGGTCCACCTTGACCAGCATGTCGCCGACGAGGCCGGTGGCGACTTCGGCGGCCAGCATGGCGTTGATGGGGTCGGTGTCCCGTGCCGCCTCGCGCGCCCGCGCGACCGTCTCCTCGACGCCCGGCGCGGGTACGGACACGGGCACGGCCAGGAGCCGGTCGAGCTCCGCCTCGCCCAGCAGCCGCGCCCAGCCCGCCTGGCGCTCGGGAGCCGGCTTGCCGGCATGGGCGGTGAAGCGCCGCAGCCGCCGGGCGCGTTCGAGGAGGGCGCTATCCTTGCTCTCGGGCAGGGCGGCCACCAGGGGCTCGATGGCGCGGGTGCGCAGGAACGCGGGCAGGCGCTGGTAACGGGCGGCATGAAGCTCGCCAAGATACTTACGGTAGCCGCCGAACACCTCGTCGGCGCCGTCGCCCGAGAGCGCCACCTTGACGTGCTGGCGCGTCGCCTGGGAGAGGAGATAGGTGGGCAGGGCGGAGCTGTCGGCGAAGGGCTCGTCGAAGCCCTCGAAGACACCGTCGAGGCCGGCCCGCGCCTCCTCGGGCCCGAGCTCGATCTCGGTATGGTCGGTGCCGAGATGCTCGGCGATGCGCCGGGCCTCGGGCCGCTCCTCGTAGTAGGCGCCCGCGTCGGGGAAGCCGACCGTGAAGGTCCGCACCTGTCCGCCCATCCGGGCGAGGGAGGATGCGACGATCGCCGAATCGATGCCGCCCGAGAGGAAAGCGCCGACCGGCACGTCGGCGACCGTGCGGCCGGCGACGGACGCATCGAAGGCCGCCCGCAGGTCGGCCGCCGCGTCGCCTTCGTCGCCGTAGCGCGCCGGCCGGGCGGCGGCGAGGTCGTACCAGGGCTCGACCCTGAGGCCCTCGGCCGTGAAGCGGGCGAGGTGGCCGGCGGGGAGCTTGGCCACGCCCGCGCTGATCGAATGGGGCTCGGGGATGAAGCGCAGGGTGAAGAGGAGCCGCAGCGCCGCCGGGTCGAGCGCGCCGGATTGCCCGTCCAGCCGTTCGAGTGCCAAAAGGTCGGAGCCGAAGGTCAGCCGGCGGCCGGCCTGGGTATAGAGCAGCGGCTTCTTGCCGAACCGGTCGCGGGCCAGGATCAGCTCGCCCGCGTCCCCGTCCCAGAGGGCGAAAGCGAACATGCCAACGATGCGCGGCAACAGCCCCTGCCCCCATTCGCGCCAGCCGGCCAGCAGCACTTCCGTATCCGAGCGGGTGGCGAACGCGTGCCCGAGGCCCATGAGCTCGCGCCGCAGGGCCTCGTAATTGTAGATCTCGCCGTTCTGGATGATGACCCGGCCATGGCCGGTCATGGGCTGGGCGCCCCGGTCCGAGAGGTCGATGATGGCGAGGCGTGTATGGCCGAGGGCGCAGCGCGCGTCCGCCCAGGTGGCGCTGCCGTCCGGGCCACGCAGGGAGAGCCTGTCGAGGGCGTGCCCGAGCCGCGCCTCGAGCCCGCCTTGCGGGAGCCCGCGGAAATCCACCGTGCCGACGATGCCGCACACAATCTAGACCAGCTCGCGGTGGAGACGGGTGAAGGCCTGGGCGGCGCGGCCCAGGGGGAACCGGTCCTCGATCCGGGCCCGGGCCGCGGCGCTTCGGGCCGCGCGCGCTTGCGGCGCCTCGCTCAACAGCGTCCCAAGCGCCTCGGCCAGCGCGCCCGGTTCGCGCGGTGGGACCACGAGGCCGGTCTCGCCGATGATGGCGCACGCATCGCCAACGTCGGTCGCCACGGCCGGCAGGCCCGCCGCCATGCCTTCGGCGATGGCGTTCGAGAAGCCCTCGCCGAAGGCCGAGCTGTTGACGATGAGGTCGGCCGCCGGCAGGAGCCGTGCCACGTCCGTCCGTCCGCCGAGGCGCCTGAGGCCGGGCCGATCGGGCAAAGCTTCCGTCCCCTTGCCGATCAGCAACCCGACCGTCCCGTTGAGCTGTCCGAGCGCCGCGAGGAAGGTGTCGTGGTCCTTCATGGGATCGACCCGCGCCACCAGGGCGACGACGGGCACCTCGGCATCGAGGCCGAGCTCCGCGCGGACGCGCGCCCGCGCCGCCGGGTCGGGCCGGAAGCGCGCCGTATCGATGCCGTTGGCGATGACCTCGAACCGCCTGGGCCGGTAGCCCAGTCGCCGGTGGACCGCCCGGCCTGTCTCGGAATTGGCGACCACGGCGGCGGGCCGGCCCGAGAGGCGGGCCGAGAGGCCGACGACGGCGCGCAGGCGCCAGCCATAGCGGGCAAGGTCCATGTCCGAGCAGCGCACGCCCCAGACCAGCGCCGGCCGGCGGCCGCGGGGGAGGAGCGCGTGCGCCGCCGTCGCCGCGAGGTCGGCGTGGTACATCCAGCTCTGCACCACGTCCGCGCGACTCTCCCGCATGCAGCGGGCGAGGCGGCGGACGGCGCCCAGACTTGGCCAGCCCCGTGTCATGCCGAGGTCGCTCACGGCAATGCCGGCCTCGGCCAGGCGCTCGGCGTTGGGGCCGCCCGGCAGGAGGCTGACGACGATCGCCTCCACGCCTTCATCGGGCGCCTCGGTCAGCATGCCGGTCAACATGCTCTCGGCCCCGCCGAGGCCGAGCCCGGTGATGACGTGCAGGACTTTGAGCGGTTGCCCGACCATTGCCTCAACCTTCGAGGAGCGCGCCGAGGCGCGGAGCGACCGTCGCAAGCTCGAAACGGCCGGGCAGCAGGCTCGCGCGAGGGCCATTGGCCGGTATGGGCGATATCGCCGCCATGGCGGCTTCGAATTCCGTGCCGATGGGCACGACGGCAACCACACCGGCCGTCGCATCGGCGGCCACCTCCGCGATGCCCCCCGCTTCGGGCGTGGCGATTACTGGGGTGCCGCAGGCCAGTGCCTCCAGGGCCGCGTTCGGCATGCCCTCCCAGCGCGAGGGCAGGAGGAAGGCGTCAGCGCCGGCATAGTGAGGCCAGGGCACGGCCTCGAAGCCCGCGAGGGTCACGCGCCCTTCGAGGCCGAGGGCGGCGACGCGGCGGCCGAGCGGCTCCCGCTCGGGCCCCTCGCCGAGGATGGTCAGCCGGCTTTCTGGCCCGGCATGGGCCATCGCGTCGATCAAGCGGTCGAACCCCTTCTGGTGGGTGAGGCGCCCGGCGGCGACGAAGCGCGCGCCCGGCCCCGGCGTGCGTTGGGCCGGCGCGGCGGCATCGCGCAGGCGCATCGTGTCTACCGGGTTATCGATGAGATGGATGCGGTCGCGGGGCACGCGGAAATCCCGCGTCAGCTCCCCGGCCACCACCCGCGCGTTGCAGAGGATGCCGTCCGCCCGGGGATAGAGCCGCCGACAGCCCCAGCGGAACAGGGCCGGCCGGGACAGGCTCTCGAGGCTGCGGGACGGCGTGTTGGATTCGCGGGCATAGATGCGCGTGCCACGGCCCAGGCAGGGGCGCATGCCGAGCACGGCCAGATTGAGGTGGACGATGGTCGGCACCACCACCTGGGGCCGCAGCCGGCGCAGGCACGTGCCGAGCGCCGGCCAGCCCCGCCGCAGGCGCGCCTGGCCCAGGTCGTGGACGGGGAGGCCGTCCCGCACCTCGCCCCGCAGCGGCCCGGTTCCGTCGAGGACGACGATGTGGGTATCGAAGCGCGCGGCCGGAAGCGCCCCGGCGAGGGTCAATACGACCCGTTCGGCCCCTCCGCCGGCGAAGGAGGGCAGGACGAAGGCGATTCTGTTGGTCATACGGTCCGCGCCGGTCTGGCCGGCGCGGTGAGGCGGCCGATCAGGCGGCCCGGCGCTCCAGGATGCAGCAGGCGGTCGAGAGCCCGACACCGAAGCCGCTGAGAAGGAGGCGCCGCGCGCCGGCGTCGTGGACCAGCCCCTCGAGCAGGATCGGGATGGTGGAGGAGACGGTGTTGCCATGGGCCGCCAGGGCCTCGGGTACCTTCTCACGCGGCAGCTCGAGCCTCTTGGCGACGATATCGACGATCTTCTTGCTGCCCTGGTGCAGGAGAAAGTAGTCGATGTCACCGAACGCGAGGCCTTGCGCCCGGAGGATCTCGCGGATTTCCACCGGCACGACCTTCGAGGAATAGGTGAACACCTGGCGGCCGTTCATGTGAAGGCGGCCGTCGTTGACCCGGAGGGCGGACGACAGGGTGCCATCGGTCTGGAAGCGGAATCGCTCGGGCGCGAGCAGCGGGCGCTCGGGCCCGCATTCCTCCATGAGTGTCGCGGCCGCGCCGTCACCGAACAGGAGAACCGTGTTCTTGTCGTCCGGATCCAGTATCTTGGAATAGGGGTCGGCGGTGAAGATCAACCCGCGCCGGAGGCCATTCAATTCCATGAAGGACTTGATGATCGACAGGCAATAGACGAAGCCGGAGCAGCCGAGCGACACGTCGAAGCAGGCGCAGGAGGGCGGGAGGCCGAGCTTGCCATGAAGGATGGCCGAGCTGTGCGGCAGGCCGCGCCCATCGGGGTTCTGCGTGCACAGGACAACGGCCTCGATATCACGTGGCTCGACGCCGCATTTGGCCTTGAGGCGCTCGAAGGCGGCGATGCAGAGATCGGTGGTGTCTTCCTCCGGCGCCTTGCGCGAGACCTGGTGAACGCCGATCTTCTCCTCGATGAAGCTCTCGCTGATGCCGAATTTCTCGAGCTTGTCGAAGTTCGATTCGAAGGCCTCCGGGACATAACTGGCGATTTCGGAAATACCGATCATCGCGCGCCAGTGGAAAGAGGGATCGAGAGGGGCCGGCTTCGAGTACCCAGCGCCCGGTGAATGGCTCGCGACATAGTCCTCCAACCCTACCGGGCGGTGAGCCAGCAGAACCTGGTGTGCTGACTTCGAATGACGCCGAGACCTGTTCCCTGCTCGGCGGAGATCTCGGTTTTTAGTGCAAAAGCGCTTGGAGTGCTAGGTCGCAATGGGCCCGGCGCGTCATGCGGTCACCGACGGCCCAGCGGCGATCAGTGGGTCGCCCGCCACCACACGCCGTCCCACAGATCGAGCAGCGCCGACGCTTGCTCCGGGCCGTTGCAGAGTTCGGCAATTCTCCTCGCTCCTTCTTCACCCATGCGCGCGCACAGGGCGCGATCGTCGGCCAACTCGACGATCTTGTCCGCCAGCTCCGCGCCATCGAAGACCGGTTGCAGGAAGCCGGTTCGGCCACTTTCGACAAACCGATCGAAGCAACCGATTCCGAAGACCGGGCGTCCCGCCGCCAAGGCCTCGAGGATGTCGCGGCCCCAGGGATTGTTCTCGCGCGTGGGCTTGACCAGCGCGTGGCATGCCGCCAGCACGCCTTCGGGCTCGGCGACGTGGCCCAGGAACAGAAACATGCCGCCGACACCGCGCCGCGCCATATAGTCCGCGAGCGTGCCACCGGCGCGCGCCACCGATCCCAGCTCACCGGGCAACGAGCGGCTGAGGCCCATGTCGCCCGCCATCACGAACAGCACGTCACGCCGGCCCGTCGCCATCAGCCGCTCGGCGACTTCGGCCAAGCGGTCGAGGCCGCGGTACCAAGAAAAATTGCTTAGGCAGGCGATCTTGAAACGGCCGTCGGCGGGGATCTGGGGATGGGGTTTCTCGTCGGGCGCCGGGGCGACGATATTGTAGATTACCCGGCCTGCGGCCGGTCGCCGTGCCAGGCTCTCGAAAGTGGTGCGCTCGTTCTCGCTGATGAACACCAGACGGTCGATGGCGGCGCTCGTGACCCGCGTCTGCCAGCGCGCGAAGGGCGTATCGTGCAGGTTAGTGCGGACGTGCATCGTAAACGGAACGCGTGTGCGCCGCCGCAGCCACCGCGCCTGCAGGAACAGCGCCTCGTGATTGAAGTGGACGAGATCGAAGCGCTCATGGATCGCCGCCACGAGCTCGGCGCGAAAGACTCGTGCCGCAGCGAAATCCGCGAATGCCCTGGCGAAGACATACAGATTCCGCGACAGCCGTGGCAACGCGCTGACCTTGGGCATCGCCGGGACCACGCGGCAGGGCACGCCGATCGCGGCGTATCGGTCCTGGACCGGACCCGGCCGACGGCACCAGACTTCCACCGTGGCCCGGCCGCGGTCCATATGACGAATAGATTCGTAAAGGCTGCGGGAGGACCCGCCGTACCCGCCCTCGATATCGAGGGCCAGGACGCGGAGCTTACTCTCAGCCGCGTCGCGAGGCGCCTGCCTGGCCTCGCGGTCGCGGGTCGAACGAGCCGGCGGCCTCTCCATTTCAGGGCAGCGGTCTGACTGCTTGTCAGCGGACATCAGACAAAAAGGATGCACGGCGGACCTCTTCTATTGTGTCCTGCCCGCGCATGATGACGTCCAACGACCCAGGCCCCACATTGAACAACAGGTCTATGACAGAAAGGAGTTTGACGCTCCCTCCAGCGGCCCGCATGTACTCCGGGTGGCGGTATTGTTGAAACAAAGGCTCGATGCCGGCGCATCGAAATGCCTCTAAGTCGGCGTACTTTCGACCCCCGCTGCCGAAGATGAAAGCCGTCGAGCCGAGTTTCCGACAGAGATCGATGACCCGGTCGGACTTCCGGCCACTCAATTGCAGGGACGAAGCCCGGTGGATCGGCTTTTGAATTGCCAGGCAGTCGAACACGACTTCCAGCAGTTTTATGTTCAGGTCGACGAGGTGGTCCCAAGAGCGTTCATAGACCGTCTCGAACTGGTCGGCGTAGGTCTGGAAGTATGGGGCCTTGCCATAACAGTAGCGAATAGAATCCCAATGTTTCCGGCGCCACCGCTGGTTTGAATTGTCGATTCGGATGTCTTGTATACGCGGTCTGTCGTGGGATTCCCTGTGGACGGGAATAGACAAAGTCTTCGCTCCGTCCTTACCGGCGATATTGGCCCGGTTCGAATATCCATAGTGCGCCAGCTCCACTTCATCGTAGATAACGTATTGGTCGGCCAGGCAGATCTTGTGGAACAAGCCGATCCACGGGAGGTAGTTGGGTTGATGTGCGGTAACGATCATACAGCGTCGAATCCAGCCCCGGAGGTGAACCGATTGAGCGATCGAGGCGGCGTGGAATCGCTCATCCGATTGGCTTGCTGAGAGGAAATAAGATCAAACTGCTCCCACGGCCCATCGCGCTCAAACGCTCCAAATCGGCGCTCGATCTTGACGTACATCGCCATAGAGGCAGAATCCGTCGGTGATGGGCGACCCAATAATCATTGTGAGCAATGGGACAGTCGCGGATCGGCTGGCCCGCTTCGTGCTGTCCAACACTCCGGCGACCGACCTCACGGTACTTACTGGTCGCGACGGTGTGGTTGATGCGCTCGAGGCGAAGGTCACGCCGGACACCATGCTGGTGTGTTTCAGCACCGGAGTCATCATCCCCAAAGCGATCTTGGCGCGTATCAATGGCCCGGCTTACAATTTTCATGCCGCGTCACCGGAATATCCTGGGCGCGATCCCCACCATTTCGCGGTCTACGACCGTGCTAAGCGATATGGCGCCACTGCGCACGAGCTGATCGCGCCGGTGGATTCCGGCCGGATCGTCGGTGTCGAGTGGTTCGATGTTGCGCCGGGAACGTCTCCAAACAAGCTCCGCGCTGCGGCCGTGGAGGCGATGTTCAAGTTGTCCCATCTGCTGATGCCCAAGATCATTCGACGAGAAATCCTGCCGGATGCTGGTGTCGAGTGGAGCGGGCGTATGCGTACGCGCAAGGAATTTCTGGAAATGTGCCAGATCGACCCGAGCATTAGCCGTGAGGAATTCGAGCGGCGCTATTTTGCTTTCGACGGTGGAGACTACGAGAATCTAACCACCGTGATCCACGGTTACCGCTTCCGCATCGATAAGCGAAATCGCCAGTGATTCGAACAGGGCCGCCTGCGCTCGTCATGACGATGCGGTCGTGATTGCAGCGCAGATTTTCGCGGCGCTGATATCGTCGAGATAAGGATTCATCGGCAGACTGAGCACCCGGTTGCAGAGATCCTCCGCGACCGGAAGCGAGCCCGGCCCGGCGCCAAAGCATTGGTAGGCCGGTTGCAGGTGCAGCGGCCTGGGGTAATAGACCGCCGTGGGAATGCCGCGCTCCGCGAGGGCCGCGGCAACGCGATCGCGGTCGTCGATGCGGATCGTGTACTGCGCCCAGGTGCTCTCGGCACCGGACGGCCGCTCAGGAATCGATAAAATATCCGCTAGCCGCGCATCGTAGCGCCGCGCCAATGCCTCGCGCGCCGTCAGCTCGTCGGGAAACACCGTCAGCTTGGCCAACAGGATTGCCGCCTGGATGGTGTCGAGCCGGGCGTTGAGGCCCAGGCGCACGATGTCGTACTTGGCGTCCCCCTTGCCGTGTGCGCGGATGGAGCGAAAACGCTTGGCCCGATCCCCGTCGTCGGTCAGGAGCGCGCCGCCGTCGCCATAGGCGCCGAGCGGCTTGGCGGGGAAGAAGCTGGTCGCGGTCACCGGCGCCAGGGTCCCGGCCCTCCGCCCGCCAAGCGTGGCGCCGAAGCTCTGCGCCGCGTCGGCCAGCAGGAACAGCTCGTGACGCGAACACAGGTCAGTCAGCGTCGCGTAGTCCGCCGGCAGGCCGAACAGATCGACGGCGATCACCGCCCGGGGCCGCAGGCGCCCCTCCGCCACGACGTCCGCCAGCCGGCGCTCCAGGTCCTGGGGGTCGATGTTGAAGGTGCGCGCGTCGACATCGACGAAGACCGGCGTGGCGCCCAGCAGCAGCGCCACCTCGGCCGTCGCCGTGAAGGTGAAGGCCGGTACGAACACGGCGTCGCCGCGGCCGACCCCCTCGGCCATCAGCGCCATCACCAACGCGTCGGTGCCGCTCGAGACGGCCACGGCGTGCGCCGCGCCGGCGAAGGCGGCCAGCGCAGCTTCGAGCTCCGCCACCTCGGGCCCCTGGATGAAGCGGCCGTGATCGAGCACGGCGGCGATGCGGGCGTCGATCTCGGGCTTGAGGTGCTGGTACTGGGCCTTGAGGCCGGCGAACTCGATCGCCGGCATCGCCTCAGCCCTTGAGGGTGAGGCCGCTTTCACTTTCACGGTAATGCTCTCCGGTTCGCGGGCAAATGAGGTCGGGTCCCAAGCGCTCGCCGGCACGCCCAACCCAGCCCACTGGCCGCGCCGGATTACCCAAGACGAGCGCGTAGTCGGCCACGTCGCGCGTCACCACCGCGCCGGCGCCGACCAGGGCGTAGCGCCCGACGGTCACGCCGCAGACGATGGTCGCGTTGGCGCCGATGCTCGCACCTTGGCGCACGAGAGTGGGCGCGTACTCGTCCCGCTTGCTCACGAAGGCACGCGGTGTCCGAATATTCGTGAACACGCAGCTTGGTCCGCAGAAGACGTCGTCCTCGATAGTCACGCCGTCAAATATCGAGACGTTGTTCTGGATGCTCACGCCATTGCCGACGGCGACGTTCGGGCCCACCATAACGTTCTGACCCAAGGTGCAGCCGGTCCCGATCCGGGTGTTGCCGAGGATGTGGCAGAAGTGCCAGACCTTGGTGTCATCGCCAATAGCGGCCCCCTCGTCGATCACCGCCGTCGGGTGGATGAAGGCTCCGCTCACCGCGCTGCTTCCGCACGATTGGTGTCGAGGTTCGTCGGCCCTCCGGTCGTGAGCGAGCGTTGGCAGGCATCGAGCACACCAAGCACCCGCAACCCCTCGGCTGCGTCGGAGATGGGCCGGGTGCCGTTCGCCACGCAGTCGAGAAAGTGGGCACATTCCCGCGCCAGGGGCTCTTCCTTACCGTAGGGCACTGGGCGGGCCTCGGCCTTGTCGATGTTGGGCAGGCCGTCGCGCCAGACGACCCCGTGCGGGTAATGGAGGAGCTTGGCCGGATCCTCTCTCATGTCGTCGAACACCATCATGCCGCACGAGCCGACCACGACCATACGGTGGTCCTTGTACGGGTGCAGCCAGGAAACGAAGATATGCGCCTGCACGCCGGCGTTGAATGTGAGATGCGAGAGAGTGGTGTCCGCCACCTCCGGCGAAAGGTAGATACCGCCGCTGGCCATGACCCGGGTCGGCATCTCGCCGACGAGGCTCAGGATCATGGAAATGTCGTGCGGGGCGAAGGACCATAGGGCGTTCTCCGCCTGCCGGATCTGGCCCAGGCTCAAGCGGTTCGAATAGACGTACCTGATATCGCCGATCGCGCCCTCGGCGATCGTCGCCTTGAGGGCCTGGAAGGCCGGGTGGTAGAGCAACAGATGACCGACCATCAGGACCCGGCCTGTTGCCTCCGCCTTCCGCGACAGTGCCTGGCCCTCGGTGATGTCGAGGCAGAGCGGCTTCTCGACGAAGACGTGCTTGCCGGCGTCGAGCGCCGCATCGACCAGCATGCCGTGGGTCGTCGCCGGCGAAGCGATTGCCACGGCGTCTATTTCGTCGTTTGCCAGGGCCCGCCCGGTATCGGCATAGGCACGGATATCTGGATAGAGGCCGGCGACTTCGGCGCGCCGGGCATCGTCCGATTCGGCGATGGCGACCAGGGCGCCGAGGGCGCCGAAATTGCGCACCAGATTTCGGCCCCAGCGACCGGTGCCGATAACGGCCAAGCGGACGGCCGCGGTCATTGATGGGTCAACCGGTTACGTCCGGGCCGATGGACCGCGCAGTTTGCCGTCAGTTCGCGATCCAAGATAGAGAGCCGCCCGGCGAGGAAATCGTCGAGCGATGATTCCGGGGGCCGGGGCGTGTCGGGCCACCAGATGGGGTGGGTCAGCAATTGCAGCGCCCGGCCGGCCGAGACGGCCGCGTGGTCGAGCGGATGGCCGTGGTGCCAGCCGCCGCGCGAATCGGAGCAATACCCCATGTCTTCCACAAAGCGCCGCTCGTAGGTGTGGCGCCTGCCCGCGGGCCGGATGTCGCTGGCCCAGAGGCCGCTGGCCGGCCGGTGAAAGCTCACCCACGCCACGGGGCTCCCCAGGATCGATTCGAGGACCGCGCATTCGGTCGCGACCGCTTCATCCAACGTCACCGCCGCCCCCTCGTACAGGGCGGCGTCGAAATGGAGGCCCACCTCATGGCCCAATTCGGCGAGCCGGTCCAGCGCGCGCCGGCCGGCCAACGAGAATGGGTTATACATCTCGGTACGGACCAGAACGAAATAGGCCGCGCGCAACCCGCGTGAGTGTTCCAGCGCCGCGATCGGCAGCGCGGCCTCGATGGACATGTCGAGGTCATGGCGCAGGACCAGGTGGCGCCCCCCGGGTTGCGCCTCCGCGAAGCCCCTGCCGGCGTAGCCGCGTGTGGCAAAGGCATCGAGCAGCGCACCATAGCCGGCCCGTGTAAAGTCACTCGCCATGGACCACTTCCGAGTAGCCGAACTGTTCGAGCCAGCTCGTCACGCTCAAGAGCTGGTACAAGAGCTTCTTATGGTTCGCCCGCCGCCCGACGTGATCGTCCACCAGCCCGCCCAATCCCCCCCGGTCGAACAATCCTGTATCCATGAGCGCCGAATTCCGGGTGAGTCCCCGGAGCCGCCCCAGGAACACGCTGTCGTTTCTCAGCAATTCGCCGAGGTCCGCCCAGGAGCCCGGCGTCATGACGGGCTCGGGCATCTCCGGCCGTCCGGCTAGACCTGCCTTGCGCGCCGCCGCGCGGACGAAGACAAGAGCCATTTGCCGCCAGAACCCGTAACGCGCGGGGTAGCCGGTATTGGCGTCGGGAAGCATCATCAGGTCCGGCCCCAGCGCGTTCATGGCCGCGTGTGCCATGCGCCCCTTGGCCCGCCAGGCGGGAGGCATGGCGAGGTAGAGGTCGAAGACCTCGGTATCGAAGGTCGGGGTCCGGTGGCGGATGCGCTTCTCCATGGCCACGAAATCCGAATAGGCATAGTGACGCCCCAAACAGTGGAGGATGAAAGCGTCCCAGGAGTCGTACGGATCCTCGATATCGACAGTTTCGAGCGCCGTCTGGATAGCGCCGAAACCGCGCTCCTGCCAGCTCTCCCGCTCGTCTGGGCGGAGGATGGGCGCGAGGGCGGCGTGGCCGATCCCGACACGCAATCCCTCGGCCACGGATCGGCCGGTCGTGTGCCCGATGGATCGCAGGCGCGGCAGCCGGGTGGCGGAGCCGGCAAGTCTCGGCGTGACGCAGGGCAGGTAGTAGCCGCGGAAGGTGTAGTCGAGGCCGTGGCCCGAGAGCAGCACGTCGCAGTCGGATTCGACGGCCCGCAACGTCCGGTACAGATTGGCCGGCGCGGGGAACAGCCCGTCGGAGTCGCGTATGGCCCCGTCCAGGCGGTCGGCCAGGGAGCTGGGCGGCGTGGGGCAAAATCGGAAAGGCGCCTCTGCCGCCGCCGCCACCGCGCGGGCGACCGCGACCTCCGCGTTGTCATGGCTCGCCGTCGTGATGCAGGTGATGGGCCGCCCCTCGGCCCTGGCCGCGGCCAGCACGACGCGCGAATCCAGCCCGCCCGAAAGCAGCAGCCCGTGGCGCGCGCGGTCCGCCGTCCGCCTGGCGACAGCGCGCCGGAGAGCGCACCCCAGCCGTTCCGCGCCTTCGGCTTCCGTGAAATCCGGCCGAGCCCATGCCAGCCGCCTGGTCTGGCGGGCCAGAAGCGCGCCATTCTCGAAGGTCCAGACCTGGGCCGCGGGCATGGCCTGGACATCGGCATACTGGGTGTGGTCCAGGACCGTGCGTTGGAAGGTGAGGAGCTCGGCCAGGCCCTGGACACTCAAGCGCCGCGGGATCCGGTCGTCGGCCAGAAGGCTGGCTAACCCGGTGGCTGCGGCAAGCTGCTGCCCCCGATGCCAGACGAAGAGGGTGCGCGAGCCGAGCCTGTCGGTGGCCAGCGTGACCTTGTTCCGCGCCGGATCGACGATGACGGCGGCGAAGGAGCCGTTCAAATGCGCCACACGGTCGAGCGCATCCTTTCGGTAGAGCCTCGCGATGACCGCCGCCGCATCCGGCTCGATCCCAGCCTCGTCGTAGATTTCGCCATCGACCAGCACGACCAGCCCGTCGGCGTCGGCGGCCGGCGTGCATTCGGCCGGGAGCCGGCCATCCCAGCTCTTGGCGGCGGCGAGGTCCGGCCGCGATTCGAGCACCGCCGTTCGCGCGCCATTGAGGGCCATGTCGGCGAGCATGGCGCGGACCCGCCCGCCCGCGTCGTCGGTGCCGCAAGCGAGGCAGATACCGCTCATTTCTCGTCCGCGATGAGGTCCCAGCTCATCGGTGTGCCGCGCGCCACGTCGAGACCCGCCCGGCGGCCGAGCACCGCGGCCAGATGTTGCGGCGCCAAGCCGTAGCCGGGCCGGATCGATCGGACGTTTCTCTCCGTAAAAGGCGCACCGGCGGCGATGTCCTCGACGACGTAGAGCGAGCGCCGCAGGACCAGGTTCGCCTCAGCACTCGGCGCGGCTTTGTAATGCACCTGGCCCAGTGCCTCGTGGGCAATGCGTGCGTCCCTCACCAGAGCTTCGAGCTCCGCGGGCTCGAGCGAGAATTCGGAGTCCGGGCCACCGTCGGCGCGGCTGACGGTGAAATGCTTTTCGATGACGGCGGCGCCGAGGGAGACGGCGGCGACGGCGACAGCGCCGCCAAGCGTGTGATCCGACAGCCCGATCACGGCACCGAACCGCGCGGCCATGTCCGGGATGGTCAGGAGATTGCTCTCCTCCGGCGGCGCCGGATAGGCGCTGACGCAATGCAAGAGGGCGAGTTGCGTGCAGCCCGCCCGGCGCGCCGCCGCGACCGCGGCCTCGATCTCGTGAGAATCGCTCATGCCGGTGGAAATGATGACCGGCTTGCCCGTGGCCGCGACCCGCTCGATCAGCGGCAGATCGATGGCCTCAAAACTGGCGATCTTATAGGCCGGCGCCCCGAGGCCTTCGAGCAGGTCGACGGCCGCGTCGTCGAATGGCGAGCTGAAGACCGTGATGCCGAGTGAGCGCCCTCTGGCGAACAGCGGCTCATGCCACTCCCACGGCATCGCGGCTTCCAGATACAGATCGTACAGCGTCCGCCCATCCCAAAGCCCACCTTCGAGACGGAAGCCGGGGCCGTCGTGATCGATGGTGAGGCTATCGGCCTTGTAGGTCTGCAGCTTGATCGCATCGGCGCCAGCCGCCTTGGCCGCATCCATGATGGCGAATGCGCGGTCGATGTCGCCGTTATGGTTGGCCGACAGCTCGGCGATGATATAGGGCGGGTGCCCATTGCCGATCTGTCGTCCCGCGATTGCCAGGGTTCGCGCGCTCATGATTCCCCGGGCCTCAAATAATCTCTCGGATGACTTCGAATGCCTCGGCGGCGGCCACGCCGGCCTCGGCGCCGCGCACCCGCGCCCGGGCTTCGATCGCCTCGCGCGAACGGGCATGCGGGAAGGGGCGCATCTCGGCCTCATAACAGGCCAGCGCCCGAAGCTTGAGGTCGAGGAAATCGCCGATATCGACATAGCGTCTCGGGCGGAACCCAGCGTCGATTCCAGTCGATCCCCATTCCGTGCTGGAAGCGACCTCGAAAGTATAGATGCCGCGCACGGGCGCGCCCGGTAACGGCCGGCACGCCGTGATGACGGCCTGATGGGTCAGGCGATGATCGACGTTCAAGTCCCCGCCGTGATGGGTATAGACGAAACGGGGCGTGAGGCGCTCGACCGTCTCCTCCACATGCTTGACGATGTCGAGCAGCGTCAGGCTATCCATAAGGTTGTCGGGCAGGCCCGCGAATTGCGGTGGCTCGGTCCCCAGGATCTTCGCGGCCGCCCGCGCGGCATCCCGCAGTGCCTCGATCTCAGCCGACCCGCTGGCGCCGCCCCGCCGTGGTTGGCGTGCGGTCGCGCCTTCGGCCAGGATCAGGGTATCCACCCTGTCGCCCGCGGCCGCGTGGCGGGCGGCTACGCCGCCACAACCCAGGATCTCGTCGTCGGGATGGGCGGCGACGATCAGGACGCGCCCACCGCTCTGGCCATCCCGGGAGGCTTCAATAGACATCGTTGTCCGCCAGGGAAATATGCATGCGGGCGCCGCCGGCTAGTGACGTATTTGCGTCGCCATGGCGGTGAACCAGAAGAGTGTTTTTTTCTTCCGTATCGACAAAACCATAATTTTCCAAAATATCACTGTAAATGCTGCCGCCCCACTTCCATAGGCTAAGAATACTCGATCTTCTTGTATGGGCTTGATGTTCGGCCGTCTCAAGTAAATCAATTATCACTTCCCTATCCAAAGCGATCAATTCCATAATGTGCGTCTTTACAACACTTGGTTCCTCATAATGCTTTAGCACGATGAAACCGGTTGGCGTATCATCGCGAAAGTGTGCGTGGATGCTGTAGGCTTGGTCGGGCCTGTCGCAAATTCTCCAATTCAGGAATTTGTGATCCTTGAACACGCCAAATTCGATACCAGCATGGAATTTCGCCAACAGCTCATCGAAGCGCTCATCGAGGCGGTCGATCGCTCGCGCCTTGGGCCGGGTCAGCGACGGCGCGCGGCCAAGCGCCGAATAGTGGATGTCGCAGACGGGCTCCCAGCCCGTTCTCAGCATTCCACTCATCGAGGCGCGATCGGTCGCGGGGAAGGTTATGCTGAAGACATCGCCAGCCTTGCGGGCCGCGTCGAGGGCCAGGTTCAAGAGCTTCAGGTTGAAGCCCCTGCCCCGATATGCCGGATGGGTCATGGCGTTGACGTAGATCGAGCCTGGATATACCGCGCCAGCATGCACTATCCGAAGAGGAAGAAAGCAAATTGACGAGACAGTCTCGTTTGTTTCTGTATCGACACAAGAATATATACGGCTTGATCCATTTGGTGATTTTTGATTGAACCAATAAAACCAGTCTTTGTTGAATTTTTTACCGAACGAACTTTTCATTAACTGGATATATGGATCCGCATTGTGTAAAGGCGTTTCGAGATATTCTATCGCCATGTCGTTCAGGCTGCGCCCCGCGCCACGTAGCCGCCATTTCCCCTAATGAACCCGGCGCCCCGGAACATTGCCGCCGACGCCGCGTTCTCGTGGTGCACCTCGGCCCACAAGGATTCCTCGGGAAGCAGTCGGCGGCCGAGCGCGAGCGCCGCCTTGCCGATGCCGCGGTCCCGATGCTGTGGGGCCACGAGGATAGAGATTTCATGGACCACGGCGCCGGCCTTGACGCGCCTGTCGAATCGCAGGAGCCCGGCCGGGGCGCCCTCGTGCAGGATGACATTCAGCAAGCACCGTGGATCGCGTATGTTCTCGGCGAGCCAGGCGAAATGCTCCTCCGCCGTCGGGGCGGCCGGGTTGCGGAAATATTTCCGGCTCCCGGGATCGTTTTGCCAAGCCAGCGTGAGCGCGCCGTCCGCAATCGTCGCCGGCCGCAGCCGCACCGGGGACCCGTCGCGATCGACGATGTCGGCGCGCAACTCCATCACCACCCGGGCCACGCCGCGTCCGTCGCACATTGCCGCCGCCGCCTCGGCCATAGTGCCGCGTCGTGTGGCGTCCTGTGTCAGGCCAGTGAGCGCCCCCGCGATCTCGGCCACGGAGGGACAAGAGCCATCGAGAAGAGACGCGGCCCCGGCCGCGGCCAATGCGGCGGCGACTTGGCGCTGGTTGTCCGCCAGGACGAGCATGATCGTGGGCAGGCCGAGGCAACAGCGTTCCCACGCGGAAATGCCCCCCGCGCCGAAAGCCAAGTCGGCGCCGGCCATCAGTGTCGCAATATCCTCGCTGTCGATGTAAAGCCGCGCCGGTACCGGAAGCCGCGCGGCCGCCACGCGGACCGCATCGACCCGAGGGGTCGAAGAGCCCAAGGCGACGTCCACGTCGACCTCGAGACCGCTTTCCGCGATGCCGTCGAGAACCCGCGCGGTGACTTCGTACGGGTCTGTCGCGCCAAGGCTCACGAACAGGCGCTCGACCGGGCCGCCCGGGTCCTTGGGCAAGGTCTGTCCCCGCATGCGCGCGAACGCGGGCCGCAACAGCACGTAGGCCGCCCCCAGCAGCAATCGGCAGCCCGCCGGAACCAGGCTCTCGTAGTCCGCCGCCACACGGCCGGCGGCCTGGTCGAGGAGGAGGTCGCAATCGTGCCGCCGGTCGGCGAGGTCGTCGATGGCGAGGACGGTTTCGCACCAGGGGCGGCAGGCGCGCTCGAACGCCGCGCCGCGCCCGTAGTGATCGACGACGAGGAGGCTGCACCCGCCCGGCCAACGGGCTTCGAGCGCACCCGGCTCGCCATCCGGCGCCACATCGATCTCCAGCACCTCGTGCCCGGCCAGGGCGGGGACCGTCGTAATCGCGCCCGGCCCGGTGGCGAAGGCGGTTTCCCATCCATCGGCGGCGAGCGCTTCGGCCAGGGCCAGGCAACGCACGGCGTGGCCCGCGCCCACCTCGGGTGAGGCGTCGAGGCGAAAGATGGCGCGCTTCGGGGGCCGGGCGGTCATGGCGGGGTCTTCTCAGCGCACCCGGAAGACGGGCTCGATGACGGGGCAGGGCAGCTCCGCCTCCAGGCGCCCGCCGTCGAGTGCCTGGCGGACATCGCCCAGCGCCGTATCGTAGGCGGCGAGCACGATTTCCATGTCGATCTCGTCGTGGGCATAGGCGATGTTGTGGCTGGCGCTGATGAGCACGCCGCGATCGATGAGGCGGGCGAGGAGGAGGGTACGGATCGCCTCCTTGCGCGCCGCCGGGTGGTCGTGCACGGAGAGCAGCTTCCAGGGCGCCTTGCCGGTAAGCGCGATGACGTTGTCGAGGCCATGGCGCGCGATCAGCGCCTCGGTGCCTTGCGCGAGCGCCGCGCCCCGCCGCCACAGGGTCTCGATCACGGGCTCGCGCCGCATCTTGTCGATGACGGCGATGGCCGCGGCGAGGGACAGGCTCTCGCCGCCGAAGGTCGAGGAGAAGAAGATCTCCTCCATCTCGGACATTACGTCGGCCCGGCCGGTGACGGCCGAGATGGGCATGCCGTTGGCCATGGCCTTGCCGAAGCTGGCCAGGTCGGGCGTGATGCCGAACAGCGCCTGGGCCCCGCCGAGGGCATAGCGGAATCCGGTGATGACCTCGTCGAAGACGAGGAGCGCGCCGGCCCGCCGCGTCGCCTCGCCCAGCTCCGCGAGGTAGCCCTCGTGGGGCTCCTCGACGTTCATGGGCTCCAGCATGACGGCTGCGAACTCCCCGGGGTGGGTGCTGAACAGGGCATGGAGCGAACCCAGGTCGTTGTAGGCGAAACGGTGGGTCAGCGCGGCCACGGCCCGGGGCACGCCCTTGTTGCGGGTGGTGGCGCCGACATACCAGTCCTGCCAGCCGTGGTAGCCGCCGACAGCGATGCGGTCGCGCCCGGTGAAGGCGCGCGCGAGGCGCACGGCGGCCGAGGTTGCGTCGGTGCCGTTCTTGCCGAAGCGCACCTGCTCGGCGCAGGGAATGATCTCCACCAGCCGCTCGGCCAGATCCGCCTCGAGGGTGGTGGCGAGGCTGAAGCTGATGCCGCGCTCGAGCTGGGCCGCGATGGCGCGGTCCACGTCCGCGTCGCGATAGCCGAGGACGACGGGCAGGAGGCCCATGACCATGTCGACATATTCGTTGCCGTCCACGTCCCACACGCGCCCGCCCTCGCCATGGGTCAGGAACAGGGGTGCCAAGCCCTCGGGGAACTGGATGCGGCTCTTGCTGAAGGTCTGGGAGCCGAGCGGGATGACCCGTTCGGCGCGGGCCAGGGCGCGGGCCGAGGCGGCGAAGTCGCGTTTGTTCGGCGCGTCGACGATCATGGCCCGCGCCGCCGCCTCGTTGCGGCGCGTGGCGGGCCGCATCCGCCGCAAGGCCGGGTCGGCTTCGAGCGCGCGCAGGACCTCGAGGTGGGGCACCGCGCCACTCGCCGGCAGGCCCGCGGCCAGGGCCGAGAGGAACTCGAAGTCTTCCGGCGTATCGAGAGTCCAACGCTCTTCGCCCAAGCCGGGCAGCGGGCAGGGCAGGTTGGCGCTCGAAAAACGCTCGGGGTGATTGCGCATGAAGAGGGTCACGTGCTCGCGCTCGGACGCGCGCCGGGCCTCCCGATCCGATTGGGCCAGCGCCTGGGCCGTGAAGACCTCGCAGTCGAGCCCGTCGGGCCAGCCTGGCGGGTTGACGTTGCTCGCGTAGTCCACGCCCGCGCGGTGCCGCAGCATCAGCACCGCGCCGCACACGGCGGGGTCGAGGAAGGGGCAGTCGGCGGTGATGCGCATGATGACCGCCGCGCCCTCGGCCGCCGCGGCCGCGGCAATGCGGGCGAGCACGTCCTGGTCGTCGCCCCGGTGGCAGGTCACACCGTGCTCGGCGCACCAGTCGGCGATGGCTTCGTCCGCCGCCGCCCGGCCCGTCGCCACCACCACCCGGTCCACGCCGGGCACCGCGCGCGCCGCCGTGACGACGCGCTCCAGCACCGGCCTGCCGCCCAGATCGAGCAGCACCTTGCCCAGCAGCCGGGTCGAGCCCATGCGGGCCTGGATGACGGCGAGCGTGGTCATGGGATGGGCGTCAGGCGGCCACATGCTCGGCGAGGACGTCGCCGACCAGCTCGAAATTGAACATCTCGACCTGGTCCTCGGGCGACAACACCAGCTTGAAGCGTTCCTCGAGTGCCGCCATCAGCTGGATATGGGCCATCGAATCCCATTCGAGGAGCGTGTCGGGGCTGGTCTCGTAGGAGAATTCGTCCGGGGAGGCGTCGAACAGATCGGCGAAGATTTGGCTCAGGGCCAGGTCGATTTCGGCGCGGGTCATCGTCGCTCCGTCTCCTTGATGATGGTGGTGTGAGCCGGGAAGGCCAGGGGCGGCGCGCTCGAGAGGTCGCGGGCGAAGGCGCCCTCCTCCCCGGCCGCCGCCTCGAAACCGCGATCGGGATAGAAGCGCGCGACCATGCCGTTCTTCGCCGTCGGCAGGTAGCGCCCGATCAGGCGGCGGATTCCGGCGGCGCGCGCCGCTTCGTCGATGTCGGCCAGAAGCGCGCCTTCAACACCGCGCCCCAGGATCCGGCAACTCATCAGGAAGCTCTCGATCTCCCATGCGCCCGGCTCCCGCGGCACCGTGACCGTGACGCCGACGAGGCCGTAGTCGCCATACCGGTCGGCGAGGCGCGCGATTCTGAGGCGGGTCCCCGGCGCCGCGCCCATGGCGAGCACGTCGGCGACCGAATGGCGCCGGGTCGTCAGGTTGAACTGGTTGGTCTTGCCGAAGAGCTGGGCCACGCGCTCGATCTCGCCCTCGCGTGGCGGCCGCAGGGTGAGCTCGAGACCGAGGGCGGCGAGGAACCCGCTCGTGTCGGTGCTCTCCGCCGCCGACCCGCGGGCGCGCTCGGCGGCGTAGCTCGCGGCCCGGCCCCGGTCCTCCTCGGTCAGCGCCGCCGCGTAGAACCAGCCGGGCGCCAGCACCGCGCGCGGGAACAGGCTGGGCGCGCCGTCGAGCTGGACCACACCGGCCTCGGGCGCGAACGCGCGCATGAGGTCGCATTCCATGGCGCTGTTGTCGGCGAAGACCATGCTATCGCTCCCCAGGGCGAGCTCGGCCGCGACGGCGCGCAGGTTCGCCGGCTTGTCGTTCCAATCGATGCGCCGGGCGGCGAAATCATCCCACCCGAGCGGCATGCGGGTATGGGTCGCGAACACTTCCTCGGCGTCGGCGAGGTTGTTCTTGCTGAGCGCCGCGAGCGCGACGCCCGAGGCGCGCAGGTTGGCGAGGAAGGCCTGGAAATCGTTGAAGGCATTGCCCGGGTAGTCGCCGGCCACGGCGATGCCGTCGGCCCCCTCCTCGCCGACGACGCCGCCCCACAGGGTGTCGTCGAAATCGACCGCCAGCACCTTGCGCCGCGGACGTTCGAGGGCGGAGAGGAAGCCCGAGACCTCCGCCGCGAAATGGGGTAGCGCCGCGGCCGAGAGGGCCGTGCCCACGTGGTGGCCCTTCGCCGGATCGAACCAGGCATTGCGTCCGTGATCGGCGACCGTCTCCGCGTAGTCGAGCACGTAGAGGTTCGGGTGCGCCCGCGCGATGGCGCCGACTCGCGCGTTGAGGGCGTCGATGCGGCCCTGGCGCGACGGCTCCTCGCGGCGGTCGAAATAGCGCTCGACCCCGCGCTCGGTGGCGATGAAGGTCGATAACGCGAGCGGGGCCGGCGAGCGGTGGCGGAAGGCGGCGACCGCCTCCGCGATGGTTTCCACGAGCCGCTCCGCCTCGCCGTCGAACTCGGCGGCGGCGGCGAGATGCCGGCGGGCGAGCAGGGGCGCCGCGTCCTCGAGGTGGAGGAGGAGGATGGCGAGGGTGGGCGCGAAGTCGTCGAGCGGCCCCGGGCCTGCGAGCGCCCCGTGCCATTGCTCGTAAGGGACCGAGAGGAAGGCGAGGCGCCGGCCGGCCAGGAACTCCGCCGCCGCCAGGTGCGGCGCCAGCGGGTGAATCGTGAAGGAGGACAGGATGGCGATGCGCGATTCGGGCAGGCCGAGGCGCGCGGCCATGCGTTTGGCCTGGTTGGCGGCGAACTGGCCGGCGGCGGTGCCGGGATTGGCATCGAGGAAAGCGGCCAGCACCCCTTGCGCGTTGGCGAGGTCGTCGCCGGCACAGGCCGTCCGCAGCGCCGTCCGGTCGGTCACGGCATCAGGCCCCCGCCCGAGACCACCAGCGTCGCGCCGTTGACATAAGAGGCATCGGCCGAGGCGAGGTAGGCGACGGCCCCCGCTACGTCCTCTGGCGTTGCGAGCCGGCGCATCGGGTTCTGCATCGCCGCCACCTTCTGGCCCCGGCTCGGCACGCCGGAGAGGAGGGCCGTCTGGGTCATGCCGGGCGCCACCAGGTTGGCGCGTACGCCCTTGGGGCCATACTCGGCCGCGAGGCCGCGGATGTAGGCGGCGAGCGCTGCCTTCGCGACCACATAGGGCGCCATCCCTGGCGGCGGGGCGCCATGGGCATAGGTGCTGCCAATGCCGATGATCGTGCCGTGGCCGCGTTCGATCATGCCGTCCATGCACGCGGAGACGAGGGCGTGAGGCCCTGTGAGCTGGGTGGCCAGGTGGCGGTCGAAGCGCGAGAAATCGCCGTCCGCCGCCGGGGCGTAAAGGTCGCGACCGCTGGCGTTGAGCACCAACGTATCGGCCGCGCCGAGGCGCTCGGCCACGGAATCGCGCAAGCGCCGCATCGCTTCAGCCGAGCCCGCGTCGCAGCGCACGCTCACCGCGCCCTCGATCTCTTCGCACAGGGCCGCCGCCTCGCCTTCGGAGGACTGGTAGGTGAGGGCCACGGCGAAACCGTCGGCGGAGAGGCGGCGGGCGATCGCGGCGCCGATGCCGCGCGAGCCGCCGGTGACGATCGCCACCCGCGGCCCCGTCTCCAGCGCCGGTGCCGGCGCCTCGCTTTCGAGCAGCATCACTTCGCCGATGCCGCTCATGATCTCTTCGTCGAGCTGGTTGGTTGCCCGGCAGTCGAGCGAGATGGTGCCCGTGCTCTCCGCCACCGCCGTGACCTCGACCGAAAGGCGCAAGCGGTCGCCGATGAAGGCGGGTTTGGCGAACCGGAAGCTCTGCGCCATCCACAAGGCGCCCGGCCCCGGCAGGTCCATGCCGATCAGGCGAGAGAACAGGGCGGCGTAGGACATGCCGTGGGCGACACGGCGCTTGAAGTGCGTGGCGCCGGCGAACCCGGCATCGAGGTGGAGCGGGTTGCGGTCGCCACTATATTCGGCGAAGGCGGCGACCAGCTCCTCCGTGATCGCGACTTCCGTCTCGGCGCGGTCGCCTAACTTGCAGCGTGCGAGCTCAATCCCGGGCATTGGTGCGGTACCTCAAATGATCGAACTTGTCGCGCACGGCCGCCCAATCCTCTTCCAGGAGGCCGTAGCTGATGCAGTCGCTGATGGTCTCGCCACGCGCGCCGCTCCGCATGTGCCGGCGCAACACACCTTCCTGCTTGAAGCCGAGGCGCCGGAGGTTGAACTGCGAGGCGATATGCTCCCGGAAGGGCGAGCCCCAGAAGCGGCGCACGCCGATCTCGTCGAAGGCGACATCGAAGATCGGGATCTGGGCCTGGAGCGAGATGCCGTTGCCCCAGAAATCCCGTTCGCCGATGAGGTAGCCCCAACTCGCCGTGCCGTGCCGCGTGTTGACGCGCAGGCTCGCGGTGCCGATAGGGCGGTTCGAATCCCGGTCATGGACCCGGTAGAAATAACTGCTCGGCTCGTCGACGGCCCGCTGGACGTGGGCGCGCAGGGCCGGCATCGACCGGTCGCTGAGGGCGACCTCGAGGCTCTGGATGATCTCATCGTCGTGCAGCCAACGGTAATAGTCCTCGCCCACCTCCTCGACCCTAAAGGGGCGGAGGTCGATGTCGCGGGCGCGCAGCACCCGCGTCTTCATGGCGGCAAAATCGAATTCGAGGTTCATGCGGTTTCGGCCGCGGCCCGGGCCGAGCGGCCGTGGCCGGACCGCGGCGCTCAGGCGACGCGAGAAGTCGTTGTTCCCTCGACGATGCCGTATGCCGACATCTGGGCGCGGGTCATGTCGTTGATGGTGATCCGGTAGGCCTTGATCTCTTCGAGGGTCATGCCCTTGCTGCGGAGGTAGGCGACCTCCCACAGGGTATAGTCCGGATTGATGAAGGTCGGGCCCTCGATCTCCAGGAACAGGCGGTGGATATGGCCGATGGCCTGGCTCCAGTTCATGGTGTCGTGCGACCAGAAAAGGCCCTCGCCCGTGAGGCCGAACTCCTCGGCGCGCTTGTGGGCCGGCGTATGGTGCAGGTAGTAGTACGGCTGCACGAAATAGTAGTCCAAGCCCGATTGCTCGATGAACGCCCGCGTCGCTTCGACGGTCTCGGCCGTCTCGCCCGGGAAGCCGACGATGAAGGACCCGACGGTGGTGATCCCGTGCTCGCGCAGGTGCTTGAGGCCGTCCCAATAGAAGCGGATGATCGCACCCTTCTTCATCTTCTTGAGGATCGCGTCCGAGCCCGATTCGACGCCCAGGAAGACCCCGGCGCAGCCGCTCCGCGCCATCTTCGCGATCAGCCCCTCGTCCGTGTACTGGCAGCGCAGGAAGGAGTACCAGGGCATGTCCAGGCCCTCGGCGATCATGCGGTCCACCAGGGCCTCGAAGCGCGGGCGCGGCACGTTAAAGGTGTCGTCGACGAAGATCACCGCCTCGACGCCCACCTCCTTCGCCCGGCGCAGGGTGGCGATGACGTGGTCGAGTTCCATCAACGCCAGATCCCCCGCGATCGTGGGGTAGGAGCAGAAGGCGCATTTGAAGGCGCAGCTCCGCGCCGTGCGGATATGGACGACCGAGCCCCTGTGGCTTTCGTCGAGCTCGATCAGCGTCGCGTTGATGTCGTTCGCCTCGGGAGCGCGCGCATTGTGGGCGATCTCGCCGTCGGCACCCAGCCAGATGAGGTTCGGGACCCGGGCCAAATCGTCCGGGTAGGCGCGGCAGAGCGCGAGAAGCGCCGCTTCGCCCTGGCTGTCATAGATGAAGCCGTCGAGCCCCGAGGCGCCGAGGTACTGTGCCTGCCGCGCCGATGTCATGTGCATCAGCGTGGTCAGGACGTGATGTCCGCCGGCGACGATGAAGGCATCCGGCGCGGCCTCGCGGATGCGCTTGGTGGCCACGGCCAGGTGGCGCTTGGTGAGCACGAAGGTGGTGCTGAGGACAACGATATCGGGGCCGAAGCGGCTGACTTCGGCAAGGCTCGCGGCCTCGTTGTCGGAGTCGATGGCGTTGACGAGCAGGGTCTCGAACCCGTTGCGCTCGAGGTGGGACTTGAGCAGGAGGCCGCCGCAGAGGAACATGTCCCAGACCGTGAAACGCTCCTCGCGCGCGACGCCCCTCGAGCGCTTCAGGAATGCGACATGGTCGGCCAGCGTGCCGTCCGCCGTCACCACCTGGGTGAAGTTGTGGGTGGTGAGCAGCTTCTTGGCGAGCCCCGGGCTCCCCGGCAAGGGGATCTCGTTGGCGTCGGGCGTCATGTGCCCGATGATGGCGATTCTCGGTGCGGTCATGCCTCTCTCGTCCAGCCGGTCGCGCATCCGCTCGGGCTGCGATACGTCCTCATGTCTTACTTACCGGCCGCCGGGTCAAGAGAGCGGCTTGCGAAACCACGCCGTGGGGCTCATGGCCCAGGGTGTGCTGCGCAGCTCTATGCCCGCGAGCCCACGGGCGGCGCGGAAGGTATCGAGCGCGTCCGATTCGCGCCAATTGTGTACCGCGTACTCGTCGAGGGTGACGATGCCACCCGGCACCACACGGTCGTAGAGTGCCTCGAGCGCCGCGAGGGTCGGCTCGTAGACGTCGAAATCGAGGTTGAGCAGGGCCACGCGGAGCCCCGGCCGGGCCGCGGCGTAGGCGGGAATGGTCTCGGTCGCGTCGCCCGCCACGATCTCGATGCGGGCCTCGAGGCCGAACCCGGCGGCCTTCTCCATGACCTGGGCCGGCACCCCGGCGTAATCCTTGAAGGATTCGCTGCTCGCCCGGTCGAGAGCGCCGGTGACGCTCTCGGGCACGCCGCCGAACGTATCGAAGCCGATCACCCGGCGCTGGGAGAGGGGATTGAAGATCTGGATCATCTTGGCCCAGAACAGGAGGCCCTGGCCCTTGAACACGCCGCATTCCACGATGTCGCCCGGCCGGTCGATGACTTCCTTGTAATGCTCGTAACGGCACAGGATCTTGGTGAAGCGGTCCGGCGCGCCCTCCATGAGGAAGGCGTTGTAGGCGTCGAAGCTGGCTTGCGACATGGCGATCTTGCTCGCGACTGGTCCGGTTTCAGAAGCCGTGCTCGCCCGAGGTATGGCCCGTGCGGCCATGGGTCTGGAGCGAGAGGCAGCGCAGGAACTGGCTGTCGGATTCACCGTAGATGAAGCCGTTGCGGCCGCCGAGGAAATCCTTGTAGCCGGGGATCAGCGCGTCCATCTCATGGGCCCAGGCCTGCTTGCCGTGGAGGCGCAGGGTGGCTGAGCGCGTCTGGGTGTCCGCGTCGCGGTAAAGGTGGATGGTGACCTCGTGCTCGGCCGTGTCGGGCAGTGGCGAGGTGTGGTAGAGGCCGAGCCGGTTCTCGACCTCGGGCGCGCCCGCGATCTCGACCCAGGCCCGGCCGGGCTTGCCCTCGGGCGCGAAGACGTAGGGCGAGAAGAGCGAGATTTTGATGGAGCTGTCGAGGCCGCTGCCCGTGCCGTAGCAAACCTGGACGGCGACGCGCATGGGCACCCGGTCGCCGCCCCGGGGGGTGAGGAAGAGCTCGGCGCTGCACGCGCCCGCCTGGCGGCCGATCGCACCGAGATCGAACTCGAGAATGCGGTGGCTGCCTTCCTCGATGAATGCCACGTCGCGCACCGTGCCAGCCCGGCGACCCGAGCCGTCATAGAGCGCCACGTGAAAATCGAGCGCCGCCGGGCACTGGATGGGGTAGAGCCGCAGCACCAGCCCGAGATCGTCGAACAACGGGAAGTTCTTGCTGCTATGCGCCTCGTGTGCCGGGTCGATGGTCCAGTACTCTCCCGTCCGACCGTTGTCGTAGTAGGAGTGGTTGGCGGTAAAGGCGCCACCGTCGCGCGGGATCACGCCGCCGCACACCCGGCTGAAGAACATGTCGAGATGGGGCTGGCGCATGAACAGGGTGCGGTCCGCGCGCGTGCCCGCGACGGCCTCGCCGAACACCTCGGAGAGGAGGTAGCGCCGCTTGGCGTAGGGCCCGCCCGCGAACCGCCGGCTCCGCTCGACCGCGCGGCCGTCCTGGTCCTGGAGCGTGAACGCGACCTCGGCGTCTGCGGCGTGGGGGCCGTTGAGGACCTCGACGAAGGTGTCGTGGTCCTCGTCCACGACCACGTCGAGGCTCGCCTCGCGCACGTCGGTGGCATTGATCTGGGCGTCCTCATCCACATCGCTCAGGGTCCGGGCATAGGCATGAACCTGGTTGAAGAAGTGATCGTTGGAGCTGTTCATGACCACGGCGGGATAGGGAATGAAGAGGTTCCGGGCCGAGAAGAACTCGACCTCCCAGGTCCCTTCGCGCGGCAGGGACTGGAGAGCGGCCGCTTCCGCGATCTCCTCCAGGTCAACCGCATAGGCCTTGGGCTGGTCGAGCACCGTATAGACCTGGGCGAGCCGCGCGCCCTCGGCGTCGCTCAGGGTATGCCGGGCGCCGATCTCCGGGATGCCGCGCTTGATGAGCCAGTGATTGAGGAACGTGAGGTTGGTTTGGTAGCGGCCCGTGTCCAGGATCGGGAAGATCGCCGCCGAGCGATGCACGGAGTTCCGCCCGGGCGCGCTGTGATAGGCCCGGCGCGTCCGCTCGACATCGGCGAATTTCTTCACGGCGCTACGCCCCCGGCTCGATCACGGCGCCGGCCACCTTCTCCGCCTGGCCGCGTCGCCGAAGATTGTCGAGGACATAGCGGGCCGCGCGGGCCCCAGCATGGCCCTCCGGCCCGAGTATGCAATGGCGGCCGGTCTCCGCCCTCTCGTCCGCCATGGCGTCGTAGCGGGTGCTGAGCTCCGCGTCTGGAACATCCAGGAGTGCTGTCAGCTTTTCCGCCCAGCCCGCCTCCCGCGCGTCGATAAAGAAGAGCGAGCGACGGAACCGCTCCTCGATGGCGGGGAGGAGGGGGCAGGCGCCGGTCTCGAGGTAAATCTGGGGCACGCCGGCGCCCCAGCTCCAACCCAGCACGCTGCCCGGTGTTTCATTGATCAGGACGTCCGCGGCCGCGCGCAGGTTGCGAAAATCCGTGAACTGGACCTGGCGGCAGTTGGCCGGCAGCTCGATCAGCCCCGCGAACGGGTCGGGATCGACGTAGCGATAGGTGGGGTAGAGCTTCACGAGGACTTCGCCCCGGCATTTGCCGAGGATGTCGTGGACGATGTGCTTGCGCAACGCGTGGTACGGCGTATCCCGCCAGTAGTGGGGCAGGAACTGGTAGTTGTTGGCGTAGAGCGCCGTGTTCCACACGACGAGGCGGCCCTTCGCCCGCACGGCCCGTCGCGCGGCGCGGCGCTGCAGGGCGCGAAAACCGATGCGCCGGAGGATGCGCGGCGCGCCCGCGACGGTTGTCGCCTCCGGCGGCACGCCCGCCACCTCGGCGCGGGCCGCGCGGTGGCACTCGTTGAACAGGATGGCGCCCCGCGACACTTCGCCTAGGCCCGCGTCGAAGCTCGCCTTGTGCAGCATATCGAGCCCCGGCCCGACGCCGTGATCCACCACGTGAACCGGGATTCCGGCCCCCTCGAGGCCCTGGCGCAAAAGCCGCTCGGCCGGGCTGTTCAGGCCGTTGGTCACGATTCCGATGGTACCGCTTCCCGCTTCGTCCTCGAGCCGCGCGCAAAAATCCGGAACCCGCGAGGCCGCGTGCCGGCCGTGCGGCAGTGCGGCGGCGATTCGCTCGGCGCCCATTCCGGCGGCGGCCGCCGCGGCTTGCCCCCAGATGAGGCCATGGCGCTCCCATTCCTCGCGCGCGATGGCTTCGATCGTGGCGCGGAGCGGCCCGGCATCTGTGCCCTCCTCCACCGCGCTCGCCTCGGGCGCGAACCGCGCCAACGCCCACACCCGCGCGCCGCGCAGCAGGAGCTGGGGGAATATCTCCTCGATCAGCTCGTTGCCCTCGTGGATCAGGACCCGGCGATTCGCCCGGCCCGGGTAGAGGCGGACGGGCCGGCCGCGGAGCGCGCCGCGCCAGACGCGGTACAAGGGGCTCACCACCGGCGCGTTCATCGCCGTCACCGCGCGGGTCCAGAAGGAAGGCCGAAGGAAGTCGCCATTCGCCAGCGCCCCCCCCGGCGCCGGCGCCTGGTGAGAGATGGTCTCGAGCCCGATGCGCCGGCCGATGATGGAGAAGAGCGTATCGAACCGGTGGAGGACGAGCTCGAAGCCCCGGCCGGCGGTAAGCTCGTCCTGGCCGACGGCAATCGTCCGCGCCCCATCCGGCGCCGCGGCCAGGAAGCGGTCGAGCAGTTGCGCCTTGTAGAAGAGGCTGGTGAACATGCGATAGGCGCTCGGAGCCATGGCCGGGCCGGGGCGCAACCGCCCTGGCCAGCCTTCCCGCTCCTCGTCCAGGTGGTCGGCGAGGCGCCGCGATACCGCGAGCGCCGTGTAGCCGACCGCGTCCGCCACCGCCTGTGGCTGGTCGTCGAGGCAATGGACCTCTCGGCCCGCGGCCCTCAGGCATTCGACCAGATAGGGCGCGGTCGTGGCCCACGGGGCCGCGGCCAGCTCCGGGCGCACGCATTCGGCCTGGCGCCAGGCGGCGGCGCTCTCGGCGATGACGCGGATGCCCGCGGCCGCGCTCATGTCTCCACCGCCATCAAGTCTCGTCGAGCGCCGCGATCATGCGAGCCAGCTCCTCGGGCTCGAGCCATTCCGGATTGGTGTCGCTGGTATAGGAGAACCCGTCCGGCACGTGCTTCGCGCCCGCTTCGGAATAGGGCTCGTGGCTCCAATAGGCGAAGGACGGCTCGATGATGAAGCGGTCCTCGATCTCGAGCGTGGCCCGCGCGTCGTCCGCCGTCAGCAGCACCTCGTGCATCTTCTCGCCCGGCCGGATTCCGATCTCTCGGTGGGGCAGGTTGGGCGCCATGCAGCGGGCCACGTCCGCCATCCGCATGCTGGGGATCTTGGGCACGAAGATCTCGCCGCCCGTCATCATGGCGAGGCAGGAGAGGACGAACGCCACCCCCTGCGGCAGGGCGATCCAGAAACGGGTCATGGCGGGATCGGTGATGGGCAGGCTGTCCGCGCCCTCCCGGATCAGCTTGCGGAACAGCGGGACGACGCTGCCGCGCGATCCGAGCACGTTGCCGTAGCGCACCACCGCGAAGCGCACCGGCTTCTTGCCGCTCAGATTGTTGGCGGCCACGAAAATCTTGTCGGCGGCGAGCTTGCTGGCACCGTAGAGGTTGATCGGGCTCACGGCCTTGTCGGTGGAGAGGGCTATGACCCGCTGGACGTCGGTATTGAGCGCCGCCTTCACCACATGCTCGGCGCCGTGAACGTTGGTGGAGATGCATTCGAAGGGGTTGTATTCAGCCGCCGGCACGTGCTTGAGGGCGGCGGCATGGATCACGTAGTCCACCTCTCGCATGGCCAGCTCGAGCCGGTCGGCGTCGCGCACGTCGCCGATGAAGAAGCGCATGAACGGATAGCGCTCCACCTCGAAGCGCTGGGCCATCTCGTACTGCTTCAGCTCGTCGCGCGAGAAGACGATCAGCTTCTCGGGCCGGTAGCGCTCCGTCACCGCGCGCACGAAAGCCTGGCCGAAGGAGCCGGTGCCGCCGGTGAGCAGAATGCTCTTGCCGTCGAGCTTGGCGCTGAATGAATCGAAACGTCTCATGCCGTCGATCGAAGCTCCTTCCCGTGTCAGGCGGTCGCCGCGCGGCCCGCGGCCGGCGCCGTGTCCGGCTCACTGCGCTGCTGCTGGGCCCAGGCACGGGCGTACCAGCCGCCACGCGCGACGAGTGCGGCGTGCGAGCCGCTTTCGATCGCGCGCCCTTCGTCGAGCACGACGATCTGGTCGGCGTCCGCGACGGTGGAGAGGCGGTGCCCGATGATGACGATGGTCATGTCCATCTCCCGGCGGATGCGCGCGAGTGCCGCCCGGAAGGCCGTCTCGGAATCGGCGTCGAGGTTGCTCGTCGGCTCGTCGAGGATGAGGATCGGCGCGCGCGCCACGAGGCCGCGCGCGAGGTCGAGGCGCTGGCGCTGGCCGCCCGAGAGGCGCTGGCCATTCTCCCCGAGGGGAGTGTCATAACCTTCGGGAAGAGCGCTCAGAAAATCATCCGCGCCGGCCAGCCGCGCGGCCTTCTCGATCTCTTCAAGCGTGGCCCCCGCTTTGCCGTAACGGATGTACTCCGTCGCGCTGACATTGAATATCTGAGCCTCTTGGGGCACGAAGGAGATGCCGGCGCGCAAGCTCGTCAGGTCGAAGCTCTCAATGGGAGTGCCGTCGAGCAGAATGCGGCCCGAATCCGGATCGCGCATTCGTGGCAACATATCGACGAGCGTCGATTTGCCGGCGCCGGACGGCCCGACCAGCGCGGTCATCTTGTGCGCCGGGATCTGGAGCGTTAGCCCGTCTAGCGCCGGGAGGAGCGAGCCACGGCCGTAATCGAAACGGAACGAGTCGATTTCGATCCCTGAATCGAGGCGCGTGAAGGGCCGCGTCCCGCCAACCACGTCCCGCGCCTCGCGCATGGCCTCGAGGCGTCTATAGACCGCCTCCAAGCTGCCCAGCGTGCCGAGCACGCTTTGGCGTTGGCGCAGGGCGTCTTTCATGACGGGCAGGAGGCGCAGGACGATGACGAGAAACAGGCCGATCTCCTCGAAGGGCAACTCGAACACGGCGACGCCCAGGTATAGGAATGCGAAGCCGAAGCCCACCACCAGCGGCTCGATGATGACCTCGAGGCGCGCCAGCAGTATGGCGATGTTAAACAAGGTTTCGCGCTGGCGCCCGGTCAACCGGTTCATCGCCTTGGCTTCGGCCGACTCCATGCCCGAGAGGCGCACCAGTCGCGCCGCGCGCAGCCGCTCGAGGAAAAAGCTCGACATGTGCCGGTTGGCCTCGACCACCTGGCGGCTGAATTGCTCGGACCGGCGGAAGACGCGGCCGAGGCTTAGGGCGATCAAGAGGCCAACAGCGAGCGTTACCATCGTCAGTAAGGGTGACAGGAGTCCCACGATCACCACATAGACGAGCCCGATCATGGCGTACCCGACGAGCATGAGTGTGCCGAACAGGGTGCCAATGGCACGCTTCAGCTCCGTCGTCAGGTCGTTGACCATGTCGCCGTGACGCGCCTGTTCGTGGTAAGCGGCGCCTGCGCGCAGGTAGAGGTTGAAGCCCAGGTTGCACACTATGAAAGTGAGGTCCAGCCTGGCCCGGGCCATATAGACAAGCCGCATATAGATGAACACTTGGCGGCTGAGGATGGCGATGAAGCTGGTCGCCAGGAGGGTGGCGAGGTTCACCGGCATGCCCAGGAAGCCATAGGCACCGATCAAGTGCACCCAGATGCCCGACTGGGCGGAAAGCGCGGCTAGATCACCATCGGACTGGATATATTGGAACACGGGCAGCAGCATCGTCAGGCCCACGCCCTCGAACACGGTGCCGAACAGGCTCAACGCGATCACGGTGACGGCGACACGCGGCTTGAAACCGAGGCCGCGCGCGTACTCCGCGTACTGGGCGATTTTCATGCCGGTCTACCAGTGCCGGGCGAGGGCCCGGCCCGTGTCACGCGGGCCGTCATGCCGCGTCCCAGATATTGCGCTTGACCCACGCGCCTTCTGGGTCCCGGGCCCAGACCCGGGGGTTGCGGTAGCTTTCCGCGATGCGCTCGAACCAGGCTTCGTCGCGGCCCACATAGTCGAGCCAGATTTGGAGGTCCGAGGACAGCACGTGGTCGTGCTTGCGCACCATCTCGATGCCCTCCTCGCGGCTCATGTAGCCCGAGCGGATATCCTTGCAAGCGTGGTCGGTGGCCCGGCCGTAACCGAACTTGACGTACTTCATATAGTCGTGGATGCCGTTCTCGTAGCGGTCGTCGAGGTTCGAGAAGCGGCGGTAGGTGCGCTCGAACGGCACCGGCGAGGGCTCCCAGCCGTATCGCTCGGTGACCAGCTTCACATGCGCGTTGGCGTCCCACGGGTCGAAATTGCCAATGAAGACACCGCGCAGGCCGAGCCGATCGATCTCCTCGTCGCTGGGGTACTTGCACCATTCGAGCTCGTGTTCCGCGATGGGCTCCTCCGCGTCGCCCAGCATGTCGCCCCAGTCGAAGCCGCGCTGCTGCTGGTCCTTGCGGAAGCGCGCGGTGTATTCGACGAAATCGTGCATGGAATGCATGCCGCCCACGTCGGTCCAGCCGTGCTCGCCCCAGAACACGAGCGGGATGCCCATCCTCACCGCCATCTGCATGGGCAGGGTGGCGATGCCGGCGTGGTTCTGCCAGTTCATGTCGCCCATCATGCGAAAGCACAGGCGGTTGAGGCGGATGAGGAGGTCGACGCTGGGCGAATAGATGATGTGGTCGACGCCGAACGCCTCCTTCATGCGCAGGAGGTTGCGCCAGCCGGCGTCCAGGTAGTTGTTGCCGTTGTAGGTCACCAGCAGCGGCCTGAGCCCCAGCACCTCGGTCACGAAGTGGGTCTGATAGTAGCTGTCCTTGCCGCCGGAGACGCCGATGAGGCATTCGTAGCCATTGGGCCTGCGGTACGGCTCGACCTCCTGCAGCAGCCATTCGAGCCGCTCGTCCCAGTCGATTGCCTTCTTCTGGTCGTGGATGCGGCAGCCGCTGCACACGCCCGCGTCGTCGAAGGTCAGCGTCACCGCCGAGCTCGACGGGTACAGGCAGCGCCGGCACCAGGTGATCGGGGGCAGGTCTATGTCGGTCGAGGTCGTCATCGGATGTTGTCGCGCTGGCCGCGCAGGAACGCCTTGGCGCGCGGGTACATGTTTTTGAGAACGGCGGTGACAAATTAGTCCACGGAAGCGGCGGGATTTCCCAGCCGCGGGCGGAGTAAAACTCTGCCACCTGTAGCCTTCGATCTTTTTTGAGATGGAAGGCGGGAGGATGTACACCGTGGACCTATATCTGCGCGTTCGGCTGGCCTGCCATGTTGATGGTCTGAGCCAGCGAGAGGCGGCAAGTCGGTTTGGCATTGCGCGCGAGACGGTGAGGAAGATGCTGCGGCATTCGGAACCGCCGGGATATCGGCGACGCCAGCCACCGAAACGCCCGAAACTGGCCCCCTTCACGGATATCATCGACCGTATTCTGGAGGAGGACCGAACGGTTCACCGTAAGCAGCACCACACGGCGAAGCGTATATTCGAGCGCCTTCGCGACGAACATGGCTTCACGGGCAAAGAGACCATCGTGAAGGATTACGTTCGGGAACGGCGCCTTCGTCGGCGTGAGATGTTTGTGCCGTTGTCACATCCTCCGGGCCATGCTCGAGCGGACTTTGGCGAGGCGGATGCGATCATCGCCGGCGTCAAGTATCGGGCGCATTTTTTCGTCATGACACTTCCCCACAGCGATGCCTGCTTCGTTGCGGCCTACCCGGCGGCGACGACGGAGGCCTGGCTGGACGGGCACAACAGAGCCTTTGTTTTTTTCGGCGGCGTTCCCCAATCGATTCTTTACGACAACGACAAGTGTCTGGTGTCGCGCATCTTGTCAGATGGCACGCGGCAACGAACGCGGGCGTTCAGCGGGCTGCAGTCCCATTACCTCTTCGAGGACCGCTACGGCCGTCCCGGCAAGGGTAACGACAAAGGCAATGTGGAGGGGGTGGTCGGCTATGCCCGGCGGAACTTCATGACGCCGCTTCCCCGGTTCGCGAGCTGGGACGCCTTCAATGGCCACCTGGAAGAGCAATGCCGCAACCGGCAAGGCAACGTCCTGCGCGGCCACCGCGAGAGCATCGGCGAACGGTTTGTGCGTGACCGCGAAGCGTTGAAGAGGCCACTGCCGGCACCGTTCGACGCGTGCGACAAGCAGGGCACGCGGGTCAACTCGCTGTCCCTGGTGCGCTACCGGACGAATGACTATTCCGTGCCCGTCGCCTACGGCCATCAGGAAGTCTGGATCCGTGGCTATGTCCACGAGGTGGTTATCGGTTGCGGCGCCGGGATCATTGCCCGACACCCCCGTTCCTACGACCGGGAAGACATGGTCTTCGATCCGATCCACTACCTGCCTTTGCTGGAGCACAAGATCGGTGCCCTGGATCAGGCCGCGCCGCTAGCCGGATGGGAACTGCCTGATGCCTTCCCAACCCTGCGCCGTCTCCTGGAGGCGCGCATGGGCAAGGCCGGCAAGCGGGAATACGTCCAGGTCCTTCGGCTTGTGGAGACCTTCGATCTCGAGGTGCTTCACGGCGCGGTGAAGGACGCCCTGCGCCTGGGTGCGATCGGCTACGACGCCGTCAAACACCTTGTGCTGTGCCGTATCGAGCGACGCCCGCCCAAACTCGACCTGGATATCTATCCCTACCTGCCTCGGGCCAACGTGGCGACCACGGCCGCCGCCAGTTATATGAGCTTGTTGGGTGGAGGCGCGTCATGACCGATACGCCGCAAGTGTTGCTGGCCCATCACCTCAAGACCCTGAAACTGCCGACGTTCCTGCGCGAATACGACAAGCTGGCCCGCCAATGCGCCACCGAGGGCGCCGACCATGTGCGGTATCTTGTCCGTCTGACCGAGTTGGAACTGATCGACCGTGAGCGCCGCATGGTCGAGCGGCGGATCAGACAGGCCAGGTTCCCCGCCGTCAAAAGCCTCGACAGCTTCGACTTCAAGGCCATCGCATCGCTCGACAAGATGCTGGTTCTGGAGTTGGCGCGATGCGAATACGTCGAGCGTCGTGAGAATATCATCGCGCTCGGCAACAGCGGAACCGGCAAGACCCATATCGCCCTCGGTCTCGGTCTGGCGGCCTGCCAAAAGGGGCTCTCCGTCGGCTTCCTCACGGCCGCTGCCCTGGTTCATGAACTGATGGAGGCCGGGGATGAAAAACGCCTGTTGCGCCTGCAGAAGCAACTGGCAAAGTATCACCTTCTGATCATCGACGAACTCGGCTTCGTGCCGCTCTCGAAGACCGGCGCCGAGCTGCTGTTCGAAGTCTTCAGCCAGCGCTACGAGCGGGGCTCGATCCTGGTGACCTCCAACTTGCCGTTCGATGAGTGGACGGAGATATTCGGCTCGGAACGCCTGACCGGGGCTTTGCTGGACCGCCTCACCCACCATGTCCATATCCTGGAAATGAACGGCGAGAGCTATCGTCTCAACCAAAGCCAAAAACGGCGGAAATCCCCAAAAATACCTGCTTGACCGCCGGTGCAATGGTTGACCCGGTGGGTCCACAGGAACCTCCCACGCTGCTTCGCTCCGCGTAACGCAAGCGCTACACGAAGCAGCGCGGGTCCCTCCTATGGACTACCAGGACAACCCCCCAACACCGCGTACCGCATAACGTTAAGTGGACTAGTTTTGCTCCGCCCGGGTGGACTAATTTGCTCCGCCGTTGACATGTTTTCCGTGAGATGGAAAATGTTGCACGCGTAAACCGCAGGCCGCCCCGACGGACAATTAAATTTACGCGAGATCATCGTCATGATATTTTTCTTCTAATGCCACCGCCCAAGGAACTCTTCTTGATGGCAACACAGACGGAACGACTGAAGAGCTTTCTCGCCCACAAGAGCAAGCCGCTCCGATTTTTCGTCACGGACGCCGCGCACCAGATCCGTCGCAATAGCCTGGTTGAAGACTGGATTGTCCCCATCTCGCAGCCGGTATTGTGGATTTACCAGCCCGGCCGGTCCGGCGGCACCCTTCTGCTGCGCCTGTTCGACAGACACCCGGAACTTCACGTAAGGCCAAGGCCGCTTGGATTCGGGTTGGCGAACGGATGGCCTGATGATCCGCTATCGGTCCTGCCGCAACTTCGGAAGGCTTTCAGCATGTCACGCTTCAATAGGCGTGGCATCAGAAAGGGGGCCTCCAATAAACCGCAGATAGTGGTTCCCACCTACTTCGACGAGCACTGGTATCGCACGATCCTACGGGATCGGCTAAGGGATGCGAACACAGGACGACACGTATTCGATGCGCTCCATACCGCGTCGTTGAATGCGTGGCGGAACAATCAAAACCTCCACGGGCCGAAGCGCTTCGTGGTCTTTCATACCGCTCCCGGTTTCCAACACCGTTTCGGCGCGGACGTGCCGAAATTCCTGAAGACTTATCCGGACGGATTCATGCTCTTTGTTGCGCGAAAGCCGGAAGATTGGCTGGCATCGGCGGTCGACTTGCAGCACGCGAACAAGTACACGGATCGGCTTGAAGATGCTTTGCACGACTACGTTCGGTTCTATAAGGCGCTACCGAACGACGAACTGGGACGCGTCATCGTTCTGGAGTTCGACCGGCTCGTGCAAGATTCGGAACAGGTTCTGCGAAACTTGTGTGACCGCGTCGGGATATCCTTCAGCGAGGCACTCAGGGTGACGACGATGAACGGCATTCCGATGGTGCAAAATACGTCGCATGACGTGCCTGACCGCTCGGTACCGGACCCAAGCGTCACCGGGAAGGGGCAGGAACTTCGCGCCGCCATTGCCCAACGCGGCCCATTCAAAGAGGCTGAACATCTTTACCAAGCCGCTATCGAGCGCTCGCTGTAGCTCCAGCGGGCGTCATATTCAAATCCTTCAGCAGCATCACGAATTGCACACCAAAGACCCACTTCTCGGTCCGTGATCCGTCGTGCTCATCGAATGTCGTCGCGGTAATTGCGCAGGAATTTCTTGGCGCGCGGGTACGCGTTTTCCGTGAAATGGAAGATGTTGCCCGCGGCCACGGCGCTGGCCGAGGTCTCGGCGAAGCATTTCAGGAAGTGGCTCTGGTGCCCGGCGCCGCCGCAGGCGATGACCGGGATCTCGACTGCCTGCGCGACCGCGTCGATGACCTCGAGGTCGTAGCCGCGCGCGGTGCCGTCGCGGTCGACGGCGTTCAGGAAGATCTCCCCCGCGCCGAATTCCTGCGCCTTGCGCGCCCAGCTGGCCGGGTCCGTGCCCGTGTCCCGGCGCGCATGATGGGTGAACGCCCGCGGCAGCCCGTCAATTCGCCGGAAATCGACACTGACGATCACGGCCTGGCTGCCGAAGGCATGGGCGCCTTCGGTAACCAACTCCGGGCGCTCGGCGAAACCTGAATTGATCGTCACCTTGTCGGCCCCGTTCTGGATACGCAGGCGTATGTCCTCGACGGTCCGAATCCGCCCGCCGAAGGTGAGCGGGATGTGGCAGGTGGCGGCGACGTTGTCGATGAACTCCAAGAGACCCTCCGCGCCGCCGTGCCGGTGCTCGTCGCGGCGGATCGAGTAGTCCTCGTCCCCCTTGGTGATGTCGAGAACGATGAGCTCGTCGACGTCCCACTGGTCCAGGCGCTCGACGTGCAAGACCGGATGGCCGATGACTTGGTGGACCGAGAAGCTCTCGCTGCGCACCATGAATCCATTCTGCAGGAACAGGACCGGGATCAGGCGCCGCTTGAGCACGGCATCACGACGCCAGGAACGCCGACAAAAAGGCGGCGCCGGCGCCGGAGCTCTTTTCCGGATGGAACTGGACGGCGGCGATGTTGTCCTTGCGCAGGGCCGAGGCGAACGGTCGCCCGTATTCGGTGCGTGCGAGCACGTACTCCTCGGGGCAATCGACGGCGTAGCTGTGCAGGAAGTAGAAGTGCGTGTCGGCCGACTCGGCCAGGAGCGGGTCGTCGGCCACGACCTCGACGGTGTTCCAGCCGACATGCGGCAAGCGGAGCCCCCGCCCGTTCGCTCCCAGCCGCCGCACCCGCCCCGGAACCCAGCCCAGGCAGGCGTGTTCGCCGAACTCCTCGCCGACCTCCACCAGCATCTGCATGCCGACGCAGATGCCGAGGAACGGCACGCCCCGTTCGATCACCAGGCGCTCCAGGGCGGCGTCGAGCCCGCGCTGGCGCAGGAACTGCATGGCGGCGCCGAGGGCTCCGACGCCGGGCAGGACGATGTGGCCGGGGTCCTGCGCCAGCAGTTCGTCGCCGCTGCGGGCGACCCTGGGGTCGCCGCCGGCCCGGCCGCAGGCGTTGACGACCGACGTGATGTTGCCGATGCCGTATTCGACGACGCTGACGCGGGTCAAGCGGGTGTCTCCACCGGTTCGAGGCAGTCCCAGACCAGGGTCTCGTCCTCGGCGATGTCGCGCGCGGCGCGGCCCCCGATCACCTCGCCCATATGGGCCGGGGCGATGCCGGTGCCGGGCCGCTTGACCGCCAGCATTACGGCCGCGATCTCCGTCTCCGCTGGAATGGCCACCTGGGCCGTGATGCTGCGCCGGATGAGCGGGATGAAGTCGGCCGGCTCGACCGGCGCCTTCTCGGCCCGGCCGATGGCCGCGTGGGCGGCGCGCGCGGCGGCCACCAGGGCCGCCATGTCGTCGGGATCGGCCGAGAGCTTGTGGTCGGGGCCCTCGAGCGTCTTGTCGAGGGTGAAGTGCTTCTCGATGATCTCGGCCCCCAGCGCCGCGGCGGCGATGGCGACCGCCGTGCCGATGGTGTGGTCCGAGAACCCGACCGGCACGCCGAAGCGATGCCTCAAATCCATCATGCTAGCGAGGTTGGCCTGACCCGGCTCGGTCGGGTATTGCGAGACACAGTGGAGGAGGGCGACCGGCGTCTGGGGGCCCACCGCGCGGATCGTCTCCACGGCCAGGGCGACCTCCTCCATCGTCGCCCCGCCGGTCGAGACGACCATGGGCTTGCCGAACGCGGCCACGGCGCGCAAGAGCGGCAGGTGCGTCACGTCGCCCGAGGCGATCTTGTATAAGGGTGCGCCCAGTCCCTCCATGATCTCGGCGCTCTCCTCGTCGAAGACGGAGGCGAAGAGCACGGTGCCGCGGCCGGCCGCGAAAGCCATCAGCTCGGCGATTGCGTCGCGCGAGAGCTCGTTGCGGAGGAAGCGCTCGTAATAGCTGCTCGACCGGGCGAGGAAGCGCGCCGCGCGGTAGATCTGGAGCTTGACCGCGTCGGCGCCGGCGTCGGCGGCGGCGGCGATCAGCACCTTGGCCGCCGCGACATCGCCGGCATGGTTGTTGCCCACCTCGGCGATGACGTAGGGCGGCTCGGCCGGGCCGATGGCGCGCCCGGCGACCGCGAAATTCTTGGGGTCCATGGTCGTCTTCAGCTCCGGCGCGCGAGGTATTTGAGCTGGGCTTCGCCGTACTTGGCGCGGGCGTACGGGATGTCCCGGATCACCTGCTCGATCTGATCGATCTCGATGCCGCGGGTAAGCTGACGCAAGTCCGTGAACCCGTGCTTGCCCAACAGCGCCTCGACCTCGGACCGGGCCTTCCACTGGTAGGGGCCGTAATAGGCGCACATCATCCAATAGACCCGCCCGCTGTTGATGCCGAGCTCGAACAGGGTGTGCTGAAACAGGGGTGCTGGGATGCCCTCGCTGCCGAGGCGCAGGGTGTCGAGCAACAGCTCGTAGAGGCCGAACCGGCCGTTCACGTAGAGGAACAGGGTGCCGCCCGGGCGGATCACGCGGGCGAACTCGGCGAGGCATCGCTCGTAGTCGCTGGTCAGGTGAATGACGCCGTTCGACCACACCATATCGACGGCGCCGTCGGGAAGCGGGATATGGTGGGCGGAGCCGTGGCGGAACTCCATGCGCCCGCCGTAATCCACCTTTCGCGCCTGCTCCCTGGCGAAGGCGATGCCCTTCTCGCCGATATCGATGCCGATGACTTTCGCGGCGCCGAGCCGGGCGATGGCGGCGCTGAACTTGCCGCTGCCGCAGCCCGCGTCGAGCACGGTCTTGCCTTCGAACAGCGCTTGCGCGTCCACCCCGTTGCGTTCCAGCCGGTCGCGCACGAAGCCGTGGGACTCGTCGAAATAGACCGCGTCCGACATGCCCACCCAGACGTCCGAGAACATGCCCGAGACCATGGCCTCGATCCGTTCGGCGTCCGCCGGCTCGGGCGCGTCAGCCGGGAAGTGCCCGCCGGAGACGCCCGAGGCGCCGGCGGCAAGGAGCAGCGCCGTCGCCTGGTCGAAGGCATCGACGAAGAGCGGCACCGGGTCGTCGCCGCCGGCGAAGGCGTCGAGGTGCCACAGGAAGAGGTTCACGCCCGTGAACATCTTGATGGGCCAATAGCTTCGGTCGCCAAGCGCGCGCGCCGCCGCCAGGTAGCGCTCGGCCGCCGCGCGGGCGCGCGGGTCGATAATGTCTTCCTCGGGCGCGGCCGTCGCCGCTGTCGCCAGGTCGTTCATGTCTCGTCGCCCGTCCCTTCCCTCAGGCCGCCGCCGCGCGCAGGTAGTTAGCCAGCTTGCGGGCCATGAAGACGCGTGCGCCATGGATGGATTCGACTGTCGCCCCGCCGATATGCGGGCTGATGACCAGGTTCTCGCTCTCTCGTGCGTAGGCGATCAGCGGGTGGTCCCGCTTTTCCGTAAGCCACTCGCCGTCGATCACGTCGAGGCCGGCGCCGGCAATCCCGCCATCCTGAAGTGCGGCGAGCAGCGCCGCTTCGTCGAGGACCGCACCCCGGCTCGTATTGATGAGGAGTGCCGTCGGCTTCATGCGCGCGAGCGCGGCCGCGCCGATCAGGCCCCGCGTCGCCGCCGTGAGGTGGACGTGGATGGTGAGCACGTCGGCCTCTTCGAGCAACGCCTCGAAACCCACCATCCCGACCCACGGCGCGCTCACTTCCCGGATGTCGTGGGCGATCGCGCGCATCCCGAACCCCTGGCCGATGCGGGCGCTGATGGTCCCGAGGCGGCCGAGGCCGAGGATGCCGAGGGTCTTGCCCGAGAGCTGGAAGCCCGAGAACCGCTCGCGCGCCCAATCCCCCTGGCGGGCCGCCGCGAGGGCCGGCGGCAGGTGGCGGGCGAGGCTGAGAATGAGGCCGAAGGCCAACTCGGCCGTGGCCGTGAAGCTGTCGATGAGGGCGCGCTCCCGGGCGATGTCGAAGACCTCGACGCCGGCGGCGCGGATGGCATCCGTGTCCATATGGTCGGTGCCGGTGCTGGGCGAGCCGATCACCCGGAGGCGCCCCGCCGCGACGAGGAAGCCGGCGTCGATGCGCACCTCGGCGGAGGCGAGGTAGGCGTCGAACTCGCCGATACGCGCCAGCACCACCTCGCGCTCGGCGGGCAGGTGGGTGAGCGCGCCGACGGCCTCGAGGGCCGCGCAGGCCTCGGGCGCGCCCGAGAGGTCGAGGGTGTTGAGGATGCACCAGCTCATCGCGGGATCTCGGCCCTTTCGGCGAGGCGCGCCTCGGCCCGCGCCAGGTCGCCCGCGTAGTGAATGTTGGTGCAATCATCCACGATCACCGCGTCCTTACGGCTCTCGCCCGTCTCCAGGAAGTGGCGCGAGAGGATGTAGTGGGCGCCGTTCTTGGTCCCGTCGGCCTGGGTGCTGCCGAGGCGGTCGGCCTCCTCGCGCAGGAAGACGTCGAACGCCTCGTCCACGCTCACGTACCTGTCCGGGTGGTCGGGCTGCAGCCCCACCACCGCGTCCACCTTGTCCCAGCCGATCGCGGCCACCGCGTGGCGGTAGACCTCGAGGATTGGGGTCTCGCCGCCGAGGCTCTCGGGACGGCGGATGACGGGGACGCCGTGGGATTCGGCATGGGCGGCGATCCTGTCGCTGTCGGTCGAGACGTAGACCGCATCGACCCGGCCGCTTCGCCGCGCGTCCCGAATCGCATAGTCGATCATGGGCCGGCCGCCGACCTTCAGCATGTTCTTGTCGGGCAGGCGGCCGGAGGCGCCCTTGGCGGGAACGATGGCGACGATCAAGAGCTCGGCTCCAGATGGGCGTGAAAAGTGAGGTGCGAATCGCGGACGCGGAAGCCGGCGCGCTGGTACAGGGCCAGGGAAGCGATGTTCTTGGACTGGGTGCCGACGATCATCTCGCGAGCACCCCCCGCGTAATGGGCCAGCGCCGCCTCGACGAGCGCCGCGCCGAGGCCGCGGCCGCGCGCCTCGGGGGCCACGCCGATGAGGTCGATGACCGCCGCGTCCCCGGCTCGCATGCAGGCGTTGAAGCCCACCACCTGGCCACCGTCGCGGGCCACCAGCATGGCGTCGGCCCGGCCCCGCGCGGCGTTGAGTATCCAGGCGCTCTTGAGCCGGTCGGCCGCGCGATCGTCGATTTGCGGATCCCAGTGGAAGCGGTCGTACTGGAAGACGCGCCCCGCCAATGCCGCGCAGGCCTCTTCCTCGTCCGCCCGCATGGGGCCGATGCTGGCTGGGGCGGGCAGGGACTCGGGCAAGGCCCGACCGAGGGTGAGCAGGCATTCGACCACGCGGAATCCGGCGTCCTCCAAGGCATGGGCCTCATGCCGCGCGGCCTCCGGCACGCGGCAGCCGGCGATCTCCATGCCGGCCGCCGCCATGGCTTCCGCGGCGCCGGCGGCGAGGGCGCCGAAGGTATCATCGTCGTCCGGGTCCCAGCTCTCGATGCGCTCGATGCGGGCCACTTCACGCCTGAGTTGCTCGCTTTCGAAGGCCTGGCGCGACCACACGACGGTCCCCGCCACGCCACTGGCGCCGCGCGCCAGCAGCACCTGGCGGCCTTCGTCCACCGCTATGTCCCGGCGCGCGAGGAGGTCCGCGTCCGTTGGCAGGGCCGGGGCGATAGCGGGCATCATCAATTGCGCTTCAGCCGTGCCCACTCGTCGAGGTACCAGGCGCAATAGCGCCGGTAGCCTTCGTCGAGCGGGACCGTCGGCGTGAAGCCGAGGTGTTCGCGCGCGCGGTCCACCAGGAGCGTGCCGCGGCGCGGCTTCTCCGGCGCGGGGGGGCGCTCCTCGATGACCACGCCCGGCACATACTCCTTGAGGATCGCGGCCAGGTCGGCGATGGTGCGCGCGTTGCCGTAGGTGAGGTTGAAGGTCATTGCGAGGCCGCTTTCGAGCGCCAGCGACCGCACCATGCCCTGAACCAGGTCGTCGATGTTGGTGAAGTCGAGCCGGCCACCGCCCCCGCCTTCGAGGTAAAGCGGCTTTCCCAACAGCGCGTTCTCGATGAAGACCTGGCTCACCCGCCGGCTGATGCAGCGCACGCCGTAGAGGGCGCTCGGCCGGATGATGGTGTAGGGAATGCCGTGCAGCCGCCAGGCCTCGCGCACCATGCGCTCGCCGATATACTTGCCGTTGGCATAGACCCCGCGCGGTTGGGGCCGCACTTTCTCGTCCACCGAATCGCCCTCGAAATCGCCGTACACCGTGCTCGACGACATGAAGGCGATCTGCCCGACCACCGACCCCTTCATGCGCGCGAGCTCGAGCAGGTTGCGCAGGGTGTTGATCTGGATGTCGTAGGCGAGACCCGGGTTGCGGTCGGCGATCACGGCGCTCGAGATGGCGGCCAGGTGAACCGCCTTGGTGGGGGAGAAGTCGCCGAACGGCGCCGTCAGGTCGGAAAGCGAGCGGGCGTCGGCATTGACGATCTCGACGCCCGCCTCGCGCATGAGGTCGAAGCGGTCGAGCACGAAGTTGATGTGGAGCTTGCGCAGGCGCGGCTCCATGTCCGGGTCGGAGACGAGGCGAACGAGGTTGTTGACCTGCAGGTTGTCCACCACCATGACCTCGGCGCCCTTGGCGCGCAAAGCCAGCGAGAGGTGGTGGCCGATGAAGCCGGCGCCGCCCACCAGCACGATGCGCTCCCCCGCGAGGCTGAGCCCTTCGTAGAGGATCGGCTCCGTGGGTGGCACCAATGGGGCGCCGCGCTCGATCATAGGCGGCACGCCGCGATGGCCCCTTCGAGGCGATCGGCGATGAAATGCATGTCATCCTCGTCGAGGTGCGGCCCCACGGGCAGGGAGATGGCGCAATCGCTGATCCACCGCGCCACCGGGAAGTCCGGGTCGGCGTGGCCGTAGCGCTCCCGGTAGTACTGGGTCAGCGGCACGGGCACCGGATAATGCACGCTGGTGCCGACGCCCGCCGCCTCGAGGCGTTGGGCGATGGCGTCCCGATCGCCGTTCACCATGGCGTTGACGCAGTAGTGGGCCGAGCGCGCGGCGCCGTGCGCGAGGGGGAAGGTGGAGACCCCTTCCATCGCCTGGAGCCGGTCCGACAGCGCCGCCGCGTTCGCCGCCCTCGCGGCAAGGAAGCCGTCGAGGCGTTCGAGTTGGGCGCACCCGATGGCGGCCTGCGCCTCCGACATGCGGAAGTTGTAGCCCAGCATGATGACGTCGTAGATGCCGGGCCTGGCGCGCTCGCCGAAACCCTTGTCGTAGCCGAAGGCGCGCTGCTTGCGCACTTGCCACTCGATCGCGTCGTCGTCGGTGACGAGCATGCCGCCTTCCATGGTGGTGATGTGTTTGGCGGGATAGAAGGAGAAGCAGCCCGCCGCCCCCAGGGCACCCGGCGCGCGGCCATCGTAATCGGCGCCGAGCGCAAGCGCGCAGTCCTCGATGACGGCGAGGCCATGCCCCCTAGCGATGGCGCCGATCGCGTCCATATCGCAGGGCAGGCCCAGGTAATGCACCACCAGGATGGCGCGGGTGCGCGGGGTGATCGCCGCGCGGACGCGCTCGGGATCGATATTGCCCGTCGCGCGCTCCACATCGACGAAGACCGGCTTGGCGCCCGCATGCTCCACCGCGTGCCCCGTGGCCACGTGGGTCTGGGCCGGCACGATCACCTCGTCACCCAGCCCCACGTCGTGGGCCAGGAGGGCCAGGTGCATGGCCGCGGTGCAGGAAGAGGTCGTGACGGCGTGCTTGACCCCGATGCGCTCGGCGAACGCCGCCTCGAAGGCGGCGCAGCGCGGCCCGTGGGTTAGTTGGAAGCCGTCCAGCACCTCGGCCACGGCCACCTTCTCCGCGGCGCCCAGGATGGGGCGGCCGAAGGGTATCTCCCTCGGTGTCGTGGTCATGGCTGTCGAGGATTCCCGCTCAGACCACGTAATCGACCTTGACCCGCGCGCCCGTGCGCGCGGCTTCCCAAGTCGCGAAACACACGTCCATGACCCGGAAGATATCCACCGCGTCCACGGCCGGCCGGCCGCCGTCGCGGATCGCGGCCACGAACTCGGGCAGCATGTCGCCCTTCTTCATGCCGGGGTAGGGCGTGGTCACCACCTCCTCGTCCACCGCCTCGTCGCCCGTGAACAGCTTGGCGTGCGGCATGTCGTTCACGAAAGTGCGCTTGGTGCCGTAGACGTTGAGGGCGTGGAACTTGGTGCGCTGGGGGCCGAGGGTGGCGGCGCACTTGCCGAGCGCGCCGCCCGCGAAGCGCATGAGCGCGACGAAAGTGTCGGGGTACTTGTACGCGCTCCCGCGCGTGAGGATGTCGGTGCCCATGGCCGAGACCTCGACCACCTCCTCCCCGATGAGCCAGCGCATCAGGTCCACGAGGTGGATGCCGCCACCGTAGAAGGTGCAGTAGAAGTCCATCTTGCCGCGCCAGCCTTCCGTGATCTTCCACAGGATCTGGTGCAGATAATCGCCCTCGAGATAGAAGATGTCCCCGAAATCGCCCGCCTCGATGCGGCGCTTGAGCTCCTGGAAGCGCGGGCTCTGGCGCAGGATCAGGTTCGAGGTCAACAGGCGGTCGCCAACCTCATAGACGGCGTAGACCGCCTCGGCCTCTCGCCGGCTCAGAACAACGGGCTTCTCGACCATGGCGTGCTTGCCGTTCGAGAGAGCGGAGATGAGATGCTCGGCATGGCAATCGTCGTAGGAGCAGATGGAGACCACGTCGATCTCCGGGTCCTCCGTAACCCGCCGGTAGTCCGTAAAGCGGCCCCCGATCCCGTATGCGTCGCCAATGGCCCCGAGCCGCTCGGGATCGATGTCACAGATGGCGCGCACCTCGACATTTTCGATTTCGCGGTAGCTCTCGAGATGCGCCTCGCCGACACCGAGGCCGATGACGCCGGCCTTGAGCGGCCTCATTCCGCTGGCCTCGCGGCGGCCGAACGGCTGCGCCGGTGGACATCGAAGTCCGCGTAGCCGCGGAGCAGGCGGACGGGAACCAGCGCGGCCAACACACCGGTATGCGTGGCCGCCACCACATACAGATAGACATCCATCGCGCCGAGCGGGACCGCGACCAACAGCCCGCCGTAGCGTAAGTCCCAAAGCAGATTGAGTGCGTGCCGGTCGAGAAACCCTTCGAGTGGCGCCATCGCGGGACCCGCGAGCCAAGTCTCTAGCGAGGCATGCGCGCGCTTCCGGATCTTGCCGCCCGCCGCTTCCGCGAATGTGAGCTCGCGCGACGTGATGGCATGGCGCAGAATTTCGTTTTGGATGAGCATGAGCGCGATCGCAGCGGTCGCGCCGGCCAGCAGGAGGTCGCCATTTCCGCCCGTCAGCCAAATGCTGAGCCCGAGCGCCAGTGGCAACAGGCTTTCACTGATGGCATCGACAAGCCCATCGAAATACTTGCCGAAAAAAGAGGCGCTGTCGTCGATGCGGCACAGATTGCCGTCCACATGATCCAGCACCAGAGCAAACGCATAGAGCGCGAGCCCCGCCAGATGAAACGCTCCCGCTGGGGCCGCGATCGCCCCCAGGGCGACGAGCGCGAGGAGGCCGCGCAGCAGCGTGGCCGTGTTGGCCGTGAGCCCCAAGCGATGCGCCACGACCGTCAGCGGCCAGGAGGCGGGAATCGCGAGGTATCGCATGGTGACGGGGCGTGCCGCGCCGCTCAGGTCCTGCGATGCGCGAACCGAAGAAAGGCTCATTGCGCCGCCAGTCGAGATGGCAGGCCGCCCGTGGTCCAGATCGATTCCCTGGCTTTGGCACTGTCGCCGGTGCCTTTGAGGCTCCGGATGAGCATCGCGAAGAAATCGTCGAGAGCTTTCTCGTCGAATTCGTGGAGGTTGAGGTGCGTATGGTCGCCGAGGTCGAACGAATTCGCCGCTAGGGATTCGAGGAACCTCCGGCCATCGGCCGCCGCCCGCTCCAGGTCGATCGACCCATCGAACACGGCCCTGAGGCATTCCCGCAAACGGCTCTCGTCGGTTATGGCCTCGACGTGCGGCAGGAAGTTGTAGGTGTTGTGCCGCCCGAACGCGATCACCGGCTTTCCCATGGCCGCGGCTTCGAATCCCGCCGTGCCGCTCACGGTGATCGTCGCGGCGGCCTTGCGTACGATTTCGAGCCCAAACTCCGTCGGGTCGATCATCACGACGTTCTTGAGGTCGGCGATCTGGTCGTAGAAATTGTCCGGCCGGCTGCCGATGGCATTGAGGTGTTCCTTGACCGCGAGAAATCTGCCGACGGGAAGGTCGCGTGAGACCGCCGCGATCGACGAAAGCTGGTAGAAGTACTCGGGCGAGAGGGTCTGGAAGGCGTGCTCGGGCTCGAGGTGGAGCGGATAGAACACGAAGGATTTGCCGTCGAGGTCCGCAAGGCGCGTGGTCGCGATCCGGCGCAGCTTGCGATAACCGGTGTAGGATCGGACGAAATGCTTGAGCACGTCCCTGTAATAGTAGCCCCGCCCCTTCTTGTAGCGGCGCAGGCGCCAATAAACCTGTCGCGCCGTCGTCCACCCGAGATTCTTGGCCAGCGACAAGAGGTTCGCGTTGCGGATGAAGCGTTGGCGCATCACCATGTGGGAGAGGTAGGGGGCTTCGATCTCACCCACATCGGCGCCCTCTCCGGCATGGAAGGACTCTTCGATGGCGGGGTTCTCGAAGAACTCGTTCCAGGCCCAGAAATGGTCGTTTCCGATCCGCGCGCCGACCATGGTCCGGAACGGAATGTCGGCCATTCGCGCGGCGCAAGCCAGCATCTTGCCGCCGTTGACGACGAGGGTCGTGGCCTTGGATTCGAACTCCTCCAGCCAAAAGTCGAGCTCGGCATTGAAGGCCTGAAGCATCTGAAAGTAGTCGCTGTCCTGCGAATAGCGCGAGCGGGGAAAATGGAATCCGCCGAGCGCATAGCCGCGCCCCAGATGCCGGTTCGAAAGGGCGAGGGTGTTGAACGTGGTCCCCAGCCGGGCTTCGTAGGCCCGCGCCCGTTCGATCACGGCCTCCCTATCGGCGACAGGCGCGAGCGCGTTCGGCAGCAGCACGTCCGCGTCGGAAATCGTGTCGAATAGCGCCTCGCCGCCATGTGTGCGATAGAACGCCATCTCCTGGGGGCCGACCGCGTACATGTGAGTTCTCGCGCCGTATTCCCGCTTCATCCGGCGCGCCGCGGCCAGGTTCAAGAACCTTGCCTCGGGCCGAGACATGAAGGCCACACTGTCGAGGAACGCGGGCATCGCGATACGAGAATCCTGATGTCTTGTGCTTGAAAAGGCTGGGATGAGGGCTTGGACGGCCAGTCACGCTACCGCCGTTCGGGTGGACTCGGAAAGTTCACCCGTGGCACCCGAGAATCGGGTCCCCGCGCGGCTGCGTCCCGCATCCGCCGCAATGTTCACAAATCGAACGCAAGCGTCAAGCCATTTGTTCACGGCCTGAACACGAAAGCTTGACGGCGGAGTCCGCTTGGCTGTAAAGGAGCACCGCCCGATTGCCGTTCACCCTTATGCACGCGCGCGATGGTTATTTGGATCACCGGTTTGTCCGGGACAGGCAAGACAACACTGTGCGAGGCCTTGCGGGCGCTCATCAAGCCCCGATTGGCCGAGACGGTCGTCCTCGACGGCGATGTGATCCGAGCCTTGTTCGACACGGGCCTCGGCTATCGCGAACAGGATCGGGTCGTCCAGATCGGGCGTATCCAGGCGCTGGCCAAGTTGTTGTCGGACCAGGGCCTGGTGGTGATCGTCGGGGCGCTCTATGCCCACCCGGATCTCCTGTCGTGGAACCGCGAGAATTTTGGTGATTATTTCGAGGTCTACCTCGAGGCGAGTATCGAATTCCTGCGCGGCCGCGATTCCAAGGGCCTTTACGCCCGCGCGGCGGCGGGCGAGGTCAATGTAGTCGGCGTGGACATCCCTTGGCATGCGCCGCTCCGCCCGGACATGACCATCGATGCGTCGGCCAGCCGGCCGGCCGGCGAGCTCGCCCGCGAGCTTGCCGACGCGGTGCCATGGCTGCACGCGGCTTTGGCTGACCCCACTTGATGGGTGATCTCGCCATCACGCGGACCCAGTATCTCGAGTTAGAGAATCTTGCGCTTGGCGCGCTGCACCCGCTCGACGGCTTCATGAACGAGGATCAGTTCCGCGGTGTTGTCGACCATATGCGGCTTCCCGACGGGATGGTCTTCACCCTTCCCGTGGTGCTCGATACGACCCGCGACCGGGCCGCCGGAATCGCCGGCTTGCCTTCCGTCCGCCTCTGGTTCGATGGCGTCGAGGTTGGCGAGGTCGTGCCCGAGAGCATCTATGAATGCGACAAGCGCGAGGTTGTGCGCAAGGTCTTCGGCACCGATGACGCTGCGCACCCTGGCGTCTCTCACTTTTTCTCCATGGGTGATGTGTTCGTCGGCGGGCCGGTGCGCCTCATGAAGCGCACCCGCCCCGACGTATCAGCCGAGGAGTTGACGCCACGGGCGACCCGGGCCGCCTTCGCCGCGCGCGGCTGGCGGACGGTCGCGGGCTTCCAGACGCGCAACGTGCCGCACCGGGCACATGAATATCTCCAGCGTATCGCGCTCGAGCAGGTGGACGGTCTTTTCATCCAGCCACTGATCGGCCGACGCAAGGAGGGCGACTATACGCCCCAGGCTATTCTCACCGGTTACCGCGCCTTGATCGCCGGGTTCTATCCCCGGGATCGTGTCATGCTGGGCGCCTTGACAACGGCCATGCGCTACGCCGGGCCGCGCGAGGCGGTGCTTCATGCCATTATCCGGCGCAACTACGGCTGCACGCACTTCATCGTGGGCCGCGACCATGCTGGCGTCGGGAATTATTACGGGAAGTACGATGCCCACGACCTCGTGCAAAGGTTCGACGACGAGCTCGGCATCGCCATACTATGCATGGCGGGGCCATATTATTGCACCCTGTGCGGCGGCATCGTGACCGAGCGCACCTGCCCTCACGGCGTGTCGAGGCCCGATGCGGTCATGGACATCGCGGGGACGGACATTCGCGCTATCCTCGTCGGCGGCGCCGAGCCGGATACACGAATCATGCGATCCGAAGTCCTTGAAAGCCTGCGCGGCGTACCCCTGTTCATCGAGGAGACCGAGCTGTGAGTCGGACAAAAATCGTCGCCACCATCGGGCCGGCGACGAATTCGGCGGCGGCGCTGTCCGCGCTCCACGAGGCGGGCATGGATATCGTGCGCCTCAATGGATCCCATGCCGACCTCGATTGGCATGCCGAGACCATCGCCCTGGTCCGAGCGACCCTCCCCCTGGTGCCTATTCTGCTCGATATACCCGGGCGCAAGATTCGCACCACCGATCTCGCGCACGAGCCAACCTTCGCCGTCGGGGATCAAATCGTTCTGACCACCGAGACGGGGCATGACGGGACGGAAAAAGTGCCGGTCAATTATCCGTCCCTGCACGAGGCCGTCGCGCCGGGCCGCGAGATCCTCGCCGATGACGGGACGCTTGGCTTTACGGTTGTCGAGGTCCGTGGCCGCGATATCGTCTGTCGCGCCGAGACCAAGGGAACGCTGCGCAGCCGCAAAGGTATCAACGTACCGGGCCTGTCATTCGATGGCGCGCTGGTCACCGACCGGGATCGCGGGATAATCGATTTCGCCCGCGCGAAGGGGGTCGATTTTGTCGGCATCAGCTTCGTCGAATCCGCCGATCACATAGAAGCCATACGCGATCTGATCGGCGGCCCAATTCCCAGCATCGTGTCCAAGATCGAGAACGAGCGCGGATTCGCCAATATGTCCGAGGTCATCGCCGCGACCGACGCGGTCATGATCGATCGCGGCGACCTCTCGGTGGAGACGCGTTTCGAGACCTTGTCGCTCTACCAGAAGAGAATTCTCGATGTCGCCAACAAAGCGGGCAAGCCGGTGATCGTCGCCACCGAGATGCTTCATTCGATGATCGAGAGCTCGCAGCCGACCAAGGCCGAAATCAGCGATATCACCAACGCCGTGCTCGATGGATGCGCCGCGACCATGCTTTCGGGCGAAACCGCGGTCGGCGACCACCCGGTCCGGGCGGTATCGGTGATGCGGCGAATCGCCGATGCCGCCGTCTCTCATATGCAGGATGTGCAGGACGAGCATCTGCGGGATGTGCGGGACGGGCATGGGAATCGGCCCGGCCGTTCGTCCCCCGAGGTGATGGGCGATGCCGTCGCCTTGATCTGCCGGTCGCTGCCGATCACCAAGATCGTCGCAGTGACCCGATCGGGCTATGCCGCCCGAATGGTGGCGGCGGGCCGGCCCCGTCAACCGATTCTGGCCGTCTCGGACGATGCGGCGGCGGTGTGCGGCTTCAACCTCTTCCCCGGCACCCGGGGCATCCTCGTCGACGTGGCCTTCTCGCGCCGCAGCACCGACCATATCGTCGCCTGTCTCGAGGCGTTGTGGCGCCAAGGCCAACTCGAGGATGACGACTTCATCGTCGTGACCGCCGTCGGCTACCCCCGCTCCGGGACCCGGATGAACCTGGTGCAGACCCATCATATCGCCGACCTCGTCGAGACGCTCGGCTGGCGCCGTTGAGGCGCTTAGCGACCGGCGAATAGGTGCGAGGCCGAGAGGCGCCCGGTGAGGAAGTAGAATGCCAAGCCGGCGTATGAATGGATGACCTTCGAATTGACCGCGAGGCCCGCGATCCGCGGGATGAAGTCGTCCCAGCCGATACGCGTCAGGCCGAGATCGTCGAGCGCCGCGCCGTAGACCTCGAAACCCTCGCGGCGCAGGGACAGCCCGAAACGCGCCATATGGAGCGTATCGGTGACCACGAGGAGAGGCCCCTGTCCGGCGGCGGCGAGCAGCCCTCGCACCGCCGTAGCCGATTCATCGCTATCCCGCGCCACCGTGTCGAGCAGGACGGCGCGCCGGTCCAAGCCGAAGGCCGCCATCAGCACCTCGGCCTCCGCTGGGCGTCCCGGGCCGGTCTGCCCGCCGACAAACACGAGGGCCACATCGGCGGCCCCCCGCGTGACGATCCTGTCCCGCAACGCGAGGCCCCGTGTGAGCCGCGCCACGGAAGCCGCGCTCGGGCTCCAGCGTCCCGGGGCAGAGAGAAATATGCCGGCCGTCGGAACCACGATGGCGATCGGCGTCGGATCGGTTTGCGCCGACCAGCTCGGGATCACGGACCACTGAGGCAGGAACGCGATCTTACCCAGCACCGGCACACCCGAGAGTAGAAGCCCCAGCGCGCTGATGGCGAAGAGCGCGCGGCGCGCCCGGCGCAGCGGCCACAAGATCAGGCCGGCGCCCGCCAGCACAATGAACGGCATCGGCAATCTGTGAGAACGGCGGTGACAAATTAGTCCACGGAAGCGGCGGGATTTCCCAGCCGCGGGCGGAGTAAAACTCTGCCACCTGTAGCCTTCGATCTTTTTTGAGATGGAAGGCGGGAGGATGTACACCGTGGACCTATATCTGCGCGTTCGGCTGGCCTGCCATGTTGATGGTCTGAGCCAGCGAGAGGCGGCAAGTCGGTTTGGCATTGCGCGCGAGACGGTGAGGAAGATGCTGCGGCATTCGGAACCGCCGGGATATCGGCGACGCCAGCCACCGAAACGCCCGAAACTGGCCCCCTTCACGGATATCATCGACCGTATTCTGGAGGAGGACCGAACGGTTCACCGTAAGCAGCACCACACGGCGAAGCGTATATTCGAGCGCCTTCGCGACGAACATGGCTTCACGGGCAAAGAGACCATCGTGAAGGATTACGTTCGGGAACGGCGCCTTCGTCGGCGTGAGATGTTTGTGCCGTTGTCACATCCTCCGGGCCATGCTCGAGCGGACTTTGGCGAGGCGGATGCGATCATCGCCGGCGTCAAGTATCGGGCGCATTTTTTCGTCATGACACTTCCCCACAGCGATGCCTGCTTCGTTGCGGCCTACCCGGCGGCGACGACGGAGGCCTGGCTGGACGGGCACAACAGAGCCTTTGTTTTTTTCGGCGGCGTTCCCCAATCGATTCTTTACGACAACGACAAGTGTCTGGTGTCGCGCATCTTGTCAGATGGCACGCGGCAACGAACGCGGGCGTTCAGCGGGCTGCAGTCCCATTACCTCTTCGAGGACCGCTACGGCCGTCCCGGCAAGGGTAACGACAAAGGCAATGTGGAGGGGGTGGTCGGCTATGCCCGGCGGAACTTCATGACGCCGCGTCCCCGGTTCGCGAGCTGGGACGCCTTCAATGGCCACCTGGAAGAGCAATGCCGCAACCGGCAAGGCAACGTCCTGCGCGGCCACCGCGAGAGCATCGGCGAACGGTTTGTGCGTGACCGCGAAGCGTTGAAGAGGCCACTGCCGGCACCGTTCGACGCGTGCGACAAGCAGGGCACGCGGGTCAACTCGCTGTCCCTGGTGCGCTACCGGACGAATGACTATTCCGTGCCCGTCGCCTACGGCCATCAGGAAGTCTGGATCCGTGGCTATGTCCACGAGGTGGTTATCGGTTGCGGCGCCGGGATCATTGCCCGACACCCCCGTTCCTACGACCGGGAAGACATGGTCTTCGATCCGATCCACTACCTGGCTTTGCTGGAGCACAAGATCGGTGCCCTGGATCAGGCCGCGCCGCTAGCCGGATGGGAACTGCCTGATGCCTTCCCAACCCTGCGCCGTCTCCTGGAGGCGCGCATGGGCAAGGCCGGCAAGCGGGAATACGTCCAGGTCCTTCGGCTTGTGGAGACCTTCGATCTCGAGGTGCTTCACGGCGCGGTGAAGGACGCCCTGCGCCTGGGTGCGATCGGCTACGACGCCGTCAAACACCTTGTGCTGTGCCGTATCGAGCGACGCCCGCCCAAACTCGACCTGGATATCTATCCCTACCTGCCTCGGGCCAACGTGGCGACCACGGCCGCCGCCAGTTATATGAGCTTGTTGGGTGGAGGCGCGTCATGACCGATACGCCGCAAGTGTTGCTGGCCCATCACCTCAAGACCCTGAAACTGCCGACGTTCCTGCGCGAATACGACAAGCTGGCCCGCCAATGCGCCACCGAGGGCGCCGACCATGTGCGGTATCTTGTCCGTCTGACCGAGTTGGAACTGATCGACCGTGAGCGCCGCATGGTCGAGCGGCGGATCAGACAGGCCAGGTTCCCCGCCGTCAAAAGCCTCGACAGCTTCGACTTCAAGGCCATCGCATCGCTCGACAAGATGCTGGTTCTGGAGTTGGCGCGATGCGAATACGTCGAGCGTCGTGAGAATATCATCGCGCTCGGCAACAGCGGAACCGGCAAGACCCATATCGCCCTCGGTCTCGGTCTGGCGGCCTGCCAAAAGGGGCTCTCCGTCGGCTTCCTCACGGCCGCTGCCCTGGTTCATGAACTGATGGAGGCCGGGGATGAAAAACGCCTGTTGCGCCTGCAGAAGCAACTGGCAAAGTATCACCTTCTGATCATCGACGAACTCGGCTTCGTGCCGCTCTCGAAGACCGGCGCCGAGCTGCTGTTCGAAGTCTTCAGCCAGCGCTACGAGCGGGGCTCGATCCTGGTGACCTCCAACTTGCCGTTCGATGAGTGGACGGAGATATTCGGCTCGGAACGCCTGACCGGGGCTTTGCTGGACCGCCTCACCCACCATGTCCATATCCTGGAAATGAACGGCGAGAGCTATCGTCTCAACCAAAGCCAAAAACGGCGGAAATCCCCAAAAATACCTGCTTGACCGCCGGTGCAATGGTTGACCCGGTGGGTCCACAGGAACCTCCCACGCTGCTTCGCTCCGCGTAACGCAAGCGCTACACGAAGCAGCGCGGGTCCCTCCTATGGACTACCAGGACAACCCCCCAACACCGCGTACCGCATAACGTTAAGTGGACTAGTTTTGCTCCGCCCGGGTGGACTAATTTTGCTCCGCCGTTGACAGCAATCTGATCAGTTCCTGGAGGAGTTCCATCAGAGTCCGTTCGAAGTGGCCGATGGATGTGGATGGTAGCGGGAGCCCGCCTGGCTCGGCGCCCTACCGACCGCGCCCCAGCCAGGCACCGACGCGAACGCGTGCCATGAGCGTGAACGGCATGTGCGTGGGGTCGCCGCGGAACGGATCGAAATGCTCATGGTCGCTGATCACGGTCGGGTCCGCGAACGAATGCTTGATATCGAAGGGGATCAAGCGGTTGTTCGCGGTGAGCTGGATGCGGCCGACCCAGCGCCGCTCTTCCGCCTCCAGCAACATCGCGAGATCGAGCCGCCGGGCGGTCATGGCCGGCACGCGAATGCGGCCGGTGGTCCGCCCGTCGGGGGTATGTACGCTCGCCAGCACGGGCTTCTTGTACGGATTGATGAGGATCAGCGATTCGCCGTAGTCGCGGTCACGGTCGATCTGGACCACGGGATAGCCATCGACATAGCGGCCGAACTTGGCGATCTGGTCGATGATCACCGGATTGGAGAATTTCTGGGCATTATCGGAGAAGAAGGACTTCTTGCCGGGCGCGGCATAGATGGCGTAGGGCGTTATCGGTCGGTTGACGGCGAAGATGGGCGAGCGGTCGACGGAATGGTAGCCGATTTCCATATAGCCCGGATGGACGCGCCCCGGGTTGGAGGCGCCGGACCAGTGAATGGGCGCGTCGTCTCCCTCGACTAACCCACCGTCGCGGAAGGTTAGCCGGGTCTCTTCATCGCGCAATCGCTCTCCATCGAAGAACACCTCCATCGAGCGCAGCACGGTTCCAGTGCCGGTCCGCATTCGGGCGGCAATCTCGTCCGCCGGCACCGCGAAGGTGCAATCGTAGCCCACCGGCAGGGATACCACGTTGGGAATGAGGTAGTTGTACACGGCTTACCCCAGGCGCCTAGATATGATCGATCGAGAAGCGACGCAAGTCAGGACTGGCGCACAGGATATGCGCCTTGTTCGGCCGGTCGTGCAGCGTCTTGAAGGTGAGTGGCGCGCCGCCTAGCCGGGCCGCTTCCTCGGGGTCGAGCGTGATTTCGTGAAGGCCTGTGCCGTGCGGCGGCAAGGCAATGGGGTGTGCCTTGGCCTCGACGCCTTCAACCCCGAGGGGATAGCTCATCGCGCCTTTGAGCGGCTTGTCACTGGCGTTCATGATGCTGATGAAGCAGCGTTCATCGCGCGGCCGATAGAGACAGGTGAACCAACGCGGCACATTGCCCGGGCCAGCGGCTTGGCTGTGTACGGCGCAGCAGCCGTCGGCGGCGTTGATTGTGATCTGGGGCCGGGTGGTGCCGCGGGTGCCTGGCCGGTCCGCCACCCTGGAGATTTCGACACTGCCCATGGCCGGCAGACCGGTTTCGCCCCCAGTCACCGGCGCAATGAAACGCGAGACCTCGAACCGCAATGTCGCCTCCGGCTCGATCCGGTGACGGCCCTGATAGCGGACGACGCCGCCCGCGTCCCTGACGGAGAGGCCCACGGTCGTCGGCGGCGCGGCGATTTCACCTTCGTAGAGCAGACTGTCGTTAGCGACGCACACGAACTCCTCGATCCCAAAACCGGCGAGCACCGGCATGGGATTGCTGAGGTGATAGGGCACCAACGGTGAACAACGGTCGAGGAATCCGTATATCCGGTCCTTGAGCATTCGCCCCAGAGGCCCCCGGGCGGCCGGCGCGAACGTGTCGCGGGCAACACGTTGGCGTAGAGCAGACTGTCGTTAGCGACGCACACGAACTCCTCGATCCCAAAACCGGCGAGCACCGGCATGGGATTGCTGAGGTGATAGGGCACCAACGGTGAACAACGGTCGAGGAATCCGTATATCCGGTCCTTGAGCATTCGCCCCAGAGGCCCCCGGGCGGCCGGCGCGAACGTGTCGCGGGCAACACGTTGGCCACCACCCCGCGGGCACACGGAGAACAGGTACTCAAGGTCGAGCATACAGGCCGTGCAAGTCGATCCGGCACCGTTTTGTTTCAACAGCGCATCGAAACTGATTTCGGGCTCACGGGCGATCGAGCCCTCGAGCTGACCGCGGGTCAGCCCGACACAGGTGCACACGACCTCGTCGAAACCACTCCTCTGGACTCGCGTGGGCTCCGCCATCTTCTCCCAGCCCCCTTCGTGACCTCTCGCGCGGTGACGCTCAGGATGCGGTGGCTGCCTCCGGGCGCGCCACCTGGGGTCGTGTCCGATAGTTGGTGGAAATTGGTTTTTGGCGTAGCTCCCGATCACGATCGGTTGCTCAATCAGGCGGCGAGGTCAATCGGCTTCTTGACCGGCGCTTGGTCGAGTGTTTGCCAGCCACCGACGCGGCGCATGGTGATCTGCCCCGAGGCCATCAAGGCCCAGAACAGCATGGCCGCCGTTTCCGCGTTGGGTAGTGCGCATTGGGTCTTCACCCGGCGCTTGAATTCCCCGTGCAGGCGTTCGATGGCGTTGGTGGTCCGCAAGGACTTCCATTGCTGCGGCGGATAGCGCAGGAAGGTGAACAGCCGCTCCCCCGCCTCTTCCAGGCTGTCCGCCACGCCCCGGCAGCGGAGCCGCCACTTGGCCAGGAAGGCCTTGCGCTTCTTGCGCACTTGCTCGGCGTTTTCGGCGTACATCATGTCGGTGTAGTCGGCCTTGACCTCGTCGTGCAACGCCTTCGGCGCATGGGCGAGGAGGTTGCGCTCCTTGTGCACCGTGCAGCGCTGCACCGGAATATCGCTCCACAGGCTGGCCAGCGCCGCCTCCAGGCCCTTGCCGCCGTCTACGATCAGAAGCTCCGGCGCCTTCAGGCCACGGCCGAGAAGGTCCTCCAGGACATGGCGCCAGGCCGCCTCGGTCTCCCCGCCCATGTTCTTGACCGCGAGCAGAACCTTCTGGCCGTCCCGCCGCACCCCAAGCACGACCAGCAGCGGGATTGACAGCACTCGCCCATCAAGGCGCGCCTTGACGCCGGTGCCATCCAGGATCAGCCGGACAATGTCCTCGCCCGACAAGTCCCGAGCCTGCCAGCTCTCCCAGTCGGTCTTTACCTTGCGCCAGGCGCGGCTCACCGCGTCCTTGCCGACCTTGCCCCCGAACAGGCCGGCCAGCGCTCGGCGGACACGGCGCGTGTTGGTGCCGGCAAGGTACGTATTGGCGATAATCGCCTCGGCCCGTTTGGTCAGCCGCTTGTAGGCCTGGATGGTCTGGCTCCGCCATTCCTTCTCACCGCCATCCCCATCGAGCAGGCGGACGCGGGGGAGCGAAACCGTCAGCGCTCCGAAGGTGCCGACAAGCTGCCGATGCCGGTGGCCGTTGCGATAACCCTTGGGCGCGCCGCTGCGTTGATAGCGCGCACGGCCGCCCAGCGCCGCTTGCGCTTCCTCCGCCACCACAGCCTCGATGAAGGCGCGGACGCGAAAGCGGATCGCATCCTCCAGGGGATCGAACCAATTCTCACCGGAAAATGGACTGGGCGACGTCGATGCCGTAAGATGTTTCATGGCGTAAGCTCCTTTCGGCGGCTGCACACCGCCTTTCTGAATGTTTTACAATCAGGAGTTTACGCCAGTTCTCCAATTTTCCACCAACCTTGCGACACCACCCACCTAGGGAATCGTGACACGCGCCATGCGTACGAAATCCGCCTCCTCCTGGTAATCGGGGAGGATCTCGAATGCGAAGCCGGCCTCCTCGCACCATCGGCGCATGGTCGCTTCGTCATGCCACCAATCCTTGATCCGCAATCGGTAGGGCCGGTCGGCGACGTCGAAGACGAACAAATACTGCCCGTCCGCCGCCAGCAAGTCACGCATGGCCTCGAGCATGGTCCGAATGTCTTTGGCCGGCATATGGTTGATCACCGACATGGCCCAAATGAAATCGAACCGGTACTCGGCCAGCTCACGCAGCCGGCAGTCTGAAATCTTGAACACACGGTAACGCTCGTCCTCGACGCCGTTCTGATGCAGAAAGAACCGACCCTTCTTCAGCCGTTCGCCCGAGATGTCCACGCCCACGTAGTTGCCATCGTCCAGGTATTGGATGAGCGGCAGCGCCGTGCGAAGGACGCCGCAGCCATAATCGAGGAAGCTATGCTCGGGCTTGAGGCCGTGGGCCTTTATGTATTCGAACAACGCCTGGCCGCGGGCGATATAGGCATCCTTGAGGGGGCGGTCGATCACGACGGAGGAGTCGAGCCGCGCGGCGTAGAAATCGATCCAGCTATGGCCGAGAAGGCGAAAACGGAAGATGTAGGTCAGCCATTCCTTGGGCAGGTGGATAAAACGGTAGCGGACCGAATTGTACGGCCCGCGCAGAAATAGGAGAATCTTCTCCTTCATGTGAATTCAGCCTCCGGTAGCGAGATAGTGACCGCGCGGTACCACTCTCTTGCCGCCGCTGTCTACCCGCTATACAAGTAAATACATCAATCACTCACGTCTTAAGAGAGCCGCGACCGCTTCGCGATCCCGGCTCTCGAACGCGGTGGGATTGTAGCCTCGAATGTCGTAGAAGCAAGCAACAACGGCACGACGAAGGCTCGGGCCGTGGGTTTCGGCCGCGACCGAGCTCTGCCGCTTGGGATTGGGGTGTGCGCGCCGGCGGGGCGGCAGTGGTTTCGGCCGGCGCCGTCGTGGCGGCGGAGAGAGGTTGCGGGAGGAGCCTGACCTGGTTGAGGTTTCCAACAACCCGGATGCCAACGGAACGGCGGTGGGCCTCACGCCGGGTTTCCCCCGTGACCGCTTGTCTCCTCTCACGCTCGGGACGGTGCAGCTCGGCATGCCCTACGGCATCACCGGCCCGGCCGAGACGCCGCCTGAATCCGAAGCGGCGGCAATGATGGACGCGGCCTGGTGCGGCGGTATCCGGTGTTTCGATAGTGCGCGCGCCTATGGCGCGGCGGAGGCCCGGATCGGGGCATGGCGCGCGGCCGGTGGCGGGTGGCCGGTCTTGGTGTCCAAGTTCCCCGACTTGAGCTCGGACGCGGACCCGGCCGCGGCGCTCGTCCGACATTTCGAATGCTCCCGAGCGGCCCTCGGCGTGACGGCCCTCGACGGCTACCTCGCCCACCGGGCGGCCGATCTGCGGCGTCCCGATGTTGTTCGGACCCTCGGCGAATTGGTCGCGGCGGGCCGGCTGGGCGCCTTCGGGGCCTCCGTCTACAGCGCCGAACAGCTCGACCGCGCCCTCGATGTCGAGGGCGTGGCGCTGATCCAGCTCCCGGCTAGCCTTTTGGACACCCGGTTGCTGTGCTCCGGCGCGTTGGAACGCTGCCGGGCGCGCGGGGTGGTGGTCTTCACCCGCAGCGCCTTTCTGCAGGGGGTCCTGTTCATGGATCCCGACACCTTGCCCGGCCATCTCCGGGCGGCGGCGCCGGCCTTGCGGCGCCTACGCGCGCTGGCGGCCGAGGCAGGCCGCGACATTGCGACGCTCGCGCTCGGTTTCCTCCGCGCCCGGGCCGAGATCGACTCGGTTGTGGTGGGTGCCTACACGCGGACGCAATTGGAGGGCTCCCTCGCCGCCGCGCGCGCCGCTCCGCTGGAGCCGACGCTGTTGGAGAGGTTGTCCCGGCTCGGCGAGGGATTGCCCGACAACGTGCTCGACCCCTCCCAGTGGCCGGTCTGAGCGGCCGGAGGGGCTTTCGTGGGCTTGCCACCATATATTCAACCCAAGCGCCTCGCGCTCAAGCGCCGGCTTTCGATCGCCTTCACCGGTCGATTCGATCCGTTCCCGCCACCACCGGCGGGGCTGGCCCTCAGCCCGAGCGAAGCGCATTTCGCCGCTCTCGAGGCGCCGCCCCTGGCACTATCGTGGCGGGCCGCGGGGGGGCCGGCGACGTGGTCGCATGGCAAGAAAAGGCGCGCGCGAAACTCGTCGAGCTATCGGGATACAGGCGCATGGAAGGGCCGGTTCGGGCGCGCGAGGCAAACGACCATGCCCTCCCCGGCGGCCTCCGCCGCCGCCAGTGCTATCTCGCCGCGGGTCCTGGACTCGATGTGCCGGTTCATGTGGTCTCGCGGCCCGATGCCGCCGGCCCCCTGCCGGTGATGATCTGTCTTCACGGCACCAATGCCGGCATCCACCTCGCTTGGGGCGGTGTTCGCATGCCGGCCGACCCGCTCAAGATCGCGGCCGGGGGTGACTATGCCCGCCAGGCCGTGGACCGTGGCTATCTGGCGGTTTGTGTGGAGCAATCCTGCTTTGGCGAGCGGACCGAACGCAAGCTTACCCTGGGCCGGGAAGGCCCGTGCGCGACGGCCTTTCACCACAGCCTTCTCTTCGGGCGCAGTCTCGTCGGTACGCGCGCGAGCGATGTCTCGGTGGTCGTCGATTGGCTCCTGGCCGGTGGTGCCGAGGTAGAGATCGATCCCGCGGCCATCCATGTCATGGGCAATTCCGCGGGCGGCACGACGGCTGTGTTTGCCGGCGCCATGGACACACGGATCGGCGGCGTGCTGGCCAGCGGATGCACCGCCCTCATGGGGGTGAGCATAGCCAGCCGGCCCGACCCCGAGGGTCAGAATACCGTGCCCGGCATTCTCAACTGGCTCGAGTTCGATGATGTGGTGGCGCTTTGCGCGCCGCGCCCATTCCTCGCTATCGCCGGGCGCTCGGACCATATCTTCCCGTTCGACCAAGCGGAGGAAGTGGTGTCGTCCGCCGCGGGCGTCTATCGCGCGCATGATGCCGCTGATCGCATTCGCGCCGTGCCGGGCCCCGGCGGGCACCGTTTCTATCCCGACATCGCCTGGGACGCCTTCGCCGCGTTGCCCGGTACCATGCCGGCCCGTGAGGGGGATGGGTGAGCGGATCGCCGCGGTTGCGGCGAAAGCGTCAAAGCTGCTAATGAACCGCGCAATCGCAGCTCCGGACATCGATCCCGCCTCATGCTCAAGCGCAGGCTGACCTTCGCGATCAAGGTGGCGATCTCAGTGCTCCTGGTTTGGTTGCTCCTGGACCGGATCGAGGTAGAGCCGGTGTTCGAGCGGTTGGAGCGTCTGTCCTCTGGTCCGATCCTGCTCGCGGCGTTGCTGCTTTTCGTCCAGGTCATGCTGGCGGGGCAGCGTTGGCGGAGCGTGCTGGCCACGCTCGATACGGTGCTCGACTACTGGCCCATCATGCGTATCTACTTCATCGGCGTCTTCTTCAACCAGACGCTGCCCTCGACCGTCGGTGGGGATGCTTTCCGGGTATGGCTTTCCAGCCGGCTCGGCGTGGGCCTGGGCAAGGCTGTCTCGGGCGTGCTGCTCGACCGTCTGTCCGGCCTTCTGATCATTCTCATGGTAATCGTGGTGACCCTGCCGGCCCTCTTTTCCCTGGTGCCGGACACGGTTGCGCGCTGGAGCCTCGTTCTGGTTGTGGGCATCGGCCTCGCGGGCTACGCGGTCGTGCTCTTCGTGCCGCGGCGCCTCTCCCCCCTCCTCGAACGCTGGCGGGCGACCCGTGCCATCCTCGACCTCTCGGGCGACGCCCGGCGCCTCTTCCTCACGCCGCGGCCGGCCTCTCGCGTTCTTGTTCTATCATTTTTCGTGCTCCTGATCAGCGCGGCCGCAGTCTACACTCTAGGCTGGGCCATCGGGGTGGATCTGGGCCTCGTCAACTGCTTGATCCTGACCCCGCCCATCATCGTGGTCGCTTTCGTGCCGATCTCGGTGGCCGGCTGGGGCGTGCGCGAGGGGGCCATGGTGGTGGCCTTCGGCTATGTGGGCGTGCCGGCCGCCGACGCGCTCGTCGTGTCCGTTCTGTTCGGCCTGCTGCTGATTGCCGTCGGGTTGCCGGGTGGGCTGCTTTGGCTTATGAGTGACCGCCGCGAGAAGCGGGCATTCGTCGCCGAGGCGGGCCGCGTACGAGGAGAGTAATCATAAGCGACGTGACGCCACTTCGCCTGCATTCGGAAGCGGCGACGGTCGAACTCTCGGCGCGCAAGCGGGCCATCCGCGACCTCGCCGACCGGCTGGCGCCCGAACAGCCTCGTTGGAAGACGCGCAACCCTTACTTTCACGACGAGGACAAGCGCTATATGCGCTTTCTCGTCCCGGAGGGTCTGCGGGTGCTCGAGCTCGGCTGCGGCACGGGCGATCTGCTCGCCGCGCTCAGGCCCGCGCGGGGGGTCGGGCTCGACTTGAGCGAGCGCATGGTCGCGCTCGCCCATGCGAGCCACCCCGAGCTCGAGCTCGCGGTCGGCGACGCCGAGGACCCTAGCACCCTTCAATCCCTTGGCGGCCCCTTCGACGTCATCATTCTCTCGGACACCATCGGCGTCCTCGAGGACATCGAGGCGGCCTTCGCCAGCCTCCACGCTCTCTGTACGCCCGACACCCGGGTCATCGTCGCCTATCACTCGCGGCTGTGGGAGCCGGTGCTCAAGCTCGCCGAGGCCTTCGGCCTCAAGGCGCCGACTCCGTCCCAGAACTGGCTCCGCCTCGACGATATCGCCGGCCTCCTCGGCCTCGCCGATTTCGACCTGGTCAAGCGCGAGTGGCGCCAGCTCCTGCCGCGGCGCATGTTCGGCCTCGGCACCCTCGTCAACCGCTTCCTCGCGCCCCTGCCGCTCCTGCGCCGGCTCTGCATACGCAACTACGTGATCGCGCGCTCGATGCGCCATGCGCCCGCGGAAGGCGCCCCTCTCTCGGCCACGGTCCTCGTGCCCGCGCGCAACGAGAAGGGCAATATAGAGCCCCTGGTCCGGCGCCTGCCGGACTTCTCCCCCGATATCGAGATCCTGTTCGTCGAGGGCCACAGCCAGGACGGCACGGCCGAGGAGATCGAGCGGGTGATCGCCGCCTACCCCGACCGCGACATCAAGCTTCTGGACCAGGAGGGCAAGGGCAAGGGCGATGCCGTGCGCAAGGGCTTCGCCGCGGCGCGGGGCGACGTGCTCATGATCCTCGACGCCGATATGACCGTCCCGCCTGAGCAGCTGCCCAAGTTCTACCGCGCGCTCCGCGCGGGCAAGGGCGAGTTCATCAACGGCTCGCGCCTGGTCTATCCCATGGAAGACCAGGCCATGCGCTTCCTCAACCTGCTGGCCAACCACATCTTCTCGCTCCTGTTCTCCTACCTCCTCAACCAGCGCTTCACCGACACCCTGTGCGGCACCAAGGTCCTGCGCCGCGCCCATTACGAGCGCATCGCCGCGGGCCGCGGCTATTTCGGCGATTTCGACCCCTTCGGCGACTTCGACCTCATCTTCGGGGCCAGCAAGCTCAACCTCAAGGTGGCCGAGGTGCCCATCCGCTACGCCAGCCGCGGCTACGGCACGACCCAGATCTCGCGTTTCCGGCATGGCTGGCTGCTCCTGCGCATGGTCGTCTTCGCCTACCGCAAGCTGAAGGCATTTTGAGTGGTGGAGGCCGCGTGTTTTTTCCACATCGGCTATCAGCGGACGGGGAGCACTTTTCTCCAGCAAGCCGTCTTTCCGGCCTACGGCGATTATATACACCTGCGGGGAACCGCCTCCTTCTTCATCAATGCCGAGGAATTCGCATGCGGCCCGGAACATTACATGGCGATGAACCCGGCTCACGTTGAGGCCCCGGTCATCATCGAATCCCATAACGGCATGTGCGGCGATACTCTCGAGGATCGACCGCAAGTAGCGGCGCGCATCAAGGCGCTCTGTCCGGATGCCAAAATTCTGCTCAGCATCCGGTCCCAGTTCACCATCATTCCCTCGTTCTACTTTCTTCATGTCAAGGGCGGTGGGACCGAAAGCTACGTCGAGTACGTCGGAAAGGTCGTGGCCAACGGCAAGTTCGACTTCCACCGCGTAGTCAGGACCTACCGCGATCTGTTCGGTGCCGAATCGGTTCTGGTCATGCTCTACGAGGATCTACAGCGCGATCACACCGGCTTCATCAAGCGCTTCTGCGACTTCATCAAAATCCCCTACGACATCGAGATCGGGGTGACAAACGACGTGTTGAAGGAGCGTTCATCGGACCTCGCGATTCGAATTATGCTGTTGGTGAGTCGGGGCCTGGATCGATTGCCCTTCAACCATCCGAGCGTGGCTGTGGCGTCCGACCGGCGGCGACGCCTACGCAAGTGGAAAACCATAGGAATCGGGGTGGTGAGCGGCCTCGTGCCAGAGGCCGTTAGCGGCTTGGCCGAGATTGAGACGGAGTCACAGAAGCCGGTTATCGAAGCCGCCTACGGCGAATCCAACCAGGCCTTGTTCCGGCTCCTCGACAGGGACATCCGGGAATATGCTTATCCGGGCGCCGGCTAGACGGTACCGGCCAACCAGGTCCACACGGCATGAACCCGCGCAAGAACCTCTTCATTTTGCTGAGTATTCTGAGGAGCGGCGACCGCTCGGCCTATTACGTCCTGTGGCTGAAGCTGTTGCAGCTCCTGGCCCGCCCGTTCGATCTCATGCTGTCGGTGATCGAGCGGCGACGGCACCCGAACGAGGGGGCCGAGCCCGTACCGATCGTGCTGGTGGTCAGCATCCACCGGAGCGGCTCCACCTTCGTCGCCCAGATGCTGACGGCCGCGTTGCCGTTGATGCCGCTCGCCAACCTCGCCGCGATCTTTCCGCGCTCGCGTTACTTCGCCCATCGCCTGGGCCGCCGCCTCTATCGGCCGGGCGGCGGCGCGCGGCAGCGGAACTTCTACGGCTATGCCACGGGCCTCTTTGGCGTCAGCGACTGTTACGAGGTCTGGGATCGCTGGTTCGGTCGCGATCACTATAACCCTCGGCGCGCGATCGGGGACGCGGCGGGCCGCGATATGCGCGCGTACTTTCGTGGCCTCCACCGTGCCTATGGCATGGTGATGGTGGCCAAGAACAATCGCAACCTCCTCGTCCTTTCGCTCCTCAACGACCTCTTTCCCAATGCCTTTTTCGTCGTCGCGCGGCGCGACCCGGCTTTCGTCGTCGCCTCCGTCCTGCGCGCGAACAGGGATTTCTTCGGCGACGAATCGATTCTCTGGGGTCTGAAGCCCTATCCGAACTTCCCGGGCAAAGCGGATGGCGATCCCTTGGAGGCCGCTTGCCGCCAGCAGCATGAATTGGAGAAGGTGGTCGCGGGCGAGCTCGCGGCGATCCCGGCCGAGCGGGTCGCCATCGTCGATTACGAGCTCTTCTGCGCCGATCCCACATCCCATCTCGAGGATCTCAACACCCGAATTGCCGCGAGCCTCGGCCTCCCCCGCGAGGCCCTCCGCGTTCGGCCCGCGCCGGTTGCCCCCTCGGAGCGGCATGCGGATTCGGCGTTGCGCGCGCGCATCAATACCCGTCTCGCACGCCTCGAGCGGGACGATGTGGCCACCACGGGCGTGAATCGCGGATCATGACGGTGACGGCGCCGGTCCGGGAACCAGGCGGCCGGGGCACGTTTCTCCGTCCGGCGCTCCTCGTCTTCGCCGTCGCCCTCGTCGTCCGGCTCGCATTCATCGCCGGCTTCCTCGGCGCGTACGACCGGTACGAGACGATCACCGACGCCGCGCCCGATGTCCCTGTCCATGCCATGATCAAGTCCGATGCCGGCAAGTATTTCGCCGAGGCGGTCCGCATCCGCGCGGAGGTGGAGCGCACCGGCTCCTGGATCGTCGATTCGGCGATGGGGCCCTTCCTCTACCCGCGACTCATCGCGCTTTACGGCCGGCTCGGCGGCAGCATCGGGCTCGAGCCCGATGGCCGCATCCCGGTCGGGGCGGTGACGGGCTTGTTGTTGTTCCAGGCGGCCTTCTTCGCGGCCTGCCTGGCGGTCTTCTATCTGGCGCTCCGACGCGAGTTGCCGGGCTCTCTCCCCCTCGTTGCGGCCCTCTTCCTGGCTGTCGAGCCGACCAACGCGCAGTACGCCGCCGCGCTCATGACCGAGAGCGTCTATTTCGGCCTGCTCATGTTGGCGGTCGCATTCTGGATCCGGGCCGCCTATCCCCAAGGCGGGGCGGGACAGGCGGGACGCGCGGCGCGCTGGATCGGTCTCGGCCTCCTCCTCGGGGTCCTCTATCTCTACAAGCCGATCTCCATCCTGCTACCAGCGGCCTTCGGAATCGCGACCCTGTTCGTCGGCGCCGGCCGCGGCGTCCGTGGGCGCTTGGCCGCGGCGGCTTTCCTCCTGGGCGGCTATGCGGTCGTTCTCGCGGCACTCGGCACCTACAACCTCGCCGCGGGCGGGATATTCAGCGTCCTGCCCGGCCAGGCCCGCAACGATCCCATGCAGTACATCGCCACCCGGGTCATCGCGCTGGACCGAAATCCCGCCCTGTCCATGGGCGATCTCATCAACGCCCCGGCGGTGAAGGAAATCGGCGTCGAGCTTTCGGGCCGGGTGGCGGCATCGATCGGGCCGGCGCAAAGCGGCGATCCAGCGGACATCCGGGCCCACGAGCGGGCCTTCAACCAAGCGGCACAGGCGCTCGCGCTCGACGTCTTCGCCGAGCATCCCCTGCTGACGGCGAAGGTGGTCGGCTGGCACATGGCGCGGGCCACGGGCCATCTCAATCCCTTCCATTTCCACTTCATCTATAGCCAGATTTACAAATCCACCGACCCCGCGCTCCAACGCGCCCAGTGGTCCTACAGGCTCTCGCTCCTGCCGCTGATCGCCGCGTTTTCCCTTCTGGTGCTCGCCCCGGTGCTCCTCGGCTGGCTCATGGCCGGGCGGCGTCTGTGGCCCCGCCGCCCCGCGGCCTCCGCCGCCCCGGTTCCAGGCGCCGTGCACGTGCTTCTCACTCTGCTGATGCTCTACCACCCCTTCATGGGCGGCTGGCTCGGCAACGACCGCTATATCATTCCCAACATCGTTCCCTATGCCGTTTACTGGGCGATCTTCATGGTTGGTGCGGCTGCCTGGCTGCGCCGCCGCATGGGCTCGCGCGGCGCCTAGAGTGGTTCCGATTCGATCGGACCCACTCTAGTACCCACTTTCATAATTCCGTGTGCCATACGATCGCTTTTCCCGTCTCCTCGGTAGGAGGGGGGCGCCGGCGATGCCGGGGCATCGTCAAGCATCCCCGACACCCCGAGGGGGCGGGAAAAGCAACCCGCGGGCGGCGCCCCGAGGCCCCCGGACGTCGTCGCGCGCCGCTTGTGATGCCCCGGCATCACGGCGCGCCACGCTCCTAATGAGGTGGACGGCCCCATCCAACGGCATCGATGTGCCAAAGTTGTGGTTGTCATGAACCACGAGGAAATGGGAGCCGTCCATGAACGAAGTTATCACGATCGGTCTTGATTTGGCGAAGAGCGTTTTTCAGGTCCACGGCATTGATGCCGAGAACAAGATGGTGATCCGCCGGCAACTCAGACGGCGCCAGGTGATCCCCTTTTTCGGGAAGCTGTCGCCTTGTTTGGTTGGCGTAGAGGCGTGCGCGACATCGCATCACTGGGCTCGCGAGTTGCAAGCGCTCGGCCACACGGCGCGCATCATGCCGGCCAATTACGTGAAGCCCTATGTGAAGCGGAACAAGAACGACGCGGCCGATGCCGAAGCGATCTGCGAGGCGATGACGCGTCCCACCATGCGCTTTGTCGCGGTGAAGAGCGCGGAGCGGCAAGGCCTCATGATGTTGCACCGAACCCGCTCGCTGTTGGTCCGTCAGCGCACCATGCTTGTGAACGCGATGCGCGCGCATTTGGCCGAGTTCGGCATCGTGGCGCCTGTTGGCGTTCGGGGATTGAAGGCGCTGCTCGTCGTCATCGCCGATGCGGCGGATGAGCGCGTTCCTTCTGTCGCGCGGCGCTGTCTCGAGAGCTTGGCCGCTGCGCTGGCGACCGTGGAGCGGGAAGCGGCTTGCACTGAGCGCCGCATCCACGCCTGGCATCGCTCGGACGAGGCCAGCCGTCGTCTGGAGACCATTCCCGGTATCGGACCGATCATCGCCACCGCGCTCGTCGCCTCGGTGTCGGACCCTTCGGTTTTCAAATCCGGCCGCGAGCTGGCGGCCTGGATCGGTCTGGTCCCCAAGCAGAGCTCGACCGGCGGCAAGGAACGCATGGGGCGGATCTCCAAACAGGGCGATCAATATCTCCGATGGCTGCTGGTCGCCGGCGCCATGTCCGTGATCCGACAGGGACGCAAGACAAACTTCGAGAAGAACCCGTGGCTCGCCGATCTCGTGCGGCGCAAACCGGCGAAGGTCGCAGCCGTGGCATTGGCCAACAAGAACGCGCGAACCGCCTGGGCGCTGCTGGCGACCGGTGAAACCTATCGCCAGCCGGTGGTGGCCAAAGCGTGAGGCGGAGGATGTAACGACTTTGGCAGGGTGAACGTGAGGTAATGCAAGACCGGTCGAACACCGGGGATCGGGAAAACCCGCCTCGGCTAGAGGGCAACTGAGCTCGTGCTTCTAGTTGGGACCCAATCCGCGGATCGCATTAGGGCCAGCGGTCGTCGTATCGCGCAAACAGGCCGGACACATAGCTGCACCCGACCAACTTGTAATACCGTCAATTCAAACCTTGCCAAATCAGGGCCGTCCACACATAGCCGGAAACCTCGGAGCGCCGTCGTATGGCACACGGAATTATGAAAGTGGGTACTAGTACTCTATTTCGCTCGCGGCAGCGGACCAAATGGTCCGCGCCTGCGCGGGCGCGCCGGACGACCGGCGGGCCGCCTTGCGGCCTGGAGCGATTCCAGGCGAACTGGAAACGCTCCAGTCAGATCCGTCTTCGCCCGAGACGCCTGGCGAAGTCGGTGAGCGCGAGGGCGGCGAGCACGATCAGCACGGGCTCGATAGCCAAGCGGTATTTGGGCGCCGCCACGGGCCCGGTGACGAGGAGGAGATAGAGGACGAGGCCGGCGGCCAGCGCACCAATCCAGGGCCAGCCCGCCAGCAGCCGGACGAAGCCCCAAAGCTCGAGGATGCCGGCCATGGCCATGAAGGCCAGCCCGGCGAGAACTAGGGTCTGATAGAGGCCCTTACCCGCGAACAGGAAGGTCATGATCCGGTCGCTGAAGGTGGCGCCCGCGGTTTCGGTGAAGCTCGGTTTCGGCAGGGCGCGCATGCGCGCGTCGGAGATCAAGGGCGGTGCCGCCAGATTCGTGACCATGCCCATGGCCCAGGCTTCGAGATAGGCTCCCGCCGGCAGCCGCGCCAGCTCCGCACGGGCAACGGCCATCATCGCCTTGTCGATGGCGAAGGTGGACATGCGGTTCTGTGCCAGGTCGCGGGTCTTCAGATACGCCTCGAACTTGATTGCGTTCTCGGCCCGGGTCGCGTTGGGCATGGCGCCGTCGGCCGCGAACCGCACTTCCGGCACCACCCAGTTGAGGAGGTGGTTGCCGGCCTGCGCGGTCAGGGCCGGGGTTTCGAACATCACGGCATTGCGGGCGAGGAGCGCGCCGGGCAACGGTACCGCCGCGATGGCGAAGGCGAGCATGGCCCAAATTGCCGCGCCCCAGCCCCGGCCCTGGCGAAGCGGGACAGCGAGCGCCACCAGGAGAATCGCGGGGGGGAGGAACTGGATCGCGTTCCGCGTCATCACGGCGAAGCCGAAGAACAGGCCCGCCGCCAGCATCCAGCGCCAATCCCCGTTCATGACGAAGCGCGCACCGGCATAGAGCAGCGGCGTGAACAGAAACAGGAACAGCGTATCCGAGACGATGAGCGCGCTGTGGATGATGAGGTTGGGCCACAGGGCGGCAAGGATCCCGGCGACGAGGCCGATGCGCGGGCGCAGGAGGCCGCCCAGAAGGGCGATCACCACGCAGGTCATCGAGTCGAGCACGGCCTGGACCGTCGCCGCGGCCGTGAGGGAAGCGCCGAACAGGGCCCGGACCAGCCCGAGGAAATACATGTAGAGGGGCGGACGCCGGTCGAGGAGGGTCGAGCCGTCACCGCCAACCCAGTGGAACCAGCCCTTCTCCAGGAGCTCCCCGGCCTCGCGCCAATACCCGCTCGAATCGTCCATGAAGAATTCGCCCGCCGGCGCCGAAAGGAATGCGATGTTGACCGCGCGTGCGAGAAACGCGAGCGCGAAGACCGCGAGGGCGCCGCGGGCGCTCACGCCCGGTCCAGCACGACAAACAAGCGGAAGGCCGCGAGTCGGCCCAACGCCGGCGCCAGGGCGCCCTCCACCCGGATCATCGCCTCCACCAGCCGCTCGGGTAACAGGCTCCACGACCGATAGCCGCCGGAGAGCGGATAGGCGAGGAAGCTCAGCCGTTCTACCGCCATGATGCCGAAGGCCGGGAACGCGGCCTCGAACCGGCGCCGGTGGCGCCCGAACATGAGGCTGGGAATCGCTTGGTTGGCCTCGAAGGGGTCGCGCCCGGGCACGGGTGGCCGATCGGCCAATGGGTCGTGGCCGAGGATGACCGGCTCGGGATGAAGGAAGTTGTAGAACAACCAGCTGAGGGGCGTGATGGCCGGTTCGATCATGGCCAACCGCCCTCCCGGCCGCAGGATGCGCGCGGCTTCGCCGAGAAAGGCGCGCGGTCGCTCGATATGGTGAAGCACGTCGAGCATGACCACGTTCTCGAAGCTCCCATCGGCAAAGGGCAAGGCATGCGCGTCGGCCATGAGGTCGAGCCAAGGGGCCTCGAGGATATCCTTGGAGAGGACCCCGGGCGCGAAGCTCTTGAGGTTGCCGGCCCCGCCACCGACTTCCAATGTCGGGCCCGGCTGCAGCGCCCCCGCGAGGCGCCGGTAATAATCGGCATAGACAGCCCGCAGCGCGGGCTTGTCCTCCCAGGCCGCGCGCATCTCCGCAAGGCGTGGGTCGGGCTCCATTCGCCGCCGCCCGCTCACGGCACGCGCGGCTTGACGGCGGGCGCGGTCATGGCCCCGACCACGGGCGGGCGGACCCGGCCCCCAGCCAGCCACAACACCGCGCCGGGCAATCCCATGATCACCATGCTCAGGCCGAATGCCAGCGAAATGGTGATCGCCTCGGCCGGGGCGATGCCGGCAAAGCCCAGCGCCACCACCATGGCCGCCTCGCGCACGCCCCAGCCGGCGATCGAAATGGGCACGACCGACAGAAGGATCACGGGCGGCACCAGGACGAGTGATTGGAGGAGGTCGAGCGGCGCGCCGATGGCCACCGCGCAGACATAAATCTTGAGGATGGCCAAGAGGTGGATTGCGAGCGACGCGCCCATCACCCGGAAGGCGGCTCGGCGCGAGAGGAACACCCGGCGCGCGCCCTCGGACAGCATCACCAGTTGCTTGAACGGGCGCCGCCGTGCCAACCGATCAGCCAGGGTTCCGCGGATCGATAGCACCACGCCGAAGCCGGCCGCGCCGACCGAGACGAATATGCCGAGCGCCAAGCGCGGCGCCGTATCCTCGACCATCCCCGCCATGGGCACGAGCCCGGCGGCCACGATCAGGAGGATGCCCGCCAAGCCGGCCGCGCGGTCGATGAGGACGGAGCGGATGGCGTCGCCCAGGCCCACTTCGGACAGGCGGGCGTAATAGACGCGGAACGCGTCGCCGCCGATCGTGGAGGGAAGGCCCTGGTTGAAGAAGAGGCCGATGGCCGTGATGCGAAGTGCCGCGCCGCGGTCGAGGGTGAAGCCCAGTGCCGCGAGTATGGCGCGCCAACGTTCGGCGGCGACACCGTATTGAGCCAAGCTGAGCGCGAGCACCAGGATCGCCGCGGGGACGGGAAAGGCCGCCAGCCGCGCGCCGACCTCGGAGAGCTCGACGCGGCTCAGAATAAGCCAGATCAGCCCGCCGGAGACTCCCAGCTTGAGCGCAAGGCCCGCAGTGCCGCGCATGGATTGTCGTTTGCCCGCCAGTTGGTTGGTGGAGCCGGGCAAGTCCTATCAGATTCGCGCGCGCGCCCGCAATCCACCCGCCACGGAGCCCGCTCTCAGGCGAAGGCTGTGAGGTGGTCGGCCGGGACGCACACCCGCATTTGCCGGCCAAGCAGGTCGAACAGCACCGTGACGCGCTCGCCGTCGGTCATGTCCTCGAAGAGGCCGACGAGCGCGGCCAGCGGGCCGGTGGTGACGCGCACAGCCTCGCCCTTGGCGAAGGGCGGCACTTCGTCGATGGCCACGATGCCCTCGCCGGTCTCCCGCGCGCGGATGTCCTCGACCACGCCGTCGGGAACGGGCAGCGGCCGGTCCTCGGCGCAGATCAGGTGGGCGACGCCGATGGTCGAGCCGATGGCGCGCCAGCGCGCGGCCGCGGGATCGAGATTGATGAAGATGTAGCGCGGGAACAGTGGCGCGCGCACCCAGTCGGTCTTGCGGGCATGGCGCCGGCGCTTGTGGTACTGGGGCAGATAGGTGCTGAAGCCCTGGCGCTCGAGGTTGGCGAGCGCCCGCAGCTCGCCCCGCGCCTGGGTCTGGGCCACATACCACCGGCTCATGCCCGGGACTCGCTCGAATCGCCCGCCGCGCCCGTATCGCCCGCCGCGCGGGTCACGCGCAGGAACGGTGGGGCGAGCACGCGGTCGTCCGGCAGCTGCCCGCGCAGCCAGTCGTAGGTGGCCTGGGGCGCGCGCAGGTCCGTGAGGATAACGGCGTCGACGGGCCCCAGCTCCATGAGGTAGGCGGCGAGCGGCAGGCCGAGGTAGCCCGCCGCGCGGTCGAGCCCGGGCTCGCGCGCCACCACGCCCGCGATCTCCACCTCGGGCTGTTCGCGCGCGCACAGGGTGGCGATCTCGGCCACGTCGCCGGTGCCGCAGAGGGCGACGCGGCGCCAGCCGCGCCCGGCGCAGTCGCCGAAGATGTCGGCGCACTCGTTGCGCGCGCGGCGGAAGATGGTGAAGGAATAGGAGAGGTACTCGGCCGTAAGGCGCGACTTCTCGGTGAAGCCCTTGGGTGTCAGGTAGTAGCTGTAGCGGTTGGGCGGCACCTGCTTGACCTTGATCAGGCCCTTCTTGACGCAGCGCTTGAGATAGGCGTTGGTGAGGCCGAGGGCGATGCCGAGCTGGCTCGCGGCCGAGCGCTGGGTCAGCGCGCCGTCCGCCTGCACTGCCTCGAGGAGGCCGAGCGTGATCTCGCTCTCGCTGTCGATGGCCGGCGACCGGCCCGCTCTCTCCGCCACCCTGAACGCCCCTCCAGGCCACGCCGAACGCCCCACGGGCGGCGCCCGACGGCCGACCCACTCGTTCACTATATGAACGCATACCGGTTCATCCAGTGAACGTCAAGCCCCCGGCCGGCGGTAGAGCCGGGGGGCGACATCAATTCACCACCAAGGCACCAAGACGGAAAGGCGCCAGGGACACACGTTCGCGCCGCTCACTTGGTGCCTTCGTGCCTTGGTGGTAAATTTCCAGGCGGACTGAAAGCGCCCCCTCGCGGCGCCTCCATGTCCACCCCCAGCTCCCCGGCCATGCGCACCAGATGCTCCCAGTGCTCCTCGCGCAGGGGCACCCCCTCCACCAGCCGGCGCTCTTCCAGGCCGAGGGCGTGCTCGCCCGGGATGCGGATCTCCGCCACCCCCTTCAGGAGACGCGAGGCTTTTATGGCGCGGATCCAGGTGTCCACCTTGGCCTTGAAGTCCGCGACCGGCATCAGGTCGGCGATATTCACGGCCATGCACCAGCCGCCGCCGCCGCGGTTCACCTCCACGCCCGCCTCGACGTAGTCGCTGGTCGGGTACTGGAGCTGGTTCGAGGTCATGCCGCCCGGCGTCAGAAGCCCGGTCATGATCTCTGCGAAGATATTGAGGAGGAAGAGCTTGTGGTCGGGGAAGACGGTGGCGCCGCGAATGGGCGTGGTGCGGCTCGTCGCGTCCTCGACGACCGCCGTCGGGTCGTCGGTCAGCTCCCCCGTCCTGGGATCGATGAGCAGCTTCTGGTCGAGCTTCCTGCCCTCCTTCATGGCCTTCACCATGTGGAAGTCCCAGGTGCCGCAGAGCGCCATGTCGCCGAGGATGGGCCGCTTCTCGCCGGCCGGGCAGGCGAAGCAGAAAGGGGCCGCGCTCATCAGCATGTCCATGCCGCCCAAGGGGGCCGTGAGCGGTACCGAGTTGATGGTGACGAGCCCGACGCAGTCGTGCTCGAGGGCGAGGCGGGCATAGGCCGCGATACAGCCGGCGTCGTGCCAGTTATGGACCCAGACGGTGCCGATGGTGCACTGCTTCGCCTTCTCGATCGCCATCTCCATGGCCCGGGTCAGGACGTACTGGCCGAGGGCCTTCTGGCCGTTTAGCACGGCGAAGTTCGGCTTCTCCTGTTCGACCAACGGCTCGGCCGTGGTGTTGAGCTGGCCGTGGGCGTGGAACAGGTGGCAGATCTGGACGATGGCGGCGCCCTGGCCGTGCTGGCCCATGAGGTCGCCGGTCAGGATGGCGCGGGCGAAGATCCTGGCCTGGTGCTCCGGCACCCCCCAGGCCCGGGCGATGGCAATATAGAGCTTGGTCAGGTAATCGGCGCTTCTGACGGGCATTCGACGTCTCCTTCCACTTCAGCCCATGGGCTTGCGCGCGGCGTAGTAGCACCAGCCCACCTGGCCGGCCCTGGTCACGTCGGCCCATAGGCGGTAACGCTCGACGGTCACGTCCACGGGCGCCTTGCCGACCTCGGGCTCGAATTGCGCGCGCATGGCCTCGGTGGCCTCGCGCGCCTTCTCCCAGCCGATGAGCGCGCTGTTCGTCCAGTCCTCGCGCTCCAGCACCTCGAAGCCGGCCGCCGGCAGCGCCGCGTCGAGCTCGGCCATGCGCCACATGCCGGGTGAGTGTGCGCGGTCGTCGAAGGCCGCGCGCGCGGCCGGGTCCATCTCGCCGGTGGCGACCAGCTCGGTCAGCACGAGGCGCCCGCCGGGCTTCAGGACGCGCCACGCCTCACGCAAGACCCGGGCCTTGTCGACGGCGTGGAGCATCGCGGCCTGGCACCACCAGCAGTCGAAGCGCCCGTCGGCGTAGGGCAGGTCGTGGAAGTCGGCATGCGCGAAGCGCACCAGGTGCGAGAGGCCGGCGGCCTCGGTGCGCTCGGCCGCGATGCGAAGCTGGTCCGCCGAGATGTTGGTGGCCACGACGCGCACGCCGCGGGTGCGCGCGATGTAGCGCGCCGGCCCGCCGATGCCGCAGCCGACCTCGATCACATCCTGCCCGGGGCGGAGCGCGGCACCCTCGGCCAGGCGCTCGTTCTCCCGCTCGGTGCCCGTATGGAGGTCCTCGTCGGCGCTCTCGAACAGGCCGAGATGGATATTCTCGCCCCACATGCGGATCAGCACGCCGTACATGGGCGTATCGTAGAGCGCCTTCATCTTCTCCGCGAAGGCGCGGATACGGTCGTCGTCGCTCACCCCACGGCGCCCCATGTCCCCCAGACTCCCCCTAGCCGACCTCGAGGAGGCCGGTGAGGAGGGAGGTTGCGCACGCGGCGCTGGGGCCGTCCATGTCGGAATAGGTGTGCATCTCGGTGATGGGTGAGTGCCGGGCGGCCCGAGGCGCCTCCCCCTCCGCGAGGATCATGGCCGCGGGCCCGTCCCGCGGCACGACCGTGATGGTGGGGCGGCCCCAGGGGATGATGGGCACGCCGCTCAGGTAATAGGACGGGAAGAAGGAGAAGGCGACGGCCGCCTCGCTGTCGCCGAGGGCCGCGCGGATGCCGGCATGCCGGCGCTCGATCTCGCCACCGCTGAAGATGGTCATGCCCCGTCTCCTTCCCCGTTCGCGGTCAGATATGGCAGGGCACGGCGAGGAGCGGGCGGGGCGCCCGGCGCAGCACCTGCTCGGTCGTGCTGCCGCGCGCGGCGTCGAGGAATCCGTTGCGGCCGTGGGTCGACATCACGATCAGGTCGGCGCCGATGTCGGCCGCCGCGCCGAGGATGCCGTCGACGACGCCGCCCGCGCGGGTCGCGAGCACCGGGGGCCGCTCGAGCCCGGCCGGCGTGCGCACGCTCGGCGCGCCGCCGGCCGCGCCGACATGGAGGAGGCGGCGCTCGGCATGGGCCGCGCCCAGCAACCGGGTGAGCGCCGCCACCGCCTCGAGCGCCGGCTCCGGCCGGGGTGTCACATCGGCGGGCACCAGGATGCGCTCCAGCCGGGCCGCGCCGGTCTCGGCGGAGATGAAGCCGCGCGCGTCGTGCGGCACGAACAAGGTCATGGCCCAGGTCCGGCGCGCCGCCGATTCCGCGACCGATCCCTTCAACCAGCGCGGCAGGCCGATGCGCCCGTGGGTGGCCAGCACGATCAGGTCGGCGCGGAACGCGATCGCACGCCTCGCGATCGCCTGCGCGGGATCGCCACCGTGGGACGGCATCTTCTTGATCCTGATGCCCAGCGTCGCGGCCACCGCGCTTCGCCTGGCACCCGCCTCGATCAGGCCCAAACGCTCGAGCGTGTGGCGGACTTCGGGGAACTCCGTCCAGCTCACGTCCTCGATGTCCCGGGCATCCGCGTGCAGGATATCGAGCCGCGCCCGCGCCGCCGTGGCGATCTTGAGCGCGTGGTGGAAGGCCGGCTCGTCGCCCACGGTGAAATCGGTGGCATAGAGGACGGCGTTGATCTCGCGCGGCGATCCCGGGGCGGCGTCGGTCATTCCTATCCTCGGTGTCGAACGGCGGGAGCCACGGTCCCCATTCCTGGCACAAGTCGCTCGCGGGCGAAACCGGCGCATTCGCGGTTGTCGCCGCGCGCGCCCGGGCCTTGCCGCCGGCCGGCCACCGCCCAATTTATGAAGGAGGAATAAACCACGGGGAGTCTGGGCCATGGGACGCTTGGCGATCGTCACAGTCATCGTCGCGGCATTGGGCCTCGCGGCCTGCGGCGGGCCGCCCGAATCCCGGGTCGCCCTCTCGGACCCGGAAGCGGCGGCCGACCCCGCGGCCTTCGTCGGCAACTGGTTCCAGCCCGCCGACGACGGGGCCTTCTATCTGCGCCTTGCCGCGCGCGAGGATTCGCGCGTGCTCGACGCCATCGGCATCTCCGTGGGCTGGGAGGAAGGCAACGCCGTCCGCTGGCTGCGGGCGAGCGTCCACCTGACCGAGATCGACGGCCGGGTCTACGCCAACATCCGCCGCCACCCGAGCGAGGGCGACGACTACACCGCGCCCGGCCAGCCGCCCGGCACCATCATCGCGCGGCTCGACCTCTCGTCGGCGGGGGCGCTTCTCATTGGGTGGATGAGCTCGAACGCGATCGAGGGCCTGATAGAGGAGGGCCGCGCCCAGGGGGCGAGGTCGCGGGCATCTACGGCGGGGAGGAGGTGCCCTATCTGCTCCTGGACATGAGCCGTGACGTGCTGGTGGCACTCATCCGCTCCGTGCCGGAGGACCGGCTCTTCGACGAGCCGGGTGTCTTCCTCCGGCTCCCCGGCGCGGACGAGGATTAGTGCATCAGCCGATATACCGGCACCGGCATCTGCCCGGCATCTGATTGACAAGCCGGGCCCGCGCCAATAGACCACGCGCGGTCGGGCCGAGGGAACCAGGGCACTAGTCGATCATGCCGGAACGCAGCACCAGCGATGCCCCGCGCATCGCCGTCGTCGGGCTGGGCTATGTCGGGCTGCCGCTGGCGGTGGCGCTGGCCCGCCACTTCCCGGTCACGGGCTACGATATCGCGGCGGCGCGCGTCGCCGAGCTCGCCGCCGGCCACGACCGCACGGGCGAGGTCGATGCCGATACCCTCGGAGACAGCACCCTCACCGTCACCGCGGACGCCGGCGACATGACCGGCGCCGACATCTTCATCATCACGGTGCCCACGCCCATCGATGCGGACAACCGGCCCGACCTGGGCGCCGTGCGCGCCGCCGCCGCGGCCGTGGGCGGCGTCCTCGCCCCGGGCGCCATCGTGGTGCTCGAGAGCACCGTCAGCCCCGGCGTCACCGAGGAGGTCTGCGGGCCCGCCGTCGCCGCCGCTTCGGGCCTGGCCGCGGGGCGAGACTTCCACCTCGGCTATTCGCCCGAGCGCATCAATCCTGGCGACCGGGAGCACACCATCGAGAGCATCACCAAGGTTGTGGCGGGCCAGACGCCGGCCGTCGCCGAGCGGCTCGCCGCGGTCTACGGCGCGGTAACGTCGGGCCGCATTCACATTGCACCGGATATCCGCACGGCCGAGGCGGCGAAGGTGATCGAGAACGCCCAGCGCGACCTCAACATCGCCTTCGTGAACGAGGTCGCGATGATCTTCAACCGCGCCGGCATCTCCATTCACGACGTGCTGGCGGCAGCGGGCACCAAGTGGAACTTCCTGCCCTTCCGCCCGGGGCTCGTGGGCGGCCACTGCATCGGTGTCGATCCCTACTACCTGGCCGAATTCGCCCAGCGCGTAGGCCACCACCCCGAGGTCATCCTCGCGGGCCGGCGCGTCAACGACGCCATGGGCGCCTATCTGGCCGGCCTCGTCGATGCGGCCATGGCGGGCGACGGCGGGAGCGGGAGCGGGCCGGGCCGCGTCCTGGTGCTCGGCCTCACCTTCAAGGAGAACGTGCCGGACTTGCGGAACTCGAAGGTGGTCGACCTGATCGCGACCCTCAGCGGCCGCGGCCACACGGTCGAGGTCCACGATCCCCTGGCCGACCCGGACGAGGCGGCGGCCTATTACGGCCTCGCACTCCTGCCCGCCCTCGATCCGCTCTCGGGCTATGCTTGCGTCGTCGGCGCCGTGGCCCATGACGCCTATCGGGACATGGATGCGGCGGCCCTGGCCGGCCTGCTGGCGCCGGGCGGCCTCCTTGCCGACCTCAAGGGCGTGTGGCCCGGCCTCGCGCCGCCCCCCGGTGTCCGCCTCTGGCAACTTTAACCACGACAGACGGGAGGCACCGAGTCCCATGGCCAACTACGACGCGCTGCTCCAGCCCCTCACCATCAAGTCGCTCACCCTCCGCAACCGGGTGATGAGCTCGAGCCACGGCCCAGGCTACGTGACCGGCGGGGTGCCCACCGACCGCTTCATCCGCTACCACGCCGAGAAGGCCGAGGGCGGCATCGGCCTCACCATCCTCGGCTCCTCCTCGGTGGCGCTCGATTCGCCGTCGGGGCCCTACGGCATCATCAGCGTGCGCGAGGACGCGGCCGTCCCGCATCTGAGGCGCGTCGCCGACGCCGTCCATGCCCATTGCGGCGCGGTGATGATCCAGCTCGTCCAGATGGGCCGGCGCATGCATTGGGACGGCGAGAACTGGCTGCCGCTCCTGGCGCCCTCTTCCGTGCGCGAGCGCCTGCACCGCGCCTTCCCCAAGGTCATGGAGGACCACGACTACCCGCGCGTGGTGCGCAATTTCGCCGACGCGGCGCGGCGCTGCGAGGAGGCCGGTATCGACGGCATCGAGCTTTCATGCGCCCACCTGCAGCTCATCGACCAGCATTGGAGCCCGCTGGTCAACAAGCGCACCGACGGATACGGCGGCGGCTTCGAGGGCCGCATGCGCTTCGGCGTGGAGGTGATGGAGGCCATGCGCGCCGCGGTGAGCGCGGATTACGTCATCGGCATCCGCATGTCGGCCGACGAATTGATCGCCGGCGGCAACGGCCTCGAGGAATGCCTCGCCATCGCCCGCTATCATGCCGAGCGCGGCTTGGTCGATTTCATCGACGTGATCGGCGGCCAATCCACCACCCACCATCACCGCACCTACGCCATCTCCAGCATCGACCTCCCCTCGGCCCCCTTCCTGGCCCTGGCCAGCGCCATCCGCCAGGCGGTGGACGTGCCGGTCTTCCATGCGCAGAAGATCGCCGATATCGAGACGGCGGCGCGGGCGGTGGAGGAGGGCCATGTCGACCTCGCGGCCATGACCCGGGGGCACATCGCCGACCCCCATATCGTGCGCAAGATGCAGGAGGGCCGGGAAGGGGACATCCGCCCCTGCGTCGGCGCCAACTACTGCACCAATCTCTTGGGCGCAGGGCGCGACGCCCTCTGCATGCACAACGTGGCGACGATCCGCGAGGCCGCCATCCCCCACGCGTTCGCCAAGGCCACCCGGGCCCTGCGCGTGGTCGTCGTGGGCGGCGGGCCGGGCGGGCTCGAGGCGGCGCGGGTGGCGGCCGAGCGCGGCCACGACGTGACCCTCTACGAGGCGGACGGCCAGTTGGGCGGCCAGCTCGCCCTCGCCACCAAGGCGGCGTGGCGCGAGCCGCTCTCCGGCATCGCCCGCTATCAGGAGCTCCAGCTCCGCAAGCTTGGCGCCGATATCCGCCTCGGGGTCGAGGCGACGGCGGAGACGGTCGAGGCCGAGGCGCCCGACGTGGTCATCGCCGCCACCGGGGCGCGCGCCAGCAAGGGCGACTTCATCGGCGACGACCTTGCGGTCACGGCTTGGGACGTGCTCGAGGGCCGGGTGGCGCTGGCCGAGTCCGCGCTCGTCTATGACGACGGCCTCAACTACACGGGCGCCACCGCCGCCGCCTTCATGGCCGAGCGCGGCACGGCCGTCGAGCTCGCGACACCCGACCGCCTCGTCTCGGAGGACGTGGGCAAGACCGACCGCCCCGCCTTCATGCGCCACTTCCATTCCCACGGCGTGGTGATGACGCCCGATCTGCGCCTCGTCTCCCTGGCGCGCGAGGGCAACAAGCTGCTCGCCGTCCTCGCCAACGAATATACGGACGGGGAGGAGGAGCGCCTCGTCGACCAGGTGGTGGCCGACAACGGCACGATCGCGTGCGACGCGCTCTACTTCGCCCTGAAGCCCCACGCGCGCAATTTGGGCGAGCTCGACCAGCCCGCCTTCGTCGCCGGCCGGCCGCAAGGAATCGTGTCCAACCCCGACGGCCGCTTCCGCCTGTTCCGCATCGGCGACGCCCTCGCCGGGCGCAACGTCCACGCCGCCGTCTACGACGGCCTGCGCATCGCCAAGGACCTCTGAGGGCGCCCCTCCGAGGCTCCCAAGGTCGTTCCGGGCCTTGACATTCGGTCGCCGCATTCATATATTTCTGTCATGACAGAAATAACCAGCAATTCGAACACCCTCCCTCCCGCCGTCGAGCGCTTCATCCTGCACTGGGGCGACCTGGGCGGGCAGTGGGGCGTGAACCGCTCCGTCGCCCAGATCCATGCGCTGCTCTACCTCTCGGAAGGGCCGCTGACGTCGGAGGACATCGCCGAGGCGCTCGGCCTCGCCCGCTCCAACGTCTCCAACTCGATCAAGGAGCTCCTGGCTTGGAAGCTCGTGCGCCGGGTGCCGGTGATGGGCGACCGCCGCGACCATTTCGAGGCCGAGACCGATATTTGGGAGATGATGACCCGAATCGCCCAGGGGCGGAAGGAGCGGGAGATCGACCCGGCCGCCGCCGCGCTGCGCGCCTGTGTCGCCGCGGCCGATGGCGATGCGCGGGTCAGCCCGGCGGCCTTGAGGCGGCTCGAGGAGATGCTCGACTTCATCGAGACCATGAGCCGCTGGTACACCCAGATGCTCGGCGTGCCCAAATCCCAGCTCGTGCGTCTCATCAAGATGGGATCGAAGGTCGTCGGCCTGCTTTCGATCGGTCGCCGGCGGGGCGGCGCCACGAAGGACGAAGCGGCATGAGTTTTTTTGGCCTGTTAATTCTGTTTTTACAGAAATAGCTGACGAACACGAACAAGCTCCGGAGTCGGTCATGGAAGACGCCACGGATGAGCGAATTGCGACAGGGGCGCTCGCGCCGGTGCGGCGGCGCGCACCGGCACAAGCGTTGGGCGACCTTCGCTTCCGCGCGCTGTTGGGCGCGGCGGCATGGGCCGAGCTGCCGCCGGCGACGCGGCGGCGCTTCTCCAAGCGGCTGGTGGGCGCGCGCACCGCGGCCTATGCCGGCGAGGTGGTCGAAACCCGGATGAGCCGCGCCGGCTGGCTGCTCGCCCAGGCGGCGCGGCTGATCGGAGCGCCCCTGCCGCTGGGTCGCGACGCCTTCGTGCCGGCGACGACGGCGGTGGCGGAGGACGAGGCGGGCGGCGGCCAGCTCTGGACCCGTGTCCATGGCCGGCGGGGCCGTTTCCCGCAGGTGATCCGCACGGCCAAGCGCTTCGCCGGGCCGACCGGCCTCGAGGAGTATCTGGGCCGGGGCATCGACATCGCGCTGACCGTCGCGGTCGAGAACCAGGCGCTGTGCTTCCGGAGCGCGGGTTACTTCCTCGAGCTGTTCGGGCGCCGCGCGGCGCTTCCCGGCTGGCTCGGCCTGCCTCGGCTGACCGTCAGCCACATGAATTGCCGCGACGGCTGGTTCGCCTTCGTGCTCGACCTCCGTCACCCGCGGCTGGGCGAGCTGATCCACCAGACCGTCCTCTACGCCGAGCTGCGAGCCGCGGCGGGCGGCGAGACGCCCGCGGCCGTGGGGCGGCGGATCGCGGGCCTCCTCGCCCCGATCGAGGACCTGGACGCCATCGACGTCCACTCGCGCCGCCTGCCGGCCGCCCTGCTGCCCCACATGGTCCGCGCCGCCGGCCGCGCCTCCCGGCTGATCGACCGGGTCCTTCCAGGCGCGCCGGCGAGGCGGCCGTGAGCCGGGGCCGTGTCCCATGCGCCGCCCCAAACCCATGGATGAGCCGGGCATGAGCGCCGCCCCCCTTCGCGTTCTCCTGATCGGCGCCACGGGCGTGTTCGGCAGCCGCCTCGCCGAAGGGCTCGCGCGCGAGCCCGGCATCGCCCTCATCCTGGCCGGGCGCACGGCGGCGTCCCTCAATCGGCTGAAGCGCGCTTCCGGCGGGGCCACCGAAGCGGCCGTGCTCGACCGCGACCGTATCGTCGCCGACGACCTTCGCGGCCTGGCGGCGGATGTGGCGATCGACGCCGCCGGCCCGTTCCAGGAGAGCGGGACGGCACTGATCGAGGCGGCCATCGAGGCGCGCTGCCATTACCTCGACCTGGCCGACGGGCGCGCCTTCGTCGCCGGGATACGCCGCTTCGACGCGGCCGCGCGCGCGGCGGGCACTCTCGTGCTTTCGGGCGCGAGCTCGACCCCGGCCCTCTCCCACGCCGTCCTCGACCGGCTCACGGCGGGCTGGCGCGGCATCGACACCATCCGCGTCGCCATCAGCCCGGGCAACCGCGCGCCCCGTGGCCTCGCCGTGGTCCGCGCCATCCTCAGCTATACCGGTCAGCCGGTGCGCGTGTTCCGGGATGGGGGCTGGACGACCGCGCCCGGCTGGGGTCTCACCCACGAGCGCGAATTCCCCGGCCTCGGCCGCCGCCTCGCCTCCCTCTGCGAGACGCCGGACCTGGATCTCCTGGTCGAGCGCTACCGGCCGCGCGTCGCCGCCGAGTTCTTTGCTGGCCTCGAGCTGGCGCTCCTCCACCGCGGGCTCGCCTTCGCCGGCTTCGCCGTGCGCCTTCGCATCCTGCCTTCCCTGGCCCCCCTCGCCCGGCCCATGCGCTTTCTCGCGGCACTCCTCGAGCCCTTCGGCACCGACCGGGGCGGCATGGTGGTCGAGGTCGCCGGCCGGGACGCGGCCGGGCGTCCCGCGCGGGCCTGCTGGTCGCTCGTCGCCGCCGGCGGCGTTGGCCCCACCATCCCGACCCTGCCGGCGCTCGCGCTCGCCCGGCGCCTGCGCGACGGCCGCGCGGGCGGTCCTGGCGCCGGGCCTTGTGTCGGCCGTCTCGATCTCGACGACTTCGCGGCCGATTTCGCGCGCCACGGCATCACCACCCAAACCGAGACCCAGCCCCTCCCGCCGATGTAAGCTCGAAGGCGAGCACGGGAAACAAGGCGCCATATTCGACTGTGCAAAGGTGCCTCGGGGAGGAGCTTTGGCGGCCGTTACCGGTTCCGCGGCGGAGTCCCACTACGGCGCGACCGGGTTGCGCCGGGCGGTGACGCTCGGCGTCATCGTCTTCGCCGCCGCCGCCTACGAGCTCAACATGACCAACGCGGCCGTCCTCCTGCCCCAGATGCAGGGCAGCTTCTCCGCCACCAAGGACCAGATCAGCTGGGTCGTCACCGCCTTCATCGTCGGCATGATCATGGGCTTCGCCTGGTCGGGCTGGTGCGCCGACCGCTTCGGCGCGCGCCAGTTCTTCCTGTTCAGCCTGGCCGGCTACGCCGGGGCGTCGCTGCTCTGCGGCCTCGCCGGCAGCCTCGAGGAGGAGGTCGCCTGGCGCTTCGTCCAGGGTGCCTTGGGCGCGCCCATGATGCCCATCTCCCAGGCCATCGTGCTCGACAGCTTCCCCCGCCGCCAGCACGGCACCGCCAACGCCATCTGGAGCATGGGCATCATGGTGGGGCCAGTGTTCGGCCCCGTCGTCAGCGGCTTCATCGCCGAGTATCACGACTGGCGCTGGGTGTTCCACGTGAACGTGCCGATTGGCCTGGTGGCGCTCGTTGGCTGCTGGCTCCTGCTGCCGCGGACCAGAAGCGACCCCGGGCGCTGGTTCGACTGGCTCGGCTTCGGGACCCTGCTCACCGCCGTGGGCGCGTTCCAGCTCATGCTCAACCGGGGCGGCCGGCTCGACTGGTTCGAATCGCCCGAGATCATCGTCGAGGCGGTGGTCGCGGCGGTCGCCCTCTACCTCTTCGTCGTCCATGTGATGACGGCATCGCGGCCCTTCGTCCAGACGGCCGTGTTCCGCGACCGCAACGTCGTCATCGGCTTCCTCCTGGCCCTCATCTGGGGCTTCCTCCTGCACGGTGTCCTGGTGCTGCTCTCGCTCCTCATGCAGGAGCTGCGCGGCTATCCCGTAATGACCCTCGGCGTCATCCTCGCGCCGCGCGGCTTCGGCGTGATGGTGGGCGCGGTGGTCGCGAGCCAGCTCGTCAAGTATTTCGACCCGCGCCACCTCATCCTGTTCGCGCTCTCCTGCCTGGTGCTCTCGTCCTGGTTCATGTCCGAATGGACCCTCGACGTGACCGCCTGGGACGTGGGCTGGACCGGCTGGATTCAGGGCTTCGGCACCGGGCTCGGCTTCGTCACCCTCGCGGTCAAGGCGTTCTCGACCCTCGACCGGCGCTACCGGGCCGAGGCCATCACCTTCTACAACGTCATCACCTTCATGGGCGTCGGCGCCGGCATCGCCTTCGCGGTGGCGGACGTGACCCACAACACGAGCGTCACGCACGCGACCCTGGTCGAGAACATCTCGCCCTACAACAAGCTCCTGCGCTATTTCTTCATGCCCGATGCCTGGGACCCGGCGAGCCTCGCGGGGCGCGCGAGCCTCGATGCCGAGATCATGCGCCAGGCCGCGATGGTCGCCTATCTCAACTACTTCTGGCTCATCACCATGATCGCCGTCATCACGGCACCCATCGTGTTCCTGTTCAGCAAGGGCCGGGTGCGGGCGGAGGGGAGCTAGTACCCACTTTCATAATTCCGTGTGCCATACGACGGCGCCCCGAGGTTCCCGGCTAGGAGCGCGGCGCGCCGTGATGCCGGGGCATCACAAGCGGCGCGCGACGACGACCGGGGGCCTCGGGGCGCCGCCCTACGGGTCGCTTTTCCCGCCCCCTCGGGGCGTCGGGGACGCTTGACGATGCCCCGGCATCGCCGGCGCACCCCCTCCTGCCGAGGAGACGGGAAAAGCGATCGTATGGCACACGGAATTATGAAAGTGGGTACTAGGGGGCCGGCCGGGAGATGGCGCCGACGGATGCCGTGGGTGTCGCGGGACCGATACAGGCCCCGATCGCTCGAGTGCCCGGCCCATGATTGCGCGCGGCGCACCGCATTTTGCCGCCACAATGAAACAGGTGATGAACCACGAGGACGGCCAATGGAACAGCGTATAAGCCTGATAACGCTCGGGGTCGCCGATCTGGCGCGCGCCAAGGCGTTCTATGAGCGCGTCGTCGGTTGGAAGGCAGCCGAGGGTCCCCCTGGAATCGTGTTTTTCGATCTTGGCGGCATCGTATTCTCCCTCTACCCGCTCGCCGACTTGGCGAAGGACCTGAAGATGGCGGCCGATGGCGGTCGCGACGGCGCCTGCAAAGGCTTCACGCTCGCCCATAACGTTCGGAGCAAGGAGGAGGTCGATTCGGTCTTTTCCCGGCTGTAGGATGAAGGCGCGGCCATCATCAAGGAGCCCGAGGAGGTCTTCTGGGGTGGATATTCGGGCTATTTCCGCGACCCGGACGGCTATGCGTGGGAAGTGGCGTACAACCCGTACTGGGTAATCCAGGCGGATGGCCGCGTATCGATGACGGCGGAGTGACCACCAAGGTCGGATCGGCCCCGGAGAAAAATGGGCCGTTCTGTGACGACCGATTTGCGATGTCGAGGTGCTCGGCTCGCAAATGCCGCTAGCGTGAAACCCGCCGCGGGCGGCTCCGCGCCGACGACGACTCATCGCGCGAGGCGGAACCCGCACCGGGCACGTGGGCACGGGCGCCATGGCCGACCCAGCTCGGCAATTCCCGACAATTTTAGTCAAATTCGAATTTCTTAAATTCGTGCAAAAAATTAGATTGAATTAAGGAGAAGTTTTTACTTGAATTCATGAATGAATTTTCCTGGAAGTTTAAATAATATCGAACTTGTACTTATTGCAATAATTTCAAATTTTACGTATATATTTCGTGTGTTCCTGATATTCGCGGCAAATGCTGCCGGAATGAAAGAAGCGCCGCCATGCAAACGACTGCCGCCATCCCCCCCCCCCGATCTATGGGATCGCCAGGGGCATTCTCGCGCTTGGCTATCAACGCCATCTACACAATCCTCCAGGAAATCTTCGATTTTACCCGAATCGCACCCCCGATGCCGTCCAGGGGGATGGAAATGATTTTACCCGAAACCGTTCGCCGTATCGACTTCCGGGGGGGGGGGGGGATGGAAATGATTTTTTTGCCCGAAACCGTGCCGTCGGCCGTGACGGGCAAGTGCAACGGCGCGTGGCCCGCACCCTCCGCGGCGCACCCCGACCAGGTCGCCGCCCGAAGCCGGGATGGCCAAATGACGGCGGCGGAGCTCGTCGAAACCTTGCGCAAACACAATCGCTGGGTACGCCAGCTCAAGGGCGGGGCCAGGGCCATGCTGGCGCATGTGGACCTCTCGAGGCTCAAGCTGCGCGGCATCAATCTTCGCGGCGCGATCCTGACCGGCGCCAATCTTGCCGATACCGATTTCAGCGGCTGCGATTTCCGCCAGGCCGACCTCTATGCGGTCAACCTGTCCAACGCCACCCTCAGGGAAGCGAATTTCGAAGGCGCCGACCTGCGCGGCGCCAAGCTGAGCAATGCCGACCTCACCGACGCCAACCTGCATGAGGTCGACCTTCGTCAGGGCACCCTCATGATGGGGAGCAAGCCCGAAGGAGCCCCACCATCGGGCGCTCGGGCGACGGACGGGTCTTCGCGGTCACGGCCCGCCGAGTTGACGGCGGCGACCATGAAGAACGCGACGATGTCCCAGGCGAATTTGACCGGCGCCATCCTTCGAGGCACCGACCTGACGGGCGCCAATCTCGAAAAGTCCTGCCTCGCGTTCGTGGATCTGTCCGGTGCCAATCTCGAGGAGGCGAACCTGACCGACGTCGAGCTGAATGGCGCCAAGCTGACCGATGCGAGCACCAAGGGCGCGGTCTTGAAGGGGGCCATGTGGGACGAGGCCCAAATCGAGGTGCGCGTCGAGCATCTGCGGCAGGACCTTCAAGACATTCTCGACGGGCACCGATCGTGGGTCGACTCCATGGGCGCGAAAGGCAGGCGGGCGGCGCTCGACGGCGAGGATTTCGGCCATGTGGACTTCAAGGGGATGGACTTGAGCGGGGCCAGCTTCCGTGGCGGGAGCTTCGTCGGCTCGAACTTCGACAATTGCAATTTGGCTCTCGCCGATTTCAGCAATGCCGACCTCCGGCGCGCCAGTCTCCGGAGCGCCTGTCTACAGGGCGCCCGGCTGCGAAGCGCGTCGCTCATGCAAGCCGACCTCAGCGATGCCGATTTGACGCCCATGAAGCTTCGGGACCGGCGGGGCCAGCTCACGGGCGCCGAGTTGGGCGCGGATCTCTCGGGCTCCGACCTGACTGGCGCCACCCTCGACGGCGCGGACCTCACACAGGCGAACCTGTCGGGCGCGACCGGCGGCGGGGCCGTTCCGCCGGTCGCGTGACGATATGCCGGGATGCTGGAGATCGCACTTGTAAATTAGGATAAGACGCCTATATGCAAATAGTGACCATGGCGACCGCCGCGCGGCGGCGAATCGGTCAAGGTTTGTCAAGGTTCGAACCCGGGTTTTCTAACGCCTTGATATAAAATAACGTCCCTATCCGGTTAAGGCAGGTCGTGCGCCCTGGGGTTGCAAGCCGTGGATCAACTGGCGGTATGTGATGGTTGGCCGGGCCGTGGCGCGGCTCAGGACGAAGTCGCCGAGGTCGTCGATCCGCCGGCGGCGGTTGAAGCGATAGGCCCATTCCCGGCCATAGCGCGGCAAGTGCTTGGCGCTGACGCCATGGTAGGTGCCGTTGAGCCAGGTCTTGAGGTTGCTGAACAGGACGTGGATGATCGGCATCTGCGTCTCGGCGTTCTTGCCTTGGCCTTGGACGGTGGGCTGGTGCCGGTAGACGGCGCCGAGCCCGGCATAGCCCTTGAAATCGTCGGTCAGCAGGCGCGCGCCCGGCGTCACGGCGGCCCGCACGAAGCCGCCGAGCTGCTCGGCATTGGCCCGGGGCAGGATGGCAAGCCGCGCCCGGCCGGCGACGAAGCCGCTGCCCTCGACCCCCTTGCCCGGCGCCACCGCCACCTTCTCCACCGCCAGCACGAGCAGGCTCTTGTTGGCATTGGCCATCCCGCGGCCCCGGCTCTCGGGCTTGCCGCGCCCGCCGTAGTAGCTCTCATCGACCTCGACCATGCCGTCCAGCAACGCCTCCGGCCGCTCCGCCAAACCATGGCGCAGCTTGTGAGCCATCAGCCATGCGGTCTCATAGCGAAGCCCCAGCTCGCGCGCCAGGAACAGGGCCGAGACCCCGCGCTTGTCCCGCCCCATCAACCACGCCGCCAGGAACCATTTGGGCAACGGTGTGCGGGTGCGGTGGAAGATGGTTCCCGCCGTCACCGACTCTTGACGACCGCAAGCCGCGCATTCGAAGACGCGCGCCCGCGCCTTGTGCCGATAGCCCCGCCGGTGCCCGCAGCGGGCGCACGCAAACCCAGACGGCCAGCGTCGATCCGCCAAGGCCAGGATGCACGATTCCTCGTCTCGGTAGCGCTCTTGGAACGTCAACAAGCCGCTCATGCCCTGTCTCCCGACCAATCCTCAGAGGCGGGAACAGTACACCCTTAGAGCGAACATATAAAGAACACTCGGTCGCTACCTGCATTACCCGGATAGGGACGTAAATTAATTCTTCACACCCTGACATTCCTCGACATTTCGAGCGGAATCCAATTCTCGGCATGCTGGCGGCTTTTTGCCGCCCGGGGCCGTATAATCTCACCGCTCTTCGCCGCCACCGATTTGCCCGGGTCGCCCTGGCGGGCCGACCGCCGGCGCCCGAGGGCGCGAACATGCGTCACCGTCACTCGATAGGGAGGAAGCCATGGAGCTCACGGACATGCGGTACGAGAAGCGCGGCCATGCGGCATGGATCATCCTCGACCGGCCGGCGGTGCTGAACGCGCTCACGCCCGGGATGATCGTGGACCTGCGCGCGGCGGCGGCGGCGGCGCGCGACGATCCCGACGTCCGCGTGGTGGTCTTTACCGGCACCGGGCGCGGCTTCTGCCCCGGCTTCGACATCGGGGTCATGAAGGACATGGATATGGGCAAGGCCTGGGATTTGGCCGAGGTGATGACCGAGGCCTGGTCCTTCATCCGCACTCTGCCCAAGCCGACCATCGCCGCCATCAACGGCGTTGCCGCCGGTGGCGGGTTCGAATTGTCGCTTGTGTGCGACTTGCGCATCGCCGCGCGCACGGCGCGCATCGGCTCCTGCGAGGTGCGCATCAACCAGCCCACCACCAACGGCTCGAGCTACCTGCTGGCCCGCCTGATCGGCGAGAGCAAGGCCAAGGAGCTATGCCTCACCGGCGACCTCTTCGACGCCGAGGAGGCCGCGCGCGTCGGCCTCGTCAACGCGGTGGCCGAGCCCGAGGATTTCGAGGCCACGGTCCAGGAATGGGCCGACCGTATCGCCAGCCGCGCGCCCATCGCCGTGGCCCACGTCAAGCGCTGCTTCGAGGAGGGCCGCACCATCACCGCCGACGCGGCCGTGAGGATGGAGGAGGAAGCGGCCCTCAACTGCATGCGCACCGAGGATCAGATGGAGGGGCTCACCGCCTTCCTGGAGAAGCGCGAGCCCCGGTGGGCCGGGCGGTAGCGGGTTGCTCCTAGTACCCACTTTCATAATTCCGTGTGCCATACGATCGCTTTTCCCGTCTCCTCGGTAGGAGGGCGCGCGCCGGCGATGCCGGGGCATCGTCAAGCATCCCCGACGCCCCGAGGGGGCGGGAAAAGCGACCGGTCGGGCGGCGCCCCGAGGCCCCCGGACGTCGTCGCGCGCCGCCAAGGGGTTCCGAGTGATGCCCCGGCATCACGGCGCGCCACCCTCCTAGCCGGGAACCTCGGGGCGCCGTCGTATGGCACACGGAATTATGAAAGTGGGTACTAGGCGCGCTCGGCGAGGCGCCGCAAGGCCCATTTGAAGGGCGGGTCGCCCCTGGTGACGGTGGCCGCGACGACGATCTGCTCCGCGCGCCGGGGCCGGCCGTCGCGGCCGAGATAGACGCTCTCCTCGAGGCGCACTTCACCGCCCGCGGCCTGGAAGCGCCAGCCCGACCCGCCGGGAAGCCGCAACAGCGCGCCGTCCCCGGTCTGCACCAGGGAGGCGCGCACGTCCGGGTGGAGGTGGAAGCGCAAGGCCGCCTCGTGCTCGCCGGGGCCGAGCAGGCTATCCTCGCCGCGCAAGTCGGCCCCGTCTCGGGCGAGGTAGAGCCGGCGCCGGTGAACGATGCCGAAGGGCTCCGCGTAGCCGTCATGCCCGAGCTCGAGCACGGTACCGCCCTCGGCCTCTTCCCGCAGCCAGGTGACCGCGCGCGGACGGCGCATGAAGCTCCCGTCCGGCGCCGCCTCGGACGAGCTCGTCTCGCCCACCACCAGGGTCGAGTGCGCGGCGGTGGCCCGCTGGGCCGCGCGCCAGGCGGCCGTATCGCCGCCATGGGCGCCGCAGCTCACGATCAGGCGCTCCTCCGCGACGCTCATCTCGAAGCCGAGGGTGCCGGCATGGGCCTCGTGGTCGAGGCCGGCCGGGGGCGGCGGGCCCGAGTCCACGATCACCATCGTCGGGCCGGCGGTGAGGCGCTGGAACCCGCAATGGGGGAGCCCCTCGGGGGCCCGGCCCGGCGCGTCGGTCCGGCCGAGCACGGATTCGATATCGAGGGCGCTTCCCTCGCCCCCGCCGTTGAAGACCGCCAGGCGGCCGTCGCCATGGCGGAAGAAGCGAAGCGCCGGCGCCGCGCGGTCGATGGCGGAGAGGAGGCCGTTGGGCGGCGCCTCGTTGGCGGCCAGGTACGCGGCCCTCAGCTCCACCAGGAGCCTGAGCGCCGCGAGCTGCGCCGAGGGGCTGCGCGAGGCGTGGCCGCCGTCGGCCAGCACCTGGCGCTCGGCCTCCGCCGCCACCAGCCGCGCCACGGGGCCGCGCCGCGGGCCGCCGCGCGGGAAGGCGAGGGCCGCGAGGGCGAGGGCCTTGGCGATGCGCAGGCGCGCGAGGCCGTCCTCGGGCCCCGGTGCCACCCGGGCCAGGTGGCGGGCCTGCTCGGCGAGGCTCCGGCACAGGCGGGCGCGCAGCTCGGCGCCGGCCTCGGGGGCGTAGAATTCGTAATTCGCGAGCCACGCGGCGATGCGCCGGGCCAGGGCGTCGGGCCGCCAGGCGGCCGCCTCCCAGCGCCGGTACTCCGCGAGCCAGCCGGCGATCAGCTCGCACGCGAGGTGGCGGGCGGCATCCGAGCCCTCGGCCCGCAGGTCGTCGAGCCAGTCGAAGCCGTGGAGGGCGGCCGCCCAGCGGTCGTCGAGCCGCGCGCGGGCCCAGAGGCCCGGCCCCGCCGGCTCGGCCTCGCCGGCGAAAGCGAAGCCGCCGGCCATGATGTCGGCCCCGGCGCCGGCGTCGCCCGGCCAGGGCTCGGCGATGCCGGACACCGGCTCCCCCGGCGCGCGGCCCACGAGGGTCAGGGCATGGATGGGGCTCGCGTGGAACAAGTGGGCCGTTGCCGCCCGGGCCCGCGCCGCCGGACCCTTCATTCGTCGCCGCGCGGCCGCTGGATGCCGCCGCGCAGGCGCTGGATATTATCGGCGTAGGCCGCTGGCCCGCCGGCGAAGGTGGCGGTGCCGGCGACCAGCAGATCGGCGCCGGCGGCGACCGCGTCCCGCGCCGTCTCCGGCGTCACCCCGCCGTCGACCTCGAGGTCGACGGGGCCGTCGCGCCTGTCCGCCACCGAATCGATGCGCGCGCGCAGCGCCCGGATCTTGGCGAGCTGGGAGGCGATGAAGCATTGCCCGCCGAAGCCCGGGTTGACGGTCATCACCAGCACCAGGTCGACTTCGTCCAGCACGTGCTCGATCGCTTCGACCGGGGTGCCGGGATTGAGCGCCACGCCCGCCCGCTTGCCCAGGGAATGGATAAGCTGGATGGTGCGGTGGAGGTGTGGCCCGGCCTCGGGATGGACGGTCAGGATGTCGGCGCCCGCCGCGGCGAAGGCCGGGATATAGGGGTCGGCGGGCGCGATCATCAGGTGGACGTCGAAGGGCAGCGCCGCGTGCCTGCGCAAGGCGCGGACCACGTCCGGCCCGATCGTGATATTGGGCACGAAGTGACCGTCCATGACGTCGATATGGATGTAGTCGGCCCCGGCCGCCTCGACCGCGGCCACCTCCTCGCCCAGGGTCGCGAAGTCCGCGGAGAGGATCGATGGGGCGATGCGGACCGGCTGCTGCATGGGCCATGTCCTATCAGCTTGCCTGGAACCCGGCAAGCGGACCGCGAGGCTACAGCCGCACGAGGCGCGCCGCGTGAAAGCCGTCGAGGCCGCCGAGCGCGGCGAGCTGGCCCGGGTGGGTGCGGAGGTCGCCGTTGGCGTCGATCAGCTCCGCCAGCCCGCCCACCTCCTCGGGCGCGATCGGCTGGCGCCGTGCGGGCGCGCCGCCTTGCAGCAGGTCCGCGATCCGAGCCGTGCCTTCCGCCGTCTCGAGGGAGCAGGTGCAGTAGACGACGAGCCCGCCCGGGCCCACCATCTCGAGTGCCGCCCGCAGCAGCCGCCCTTGCACCGCCGCCATGCGGGCCACGTCCTCGAATGTCTTGAGGCGCTGGATATCGGGGTGGCGGCGGATGCTTCCCGTGCCGCTGCAGGGCGCGTCGAGCAACACCGTGTCGGCCGGCGCGGGCGGGCGCCATGTGGCCGCGTCGGCGGTGACCAGGTCGGCTTCGAGGCCCAGGCGCTCGAGGTTGGCCTTGAGCCGCTCCAACCGCCTGCTCGCCCGGTCGACGGCGGTGACGCGGGCGCCGGCGGCGGCGAGCTGGGCCGTCTTGCCACCGGGGGCGGCGCAGAGGTCGATGACGCGCTTGCCCCGGAGTGGGCCGAGAAGGCGCGCGGGCAGCCCCGCCGCCATGTCCTGCACCCACCAGCCGCCCTCGGCGTATCCCGGCAGGGCGGCGATGGCGCCGCCCGCCGCCAGGCGCAGGCTGCCTGTCGGCAGCACTCTGGCATCGAGCCGCCGGGCCCAGCCATCCGGGTCCGACTTGACCGTGATGTCGAGCGGTGCCTCGCCGAGGTGAGCTTGGGCGATGGCCCGGCAGGCCGCGTCGCCGTAAGCCTCCGTCCAGGAGCGCCACAGCCAGTCCGGGGTGTCGAGGCGGGCGGCGTCCTGGCCCGCGAGCATGGCCTCGCCCTCGCGGGCGATGCGGCGCAGGACGGCGTTGACCAGCTTGTCGTGGGGCGGCCGCGCCAGGGCGACCATCTCGCCCACGGCCGCATGCGCCGGCGTGCCCAGGAAGAGGAGCTGCGCCGCGCCGAGGCGCAACAGGGCCCGTGGCCGGTGCGCCCGGTCGGGCAGCGGCCGCTCCAGGCATTGGCCCAGGGCGGCGTCGATCTGGCCGAGGCGGCGCAGCACCGTGGCGGCGAGGAGGCGCGCGAAGGCGCGGTCCCGCGGCGAGAGCACGCCCATGCCCGGGTGGCCGGCGATGGCCTCGTCGAGAAACCGCCCATGGCCCAGCACCGCCTCGAGGAGCTCGGCGGCGATGGCGCGGGCCGTGACTGGGGCCTTCATGCCGGGCCCACCGGTGGCATCGCCGTACGCAGGGTGCACATGTCACCTCGGGACCCAAAATGCTCGATCGACGCTAACGCTCTTGAGATTGTATCCCGTGTCCGGTCCTTCAAGTCGGCCCGCGCCGCCCGGCATCGCCTCTTTACGCGACGGCGCGCAGGCGCGAGACTGGAGTCCCGTGTCCGCGACCCGGCGATCCGATCATGAAGCTTCCTTACCGCGCCCATAGCCCCAAGCCGCGGGCCGGCGCCGAGGCGCCCAAGGCGCCCGTCAAGCCGACCCCCGAGGCACCGGCAGCGCCGGCGCCACAGGGCGCCGCCACCGCCGAGATCGGCGGACGCGTGGGACCCGAGCCCACGCGCTACGGCGACTGGGAAGTGAAGGGCCGCTGCATCGACTTTTAAGGCCGCGCGACCTTCCGCGCTTCCGCGAGCCGACATCCGCCAGGGTATTGCGCGCGAATGCAGTTCTTGATATATTCCTATGACATGTAAATGTCCCTATGCGCATCGGCAATAGAGTTTGCTACTTTTAGATGTGTAATCCGACAATTGGTGCCGGCATCGTTCGATGGTCCTCGCGAGATTTGGACAGGGTCTCATGGCCGCCGTCGCCATCCTTGGTGTGGTGGGTGGGCCGCGCGACGCGCCGGCCGCGGAGGTGCTCGCGGGCCCGGTGTCGGCGCGTGTGCTCGCGGTGATCGACGGCGACACGGTGCTCGTCCAGGCCCGGGTCTGGCTTGGCCAGACGATCGAGGTCCGGGTGCGCCTGGCCGGCATCGACGCGCCGGAGCTGAGGGGCAAATGCGCCGCCGAGCGGGCGCTCGCGGCGCGGGCCCGCGACTTTCTCGCCGCGCGCCTGGATGCGGGCGACGTCCGCCTGCGCGAGGTCCGCTATGGCAAATATGCGGGCCGGGTTCTGGCCCGGGTCGAGACGGCGGCGGGCGAGGATCTTTCCGACCTCCTGCTCGCGGCCGCCCTCGCGCGGGCCTATGACGGCGGCACGCGCCCGGCCTGGTGCGCGGCGGCGGCGCTTTCGGCGACGGAGAGCTGAACGGCGGGACGGCGCGGTCAATCGCCGGGCGGGGCACGATGGCGGGCGAGGCTGATGCCGGTGCCGTCGCCGGGGACGGGGCTCGCCGCCGCTTGGCCGCCCGCCTTGGCCTCGCGGCGGGCGATGTAGAGCGCGGCGCCCACAATGATGCCGGCGCCGAGCCAGGTCCAAGCGTCCGGCACCTCGTCGAAGGCGAAATAGGCGATGAGCGCCACGAAGGGCAGGTTGGTGTACTGGTAGGGCTGAACGGCAGAGGCCTCGGCCAGATTGTAGGCGCGGGTGAGCCCCATATGGCCCATGGTCGTCGCCGCGCCGATTGCTGCCAGCAGCGGCAGGTGCCAGAGGCTCGGCGTCTGCCAGACGAAGGCCGCGGGGATCAGCGAGATGGGCGTCAGATAGATCACCATCCAGGTGACGATGGCATTGGGCGTCTCGGTGCGCGTGAGGACCTTGGCGAGGATGCCGGAGGTGGCGAAGCAGACGGCCGTGAACAGTACCAGGAAGGACGCCGGGTCGACCGCCGCGTGGCCGGGCCGCAGGATGACGAGGGTGCCGAGGAAGCCGACGGCGATGGCGCTCCAGCGCCGCGCCCGCACCACCTCGCGCAACACCAGCGCGGCGAGGATGGTGGCGAAGATGGGCGTGGTGAAGCTCAGCGCCACGGCCTCCCCCAGGGGCAGGATCGAGAGCGCCATGAACCAGGAGAGCATGGCGCCCAGGGCGAAGACGGCGCGCAGGCTGAAGAGCCCGATGCGCTCCGTCCGCAGCACCCCGAAGCCCGCGCGGAACAGCCATGGCGACATGAACATGAGGCCGAAGAGGTTGCGGAAGAAGGCGATCTCGAACGGGTGCAGGTACGCGGACACGTAGCGGATCAGCCCGACGGCGACGGCGAAGCTGGCGGCGGCGATAATCGACCAGAGGGCGCCCCGCATCGGGGCGGGGATGGCCGTGAAGGCGGTGACGAGAGAGCGGCGTTGGGGCATGGGGCGTCGGGATTTATAAGGGCTTGCCACCGCGGCCGCCAGCCCCGGCCCCGCGCGGCCCGTCGCCGCCGCACACAAGCCTTTCGCCGCGCGCCGCTCCGGCGCTAAACTCCGCCGCCGCACGACATCGCTTCGGGCGCATGAGAGAACCACGATACTAGGAGACGGCGGACCGTGACCGAACCGCTCTGGCAGCCGGGCCGCGCGCGCGTGGACGGGTCCAACCTGGAGGCCTTCATGGCGCGGGTGAACGGGGACTGGGACGCGCCCGTCTCGGACTACGATTCCCTGTGGCGCTTCTCGGTGGGCGAGCCGGGTAAGTTCTGGACCTCGGTCTGGGACTTCTGCGGGGTGGTCGCCGAGACCCGCGGCGAGACCGTGATCGAGGACCCGGACGCCATGCCCGGTGCGCGCTTCTTCCCCGGTGCCCGCCTCAACTTCGCCGAGAACCTCCTGCGCCGGCGCGATTCCGAGGCCGGCATGGTGTTCCGGGGCGAGGATCGGGTGCGCCGGAGCCTGAGCTTCGGCGAGATATACGACGAGGTCTCGCGCCTCTCCCAGGCGCTCGCGGCGGCGGGGGTGGGCGAGGGCGACCGGGTCGGCGGCTACCTGCCCAACATGCCCGAGACCATCATCGCCATGTTGGCGGCGGCGAGCCTGGGGGCCGTCTGGTCCTCCTGCTCGCCCGATTTCGGCACCCAGGGGGTGCTCGACCGCTTCGGCCAGATCGCGCCCAAGGTGCTGGTCGCCGTCGAGGGCTATTGCTACAACGGCAAGGCGCACGACTGCCTCGCCAAGACGGCCGAGATCGTGGCCGCGCTGCCGAGCGTCGAGCGCACGGTCATCGTGCCCTACACGCGGGATGCGCCGGACATCGCGGGCGTCGGCAAGGCCGTGATGTACGGCGAATTCGTCGCGCCCCACGCGGCGGGGGAGATCGCCTTCCGCCAGCTTCCCTTCAACGCCCCGCTCTACATCATGTTCTCTTCGGGCACCACGGGCGTGCCCAAATGCATGGTCCACGGCGCCGGCGGCATCCTGCTCAAGCACCTGACCGAGCACCGCCTGCACTGCGACATCCGGCGCGACGACCGGGTGTTCTACTTCACCACCTGCGGCTGGATGATGTGGAACTGGCTGGCCTCGGCCCTGGCGTCGGAGGCGACGCTGCTGCTCTACGACGGCTCGCCCTTCCACCCCGACGGCAACACCCTCTTCGACTATGCCGCGGATGAGCGCATGACCCTCTTCGGCACCGCCGCCAAGTTCATCGATGCGGTCAAGAACGCGGGCCTGGCCCCGGCCGAGAGCCACGACCTCTCGAGCGTCCGCACCATCACCTCGACGGGCTCGCCCCTGGTGCCGGAGTCCTTCGATTTCGTCTACGAGAAGATCAAGCGCGACGTCCACCTGGCCTCGATTTCGGGCGGCACGGACATCTGCGGCTGCTTCGTCCTCGGCGACCCGACCGGCCCGGTGTGGCGCGGCGAGATCCAGGCCCGCGCCCTCGGCCTTGCCGTCGACGTCTTCGACGACGACGGGCGCCCCGTGCGTGGCGAGAAGGGCGAGCTCGTCTGCACCCGGCCCTTCCCCTCCATGCCGGTTGCGTTCTGGGACGACCCGGACGGGGCCAAGTACCACGCCGCCTATTTCGAGCGCTTCCCCGGCGTCTGGTGCCACGGCGATTACGTGGCGCTCACCGAGCACGGCGGCATGGTCATCTACGGGCGCTCGGATACGGTCTTGAACCCGGGCGGCGTGCGCATCGGCACGGCCGAGATCTACCGCGAGGTGGAGCAGCTCGACGAGGTGCTCGAAAGCCTCGTCATCGGCCAGGAGTGGGAGCGCGACACCCGCGTGGTGCTGTTCGTGGTCCTGCGCCAGGGCGTGGTGCTCGACGAGGCGCTCACGACCCGCATCAAGGACCGTATCCGCCGCGACACCTCGCCCCGCCACGTGCCGGCCCGCATCGTCCAGGTCGCGGACATCCCGCGCACCAAGTCCAACAAGATCACCGAGCTCGCCGTGCGCGACGTGGTCCACGGCCGCCCGGTCAAGAACAGGGAGGCCCTCGCCAACCCCGAGGCCCTCGACCTGTTCGCGGACCTGCCCACGCTGAGAGTGTGAGCCGCGACGAAAGGAAAGAGACGCATGTCCCCTGACACGACCGCCCCCCGCCCGGACGGGTTGCGCCCGACAATCGAGGCGATGCCGCTCTCGCGCATCCGCGAGGTCGCCAACGCGAGCATGGGGATCGAGGGCGTCATCCCCCTCTGGTTCGGCGAGCCCGACGTGCCCACGCCCGCGTTCATCTACGAGGCGGCGGCCGACGCCATGCGCCGGGGCGAGACCTTCTACACGCCCAACCGCGGCGTCCCCGCCCTGCGCGAGGCCCTCGCCAAGTACATGACCGGCCTCTACGGCGTGCCCGTGGGGATGGATCGCATCACCGTCACCGCCTCGGGGATGAGCGGCATCATGATGAGCCACCAGCTCCTGGTGGACGCGGGCGACAACATCGTCTGCCCGACGCCGCAATGGCCCAACGTGCGCGGCACCATCGACGTCCTGGGTGGCGAGTTCCGGTCCGTGCCGCTGGACTTCACCGCCGACGGCTGGCGCCTGGATCTGGACAAGCTCTTCGGTGCCGTGGACGAGCGCACCCGCGCCATCTTCGTCAATTCGCCCGGCAACCCCACGGGCTGGATGATGCCGGGCGCACAGCAGAAGGCGGTGCTCGACTTCTGCCGCGAGCGCGGCCTGTGGCTGCTCGCCGACGAGGTCTATGCCCGCATCGTCTACGGCATGCGCCATGCCCCGTCCTTCCTCGAGCATGCCGAGCCCGACGACCGGGTGATCGTCATCAACAGCTTCTCCAAGCCCTGGGCCATGACCGGCTGGCGCCTGGGCTGGCTGACGACGCCGCCGCGCCTGGGCCAGACCCTCGAGATGGTGAACGAGTTCAACGTGGCGGGCGCGGCCACCTTCACCCAGCTGGCCGGCATCGCGGCGCTCGAGCAGGGCGAGGATTTCATCGCCGAGCAGGTGGCGCGCTACGAGCGCGCGCGCGACCTCGTCTACCAGCGCCTGGCCGGCAACCCGCGCTATCGCATCGGCTGGCCCGAGGGCGCCTTCTACGCCTATTTCGCGGTCGAGGGCCTCACCAACGGCCTCGCCTTCTGCAAGGACCTGGTGCGCGAGGCCAAGGTCGGCCTCGTCCCCGGCAGCGCCTTCAGCGCCGAGGAGGAGGGCTGGCTCCGCCTCTGTTTCGCGAGCAAGCCCCAGACCCTCAGCACCGCCCTCGACCGCCTCGAGGACTACATCCAGGCCATCGGCCTCTGATCGTGGTCGTCGTCATCTTCGAGGTCGCCATGAAGGTGGGCCGGGACGCGGATTACTTCGCCATCGCCGCCCGCCTGCGGGGCGAGCTCGAGAAGGTGGACGGCTTCGTCTCGGTCGAGCGCTTCAAGAGCCTCGCCGAGGAGGGCAAGTACCTCTCCCTCTCCACCTGGCGCGACGAGGCGGCCGTCGCGGCCTGGCGCGAACAGGCCGATCACCGGGTGGCCCAGGCCCGCGGCAAGGACGAGATCTTCGCCGATTTCCGCATCCGCGTCGCCGAGGTCAGTCGCGACTACACATTGGCCGACCGGATCTGATACATAGCGTAATTCCGGTGGTCACTCTCCCGGGCCTATGATTCGGGGTCGCGAGGACGCGCCCCAGTGGGCAAACCAAGGAGAGTGACCATGACGGAGTATGTTGGGTTTGACGTATCGAAGGAAGAGACGGCGTTTTGCGTGAAGGACGTGGCGGGAAAGATATTGGCGCGGGGCAAGGTTGCGACCGATCCGAGGGCGCTGTTCGCAGCTTTGCGGGAGCATTGTCCGTGCCCTGGCCGTATCGTTCTGGAGACGGGTACGCTGAGTGGCTGGCTGGCGCGGGAGCTGGGCCGGCTGGGGGTCTCGGTCGAGGTGATCGACGCGCGCCATGCGAACGCGGTGATGCGCCTTCAGCACAACAAGACGGATGCGAACGACGCCGAGCTCTTGGCGGAGATCGCGCGCACGGGGTTTTGCCGCCCTGTGGCGGTGAAGAGCGAGGCGGCGCAGGAGGCGCGGGCACTTCTCAAGGCGCGCTGTCATCTGGTGCGCCAGCGGCGCGATACGGAGAACGCGATCCGTGGCCTGTTGGGGTCGTTGGGCCTTCGCTTTCCCAAGGGCTCGGGCAAGCTGGCCGGACGCGTCCGCGAGGCGTTGGAGGGGCGTCCCGAGCTGAAGGTGATGATCGAGCCGCTTCTGTCCGCGGCGGCGGCGCTGGGCCGCGAGATCGGGCGGCTGGACGAGGCGGTCGTGGGGCGGGCGAAAGGCTCTCCGGCCTGCCGTTTGCTGATGAGCACGCCGGGGGTGGGGCCGGTGACGGCGCTGGCCTATGTGGCGACCATTGGCGAAGCGGAGCGGTTCGCCAAATCGCGCACGGTGGGCGCCTATGTGGGGCTCACGTCGCGGCGCTGGCAGTCGGGTGGGATGGACTATTCGGGGCGCATCTCGAAACACGGCGACGCCATGCTGCGGGCGCTGCTCTACGAGGCCGCCAACAGCCTGCTGACGGTGGTGCGCCGGGCCCACCCGCTGAAGGACTGGGCGCGCCGGATCAAGAGGCGGACCAGCCACAAGAAGGCCTGCGTGGCGCTGGCGCGCCGGCTGGCGGTGATCCTGCACCGGATGCTGATCACCGGCGAAGCCTTCCGCTGGCCGGAAAAGGAGGCGAGCGCCACGGCATAGCTGGATAAGGAGAAGAGAGAGCTCCGCGAGAAGCGGAAGACCCGTCCCCGCCGGGACGGTGGCCGAGGCGATCCCGTTCGTTTGGTTGCTAAGCGGACAGCCGTTCGCGATTGCGTCTAATACCTTGGGAGGCCGAAGCCAAAGGGCACTATCATGAAGCGACCCGGCGGACCCGCTGGGGAAGACTTCGCAGACAACCGTGTTCCCGGCGGAGACAAGGGTCCGGAAGGGCTTGACCAACGAACCGAAATTAGAGAACCAGACGACGATGAGCTTGACTCATCGCCGTCTGGCAAGCGCCGCGTGGGCGCCCGAGCTTATGCGAGGCCAGCCTTAGCGGCGCTTGAGCGAGATAGAAGTGCCTTAGCGGCACTTGAGCGAGATAGAAGTGCCTTAGCGGCGCTTGAGCGAGATAGAAGTGCCTTAGCGGCGCTTGAGCGATGCAAGAAGCCAATGCCGCGGCCGCTTGGCGCTTGAGGGATCATACGATCGGTCTCCCTTAAGGCCGGTCGGTATGAGCTGCCCCGCGCCCGGCCTACTCGCAGGCCTTCTCCCCACCGCACACCTTTTGGCCCGCCATGAAGGCGAGGTAGGCGAGGTAGGCGAGGGCGTCGTCGATCTCACTCGGCTCGAGGGTGCCGGCGAATGTGGGCATGCGGGCGCCGGCGCGGAAGCTCAGGGGATCGCGGATGAAAGCGGGCAGTGACTCGGGGCGCCAATACTCGGTCACGCTCCTCGGGACATTGAGCTCGGGTCCCAAGTCGCCGCCGGCCAGGTTCACCGAATGGCAATTCAGGCAATGGACCCGCGTCACCTCGAAGCCGCGGCGCACGGCCGCCTCGTCCGTCTCCGGCACGGCGGCGCCGTACTGGGCCGCGAAGGGCTTGATGGCGATGGCCACGAGCTGGTAGGGCCAGACGTAGCGCCAGTCTTCCGCCGCCACGCCCGGCCAGACGAGGTAGAGGGGTGCCGGCGTGACCGCGCGCCCATTCCGCTGCCAGGGAATCCAGGTGTTGCCGGCCGGCGCGTCGAGATCGCGGGTGGCGATCACCCCGCCCCCGGCGCGCGCCGTGTGAAGTGCCATGGTGGCCACGTAGCCGTCGGCGGCCTCGAAGACCACCAGCGCACCCTCGGCCGTGTAGCGGTCGATATCGGCGATGAGGTCGAGCACGTCGCCGAGCGGGATGCCGCGGTAGCGCTTCGCCGTGTCGTAGACGGGGTCGTCCGCGATATCCACATCGACGCTCGGCATGCCCGAGGCATTCGCGAGGTGGCGCACTTCGAGTCTGGGCCAGGGACCGTCCTCGGCGGCGAACGCGGGCCCCGGCGCCGCCAGGGGGATGGCGGCGGCCAGTGCCAAGAGCGCGCGGAAGAAACGAATCGGTCGCATGCTGCCTCCCTGCCGGCGCGGTTTCCGAGCTTATACCAAGCCGCAACGGCTATAGCGTCCCCCCTTCGCGCGCGGCCTCGGCCAGGAGCCAGTCGCGGAAGGCCATGACCTTGGGGCGCTCCGCATAGGCCTCGGGATAGACCACGTAATAGGCATACTCGACCGGCAGGCGGATGTCGAAGGCGCGGACCAGGCGCCCGGCGGCCAGGTCGTCGGCGGCCAGCGCGCTGCGCGCGAGCGCCACCCCCTGACCGGCGACGGCGGCCTGCACCACCATGCTCGAATCGGTGTAGGTGACGCCGCGGCTCGGGTCCACGCCCTCGACACCGGCGGCGAGCAGCCAGTTGCGCCAGTCGGCCTGCCCCTCGTCGTGCAGCAGGGTGTGGTGGCGCAAGTCGCCGGGCGTATCCAGCGGATGCTCGCCCGCCAGCACCTCGGGGCTGCATACCGGAACCACGTCCTCGGTCATGAGCCGGTCGACCGCCAGCCCGGGCCAATCGCCACTGCCGTAGCGGATGGCGATATCGACGTCCTCGCGGCTGAAATCGACCAGTGGTACCGAGGGGTCGAGGCGCACGTCGATGTCGGGGTGGGCGGCGCGGAAGTGCCCCAGGCGGCGCACCAGCCAGGCGGCCCCGAAGGACGGCATGCAGGAGACCACGAGCGCGCCGGTGCGCTCGTGCGCGAGGAGGCGCGCGGTCGCCGCATCGATCATGTCGAAGGCCTCTCGCACCGCCGGCAGGTAGCTCTGGCCCTCGTCGGTCAACAGCAGTGCCCGGTTCATGCGCCGGAACAGGGTGACGCCCAGGCGCTCCTCCAGCGCCTTGACCTGGTGGCTGATGGCGGCCTGGGTCACATTGAGCTCCTGGGCCGCCTTGGTGAAGCTGAGATGGCGGGCCGCGGCCTCGTAGGCGCGCAGCGCGTTCAGCGGTGGCAGGCGTCGTGCCATGAGCATTCCTCATGCATGTTATTACCTCTTCTCACCCCTACATTTTCTTATCAATACAATGAAATCTTCTCGTTGGTCAATGCCGGTGGGAAGACATAGCTATTACCCAACACGAGCTTCCAAGACAACTGGGGCCGCCAGAGAGACAGCCCCAATTCGGATAAGGAGAATAGATATGACCTACCTCCCCTTCGCGCTCTTCGAGCAGCCCGCCCGGTTCGACTTCGCCCGCGGTTTTTATCTGGCTGCGAAGGGTGCGGGCGACGCCCTCGCCGCCTGGCGGGAGCGGTCGCGGACGCGGGCACAGCTGGCCCGGCTCGACGACCGCATGCTGAAGGATATCGGCTTCAGCCGGTCCGACGCCGGCCTCGAGGCGCGCAAGCCCTTCTGGAGGGAGTGACCTCCCCCACCCTCGCCTCCCAGAGCGGGTGCCTCCGTGCCCGCTTGCTGGCCCGCCACCTCGCAACTATGGTGGCGGGCCTCTTTTTTCCCACCGATCCCGTGAGAAGGCGACAGGCGGCGTATGGCCAACCCGCTGCTATACGGTATCACCGTGCTGATCTGGGGCTCGACCTGGTTCGCCATCACCCTCCAGCTCGGCGTCGTGCCGCCGGAGGTCTCGGTCGCCTACCGCTTCATCCTCGCGGGCGCCGTCCTCACGATCTGGTGCTGGGCGCGGCGCCGGCCGCTCCTCCTGGGCTGGCGCAACCATCTCTTCATCGCCCTCCAGGGCCTGTTCCTCTTCTCGATCAACTACGTGCTGTTCTACATCGCCATCCAGGACCTGACGAGCGGCCTAGCGGCCGTGGTCTTCTCGGCCATCGTGCTCATGAACATCGCCGGGACGGCTGTCTTTTTCGGCACCCCGGTGCGGCCCCGGATGGTTCTGGCGGCGGTGATCGGGCTCGCCGGCATGGCCCTCCTGTTCTGGCCCGATCTGCGCGATTTCGACCTCGAGTCGGGGCCCGTTCAGGGCCTGGTGCTGAGCCTCCTGGGCACGGCCAGCGTCTCGATCGGCAACCTGCTCTCGGCGCGGAACCAGATGCGCGGCCTCGGCGTGCTGGAGACCAACGCCCTCGGCATGAGCTATGGCGGGGCGTTCACCCTCCTCTACGCGGTCGCGATGGACGCGCCGCTGGTGTTCGAGGCGTCGTACCGCTACGCCGGCTCGCTCGTCTACCTCGCGATCCTCGGCTCCGTGGTGGGCTTCGGCTGCTACCTGACCCTGCTCGGGCGCATCGGCGCCAGCCGCGCGGCCTACGCCATGGTGCTGTTCCCGGTCATCGCCCTCGCCTTCTCGACCGCGCTCGAGGGCTACCGGTGGGAGCCTCTCGCCGTCGCTGGCGTGGCCCTCATCCTGGTGGGCAACGCCCTGGTTCTCGCGCGGACGGGCGCGACGGGGCGCGCTGCCCCGTCGACCCCCGAGCCCGAGATATGATTCGAGCTCGCCCCGCGGGGCCTTGGTGACGGGGGGCTCATGGACGCGGCGCCTCCGCCCCGGCGGTTGACGCGGCCGGGGCGCCTGCTCATGCTCGGGCGAAACGATCCGGGAGCACGGGGTCGATGTCCGCCACGCTTTTCGCCACGCTCGGGCGCTTCAACGCCTGGGCCAATGTCCATATCTACGATGCCTGTGCCGCGCTCACCGATGCCGCGCGCAAGGAGGATCGGGGCGCCTTCTTCGGCTCGATCCACAACACGCTCAACCACCTTCTGGTGGTCGATATCGGCTGGCGCTCGCGCGTCGAGGGGATCGGGCACAGCCTCGAGAGTCTCGACCAGATCCTCCACGAGGATTTCGCCGCGTTGCGCCGGGCGCGCGTGGCGGAGGATGGGGCGCTCGTCCGCGTGGTCGATGGGCTCGATCCGGCGGGGATGGGCCGGGTGGTCTCCTACCGCTTCATGGACGGGACGCCGGCCCAGACGCCGCTCGACGTCATGCTCATCACCCTCTTCAACCACCAGACCCACCACCGCGGCCAGATCCACAACATGCTGAGCCAGGCGGGCGCCGAGACGCCGGAGCTCGACATCATCAACTTCCATTTCGCGACCGCCTGAGGAGCCCGCCATGGACGCCCGATATCTGCGCACCCTCACGCACTACAACCAATGGGCCAACGAGCGCCTCTACGACGCCTGCGCGGCCCTACCCGACGCTGAATACCGCAAGCCGCGGCAGTCCTTCTTCGGCTCGATCCATGGCACCCTCAATCACCTGCTGTTGGGGGACCGCATCTGGCTCGGGCGCATCGAGGGCACCGAGCACGGCATCACCGGGCTCGACCAGATCCTTTACCAGGAATTCGCCGCCTTGCGGCGCGCGCGGGAGGCCGAGGACGCGCGCATCATCGCCCTCGCCGACGGGCTCGACGATTCCCGCCTGGCCGAGGATTTTGCCTATACCACCATATCCATGGGCCCGGGGCGGCTGCCGCTCGGCCAAGTCCTCGGGCATCTCATGAACCACCAGACCCACCATCGCGGCCAGGCCCACGACATGCTGAGCCAGACCGACGTGCCGCCGCCGTCCCTCGACCTGCTCCTTTACCTTCACCGCGCCTAGCAACGGCGGCGGCGAGGAAACCCTCGAGCTCGCGCACCGGGCGGTCGTCGTCGTAGAGGACATGGCTCTCGGCGAGGATGCGGGCGCGCATGGCCGCGCGGTAGCCGGGATCGGTGCCGAGGCGGAGCGCGATTCTCACGTACCCCGCCTCGTCCTTCGCCACCAGGTCCATCATGCCCATCTTCTCGTAACAGCCGTAGCTCAGGCGGCCGCGCAGGAACTGGCTCGGCAGGGTGACGACGGGGGTGCCCATGGCGAGCCCCTCGAGGGTCGAGTTCGCACCCGAGAAGACGGTCGTATCCAGCATCACGTCGGCGATGGCCAGGAGGCCGAGGAACTCCGTATGGCTCAGGCGCTCCAGGAAGCGGACGCGCTCGAAGACGGCACCCATGGTGCGGCGGAGGCGATCCGCGAGGAGGCCCGTCCAATGGGGGTTGGTGCCGCCCAGGAGCGCGAGGGTGCCGCTCCCGTCGCCCTCGAGCACCGCCCGCAGCAGGGCATCGAAGGTGGGATGGAACTTGAACAGGCTCTGGGGGCAGATATAGAGGGTGCCGTCTTCGGGCAGGCCGAGGCCGGCCCGCGTCGGCAAAGGGTCGGCCGGCACGGGACGAGCGTAGCAGGTGTTGTAGGTGGGCAGGCGGACGAGGGCCTCGGAATAATGCTCGTCCGCTGTTTCGACCTCGAGGGTGGCGCCTGAGAGGAAGTAGTCCATGTTGGCGAGGCCGGTGGTCTCGGGGTGGCCCCAGAAGACGCACTGCACGGGGGCCAGGCGGGCGAAGCCGAGGAAGTAGGAGGCGGGCTCCATGCCGATATCGGCGAAGTGGAGCGCGTCGAGCCGGGCTTGGGCGATACGCTCGCGCACCGCGGAAAGCTCGGGCGGCAGCATGACGGCCTCGTCAGCACCTTCCGCCAGGGCGCCCGCGAGCGCGTCCATGGGCTGGGGATAGAAGAACACCGTGACGTGGAAGCGCGACCGGTCGAGCCGGCCGATCACCCCCTGCATGAAGCGGCCGATGGTATGGTCGCGCAGGAAGCGCGAGACGAAGCCGACGCGAATGCGCCCCTCGGCGCCGCGCCAGCCCGCGATGTGGGGCGCCTCGTAGAGCAATTCAGGACAGGCGCGGGCGTAAAGCGTGGCCTGCTTGCGCTGGAGGGCGCGGTCGTCGAGGCCGTGATAGGTGAGGTAGAAGCTCGTCTTGCCGATCTCCTTCACGGGATCGGTGAGCCGCGGGCCTTTGGCGATGAGGCGGTCGAGGCCCTCTTCGTAGCGCGCCCGAGCCGCGGCGATCTCGGCCTCGTCCATGGGGATCACCGGCAGCAGGGTCGCCAGCTTGATTTCGACCCCGTCGTCGGGTGCGATATCCAGCGACCGGCGGTAGCGCGCCGCCGCCTCCTCGATACGGCCCTGCTCGAGAAACGCATTGCCGAGGTTGGCCTGGGCCTCCGCGTCGCCCGGGTCGAGGGCGACGGCCCGCTCGTAGGCCTGAATCGCCTCGTCGTGCCGGGTCTGCTCGGCGAGCACGGCGCCCAGGTTGTTGTGGGCGCGGGCGTGGCCGGGGTCGAGGCCCAGAACCCGGCGGTAGCAGGATTCGGCTTGCCCGTATTCGCCCGCCTCCTGGAGCGCAGCACCCAGGTTGAAGATCGCCTCGAGGAAATCCGGGCGGTGGTGGAGCGCCTGGCGGTAGCTCTCCACCGCCCCGGCGAGGTCGCCCTGGACGCGCAGGGCGTCGCCGAGGGCGTAGTGCGCCTCGGGCAATGCGGGCGCCGCGACGAGGGCCTCGCGGATGAGGGGCACCGCCTCCCCGGCCGCCCCCGTCTCGACCAGGGTCTGGCCGAGGTTGACGAGGGCCCCGGGATGGCCGGGTGCGAGCGCCAGGGCCTGGCGGTAGCCCGCGACCGCCTCCTGGGGCCGCGCCGTGGCGCGCAGCGCGTTGGCCAGGTTGTAGTGGCCGTCGGCCCAGTCCGGGCGCAGCTTCACGAGCGCCTCGTAATGAGGCAGCGCCGCGTCCGGCCGGCCCTCGGCCATGCGCAGATTGCCCAGGTTGTTGAGGGCGCCCGGGTTGCCGGGATCGAGCGCGTGCGCGCGTTCGTACCATTCGCCCGCGGCCGCGAGGTCGCCGGCCTGACGGTGGGCCTCGCCAAGGCTCAGGTGATAGGCCGGCGCGTCGCCCCGGGCGCGCACCGCCCGCCCGATGAGGTCGATGGCCGCCGCCGCGTCGCCCGCCTGGAGGGCCACCAGGCCGAGGCGATGGAGCGCCTCGGGATGGCTCGGATCGGCGGCAAGCACCGCCTGGTACCCGGCGGCGGCCTCCCGGAGCCGGCCCGCGCGGTGGAAGGCGACGGCCTCCTCGAAGGCGGCGGCGAGCGACCGCGGGTCGGGCCTGGGGGCCAACGCGCCGCCGGGCGCCTAGCCGCGCCCGGTGGTGAGCACCACCTTGCCGGTCGACTTGCGGCCCAGCATGGTGCGCATGGCCTCGGCCGCCTCGGCGATGTCGAACTTGTGCGAGGCGTGGGGCCGGAGCCTGCCCTCGTCGAACCAGCGCAGGAGCTCGGCCGCCGAATCCCGGACGACGGCCGGGTTGCGCTTGCGGTAGGCGCCCCAGAAGAGGCCGACGACGGAGCAGTTCTTGACCAGGAGGTAGTTGGCCGGGGCGCTGGGGATGCGCCCGCTGGCGAAGCCGACGACGAGGAGGCGCCCTTCCCAGGCGAGGCTGCGGAGGGAGGCGTCGAACACGTCGCCGCCGACGGGATCGTAGATGACGTCGGCACCCTGGCCCTCGGTCAGCGCGCGCACCTCGGCGCGGATGTCGGCCGTGCGGTAGTCGATCAGGTGGTCGGCGCCGCGCGAGCGCGCGACCTCGAGCTTCTCCGGCCCGCCCGCGGTGGCGATGACGGTGGCGCCCAGCACCTTGCCGATCTCGACCGCCGTCAGGCCGACGCCGCCGGCGGCGGCGTGGACCAGCAGGGTCTCACCGGCCTGGAGGTTGGCCCGGCGGCGCAAGCCCACGTGCGAGGTGCCGTAGGTGACGATGAAGCCGGCGGCGGCCTCGTAATCCATCGCATCGGGAATGACGAAGACGTTGCCCGCCTCCGCGATCGCCTCCTCGGCGAAGGCGCCGTGATCCATGGTCGCGATCACCCGGTCGCCGGGCTTGCAGGTCTCGACGCCATCGGCGACCTCGATCACCTCGCCAGCCGCCTCGAGGCCGGGGATGAAGGGCAGCTCGGGTTTCTCCTGATATTGCCCCGCGACCATCAGCGTATCGGCGAAGTTGAGGCCGGCGGCGTGGATCGCGATGCGCACCCCGCCGGCGACCATGGCCGGGGCCGGCACATCCTCGACCGTGAGCGCGTCGTGCCCGCTGGCGTCCTTGCACAATACGGCTCGCATGCTCTCTCCTCTCTCAGACGTTGGCGTTGGCGCCGGCGGCGGAGTCCGTGGCGCGCGGGGCGAGCAGGCGCTCGCGCACCTCGGCGGCCACGGTCACCGCATGGTCCACCTTGCCGGAGAATACGGTCAGGTAGCCGCCTCCGTAGTCGCGCACCTGCGAGGGCCGCGCGTCATCGTCGTCGTGGCCGGCCAGGACCATGCGCGGCCCTTCGAGAAAGCGCACGAGCCGCGCCCGGCCGAGGGCCGGCACGAACCGCGCCGCCCCGACCCGCATTCGCGCGAAGTGCGCCTCCCGGTCCACGGCCGCGAACGGCGCCTCGCGCGGCTCCCACCAGGCCGCGTCCGGCACCGTGTCGACCATGCGCGCGACCACGGAATGCTCGACGTCGTAGAGCAGGAAGCGGCCACTGGCCCCATCGGGCAACAGGCTCGAGAACGGCCCGTCCATGACGGCGAAGCCCAAGCGCGACAGGTCGGCCTCGATGACGGCGACCACCGTGTACTCGAACTGCTGTGCCGTGAGCGGCAGGCCGAGCTGGCCGGTCAGGCGGTTGATATCGGCATAGCCGCAATTGACCACGGCGTCGAAGCGCCCCGCCTCGGCGCCGTCGGCGAGGCGCAGGCCGTGGCCGTCGCCCCGAGGCTCGATGGCGGCGATCGGTGCGCCCCGGACGAGGGTCAGCGCGGGTTCGTCGGCAATACGCGCGCCGAGCAGGCGGGCGAGACGGTCCGGGTCGTAGACCGGCTCGGCGCAGCGGATACCCGCTTCGCACCCACGCACCGCCACCTCGAAAGTGCCGGGCTCGATGACCTCGAAGGGCACGCCGAGCCGTCGGCAGAAGGCGAGGTAGTCCGCGGGCGCGGTGAGGGAGCCCTCGTCCGCCACGAAATAGGCGTTGGGGAAGCCCCCCAGGACGGCGTCCCCGAAGCTCTCCACGAAGGGCTGGTAGCCAGCGGCGCTCTGCCGCGCCGTCCCCAGGTGGCGCGGGTAGTGGAAGCCGAGATGGACGCGGTTCAGGTTGTTGCGCGTGGCCCCCGTCAGAATCTCCGGCCGGCGCTCGAACAGAGAGACGGCGAAGCCCGCGCGGGCCAGCTCGAGGGCCACGGCGCAGCCGAAGATGCCGGCGCCGATGACGGCCGCACGCCCCTCAGCGGACATATTGGCCGCCATTGAGATCGATGCAGGCACCGTTCAGGTGCGACCAGTGGCCCTGGCAGAGGTCGGCGATCGCCGCGGCGAGGTCGGCCGGGTCGAGGAGCCGGCCCATGGGGGTCTGGGCCAGGTGGTGGGCGCGGCGCTCGGGCGCCATCTCCCGGTACATGGTCGAATCCGCGATCAGCGCGGGTGCTATGGCGTTCACCCGGATAGCGGGGGCGTGCCAGGCGGCGAGCGCCTTCACGAAGGAGAGCAAGGCACCCTTCGAGGCCGCGTAGATGGGGTCGTAGCTGCCCCGCTGGGCCGAGATGGAAGACATCATGAGGACCAGCGCGCCCTCCACGAAGGCGGGCAGGAGCAGGCGCAGGAGCTTGGCCTGGCCCGTGAAGTTCACGGTCATGACGCGGTCGATGTCGGCGGGCGTATAGTCCGCGAGGCGGTCCCCCGGCAGGATGCCGGTGAGGAACACGGCCGCGTCGAGCGCGCCGAAGCCGGGCACCGCCTCGCCGGCGAAACGCGCGAGATCGGCATCGTCCGAGAGGTCGAGGCGCGCCGGCACCACGTTCGCCGAGGCCGCCGTCGGGGCGCGCGTATGATAGGTCGCGAGCACCCGGTCGCCGTTGCGGGCGAGGCGGGCGACGACCGGGCCGCCGATGCTTGTGGTGGCCCCGACGACCAGGAAATTGCGCCTGCGTGCCATGCCGGCTCCGGCCCATGGGCGGCCGCGGGCGCACCCCGCGGCGAGGTGGCGGAACTATAGGTCGTCGCCTTCATCCGGGCCAGCCCTCGGCCGGGCGGAGGACACCGGTCTCGGTCCCGCCCCAGTTGCGCTGGACGGCATGGGCGTAGCCCGCGAGCACCGTGCGCACCTGGCCCTCGAGGGCGCCGAAGCGCTGTAGCAGGACGGCGATGGCGGCTTCGGCCGCGCGCACGGCCCCGTCGTCGATCTTGAGCGCGATGCCGAGGCCCGCGCCCGGCAGGGCCGCCGTGTAGACGCCCTCCGCCCCCGTCTTGACGAGGACGGCGCCGCCACCCGCCGCCAGCACCCGGGCGCAGAACCGGTCCCGGCCGGCCACCATGTGGGGGTGGGCCGTCATGGCGGCAACGACGCGCCGGGCCGCGGCCGCACGCGCGGGCGCGAGGCCGTCCGGCGCCACGAGGCGCGCCATGGCGCGCGCGAGGGCCGCGAGCGGCAGGCCGAGGGTAGGGATGCCGCAACCGTCGGTTCCCGAGGGCGCGTCGACGAGGCCAGCGCCGCCCATTTCCGCCTGCAGCGCCCGGACGCGGCGCTGCACCGGATGGTCGGGCTGGATGTATCCCGCCGTCGGCTCGCCCATGTGGCGGGCGGTCGCGAGCATGGCGGCATGCTTGCCCGAGCAGTTGTTGTGGAGGCGGCCGAAGGGCGCATCGGCGCGAAGCAGGCCGGCCCGCGCCGCCGGGCCCAGGGGCGCGTGGGGGCCGCATTCGAGATCGGATTCGCCGAGCCCCATGCGCCCGAGCCAGGCGGCGACCGCCTCGACATGGGTGCGCTCGCCATTGTGGGAAGCGCAGGCGAGCGCGATCTCGGCCCCGCCCACCGCGAAAGCATCGGCGGCACCGGTCTCGATGAGCGCCAGCGCCTGCAACGGCTTGACGGCCGAGCGCGGATAGACCGGCCGCGCGATGTCGCCCCAAGCCGCCACGATCCGCCCGTCGGCACCCACGACCGCGGCGGCACCGCGATGGCCGCTCTCGACCATGTCGCCGCGGGTGAGCTCGATGAGGACCGGGTTGGCGGAAGGCGTGATTGTACTGTCGTCGGGTATGGCGGTTGGGGGAACGGCGAAACACCTTGCCTTGGGCCGTCCGGCTAGGCAAGTTCCGGCTCATGCGCGGCTATTTCGGCATTGGCGTCGAAAACCTTTCGAAACAGATGAACGCGGGCAGCTTGTTCCGCACCGCCCACGCCTTCGGGGCCAGCTTCGTGTTCACCATCGCCGAAGACTATTCCGAGCGCGAGGGCGGCATCGCCAACACGTCCAAGACGCCGGAGAATCTGCCCCTCCACGCCTTCGAGGACGTGGCGTCCCTGCGCCTGCCGAGCGGTTGCGAGCTGATCGGCGTCGAGTTGCTGGAGGACGCGATCGAGCTGCCGCGCTTCCGCCATCCGCGCTGCGCCGCCTATGTCCTGGGGCGGGAGCGGGGCAGCCTCTCGCCCGAAATTCTCGCCCTCTGTGGCGAGGTCGTCAAAATTCCGACTAAATTCGCTGTCAATCTTGCGGTCGCCGGCGCGATCGTGATGTATGACCGGCTGGTGAGCTCGCGCAAGTTCGGCGCCCGGCCGCTCACGCCGGGCGGCCCCGCCGAGCCGCCGCCGCCACATGTCTTCGGCCCGCCCGCCACGCGCCGGCGCGGTGATGCCGATGGGCGGGAGAAGACCGAGAAGACCAAGGGAGTGTCGGAGCGGAAATGACCGAAAGACGTTTGCATCCATGGCGGCTCTTTGGTGCCCTGGCCGCCGCGGCCGCGCTCGCGGCGCTCGCGGGCACGCCCTCGGCCGCGGCCGAGACCTATATCGGCGCGTTCGGCGACTGGGACGCCTTCCATGACGGCCAGGGCGACGCCAAGGTCTGTTACATGGCAAGCCTGCCCAAGAAGTCCGAGGGCAATTACACCGCGCGCGGCAAGACCTACGTCATGGTCACGCACCACCCGGCCAACCAGGTCTTCGGCCAAGTCTATGTGATCGCGGGCTATAGCTATAAGACGGGAAGCGAGGCCGAGGTCCTGATCGGTGGGGCGAGCTATGCGCTCTTCACCCACCAGGATACGCTGGACACGGCCTGGGCCTACGACGACAAGGTGCTGCGCCAGGCTATGATCAAGGGGCGGGCTATGGTCATCAAGGGGACCTCGAGCCGCGGCACCCTAACCACAGACACCTATTCCCTCACCGGCGTGACGGCGGCCTACCGCGCCATCAGCCAGGAATGCGGCCTCAGGTGAGCGACCCGGCCACCCATTCGTCCCTGCCCGACGCGCCGGCCCCGCCGAGCTTCGCCGGCCTCGGCCGGGCCGCGTTCGAAGGGGAGATGGCGCGCTTGGGGGCGAAGCCCTTCCGGGCCAACCAGCTCTGGTCCTGGGTCTATGCCCGCGGCGCCCGGTCCTTCGACGAGATGACGAGCCTCTCGCGGATCTTCCGGGAGGAGCTGGCACGCCACTACACGCTGGAGCGCCCCGAGGTGGCGGCCGACGAGCGCTCGTCGGACGGTACGCGCAAATGGCTCGTCCGGCTCGCCGACGGCAAGGAGGTCGAGGCCGTCTACATCCCGGAGCCCGACCGCGGCACGCTCTGCGTCTCCTCCCAGGTCGGCTGCACCCTCAACTGCAGCTTCTGCTATACGGGCACCCAGCGCCTGGTGCGCAACCTCGAGGCGTCCGAGATCGTCGCCCAGGTGATGGTGGCGCGCGACGCGCTCGACGAATGGCGGGCGCCGCCGGGCGAGCGGCGCATCACCAACATCGTCATGATGGGCATGGGCGAGCCGCTCTATAATTTCGAGAGCGTGGCGGAGGCCCTCCACACCGTGATGGACCCGGCGGGCCTCACCATCTCGCGCCGCCGGGTCACCCTCTCGACCGCGGGCGTGGTGCCGATGATGGAGCGCTGCGGGGCGGAGCTGGGGGTCAACCTCGCGGTCTCCCTCCATGCCGTCACGGACGCGCTGCGCGACGAGATCGTGCCGCTGAACCGAAAATACCCCATCGCCCAGCTCCTCGATGCCTGCCGCCACTACCCGGGTGCGCGCAACGCCCGGCGCATCACCTTCGAATACGTCATGCTCGACGGCGTCAACGATTCGCCGTCGGACGCGCGGGAGCTCGCGCGCCTCCTGCGCGGCATCCCCTCCAAGGTCAACCTGATCCCCTTCAACCCCTGGCCCGGCGCGCCCTACGGGTGCTCGGCGGACGCGACGATCGAGCGCTTCGCGCGCATCGTCAACGACGCCGGCTATGTGGCCACGGTGCGCTCCCCCCGCGGCCGCGACATCCTCGCCGCCTGCGGCCAGCTCCGCACCGCGAGCGAGCGCGAGCGGCGCGCCCGCCGGCCGGCGGCGGCCACGAGCGAGCTGGCCTGAGGCGCCCGCCCGGCTGGAAATGGCGTCAAAAAGGTGCCTGAAGAAGGTACCTGGCGCCTTTCCAAACACCCTTGACAATATGGGATATGATACCCATATACACGTATGCATCCGGCCCTTGCCGAAAAAATGTCAAGGACCGTCAAGGTTCGCGGCTGAATTTCCTAACATATTGTTATTATTTATATTTATAGCGCCGCGCCTTGACAAACCTTGACAGATTCAGGGCATGGTTCGGCGTCGGGCATCTTTTCGGGCGCGCCGGCCTGAGGCTCCCACCCGGCCGGTCTGCATCCTTCCACCGGCGGCGCTTCGTCGCGCCCGGGTGGCGTGGTAGACTGGCGCCGTTCCCGTCCGCCGCGGCGGAGGCAATTTGGGAGGGCTAGGGAATTATGTTGATCGCGAACGGCATCATAAGCGGGTTGATCCTCGCCGTGCCGGCCTGGATGATCTTCAAGCGCGCCGGGCTCCAGCCGGCGTTCGGGCTGCTCGTGTTCATACCCGTCATCGGGCCGCTTTTCGCCTTGCTGCTGCTGGCCTTCATGGACTGGCCGGCAACCGAGGGAGGCGGCAGACATGGAAGCTGAAGGCATGTACCAATATTCCATGTGGCACGGAATCGTCCTCCTCGCCCTCGTCATCGTCTTCCTGTGGCTCGCCTCGCGCATACTGGCGAAGGCCGGCTTTTCCGGCCTGTGGTGCCTGATCCTCTTGGTGCCCCTCGTGAACATCATCATGGTCTGGGTGTTCGCCTTCAAGTCCTGGCCGAGCCTGCAAAAGCAGCCGGCCGCGGGTGGCTCCGACGCGGGCGGTGGGGAGTCGGACAGCGTGGTCAGCTAGTCGCGACGGTTAGCGCCCACGCCCACCTTGCGGGCGCGGGGGCGATGCCTATACTGCGCCGCCATTCCGCCGGGGCGCGCGAGGGAACGTCGTGAGCGACATCAGGAAAGTGGTGCTGGCCTATTCGGGCGGGCTCGATACATCGGTGATCCTGCGCTGGCTGCAGGAGACCTACGATTGCGAGGTGGTGACCTTCACCGCCGACATCGGCCAGGGCGACGAGCTCGAGCCGGCCCGGCGCAAGGCCGAGCTGATGGGGGCGTCGCGGATCTTCGTCGAGGACCTGCGCGAGGAGTTCGTGCGCGACTTCGTCTTCCCCATGTTCCGCGCCAACGCGCTCTACGAAGGGGTCTATCTCCTCGGCACCGCGATCGCCCGGCCGCTCATCGCCAAGCGCCAGATCGAGATCGCGGCCGAAACGGGCGCCGACGCCGTCGCCCACGGGGCCACGGGCAAGGGCAACGACCAGGTGCGGTTCGAGCTCGCCTACTACGCCCTCGACCCCGATATCCGGGTCGTCGCCCCGTGGCGCGAATGGGACCTCGACAGCCGCACCCGTCTGATCGAATACGCCGAGCAACACCAGATCCCGATCCCCCGCGCCAAGCGCGGCGAGCCGCCCTATTCGACCGACGCCAACCTCCTGCACATCTCCTACGAGGGACGGGCGCTCGAGGATCCCTGGGTCGAGCCCGACGACGACATCTATACGCGCACGGTGGACCCGCGCGAGGCACCGGCGACACCGCAATATGTCGAAATCGACTTCGAGCGCGGCGACCCGGTCGCCGTGGATGGCGATCGGCTCTCGCCCGCCGCCCTCTTGACGCGCCTCAACCACCTGGCCGGCGCCCACGGCATCGGGCGGATCGACCTCGTCGAGAACCGCTTCGTCGGCATGAAGTCGCGCGGCATCTACGAGACGCCGGGCGGTACCCTTCTGATCGCCGCCCACCGGGCGCTCGAGAGCCTGACCCTCGATCGCGAGCAGATGCACCTCAAGGACGAGCTCATGCCGCGCTACGCCAAGCTCGTCTATAACGGCTTCTGGTTCGCGCCCGAGCGGCGCATGCTCCAGGCCCTTGTGGACGAGAGCCAGAAGCACGTCAGCGGCACGGTGCGCCTGAAGCTCTACAAAGGCGCGGTCCAGGTCGCGGGGCGCAAGTCCGACGAGAGCCTCTACAGCCAGTCCCACGTCACCTTCGAGGCCGATTCCGTCTACGACCAGCGCGACGCCGAGGGCTTCATCAAGCTCAACGCCCTGCGCCTGCGCCTCGAGAGCAAGGTGCGGCGGTAGGGCCGCCAGGGCGGGGAAAACACATCAGGATCGCTTCGCCGAGAAATCAGGGGGGACGACGCCATGCCCGGACGCTGGACCAACCGGCCCGAAGGCTCCAACTGGGGCGATTTCGGGGCCGACGACGAGCTCGGCCGCATCAACCTCCTGACGGCGGAGAGGGTCCGCGAGGCGGCCAAGGAGATCCGCGAGGGCCTCACCTTCTGCCTCAGCCTGCCGCTCGACTACCCGGGCGGCAACCTGCTCAACCCCCGGCGCAAGCCGCCAGTCCTCAACCCCACCATGCGGGACGACGGGCCGGTCATGAACTACCCCATGGACCGGGTGGATCCCGCGAACACGGACGTGGTCAACGACGACCGGGTGCTCATCACCCTCCAATATTCCTCCCAGTGGGATGCGCTCAGCCACGTCGGCGCCTGGTTCGACGCTGACGGCGATGGCGAGCCGGAGAAGGTCTACTACAACGGCTTCCGCGCCGGGACGGACGTGGTCGGGCCCATGGACTACGACGGCGAGGGGGCGGCGGCCGAGGGAGAGCCGACCGGCGCCCGCGCCCTCGGCGTGGACAACATGGCCGCGCGGCCGGTGCAGGGCCGGGGCGTGCTCGTGGACCTCCTGCGCCATTTCGGCCGCGACCGGCGCATCGTCGGCCATGCCGACCTGATGGGCGCCATGGCGGCCGACGGCATCACGGTCGAGCCGGGCGACATCCTGCTCCTGCGCACCGGCTTCGCCGAGGTGATCCTGGAGATGAAGCGCGAGCCCGTGGCCGAGGTGGTCGAGAACGCCTGCGCCGTGCTCGACGGCCGCGACCAGGCACTCCTCGACTGGATCACCGAGAGCGGCGTCGCGGCCATATGCGCCGACAACTACGCCGTCGAGGCCTACCCCGCGAAAGCGCAGGACGGCCGCCGGCCGGCGCTGCCGCTCCATCACCACTGCCTCTTCAAGCTGGGCGTGCCGCTGGCGGAGCTGTGGTACCTCGAAGAGCTGGCCGAGTGGCTCCATGCCCACGGCCGCTCACGCTTCTTCCTCACGGCCCCCGCCCTGCGCCTCCCCGGCGCCGTCGGCTCCCCCGTCACGCCGGTCGCGACCGTGTGAGGGCGGTCCGTGGCCTATGACGCGATTACGCCGACCCCGATGATGTGGCCGTGGCCGAGGGCGAACAGGGCGTAGAGGGCGAGGCCGAGGACGATCTTCCACCAGCCGATCCCGGCCAGGCTGGGCCGCTCGCGGCCCTGGACGGCGGCGAGGAACGGCATGGCCGAGGTGGTGAGGGCGAGGGGCCCCCAGGCGGCGCCCGCCTTGGCCTCCATCTTCCAGTCCAGGAGCGTCATGCCGGGCAGCGCGAGCGCCGCCATGGCGCCGAACAGGATCACCGAGGCCGCGTCGCCGTTGGCAGCGAGGTGGGCCAGCGCCCAGAGGGCGATGCCGGCCATGATGGGGTGGCGCGTCACCTTCATGATGCCGGGCGCCGGGTCGGGGTCGTGGAGGTGCTTCTCCTGCATCACCGCCGACGGGTTCGGCGTCAGGTAGCCGCACGTCACGAGAACGAACGAGACGGGCATGACGAGGATCGGGACCCAGGCCGTCCAGGCCGGCGGCGACCAGAGCTCTTCGTAGGGCGCCGCCCCATAGGCCAGGACCAGCCACACGAGCTCGACGATGGAGGCGAGGGAGAAGACCGCGAGCCACCCCCGCTCGCCCAGCCCGGCGACGGCGATTCCGCGCAGCGGCGTGCTCGCGACCATGTGGGTCGCGAGGAAAACGAGGGCGGCGATCAGAAGCCATGTCAGCGTGCCGGTCATGGCGTGATTATGGCGCTGATGGTTGCCATGCGTCCAGGCGCGCCCGCGCCACGATTTCCCGGCCCAATCCAGGTCGGCCAGGGCGCTTCGAGGCCGGCCCTAGATGTCGGGCGCTTCGAGGCCCTTCTGGGCGCGGGCGGCGACGAGGGTGTTGCGCAGGAGGCAGGCGATGGTCATGGGCCCCACCCCGCCCGGCACGGGCGTGATGGCGCCCGCCACCCTGACGGCGCTTTCGAAATCGACGTCGCCCACCAGGCGCGCCTTGCCGCCCGGCTCCTCGGGCTCGATGCGGTTGATGCCGACATCGATGACGACGGCGCCCGGCTTGACCCAGTCCCCCGTGACCATGCGCGGCCGGCCCACGGCGGCGACCAGGATATCGGCCCGGCGGCATTCGGCGTCGAGCGCGCGCGTGCGCGAATGGGCGATCGTCACGGTGCAGTGCTCGCGCAGGAGCAGCGCCGCCATGGGCTTGCCGACGATGTTGGAGCGCCCGAGCACGAGCGCCCGCGAGCCCGAGAGGTCGGAGCCCAACTGGTCCTTGAGCATCATCAGGCAGCCGAGCGGTGTGCACGGCACCATGCCGGGCAGGCCGCTCGCCAGGCGCCCGGCATTGATGACATGGAAGCCGTCCACGTCCTTGTCGGGGTCGATGGCCGCGATGACCGAATCGGGGTCGATCTGGTCGGGGAGGGGAAGCTGGACGAGGATGCCGTTGACGGCCGGGTCGGCATTGAGCCGCGCGACGAGGGCGAGGAGCTCGGCCTCGCTCGTCTCGGCGCCGAGCTTGTGCTCGAACGACTTCATGCCCGCCTCGGCCGTCTGCCGGGCCTTGTTGCGGACGTAGACCTCGCTCGCCGGGTTCTCGCCCACCAGCACCACGGCGAGCCCCGGCTGGGCACCGCCTTCCCCCATATGGCGCGCCACCGCGGCGCCCACCCGCGTCCGCAGGCCGGCCGCGAAGGCCTTGCCGTCGATGATCTTCGCGTCAGCCATTATCGCTCCTCATCCACGCCTCGATGCGGGCCTTGAGCGCCGGCCCGTCGCCCGCGATGGCCACGCTCTTGGTTCGCGCCCGCGCGCCCGTGGCCACGCGCATGGCGCTCTTGGGCAAGTGCCAGGCCTTGGCCAGAAGGCGGATGAGCGCCGCGTTCGCCTTGCCCGCCTCGGGTGGTGCCGTGACCGAGACCGCGAGCGCCGCGTCCCCACCCAGCCCGTTCGCGATGCCCTCGATACGGTCGCGCCCGGCCGCGGGCTTGAGGCGCACGGTGATGCGCACACCGCCCGCCGCGACCCTGACCGCGCGAGCGCCCATTACATGCCGTAGGCGACCGGGTAGGCGTATTCGCGCAAGAGGCTTTGCAGGAACCAGATCAGCAGGATCAGGACAATGGGCGAGATATCGATGCCGCCCAGGTTCGGCAGCACGCGCCGGATGGGGCCCAGCGCCGGCTCGGTGATGCGATGGAAGAAGTCGCTCGCGAGATAGACGAAGCGGTTGTGGGTATTGATGACGCCGAAGGAGATCAGCCAGCTCAGCACCACGAAGATGATGATGCACCACAGGTAGAGCTCGAGCACATAGCTAATCAGGTTGACCAGGGAGACCATGGGCGACGTCCCGCTTTACCACTGCGTAAGGCTTTGAAATGCTGGAGAGCAAGCCTACCGTCCGGGCCGGCCCCGCGCAAGGGCGGTGCCGCCGAGGGAGCGCCCGGGGCCGGGAGCGGGCGTGCTTGACAGCGGCGAGGCCCCCTCACATTATCCGCCTGCCCCGGCGGGCACCCGCCCGCCCGGGAGCGCATGCATGGGGCCGTAGCTCAGTTGGGAGAGCGTCGCGTTCGCAATGCGAAGGTCAGGGGTTCGAACCCCCTCGGCTCCACCACCCTACGCCTTCGGCTTCGGGTGGCAGGCCACCTAGTGGGCCGACAGCGGAAGACGATTAGGCGTAGACGTGTCTCCCGAAGCCTTGGCGCAGGGCGACGGAAATCGGTTCGGCGCGGACGGTCGGCATGACAGCAGCACGGCGCATCGCCATCGTCGAGGACTGGTTCCGCGCCCTGGCCGAGGGCGAATACGACCGCATGCACGACTACCACACGGACGACGTGGTCTGGGAGCTGATGCCGGGGCCGGCGGAAGGCGCGGTGCCCTGGCTCGGCGTCTATCGGGGCAGGGCGGGTGTACAGGATTGTCTCGCACGCTTCTCGGGCGCGGTCGAGTCCGAGCGCTTCGAGACGGGCGCGCCCTTGATCGGCGGCGACGACACGATCGCGGTGCCAGGCCACACCGACCTCGTCGCGCGCGCCAGCGGGCGCCGCTTCCGCATCGAGTTCGTCGAATACTTCCGCTTCCGCGGCGACCGGATCGCCTCCGTGAAGGTGTATGGTGACACCGCCGCGGCGCGGGAGGCGCTGGGCGGGGCCTGATAGCCGCGCCGCCCGCGCCCGCGCCGGTGAGCCTTAAGCAGCGAGGGAGGGAGCCATGAGAGCCGCGCGCTTTCACAAGCCGGGGCAGGGTCTGCGCATCGATGAGGTGCCGGACCCGGTCCTCGAGCCCGGGTCGGCCATCGTCCGCGTCCTCGCCGCGTTCGTGCCACCCTATTTCGCCGAGATGATCGACGGCACCGTCTCCTACCCCCTGCCCCCGCTCCCCTTCACGCCCGGCATGGACACGATCGGCGAGATCGTCGCGGTGGCCGACGACGTCTCCGGCCTCGAAGTCGGCGCGCGGGTCTTCTGCGACCATTTCTACAACACGGTCAACATCGGCGGGGCGGCCGATTCCTGCTATGTCGGCGTCTTCGGCAAGGGCGAGCAATCGGCGCGCATCCTCGCGCGCTGGCGCGACGGCAGCTTCGCCGAGAAGATGATCCTGCCGGCGGAATGCTTCACGCCCCTGGGCGAGGCTTCGGCCATCGACCCCGCCCTCCTGGTCCGGCTCGGCTGGCTCGGCACCTGCTACGGCGCCTTCCTACGCTCGGACTTCCGGCCCGGCCACACGGTGGTGGTCAACGCCGCCACCGGGCTCGTCGGTGCGGCCGGTGTCCTGCTCGCCCTCGCCATGGGCGCGGGCAAGGTGGTGGCCGTGGGGCGGAAGGAGCGCGCACTCGCCGAGCTCGAGGGCGTGGACCCGCGGCGCGTCAAGGCCGTCCGCATCACCGGCGGCGACGGCGACGCGGCGGCCATCGCCGAGGCCGCGGGCGGCGCCGACATCATGCTCGACGCCGTCGGCGACATCGCCGATGCGACCCCCACCATGAACGCCCTCCAGTGCCTGCGCGCCTATGGCAACGCCCTTCTGGTGGGCGGCTGCTTCGGCGACATGGCGGTCAATTACAAATGGATGCTGGACAGGCAGATCACCATCATCGGCTCGAGCTGGTACCCGCGCCGGGGCACGGCGGAGATGCTCGGCATGATCGGCCGCGGCGCCCTCGACCTCGGCGTGCTGCGGGCGCGCAAGTTCGCCCTCGACGAGGCGCAGGCGGCGGTCGACTGGGCGGCCAAGGGGCCGGGTGGCCTCGAGCACGCGGCCGTCGTTCCCTAGGGCGCGAGGGCGTGGCTAGTACCCACTTTCATAATTCCGTGTGCCATACGACGGCGCCCCGAGGTTCCCGGCTAGGAGCGTGGCGCGCCGTGATGCCGGGGCATCACAAGCGGCGCGCGACGACGTCCGGGGGCCTCGGGGCACCGCCCTACGGGTCGCTTTTCCCGCCCCTCGGGGTGTCGAGGACGCTGGACGATGCTCCGGCATCGCCGGCGCGCGCCCTCCTACCGAGGAGACGGGAAAAGCGATCGTATGGCACACGGAATTATGAAAGTGGGTACTAGGCGGCTCCTGCGCGGGCGTTACGTCGTCACCGACCCGGGCGGCCTGCCTGATTCCGGTGGCATCGAGGACGGCGCCGTGCTGGTCGAGGGTGGTGCTGTCGCGGCCGTGGGGACTTGGGCCGAGTTGCGCGGCCAGCACCTCGACGTGGAGGTAATCGGCTCGGCCCGGCACATGGTGCTGCCGGGCCTCGTCAACGCCCACCACCACGGCCGCGGCCTCTCGGGCACCCAGCTCGGCATGCCCGACGACGTGCTCGAGCGCTGGCTCATCGACTTCTGGCGCATGCCGCCGCTCGACGTCTATCTCGACACGCTCCACGCCAACCTCAAGATGATCCGCTCTGGCGTCACTTGCGTGCTGCACGCGGGCTACGCGCGCGAGTGGGGCCGCAATGAGGAGGAGACGCGCGAGGCCCTGCGAGCCTACCGGGACTCGGGCCTTCGCGTCGCCTATGCCGTCGGTGTCGAGGACTCGGTCACGCTCACCCTCGGCGACGACCAGGCGCTGCTCGCGTCCCTGCCGGCCGGCCTCGCCGAGCGCGCCCACGCCCTCCTGGCCCCGCCAGATGGGGCCGAGATCGAGCGCTATTTCGCGCTGGTGGCGGCGCTCGCCGATGAGGCGGCGGGCGACGGGCGCACGCGCATCCTCCATGGGCCGAGCTGGCACCTCTGGTGCTCGGCCGGCCTCCTCGAACGGGTGGCGGCGGACGCGGCGGGGCGCGGGCTCGGCATCCACATGCACGCGCTCGAATCGCCACTCGAGCGCGATTTTGCCCGCCGCGTCTACGGCACGGACACCCTCACATATCTCGAGGCGCGCGGCATCCTGGGGCCGCGGACGGCGCTCGCCCACGGGACCTGGCTCTCGGACGCCGAGATCGCGCGCTGCGGTGAGACCGGCACGGCCATCGTCCACAACCCGAGCTCGAACCTGCGCCTGCGCAACGGCATCGCCCCCGTGGGGCGCATGCTCGCGCGCGGGGTGGCCGTGGGCATCGGCATGGATAGCTGGGGCCTGGCGAGCGACGACGACATGCTCGCGGAGATGCGCCTCGCGGCCAACCTGCACCGCACGCCGGCGGGCGACCGTTTCGGCCCCTGCCCCGACCATTTCGACATCCTGCGCATGGCGACGGTGGGCGGCGCGGCCGCGGCCGGCTTCGACGCGGACGGCCTGGGCCGCCTCCTCCCTGGCGGCCCCGCCGACGCCGTGATCGTGGACTACGACGCCTTGTGCGCCCCCTACCTCGACCCGGATGTCCACCCTGTCGCCGCCTTCGTCCACCTCGCCAAGCCCGCCCATGTGAAGGCGGTCCTGGTCGCCGGCGAGCCCATCCTGCGCGATGGCCGGATCGCGAATGTGGACGCGGATGCCGTGGCGCGGGAATTGGCGGCCGTGGCGGCGAAGCCGGCGAGCGCGGCTTTCCAAGCCTTCGCCGCGACGCTGAAGGCGCTCAAGCCGTATGTGGCGCGGTACTACGAGGGGTGGGGTGGGGGTGGTGAAGGCACACGCGACTGAGGGCGCCTCACCAAATCAGCCGTGTCGAAGCGAGCGGAGAGGATTCGCCGCTTCCCTCACAGATTCTTCAGCACCGTCTCGGGCGGGCGGCCGAGGGCGGCCTTGTTGCCGGCGACGACGATGGGGCGCTCGATGACCTTGGGGTTGGCGACCATACCGGCGATCAGCGCCGCGTCGCCGAGGGCCGCATCGTCGAGGCCGGCGGCCTCGTATTCCGCTTCCTTCTTGCGCATGAGATCGCGCGGCCCCATGTCGAGCATGCCGAGGATGCGCGCGAGCTCGGCCGCCGAGGGCGGCGCCTCCAGATACTCGACCACGCGGGGCTCGATGCCGCGGTCCCGTAGGAGCGCCAGAGTGGCGCGCGACTTCGAGCAGCGTGGAATGTGATAGATCGTCACCGACATGATTTTGAACTCTTTATGTTGTCGCTCAGGTGCCGCTAAGGCTCCTCGCTATTCGCTCGGGCGCCCTGTCGGGCTTGCCGGCGAGCCGATATTCGGCCCGCCGGAAGTTACTCACGGAAGCCTACCTTGGTGAGTATGACACGGCTAGACTGGGATCATAATTTCGCCGACGGAGTGGTGCATGACAACCGCTAATATCCCTCGCTTCGCCCGCCTCCTCGCGGCCCTCGCGGCCGCGTGGCTACTCGCCGCGCCTGTGCCCGCGGGGGCGGAGGACGGGGGGCCGGCGGGCGCCGCCGTGTCGGTCGCGGACCTCGAGGCCCTCGTCTCCACCCTCGAGGACCCGGGCGAGCGGGCCGCGCTGGTGCGCCAGCTCCGCACCCTCCTCGCGGCCCGGCGCGCGGCCGCCGGCACGCCCCACGTGGCCGAGAGCACCGACCTCCTCACCGGCCTCTCGGACAGCATCGAGGAGACGAGCCGCGCGATCATCGATTCGGCGGCCATCGTGATCGACATCCCGCGGCTCATCGCCTGGGCCGAGCATGAGGTCACGGACGCGGAAGAGCGCGCGCGCTGGACGAGCGAGGGCATCAAGCTCGCGGCGATGCTGGCGCTGGCGCTCCTCGCCGAATGGCTGACCCACCTCCTGCTGCGGGCGCCGCGCCGGGCCATCGAGGGGCGCGAGACCGACACCGTCCTGGTGCGGGCACCCTTCCTCCTCGCGCGCACCGTGGTCGACCTCGCCCCCGTCGCCGTCTTCGCCGCCATCGCCTATGGCACCCTCTCGGTGGTCGAGCCGCGCGTGGCCACCAGCCTCATCGCCCTCGCCCTCGTCAATGCAAACGTCATCGCCCGTTCCTTTCAGGTGCTCGCGCGCATGGTGTTCTCGCCCAAGGTCGAGAACCTTCGCCTCGTCCCGCTTCGCAACGAGAGTGCGACCTACGGCTTCATCTGGGCCAGGCGCCTCGTCAACACGTCCGTCTACGGTTACATTCTGACGGGCGCCCTGCCGTTCTTCGACGTGCCGGTGGGGGTGGGCCTGGTGGCCCTCAACCTCGTCGGTTTCGCCGTTGCCGTCATGCTCGTCATCCTGACCCTTCAGACCCGCGGGCTCGTGGCCGGCTGGATCCGGGGCGACGAGGACGAAACCGGCACCATCACCAGCCTGCGCCACCGCTTCGCCGACATCTGGCACGTGCTCGCCATCATCTATGTGGGCGCCATCTATGGCATGTGGGTGCTGCACCTCGAAGGCGGCTTCGACTTCATCATGCGCGCCTCGGCGCTGACGGTTCTGATCCTGGGTGCCGCCAAGGCGCTCGCCGTCCTCGGCCACAAGCTGGTGGACCGGGGCTTCGCGCTCTCGCCCGAGGTGAAGCGGCGCTTCCCGGCCCTCGAGGCGCGCGCTAACCGCTACCTCGGCATCTTCCATCTGGGGCTCCAGCTGGCGGTCTACGGCTTCGCCCTCCTCGCCGTGTTCCAGGCCTGGGGGATCGATACCTTCGATCTGTTGGCGAGCGAGGCGGGGCGCGATGGCATCTCGAGCCTGGTTACCATCCTCATCATCCTCGTCGTGGCCGTCGCCCTACGGGAGGTGGTGAGCTCGATCGTCGAGTACTACCTCAACCGGGTCGAGGAGGGGACTTCGGCGCCGTCGCGGGCGACGCGCCTCAAGACCTTCCTGCCGCTCGCCCAGCGGGCGCTCTCCGTCATCCTCGCCGTCCTGGTGACGCTCACGGTGCTCTCCCAGTTCGGCATCAATATCACTCCCCTCCTGGCCGGGGCTGGCGTCATTGGCCTCGCCGTCGGCTTCGGCGCCCAGACCCTCGTCAAGGACGTCATCACCGGTGTCTTCATACTGCTCGAGGACACGGTCGCCGTGGGTGACGTGGTCAGCGTCGCCGGCCAGACCGGCGTGGTCGAGAGCGTGTCGATCCGCACCATCCGCCTGCGGGACTTGGCCGGCGACGTCTACGTCATTCCCTTCAGCGAGGTGACGAGCGTCGTCAACATGACCAAGGACTATTCCTTCTCCATCATGGAGGTGGGCATCGCCTACCGCGAGGACGTGGACGAGGTGATCGAGGTCTTGAAGGAAATCGGCGCCGGGATGCGCGCGGACGAGGCCTTCACCGCCAACATCCTCGACGACCTCGAGGTGCTGGGCCTCGACCGGTTCGATGATTCGGCCGTCGTCATCAAGATCCGCATCAGGGTCGTGCGCGGCATGCAGTGGGGCACCCGGCGTGAGTTCAACCGACGCATGAAGCGGCGCTTCGACGAGCTCGGCATCGAGATCCCCTTCCCCCACACGACGCTCTATTTCGGCGAGGACAAGGCCGGCGAAGCGCCGGCCGGCCGGGTCCGGGTTACCCAGGATGCAAGCGCGGCACGCGCGTCGGGCGCCCCGGCGCCACGCCACGCTTCGCCACCACCCGCCACGCCGCCACCCGCCGAGGCCTCGCCCGAGGAGCGCGACATCGAACGCGCCAAGCAGGGCGAGGGCGCGGCGGAGTAGGGCCGCGCGACCCGGCGCCCGGTCAGCCCTCCTCTTCCTCCAGATCCTCGGGCGAGGAGGCGGCCATGACGCGGCGGGCCACATCGAAATCGAAGCCGGCCCGGGCCAGCACCCCCATGTCGCGCCGCCAGTGGGCCTCGCGCCCGGCCGCATCGCGGTAGGGGCCGAGGCGCCGGCGGCGGGCATGGGCGATAGCGGCGGCAAGCTCGGGCTCGGCCGTCTCCTCGGTAAGGCGCGCGACCGCCGCCACCGCCTGCTCCGGGGCGACGCCCTTGCCGGCGAGGTTCGCGCGGATGCGGCGGGCCGAGAGGCCGCGCCGGTGCAGGCGCCGTGCCCGGCTGGCGGCGAAGGCGGCATCGTCGAGGAGGCCGGCCGCCACGTGTCGGGCGACCAGCGCCTCGACCCAGGCGGCGGCCTCGCCGGCATCGGTGTCGTGGACGCGCGCCGCGCGCGATACCATGTTGAGGAGCACGCGGCGCAGGCTCGCCGACGTGCCGCCGAAGCGCTCGACGTAGGCGAGCGCCTTCGCCTCGAGCCGCGCGGGCGTGACCACGCGCGGGCCACGCGGCCGGCTCTTTCCCCTGGCTGGTGCGGTCATGACGATGGACAATCGCACGCCGGGCGCCGGGGAGCTATGGACCCTAGTACCCACTATCATAATTCCGTGTGCCATACGACGGCGCCCCGAGGTTCCCGGCTAGGAGGGTGGCGCGCCGTGATGCCGGGGCATCACAAGCGGCGCGCGACGACGTCCGGGGGCCTCGGGGCGCCGCCCTACGGGTCGCTTTTCCCGCCCCCTCGGGGCGTCGAGGGTGCTTGACGATGCCCCGGCATCGTCGGCGCGCCCCCTCCTACCGAGGAGACGGGAAAAGCGATCGTATGGAACACGGAATTATGATAGTGGGTACTAGAGCGGTTCAGAGCGGTTCCGCTTCGATCGGACCCACTCTAGCCTTTTTTGTCGCTCGCGGCAGCGGACCGAATGGTCCGCGCCCGCGCGGGCGCGCCGGGCGACCGGCGGGCCGCCTTGCGGCCCGAAGCGATTCCAGTCGAACTGGAGGCGCTCCAGGTTCCAGTCCTTCCGAGGACGCGACCCGCGTGATGACTGGGAGGGGAACCGGGGCCGGCGCGGCATTGCTTGACAGCGGCGAGTAGCGGGAATACTGCTAATTTCCTCGCGCTTTGGCGCAATTTTCACCTTTGTTCGACCAATGACGGGAGCTTGCCGTGATTCCCGCTTCGATGCCTGTCTACGCGCGTTACGACCTCGCCTTCGACCATGGCGAGGGGGCCTACCTCTACGCGACGGACAGGCGACGATTCCTCGATTTCGCGAGTGGCATCGCCGTCACCATGCTGGGCCACGCCCATCCCCACCTCGTGGCCGAGCTCGAGGCCCAGGCGCGCAAGCTCTGGCATGTCTCCAACATCTTCCAGATCCCGGAGCAGGCGCGCCTCGCCGAGCGCTTGGTGGCGGCCTCTTTCGCGGACACGGTGTTCTTCTGCAACTCGGGCGCCGAGGCCATCGAGATCGGCATCAAGACCATCCGCAAGTACCACGCCGAGGCCGGCAATCCGCAGAAGACCCGCATCATCTGTTGCGAGGGTGCGTTTCACGGCCGCACCATGGCCACCATCTCCGCCGGCGGCCAGCCCAAGCATACGGCGGGCTTCGGGCCGCTGCTGGAGGGATTCGACCACGTCGCCTTCGGCAACATGAACGAGATGCGCGCGGCCATCGGCGACGAGACGGCCGGCATCCTCGTCGAGCCGGTGCAGGGCGAGAGCGGCATCCGCCCGGCGAGCACCGCCTATCTCGAGGGTCTGCGCGCGGTGTGCGACGAGTTCGGCCTCCTCCTGTTCTTCGACGAGGTGCAGAGCGGGGCAGGGCGCACGGGTCGGCTCTTCGCCCACCAATGGACGAGCATCACGCCCGACCTGATGGCCGTGGCCAAGGGCATCGGCGGCGGCTTCCCGGTGGGCGGCCTCCTCGCCACCGAGCGCGCCGCCTCGGGCATGACCGCCGGCAGCCACGGCTCCACCTTCGGCGGCAACCAGCTCGCCATGGCGGCGGCCAACGCCGTGCTCGACGTCATGCTGGAGGACGGCTTCCTCGCCCATGTCGAGCGCATGGCCGAATGCGCCTGGACGCGCCTTGGGAAGACCGTCGCGGCCTACCCGAAAGTGTTCTCCGAGGTGCGCGGCCTCGGCCTGATGATGGGCCTCAAGTGCGAAGTGACCAACACGGACATGGTCCTGCGTCTGCAGGAGGGCGGGCTCCTGACCGTGGCGGCGGGCGACAACGTCGTGCGCCTGGCGCCGCCGCTCATCATCGAGGAGAGCCATATCGAGGAGGCGGCCGGCATCATCGAGGCGGCGTGTGTCGGCTGGGATCGGAAGGATGGCTGAGCCCCGGCATTTCCTCGACCTCGACCGAATCGAGACGGACGACCTGCGCCAGATCCTGGCCCTCGGCGCGGCCTACAAGAGCGGCGAGGCGAACGCGCGGCCGCTCGCCGGCAAGGCGCTGGCCATGGTGTTCGAGAAGCCCTCGACCCGCACCCGCGTCTCCTTCGAGGTGGGTATGCGCCAGCTCGGCGGTGAGGTCATCGTCCTCGAGCAGCACGACACCCAGCTCGGCCAGGGCGAGACCATCGCCGATACGGCGCGCGTGCTCTCGCGCTATGTCGACGCCATCATGCTGCGCACGACCGACCACGCGAAGCTCATGGAGCTGGCCCAGCACGCGACCGTGCCGGTCATCAACGGCCTCACCGACCGCACCCACCCGTGCCAGCTCATGGCCGACGTGATGACCTTCGAGGAGCGCAAGGGCGCCATCACCGGCAAGGCGGTGGCCTGGAGCGGCGACATCAACAACGTCTCGCGAAGCTGGGCCCAGGCGGCGGCGCGCTTCGGCTTCGACCTCAGGATCGCCTGTCCCGAGGGTATCGACTTCCCGGAAGGCGAGATCGACTGGGCCGGGCGCCAGGGCAGCACCGTGACGCTCGGCCATGACCCGCGCGCGGCCGTCGCCGACGCGGACTGCGTAGCCACGGATGTCTGGGTCTCCATGGGGGCGACGCACGATAGGGAATGGATCGAGCGGTTCGCCCCCTACCGTGTCGACGAGGCGCTCATGGCGCTGGCGGCGCCCGATGCCGTCTTCATGCACTGCCTGCCCGCGCATCGGGGCCAGGAAGTCACCGACGCGGTGATCGACGGCCCCCAGTCGGTGGTCTGGGACGAGGCCGAGAACCGGCTCCACGCCCAGAAGGGCGTCCTTACCTGGTGCCTCACGGGATGAGCGCGGCGACGCCCGGGGACAACACCGCCGCGGCCGTCATCGAGGATGACCTCATCCAGCCGTTCCAGATCGAGGGCTGCGGCGTGCGCGGGCGGCTCGCGCGCCTCGGCCCCCTGGCCAACGAGGTGTTGGGCCGGCAGGACTATCCGGCCCCGGTCGCCGCCCTCCTCGGCGAGACCCTGGCGCTCGCCGCCGTGCTCGCCGGCGCGCTCAAGTACGACGGCATCTTCACCTTTCAGGCCGCGGGCGACGGGCCCGTCAAGATGATCGTCGCCGACATGACGAGCGCTGGCGCCATGCGCGGCTATGTCGGCTACGACGACGAGCGCCTGGCGCGCGCGCTCCACGAGGCCGAGCTCAACGGAGGCCGGCTCGACGACCCCGTGCCCCGCCTCCTCGGCAAGGGGCACCTCGCCTTCACCGTCGACCAGGGCCAGGAGACCGAGCGCTACCAGGGCATCGTCGAACTGGTGGGCGAGACACTGGCGGAAGCGACCGAGCATTATTTCCGCCATTCCGAACAGATCGACGCCGGAATCAGCGTGGCCGTGGGGCGCACGGGCGCCAACGGCCACGCGGCCTGGCGCGCGGCGGCGCTGATGATCCAGCGCCTGCCCGAGGCGGACACCGAGGCCGAGACCGGCTGGGCGGCGACGGGCGGCGACGCGGCCGAGCGCTGGCGCCGCGCCCACGTCCTCATGGGCAGCGTGCGGGCCGACGAGCTGACCGACCCCGGCCTCACGCCCGACCGCCTGCTCTACCGCCTGTTCCACGAGGAAGGGGTGCGGGTCTATCGCCCCCATCCGCTCCACGCCGGCTGCCGGTGCTCGCGCGAGCGGGTCGAGGCCACGTTGAGGGGCATGTCGCGGGACACGGTGGAGGAGCTGAAGGTGGACGGCATCATCACCGTCACCTGCCAGTTCTGCAATGAAAGCTACGTCCTCGACGAGCTGGCGCTGGAGGCGGTCTATGCGGCCTGACGCGACCCACACCTGGCGCCGGCTCGCGCGCCCGATAGCCCTGGGCGTCGCTCTCGCGGCCCTCCTCGCCGCCTGTACGGAGACGCCACCGCCAGAGGCCTTCCCGGATCTGACTTACGGTCATATGGCCCCCATCCGGCTCGCCGTCGATCGCGTCGAGATCGCATCCACATTCGAGCCGAGCTTCGCCGCCCCCGACGCCGAGCACCTCTTCCCCACCCCGCCTCAGCGCGCGGCCGAGCGCTGGGCCGTCGACCGCCTGGTGGCGGCGGGGGGCGAGGGGCGCCGGGCGCTCTTTATCGTGCGCGAGGCGCGGGTCGTCGAGACGCCGATCTCCGGTACGAGCGGTGTGGCCGGGCTCTTCACCACCGACCAGGAAGCGCGCTACGACGCCACGCTCGAGGTCGAGCTCGAGATCCGCGACGTGGCCGGCCGGCGCCTGGCCTTCGCGACGGCGCGCGTCGCCCGCACCCTGTCCGTGCCCGAGGGCATCACCCTGGACGCGCGCGAGCGCACCTGGCTCGAGCTGACCGACATCCTCGTCCGCGACATGGGTGCCGAGCTCGAGAAGAACATCGCCAAGTATCTGGGGCCGTACCGCGCCGGCTGACGCCGCTGCCTCACTCCTCTCTGGCCCAGTCGATCAGGCCGCGGACGAAAGCTTCGCCGGCCTCGATCTGCGAGAGGGCGATGAACTCGTTGGGCTGGTGGGCCTGGGCGATGCTGCCGGGGCCGCAGATCACCGTCGGGATGCCGGCCTCCTGGAACTGCCCGCCCTCGGTGCCGAAGGCGACCACGCCCGCGCGGTTGCTGCCCGCGAGGCGAAGCGCCAGGGCCTCGGCGGGGGATTCGGGCTCCGGCTGAAGTCCAGGCACCGCGAAGAGAAGCTCCGTCGCGACTCCGCTCTTGGGATCCACCCGGTGCATCTCGGGCAGCAGCTCGGCCTCGACGAAGGCGGCGAGGCGATCCGTGATCTCGTCGAGGTCGGTCCCGGGCAGGAGGCGCACGTCCCAGTGGAAGCGGCAGTCGCGGGGGATGATGTTGACGGCCGTCCCGCCCTCTATGATGCCGACGCTGATGGTCGTGTGGGGCGGGTCGAAGCCGATGCCGGCCTCGGGCGCGCGCATCCGCAGCTCGCCCGCGAGACGGTTCAGGAACTCGATCATGCGCGCCGCGTGGATGATGGCGTTTACGCCGCGGTGGGTGGCGCTCGAATGGGCCTCGTGGCCGATAATGGCGCTGCGGAACCCGAAAGCGCCCTTGTGCGCGTTCGCCACCACCATCTCCGTCGGCTCGCCGATGATGACCATATCGGGGCGGGGCAGCGTCTCGCCGATCTCGGCGATCATGCGCGGCGCGCCGAGGCATCCGATCTCCTCGTCGTAGGAGAGTGCGAGGTGGATGGGCCGGGCGAGCCGCGCCGCCAACATCTCCGGCACCAGGGCGAGGCAGATGGCGAGGAAGCTCTTCATGTCGCAGGTGCCGCGGCCGTAGAGCCGGTCGTCCGCCGCCACGGCGGTGAAGGGGTCGGTGTCCCAGGGCTGACCTGCGACGGGCACCACGTCCGTGTGGCCCGAAAGCGCCACCCCGCCCGGCCCCTCGGGGCCGATCGAGGCAAAGAGGTTGGCCTTCGTGCCATCCTCGCTCTCGATCACATGCGCGGCGACACCGTGGCCCGAGAGGTAATCCACGACGAAATCGATGAGCTCGCGGTTCGAGCGGGCCGAAGTGGTGTCGAATCCCACCAGGCGCTCGGTCATTTGGGTCGCGGTCATGGTACGGCTGGGCATGGCGGTCTCCTCTTGATTTGCGTCAATCGCGCCAGAAGGCGGGCAGGAACAGCACCAGCACCGTGAACAGCTCGAGCCGGCCAAGCAGCATGGCGGCGGAGAGCAGCCACTTGGCCGGGTCGGGCAGGGGGGCGAAGGTGCCGGCCGGCCCGATGATGTCGCCCAGGCCCGGGCCGACATTGGCGATTGCCGTGGCGGCGCCCGAGACACTGGTCAGGAAATCGAGGCCGAAGAGGCCGAGCGCCAGGGCCAGAATGGCGAACGAGACCACGAACACGAAGAAGAAACCCATCACCGAGATCACCACCGCGTCCTGGATCGGCTGGCGGTTGTAGTAGGGGATGAAGACGCCGTGAGGCTGCAACAGACGCAGCATCTGGATGCGCGCCGTCTCGTAGAGCACCTGGAAGCGGAACACCTTGATGCCGCAGGAGGTCGAGCCGGCGCAGCCGCCGATGAACATGAGCAGGAAGAAGGCCGCCAGCGCGAAGCCGCCCCACTGGCTGAAGTCGGCCGTGCTGTAGCCCGTGCCGGTGATGATCGAGACCACGTTGAAGGTGGCGAGCCGGAGCGCGGCCCACGGCGCGTAGGCGTTGACCAGCCACTGCCAACCGGCGAGCGCCAGCGTCGCCACCGTCACGATCGCGAGGAACCAATGCACCTGGCTGTCGTGGAACAACAGGCCCGGCTTGCCGCGCACGGCCTGGAGGTAGAGCACGAAGGGCATGCCGCCCAGCAGCATGAAGACCACGGCCACCCATTCGATGAGCGGCTCGTCGAAATAGCCGACCGAGGAATCGGAGGTCGAGAAGCCACCCGTGGCGATGGTGGTCATGGCGTGGCACACGGCGTCGAACGGCGTCATGCCCGCCGCCCAATAGAGTGCCGCGTTGATCCCCGTCAAGATCAGATAGAGCACGCCGATCGCGGCGGCGATCTGGGCCGCGCGGGGCAACACCTTCTCGGACGTATCGGAAGATTCGGTCCGGAAGATCTGCATGCCACCGATGCGCAGGATAGGCAGCACCGCGACGGCGACGACGATAATTCCAATGCCACCCAGCCATTGCAGCAGCGCACGCCACAAGAGGATGCCGGGGGGTGCGAAATCGAGGCCGGAGATCACCGTGGAACCGGTCGTGGTGATGCCCGACATGGCCTCGAAGAAGGCGTCCGTGTAACTGAGGCCGAGGTCGGAGAAGGCGAAGGGCAGGGCCGCGAAGACGGCGATCACGAGCCAGCTCGCCGTCGTCAGGACAAAGGCCTGGCGCAGGCTCAGCCGCTCGGCCCGCGCCCGGTTCGAAAGCGCTAGCGTGACGCCGATGAAGAAGGTGAAGCCGGCCGAGACGCTGAAAACCTCCCAGTCCGGGTTGCCCACGGAGGCGTCGGCGATGGCCGGCAGGCACATGGCCAGGGCCAGTGTGGCCAGGAGCAGGCCGACGACACGCAGGATGGGTCGGATGTCGCCCATGGAAGCGCCCCCTTCGCGGGCGCGGCTCCCTAAACGTTGGTCAACTGGCCCGAGGCCGGATTGCCGATCATGGCCAGGAACTCGCGCCGGGTCGCCGGGTCGGCACGGAAGCCGCCGAGCATGCGGCTGGTAACCATGGTCACGCCCGGCTTGTGGATTCCGCGCGTGGTCATGCATTGGTGCGCGGCCTCGACCACCACGGCCACGCCGTGGGGCTGCAACACCTCGTTCATGGTGTTGGCGATCTGGGCCGTCAGCTTCTCCTGTATCTGCAGCCGCCGGGCATAGGCGTCGATGAGCCTGGCCACCTTGCTGATGCCGACGACGCGCTTGCGCGGCAGGTAGGCGCAGTGCGCCTTGCCGATGATGGGCGCCATATGGTGCTCGCAATGGGAGCTGAAGCGGATGTCGCGCAAGACCACCATCTCGTCGTAGCCGTCGGTCTCGGAGAAGGTCCGCCTCAGGAAGTCCACCGGGTCGATCTCGTAGCCGCCGAAGAACTCGCTGTAGGAGTCGACGACGCGCCTTGGCGTCTCAACCAGTCCCTCGCGGTCGGGGTCGTCCCCGGTCCAGCGGATGAGGGTGCGGACGGCCGCCTCCGCCTCGGCGCGCGAGGGCCGGGACGCAACGAGCCGCGCCGAGGGCGTGCCGTCGTCGTCCACGTCACCCGGAACCTGCGTGACGCTCGCCACGGATTTCTCTGCCATCGCATCAACCATCGCTTCGAGAGCCGGGCTCGCGCCGCGCGCGAGCGGGCACAGCAATGGCCCTCGGCGGCCGTGAAGTCAAGACCGCCGGGGGCGACGCGTATGCCGCCGTCAGGCGCCTCGCCATTCGCTCGGGTGCGCGGTCGCGCTTGCCCGGCGAGCCGATAAGCCGGCTCGCCGGATACTCGCCGCGCCAAACCATCGCGGTCGTGTGCGTGTCAGTGAATCTGGGCGCTTTCGCCCGGGCTGTCGAGCGAGAAGGTGGGGATCGTGATGTCGAACCGCTCGCCTTCCGCGTCCTCCAGCTCGTAGGTTCCCGCCATGATGCCCGAGGGTGTCGACAACGGCGTGCCGCTCGTATATTCGAAGCTCTCGCCTGGCCGCAGCACGGGCTGTTCGCCCACCACGCCCGCGCCACGGACCTCCTGGACCTGCCCGTTCGCGTCGATGATGCGCCAGTGGCGGTTGAGCACCTGAACGGTGCTCGCGCCCCGGTTCTCGATCCGCACCTGGTAGGCCCAGACATAGTGCTCGGTTTCAGGGTCGGACTGTTCCTCCAGGAAGAACGGGCTGACCGACACCTTGATCTCGCGGGTGGTTTCCTCGTACATGTCGCCTCCACTGGGCATCGAGCCACGCCTGCGTACGAGTCTAGTTCAAGCGGCGGCGATGTCCAGCCCGCGCTGCGTGCGGGTCCTTATTCATAGCGCTCGAGCGCCGCGCGGGCTCCTCGCTGTCGCGCCAAGTCAGGCCGCCGCGAGCGCCTGATCGAGATCCTCTTTTACGTCCGCCATGTCCTCGAGCCCGACCGAGAGGCGCACCAGGCCGTCGTCGATGCCGAGCCGCGCCCGCTCCTCCGCCGGGAGGCGCTGGTGGGTCGTCGTGGCGGGGTGGGTAACGAGGCTCTTGGCATCGCCGAGATTGTTCGAGATATCGACGAGACGGAGTGCGTCGAGGTAGCGGAAGGCGCGCTCCTTGCCGCCGGCGAGGCTGAAGGACAGGACCGTGCCGCCGGCGGACATCTGGCTGAGGGCGAGGTTGTGCTGGGGGTGGCTCGGCAGGCTCGGGTATAGCACACGCTCGACGCCGGGCGCCCCCTCGAGGTGACGGGCGACCGCCAGCGCGTTCTCGCACTGGCGCGCGAGGCGCAACTCCAGCGTCTCCAGACCCTTGAGCAGCACCCAGGCGTTGAACGGGCTCAGTGACGGCCCGGTGTGGCGTAGGAAGGGCTGGAGATGATCCTCGAAGAAGACCGTCTCGCTGAGGATGGCGCCGCCCAGCGCGCGGCCCTGACCATCGATGTGCTTGGTCGCCGAATAGACCACGATGTCGGCGCCGTACTCCATGGGCCGTTGCAGAAGCGGGGTGGCGAAGACGTTGTCCACCACGACCCGCGCACCCGCCGCGTGGGCCAGCGCCGAGACGGCCGCCATGTCGATGATCTCGAGTGTCGGGTTGGCCGGGGTCTCGAAGAAGACTGCCCGGGTCGGCTTCGAGAGCGCGTCGCGCCACTGATCGAGGTCGGCGCCGTCCACGAGCACGGACTCGATGCCGTAGCGCGGCAGAACCTCGGTGACGATATAGTGGCAGGAGCCGAAGAGCGCGCGCGAGGATACCACCCGGTCGCCGGCGCGGAGCTGGCACATGAGCGCCGCGAAGACGGCGGCCATGCCGCTCGCCGTGGCCCGGCAGTCCTCGGCCCCCTCGAGGAGGCGCATGCGCTCCTCGAACATGGCGACGGTGGGGTTGGCGTAGCGCGAATAGATGAAGCGGTCGTTGTTGCCCTTGAAGGCCTGCTCCGCCTCGGACGCCGAGCCGTAGACGTAGCCCGAAGTCATATAGAGGGCTTCCGAGGTCTCCTGAAACCCGCTGCGCATGAGCCCACCGCGCACGAGTTGGGTCTGGGTGCGCCAGTTACGGTTCGGGTCCCGCGTGGATTCGAGCATGCTCGCCTCCTCTCCGCCGCCGCGCCGTGCCACCGGCCGCAGCATGAAAAAACCCCGACCGGAATAAGGTCAGGGCTTTGAGTGAGCACCGACCTTTTAGCTGTTTTGTTTTACGTGGCCGCAAGCCGGTCGGGCCAAATCACCACGTCGTACCAAAACTGCATAGGGGGAGATCGGCGACCTGTCAAGCGGCTTCGAGCGCCACAACCGCGGCGTCACCAAGATTACGCCACCGGATGGGGGCACGCATTTGCGATAGCGCCGCCTAGAAGCCTGTCCGAGATTTGATGTTGTTGGCAAGCATTGGGGTGATGGCGAGTGGTCTTGTCGTGATTTTGGTGGTTTGGCTCATGGGTGGTTGCCTTCAGGGGCTTGGCGCGGCGAGAGGCATGATTGGTCTCGGCGTCTCATGGCGCTTGGGCGACGGCGAGCTTGGCCAGGTTGTGGGCGGTGCAGATCATCGCCCATTCGCATGTGACCTTCTCACGGCCGCGCAGCAGGAACTGACGGAAGCCCCGGGCCTGCTTGATCTGGCCGAACACCGGCTCGACGGTCTGCTTGCGCAGGCGGTAGCGGCTGCGGCGCCCGGCGCGCCTGAGGGTGGCCGCCATGGCCGCGACCCGGCCGCCGGGCGGCGCGGCGCGCGGGCCCACGGCGGCGGCTTGGCCGTGCTTTTGCCGCCCGGTCGCGATGTAGGGCTTGATGCCCCGCCTATCGGCGGCCTCCAGGTTCGCCTTCGAGCAGTAGCCGGCGTCCGCCGATATCTCCCTGGGACGCCGCCCGAGGTTGGCTTCGATGGCGTCGATCAGGGGTTCGAGCTGGCCCTGGTCGCTGGTCGAATCGGTCAGGGCGTGGGCGACGATGATCTGGCGTTTGGCATCGACCGCGGCCTGGGCATTATAGCCCTGGATGAAGCCGTCCTTGGTCTTGAGGATGCGGCTCTCGGGGTCGGTGAAGTTGCGCTGCGCCTTGTCCGCCGGCACATCCGCCGGCGGCTTGGGCTTGGGTCCCGGGCGCTTCGGCGCCCGCGTCTGGGCGGCGCGCGCGGCCGCGTCCCGCGCCTCGGCCTCCAGGGCGGCCTTGGCCTCGCGAATCTTGGCCAGACGCTTGGCCTTGTCGGCGACCCAGGCCGGCATCTCGTCGCCCCGCGCCGCGACCCCCAACGCCTCGTCCTCCGCCGCATCGGCCGCCGCCGCCCGATCGAGCCAGCTCTCGACCACCGCCTCGAGCCCGGCCTCCGCCCTGACCATGCGGGCGTAAGACATCGCCTTGTGCTTGGAGGCGTTGGCCTTGATCTTGGTGCCGTCCAGCGCCACATGGCCGAGCTTGACCAGCCCCGCCCGGCGGCACAGGGCCAGCACCTGCGCGAACAGCCCCGACAGCGCCGCGAGATGGCGCTTGCGGAAATCCGAGATGGTGCGGAAGTCGGGCCGCTGCATCCCTGTCACCGCCATGAAGTCGACGCGCTCCTCACACCCCCTGGCGATGCGGCGCGACGAATAGACGCCGACGCTGTAGGCGTACAGCAACAGCGCCACCATCATCACCGGGTGGTAGGGCGGCTGGCCGCGCGCCTCGCCATAGGCCGCAAAGATCGCCGACAGGTCCAGGCTCTCGCGCACCGCATCCCGCACCAGGTGCGCCGCGTGTCCCGCCGGCACGAAGTCATGGACCGAAGCCGGCAACAGCCAGACCTGATCCACGTCCCAAGCTCGAAAGGTTTTGCTCATGCCGTTTAACGAATCACACTCCGATACCCACGTCGAGCCAAATCCGAATTCTCGGACAGGCTCCTAGGCACCGCGGCTGCAGGAGCCGCCGCCGAGCACGCAGAAGCGGGCGCAGTGGGGGTGATTGAGCTTTACCTCCCGCGCCGCTTCGGCGAGCGTGCGCCCCAGCTCGAAGGATTCGTCGTCGGGCAGCAGGGTACAGGGCACGACCACGGGGGCCTCTTCGCCCTTGCGCTTGAGCACCATGCGCGACGTCGCACACATCATCGCGCCTGGCTCGACACCAAGCAGACCCCAGCATTGGGCGGTGATCTCGGGAACGTCCAGGCGCTCGTCCATCTCGGGAAAGAGAGTCAGCCGCGCTCCATCGCGGGCATCCATATCGAGGCCCAGCTCGGCGAACAGGCGGCCGTAACCAGCGCGGAGCTGGTCTTCGGACTCGCGCCAGCAGGTGCGCCCGGCCACGTGCACGGTGAAGCCCTGCCCGACCAGCCACGTGATACCCGCGACCGTGGGCCGCCAGCTATGCGGCCCGCGCAGGAGCTCGTGCAGGGTCTCCGTGTAATGGTCGAGCGAGACGCGGACGATGATGCGCCCACGATACCGCGCGTGGAGGCCCGCAAGCCGCTCGGCGTGCTTCATCATGGGCCGCATGGCGTTGGTCAGCACGAGGGTGCTGAATCCGCGCGTGAGTGCCGCTTCCAGCATGTCGGCGATACCGGGGTTCATGAACGGCTCGCCGCCGGTGAAGGCGATCTCCTTGGTGCCCAAGCCCGCGTCCCGAGCCTCGTTCAGATACGCGGCGACCTCGGCCACCGTCAGGTACGCGAGCCTGTCGTTGACCGGGCTCGAATCGATATAGCAGTTCTCGCACGCAAGGTTGCAGAGCGTGCCGGTGTTGAACCACAGCGTCTCGAGGCGATGAAGCGCGACCGAGGCCCGCATTTGCCCATCCGCCGTCACGTCCGGGTCGCTGAATTTGGCGGGGTCGAGATAGGAAACGGTCTCGGCGATCTGCCCTGGCATGGTCTCTCCGTTGACGGGTGCCGAGCGTGGCTCGGACGCGGCGGGGACTACAATCCTCTATTATCTAAGTGGTCTACCCTGCCCCGGACAATAGCCAGGGACCTGGCCCGTCGTCACAATTTCGTGCGCGCCGGATGACCGCGGGCGCGGTGCCAGCCCGGCAAGGGCACGGCGGCCGTAACAGCGAAGACGGCGAGCGCAGCGGCGACGATGGCGGGGCCCGCGGGCAAATCCCAGAGCACCGAGCCCTCCAGACCCAGCACCACCGCAAGACAGCCGGCGGCGCTCGCCAAGACCGCCATCTGTTCGGGCGTGCGCGCGAAGCGCCGCGCCGACGCCGCCGGGATAACCAGCAGGGCGGTGACGAGGAGGATACCCACCAGCTTCATGGCCAGCGCCACCACGACCGCCATGAGCAGGATGAAAGCGATGCGGGTGCGTAGGACCGGCACCCCCTCGGCCCGGGCCAGCTCCTCGTGGATGGTGATGGCGAGGAGGGGCCGCCAGATCCATGCGAGGGTCGCGAGGGCCAGGGCGCCGACGCCGTAGATCACGTAGATATCGGCCATGGTTACGGCGAGGATGTCGCCGAACAGGTAGGAGAGGAGGTCGATGCGCGCCGTCTCCTGGACGGCGATGGCGATCAGGCCGAGGGCCAGGGTGCCGTGGGCGAGGATGCCGAGGAGAGTGTCGTGGGCGAGCGGCTGGGTCTCGCGCAACAGCACGAGCAGGAGGGCGACGGCGACACAGGCGGCGATGATGCCGAGACCGGGATCGACGCCGATCAGGATGCCGAGGCCCACCCCGAGGAGACCCGAATGGGCCAGCGTGTCGCCGAAATAGGCCATCCGCCGCCACACCACGAAGGCGCCGAGCGGGCCGGTGAAGACCGCGAGGCCGAGGCCGGCCAGGAGTGCCCGCAGGAGGAAGTCATCCATGGGTGTGCCCGCCGTGCCCGTGCTCAGGTCCGCCGGCCAGCTCGACGGGCTGGCCCGAGAGGTCGTGGTCGTGGTCGTGGGCGTGGCTGTAGAGGGCGAGCGCACCGGCGAGGCGGGGGCCGAACAGGGCCAGGTATTCGGGATTGCGGCTCACCGCCTCGGGCGTGCCGCTGCAGCAGACATGGTGGTTGAGGCACACCACCCGGTCGGTCGCCGCCATCACCAGGTGAAGATCGTGGGAGACCAGGAGGACGGCGCAGCCCCTGCGGTCGCGGATGGCGCGGATCAGATCGTAGAGGTCGGCTTGGCCCGTGAGGTCGACCCCGGCCATGGGCTCGTCGAGGACCAGGAGGTCGGGCTCGCGCAGGAGTGCGCGGGCCAGGAGGACGCGGCGCGCCTCGCCACCCGAGAGGCCCTGCAGGGGGGTGTCGAGCACCTGGGCCGCGCCGACCTCGGCAAGCGCGTCCCGCGCGGCCGCCGCGACCCCCACTCCCGCGAGGGCGAGGAACCGGCGCACGGTGATGGGCAAGGTCTCCTCGATCGCCCAGCGCTGCGGCACGTAACCGATTTTGAGGCCGGGCGCCCTATGAACCGTGCCGGCGGCAGGCGCGACGAGGCCGAGGGCAAGGCGGGCGAGCGTCGTCTTGCCCGAGCCGTTGGGCCCGATGAGCGTGACGATCTCGCCCCCGCGAACCTCCAGGTCCACGCCTGCGAGGACCGTCTCCCCACCGAAGCTGGCGGCGACGCCCTCGAGCGTCAGGACCGTCTTACCCTCCAGCGCGTCAGCCGGCATAGGCCGCCTCCCCCGCGCTCGCCTGGCAGGCGGGGCACAGGCCGCGGATCTCGATCGTCGAGCTCTCGAGCTGGAAGCCGAGCGCGCGCGTGCGGTCCGCCAGGGTCCGGGAGATGTCCCGGTCGTCCAGCTCGGCAACGGAATCGCAAGTCCGGCAGATGAGGAACTGCCCCACATGGTCCCGCCCCGGCGCGCCGCAGCCCACATAGGCGTTCAGGGATTCGATGCGGTGGGCGAGGCCTGCCTCCACCAGGAAGTCGAGCGCCCGGTATACCGTGGGCGGCGCGGCGCTCCGCCGCTCCTCGCGCAGCCTGTCGAGGATGTCGTAGGCGCGCATGGGGCCGTGGCCGCTCCACACCAGCTCGAGCACCCGCCGGCGCAGCGCCGTGAGGCGCAGGCCCCGCCGCTCGCACATGCCGCGCGCCGCCTCGACCGCCCGATCGACGCAGGCCGCATGGTCGTGACGCCGCGCCTGGAACCCGTGCAACACCCGCCCGTCGGTCATGCCGGCCTCTCTGGTTGATTCCAACTGTGATGTTATAATATATCATTATCCATGGATCCATGTCATGCCTTGAAAGGCCGTGCGGGAGGCGAGAAGATCTGCCCGGCGCGTCAAAATCAGTGACCGTGGCTCTGCGCGCGCTTCTTCTTGCGCTGACGGCGCTGGCGGCCGTCGGCGCCCGACCGACGCTCGCCGCGCCCGAGGTCGTGGTCACCCTGGCGCCGGTCCATAGCCTGGTCGCGGGCGTAATGGCCGGGGTGGGTATGCCGAGCCTGCTGATCGAGAGCGGCGCTTCGCCCCACGTCCGCGTGCTGCGCCCATCCGAGGCCCGACTGCTCGCCGGGGCGGACATCGTCTTCCGGGTCGGCGGTGGGCTCGAGGGGTTTCTGGAGAGGCCGTTGCGCGCACTCGGCGACGGGACGCGGGTGGTCACCCTCGCCGAGGCCGATGGCGTCACCCGCCACCCCCTGCGCGCAGGCGGCATCTGGGCCGATGCGGGCGCGGCGGACGAAGACGGCCTTGGCCACGGCGCCTACAATCCGCATATCTGGCTCGACCCCGGCAATGCCGCGGGGATCGTCCGGGCGGCGGCACGGGCGCTAGGCCGCCTCGATCCGGACAACGCCGCCCGCTACGACGAGAACGCCCGGGCGCTGCTACGGCGGCTGGCCGCGCTGGACACGGAATTGGCGCGGCATCTCGCCCCCGTGGCGGACGTGCCTTTCGTTGTCTTCCACGACGCCTTTCCGGGCTTCGCGGCGCGCTACGGCCTCAATGCAGTCGGTGCGCTCGCCGTCAGCCCGGAGCGCCCGCCTGGCGCGAGGCGGCTGACAGAGGTCCGCGCCCACATCGCCGCCGCCGGCGTCCGCTGCGTCTTCGCCGAGCCCCAGTTCCGCCCCGCCCTCGCCGAGACGGTGGTCGAGGGCAGCGGCGCCCGCATCGGCCTCATCGACCCCCTCGGCATCGGCATCCCGCCGGAGCCGGACGCCTACTTCACGCTCATGCGAGCCCTCGCAAGGGACCTGCGCGACTGCCTCGAGCGATGATTGGGTGCGCCGGCCGACCCGCCTTGCCGGGGCCGGCGCCTGCCCTATAATCGCTCCCCGGCGCGGGCGTAGCTCAATGGCAGAGCAGGAGCTTCCCAAGCTTAAGACGGGGGTTCGATTCCCCTCGCCCGCTCCAGCCCGTTCCCCGCATGAAGGAGGCCAGCATGGCTGATCGGCTCTACTTCCGTTACGTGGATTCGGGCGTCGAGGGCCTCGTGGACCTCAACCGGACCAACGCGCCAGTCACTTGCGAGACCCTGTGGCCGGCGCTCGCCGCGCCGGTCCAGGTCACCTGCCTCCATGCCATGTTCGCGGGCCCTGAGATCATGGTCGGCCTGCCCGAATCGGCCCGCAACTTCGATGGCCCGAACATTCCGGCCGAGAACCAGACCGTGATCCCCGCGGCCGGCGACTGCCTGTGGTTCCATCAGTCCGAGAACATGATGTATGGCCTCACCGACGAGCTGTGGGAGATCGGCATGTTCTACGGCGATGGTGGGCGGGTGTTCGGCCCCCTCGGCTGGACCCCGTGCAACATTTTCGGGCGGATGCGCGAGAACCTCGCGGCCTTCGCCGCCGAGTGCGCCGACATCCGCTACTCGGGCGCCAAGACGCTCGAGATCGGCCACGCCCCCGGTACGGGTGGCTGACCGCCCCATGCCGCGAGGACCCTCACCCGCCGCCGCGGACGCCATCCGGTTCGTGCTCGATGGCGCGGTGAGGACGCTCGCGGGCGTCGATCCCAATACCACGGTCCTCGACTATCTGCGTGAGGGCGAGCGCCGGACGGGCACCAAGGAGGGCTGCGCCGAAGGGGATTGCGGCGCCTGCACCGTCGCACTCGGCGAGCTTTCCGGCCGCGGCGTCCGCTACCGCGCCGTCAATGCCTGCCTCATGCTCGTGCCGGTGTTGAACGGCAAGGCGCTCGTCACCATCGAAAGCCTGAGGGCGGCGGAGGGCGGCCCGCACCCGGTCCAGCGCGCCATGGTGGCGGCGCACGCCTCCCAGTGCGGGTTCTGCACACCCGGCATCGTCATGTCGCTCTTCGCCTTCGGCAAGTCGAGGGCTGCGCCCACCCGCGCGGCCCTCGACGACGCGCTCGCCGGCAACCTCTGCCGCTGCACCGGCTACCGGTCGATCCTGGAGGCGGCGGCCTCAATGGGCCACGCGCCCGACACCTTCGATGCAGGCGGGAAGAAGACCGCGCACCTGCTGCGGTCCCTCAGGCGGACGGCGGCATCCAGCTACGCGTCGCACGGCAAGCGCTTCCTGGCGCCGGCCACTCTCGACGACCTGGCGCGCCTGGTACGGCGGCATCCCGATGCCTGCATCCTGGCGGGCGGGACGGATGTCGGCCTGTGGGTCACGAAGGAGCACCGGGACCTCGAGACCGTCATATACACGGGCGGGGTGCGGGAACTCGCGACCCTGCGGCGGGCGCGCGGGCGCCTGGAGGTCGGCGCGGCGGTCACCTACACGGACATGATGACGGCGCTGGCGCGCGAGTATCCGGCGTTCGGCGAGCTGATCCGGCGCTTGGGCTCGGCGCAGATCCGCAACCTCGGGACCATGGCCGGCAACCTGGCCACCGCCTCGCCCATCGGCGACACCCTGCCGGCCTTGATCGCGCTCGACGCGACGGTCGTCCTGCGCAAGGGCGGCGCCGTCCGCGAGGTGCCGCTCGATGGCTTCTTCCTCGGCTACCGGCGGACGGCGTTGCGGCGGGGCGAATTCATCGAGCGGCTGCATGTCCCGCGGGCCACGGCGGCGCGGCACTTCGCCGCCTACAAGGTCTCCAAGCGCTTCGATCAGGATATTTCCACCGTGTGCGCGGCTTTCTCCTTGCGGCTCGACGGCGACCGGGTGCGCGATGTTCGCATCGCCTATGGCGGCATGGCGGCGATGCCCAAGCGGGCGGCGGCGTGCGAGCGCGCGCTGCTGGGCCGGGCCTGGAATGCGGCGGCCATCGAGGATGCGGCCCAGGCCCTCGGAGCCGACTTCCGGCCCATCTCGGACATGCGGGGGAGCGGGGCCTACCGCATGCTGGTGGCCCGCAACCTGGTGCGCAAATTCTGGATGGAGTCGACCGGCCAGGGTGGGGACATGAACCTCGCCCTTTATGGGAGGCCGGCGTGACGCCACGCAGGGGTGCGGCGCGCGCCATCCAGGGCGGCGTGCACGCGCCGCTGGCCCATGACAGCGCCCTCAAGCACGCGACGGGCGAGGCGCTCTACGTCGACGACCTTGCCGAGCCCGAAGGGCTTCTCCATGCCGCCTTCGGCATCAGCGGAATCGCCCATGGCCGCATCCTGGAGATGGATTTGGAGGCGGTCCGCGCGGCGCCCGGCGTCGTCGCCGTCATAACGGCCGCGGACGTGCCGGGCGTGAACGACATCGGGGTCATCATCGCGGACGAGCCCATCTTCGCCGAGGACCTGGTCCAGTTCGCCGGCCAATGCCTCTTCGCCGTCGGTGCCGAGACGGTCGGGCTGGCGCGGCGGGCGGCCCGTCTCGCGCGCGTACGCTACGCGCCGGAGGATCCCATCCTCACCATCGACGAGGCGCTCGAGCGCCAGGCCTTCGTGCTGCCGCCCTACCGCATGGCGCGGGGCGACGCGCGCCGGGCCATCGACCGGTCCCGCCACCGCCTCGCCGGGCGCCTGCGGACGGGCGGGCAGGATCATTTCTACCTCGAAGGTCAGATCAGCGTGGCCATCCCCGGTGAGGACGGGGACATGCTGATCCTCGGCTCGACCCAGCACCCGACCCAGGTCCAGCACGCGGTGGCCAAGGCGCTCGGCCTCGCCGACAGCGCCGTGGTCGTCGAGGTCCGGCGCATGGGCGGCGGCTTTGGTGGCAAGGAATCGCAAGCAGCGCTCTTCGCCGTCATCGCGGCACTGCTCGCGCGCCGCACGGGCCGGGCGGTGAAGGCCAGGGCGAGCCGCGACGACGACATGATCATGACCGGCAAGCGCCACGACTTCCGCATCGACTACGAGGTCGGCTTCGATGCGGCCGGCCGCATCCGGGGGATCGAGATCGAGCTGGCGTCGCGCTGCGGCTTCTCGGCCGACCTCTCGCCCGGCGTCAACGACCGGGCCATGTTCCACTGCGACAACGCCTACTATCTCGGCAACGTCGCCATCACCTCCCACCGCTGCAAGACCAATACGGTCTCCAACACGGCCTTCCGCGGCTATGGCGGGCCCCAGGGGGTGATGGCGATCGAGCTGGTGATCGACGAGATCGCACGCTACCTGGGCAAGGACCCGCTCGACGTGCGCCGGGCCAACCTCTATGGCGCGCGGCCGCGCAACATGACCCCCTACCACCAGAAGGTGACCGACAACGTCCTCCCCGAGGTGCTCGACGAGCTCGAGGCGAGCGCCCAGTACCGCGCGCGGCGCGCGGCGGTCGATGCCTTCAATGCGACCAGCCCGGTGCTCAAGAAGGGCTTGGCGCTCACGCCCGTCAAGTTCGGCATCTCCTACACCAAGGCCTTCATGAACCAGGGTGGAGCGCTCATCCACGTCTATACGGACGGCAGCGTGCACCTCAATCACGGCGGCACCGAGATGGGCCAGGGCCTGTTCACGAAGGTCGCCCAGATCGTCGCCGAGGTGCTGCAGATCGACGTGACGCATATCAAGATTACGGCCACCAGCACGGGCAAGGTGCCGAACGCCATGGCCACATCGGGCTCGGTCAGCACGGATTTGAACGGCGCCGCGGCCCAGAACGCGGCCATGAAGCTCAAGGACCGGCTGACCGCATTCGCCGCCGAGCATTACGGCATTCCAGAAAGGGAGGTCGTCTTCCGAGCGGGCAAGGTGCGCCTCGGTCGAAAGTCGGTCACCTTCGCCGAGCTGGTGAAGGCGGCCTACCTCGGGCGCATCCCCCTCTCGGCGACCGGCTTTTTCCGCACGCCTGGCGTCCATTTCGACCGCGAAGCGGCGCGCGGCCGGCCCTACCGCTATTTCGCCTATGGCGCCGCCGCCGCGGAGGTCATCGTCGATACCTTGACGGGCGAGCACCGGCTCCTTCGCGCCGATATCCTCCAGGACGCGGGCCGGTCCTTGAACCCCGCCATCGACCTCGGGCAGGTGGAGGGCGGCTTCATCCAGGGCATGGGATGGCTGACCATGGAGGAAGTGTGCTGGGACGGGGACGGCCGGTTCACGACCCACGGCCCCTCCACCTACAAGATCCCCGCCTGTGGCGACCTTCCGGCCGATTTCCGCGTCCACCTGTTTGCGTCAGGGCGCAACCGCGAGGACGTTTTGTACCGCTCGAAGGCCGTTGGCGAGCCACCGGTCATGCTCGCCATCTCGGTCTTCCACGCCCTGCGCGATGCCATCGCGAGTGCTGCCGGGGGCGGCCTCAGCCCCCTTCTCGACGCGCCGGCGACGCCCGAGCGGGTGCTCATGAGCATCGAGGAGCTGCGCGCCCGCGCGCTCGAGAGCGAGCGGCGGGCCGCCGAATGACCGATTGGATCGGCCACCTGCGCGATGCCGAGGGGGCAGCCGCCCTCGTCACGGTGATCGCGGCGCGCGGGTCGGTGCCGCGCGAGGTGGGCGTGAAGATGGTGGTCGGGCCGGAGCGCATCCACGGCACCATCGGCGGCGGCTCGCTCGAATACGAGGCGACCAGGCGCGCCCGGTCCCTCCTCGTCCGTCCCCAGGCGCGGATCGAGAAGCTGCATCTCGGCCCCGATCTCGGCCAATGCTGCGGCGGGCATATGACCGTGCTGATCGAGACGACCAGCGCCTCCTGGTGGCCGGCGCTCGACGCCATCGCGGCGCCGGCGGTCCTGGTGACGGCGGTGCCGGGGGACGGGTCCGTCAGCCGCAAGATGCTGGTGACGGCCGCCGGCGCGGCCGGGTCCCTGGGCGACGATAGGCTTGACAGGAACGCCGCGGCAAGCGCCCGCGCCATGCTCGACGAGGGCGTGGGCGCGCCCTGCCTCACCCGGCTGGAGGACGACACCAGCCTGTTCCACGAGCCCCTGCTCGACGACCGCTTCGATCTGGTGCTGTTCGGCGCGGGCCATGTCGGCCGCGCGGTGGTGGAGGTGATGGCCGGCCTTCCTTGCCGGATCACCTGGATCGATAGCCGCGCGCACGAAATCCCCGCACGCGTGCCGGCCAACGTCGCCGTCCGAATCAGCCCTGCGCCCGAGGCCGAGGTGGCGGGGCTGCCGGATGATGCCTGCTGGCTGGTCATGACCCACAGCCACGACCTCGATTTCGAGCTCTGCGCCCGCGTCCTCGAGCGCGGCGGCTTCCGCTACCTCGGCCTGATCGGCTCCCGGACCAAGCGCGCGCGGTTCCACAAGCGCTTCCTGGAACGCGGTATCGCACCCGAGGCGCTTCCCCGCCTCACCTGCCCCATCGGTATCGCGGGCATCGCCGGCAAGCACCCGCGCGAGATCGCCATCGCCGTCGCCGCCGAGATCCTGCAAGCCGAGAGCGGCGCACGGGAGCGCGGCGCGTTGATCGCCGAGACCGGCCGTGCCAAGCTTCCCGCCGTCCGCGCGCCTTCTTGATAGGGGGAAGCCATGCTGAGACCGGAGGACCACGAGCTCTTGTCGCGTACCGGGGCGGACACGCCCATGGGCGACCTCCTGCGGCGCTACTGGGTCCCGGCCGCGCTCTCGGAAGAGCTGCCCGCGCCCGGCTGCCCCCAGGTGCGCACGCGGCTCATGGGCGAGGACCTCATCGTCTTCCGCGATCCCGCGGGCCAGGTCGGCCTCGTCCACGAGTTCTGCCAGCACAGGGGCGCCTCGCTCTATTTCGGGCGCGTCGAGGAGGGCGGCATCCGCTGCTCCTACCATGGCTGGAAGTACGGCTTCGAGGGCCAGTGCCTCGACATGCCGAACGAGCCGGCGGACAGCAACTTCAAGCACAAGATCTGCCAGACCGCCTATCCCTGCGTCGAGCGCGGCGGGCTGGTGTGGGCCTATATGGGGCCGCGCGAGGAGATGGATGACTTGCCGGAGCTCGAGTTCCTCACCGTCCCCGAGGGTCACGGCTTCGTCGCCAAGCGCCTGCACGAGTGCCATTGGAGCCAGGCCCAGGAAGCCGATATCGATTCGAGCCACGTCACCTTCCTCCACGAGGAGGTGTTCCAGGACCGCCTGGCGAGCCCCAAATCGGCGCCGACGGCACGCTGGATGCTCGACGACCGGTCGCCCAAGATCCATGTGGAGGAGACGCCCTACGGCTACGTCCTCGGTTCGCGCCGCGACGCCGACGACGGCAACGATTACTGGCGCATCAACCACTGGCTCATGCCCTGGTACACGCTGATCCCGGCCTTCTCGGGCGACGGCCCCCTGGCCGGCCATGCCTGGGTCCCCATCGACGACACGAAGACCTGGGTCTACACCTTCACCTGGCACCCGACGCGCCCGCTCACGGCGGCCGAGATCGCCTCGATGCGGGTCGGGAACGCGAACTACGCGGTCCTCATCCCCGGCACGCACCGGACGCTCAACAACCGCTCGAACGACTATTGCGCCGAACCTGCATTCCGGCCGGGCGAGCCGCCCTGGAGGCGCATGACCCTGATCCAGGAACAGGACATGTCGATGATGGAGAACATGGGGCCGGGGCCGCTCTTCGACCGCACAAGAGAGCATCTCGGCAGCGCCGACGTGGCCATCATCGCCGTGCGCCGGCGGCTGATCGCCGCGGCGCGCAATCCGTCGCCCAACGGCACGCGCCCGGGCGCCGACCCCAAGAGCTACCGGGTGCGCCAGATATCCACCCTGCTGCCGAAATCGGGGCCACCGTGGCTGGACGCGGTCGAGGAGAAGATGACGGCCCGGCCGGAAACCTTCGTCGCCTCCATTTAGCGCCGGTTCGCGAGGGCCGCCGGGAAAGGTCGAGGACATGGGGCAGGCACCCTGGCGCGCCACCTGTATCCAGATGCGGAGCGATCAAGTCACCCGCGCGCCGGATCGGAAGGCGGCCTGGGGGATCGTCGAGCGCAATCTGAGGCGTGCCGTCGGCGCCATCGACTCCCTGTTCGCGGGCCGCGCGGACGATACGCCCAAGGCCGTTGTGCTGCCCGAGTTCGCGTTCCAGGGGCCGCCCCATGGCGAGGACGTGGCGGCGTGGATCGAGAAGGCGTGCCACCCGCTGCCGGGCGATATCTCGACCCCCCTCCAGGACCGCGCCCGGGCGCACGGCATCTACATCGCCGCCAACCAGTTCGAAGCCGATCCGCGCTGGCCGGGCCGCTTCTTCAATTGCAGCTTCCTCATCGATCCGCACGGCGACGTGGTCATCCGCTACCGGCGCATCAGCACGGCGCTGTGGCCCTCGCCCCACGACGTCATGGACGAATACCTGGCCGAATACGGCGTCGAGGGCACCTTCCCGGTGGTCGAGACGGAACTGGGCCGCCTCGCGGTCATGCCCTGTGGCGAGATCGCGGTGCCGGAGATCGCGCGCGTCTTCATGCTGCGCGGGGCCGAGGTCCTGCTGCACCCCACCAACGAGGCCGAGAGCCCGGGCCAGGAGGCCGCCAAGGTCGCGCGCGCGGCGGAGAACATGATGTACGTGGTCAGCACCAACGTCGCCGGCCCGATCGGCTTCTCCCTCGACGGCGCCGTCACCGGCGGTCGCTCCCAGATCATCGACTACCGCGGCGAGATGCTCGCGCGCGAGACGGCACCGGACGAAACCACCGCCGTCTCGGCCATGATCGACGTGGGCGCCCTGCGCGCGGCGCGGCGGGAGAAGGGGCTCGCCAACACGCTCCTCCGGTCGCGCTTCGAGATGTATGAGCCAGCCCTGGCCGGGGCGAGCTTCTATCCGCCCAACAGCTTCCACGACCGGCCCATGGCGGATACGGCCGCCCTCGACCCGGTCGTCGAGGCCGCGCTCGCCAACATGGCGAAGGCGGGCGTCCTGGGCTAAGGCGCGCCCGAATGAGAGGAGCCGCACCATGAAGAAGGCCATCGAGACCGGGCTCGCGCCATTGGACTCGCCGATGGAATGGGCGACGCTGGCGGGCGGCGTGCTCTATTCGGCGCACGTCCCGATTCTGCCCGATGGGACTTTCGAGACCGGCGCGGCCGAGGCCCAGGTCGCGCGGACGCTGGACAACCTCGAGCAGGCGGTGGAGGCGGCGGGCGGCACCTTGGCCGACGTGGCCCAGGTGCTGGTCTACCTGACGGCCGCCGAACACGCGCCGGCCCTCAACCAGGTCTGGCCGCGTTATTTCGCCCAGCCCTACCCCAACCGCGCGACGGTGGTGGTGAGCGCGCTCCTCATACCCGGCATCGTCGTCGAAATGGTCGCCCACGCCCATATCGGCGCCTGAGCGCCGCGCCGTCGATCCCGGTGGCGGCGGGCGGGCTCAATCCACGTCCCACTGGATCGGCATTTCGACCGAATCGACGTAGCGCTTGCCCCGCGCGAGGGCGTGGATGGCGGCATCGTCAGCGGCCGAGAGCTCGAAATCGAAGATCTCGAAATTGGCCTGGCAGTGCGCCTCCTTGGTGGTCGCGGGAATGGCCGAGACGCTCTCCTGGTCGATCAGCCAGCGCAGGGTGACCTGGGCCGGCGTCTTGCCGTACTTGGCGGCGATATCCACGAGGACGGGATCGCGCAAGACGTTGCCCTTGGCGATGGGCGAGTAGGCGGTGAGCATGAGGCCCTTCTCGTGCAGGTAGCCGAGCACCTTCTTCTGCGCGAGGTAGGGATGGTACTCCACCTGATTGCAGATGATGGCGGCGCCGTGCTCCTCGACCGCCGCCTTCATGTGGCTGAGGGTGAAGTTGCTGACGCCGATGTGCCGAGCCTTGCCTTCGGACTGCAATTCGGCAAGGGCGCCGAAGCTCTCCGCCATCGGTATGGCGTCGTTGGGCCAGTGGATGAGGAGGAGGTCGACGTAATCGGTGCCGAGCAGGGCGAGGCTCTCCTCGGTCGAGCGCTTGAGGTCGTCGTGGGCCAGCAGGTCGGGCAGGACCTTGGTGGTGAGGAAGATATCGCCCCGCGCCACGCGCGATTGCTTGATGCCCGTGCCGACCTCGCCCTCGTTCTCATACATTTGCGCCGTGTCGATGTGGCGGTAGCCGAGGTCGAGCGCGAACCGAACCATGCGGGTGCAGACTGCGCCCCGCAGGTCCCAGGTGCCGAGCCCGAGCGCCGGCACTGCGGCGGCGCCAGCGTTCACGTATTCCATGGGTGCCTCCGATCGAATGCGGTTGGGCCTCACTCAGCGCAGGCTAGCGCATTTTCCACGCAAGTGGAAAACGCTCTAATAGGTGGCGCGGCCGCCGGTCATGTCGAAGGTGAAGCCGGTGGTGAAGCTGCAGGCGGGGGAGACGATCCAGGCGATCATGGCGGCGCATTCGTCGAGCTGACCGAGCCGGCCCATGGGAATCTTGGCCGTCAGGGAATCGATCGTCGCCTGAGGCGCCCGGTCGGCCATGGGGGACTGGATCATGGCGGGGGCCAGCGCGTTCACGGTGATGCCCGTCTCCGCGTAGTCCTTGCCCAGAACCTTGACCAGCCCGATGAGGCCGGCCTTGGTCGCGGGATAGGACGCGATACCGGGATTGCCCTCCTTGCCCGCGATCGAGGCGACATGGAGCAGGCGGCCGTAGTCGTGCGCCAGCATGTGGGGTAGAACGGCCTTGGAGACGACGAGGGCGCCGCGCAAGTTGATGCGGTACACGGCGTCTAATTCCTCGAGATCGACCTCGTGGCCCTTGACGCCGGTCTGTCCCTCGACGCCGGCGCAGTTGACGAGGGCGTGGATACGGCCGAAACGCGCGGCCATGGCGGCGATGGCTTGTTCGGTCGCCCCCATATTCGTCACGTCCATCTCGAACGCCTCCGACACACTACCCGCCCCGACGATACCCGCCGCCACCGCGCCGCAACCGTCCCCATCACGATCGAGGCAGCCGACCGTGCAGCCGAGGCCCGCCAGGTGATGCGCCGCCGCTCGCCCGATACCGCTCGCTGCCCCGGTCACGCCCACCATGTAGGGCGCGCCGTCTTCATGCATGCGGCTGAATTCGCCGATATCCCAGCTCGTCACCGCTCCCGCCTCCCGCATAGTGCTCCAGGGCCACGGATGCCCGCGCCGTCCCGAGCCCCGCCCTAATAAGTCGCTCGGCCGCCGGTCATGTCGAAGGTGAAGCCGGTGGTGAAGCTGCAGGCGGGGGAGACGATCCAGGCGATCATGGCGGCGCATTCGTCGAGCTGGCCGAGCCGGCCCATGGGGATCTTGGCCGTCATGTAGTCCACCGTCGCCTGGGGCAAATCATCGACCATGGGGGTCTGGATCACGGCGGGCGCCAGGGCGTTCACGGTGACGCCCGTCTCCGCGTAGTCCTTGCCCAGGACCTTGACGAGGCCGATGAGGCCGGCCTTGGTGGCGGAATAGGCCGCCATGCCGGCGTTGCCTTCCTTGCCGGCGATCGAGGCGATGTGGAGCAGGCGCCCGTAATCATGTGCCAGCATGTGCGGCAGCACCGCCTTGGAGACGACGAGGGCGCCGCGCATGTTGATGCGGTAGACCGCGTCGAAATCCGCGAGATCGACCTCGTGGCCCTTGATGGCGGTCTTGCCCGTGACGCCAGCGCAATTGATGAGGGCGTGGATGCGGCCGAAGTGCTCGGCCATGGCGGTGATGGCCCGTTCGGTCACGTCCATGTCCGTCACGTTCAAGGCGAACGCCTCGGCGGTACCGCCCGCCGCGGTGATATCGGCCGCGGTCGCGCGGCAGCCCTTCCTATCGCGGTCCAGGCAGGCGACGGCGCAGCCGAGGCCCGCGAGGTGTTGCGCCGCCGTCCGCCCGATGCCGCTCGCCGCCCCGATCACGCCCACCACGTAGGGCGCGCTGCCCGCCTGCATGCGGCCGAACTCGCCGATATCCCAGCTCGCCATCGCTCCCGCCTCCCGAATAGGGCTCCAGACGCACGGTCCGGCTCAAGGGTCCCTTCGCCGCCAGTTAAGGGGCATCGGCGAGCCGGCGCAAGGTCGGCCGGCGCGTAGCCAAGCCAGCCGGCCCGTGCTATTGGTTCCGGCCGCCGCGACCACCCGAAGGGGCCGAGCCGACCCGCCATGACCGTGACCCAACGCGCCGAGAGCGGTGCCGGACAGGACTGGCCCGACGACATTTACCGCACATTGCGCGCCTTCGAGGTGCGCCAGATCGCGCACGTTCCCGATGCCGGCCATAGCCGTCTTTTGCACCTGTGCGAGGCCGATCCCCATATGCGGGTCGTGACCCTGACCACGGAGGAGGAGGGTGTGGCGCTCGCGCTCGGCGCCTGGCTCGGCGGGCAGCGGGCGGCCTTGCTCATGCAGTCGAGCGGCGTGGGCAACACCATCAACATGCTCTCGCTCACCCGCATCTGCCGCTTCCCCCTGCTCGCACTCATCACCATGCGGGGCGAGTGGGGCGAGTTCAATCCATGGCAGGTGCCCATGGGCCAGGCGACCCGCGACGTGCTCCGCTCGATGGGCGTGATCGTCCAGGACGTGAGCGCACCGGAAGCGGTGGGCGAGACGGTGCAGTCGGCCGCGCGCCTCGCCTTCAACGCTTTCAATCCCGTCGCCGTCACCCTCTCCCAGCGCCTCATCGGCACCAAGGCGTTCGAGGAGTAGGGCCATGGCGGGTGCGAGCAACATGTTGCGGCGGCGCGAGGTGGTGGCCGCCCTCCTCGCCGACCGGGGCGACATGCTGGTGGTCGCGGGCCTGGGCGGCACCTGCTGGGACGTGACGGCCGCCGGCGACGTGGCCGAGAACTTCTACCTCTGGGGTGCGATGGGCGGAGCGGCCTCGGTCGGGCTCGGCCTGGCGCTGGCCCGGCCCGAGCGGCGCGTCGCGGTGATCGCGGGCGATGGCGAGATGCTCATGGGCCTCGGCAGCCTGGCCACGATCGGCGTCCAGCGGCCGCGGAACCTGGCCATCGCCATCATCGACAACGAGCATTACGGCGAGACCGGCATGCAGCCGACCCACACCGGCCAGGGCGTCGACCTGGCCGCCGTGGCCACGGCCGCGGGCTTCGCCGAGACCGCGCTGGTCACGGACCGAGAGGGCCTCGATGCGGCCGTCCCCCTGGTGCGCGCCGCACCGGGGCCGGTGCTGGTCGCGATCAAGGTCGGGACGGAGCCGCTGGGGATCGTGATGCCGCCGCGCGACGGCGCCACTCTCAAGGACCGGTTTCGCACGGCGCTGTTGGGCCCTGGCGCCATCGCCTGATCGCGGCCGGGCGCCAGCGGGTGGGAGGCTCGGGCGACGATGCCGATTGAGGACTATCTCGAAATCGATTGTGAGGTCGCGGATGTACTCGCCGCCGGCGGGGCGGTGGTGGCGCTCGAGACGACCTTCATGGCCCATGGCCTGCCGCATCCCCGGGGTATCGAGACCGCGCGCGCCATGGGCGACATCGTCCGCCGCGAGGGCGCCGTGCCGGCCGCCATCGGCATCCTCGGTGGGCGCATCCGGATCGGCCTCTCGGACGGGGCGCTCGACGAGCTGGCCCATGGCGACGATGTGTGGAAGGTGAGCCGCCGCGACCTGCCCTACTGCCTGGCGAGTGGCGAGGCGGGTGCGACCACCGTCGCCGCCACCATGATCTGCGCCCAAATGGCCGGCATCGCCGTCTTCGCGACGGGCGGCATCGGTGGCGTCCATCGCGGCTGGCAGGAGACGCTCGACGTCTCGGCCGATTTGGAGGAACTGGCGCGGACCGACGTGGCCGTGGTCTGCGCCGGGGCCAAGTCGATCCTCGACCTGCCGAGCACCCTCGAATACCTGGAGACGCGCGGCGTGCCGGTGGTGGGCTACGGCACCGATACCTTCCCGGCCTTCTACGCCCGGTCGAGCGGGATCGCGCTCGCCTTCCGCCTCGACACGCCGGCGGCGGTGGCGCGGCTGCTCCGGGCCAAGTGGTCCTGCGGCCTCGCGGGCGGGGTGGTGGTCGCCAATCCCCTGGCGGAAGAAGACGCCATGGACGGTGCCGCGCTCGAGCGCCACGTCCAATCGGCGACCGGCGAGGCGAGCGCCCGGGGCATCCACGGCAAGGACCTGACGCCCTTCCTCCTCGAGCATATCGCGATGCTGAGCGGCGGCCGCAGCCTCGACGCCAACATCGCCCTCCTCCGCGCCAACGCGGCCCTCGCGACCCGCATCGCCAAGGCGTACGCGGAGGCCGGATGACGGCCGCGGGCGCGGGGCTGCCGGCACCCTTCGCCGGCTGGTTCGAGGCGCGCGGCTGGACGCCCCACCCGCACCAGCTCGAAATGCTGGCGGCGGCGCGCGATCGTGTCTCGACCCTCTTGATCGCGCCCACCGGAGGCGGCAAGACCCTGGCCGGGTTCCTGCCGAGCCTCATCGAGCTTTCGGGCGCGGGGGAGGGCGTGGCGGCGGCGGGCCTCCACACCCTCTATATCTCGCCCTTGAAGGCCCTCGCCGTCGATATCGACCGCTACCTCGGCGCGCCCATCGCCGAGATGGGATTGGCCGTGCGCTCGGAGACGCGCACCGGCGACACGCCGTCGGCCAAGCGCCAGCGTCAGCGCCGCCGGCCGCCCCACATCCTGCTGACCACGCCCGAATCCCTGGCGCTCCTGCTGTCATACACGGACGCGCCCGACATCTTCGCGCGTCTCAGGTGCGTGATCGTCGACGAGCTGCACGCCCTCGCCGGCAACAAGCGCGGCGACCTCCTCTCCCTCGGCCTGGCCCGAGTGCGGCGATTGGCGCCCGCCTGCCGCCGGGTCGGGCTCTCGGCCACGGTAGCCGACCCGGCCGAACTCGCGGCCTGGCTCTCGCCCGACGCCAGCGCGGACGGCGTGCGCCTCGTCATGGGCACGGCGGCGCGTGAGCCGGACATCTCGATCCTGGTGCCCGAGGCCTCGATCCCCTGGTCGGGGCACATGGCGCTCTACGCCATGCCCGAGCTCTACAACGCCATCCGTGGTGCGGGCACGACGCTGGTCTTCGTGAATACGAGGGCCCAGGCCGAGCTCGTGTTCCAGGAGCTGTGGCGGGCCAACGAGGACCATCTCGCGATCGCCCTCCACCATGGCAGCCTGGCGGTGGAACAGCGCCGCAAGGTCGAAGCCGCCATGGCGCACGGCGATCTCGACGCCGTGGTCTGCACCTCCTCCCTCGATCTGGGTGTGGACTGGGCGGCGGTGGACCTGGTGGTCCAGGTGGGCGCGCCCAAGGGGTCGAGCCGGCTGGTCCAGCGCATCGGGCGCTCCAACCACCGGCTCGACGAGCCGAGCCGCGCCATCCTCGTCCCCGGCAACCGTTTCGAGATGCTGGAATGCCGCGCCGCCGTCGACGCCATCGCGGCGGGCGAGCTGGATGGCGACCCGCCGCGCGAAGGTGCCCTCGACGTGCTCGCCCAGCACATGCTCGGCATGGCCTGCTCGGCCCCGCTCGACGCGGACGCGCTCTATGCCGAGGTGACGGCGGCGGGGCCCTACCGGGCGCTCCCGCGCGAGGATTTCGGCGACGTGCTCGCCTTCGTCGAGACGGGCGGCTACGCGCTCGGCAACTACGACCGCTTCCGGCGCTTGAAGCGCGAGCCCGACGGCCGCCTCGCCCCGGCCTCGGCCACCGACATACGGCGCTACCGCATGAACGTCGGCACCATCGTCGAGGCGCCCACCATCCGCGTCAAGTTCAGGCGCGGCCCCACCATCGGCGAGGTCGAGGAGCACTTCATCCAGGGCCTGACGCCCGGCGACACCTTCATCTTCGCGGGCCGCACCCTGCGTTACGAAGGTCTGCGCGAGACCCACGCCATCGTCTCCCCCGCCACCGGCGAGGACCCCAAGGTCCCGGCGTATCAAGGCGGCCGCCTGCCGCTCACCACCCGGCTCGCGGACCGGGTGCGGGGCCTGCTCGCGGCCCCCGAGGCCTGGCGCGCCTTCCCGGCCGAGGTCCAGGAATGGCTGCGCATCCAGCGCTGGCGCTCGGTCCTCCCCGCGGCCGACGGTCTCCTCGTCGAGACCTTTCCCCGACACAAGAAGGAGTTCCTGGTCGCCTATTGCTTCGAGGGGCGGAACGCGCACCAGACCCTCGGCATGCTCCTGACCCGGCGCATGGAGCGGGTGGGGCTGCGGCCGCTGGGCTTCGTCGCCACCGATTACGTCCTCGGCGTCTGGAGCCTGCGCCCGGCCGAGGACGTGGACGCCCTCTTCGACGCCGATATGCTGGGCGACGACCTCGAGGCCTGGATGGCGGAATCGAGCATGCTGAGGCGCACCTTCCGCAACGTGGCCGTGATCGCCGGCCTCATCGAGCGCCGCGCGCCGGGCCAGGAGAAGACGCGCCGCCAGGTCACCTTCAACGCCGACCTCATCTACGACGTGCTGCGCCGGCACGAGCCGGACCACGTACTGCTGCGGGCGACGCGCGCGGACGCGGCTGGCGGCCTCACCGACGTGCGCCGATTGGCCGAGATGCTGGCGCGCGTCCAGGGCCGCATCACACACAAGCGGCTCGCTACCGTCTCACCCCTCGCCGTCCCCGTGTTGCTGGAGATCGGCCGCGAGAGCATCCACGGTGCCGCCATCGACGACTTGCTAGACGAGGCGGCCCAGTCCCTCGTCGAGGACGCCATGGCCGCGGACGAGGAACAGAGGGCGCTCCTATGAGCGCCCAGACCATCGGCGTCAACGGCGCCCTCATGGTTGCCGATTTGAGCGGCGCCCTCTACTGGCCGGCCGCGGCGACCCTGGTGGTCGCGGACCTCCATTTCGAGAAGGGGTCGAGCTTCGCCGCCAGCGGCACCCTTTTGCCGCCCTACGACACCCGGGCGACGCTCGAGCGACTGGCCCGCGCCATCGCCCATTACGAGCCCCGGCGCGTCATCTGCCTGGGCGACAGCTTCCACGACGAGGACGCGGCGGGGCGGCTCGACCCGACCGACCGGCGCATCCTCACCGGGCTCATCGAGGCCCGTCAATGGGCCTGGGTCGCCGGCAACCACGACCCCACGCCGCCCGCCGCCCTCGGCGGCGAGGTGGTGGCGGAGGTGAAAGCGCCGCCGCTGGTATTCCGGCACCAGGCCCTCGACACGCCCGAATGCGACGGCGAGGTGAGCGGCCACTTCCACCCCAAGGCGCGCATCAGCGTGCGCGGCCGCTCGGTGCGGGGCCGCTGCTTCGCGACCGACCGGCACCGTCTGATCCTGCCTGCCTTCGGCGCTTATACGGGCGGTCTCAGCGTGCTCGACCCGGCCATCCGCGCCCTCTTCGGCGCCGATTTCCGGGTCTACCTCCTGGGCCGCGACCGCATCCACCGCATCGCCGAGGCGAGCCTCGCGGGTTAGGGTCTGGTGGGTCCCATCGTGCCACCGCCTCACCCTTCGACAGGCTCAGGATGAGGTTTCGACAGGCTCAGGGTGAGGCTTCGGCAGGCTCAGGGTGAGGCTTCGGCAGGCTCAGGGTGGGGCTTCGACAGGCTCAGGGTGAGGCTTCGACAGGCTCAGGGTGGGGCTTCGACAGGCTCAGGGTGGGGCTTCGACAGGCTCAGGGTGGGGCTTCGGCAGGCTCAGGGTGAGGCTTCGACAGGCTCAGGGTGAGGCTTCGGCGAACTCGGTATGAGGCTTTGTGGCTACCGCGGTGAGGCCCTCATGCTGAGCCTGTCGAAGTATGAGGGCCGATGGCACATTGGCGCATCGGCGTACGGCACCATTAGCGGGACTCCAGGTCCGATGGCTCCGGTGACGGGGTCGGCGCGCCCCCGCCGCCCTCGGGCGTGAGCAGGTATTCGATGATCGAGCCGTCGCGCGCCACCTGGCGCATGTGGACCCAGATGCCGGCGGCGTCGTACCAGAGCTCCTTTTCCATATCGCCCGTCAGCGCGTAGCGTCGCGCTTCGACCTCGCGGCCCCAGGCCTCGACCGTCTCCACGCCCCCATCCGCGACGACGATCTCCAACACGGTGCCGTCGCCCGCATCGAGGAGGCGCACGCGGTTCACCGTTTCGTGGCTCCAGTATCCGGTGAGGATCATGTCCACCGGCACGGTATGGCGCACCTCGGGCCCGATCACCTCGATGCCGCCCTCGACCGCGCGCGCGGTGACCTCGGTCACTTCGCCATCGTCGTCGGTGCGGTTGTGGAAGGCGACGACGCGCCCGTCCCGCAGCGTCTCGGTACGGTCCTGCTCATAGCGGTAGACGGTGATGAAGGCCATCGTGACCGCGATGCGGACCTCGTTCTCGACCGTGAGGGTGTCGCCCTCCTCCCGGAAGCGCACGACGTGGGTGCCGATGGGCGAGCCGTCGCGCAAGACCTCGAAATGGAGCGTCCCCGAGCCATGGCCCAGGGCGAAGGCCGGTGCGCCCGTCGACAGGATCGAGAAGGCGGCGAGGAGGATAGTGGCGGGCTTGGCACGCAAGGCGGGCTCCTTCATGGTGACCGGGATAGATATGGGGCTCGGCACCCGCCGGTCAACGCCGGTCGTGGGGGCCGGGCAGGTGGAGGCACGCGTGACGAACGACGATGACCCGCTATCCCTGACCGCGATCGCCGGCCGCCGCTATGGCCGGCGCGGCGTCCTGAGGGGCGCCCTCGGCGTGGCGGCCATGGCGGCGCTCGCGCGCCCCGCGCGCCTCGCGGCGCAAGACCGGCTCCTGGGGCCGTCCCCCCGCTTCGGCTTCACCGGCATCGCCCACGGCGTGGACGCGACCGACCACGTCGCCCCCGGACACTGGGCGGAGGTCCTGGTGCGCTGGGGCGACCCGGTTCTGCCCGGCGCCTCGGCCTTCGACCCGAGCCGCCAGACGGCCGCCGCCCAGGCCATGCAGTTCGGCTACAACAACGATTACGTGGGCTATTTCGGCCTGCCCGGCGGATCGGACGAGTCCGGGCACGGCCTCCTCTGCGTCAACCAAGAATCGACCCGGCGGGCCGTGATGTTCCCGCGCGCGTGGGCCGAGGACGAAGGCCGGCGGCGCGAGGTCGCGGCGATCGAGATGGCGGCCCATGGCGGCTCGATCCTCGAAGTGGCGCGGGACGGGGCGGGGCGCTGGCGCCTCCTGCGGCCCGGCCGCTTCAATCGGCGCATCACGGCAGGGGGCACCGTCATAGCCATCGCCGGGCCGGCTGCGGGCCATGCGCGGCTCCGCACTTCGGCCGACCCCACGGACCGGCGCGTCATCGGTACGGTCGCCGACTGCGCCGGCGGCATCACGCCGTGGGGCACCTGGCTGATGGCGGAGGAGCACTTCAACAACTATTTCACCGGCCGCCTGGAGGGCGGCCCCGAGGCGCGCAACCATGCCGACCACGGCATCCCGAGCGACTTCTACCACTGGGCCGAGGTCGAGCCGCGCTGGAACGTGGAGGTCGAGCCGCACGAGCCCAACCGCTTCGGCTGGATCGTCGAGGTCGATCCGTTCGACCCCGACTCCGTACCAGTGAAGCGCACGGCGCTCGGCCGCTTCAAGCACGAGGGGCGGCCAATATCGTCAATGGCAACGGCCGGCTGGTCGTCTATCTGGGTGACGACCGGCGGGGCGGGTTCCTCTTCCGCTTCGTGAGCGCCAACGCGGTCGATCCCGAGAGCCGCCAGGCCAACACGGGACTCCTCGACCGCGGCACCCTCTCCGCCGCCCGGTTCCGCGACGACGGCCGCCTCGAATGGCTGCCGCTCGTCTTTGGGACTGGCGGGCTGGATCCCGACGCCGGGTTCGCGGGCCAGGCGGACGTGCTGATCGAGGCCGGCCGGGCGGCCGGGACCCTGGGTGCCACGCCGCTGGACCGGCCGGAGGGCGTCGTGCCCGACCCGGCCCAGGGCACCGTCATCGTCGTCCTCAGCAACAACAGCAAGCGCACCCAGGCCGGGCGCGACGCGGTCAACAACCGCGCGCCCAACCCGTGGGGTCAGATCGTCGAGCTCGCGCCCCCCGGCGGCGACCATGGGGCGCCAGTCTTCCGCTGGGACATGCTGGTCGAATGCGGCGACCCGGGCGATCCCGCGACCGAGTCGCGCTGGAACCCGGCCACGGGTCCTAACGGCTGGTTCTCGGCGCCCGACAATGCGGCGGTGGACAGCTTCGGCCGGCTGTGGATCGCCACCGACCAGGGCAAGGCCTGGAAGACGCTCTCGGGCTCCGCCGACGGCCTGTGGGCGCTGGAGACGGCGGGTGAAGGGCGGGGAACCGGCCGCATGTTCTTCCGCGCGCCCGAGGGCGCCGAGGTGACCGGCCCCCAATTCACTCCCGACGCCCGCACCCTCTTCCTCTCGGTGCAGCATCCGGGCGAGCGGTTCTACGCCGATGGCGCGGCCGCGAGCTTCGAGGACCCCTCCACCCGCTGGCCCGACTTCGACCCGGCCATGCCGCCGCGCCCGTCGGTCGTTGCCATCACCCGCGCGGACGGCGGCTTCATCGGCGCTTGAGGGCCGCGGCGACGGGCCTCAGGCCCGCCGACCGCGGAGCTCGTGCGCGGCCCAGAGGACGGCGGTGAAGAGGAGCACCGCCCCTGCCTGGTGCAGGGCGGCCAGGGGGATCGGGACGATGAGCACCAGGGTCGAGATGCCGAGCGTCACCTGGATCGCCACCGCGGCGAGGAGCGCGTCGAGCGCCCGGCGCCCGCGCCGCCCGGGAGCCACGCGCCGGGCGTGGGACCAGTAGAGCACCACGAGCGCGAGCGTGGCGATGGCCAGGATCCGGTGCTGGAACTGCACCGTGGCGATGTTCTCGAGTAAATTGAGGTAGACGGGCGAGAGGTCCAGGATCTCCTCGGGCACCCAGCGGCCGTCCATGAGCGGGAAGGTGTTGTAGGCGAAGCCGGCGTTGAGGCCGGCAACGAAGGCGCCCGAGACGATCGTCACCAGGACGACGCCCGCCAGCATCCAGGCGAAGCGGCGCGGGCCGCTGAGAATCAGATCGGCCGTGCGCGCCCTCCCCGGCGCCAACAGGTCGAGGGCGAGCCAGAACATGTAACCGTAGATGGCTACCGCGAGCATCAGATGGGCGGCGAGGCGGTAGTGGCTCACGTCCGGGCGGTCGACGAGGCCGCTCTTGACCATATACCAGCCCAGCACGCCCTGGAGCCCGCCGAGGATGAAGGCAACCACGAGGCGCGGCGCGAGCCAGGAATCGATCCAGCCCCGGACCCAGAAGAAGAGTGCCGGGACGAGGAAGGCGACGCCGATCAGGCGGCCCCAGACCCGGTGCGAGAATTCCCACCAGAAGATGCCCTTGAACCCTGCGAGCGTCATGCCGCGGTTGAGCTTCTGGTATTCGGGATATTCCTGGTAGCGTGCGAAGATGCCCCGCCATTCGGCCTCGGAGAGCGGCGGCAGCCAGCCCATGAGCGGCCGCCAATCGACCATGGAGAGCCCGGAGCTGGTGAGGCGCGTGACGCCGCCCACGACGATCATGATGAAGACCATGGCGCAGCAGGCCAGCAGCCAGCCGGCGATGATGCGGGCCCGGCGCCGATCCATGAAATCTATGTGGGCGGTCTCGGCGCGCGTGGTCATGGTTTGGCCGGCGATTGTCTGCGACCGGGATACCTAGCGCGGTGGCCCGCCGCCCGCAAGCCGGACCAGAGCGGTTCCGCTTCGATCGGACCCACTCTAGCGATTGTTTCGCTCGCGGCGGCGGACCAAGAGGTCCGCGCCCGCGCGGGCGCGCCGGACGACCGGCGGGCCGCCTTGCGGCCTGGAGCGATTCCAGCCGAACTGGAAACGATTTAGTACCCATTATCGCGCGGGACGGCGGGCGATCCCGTGTTCTAGTGGATTGATCGGAACGAAAGAGTCCGATTTGGGATTCCGTTTTGTGCTGTGGCATGCGAGTCTATCGCATGCGCAGCGGAATCTCCTTCACTGTATCTGCCGGCGAGCGTCAGCGATTGCGCGCCATCGTCGCGGACCCCAAGAGCCCGCAGAAGCACGTCTGGCGGGCGCGTATCGTCCTTTTGAGCGGCGCGGGTCTGGGCACTTCGGCGATCATGGCCGAGACCGGCAAGTCCAAGACCTGCGTGTGGCGTTGGCAGGAGCGGTTCATGCACGAGGGCGTCGGCGGCCTGCTTCGCGACAAGTCCCGTCCGCCCGGCAAGGCGCCGATCGCGCCCGATCGTGTCGCCTGGATCGTCCGCCTGACGCAGCAACCGCCGCCGCACGAGGCGACCCACTGGACGCTGCGCGCGATGGCCGCGGCGGCCGGTATCGCCGCCTCGACGGTGCAGGCGATCTGGAAGGCCCACGGTCTCAGCCCGCACCGCTGGCGGCGCTTCAAGCTGTCGAACGACCCGGCATTCGCCGAGAAACTCACCGATGTCGTTGGCTTGTATGTCGATCCGCCGGCTCATGCGGTGGTGCTGTCGATCGACGAGAAGTCGCAGATCCAGGCGCTCGACCGCACCCAGCCCGGCCTGCCCATGAAGAAGGGCCGCGCCGGCACCATGATCCATGACTACAAGCGGCACGGCACGACGACGCTGTTCGCCGCGCTCAACATTCTCGACGGAACGGTCATCGGCCAGAACATGCAGCGCCACCGCCATCAGGAGTTCATCCGCTTCCTCAACCGTATCGAACGCGAGGTGCCGACGGACAAGGCCATTCATGTGGTCCTCGACAATCACGCGGCGCACAAGAAGGACAAAGTCCGCGCCTGGCTCGACCGCCATCCACGCTGGACCTTCCACTTCACGCCGACCTCGTGCTCGTGGCTCAATGCCGTCGAGGGCTTCTTCGCCAAGCTCACGCGACGCAGGCTCAAGCACGGCGTCTTCCATTCCGTCGTCGACCTCCAGGCCGCCATCAACCGCTTCATCCACGAATACAATGCCGCCAACCCACAGCCATTCATCTGGAAAGCCGACCCCAATGAAATCATCGCAGCACGAAACCGAGGGTTTCAAACGTTGGAATCAATCCACTAGGATAGGCTTGGTCTGGGAACGACGGCTTCGGAGGATTGCCATGACGACCACATCAGGGACAGGCGGGCCGGCGGCCTGCGACATCGTCATCCGCAACGGTTACGTGCTCACGCTCAACCCCGAGTGCACGGTCTATGCGTCAGGCGCTGTCGCTATCACGGGCAATACCATCGTCGCCGTGGGGCCGGAGCGCGAGGTGCTCGCCGCCTACCGGGCCCCGCGCACCCTCGACGCCGGCGGCGCGCCCGTCCACCCCGGCTTCATCGACGCCCATATCCACATTGGCCACCAGACCTGCCGCGGCGTCTTCGCCGACACCATGGCGTCGAGCAAGCAGCCGGTTTCCTTCGCCGACTGGAAGGCCGATGTTCGGGCCGAGGACGATTACGCCGCCGCCGCCCTCGGGGGCATCGAGTTGCTGCGCAACGGCTTCACCGCCTTCATGGAGCCGGGGACCACGTTCCACGTCGACGCCGTGGCCGAGGCCGTCGAAGCGGTGGGCGTGCGGGCCTCGGTCGCCGAGCCCTACCTGTGGGACCGGCCCGATATACTGGAGCTGGCCGGCGGCCTGCGCAGCGACAGCCTCCTCGAACGGGCCCCACCCACCCTCGACCGGGCGCTAGAGACCCTCGGCAGCCAGCTCTACCGCAACAAGGACGCGAACGCGCTCGTGCGCGGCTATATCTGCCTTTATGGCGAGGGCACGGCTTCGGACGAGCTCGAGCGCGCCGCGTCGGGAATCGCGAGGGAGAACGGCGTCAACTTCCAGCAGCACGATGGCTACCTGCCCACCATCGCCGCCGCCGAGAAGGCGCGGCTCGGCCGCTCCCGCATCACCCATCTGGCCGAGCTCGGCGTGCTCGACGGGGATTCGGCCCTCGTGCATATGAGCGCCATCTTCGACGAGGACGAGGAGGCGCTGCTCGAGACCGGCGCCTCGGTCGTCTGGTGCCCGGTCGCCTATTTCACGCTCGGCATCAGCCCCGACGCGCCAACGCGCATGGCCGGGATGCACCGCCGCGGCATCAACGTCGCCCTCGGCATCGACGGCGCCCTCGACTGCGCCATCGGCGACGCCGCCCGGATCGCCCACCTGGTGGCGCGCAACGCGCGCGATTTCGTCCCCCCCTCGACGCTGATCGAGATGCAGACCTGCCGCGCCGCCAAGGCCACCGGCTTCGACGACATCGCCGGCAGCCTGGAAGTGGGCAAGCGCGCGGACATCGTGATCCGCTCCCTCGAAGCGGCCGAATCGCGGCCCGGCTACAACCCCATCCATCAACTGGCGCTCACCAGCCGCGTGGGCTCGGTGGACAGCGTGATCGTCGATGGCCGCATCGTCTTCCGCGACGGGCACGCCACCAACGTCGACGAGGGGGTCATTTATGCCGAGGCCCTGGCCTCGGTGCGGCGACGGGTCGAGCGCCTGGGCATGGGCACCGTAAGCGACTGGCCGGTCGTGGCGTAGACCGGGCGGCGACCGGGCCGACGCTAGAGCGTTTCCACCTCGACTGGAATCGCTCCAGGCCGCAAGGCGGCCCGCCGGTCGCCCGGCGCGCCCGCGCAGGCGCGGACCTCTTCGTCCGCTGCCGCGAGCGACAAATAGGGCTAGAGTGGGTCCGATCAAACGGAACCGCTCTAGAACGGCACGTTGAGGACGAAGAGGCCGGCGACGACGATAGTTGCGGCGATGATGCGCGAGCGGCCAAACGCCTCGCCGAGGAAGACAGCGCCGAAGACGGCGGCGAAGATGACACTCGTCTCGCGCAGAGCGGCGACCGGCGCCATGGCCCCCAGGCTGAGCGCCCAGACCACCATCCCGTAGCCTGAGACGACCAGCACGCCGCCTATGGTGCCGCGGCCGAGATAGGGCGCGTAGATGCGCATACTGCCCCGGCCCTTGAGTAACGTGATGAAGAGGAAGGTCAGTCCGCCCGCGGCCATGAACAGCCAGCCGATATAGCCGCCCGGGCTGCCGGAGAGCCGCACGCCGAGCCCGTCGATCACCGTATAGGTGCCAATGGTGAGACCCGTGGCGAAGGCGTAGACGATGGCCAGGGGCTCGCTCTGCCCGCGACGGCTGGTGAAGGCGAGGCTGGCGATCCCGAGCGAGACCACGAGTACGCCGGCGACCTCGCGCCCGCCCAATGCCTCCCCGGCGAAGACGGCGCCGCCGATGGCGACCAGCGCCGGGGCGCTGCCGCGGGCGAGGGGATAGACGACGCCTAGATCGCCGAATCGGTAGGCGTAGTTGAGAAAGGCGTAATAGGCGAACTGCACCATCGTCGAGGCCGCGATGTAGGGCCAGCTCTCCGGCGCCGGCATCGGAGAGGCGACGGCAAGCACGGCCCCCGCCACGCCCGCCACCCCGCTCAACAAGCTGAAGGTGAGGAGGAAGTCGCCCGAAGACTTGGCGATGGCGTTCCACGAGGCATGGAAGACGGCCGCCAGCAGCACCAGGCCGGCGACGGAGAGGTCGAGCGCCATGGCCTCGAGCCGCGTCGGGCGCGGCTGACGTCAGGCCGAATCGAAGTTGCGCAGGAACTCGATATCGAGCTCCAGCTTCGCGCCGAGCCAGATGGCGTGATCGGAATGGTCGGCGGGCGAATCACCGGTGTCGGAATGGACCAGGACCACGAGACCCCCACGGTTGAGGGCGATCCAGGGCACCAGCGCCGCGAACTGGCCGGGCGCGAAGGCGACCTGGTACATGGCCTGGGGATGGGGGCCGACGGGCTCCTCGCGCCAGCGCCCGAGCACCACGTCGAAGAGCGCACTCGCCCGCTCGCGCATCCAGGCGGCATGGGCGCGGCTCGCCTCGTCGTAATAGACGTGGGCGTGCCAGTTGGTGATGGCGGCCGTTTCCTGCTCGGTCATGTATTTTCCCCTCAACCCTCGAGGCCCATGAGGCCGCGGGCGAAATCGCGGGCGTCGAAGGTGCTGAGATCCTCGATCCCCTCGCCGACGCCGATGGCGACGACCGGCAGGCCGAAGCGCTCCGCCAGCGCCACCAGGACCCCGCCGCGCGCGGTGCCGTCGAGCTTGGTGACCACGAGGCCGGTGATGGGTGCCGCCTTCTGGAAGAGCTCGACCTGGGCGTGGGCATTCTGGCCCGTGGTGGCGTCGAGCACCAGGAAGCAGTCATGGGGCGCGCGCTCATCGAGCTTGCCGAGAACGCGCACGACCTTCTCCAGCTCGGCCATCAGGTTGGCCTTGTTGTGGAGCCGCCCCGCCGTATCGATGAGGAGGACGTCGACGCCCGCGCCCTGGGCTTCCGAAAGGGCGTCGTAGACGAGGCCCGCGGCGTTCGCACCGGGCGCGCCCGCGATCACGGGGGCGTCCGCGCGCTCGCCCCAGATCTGGAGCTGTTCGATGGCGGCGGCGCGGAAGGTGTCGCCCGCGCACAGCATCACGCTGCGCCCGTCCCGGCGGAGCTGATGGGCGAGCTTGCCGATGGTGGTGGTCTTGCCGGTGCCGTTCACGCCCACCACCAAGATGACGTGCGGCCGGTGCGCGGGGTCGAGCGCGAGGGGGCGGTCCGCGGGCTCGAGGATGGCCGCGATCTCGCCAGCCAGGGCATCGCGCACCTCCTCGGCCGTCACCGCCTTGCCGAAGCGGGTCGCGGCGATGCCGGCGGCGAGCCGCGCCGCCGTCGCGGGCCCGAGGTCGGCGGCGATCAGCAGCTCTTCCAATCCCTCGACCGCGGCGCCGTCGAGCTTGCGGCCCGTGAAGATGCCGCCGATGCCGTCGGCCAGGCGCTCGGAGCTGCGGCGGAGCCCGCCGCGCAGGCGCGCGAGCCAGCCGCCCCGCGGCTCACCCGCCGCCTCGCTCATGCGGCGATGCGCCCGATCAGCGCGCCGGGCGCGGCCCCGGTGATGGTGGCCGCGACGACCGCGCCGGGCGCGGCGGCGCGGTCGAGGCGCACGGGGGCATAGTGCTCGCTGCGCCCGAGCGCCGGCCGCTCGACCAGAACCGAGGCGCGGGTGCCGACGCGGCCCGCGAGGAAGCGCGTCGCCGCCGCCTCGCCCGCTTCGCGCAGCCGCGCCGCGCGTTCGCGCCGCACCGTCCCCGGCACCTGGGGCATACGCGCGGCCGGCGTCTCCGGCCGGGCCGAGAAGGGGAAGACGTGGAGGAAGGCGAGGCCGCAATCCTCGATGAGCGCGAGGGTGTTCGCGAACATCGCCTCGGTCTCGGTCGGGAAGCCGGCGATCAGGTCGGCGCCGAGCGCCAAACCGGGCCGGAGTGCCCGCAAGCGGGCGCAGAAGGCCACGGCCTCGGCCCGGGTGTGGCGCCGCTTCATGCGCTTGAGGATGAGGTCGTCGCCGGACTGGAGGCTCAAGTGGAGGTGGGGCATGAGGCGCGGCTCCTCGGCGAAGAGGGCCAGGAGGTCCTCGTCCGCCTCGGCGGCATCGATCGAGGAGAGGCGCAGCCGTGCGAGCGCCGGCACGGCCGCGAGCAGGCGCCGCGCCATCCGGCCGAGGTTCGGCCGGCCCGGCAGGTCGGCGCCATAGGCCGTGAGATCGACGCCCGCGAGCACGACCTCGCGGCAACCGCGATCCACCAGGCCCCGCACCTCCTCGGCGATCCGGCCCATGGGCACGCTGCGGCTCGGGCCGCGGCCCAAGGGGATGACGCAGAAGGTGCAGCGGTGGTCGCAGCCGTTCTGGACCTGGACGAAGGCGCGGGCGCGGGCGCCAAAGCCCTCGGTCAGGTGCCCGGCCGTCTCCCGCGCGGCGCCGATGTCGCCGACCAGGACGCGGGCATCGCCCTCGCCTAGGCGATAGCTCGACGGGTCGAGCTTCTCGGCGTTGCCGAGCACGCGGTCCACCTCGGGCATGGCGGCGTAGGTGGCGGGGTCGATCTGGGCCGCGCAGCCGGTGACGATGACGCGGGCACCCGGGCTCTCCCGCCGCGCCCGGCGGATGGCCTGGCGACCCTGGCGCTCGGCCTCGGCCGTGACGGCGCAGGTGTTGACGATGACGGCGCCCGAGAGCCCGGCGTCGGTGGCGAGCCCGCGCATGACCTCGGATTCGTAGGCGTTGAGGCGGCAGCCGAAGGTGATGAGCCGAGGCTCGGTCATGGCTCGTGCCCCTCAGCCCAGGAGGGCCGGGTCGAGCGCGCCCGTGAAGCTCACCGCCGCCGGCCCCGCCATGCGCACGTGCCCGTTCTCGAGCCAGGCGATCTCGAGGCTGCCGCCATCGAGCACGACCTCGGCCTCGCGCCCGGTGATGCCGCGGCGGTGCGCGGCCACCAGGGCGGCGCAGGCGCCCGAGCCGCAGGCCCGGGTAATGCCCACGCCCCGCTCCCACACCCGCATGCGCAGGCGCATGGCCGAGAGCGCCTCAATCACCTCGACATTGGTGCGCTCGGGAAACATCGGGTGATGTTCGACCGCCGGTCCGTGGGTCTCGAGATCCACGGCTTCCACATCGTCGACGAAGAAGACGGCGTGCGGGTTGCCCAAATTGACGGCGCAGGGGGCCGAAAGTGGCCCGACCGTGACGTCGAGCGCTAACGTATCGGCCGCCGCCGCGAGCGGGATCTCGCGCCAGCCCAAGCGCGCTTCCCCCATATCGACGGCGATTGCCCCATTCGATCCGCGCTCGGCCGGCAGCAGCCCTACCACCGTCTCGATCACGGTGCGCTCGGCCCCGGCCTCGCCCATGAGGATCGAGGCGACGCAGCGCGCGCCGTTGCCGCAAGCCTCGACCTCGTCACCATCGGCGTTGAGGATCAGCATGAAGGCGTCGGCCCCATCCATGCGCGGCGGCAAGATGGTAATCAGTTGGTCGCAGCCCACGCCCGTGCGCCGGTCGGCGATGGCGCGGGCGCGCGCTGCGTCGAGTGCCAAGGGCGCGCGCCGGCCGTCCAGCACAACGAAGTCGTTGCCGAGGCCGTGCATCTTGGTGAAGGCGAGGCCGGTCATAGCCCGCGTTATATGGCCGCGCGGGGGTTCAATGTCCAGCGGGGCGCCACGCCCCGCCGGCCCTCATACTTCGACAGGCTCAGCATGAGGACCTCACTCTGAGCCGGCCCACCCACCCGGCCCTTATACTTCGACAGGCTCAGCATGAGGACCTCTCCCTGAGCCGGCCCACCCACCCGGCCCTCACGCTTCGACAGGCTCAGCATGAGGACCTCTCCCTGAGCCGGCCCAACCACCCGGCCCTCATACTTCGACAGGCGCGGCATGGGGTCCTCACCCTGAGCCTATCGAAGGGTGAGGTCCGACGAAGAATTCGGAGAGGCAACTATTGTGTCGTGGAAGGCGGCCTTGGTTACAGACCCGCCGGCGGCTACGCCAGCCCGTCGAGGATGATGAGCTGCAGGTCGGCGGCACCCGCGCGCGCGGCTTTCAGCGCTTGGTATTCGGGCGAGTTGATCCAGGTGTCGGCCGCCTCGTAAGAGGGGAACTCGATGATGCCCATGCGCGCGGTCTCCTCCGGCCCTTCGTGGGTCACCGTGCGGCCGCCGGCGGCGATCACGCGCCCACCATGCTTCTCGAAGGTGGCGGGGGCCTCGTCCCGGTACACGGCCATGCGCTCGGGGTCGGTCACGTTCGAGACCCGGAAGATGAGATAGGCGCTCATGTTTCTATCCTTCCCTGCGTCCGGCTCAGCTCGCGAGCCGCGCGGGCCGCGCGCCCGGCAGGGTGAAGCCGTAGCGCTCGGCGATGCCGAGCTCGCGCACGATTTGGATGCCCTTCTCCAGGGCCGGGCCGTCGAGGCCCTTGAGGGGGCGGCGGAACGGCCCCGCCGGCACGCCCACGGCGCGCGCAAGAGCCTTCACCGCCACCGGGTTGATGGCCGAATAGTGGAAGTGGAGGAGCGGCAGGACGTGGAGGTAATTCTCGCGGAAGGCCTCGACGTCGGCGAAGCTCTCCCACGGCTTGGAGATGGCGGCCATCTCGGCCGGGATGATGTTGCCGCCCATGTTCGCCGTTCCCTGGCCACCGAGGGCCATGACCTGCATGACGAGGCCCAGGTTCGGCGAATCGCAGCACATGATGGAGAGGTGCTGGCGCGCGCGGGCGATGCGAGCGATCTGGTCGCCGCGCGCGGTCGCCTCCTTGAGCAGCACGATATTCTCGTGCCCGGCGATGCGGATCATGGCGTCGGCCGAGAGGTCGGTCTTGACCCGCGTCGGGTTGTTGTAGATGCCGACGGGTACCGCGCTCGCGTCCGCCACTTCGAGGAAGTAGGCCACCGAGTCCTCTTCGGGCGGCACGACGTAGGAGGGCACCGTGACGATGATGCCGTCGGCACCCTCAACGCCCGCGTGACGCACGGTCGAGAGGGTCGCGTCCGTATGCGCGCCGGTACAGCCGTACCACAGCTCCATCCCGCCCGCGCGGAAGGCGAGCGTGCGGGTAATGACTTCCTTTTTCTCCTCGGGCGTGAGCATGGAGGCCTCACCCGTCGAGCCCATGATGAGCACGGCGCTGGTGCCGTGGGTGCGCTGGAAATCGAGGAGGGTGCGAAAGCCCTCATAGTCGATCGAGCCGTCACCGTTGAACGGCGTCAGAAGGGCGACGAACGAGCCCGTGAGCAGCTTATGAGCCATATCGAACCTGCGGTCGGCGGTCGTTTGGTGGGGACGTGCGTACATCTCACCACACTCCCCGCCAGCGTATCAAGCGAGCGCGCGCTCGACGGCCTTTGGCTCGCGGTCGATGACCAGGAGATACGCCCGGGCATGTCCGGCGGGCCGCCGGTGTTTCTGTTCCCAATCCTGGAGCAGCCGGTAGTCGATGCCGAACTGGTCGGAGAAGGCTTTTTGGCTCATGCCGGTCTTCTTCCTTATGGCTCGGACATCGATATCGTCTGGAACCCTCAAGCTCCGTCCCGGAAGTGTCCTCCGGCCTGAAACATCGTCGAGCACCTCATTGAGCGCGTCGACGAGCTCCCGCCCGGCGGGCGTGGTCTTATTGGGCATGTCATTCACTCTCTATATTGTCGAAATTACCGATTCTCTTCACGATCGCCCTGAGAGCTTTCTTGTCCACAGCCGACAGATCGGCTTTCTCGTTCTTCGCATACAGCGCCAACAGGTAAACTGTTCCAACATGGCCGCGATAGAAGTAGCAGACGCGAACGCCGCCGCTCTATCCTCTGCCTCCAGCGCGCGCTCTCATCTTGCGAACGCCGCCCGTACCGCGAACGACCGGCGCCCTTTCGGGATTGGTCGCCACTTCGAGCTCGATGGCGTGCTGTTCCGCCGGTGTCAGCAATCGGTCCGCTTTTGCCGTATATACGGCAGTGCGTTTGACGATGATGTCCACGAGTATCGAATATACGGCATTGCCGTAGTTTGTCTAGGCTGATTCACATTTGTGCGGCTTGACTCGCCCCCACCGCCTCCCTACATTCCGCGCTGTCACGGAATGGGGTAAGGCTTTACTCCCGTGGGGGTCCGTTGGTCCGCGAGTGTCGCGCGCCGGCGCGTTTGGCGTTTTGGACCTTGCCTGCGACGGAAGGAGGGATCGGAAGATCCCATGTTCGAGAGCCTGAGCAACAGACTTGGCGAGGTCTTCGACCGCCTGACGCGCCGCGGCGCGTTGAGCGCGGCGGACGTCGAGGCGGCGCTGCGCGAGGTGCGGGTGGCGCTGCTCGAGGCGGACGTGGCGCTGCCGGTGGTCAAGGACTTCATCGATGTGGTGCGCGAGCGCGCCGTCGGCCAGGACGTGCTGAGGAGCGTGGCACCCGGCCAGCAGGTGGTCAAGGTCGTCCACGACCACCTGGTCGAGACGCTCGGCGTCGAGGCGGTCGAGATCAACCTGCGCGCCAGCCCGCCGGTGCCGATCATGCTGGTCGGGCTCCAGGGCTCGGGCAAGACCACGACGACGGCCAAGCTCGGCCGCTGGCTGCGCGAGCGGTACAAGAAAAAGGTGCTCATGGCCTCGCTCGACGTGCGCCGGCCGGCGGCCCAGGAGCAGCTCGCCGTGCTCGGCCACCAGGCGGAGGTCGCGACCCTGACCGTGGTCGTGGGCGAGCCCCCCGCCGCCATCGCCAGCCGCGCCATGCAGACGGCCCGGCTCGAGGCCTACGACGTGGTGCTGCTGGATACGGCCGGGCGGCTCCACGTGGACGACGAGCTGATGGAGGAGGCCGCGGCCGTGGGCGGCGCCGTCTCGCCCGTCGAGACCCTGCTGGTGGCCGACGCCATGACCGGCCAGGACGCGGTCAACGTGGCGGCGGCGTTCCACACCCGCATCGGCCTGACCGGCATAATCCTGACGCGCGTCGATGGGGATGCGCGCGGTGGTGCCGCCCTCTCCATGCGCGCCGTCACCGGCTGCCCCATCAAGCTGATCGGCGTGGGCGAGGGGCTCGACGCCCTCGAGACCTTCCACCCCGACCGCCTGGCCGGGCGCATCCTCGGCATGGGCGACGTCGTCAGTCTGGTCGAGAAGGCCCAGGAGACGATCGAGCAGGAGGATGCCGAGCGTCTCGCGCGCAAGATCCAGAAGGGCAAGTTCGACCTCGAGGACATGGCCAAGCAGCTCGCCCAGATGCGCAAGATGGGGGGGCTCGAAGGGGTCATGGCGCTCATGCCCGGCATCGCCAAGGTCAAGAAACAGATGGCGCAGGCCAATGTCGACGAGGGCGTGATCGTGCGCCAGGAGGCCATGATCTCCTCCATGACGCCCAAGGAGCGGCGCCGGCCCCAGATCGTCAAGGCCTCGCGCAAGCAGCGCATCGCCGCCGGCTCCGGCACCTCCGTGCAGGAGGTCAACAAGATGCTCAAGCAGTTCCAGGAAATGCAGCGGATGATGAAGAAGGTCGGCAAGCTCGGCAAGAAGGGGCTTCTGCGCCACGGCATGCCGGCCATGCCGGGGCCGCCCGGCGGCTTCCCCCGCTAGCGCCCGCGCCAACGATCCAACCAACCGACCGAACAACAGAACGGGAACGTCAGAACATGTCACTGAGAATTCGCCTGTCCCGCGGGGGCGCCAAGAAGCGCCCCTTCTACCGCATCGTCGTCGCGGACTCGCGCAGCCCGCGCGACGGCCGCTTCATCGAGCGGATCGGCAGCTACAACCCCATGCTGGCCAAGGACGACCCGGTGCGCGTGGTGCTCGAGCCCGAGCGCGTGCGGTATTGGCTCGGCGTCGGCGCCCAGCCGTCGGACCGGGTGGCGCGGTTCCTCGGCCATGACGGTATCGCCGCGGCGCCCGCAATCTCTCAGCAGACCAAGCAGCACTTGCCGCGGGTCAAGGAGCTCGAGCGCCGCAAGGCCGCGGAGGAGGCCAAGAAGGCGGCCCAGGAAGAGGAAGCGCGCGCGGCCGCGGCGGAGATCGAAGCGGCGGAGGCCGCGCCGGCCGAGGCGGAGGAGGCCGCGCCGGCCGAGGAGCCGGTCGCCGAGGAGCCGACGCCAGAGGAAGAGCCGGCGGCGGAAGAGGCCGCGGCAGAGGAAGAGCCGGCTGCCGAGGAGCCCGTGGCAGAGGAGCCCGTGGTGGAAGAGGCCGCGCCGGAGGAGGCCGTGGCGGAAGAGGCCGCGCCGGCGGAGGAGCCGGTCGCCGAGGCGCCGGCCGAGGACGTGGCGGAAGAGGCGGAAGAGAAGAAGGACTGAAGGGCGCGCGCCGCCTGGGTCGGGGTCGTGGCCGGCCCGCGCGCGCGGGTCTGCGTGGGGGCCATCACCGGCCCCCACGGCGTGCGCGGCGCGGTGAAGCTCAAGAGCTTCATGGCGGCACCGGAAAACATCGTCGGCCATGGCCCGGTGTCGGACGAATCGGGCCGGCGCCGCTTCACGCTCAGCCTGACCGGAGCCGCGGGGGACCGCCTCATCGCCCGTATCGACGGTGTCGTGGACAGGGCGGCGGCCGAGGCGCTCAAGGGCACACAGCTCTTCCTCCCGCGTGAGGCGCTGCCGGCGATCGAGGGCGAGGACGAATACTACGTCGAGGATCTGATGGGGCTTCAGACGGAATTGCGGGACGGAAGCGCATACGGGGAGATCGTGGCGGTGCATGATTTCGGCGCCGGCCAGGTGCTGGAAATCGCGCCCGCGAGCGGCCCGACCGTCATGTTCCCCTTCACCGCCCAGGCCGTCCCCCTGGTGGACGTGGCCGCCGGCCGCATGGTCGTCGATCCGCCGCCCGGCCTCGTCGACGGGGATGCCGAGGCGGGCGAGATCGGGGAGGAGTGAGCGCCGATGACCGACGCCCCCTGGGCCGCGACCGTCTTGACCTTGTTCCCGGAGATGTTTCCCGGGCCCCTCGGCCACTCCCTGGCCGGCAAGGCGCTCGACGGCGGCTTGTGGGCGCTCGAGGCGGTGGACATTCGTGATTTCGCGCGCGATAAACACGCCTCCGTCGATGACGCTCCCTTCGGTGGCGGGCCCGGCATGGTGATGCGGCCCGACGTCGTCGACGCGGCACTCGCCGATGTCCTAGGGCGACGGCGAGCGCCGGTCATCCATCTCTCGCCCCGCGGCGCGCGACTCGATCAGGCGCGGGTGCGCGCGCTGGCCTCGGGGCCGGGCATGGTGCTTTTGTGCGGGCGCTACGAGGGGATCGACGAGCGCGCGATCGAGGCGCGCGACGTGGAGGAGCTGAGCATGGGCGATTTCGTCTTGTCCGGCGGCGAGCCGGCGGCCATAAGTCTCATCGACGCCTGCGTACGGCTGGTGCCGGGCGTCCTCGGGGCGGCGGAATCGGCCGAGGAGGAGAGCTTTTCGGGGGGGCTTTTGGAATACCCCCACTATACGCGGCCCCGCGAATGGGCCGGACGCGAGGTGCCCGAGGCGCTGTTGAGCGGCCATCATGGCCGCATCGCGGCCTGGCGCCTCGCCGAGGCGGAGCGCGTGACGCGCGAGCGGCGGCCGGATCTGTGGGTCCGCTACGTCGAGAGGCGGACGGGCGGCAAGGAAAAGAGGTAGATGCCATGAACATCATCGAACAGCTCGAGCAGGAGCAGGTGGCGAAACTCCTGGCGAGGCGCCCGGTGCCCGAGTTCGGGCCCGGCGATACGGTGCGCGTCAAGCTCAAGGTGGTCGAGGGCACGCGCGAGCGCATCCAGGTCTATGAAGGGGTCTGCATCGCGCGCAAGAACGCCGGCCTCAACTCCGCCTTCACCGTGCGCAAGCTGAGCTACGGCGAGGGGGTGGAGCGCATCTTCCCGCTGCACAGCCCGCGCATCGCCGAGATCGAGGTGGTCAGGCGCGGCCGGGTGCGCCGGGCCAAGCTCTACTACCTGCGCGGCCGCACGGGCAAGCGCGCCCGCATCGCCGAGCGCACCGTGCCGCGCCCGGTCAAGGCGGTGCCCAAGAAGGGCCAGGAGGCCGGCGGCGGCGAAAAGAGCTAGGCCGGGCCCCCCGCCCATGCAGCACCCCCGCACCCTCTTCGACAAGGTCTGGGACAGCCACGTCGTCGCGACACAGGACGACGGCACCTGCCTCCTCTATATCGACCGCCACCTGGTGCACGAGGTGACGAGCCCGCAGGCCTTCGAGGGCCTGCGCACGACCGGCCGCACCGTGCGCCGGCCCGAGGCGACCCTCGCCGTGCCCGACCACAACGTGCCGACGACGGACCGCTCGAAGGGTATCGACGACGAGGAGTCGCGCATCCAACTGGAAGCGCTCGAGCGCAACTGCGCCGAGTTCGGCGTGCCCTACATCCCGGTCGACGACATCCGCCAGGGCATCGTCCATATCATCGGGCCGGAGCAGGGCATGACCCAGCCCGGCACGACCATCGTCTGCGGCGACAGCCACACCTCGACCCACGGCGCCTTCGGCGCCCTCGCCTTCGGTATCGGCACGAGCGAGGTCGAGCACGTGTTGGCGACGCAAACCCTGATCCAGCGCCCGGCCAAGAACATGCGCGTCACGGTCGATGGCGCCTTGCCCGCGGGCATCACGTCCAAGGACATGATCCTCGCCATCATCGGCCGCATCGGCACGGCGGGCGGCACGGGCCACGTCATCGAGTATGCCGGCGCGGCGGTGCGCGGCCTTTCCATGGAAGGGCGCATGACCGTGTGCAACATGTCGATCGAGGCGGGCGCGCGCGCCGGCCTCGTCGCACCCGACGAGACCACGTTCGACTATCTCCGCGGCCGGCCCATGGCACCCAAGGCCGGGGCCTGGGAGCAGGCCGTCGCCTATTGGAAGACCCTGCCGTCGGACGATGGCGCGGCCTACGACCGGGAAGTGACGATCCTGGCCGGCGAGATCGAGCCGCACGTCACCTGGGGCACCAGCCCCCAGGACGTGCTGCCCATCACGGGCCGGGTGCCCGACCCCGCCGACGCGCCCGACGAGGCGCGCCGCGCGGCCATGGCGCGCTCGCTCGATTACATGGGGCTGGTGCCCGGCACGCCGCTCGCGGAGGTCGCCATAGACACGGTCTTCATCGGCTCCTGCACCAACGGCCGTATCGAGGACCTGCGCGCCGCCGCCGCCGTGGCCGCGGGCCGCAGGGTGGCCGATGGCGTGCGCGCGCTCATCGTGCCGGGCTCGGGCCTGGTCAAGGAAGCGGCCGAGGCCGAGGGGCTCGACCGCATCTTCATCGCGGCCGGCTTCGACTGGCGCGAGCCCGGCTGCTCCATGTGCCTGGCCATGAACGCCGACAAGCTCGAGCCCGGCCAACGCTGCGCCTCGACCTCGAACCGCAATTTCGAGGGCCGCCAGGGCAAGGGCGGGCGCACCCACTTGCTGAGCCCCGCCATGGCCGCCGCCGCCGCCGTCGCCGGCCATCTGGCCGACGTGCGCGATCTGGCCTCGTGTGCTGCCCCATAAATCCGTAGCCCGTGGGACGGCCTCGCTGGCCTCGCTGGCCTCGCGGGCCTCACCGCCAGGAATGCGCGCCGCCGAGCCACTCGGCCCCTCGGGAAGCGACCGCCGGACACGGGCGGCGGCCCTGGCGGGCATGAGGCCCGGCCTCATGGCCGCGCTCGTCCTCTCCCTGGCCCTCCCCGCCTGCGCGCCGCGAATGCGGCCGGCCGGCCCCGCCGTGGCGCCCCCGGCCATCACCGGGGATGCCTTCATCGCCGCCGACGGCATGCGCCTCGCGCTCAGGCGCTGGCTGCCCGAGGGCGAGCCCGTGGCCGTGATCCTGGCGCTGCACGGCTTCAACGACTATTCGAACGCCTTCGCCGAGCCGGCCGGCGCCTGGCGGGCCCGGGGCATCGCCATCTACGCCTACGACCAGCGCGGGTTCGGCGAGAGCCCCCATGCCGGCCTGTGGCCGGGTACCCAGACGCTCGCCGCCGACTTGGGCACCCTGTCCGGCCTGGTGCGCGCCCGCCACCCGGGTGTGCCCTTCTTCCTTCTCGGCGAGAGCATGGGGGGCGCGGTCGTCATGGCGGCCCTGGCCGGGCCCGAGCCGCCGCCGGCGGACGGCGCGGTGCTGGTGGCGCCGGCGGTCTGGGGCCGGCCGACCATGGGCGTCTTCAAGCGCGTGGCCCTCTGGCTCAGCGCCCATACCATGCCCTGGCTCGAGCTCAGCGGCCGCGGCCTCGACATCAAGCCTTCCGACAATATCGCGATGCTGAAGGCCCTGGGGGGCGATCCCCTGGTCATCAAGGAAACCCGGGTCGACGCCATCTGGGGCATGGTGAACCTGATGGACGCGGCCCTTGCCGCGGCACCGGCGCTCGGCACACCCGCCCTCATCCTCTACGGCAAGCTGGACGAGGTCATCCCGGGCCAGCCCACCCGGCGCATGGTCGAGAGCCTGCCCCCGGCCCCGCCCGAGATGCGCCGGATCGCCATCTACGACGACGGCTACCACATGCTGACCCGCGACCTGCAGGCCGGGAAGGTGCTTTCGGATATCGCGTTCTGGATCGAGTCGCGGGTCGGCGGGGCGCCCGGCGCGTCGCTCCCCTCGGGCGCCGATGCCGAGGGTATCGAGGCGCTGGGAGGGGACTGAGCGCCGGGACGAGCGCCGAGCCGAGCCGAGCGCGATCGCCCGGCCTCACGCCGCTCTCTGAATTCGATATGGACTGTCGTCCGATTGCCCGAGATAGCCTGAAAAACGTCAAGGCTTGTCAAGGTATCGAGCAATGAAATTGTATAGAATCAACTGGTTAACAAGACCGGCCCCGAACCTTGACAAACCTTGACCGTTTTTCCCCGCCGGGCGGTGGTCGCGCGTGCTTATGCAAATGGGGATTCGATCCCACGAAGTCAATGGGAAATCGGGGCTCCCGGAGGACGGTGACGCACATCGGAGACCGGCGCGGGGCGCGCGGTCGGCGCTCTCAATTCACGATTCAAGACCGGACCGCTCCGACCTGCGCCTGGTCACGGGCCTTCCTTCCGTGCCGCCGGGGGCCAGACGACGGGGAAGAGGTCGCAGGTCAGCGGCGCGCCCGAGGGCAGGGTGCAGTCGGGGAAGGGCGGGCCCAGGTCATCGTGCTTGTCGCCGGCATAGGTGCAGCCGTCGCCGGCCCAGCGGGTGATCATCGCCCTGCGCTGGGTGGGCAGCGGATTGCCCGGCGCGCCGTGGACCACATAGCCGTCGAAGGCGATGGCGTCGCCCGGCGCCATCTCCCATTGCAGGAACTCGAACTCCGCGGCCCGCGCGTCGAAATCGGGGATCCGCTCGAAATCCGGGCGCGGCAGGTCGTAGGACGTCCCCGCGTCGCCGCGATCGCCGAAGTCGCTCGGCATGAACCTCTTGCCCCAGCGGTGGGAGCCCTTGACGAAGCAGAGGGTGTTCGCGGCCGTGATCGGGTCGAGCGGCATCCACAGGCTGCACACCGTGTCGCCCTCCACCGGCCAGTAGGGCACGTCGTGGTGCCAGGGGGTCGGCGCCTGGGTGCCCGGTGCCTTGATCATGATGTTGTCGAAGAAGATGTTGATCTGGACCGAGCCGGTCAGTTGCGCGGCGATTCCGGCCGACGGCGAATCGAAGACGTACTCGCGGTACTCGGCGACGTGTTGCCAGTTGCAGGCGTCCTGGAAGAAGCCCGGATTTTCGGCGTCCGCGTCGTAGAACCGGGCGCGCCGGCCCCAATGATCTAGTACCCACATTCATAATTCCGTGTTCCATACGACGGCGCCCCGAGGTTCCCGGCTAGGAGCGTGGCGCGCCGTGATGCCGGGGCATCACAAGCGTCGCGCGACGACGTCCGGGGGCCTCGGGGCGCCGCCCACCGGGTCGCTTTTCCCGCCCCCTCGGGGCGTCGGGTGCGCTTGACGATGCCCCGGCATCGCCGGCGCGCCCCCTCCTACCGAGGAGACGGGAAAAGCGATCGTATGGCACACGGAATTATGAAAGTGGGTACTAGGTTGTATTCGATGCCCCGCGCGGCCAGGTCGCGCCAACGGGGGGCAAACACCCCGCGCAGGCAGACCGCCCCGTCCTCGCGGTAGGCCCGGATATCGGCGTCGCTCACAGGGGTCATGCCGAGCCCTCCTTCTCGGTCAGGCCGCTCGTCTGCGCCCAAAGTGAATTAGGGACAGTAAAAATTTATCCGTCAAGAATCCTCGACTCGAATATGTGCCGTCCCCCCAATTGAAATGTCTCCCGTTGAGATACGGCGCCCTCACATGGCGCTGATGCCGCCGTCGATGACCAGCTCGGCGCCGGTCATGAAGGACGATTCGTCCGAGGCCAGGTAGAGCACGCCGTAGGCCACGTCGTCGGGCTCGCCCACCCGGCCGAGGGGGATCTGGCGGCGCAGCTTGGCGAAGGCCTCCGCCTCGCCGAAGCGGTCGATGATGGGCTTGAGGATCGGCGTGTTGATGAAGGTGGGATGCACCGAGTTGGAGCGGATGTTGTAGCCCTTGCGCGCGCAATGGAGGGCCACCGACTTCGAGAGCAGACGCACGCCGGCCTTGGCCGAGTTGTAGGCCGCCATGTTGTGGCCGGCGATGATGCCCGCCACCGAGGAGATGTTGACGATCGAGCCGCCGCCGGCGGCGACCATGTGCCCAATCGCGTACTTGCAGCCGAGGAAGACGCTGTCGAGGTCGACCGCGTGGACCCGCTTCCAGGTCGCGAAGTCGGTCTCCTCGATGGTCCCCGCATCGCCGATGCCCGCATTGTTGACGAGCACGCCCAGGCCGCCGAAATGGCCGACGGCGCGCGCCAACACCGCTTGCCAGCCGGCCTCGTCCGTCACGTCGTGGTGGAGGGCGAGTGCCGCGCCCGGCGTGGCATCGTTGATCGTGGCGGCCGTCGCCGCCGCCGTCTCCTCGTTGATGTCGGTGACGGCGACCTTCGCCCCCTCGGCCGCGAGCAGGACCGAGATAGCGCGGCCGAGGCCCGAGCCGGCGCCGGTCACGAGCGCGATCTTGCCTTCCACTCTTGCCATGTCTTCCTCCACTCCCGGTTCGCGGGTACCCGCTCGGTATCCGCGATCGTCATCGTGCGAGCCCCCTCACCCTGCCCTCTCCCCCCATACGGGGGAGAGGGCAGGGTGAGGGGTGTGGCGCGGCCCATACCTTTGTGAAACCCGGCCCTAATCGGCGAGGATGCCGCCGTATTTGGCGATGAAGCGCGACCAGGCGGCGTCGGCCGCGTCCTGGGCCGCATCGGCGAGAGCCAGCGGGTCGGCGTTCACCGGCACGCCCCCCTCGACCACCACGGCGCCATCCACCAGCACCATCTCCACGTGATGGGAATGGGCGTGATAGACAAAGGAGCGCACCGGGTCGAGGAGCGGGCTCAGCCCCAAAGCGCGGCAATCGACGACCTGGATATCGGCGCGCTTGCCGGGCTCGAGGCTGCCGATCTCATCCGCCTTGTCGAGCGCCCGCGCCGCACCCATGGTGGCCAGCTCGAGCGCCTCGGGCGCCAGCATGACCTCGCCGTCGGAAGCGCGGATGCGGGCGACGCCGATGCAGGCGCGCAGGGTGTCGAAATGATCGGCGAAATAATTGTCGATGCCGAGGCCGACATTGATGCCGCGCTCCCGGTAGTCGAGCACGGGGGCGATGTGGCCGCGCATGGAGTTCATGAGCGGGCAGTGGGCGACGTGGGCGCCGCTCGCCTCGAGCTCGTCGATGCTCGCCTCGTCCATGTGATAGCAGTGGGCCGCCACCACGTCCGAATCGAGGAAGCCGTTCTCGCGCGCGTAGGCGGCGGGCGACTTGCCGTGGAGGCGGCCGATGACCTCGACCTCGGCCGGCCCCCAGCCGAGGTGGATGGAGAGGCGAATGCCGAGCCGGTCGGCCGCCTCGCGCATGGCGCGGAGCTGGCCGGGTGAGGAGGCGATGGTCATGTTGGGAGTCATCATGGTGGTGATGCGCCCACCCGCGGCACCGTTCCAGCGCTCCGCGAACGCGACCGCCTGGCGCAGCAGCGGCTCGCCGATCTCGGGCAGGTACGCGAACTCGCCCTTGGCCATGCGGTCCACGTCGGCATCGTGGATCATCACCCCCATGGCGGCGCGGATGCCGAGCGCCTCGACGAAGGGCGCGAAGACATCGGCATCCTCCTCCATCTCGAGCACGGTCGTGACGCCGCCGCGCAGCAGCTCGGCCAGGGTGAGGGAGCCGATGGCGCAGCGCTCCTGGCGCGAGATCACCGTGCCCATGGGGAAATACTGGCCGGTGGCGACGCGCAGGCCCACATCCTCGGCCCGGCCGCGGAACACCGTATAGCCGACATGGTTGTGGATGCTGACGAGGCCGGGGGCGACGATTCGGCGCCGCCCGTCGATGACCCGGTCAGCACCCGTGTGGCGGCCGGCCACGTCGGCACTCGGCCCCACATCGACGATGCGCCCGCCATCGATGAAGACGGCACCCGGGTCGAACACGTTGGCCTTGGCGTCGACGGTGATGACGGCCGCGTTCTCGATCAGAAGACTCATGTCGCCCCCCACCTTGTACCGATCGGCCTTAAGAAAGCCCGATCGTATGTTCCCTCAAACGCCGGGCGGCCGCGTCCGCGGCCTTGGCTTCCTCGCATAAGCTCGGGCGCGCGGTCGCGCTTGCCAGACGGCAATGAGCGAGCCTCATCGCCGTCTGGTTGTCTAATTCCGGTTCGTTGGTCAAGCCCTTCCGGACCCTTGTCTCCGCCGGGAACACGGTTGTCTGCGAAGTCTTCCCCGGCGGGTCCGCCGGGTTGTCTAATTCCGGTTCGTTGGTCAAGCCCTTCCGGACCCTTGTCTCCGCCGGGAACACGGTTGTCTGCGAAGTCTTCCCCGGCGGGTCCGCCGGGTTGCTTCATGATAGTGCCCTTTGGCTTCGGCCTCCCAAGGTATTACGCGCAATCGCGAACGGCTGTCCGCTTAGCAACCAAACGAACGGGATCGCCTCGACCATCGTCCCGGTGGGGACGGGTCTTCCGCTTCTCGCGGGACTCTCTCGTTTCCTCATGCTCGATTACACCGTTGTCTAATTCCGGTTCGTTGGTCAAGCCCTTCCGGACCCTTGTCTCCGCCGGGAACACGGTTGTCTGCGAAGTCTTCCCCGACGGGTCCGCCGGGTCGCTTCATGATAGTGCCCTTTGGCTTCGGCCTCCCAAGGTATCAGGCGCAATCGCGAACGACTGTCCGCCTTGCAGCCAAGCGAACGGGATCGCCTCGGCCACCGTCCCGGCGGGGACGGGTTGTCTAATTCCGGTTCGTTGGTCAAGCCCTTCCGGACCCTTGTCTCCGCCGGGAACACGGTTGTCTGCGAAGTCTTCCCCGACGGGTCCGCCGGGTCGCTTCATGATAGTGCCCTTTGGCTTCGGCCTCCCAAGGTATCAGGCGCAATCGCGAACGACTGTCCGCCTTGCAGCCAAGCGAACGGGATCGCCTCGGCCATCGTCCCGGCGGGGACGGGTCTTCCGCTTCTCGCGGAACTCTCTCGTTTCCTCGTGCTCGTTTACACCGTCGCCACGGCCTCCTTTTCCGGCCAGCGGAAGGCTTCGCCGGTGATCAGCATCCGGTGCAGGATCACCGCCAGCCGGCGCGCCAGCGCCACGCAGGCCTTCTTGTGGCTGGTCCGCCTCTTGATCCGGCGCGCCCAGTCCTTCAGCGGGTGGGCCCGGCGCACCACCGTCAGCAGGCTGTTGGCGGCCTCGTAGAGCAGCGCCCGCAGCATGGCGTCGCCGTGTTTCGAGATGCGCCCCGAATAGTCCATCCCACCCGACTGCCAGCGCCGCGACGTGAGCCCCACATAGGCGCCCACCGCGCGCGATTTGGCGAACCGCTCCGCTTCGCCAATGGTCGCCACATAGGCCAGCGCCGTCACCGGCCCCACCCCCGGCGTGCTCATCAGCAAACGGCAGGCCGGAGAGCCTTTCGCCCGCGCCACGACCGCCTCGTCCAGCCGCCCGATCTCGCGGCCCAGCGCCGCCGCCGCGGACAGAAGCGGCTCGATCATCACCTTCAGCTCGGGACGCCCCTCCAACGCCTCGCGGACGCGTCCGGCCAGCTTGCCCGATCCCTTGGGAAAGCGAAGGCCCAACGACCCCAACAGGCCACGGATCGCGTTCTCCGTATCGCGCCGCTGGCGCACCAGATGACAGCGCGCCTTGAGAAGTGCCCGCGCCTCTTGCGCCACCTCGATCTTCACCGCCACAGGGCGGCAAAACCCCGTGCGCGCGATCTCCGCCAAGAGCTCGGCGTCGTTCGCATCCGTCTTGTTGTGCTGAAGGCGCATCACCGCGTTCGCATGGCGCGCGTCGATCACATCGACCGAGACCCCCAGCCGGCCCAGATCCCGCGCCAGCCAGCCACTCAGCGTACCCGTCTCCAGAACGATACGGCCAGGGCACAGACAATGCTCCCGCAAAGCTGCGAACAGCGCCCTCGGATCGGTCGCAACCTTGCCGCGCGCCAATATCTTTCCCGCCACGTCCTTCACGCAAAACGCCGTCTCTTCCTTCGATACGTCAAACCCAACATACTCCGTCATGGTCACTCTCCTTGGTTTGCCTATTGGGGCGCTTACTCGTGACCCCGCATCATAGGCCCGGGAGAGTGACCACCGGAACCGCCGCCGGCCTTACGCTATGTATTATCGCGCGCGCGGTGTTAACGCGTTCGCGGGGGCCGTCGCCAGGATGTAGATAGCGAATTAAGTTGGCCGGTTTATGTAGCACATCGATTGACCGCTCTGTTGATGTTGTGGCGCCTGTGGGGAAGTGGTCAGGTCGGCGTAGCCGAGCTGTCCACTTATCCACGGGCGGGTCGCGTCGAGCGGCATCACGCGGCCCTCTTCATGGTGTCTCCTTCCAGAAGCGCGCCATCGCCTCGGTAGCGGGCGATCGGGCGCGGCCCGTGGAATATGGCGTAGGTGGCGTCCGGATAGTGGTGGACGCGGACCTTGGCCTTGACGTAGTGCGGCCTCAGCGATGACGGCGGGATCTGCAGGACGATGCCGTGGAAGCGTACGGTGTTGTCGTTGCCGACGGTGCGCGTCTCCTGGACGCACAGCACGTCGCGCCACTGTTCCGCCGGCACGGCGACGAAGGCCGAGCCCGGCTCTTCGGGAGCGATCGCGAAGCGCGCATTGTAGTCGGGAATGAAGGTCTCGGCGAGGAAGCGGTTGGCCCCTTCGATCGTCGAGACGCCGGCCAATGCCAACTCCTTGGGGAGCCGGTCCTGCAAGGTGCGGAAGGCGCGCTCGGAGCGCCCGCGCGCCTCCGGCGAATAGGCCGCGATGTGCTCGATGCCGAGCTGGGCCAAGGCCCGTCCGAGCTGGGAGGGCTTGTCGCGGTCCACCTTGCCACCCGCCTGGGGGGTGTGGAAGTAGTGGCTCGCGCGGTCGGTGTAGAGCGCGCACGGCAGCCCGTGCCGGCCGAACACCTCGCCCAGCCCCTGGAAGCTCGACATGGTGCCCTCCTCGGCGACCAGGAAGCCCGAGTAGATCGCCCCGCTCGCATCGTCCAGAGAGACGATCATATCCTGCTCTTCGTCGCGGCCCGGCAGCCAGCGGTGCGTCGAGCCGTCCTGATGCAGCATCATGCCCACGAGCGGCCGCCGCGGCCGCTTGCGCCGGTGCGCCCCGCGCCTGGGCGCCGGCGCCGCCAGGCCGCGGCCGTGGAGAAACGTCTTGGTCCAGGTGTAACCCCAGCGGAAGCCGTGGTCCTTCACCAGGTGCTCGTGGAAGTGCTTGACCGTGAAACCCGCGTAGCGCTCGCGGTAAAGAGCTTCGACCCGCATCGCCTCGTCCACCGGCACCCGCTTGGGCGACGGCTTGCCCAGACGCCGGTCCAGAAGCCCCGCATCGCCCTCACACTCGAAACGACGGCACCAGCGCCGAAACGTGCGCTCGCCGACCCCAAGCACCTCCGCCGCCTCCAACTGGCTCAACGATCCCGCCTCACAACGACCGAAAACATCCCGAAACCTCATCATGCGCACACCTTGCAAAACATCTGTCCGTCTCATCCCACCCCCTTCAAACAGGAGGCTCAATAAACCGGACAGATCGTGTGCTACATAGAACGGACAGATCGTGTGCTATCTACAGGGCCGTCGCCAGGATTGCGGCGGGGCGGCCCATGGCGTAGAACAAGCTCCCTGATGCGCCCGTAGCTCAGATGGATAGAGCGCTAGCCTCCGAAGCTAGAGGTCGTGAGTTCGAGTCTCGCCGGGCGCGCCAAATCCCGGGCGAATGGACGCGCCGCCGGCCCATCCGTCCGCTGGCTGGCACCATGTTTCCGGGCAAGCCCGCGTGAATACCAAACCCCCGAGTTCCGCCAGAGGTGCCGACGCCGCCGCCAGGGCCGAGGCGGCGCTGCGCGGGGCGCTCGGGGCGCACGAGTCCGGCCGGCTCGACGAGGCCGAAGCGCTGTGCCACGAGGCGCTCGCCGCCTGGCCCGGGCATGGGACGGCGCTCCACCTGCTCGGCGTCTTCCTCCACGAGGCCGGGCGCGTCGAGGAGGCGGCGGCACGGCTCGCCGAAGCGGTGGCGGCGGACCCCCGGGTGGCCGAGGCGCACGACCATCTCGGCAACGCCCTCGCCGATCTGGGGCGGCTCGACGAGGCGGTGGCGGCCTATGGCCAGGCGATTCTGCTGGCACCGGGCAATGCCGGGGCCCACAACGACCTCGGCCTGGCCCTGCGCGACCGGGGAGAGATCGCCGAGGCCGTCGCCGCCTACCGCCGCGCCATCGCGCTCGAGCCCGAGTTCGCCGAGGCCCTCAACAACCTCGGCAACGCGCTCCTGGACCTCGACCGGCCGGAGGAGGCGTTGGAAGCGCTCGCGCGCGCCGTCACCGTCACGCCCGATTTCCCCCAGGCCCTCAACAATCTGGGCGGCGCGCTGCAGGAGCTGGGTCGGACGGCGGAGGCCGTGGCCGCGTTCCGCCGCGCGCACCAGCTCGACCCCGGCTCGGCGGAGATCCTCACCAACCTGGGCCCGGCGCTGATCGCGCTGGGACGGACGGGCGCCGCCGTGAAGGCCGGCGAGCGGGCGGTGGCGCTCGATCCCGGCTCTGCCGGTGCCCACAACAACCTCGGCTCGGCGCTCATGGAGGCGCGCCGGCTCGAGGACGCGGCCGCGAGCCTCGAGCGCGCCATCGCCCTCGACCCTGGCCTGGTGGCGGCGCACTACAACCTGGCCCACGCGCTGCGCGAGCTCAAGCGCTACGACGCGGCGGCCGGCGCCTGCCTCCGCGCGACCGCGCTCGCGCCCGAGGACGGCGGCGCCCATTACGTCCTCGGCACCGTGCGCCAGGAGCAGGGCCGGCTCGAGGACGCGGCACAGGCCTATGGGCGGGCGGCGGCGCTCGACCCGGAGGACGTGCACGCCCAGTGGGCCGCGCGCCTCCTGCTGCCGGTGGTCTACGAGACGGAGGCGGAGATCGCGGCCTGGGGGGAGCGCTGGGCGCGCGGCATCGAGGAGTTGGGCGCGGCCATCCCGCTCGACACCGAGCCCCGGCGGCGGCGCGCGGCCGACGCCCTCACCAAGCTGGTCAACTTCTACCTCCACTACCAGGGCTGCGACAACGGGCCCCCGCAGAAGCGCTACGGCGCCCTGGTGAACCGCATCGCCCAGGCGGCCTACCCGCAATATGCCGGGCCGCCCGCGCCGCGCCCGCCCCTGGCCGGGCGCCGCATCCGGGTCGGCTTCTGGTCGTCCTACATCCGGCGCCACACCATCACCAAGCTGTTCGGCGCCTGGATGACGGGCCTCGACCCGGCGCGCTTCGAGGTCTTCGTGTTCGCCGGCGGGGTGGTCCACGACGAGGCCAGCGCCGCCATCGAGGCCGGGGTCCATGCCTTCCGCCGCTGCCCCCGGGTCGATGCCGACGCGCTCGCGGCCATCGCGGGGGCGGGGCTCGACGCCCTCGTCTTCCTCGATATCGGCATGGACCCCAAGACCCAGCTCGTCGCCGCCCTGCGCCTCGCCCCCGTCCAGTGCATGGCCTGGGGGCATCCGGTCACGAGCGGCCTGCCGACCATCGACTATATGTTGAGCAGCGAGTTGCAGGAGCCCGCCGACGCCGACGCCCATTACAGCGAGCGCCTGGTTCGCCTGCCCAACCTCTCGATTTCGGTGCCCATGCCGCTGCCCTCGGCCGACCAGCCAATAACGCGCGATCCCGAGGGGGCGGGTGAGGAGGTCGTCTATCTCTCGGCCCAGAGCCTCTACAAGAGCGTGCCGCGCTACGACGACATCTACCCGCGCATCGCCGCCGCGGTGCCGAACGCCCGCTTCTGGTTCATCGCCGATCGCCTGGATTACGCGACCGAGCGCTTCCGCGCGCGCCTCGAGCGCGCCTTCGCCGCCCGGGGCCTGGACGCCGCGCGCTTCTGCCGTATCAAGGAGCGCCTCGACCAGGACGCGTTCTACGACCTCAACCGCCAGGCCGACGTGGGCCTCGACACCCTCTATTGGACCGGTTGTACGAGCACCTTCGAGGCGCTCGCCTGCGGCCTGCCGGTGGTGACCTGGCCCGGGCCCATGATGCGCGGCCGACACTCGGCGGCGATCCTGACCATGGCCGCCCTCACCGACACCATCGCCCGCGATGCGGACCACTATGTCGAGATCGCCGTGCGCCTGGGGCGCGACCATGCCTGGCGCAAACGGCAACGGGAAGCAGTGCGCGAAGGAGCCCATCGCGCCTTTGGCGACGCGGCGGCGATCAGGGGGCTCGAGGCGTTCCTGGAGGAGGTGTGCGGGCCGGGCCGGTCAGAATAGGCAACCGGCGCAATGTCTCAAGCCTAGACCTCGCCCCACATCCTGAGCAGGCTGTTGGCGGCGCTCGAAGCGAGGTTGACGCTTTCAGGCGTCGCGCCGTCACGCTCCAGGCCGTCGCAGAGGTGGCCGAGCTTGGCGAGGATGCGACGCTGGCTGTCGTCGCGAACTTGGCTCTGTATCCACAGCACCGCGGCGAGGCGCGCGCCGCGCGTGACCTCCGCCACATGGTGCAGCTCCCCCGTCGAATAGATGACGGCATCGCCCGCGGGCAGCTTCGCATGGATGCTGCCGCCCTCGCGGACGAGGGTGAGATGGCCGCCGTCGTAGCTCTCCGGGTCGCTCAGGAACAAGGTACAGGACACGTCGGTGCGGAGCGGCACGGGCGTGCCCGTGTTGAGGAGCGCCGCGTCTGTATGCAAGCCGTAATACATGCCCACGTCGTAGCGGCTGAACATGGGGAATGAGAACTTGTAGGGGAGAATGGCACGCTTGATACCGGGGTGGCGCTTGATACCGGGGTGGCGCTGGAGCGCCCCGAGAACCATGTTGCCAAGCGCCTGACGCTTTTCATTGGCGCCGAGTTGGAGGTTCCGCTTGAGGCCCTGGCGCGCGCTTTCCGTCGACGCGCCGCCATCGACGAAACCGCCCGTATCGAGCTCCTGGCGGATATAGCCGAGCTCCTCGGCGGAGATCACTTTCTCGAATGTGAGCATGGCCATACCCCGCACTTCACCGGGCGAAGGCTAAGGCCGTTTGGTTAACGCTTGGCTAACGGCGAGGGAAACCGCGGGCGGTGGTCCGCCCCGTCGGCGATTCGATGTTGCCGTCTGTCGGACTTGAGAATACAACGGGAACAAAGCTGCGTGGAGAGAGGCGATCATGGTGCGAGCCGGAGCGGCGGCCACGCCCGGGGAGGTAGCGGCGGGCGCGCTCGTGCCGCGGGCAGTGCGGCTGGCGCGCGGGGTCGGCCGCGCGCTCGGCGACGCGGGCTATGCTGCGATCACCGAGTTCAGCCTGAAATCGGGGCGGCGGGTGGACGTGATCGCCCTCAACGCCGCGGGCCACTTCGCGATCGTGGAGATCAAGACGAGCGAGGCCGATTTCCGGGCCGATTCCAAGTGGCCCGAATATCTCGAATATTGCGACGCCTTCTATTTCGCGGTGCCGGAGGATTTCCCGCGCGACATCCTGCCGGCGGACCAGGGGCTCATGGTCGCGGACGATTACGGAGCCGCGATTCTCCGCGAAGCGCCCGAGGCACCCATACACGCGAGCCGGCGCCGGGCGCAGATCCTGCGCTTCGCGCTCACCGCAGGCGGCCGGTTGCGGCGCTTCAACGATCCCGGCTTCGGCTAAGATTCACTTTGACAACCGCTCGATGGTGGCCGTGGTGCTGTGGCCCGCAAGCAGGTCGGCGAGCAGCACCTTGCCGCCATAGCCCTCGACGATGTCGGCGCCGACCACCTCGCTGACGGCGTAGTCGGCGCCCTTCACCAACACGTCCGGCCGCAGCGCCTCGATCAGCCGGACAGGCGTGTCCTCCGCGAAGATCACCACGAGGTCGACGGCCGAGAGCGAGCTCAAGACGGCGGCGCGCGCCGCCTCGGTCTGCACCGGGCGGCCCGGGCCCTTGATGCGGCTGACGGAGGCATCGCTGTTGAGGCCGACGACGAGCCGGTCGCAGGCCGCCTTGGCCTGGCTCAAGAGCGAGATATGGCCGGGATGGAGGAGGTCGAAGACGCCGTTGGTGAAGCCGACGCCGAGGCCCCGGCCACGCCATTCCTCGACCCGGCCGATGCCTTCCAACATGCCGGCCACCTTGCGCTCGCCGAGCAGCAGCTCCTGGGCATGGAGGGCGCCGAACAGCTCGCCAGCGCTGGCGACCGCCGTCCCCACCTTGCCGACGACGATGCCCGCGGCGGCGTTGGCCAGGCGCGCCGCGTCGGCGAGCGCGAGGCCCGCACCGAGCGCGGTGGCGAGCGTGGCCGCGACCGTATCGCCCGCGCCCGAGACATCGAACACCTCGCGCGCCTCGGCCGGCAGGTGAAGCGGCGGCGCCACGCCGTCCTCGACGAGGGTCATGCCCTCGGCCCCGCGGGTGACCAGCACGGCCGCGATCCCGCATTCTGCCATGATGCGCGCCGCGGCGGCCGCAACCTCGGCATCACCGGCGATCGTCGTCCGCGATGCCTCGGCCAGCTCCCTCACATTCGGCGTGATCGCGCTCGCGCCCGCGTAGCGGGTGAAATCCGCGCCCTTGGGATCGACGACGACGGGCCTGCCGGCATCGCGGCAGGCACCGATTACCTCGGCGATCACTTCGTCCGTCAGCACCCCCTTGCCGTAATCCGAGAGCACTGTGGCGGCCGCCTCGCCGATTTCCGAGACCGCGACCCGCCGCAGATCCGCGGTCACCGACGGCGCCAGGGGCGCCAGGTTCTCCCGGTCGGCGCGAAGGAGCTGTTGGCCACCGGCGATATAGCGGGTCTTGATGGTCGTCTCGCGCCCGCGCGCGACCACGAGATAGGGCTCGACCGCGTCGATGGTGGCGATGAGGCCGGTGACCTCGCGCCCGGCGGCGTCGTCCCCCACGACGGACGCGAAGCTCGCCCGGCCGCCGAGCGCCACCACGTTGCGCACCACGTTGCCGGCCCCGCCCAGCATGGCCGCCTCACGCCCGATGCGCAGCACGGGAATGGGGGCCTCGGGCGAGATGCGATCGACCGTGCCGTAGACGAAGCGGTCGAGCATGAGGTCGCCCAGGCACAGCACCCGGACGCCGGCGAGGCGCTCGACCAGGCCCGCGAGGGCGGCCCGTTCGGTCATCGTGCCGCCAGCCCGAGCTCGACCTCGAGCGCGCCGCAGAGCATCTGGCCGAGGGTGATGTGCATCTCCTGGATGCGCGCCGTGACCTTGGACGGCACGATGAGAAGCGGGTCGGCGAGGCCCACGAGACCGCCGCCGTCGCCGCCCGAGAGCGCCGCCGCCACGAGCCCCATCTCGCGCGCCGCATCGAGCGCCAGCAGGACGTTGGCGCTCCGCCCCGAGGTGCTGATGCCGATGGCGAGGTCGCCGGGGCGGCCGAGGGCGCGGACCTGTCGCGCGAAGAGCTGGTCGAACCCGAGGTCGTTGCCGATGGCGGTAAGCGCCGAGGTGTCCGTGCTCAAGGCCAGTGCCGCGATGGGCGCGCGGTCGGCCTTGTAGCGGACCGCAAGCTCGGCCGCGAGGTGCTGGGCATCGGCGGCGCTGCCGCCATTGCCGAAGAACAGGATCTTGTTGCCGGCGCGCACCGCGCGCGTGGCGGCGCCGACCAGGGCCGCGAACGGCGCCGCCAGGCCAGCGCGGGTCGCGGCCAAGACGGCCGCGTGCTCGTCGAGCTCGGAAGCGAAAAAGGTGTCGAGGTCCATGCCGGCGCGGCCGGCTCAGGCGAAGGCGCGGCGGGGGCCGGGCGCCGTCATCTGGTCGAAGATCCAGGCATAGGTCTTCTCGAGCCCATCCTCGAGGGTGATGCCGGGCACCCAGCCCAGCAGCTCCTTGATAAGCGTGTTGTCGCTGTTGCGCCCGCGCACGCCGAGGGGCGCATCGAGCTTGTAGCGGCGCTCGAGCGTCACGCCGGCGATAGCCTCGATGATGTCGACGAGCCCGTTGATGGTCACGAGCCGATCGCTGCCGATGTTGAGCGGGACGTCGATCCCGCTCTCCATCAGCCGCTCGGTGCCAAGGAGGCAGTCGTCGATATACATGAAGCTGCGGGTCTGCTCGCCATCGCCCCAAATCTCGATTTCGTGGCGGCCGGAGCGCTTGGCGTCGATCACCTTGCGGCAGATCGCCGCCGGCGCCTTCTCGCGCCCGCCGTCCCAGGTGCCCAGGGGGCCGTAGACGTTGTGATAGCGCGAGACGCGGGTCGCGAGGCCGAAATCCTCCGTGAAGTGGCGGCACATGCGCTCGCTGAAAAGCTTCTCCCAGCCGTAGCCGTCCTCGGGCATGGCGGGATAGGCGTCCGCCTCCCTGAGCGCCGTCACGGCCGTATCGGTCTGCTTCTCGGCGGCATAGACGCAGGCGGAAGAGGAGAAGAAGAAGCGCTCGGCCCCGCCATCGCGCGCGGCCATCAGGAGATGGGTGTTGATGAGCACCGAGAGCATGCAGAGCGCCTTGTTGGCCTCGATGAAGCCCATCCCGCCCATGTCCGCGGCGAGGTTGTAGATCCAGGCGGCGCCTGCGGCGGCCTCGTCGCAGGCCGGCCGCTCGAGCAGGTCGAGGCGCCGGTTATCGACCTCGGGGAAATGCTGGTACCAGGCATCGAAGGGCTTGATATCGACGGCGCGGATTCGCCTGTGGCCCTGGCGCAGGAAATCCGCCACCAGGTGCCCGCCGATGAAGCCGCCGGCCCCGGCGACGAGCACGAGCTGGTCCTTGTCCATGGTTGCGCCCTTCGTCATGGGTCCCCACCGTCAGCCGCCGGCCCGAAATTATATGCCCGCCGCACGCGCGATGACGGCTTCGAACCGCGTCGTGATGGCATCGATATCGAACGTCCTCTTAGCATATTCGAGCCTGTTTTGCCCCAGGCGTTCGCGCAGCCCCGGCTCGGCGATCAACCTGTCGGCCGCGACCGCGAGGCCCGCAGCATCGTCGGCATCGACCGTGAGGCCGGCCTCGTGACGGACAAGGATGCGCGCCGCCAGGTTCTCTGGTGGGACGGAGGCGAGGATGGCGCGCCCGGCGCAGAGGTAGCCGAGCACCTTCGACGGCACGGAGAAGACGCCCGCGTCGGCCTCGAGAATGGCGAGCAGGACATCGGCGCTCGCCAGGACCTCGGACATGCGCTCGAAGGGCTGGAACCCGAGCAGGATGAGGTTGTCGAGCCCCGCTTCCGTCTTGTGCCCGGCGAGCCAGTCGGCCCCCAGGCCCTCGGAGACGACGACGACGGCCACCTCGGGCCAGGATTTCATGTGCACCGCCAAGTCGCGCACCAGGGAGGGGTTGTGCTTGAGGCCCATCCTCCCGGTGTAGAGGATCACGAGCCGGCCAGCGAGCCCGTGCTCGCGCGCCCAGGCATTGTCGCGCGGGGCCGGGTGGATGGCGTCGAGGGGCGACCAGTTGTCGATCACCGCGAGGCGGTCCTTAGCGATACCCCAGCGCTCCATCAGGGGCACGAAATCCACGGTGATGAGGACGAGGGCGTCGCTGTGCCGCGCGATGCGCCGCTCGAGCGCGATATGGTAGCGCCCGATCACCTCCCCGATCACCGGCAGGCGGGCGCGCAGGATGCGCTCGGCCGCGATGCCGGAGAGGTCCTGGACCCAGAAGACGAACCGCGCGCCCGCCCGCCGGCAGGCGGCCTGGGCGATTCCGAGGGTGTCGAGCGGGGTGTTGCAGAAGAGGGCCACATCGGGCGCCCAGGCAGCGATGCGCCGGGCCAGGACGCGGCCATAGGCGCGCTCCTGCCGCCAGCGGGTGACGAAGGAATAGCGCACGTAGGTCTCGCCGATAGTGAGACCCTCGACGGCGAAGCCCGGTGCGTCGTCGTCGCGGGGCGCGAGCGCCCCCTTGGGCGTGGGGTTGTAGGCGGCGTAGAGGTGCAGCACCGCGTGCCCGCGTGCCGCGAGGGCGCGGCTCAACTGGACCTGGAACGGGTGGCCCGCATAGTCATGGATCAGGATCCGCATGGCCCACCCCCCGCAAGGGGCGAGGATAGCCCAACCGGCGGCGGCCGCGCCAGAGAGCCTGCGGACCACGGGCACGAGCGCCACGAAGCGCGGCGGGGCTCCTCACGGAACAATCAAGCCGTGAGAACAGAATTTATATTCAGGAACAGTAGGTTATGGTGTAATAAATATCGTCCCTATCCGGTTAAGGCAGGTCGTGCGCCCTGGGGTTGCAAGCCGTGGATCAACTGGCGGTATGTGATGGTTGGCCGGGCCATGGCGCGGCTCAGGACGAAGTCGCCGAGGTCGTCGATCCGCCGGCGGCGGTTGAAGCGATAGGCCCATTCCCGGCCATAGCGCGGCAAGTGCTTGGCGCTGACGCCATGGTAGGTGCCGTTGAGCCAGGTCTTGAGGTTGCTGAACAGGACGTGGATGATCGGCATCTGCGTCTCGGCGTTCTTGCCTTGGCCTTGGACGGTGGGCTGGTGCTGGTAGACGGCGCCGAGCCCGGCATAGCCCTTGAAATCGTCGGTCAGCAGGCGCGCGCCCGGCGTCACGGCGGCCCGCACGAAGCCGCCGAGCTGCTCGGCATTGGCCCGGGGCAGGATGGCAAGCCGCGCCCGGCCGGCGACGAAGCCGCTGCCCTTCGACCCCCTTGCCCGGCGCCACCGCCACCTTCTCCACCGCCAGCACGAGCAGGCTCTTGTTGGCATTGGCCATCCCGCGGCCCCGGCTCTCGGGCTTGCCGCGCCCGCCGTAGTAGCTCTCATCGACCTCGACCATGCCGTCCAGCAACGCCTCCGGCCGCTCCGCCAAGCCATGGCGCAGCTTGTGAGCCATCAGCCATGCGGTCTCATAGCGAAGCCCCAGCTCGCGCGCCAGGAACAGGGCCGAGACCCCGCGCTTGTCCCGCCCCATCAACCACGCCGCCAGGAACCATTTGGGCAACGGTGTGCGGGTGCGGTGGAAGATGGTTCCCGCCGTCACCGACTCTTGACGACCGCAAGCCGCGCATTCGAAGACGCGCGCCCGCGCCTTGTGCCGATAGCCCCGCCGGTGCCCGCAGCGGGCGCACGCAAACCCAGACGGCCAGCGTCAATCCGCCAAGGCCAGGATGCACGATTCCTCGTCTCGGTAGCGCTCTTGGAACGTCAACAAGCCGCTCATGCCCTGTCTCCCGACCAATCCTCAGAGGCGGGAACAGTACACCCTTAGAGCGAACATATAAAGAACACTCGGTCGCTACCTGCATTAACCGGATAGGGACGATAAATATATACTGTCCCACTAGTGTCCGGTTAATAGTCAAATAGATTCAATTGGTTAGCATGGGGGTGGATTGGTGTCGTGGTTTCTGGATTTGTAAGCAATTGAAGGAGCGGTGTTTTTTCGAAGACGGTGAGGCTGAGGACCTGGAGGATTGTGTAGAGGCTGGCGTTGATAGCCAAGCGCTTCTTGACGATGGCGATCAACACATAGACGGAGACGGCGATCCAGATCTGGGATTTGACGGCGTTCTCGGAGGTGCCGTAGAAGCGCTTGATGCGCAGGTGCTGCTTGATCCATTTGAAGAACAGCTCGACCTGCCAGCGGCATTTGTAGAGCTGGGCGATGGTCAGCGCCGGCAGGGTGAAGTTGTTGGTCAGGAAGGTGAAGGCCTTGCCGCTCTCGGGGTCGCGGTATCGGACGCGGCGGAGCCTGTCCGGGTAGTCGGTGGCGGTGTGCTGGCCGGCGGTGCGGATGGTCTGGTCGCAGCGCAGGCCGGTGGTCTTGTCGATTGCGCGGGACGCGATCCTGCGGAACTGGAACTTGGCCCGTGCCCGGACGACGAAGAAGGCGGCGCCCTGGCTCAGGCGATGGAGGCGGGCGAAATGGATGTATCCGCGGTCCAGGACGTAGAAGGCGCCGGGCTCGGGGACCAGCTCGTCGAGCACCCTCACGTCGTGCCATCGGCCGTCGCTGATATGGATGAAAGTTGGGATATTGCCGCGCAGATCCAAGAGGGTGTGGAGCTTGATGGCGGCCTTGGTGCGCTGGAACGGGGCCCAGGGGAAGACCGCGAGGCAGAGGTCGATGGTGGTCGAGTCGAGGGCATAGACGGTGTGGTCGAGCTCGAGGCCGAAGCTGTCTTGGGCATAGAGCGGCCGGGCGATGCGGATCAGCGCCTGGGCGAAGTCGGCATGGATGCGCCAGTCGCGCCTCTCGTTGGCGTCGGCCAAGGTGGCGCGGGCGACGCGCCCGCGGATGCCCATGTGGTAGAGCTTGGTGTGCTGGGCGCGCAGGCAGGCCTCGATGTCGCGCAGGCTCTCGCGATAGGTCAGCTGCGCGAAGGCCATGCACAGATACCGATCGAGGCAGGAGAAGCTTCGCAGCCTGCGATCGCCGCCGTAGCGGTGGACGCAACGGCGCAAGCTGTGCACGGGCAGATGGTCGATCACCTGGGCGAAAACGATCTTGCCTGCATACATGAGCCATGCTCCTGACCGGGAAGGCAGGAGCATGTCTGGCTTAACACCGGGAGTTCAAGTCGGTGACACGCGAATATCCCGAAAGAACGTTTAACCACAACCCACTAACCGGAAAACCGCCGCAGTTAACCGGACACTAGTGATCGTCCCTATCCGGTTAATGCAGGTAGCGCGTCGTTGGGTTGCAGACCGTGGATCAACTGGCGGTATGTGATGGTTGGCCGGGCCATGGCGCGGCTCAGGACGAAGTCGCCGAGGTCGTCGATCCGCCGGCGGCGGTTGAAGCGATAGGCCCATTCCCGGCCATAGCGCGGCAAGTGCTTGGCGCTGACGCCATGGTAGGTGCCGTTGAGCCAGGTCTTGAGGTTGCTGAACAGGATGTGGATGATCGGCATCTGCGTCTCGGCGTTCTTGCCTTGGCCTTGGACGGTGGGCTGGTGCCGGTAGACGGCGCCGAGCCCGGCATAGCCCTTGAAATCGTCGGTCAGCAGGCGCGCGCCCGGCGTCACGGCGGCCCGCACGAAGCCGCCGAGCTGCTCGGCATTGGCCCGGGGCAGGATGGCAAGCCGCGCCCGGCCGGCGACGAAGCCGCTGCCCTCGACCCCCTTGCCCGGCGCCACCGCCACCTTCTCCACCGCCAGCACGAGCAGGCTCTTGTTGGCATTGGCCATCCCGCGGCCCCGGCTCTCGGGCTTGCCGCGCCCGCCGTAGTAGCTCTCATCGACCTCGACCATGCCGTCCAGCAACGCATCCGGCCGCTCCGCCAAGCCATGGCGCAGCTTGTGAGCCATCAGCCATGCGGTCTCATAGCGAAGCCCCAGCTCGCGCGCCAGGAACAGGGCCGAGACCCCGCGCTTGTCCCGCCCCATCAACCACGCCGCCAGGAACCATTTGGGCAACGGTGTGCGGGTGCGGTGGAAGATGGTTCCCGCCGTCACCGACTCTTGACGACCGCAAGCCGCGCATTCGAAGACGCGCGCCCGCGCCTTGTGCCGATAGCCCCGCCGGCGCCCGCAGCGGGCGCACGCAAACCCAGACGGCCAGCGTCGATCCGCCAAGGCCAGGATGCACGATTCCTCGTCTCGGTAGCGCTCTTGGAACGTCAACAAGCCGCTCATGCCCTGTCTCCCGACCAATCCTCAGAGGCGGGAACAGTACACCCTTAGAGCGAACATATAAAGAACACTCGGTCGCTACCTGCATTAACCGGATAGGGACGCTAGTGATACTGTCCCCATTTAAATCAGGTGAGAGCGCGGGGGCGGCGGGCCGCGCCCTTGTACATGGTACGGGCACCCATCTCGACGGCGCGGTGGTGCTCGGCCAGGGCGGCCGGCGTCATCTCGCCGTCGGGCGCGGCCTCGGCCGCGAAATTGCCGTGCGTGTCGGTCCCGCGCACCAGGGTGGCGGCGGTGCGCGGGCCATCGTTCGTCGCCGAAGTGGGGCAATAGGTGGGAAGGAAGAGCATGCGCCGGTCGTCCGACCGGTTGGGGCCCGAGCCATGGACCAGCATGTGGTGGAAGATGCCGATCTCGCCCGGGCGCAGGACCACTTCGGTCGCCGCCGTTTCGTCGAGCGCGGCGGTGATGTACTGCCCGCGCGAGAGCACGCTGTGGGGGTCGTCCGAATCGCGGTGCGGCATCAGGGGCCATTTGTGCGAGCCCGGGATGACCCGGAGGGTGCCGTTCCTCGGCGTGAGCTCGGTGATGGCGAGCCACACGGTGACGGCGGGCTCGATCTTGAGGTACATGGCGTCCTGGTGCCAGCCGGCGTAAAACGGCCCCGGCATCTTGTTTCGAATACCGAAATGGCAGCACAGAAGGTCGGGTCCGAACAGGCTCCCGGCCACATCGACCAGGCCGGGATGGCGAATCAGCTCGTCGAGCCAGGGCGCCAGGAGATGCGGCCGCGAATAGAGCTTGCGGTCGGCGCTGGGGTAGCGCGCCTCCATGGCCTCGAAGCGCCGGCGCATCTCGCCCGCCTCTCCCTCCGAGAACAGCGGGATGGGCGCGTAATAGCCGTCGCGCTCGTAGGCGGCGCGCGCGGCGGCCCCAAGCCCCTTTGCCGTGGCGACGCTCCTTCCGGTCCCCTCACCCATCATTTCCCGACAACGGCGGGAAAACCAGTCATGGCAAGCCCGCGCGTGCTAGTTTCGCACCACACGGGAAGGATGGGACCATGACCACAGCACCGGACCAGGGCCGCATGAAGACGCTGCTCGAGCGGCTCGTCGGCTTCAACACGGAGAACCCGCCGGGCCAGGAGGTGGAAGCGGCGCGCTTCATCCTCGCCGAGCTCCAGGCCATGGGCTGCCGGGCGGAAGCGGTGGACGTGCTGCCGGGCCGGACCAACGTGGCCGGTGTGTTCGAGAACGGCCCCGGCCCCATCTTCGCCTTCAACACCCATATCGACGTGGTGCCCGCGGGCGAGGGCTGGGCCACCGACCCCTTCCGGCTGCACGAGGACGGCGGCCGGCTCTACGGCCGCGGATCGTGCGACGCCAAGGGGCCGCTCGTCGGCATGCTCGAGGCCATGCGCCTCCTGATCGCGGCCCGGGACGGCTGGTCGGGCACCCTGATCGGCGTCTTCGTGGCCGATGAGGAGGCCGCGAGCATGGGTGCCAAGGCCTACGTCAAAACCGCACCTGAGATCGACTATTGCATCATCGGCGAGCCCACCTCCTGCACCACCTTTACGGCCCACAAGGGCTGCTTGCGCCCCATCGTCCGCGTGCGCGGCAAGACGGCCCATTCGGGCATGCCCGATCTGGGGGTGAACGCGATCCTCGGGGCCGCGCCGCTGCTGACGCTCGTCGCGGCCGAGCACGAGCGGCTCAAGGCCCAGCACCACGCGCTGGTGGGCTCGCCCAGCATCACGGTCACGCGGGCCTTCGGCGGCCACGCCGACAACGTCGTCCCCGATGCATGCGAGTTCATGCTCGACCGCCGCATGGTTCCGGGTGAGGACGAGGCGACCGTGCGGCGCGAGCTCGACGCGCTGATCGCCCGCGCGGCCAGCGAAGGCAATGTCGAGGTGGAGATCACCGAGTTCCGGGAGACGACGGGCCCGGCGACCGAGACGGCGGCCGACCGGCCCGTCGTGGGCCTGGCCCAGGACGCCTGCCGCCGGCACAACGGCGCGGAGTCCCCACTCGCGGGCCTGGGTGGGGGCTGCGATCTGGTGCATTTCCGCTCGATCGGCGCCGAGGGCGTGGTCATGGGTCCAGGCTCCCTCGCCGTCGCGCACCAGCCCAACGAGTTCGTGCCCGTGGACGAGCTGCGGCGTGTGGCCCACATCTACCACGACGTGGCCCACGGCACGCTGACCGGCGCCGGCCCGGAGCGAGCCCAGCAGGGCTGACGCCGCTATACGAGCCGATAGCCGCGCGCCGCCGGGCTGGCCTGGGCCGGTTGACCGCGACCTCTATCAGCGATGCCGAGAGGACGAGGGTCGCGCCGATCCCCTCGGGCCAGCCGAACGGCTCGGCCGTGAGGGCCGCGGCGCTGACGACGCCGAATACCGCCTCGGTTTGAAACAGGATGCCGACCCGGGCCGGGTCGACGAGCTTCACCGCGTAAAATTGCATGCACATCACCGGAATCAGGAAGCCGATCGTGATCAACAGCAGCCACGGCAGGAGGAGTATCGTCTCCTCCGTCGAAGGCGGCCGACCGAGGGCCGCGATCGGCAGCAGGATGACCTCTAGTACCCACTTTCATAATTCCGTGTGCCATACGACGGCGCCCCGAGGTTCCCGGCTAGGAGCGTGGCGCGCCGTGATGCCGGGGCATCACAAGCGGCGCGCGACGACGTCCGGGGGCCTCGGGGCGCCGCCCTACGGGTCGCTTTTCCCGCCCCCTCGGGGTGTCGGGGATGCTTGACGATGCCCCGGCATCGCCGGCGCACCCCCTCCTGCCGAGGAGACGGGAAAAGCGATCGTATGGCACACGGAATTATGAAAGTGGGTACTAGGCCGATCAACGCGGCGAAGGCGAAGAACGAGAACACGTTCTCGAACAGGGTGACCTCCGGCGCCATGCGGACGCGGGTCGAGCCGTAGGCCCAGGCCATGCCCGACAGGAGCGCCATCCAGTCGCCGGCGTTGCGCGGCAGGGGCAATTCGCCATGACCGCCCAGGATGACGTAGAGGCCGGCGAGGCCCATGAGAATCGCCAGCACCCGCGCGACGGTCAGCCGCCGCTTCATCAGCACGACCTCCAGCACCGTGCTCCAGACCGGCGAGACGTAGAACAGGATCAGCGCCCGCGCGACCTCGGTCAGCAGCAGGCTATCGGCATAGAGCGCGAAGGCGCCGCCCGTAAATAGCGCCGTCTTCCAGCATCCCAGGCCCGTCGGCTTGCCGCGCGCGGCGAGCCACACGGCCATGGGGAGCATGACCAGGAATGGGGTCAGGAACTGCCCGACGCCGGCCCAGGCGGCGCCGAGGCCGGCCGATTCGAACGCGCGCAATGGGATCCAGAAAAGGCCCCAGAAGGCGGCCGACAACACCAGCATTATCGGCGGCAATAGTCGTCCGCGCTCTGGCCCCAATTTCCGCGCTCCTCATGTCTCGGGACTGTCTGGCTCGACCACACACGGGCCGGGTCCAGCATACCGGAAAATGCGCCGGTGGCCGGGTCTCCTTGCCCCCGCTCCGCGCCGCAAGATAGGGTGCGCGGGCGCATCCCGGAAAGACGTACGCATGCTCGAACGCATTACCCCGGCCATCATCACCTACAACGAGGCGCCCAATATCGGGCGCGCGCTCGAACGGCTCGCCTGGGCGCGAGAAGTGGTCGTGGTCGACAGTATGAGCACCGACGAGACGCTCGAGATTGCGCGCGGCTTCGCCAACGTGCGCACGGTTCAGCACCCCTTCGACAATCTCACGGACCAGTGGACCTTCACCGCCTTCGAGACCGGTATCGAGACGGACTGGGTGCTGCGCCTCGACGCCGATTACATCCTGCCGCCCGCGTTGATCGAGGAGCTGTCGGCGCTCGACCCGGGCGAGGATGTGGCGGGCTACCGGGCGCGCTTCGTCTATTGCGTCCATGGCCGCGCCTTGCGCGCCTCGCTCTACCCGCCGCGCGTGCGCCTCTTCCGCCGCGGGAAGGGGCGCTTCTACCAGGACGGCCACAGCGAGGAGCTGACCATCGACGGCGCGGTCCTCGATCTCGCCCATCCCATCCACCACGACGACCGCAAGCCGCTCTCGCGCTGGATCGCGGGTCAGGACCGCTATATGGGGGACGAGGCGGCGAAGATCGCCGACGCGGCCTACGGCATCCTCAACCTCCCCGACCGCTTGCGCCGGCGCAAATGGATCGCGCCCTTCCTCGTCTTCCTCTACTGCCTCTTCGGCAAGGGCCTGATCCTCGACGGCCGCGCCGGCCTCTACTACGCCTATCAGCGGATGGCGGCGGAGATCATCCTCGCCCTCCACCTGATGGACCGCGACTTCGGGGACGGCTGAGGCGGCCCATGTACATCCTCGGCCTCAATGCCTATCACGCCGATTCGGCCGCCTGCCTGGTGCGCGACGGCGCGCTGATCGCCGCCGCCGAGGAGGAGCGCTTCCGGCGCATCAAGCATTGGGCGGGCTTCCCCTCGGAAGCCATCCGCTACTGCCTCAAGGAGGCCGGCATCGGGCTCGACCAAATCGCGCATGTGGCGCTCAACCGCGATCCCAAGGCCAACACCTGGAAGAAGGTGGCCTATACGCTGACCCGGCTGCCGAGCCCGGCCCTGGTCCTCGCGCGCATGAGGAACGCGCGCAAGTGGAGCAGCGTGGGCGAGGCGCTGGCACGTGCCTTCCCCGACCAGCGCTTTGGCGGCGAGACCCACCATATCGAGCACCACCTGGCCCACCTCGCCTCCGCCTTCCTGGCCTCGCCCTTCGAGGACGCGGCCGTCGTCTCGGTGGACGGATTCGGCGATTTCTCGAGCGCCGCCTGGGGCCGCGGCCGGGGCGAGGACATCGCCATCGACGGGCGGGTCTACTTCCCCCATTCGCTCGGCATCTTCTACCAGGCCCTGACCCAGCATCTGGGATTCCCGCGCTATGGCGACGAGTACAAGGTGATGGGCCTCGCCCCCTACGGCGCGCCGCGCTTCATGGCCGAGATGCGCCGGATCGTGCGGCTCGAGCCCGATGGCGGCTTCAGCCTCGACTTGCGCTACTTCCGCCACCACAAGGAGAACGTCTCCTACGAATGGGTCGACTGCGAGCCGACGGTGGGAGAGCTCTATACGCGAGCGCTCGAAGACCTCATGGGGCCGCCGCGCGCGCCGGACGAGGAGATCGGGCAGCGCCACATGGACATCGCCCGTTCGGTCCAGGCCATGTACGAGGAAGCGGTCTTCCACATGTACAACACGCTCCACCGACGCCACGGGTGCGACGCGCTGGTGATCGCGGGCGGCTGCGGCTTCAACTCGGTCGCCAACGGCCGGGTCTACGGTGCGACGCCCTTCCGCCATACCTACGTCCAGGCGGCGGCCGGCGACGCGGGCGGGGCCATCGGCGCCGCCTACATCGTGTGGCGGCAGGTGAAGGGCGGCCGGCCCACGGGCGTGATGGACCACGCCTTCTGGGGGCCGGCCTTCGGAGACGCGGAGATCGAAGCGGCGCTCGCCGCGTGCGCCGGCGCGCTCGATGGCGACGGCTTCAGCAGCGAGCGCATCGGCGACGAACGGGCGCTCGTCCAGCGCACGGCGGAGGCCATCGCGCAAGGCAAGGTGATCGGCTGGTTCCAGGGCCGCATGGAATGGGGGCCGCGGGCGCTCGGCAACCGCTCCATCCTCGCCGATCCGCGCCGCGCCGACATGAAGGACATCCTCAACGCAAAGATCAAGCGCCGGGAATCGTTCCGGCCCTTTGCGCCCTCGGTCCTGCGCGAGGCGGCGGCCGAGTGGTTCGAGACCGACGACGACGTCCCCTTCATGATGAAGGTGTTCCAGATCCGGGCCGAGAAGCGGGGCCTGATCCCGGCGATCACCCATGTCGATGGCTCGGGCCGCTTGCAGACCGTGCGGCGCGAGGCGAACCCGCGCTATTACCGCCTGATCGAGGAATTCAGCAGCCTGACCGGCGTGCCCATGGTGCTCAACACCTCGTTCAACGAGAACGAGCCGGTGGTGTGCCGGCCCGAGGAGGCGCTCGACTGCTTCCTGCGCACCCATATGGACGTGTTGGTGATGGGCGACTATTTCGTCGAGCGGCGGCCACCGGCCGCGAGCTCGGCATAGACCGCCTCGAGCTCGATTCCGATCCGCTCCCAACTGAAGCGCTCGCGCACGGCGGCGCGGCCCAGCGCGCCCATGCCGCGCGTGGCGGCGGGATCGTCGAGGAGGCGCGCGAGCCTAAGGGCGATCTCGCCCGCATCACACGGGGTGACGAGGCCGGCGCCCAGCTCCACCACCTCGCGCCACAGGTTGACCTTGTCCGAGACCACGACGGGCAGGCCGGCGGCCATGGCCTCGAGGACGGCGATGCCGAAATTCTCGCTGTAGGAGGGGAGCACGAAAAGCTCGGCCGCGGCGAAGGCGACCAGCTTCTCCTCGCCCTCGATCATGCCGGTGAAGGTGGTGCGCTCGAGGACGCCGGCCGCGCGCAGCCACCCCCGGGCGCGGGCCTCGACACCGCCGTCCGGCCCGGCGATGACGAGGTGGAGGTCGTCGCGCCCGCGCGCCACCTCGGCGAAGGCGGGCGCCAGCAGGTCGAGCCCCTTCTTCTCGTGCAGGCGGCTGAGGAACAGGACGATGCGCCGGCCGCCAACTTCCGGATGCCGGGCCCGGAACAGGCCGCTACCCGGCAGGGCATCGTATTCCGCGGCGTCGAGGCCGAGGGGCACCACGATACCGCGCGTCCCCAGGGCATAGGGCGTGGCGAGCTGCATCTCCTCCTCGGTCGTATAGTGGAGAGCCGCCGCGCGGCGCAGCACCCGGTTCTGGAAGGCCGTCTCCATCACCCATTTGAGGAGCCGCCGGCGGCGATGGATGTAGGGGTCGAGGGAGCCGTGCGGGCGCACCAGGTAGGGCACGCCGAGCCGATGGCAGAGGTCGCCGGTCACCCAGTCGTGGCGCAGGTAGAGGGAATGCAGGTGCACCAGGTCGAAGCCGGCAATGTCGCGGGCGAGGGCGCGGGCCATGGCGCGCGAGGGCTTCCACGCGCGAGGGCGCCCAACGGGGAAGGTGTGGATGGCGAAGCCGGCCGGGTCCCCCGCCTCACGGTGCGGTGCGCCGGCCGCCGCCACTTGCCCCTCTAGGCCAAAGTCGGTGGTGTAGATGGCGACCTCGTGGCCCCGGCGCGCGACGGCGCGGGCCATCTCGACGCAGGCCTTCGACGGCCCGCCGAGCGCCGGCGCCAGCGAGGCGATGACATGGAGCACGCGCATCGCACGATCTTAGCCTCCAGCACGACCACAAATCCATGAAAACATTGGACTTTCCGCCACCACATCCATAGTCTTCCGACATCTGGCCCACCCCGCCCAAGCGATGGCACGGGCCGTGCCGGCCGGATGATGGCACGACCGTCACGAACCGGATGCAAATGCCCGCCGCCGATTACCGCCAGCGCATCTACGAGCACTACGTGCGGAGCCACCCCGCGCTCGCCGGCCAGCGGACCCTGGCCGACCTGGAGCCACGCCGGCCCTATCTCGAAAAGCTGATTCGCGAGCATTTCCCCGCCGACCGCGCCGCCACCATCATCGACACCGGCTGCGGCCACGGGACGCTGCTCCATTTCGCGCGCGCGGCCGGCTACACGAACGCCGTCGGCGTGGATGCCTCGCCGCAGCAGGTGGCGCTCGCCGCCGCGCTCGGCATCGAGGGCGTGCGCGAGGGCGACGTGATGGAGACCCTCGCCAACCTGCCCGACGAATCCCAGGACACGGTGGTCAGCTTCGACGTGATCGAGCATTTCACCAAGACCGAGGCGGTCGCCCTCGTGGACGAAGTCTTGCGCGTCCTCGAGCCCGGCGGGCGCTGGATCGTCCATACCTGCAACGGCGAATCCCCCTTCTTCGGCGAATCGCGCCATGGCGACTTCACCCACGAGGTCACCTACACCAACGCGTCCATGCAGCAGCTCCTGGTCGCATCGGGTTTCCGCGCGGTGCGCGGCTACGAGGACCAGCCCGTGCCCCACGGCCTCAAGAGCGCCGTGCGCTGGCTGTTGTGGAAGCTGTTCCGGGCCTGGCTGCGCCTCTATATAGCGGCCGAGACGGGTGAGGCGGGCCGGGGCGCGATTCTGAGCCGAAATTTCCTCGCCGTGGCCGTCAAGTAATGTGCGGCATCGTCGCGATCCTGGCCTACGGCACCCGGGCCCCACCGGTCGACGAGGCGGAGCTGACCGCGATCCGGGACGCGATGGCCAACCGCGGCCCCGACGATTCCGGCAACTGGCTCTCGCCCGACGGCCGGGTCGGCCTCGGCCACCGGCGGCTCGCGATCATCGACCCCTCGCCCGCCGGGCACCAGCCCATGGCCCATGGCGAGGGCGCGCTGGTCATCACCTTCAACGGCGAGATCTATAATTTCGAGGCCCTGCGCGACCGCCTCGCCCAGGAGGGCCGCGAATTCCGCACCCGCTCGGACACGGAGGTGCTGCTGCACCTCTACGAGCGCTTCGGCGCCGACATGGTGCACCACCTGCGCGGCATGTACACCTTCGCCATCTGGGACGCGGCGCGGGAGGGGCTCTTCCTCGCCCGCGACCCGTTCGGCATCAAGCCGCTCTACACCGCCGACGATGGCGCCAGCTTCCGCGTCGCCTCGCAGGTGAAGGCGCTGCGCGCGGGCGGGCACGCCGGCACCGGGACCTCGCCAGCCGGCCATGTGGGCTTCTTCCTGTGGGGCCACGTGCCCGACCCGCATACCCTCTACGCCGACATCCACGCCCTGCCCGCCGGGGCCACGCAGTGGATCGACCACCACGGCGCCCGGCCGCCCCAGCGCTTCTTCACCGTCGCCGAGACCATGGCCGCCAGCGGCGAGGGCGAGCCCCTTCGCCCGACCGCGCTGCGCGACCTGCTGGCGGACAGCGTCGGCCAGCACCTGGTGGCGGACGTGCCGGTGGGCGTCTTCCTCTCCGCCGGCCTCGATTCCGCGACCATCACCGCCTTCGCGTCGCAAACGGCGGGGGCCGACCTGCGCACCGTCACCCTCGGCTTCGACGAGTATGCCGGCACGCCGGAGGACGAGGCGCCGCTGGCCGAGCGCGTGGCCGCCGCCTTCGGCACCGCGCACGAGACGCGGCGCGTGCGGCGGGCGGACTTCGAAGCCGCGCGCCCCGGCCTGCTGGCGGCCATGGACCAGCCGACCATCGATGGGGTGAACACCTATTTCGTCGCCCGCGAGACGGCCGCCACGGGCCTCAAGGTGGCGCTCTCGGGCATCGGCAGCGACGAGCTGTTCGGCGGCTACCCGAGCTTCGAGCAGATTCCCAGGCTCTCGCGCGCGCTCGGCCCCCTGCGGGCGCTGCCGTGCTTCGGCCGCAATGTGCGCCGCGTCTCGGCCCCCGTCCTCAAGCGCCTCACTTCGCCCAAATACGCGAGCCTCATCGAATACGGCACCAGCGCGGGCGGTGCGTACCTCCTGCGCCGCGGCCTCTTCATGCCGTGGGAGCTGCCCGACCTGTTGGATGCCGAGCTGGTGCGCGAAGGCTGGGCCGCCCTCGAGACCATGACGCGGCTCGAGGAGACCACGATCGGCCTCCACGGCCCGCGCCAGACCGTGAGCGCGCTGGAGATGACCTGGTACATGCGCAACCAGTTGCTGCGCGATGCCGACTGGGCCGCCATGGCCCATTCGCTGGAGATTCGCGTGCCTTTCGTCGACCCGGTGCTGCTGCGGGCGCTGGCGCCGGCCCTGGCCGGCGCGCACCCGCCCACCAAGCGCGACATGGCATCGACCCCGCCTGTCCCCCTGCCCGAAGAGGTGCTCGCCCGGCCCAAGACCGGCTTTGTCGTGCCGGTGCGCGACTGGATCAAGGGCGGAGAGCGCGCGGCGGGTGCCGAGCGCGGCATGCGCGGCTGGGCGCGGCAGGTCTACCGGGCCGCCACGGCCGGGTGAGGGGATGCCACCCATGGCCGGGCGAATCCTCATCTTCCGGCTCGGCAGCCTCGGCGATACCATCGTCACCCTGCCGGCGCTGCACCTGGTCGCCCGCGCCTTCCCGGACGCGGAGCGGCGCATCCTCACCAACGTCCCAGCCAGCGGCAAGGAATCCCCCATCGGCCTCGTCCTGGGGGAGAGCGGGCTCGCGCACGGCTACATGCGCTACCCGATCGGCCTGCGGCGGCCGGGGCCGCTCCATCGCCTGAGCCGGGAGATCCGCGCCTGGCGGCCCGACCTCATGGCCTACCTGACCGAGCCGCGCGGGCGCCTCGCGACCTGGCGCGACCTCGCCTTTTTCGGCTCTTGCGGCGTCACCCGCGTCGTCGGCGCCCCCCTCCGCCGCGACCGCGCCGAGAACCGCTACCTGCCCGAGCGCGACCTGTGGGAATCGGAAGCGGCACGGCTGGCCCGCTGTGTGGCGCGCCTCGGCGACGCCAGGATCGACGCGCCCGAAAGCTGGGACCTGGGCTTCAGGGCGGAAGAGAGGCGGTCGGCCGACGAGGCGCTTGCGGGCTGGTCCGGCGCCGCCAGCTTCCTCGCCTTCAGCAACGGCGCCAAGGTCCAGGTCAAGGACTGGGGCGACGACAATTGGCGCCGGGTGCTCACGGACCTGGCACCCGAGCATCCCGGCCTCGGCCTCGCGCTCATCGGGGCGGCGGACGAGGCGGCGGCGGCCGGCCGCCTGGCCGCCTGCTGGTCGGGGCCGGTCCTCAATCTCTGCGGCCGCCTGCCGCCGCGCGTGAGCGCCCTCGTCATCGCCCGGGCGCGCGCCTTCCTCGGCCACGATGGCGGCCCCATGCACCTCGCCGCCGCCGTCGGCACGCGGGCGGCCGCCGTCTTCAGCGCGCGCGCCAAGCCCGGCGTCTGGTTCCCTCATGGGGAGGGGCACAGAATCGTCTATCACCGCACGCCCTGCTTCGACTGCCGGCTCGAGACCTGCATGGCGATGAAGAAGGCCTGCATCCTGTCGATCGAGCCGGGGGAGGTGCTCGACGCCGCGCGCGCGGTCCTCGCCGCCGGGTGCTACGATGGCGCCCCGTGCCAAGGGAAAGGCGCCCGTTGAGGATCGCCGTCGTCTCCCCCACCTATCTCGCGGCCGAGAACCGCAAGAACGTGGCCGAGCTGGCCCGCCACGCGACGGTGCGCGTCGTCTCGCCCGACGCCGGGCTCCACCAGGTCTTCTCGGACCTGATCGAGGCGCCGCGCGGCGAGGACGCGCGCGACTTCGCGCTCTATCCCCCGCGCCGCCTGGCCGGCTCCATCTACCTGCTGCGCTCCCGCGACCTCGGCTTTGCGGCCTTCGCGCCGGACATCGTCCATGTCGAGCACGACCCCTGGTCAGCCATCTTCTGGCAGGCAGCCTTCTGCCGCGCCCGCTACGCACCCGCCGCGCGCATGGTGGTCACGGCCAAGAAGAACACCTACCGCCGCTACCCGGGCCCCGCCGGCCGGCTCAAGGACCGGCTCGCCCGGCGCGGCCTCGCCCGCGTCGATCACGTGATCGCGGCAAGCGGGATGACGGCGGACCTCTACCGCCGAGCCTTCGCCGTCCCGGCGGCGCGGATCACGGTGATCCACCATCTGGGCGTGGATACGGCCGTCTTCGCTCCCGCCGGTGGCCGAGAGGGACGAGCGGGCCGGGTGAGGGTCGGCTATTGCGGCCGGCTCGAGGCACACAAGGGCCTCGCCGACCTCGTCGAGGCAACGGGTCGGGCGCGGGCGGCGACGGGCATCGACATCACCTTGAGTCTGCTCGGCGAGGGCAACCTCGAAGCCGTGCTGGCCGCCGAGGCGGTGAGGCACGAATGGGTCGAGGTCCTGCCCACGGTGGCGCAGGCGGCGGTCGCCGAATTCCTGCGTGGCCTCGATATCTTCGTCCTTCCGGCACGCGTGCTGCCCGACCATCAGGAGCACGACGCCCACGCCCTCCTCGAAGCGCTGGCCTGCGGCGTGGCCAGCATCGGCACCCGTTCGGGCATCATCCCGGAGGTCCTGGGCGACGGCACCGGCCTCCTCGCCGCACCTGGTGAGCCGGGGAGTATCGCCGACGCGCTCGCCACACTGGCCGCCGATCCCGCGCGGCGGGCCGGGCTGGGCCGGCGCGGGCGGGAGAAGGCGCTGCGCGACTTCTCGCTCGCGGCCGTGTCCGAGCGCAAAATCGAGGTCTACGAGCATGTCCTCGCCGCCGCCTGAAAGCTAAGGCGCCCGCGCCGCCTATCAGGACGCCCGCGCCGCCGAGCACTACCGTGACGCGGACGGCACCGGCGGGCGCGGGCCGCTCGGCCGCTACCGGCGGGCGCTGGAGCGGCGCGCGGTCGCACGGCTCACGGCCCATATTCCCGAGGGAGCCACGGTGCTCGATTGCCCGTGCGGCAACGGCCGCTGGCTCGACGCGATCGCGGACCGGGGGGGCCGCATCGTGGGGCTCGACCTCTCACCCGCCATGCTGGGCCGGGCGCGGGGGCGGGCGGATGCCCTCGGGATCGAGGCCGCCTTCCTCGCAGGCGAGGTCGAGCACCTGCCACTCGCCGACGCCAGCGTGGATTTCACGTTCTCCTTCGCCCTCACCAAGCACCTGCCCCAGCCCGTGCAGCGCCGCGCCCTGGCCGAATTCGGCCGCGTCTCGCGCTTGGGCGTGATCTGCTCCTTCGCCGTCTTCGGTCCGGTGTCCCGCGCCCTCTGGCGCCGCCGCGGCCTGGTCGAATCCTATCCCCTATCCCGCGCCGAGCTCGACGGTATGGCGCGCGAGGCCGGGCTTCGCGTCAGACGCCTGGTGCGCTGCTCAACCCCTCTCGGGGTCGAGCACCTCGCGCGCCTCGACCGGGCCGCCTGACGGGGGCAGCGGCCATGAAGGACATCCTGGCCTCGGCCATCGCCTATGTGGCGCTCGCCCTCACCAACATCGCGACCGGTGTGCTGGCGGCGCGCCTCCTCGGCCCGGACGGGCGGGGCGAGCTGGCGGCCGTCCTCCTGTGGCCGCAACTGCTCGCCGCGCTCACCGCCGTCGCCGTCGTGGACGCGGTCATCTACTGGATCGCCGACAAGGACGTCCCCCACGGCCGCGTCCTGGCCTCGGCCGCGGCGCTCGGCCTCTCGGTCGGCATACCCGCCGCGGCCGTCGGCATGGCGCTCGTCCCATACCTCTATGCCGATTACCGGCCCGAGGTGCGCGAGGTCGCCACGCTCTTCTTCATCTACGTGCCGCTCGGCGCCGTCGCCCTCTACGCCATCGGCATGTTCCAGGGCGGCCTCAGATTCGCGACCTGGAACCTCCTGCGCGTCCTGGTCAACGCCTTCTACCTCGCCTTCATCCTCGTCTTCCTGGTTCTCGGCCTGGCCTCGGTCTTTTCCTTCGCCACCAGCCTGCTGCTCGCCAACCTCGCCATCCTCCTGCTCACGATCCACCTGATCCGGCGCGCGGGCTGGCTCGGCTGGCGACCCGATTTCGCCCTCATGAAGCGCTTTGTCCTCTATATCTGGCCGATCCACCTCGGCAACGTGCTGCTGATCGTCAACGGGCGGCTCGACCAGATGCTCGTCTCGCAATGGCAATCGGCGTCGAGCTTCGGCTTCTACGCCGTGGCCCTCGGCCTCATGGGCGCCGCGTCCGGCTTCATCACCCTGCTCTCGGCCCTCGCCTTCCCCAAGGTCGCGAGCCAGGAGACCGCGGCAGGCAAAGTCCAGGTCCTGGGCCGCTACTTGCGCCTCTCGATTCTGGTGGCGGTGCTGGCGGCGATGGCGCTCATCGCACTGGCCCCGTGGGTCATCGAGCTGCTCTATGCCGCCGACTTCCTGCCGGCGAGCCCGATTCTGCGCATCCTCGCGTTGGGGGCCATCGCCGTCGCCTGCAAGACCATCCTGATCCAGGGCCTGAAGGCCCACGACAGGACCGGCCCCATCAGCCGGGCCGAGCTGACGGCGCTGGCCATCAACGTGGTCGCCTTGCCGGTCCTCCTCGGCGCCTTTGGTATAGCGGGCGCCGCGTTGGCCTTCGTGATCTCCCAGTTCGGCGCCGCCACCTATCTTGCCCTGGCGGCGCGGCGGGCGCTCGATACCCGGCTCGGCACCCTGTTCAGACCCACGATGGCCGACTGGCGGCTGGCGGTCGAGGGGCTGCGCGCGTTGCGCGCGCCTGGAAGGACGAAGGCGTGAGCGCCCCCCTGCGCATCGGTATCGATCTGCGCTGGCTTCAGCGGGCCTGGCTCAACTCCCCCGTGGGGGCGCTCGGCGGCGTCGGCATCTTCAGCCAGAACCTCGTGCGCGGCCTCGCGGAATCGCCGGAGGAGATCGTGCTGGTGGCGCTCGTGAGCCGCGAGCCCGTGCCCGAGCCGCTCGCCCGCCTGATCGCCGCCGCCCCCCGGCACGAGACGCGGGTCATCGGCCTCACCGGCCTGTGGCCGCGAATGGACCGGCGGCGCAAATACACCCAGGCGCTCAACCTCATCGAGACCGAGCTCGGCCTCGCCATGGGCCTGGGCGCGATGGCGCTCGACGTGCTCCACATGCTCGACCATACCCCACCGCCGCGCGGCGCCCCGTGCCCGAGCGTGGCGACCCTGCACGAGTTCTTCGACTGGGTGCGGCCGGGCTGGCCGGGCTATAGGCATATGTGCGACCGCCTGGTGACGGCAACGAGGGTGGTCGGCGTCTCCCAGGCGGTGGCGGCGGACTATGGCGCGCGGTACGCGCGCGGGCGGACGGCCGTCTCCTTCGTCCATAACGGCATCGACCTCGACACCTTTCGGCCCGACGCCGAGGACGATGACGGGGCCGCGCGCCGCGCGCTGGGCGTCCCCGCGACCTACTTCCTCCACGCCGGCGTCCTGACCGGGCGCAAAAACCCGGAGGGCTTGTTCCGCGCCCTCGCCCTGGTGGCGGGCGACGCGCGGGTGGTGAATGTGGGCGCCTACGGCGCGGTCCCGGGAGCGAAGGAGAGGGTGCTGGCGATCGCGCACGAGGCGGGAGTCGCCGGGCGCCTGCGCCTGGTCGAGGAGGGCGTGTCCCCGCGACAGATGGCGGCGCTCTACCGCGGCGCGGCCGGCCTCGTGTTCCCCTCCCTCTCCGAGGGGTTCGGGCTGCCCGCCGTCGAATGCCTGGCCTGCGGCGTGCCCTGCGTGGTGGCCGACCGCGGCGCCCTGCCGGAGGTCACGGGCGCGCTCGGCCTCCTCGTCGACCCCGAGGAGCCGGCGGACATCGCCCGCGGCATGGGCCGGCTTCTCGAGGATGCGGCGCACCGTCGGCGGGTGGCCGAAGCGGGGCCGGCATGGGCCGAAGGCTTTTCCCGCCAGGCGATGGCGGCCGGCTACCTCCGCGTCTATCGCGAGCTCGCGGGGCGGCGGGCGTGAGCGCGGAAGAGGGCATGCGACGGCCCCGGATCCTCGTCACCCATGGCGGGTCCAACCCGCTCGCCTACCAGCTCGTCGCCTCGCTCGACGCGCTCGGCTACCCCTACCGGTTCGAGACCGGATTCTACTATCGCAAGCCGGGGCTGCTCTCCACGCTCGTGGGCCTCGTCCCCGGCCCCGCCGGCCGGCACCTCGAGCGCGAGTTGCGCCGCCGGCACCGGGACGGCATCGACGGCGCGCGCGTCGGCCTCCACCCCTGGCCCGAGATCAAGCACATCGCGGCCAAGCGGCTCGGCTTCGAGCAGCGTCACCGCGCGGGGCTCGCGCTCGAACGCGGCTATGCGCTCGACCGTCACGTCGCCCGGCGCCTGCGGCTCCTGGACCCGGAGGTCGCGATCTCCCACGACAGCTTCGCGCTTGATACCTTCCGCGCGGCGAAGGCGCTCGGCATCGCGACCGTGCTCAACCAATGCACGGGCCACGTGCTCGACGCCCTCGCCATCTACCGCGAGGAGGCCGCGCTCAACCCCGAATTCGCCGACAGCCTCGCGGTGGACACGCCCGCCGAGGCGGCCGAGCGCTGCCGATTGGAGGCGATCGAGGCCGACCGGGTGCTCGTCCCCTCGGGCTATGTGCGCGAGACCCTGATCGCCCGCGGCGTGGCGCCCGCGCGCATAGCGCTCCTGCCCTACGGGGTCGACAGCGCGCGTTTCCGGCCCGCCGACGTACCTCGCAAGGGCCCCTTCCGCATCCTATATGTAGGACAGATCGGCCAGAAGAAGGGCATCAAGTCACCAGTGTCCGGTTAATAGTCGAATAGATTCAATTGGTTAGCATGGGGGTGGATTGGTGTCGTGGTTTCTGGATTTGTAAGCAATTGAAGGAGCGGTGTTTTTTCGAAGACGGTGAGGCTGAGGACCTGGAGGATTGTGTAGAGGCTGGCGTTGATAGCCAAGCGCTTCTTGACGATGGCGATCAACACATAGACGGAGACGGCGATCCAGATCTGGGATTTGACGGCGTTCTCGGAGGTGCCGTAGAAGCGCTTGATGCGCAGGTGCTGCTTGATCCATTTGAAGAACAGCTCGACCTGCCAGCGGCATTTGTAGAGCTGGGCGATGGTCAGCGCCGGCAGGGTGAAGTTGTTGGTCAGGAAGGTGAAGGCCTTGCCGCTCTCGGGGTCGCGGTATCGGACGCGGCGGAGCCTGTCCGGGTAGTCGGTGGCGGTGTGCTGGCCGGCGGTGCGGATGGTCTGGTCGCAGCGCAGGCCGGTGGTCTTGTCGATTGCGCGGGACGCGATCCTGCGGAACTGGAACTTGGCCCGTGCCCGGACGACGAAGAAGGCGGCGCCCTGGCTCAGGCGATGGAGGCGGGCGAAATGGATGTATCCGCGGTCCAGGACGTAGAAGGCGCCGGGCTCGGGGACCAGCTCGTCGAGCACCCTCACGTCGTGCCATCGGCCGTCGCTGATATGGATGAAAGTTGGGATATTGCCGCGCAGATCCAAGAGGGTGTGGAGCTTGATGGCGGCCTTGGTGCGCTGGAACGGGGCCCAGGGGAAGACCGCGAGGCAGAGGTCGATGGTGGTCGAGTCGAGGGCATAGACGGTGTGGTCGAGCTCGAGGCCGAAGCTGTCTTGGGCATAGAGCGGCCGGGCGATGCGGATCAGCGCCTGGGCGAAGTCGGCATGGATGCGCCAGTCGCGCCTCTCGTTGGCGTCGGCCAAGGTGGCGCGGGCGACGCGCCCGCGGATGCCCATGTGGTAGAGCTTGGTGTG
>CAXXKO010000003.1:0-37146 GCA_963666705.2 Alphaproteobacteria bacterium | reverse complement strand
GCGGATGTCGAGGTTCCAGTCCGACATGGTCCAGGTCGGGCCGGCCACCAGCAGGAGCCCGATGAAGACCGCGAAGCGCGGGTCGATCCGGTCGAGGAAGGGGCTCAACATCAGCGACCAGCCGACATAGGACAGGGTGCGTACCGCCACGAGGAGACCCGAGAGGGTGATCGAGTAGCCGCCGAACTGCTGCATCAGGATGGGCAGGAAGAAGGTCGGCATGATGACGATGCCGCCGAACACCGCGACGAAGATCAGGTTGAGCATGTAGTTCCGGTCCCGGAACAGGCCGAGGTCGAGGAACGGCCGGGGCCGTGGTCAGGCTGTGGGCCACGTAGGCGTAGAAGGCCAACGCGGTCACCGCTGCCTCGATGATGATCTCGGTGGAGGCGAACCAGCCCAGCCGCTCGCCCCGGTTCAGCATCATGGTCAGCGCGATCATCCCCGCGAGGAGCGCCAGGAGGCCCACCCAGTCGAGGCGCCGCTCCCGGTCCTTGGCGATCTCGGGCACGAAGGCCCAGGTGCCGAGGAAGGCGAGCGCGCCGATGGGCAGGTTGATGTAGAAGATCCAGGACCAGTTGAAGAGCTCCACCAAGTAGCCTCCGACGAGGGGGCCGAACACGCCACCCGAAAGCGCGCCCGCGCTCCAGACCGCCGTGGCCAGGCCGTTCTTCTCGGGCGGGTAGGCATCGAGGACGATGGCTTGGCCGATCGGCATGAGCGGCGCGCCGAAGGCGCCCTGAAGGGTGCGGAAGACGACCTCCTCGGTCAACGAGCCGGCCACGCCGCACAGGAGCGAGGTGACGGTGAAGCCCGCGATGGCCACCAGGAAGACGCGCTTGCGCCCGAACCGCGTGGCCAGCCAGCCGGTGGCCGTGATCACCGCCGTGGTGCCGAGGATGAAGGAGGTGAGCAGCCACGCGACCTGGTCGGGCGCCGCCGAGAACGCGCCCTGGAGCTGGGGCAGGGCGAGGGAGACGCTGAGCAGGGTGATGAAATAGATGAAGCTGCCGAGCACGCCCGAGGCCACGACCATCGAGCGCCTGAATCCGGGTGCGGTCGCGGGGTCCGGCGATGGCACGGCCGTCGCCGCGGTCATGGCTTGGCGCGGGCGCCGATGCGCGCGCCAGTCCCTGGTCCCCGATTGCCGCCAGTCATCCGCATCGTCGATCTCTTACGAGCTTTGGCCCGATCTTAGCGCAAAGGGCACGCCCTGTGTGCCTTTCGAATTGGCGGCGTAGTCGCTCTCGCCTGAATTCCGCCACGTGTTAGCCTTCGCGCGCAAACAGGAGGAGAGCCGCCATGACCGAGCCCACCTACCTCGCCCGCCGCACCCCGGGCATGGGCCTCAAGGACATCGAGGCCCAGATCGACATGGCGCGCCTGCGCTCGTACCGCCTCGGGCGCTTCCAGGACCAGCTCGCGGCCGACGATCTCGCCGGCGCCATCCTCCTCGGCCCGCTCTCGATCCGCTACGCGACGGGCACGCGCTCGGGCTCCATGTTCAACTTCCACACCCCCTTCCGCGCGGCCTTCGTGCCGGCCGAAGGCGGCGCGGTGCTGTTCGATGGCGATTCCGTCGGCGCGCTGGCGCCGCTCGAGACCCTGGCCGAGATCCGCCCCATGCCCATCTTCAACTACTTCTGGGCCGGACCGCGCATCGACGAGAAGGCCAGGGACTGGGCGGGCCAGGTGGCGGCGCTCCTGAAGGCCGCGGGCGGCGGCAAGCGCATTGCCGTCGATATGCTCGACCCGACGGGCACGGCGGCGCTCGCGGACGCGGGCCTCGATATCGTGGCCGCCCAGCCGATGCTGGAGCAGGCGCGGGCCATCAAGTCGGCGGACGAGGTCGCCTGCATGCTGTTCTCGATCTCCGTGGCCGACGCGGGCATGGCGCGGATGCGCGAGGCCTTGCGCTCCGGCATGACCGAGAACGCGCTGTTCGCCCTCCTGCACGAGCGCAACATCGCGCTGGGCGGCGAGTGGATCGAGTACCGGGCCCTCGTCTCGGGCGGGCGCACCAACCCGTGGGGCCAGGAGACGGGCGACCGCATGATCCGCGCCGGCGAGCTCCTGGGCTTCGACTGCGGCATGGTCGGGCCTTTCAGCTACGTGGCCGATGTCTCGCGCACCTTCCGTTGCGGCCCCGGCAAGCCGACCGACGAGCAGCGCCGGCTCTACCGGACCGCCTACGAGAACATCCAGTTCAACCTCGCGCTCATCAAGCCGGGGGTGAGCTTCCGGGAGATCATGGAGACGGGCTGGAAGATCCCCGACGAGTTCGTGGCCAACCGCTACCCCACCTCGATCCACGGCATCGGCATGAGCGACGAATGGCCCATGATCAAGCATCCCCAGGACTGGGACGACGAGGGCTACGACGGCGTCTTGGAGGAGAACATGACCGTCTGCGTCGAGAGCTATATCGGCGCCCAGGGCGGGGCCGAGGGGGTGAAGCTCGAGGAGCAGGTCCTCATCACCAAGGACGGCTACCAGCTCCTCTCCACCTTTCCCTACGAGGACGCGCTGCTGGCGTAGAGGAGACAACCCGACGCAAGAATCCCCCTCTCCCCTTGGGGAGAGGGCCGGGGTGAGGGGGTGCGCGTCCGCGCGTCTTAAGACTCTTTTGGCCGCCTTCGGGCGGCCACGCCCTCACCCGGCGCGCTATGCGCGCCACCCTCTCTCGCCACAGGGGAGAGGGTTCCAAGCATCAAGATTCGATGCACCGGGCACCTTGGCCCTCGTCACGCCGCGAGGAGGCCATCGGCGCGCAGGAGGGCGGCCACGTCGTCGAGGGTGCGGGTGTAGATGTCGAAGAGATGGTCGATCTCCGCCTCGCTCACGATCAGCGGCGGCGAGAAGTTCTGCGTTTCCCCGAAGCCGCGCGGGATCATGCCGTGCTCGAGCGCGCGCTCCTTCACATAGGCGCCGAGCCGGGGCTTGACCTCGGCCGGGAACGGCCGGCGCGTGGCCTTCTCAGCGACCAGCTCGACCGCGCCCATGAGGCCCACGCCGCGGGTATCGCCGACCAGCGGATGCGCGCCCATGCCGTGGAGGCGGGCGAGGAAGCGGGGCACGACCGCGCGGACGTGGCCGATGATGTCGCGCTCCTCGATGAGCTCGATGTTGCGCAGCGCCACGGCCGAGGTCGTGGGGTGCCCGCCCGTGGTGAATGCGTGGAAGAAGATGCCGACTTCATCGCTCTTCTCGGCCATGGCTTCGAAGACCGCACCGCTGATCGCGACGGCGGCGAGCGGCATGTAGGCCGAGCAGATGCCCTTGGCCACGGTCATGATGTCGGGTGCCAAGCCGAAGGTCTCGCACCCGAACATGTTGCCAGTGCGCCCGAAGCCCGAGATCACCTCGTCGACCGCGAACAGGATGTCGTGCTTGCGCAGGAGCGCCTGGAGCCCGGCGAAGTAGCCCTTGGGCGAGAGCCGCACGCCGCCCGAGACGGCCAGGGGATCGACGATCATGGCGGCGACCGTCTCCGGCCCCTCGGCCAGGATCACCGCCTCGAGGCGCGCGATCAGGCGGGCGGCGTAGGCCTCCTCCGTCTCGCCCGGTTCCATCTCGTGATACATGTCCGGGCCGTCGACGGCGACGAAGCGGTCGAGGGGCACGTCGAAGCCCATATGGGCCACGTCGAGACCCGTGAGGCTCGCCGCCGCCACGGTGCTGCCGTGATAGCTGCCGCGGCGGGAGAGGATCTTCTTCTTCTCGGGCCGGCCCAGGGCGTTGTTGTAGTACCAGACGAGCTTGACCACCGTGTCGTTGGCCTCGGAGCCCGAGTTGACCAGAAAGATCTGCTCATCGCGGCTGGCGTGATCTCGACGAGCTTGTCGCAGAGGGCGATGGCGGGCAGGTTCGAGGACGCGACGATATTGTGATAGACGGGCAACTTCAGCATCTGCTCGTAGGCCGCCTTGGCCAGCTCCTTCTCGCTGAAGCCAAAGGCGGCGGCGCACATGCTGGCGACCGCGTCGAAGTAGCGCTTGCCGTTCTGGTCCCTGACGTAGACGCCGTCCCCCTCGGTGATGACGAGCCCGCCCGTCTCGGTGAAGGTCTTCAGGTTGGTGAAGCCATGGACCTGATGGGCGGCATCGCTGGCGACGGCCGAATTGTCGAACATCTCTGGCATGTGACTCCCCCTCACCTTCTCGATTGGACTGGGGCGCCGGGACCCAGCGCGCTTCATGCACTGTACCCCGCGTTCGCGCCACGCGGCCAGCGGCCAGCGGCCCGCGGCCGGGGTGATGTATGAGAGTTTGTGTCAGACGGGTAAGAGGGGGTACTCCGAGTGGGTGGTCGAGATCCACGAGAAGGAGCCCCCCCAATGCCACAGACTGCGACGGTCGAGAGTATAGCGCGCGCGTTTCATGTGATGAAGAGCATGCGAGCCCAAGGGATCGAGTGGGGTGACGATTACCGTCGGTCCGCCGGGGGTATCCCTCTCGACGACGAAGGCGCTGATGCCCCGGTGGCCCGCGTCCATGTCGGTCTTGGCGAAGACGGTCACGAAGTCGGCGACCCCGCCGTTCGAGATGAAATGCTTGGTGCCGCGCAGGCGGTAGCCCTCCCCCTCGCGCGAATTCCCGCACGCTCTCGCGCAGCGCCAGCTCTTCGTCCGTGAAGCTGAAATCCATTGCCATTTCCCGTGCCTGCGAGCCAATGGTCAGGCTCGAACCGCTAGGACGAGTCGGACGGGGTGTTCATGTAGCCGGGCGGCGCGTCGAGCGGCAGGTTCGGATTGGCGGGATCGAGGCGCAATTCTGGCGTCGCTCCGCCCGTGTCCTCCGGCTCATCGACCGGGCGCAGCCTCAGATAGATCTCGTAACAGGAAATCCAGGCGCGCTTGAGGTCATCCTTCGACGGCACGCCAAAAATCTCGATCTGATCCTCGATCGACCGGACACCGATTCCGCATTGATCGGCATAGCCCATCTGGTCGCGCTCGGCGGCGAGGAGCGTCACCACCGCGTAGAGCTCCCTGATCGTTTCAACGACCTCGAGCTCGCGGTTGAAGTCGGGTGTCGGATAGTCCTGGGCCATTGCCGCCGCTGCGAACGCGAGCGCGAGAAGCAGGCCGGGCACCCAACGCCGCGACGCACGGCGCCTCGCGGCCGCCGGCATCATTCGGCCGCCTCGGTGCGCGCGGCCGCAAGCGCCCGCGCGGATTCGATCTCCTCCGGCGTCATCGCCTTGACCATCTCATCGCGGGCATTGGCGGCCAGGGTATTGCCGCCGCGCGCCGCCACGGAAAACCACATGAAAGCCTCTACCTTGTCCTGGGCGCCGCCGGCGCCACTGGCCAACAGCACGCCCAGGGCATACTGGGCGGCGACCAGCTCCTGCTCCGCCGCGCGGCGGAACCATTCGCGCGCCTGGCCCGTGTCGCGCGGCCCGCCCATGCCGCGATCGAGCAGGACCCCGAGATTGTATTGCGCCGCACCGAGGCCCTGTTCCGCCGCGAGGGCGTACCATTCGCGAGCCTTGGCCAGGCTCGGCTCGGCGCCCTGGCCTGTCTGGGCGAAGAGCCCGAGCTTGAACTGGGCCTCGGCATAGCCTTGCGCGGCGGCGCTGTCGTACCAGTGGATGGCCTCCTCCATGTCGGGCTCGACATTGATGCCGTGCTCGTACATGTGGGCGAGATAGAACTGCGCCTTGGGGTTCCCGTCCTCGGCCGCGGACCGGTACCACCGCATGGCGCCGCCATAGCTCTCGGGCACATCGACCGCAGCCGGGGCCGGGGCGCAAACCGCCATCAGCAACAGAGCGGCGCCGGCGAGCCTCTTCATCGGGCCCTCTCACATCCTCGTTCCATTCGCCGCCCGACAGCCTATCGCAGGCGCGCGCGGGGCGCCAGACGCGCCCGCCGGAAACCGCCGGCCTATTGGGCCATGGGAGCATAGGCACGGATGAGGCGCCGCTGCTCGCCGATCACCGGCTCGGCGTAACATTGCCGGTTGCCGATGGAGGTATAGCAATCGTCCCTATCCGGTTAAGGCAGGTCGTGCGCCCTGGGGTTGCAAGCCGTGGATCAACTGGCGGTATGTGATGGTTGGCCGGGCCATGGCGCGGCTCAGGACGAAGTCGCCGAGGTCGTCGATCCGCCGGCGGCGGTTGAAGCGATAGGCCCATTCCCGGCCATAGCGCGGCAAGTGCTTGGCGCTGACGCCATGGTAGGTGCCGTTGAGCCAGGTCTTGAGGTTGCTGAACAGGACGTGGATGATCGGCATCTGCGTCTCGGCGTTCTTGCCTTGGCCTTGGACGGTGGGCTGGTGCCGGTAGACGGCGCCGAGCCCGGCATAGCCCTTGAAATCGTCGGTCAGCAGGCGCGCGCCCGGCGTCACGGCGGCCCGCACGAAGCCGCCGAGCTGCTCGGCATTGGCCCGGGGCAGGATGGCAAGCCGCGCCCGGCCGGCGACGAAGCCGCTGCCCTCGACCCCCTTGCCCGGCGCCACCGCCACCTTCTCCACCGCCAGCACGAGCAGGCTCTTGTTGGCATTGGCCATCCCGCGGCCCCGGCTCTCGGGCTTGCCGCGCCCGCCGTAGTAGCTCTCATCGACCTCGACCATGCCGTCCAGCAACGCCTCCGGCCGCTCCGCCAAGCCATGGCGCAGCTTGTGAGCCATCAGCCATGCGGTCTCATAGCGAAGCCCCAGCTCGCGCGCCAGGAACAGGGCCGAGACCCCGCGCTTGTCCCGCCCCATCAACCACGCCGCCAGGAACCATTTGGGCAACGGTGTGCGGGTGCGGTGGAAGATGGTTCCCGCCGTCACCGACTCTTGACGACCGCAAGCCGCGCATTCGAAGACGCGCGCCCGCGCCTTGTGCCGATAGCCCCGCCGGTGCCCGCAGCGGGCGCACGCAAACCCAGACGGCCAGCGTCGATCCGCCAAGGCCAGGATGCACGATTCCTCGTCTCGGTAGCGCTCTTGGAACGTCAACAAGCCGCTCATGCCCTGTCTCCCGACCAATCCTCAGAGGCGGGAACAGTACACCCTTAGAGCGAACATATAAAGAACACTCGGTCGCTACCTGCATTAACCGGATAGGGACGATAGCAATAGATCGGCGTGCCGCGCGCCACCACCTGGTGCGGCGTCCAGCCGGCCGTCCGCAGCTCCGTTTCCGTCGGGCGCTGGCAGGCACCGATCGTGGCCGCCATCCCCACAAGCATCAGTGCGGTCAGAAATAGCCTGGTCCTGGATTTCGACAATGCTTCGTCTCCTTAACGGTGCGTTGAAGGAATCCAAACGCTTGCCCCATTTTTTTATACGAGCCGTTCGCGCCTGGGTCAGCGCAGCGGCTCGAGAATACTGCAATAGTTGGCGACGCCAGCGCCGCCCATATTGAAGACACCCGCCAGCTCGGCGCCCTCGACCTGGATGCCTCCCGCTTCGCCGTTCACCTGCATGGCGGCGAGAATGTGCATGGAGACGCCGGTGGCGCCAATGGGGTGGCCTTTCGATTTGAGGCCGCCCGACGGATTGACGGGAAGCTTGCCGTCCTTCTCGGTCCAGCCCTCGAGGATGGCGCGCGCGCCCTCACCCAACGACGTGAGGCCCATGGCCTCGTATTGCATGAGCTCGGCCGTGGTGAAGCAGTCGTGGGTCTCCACGAGGTCGAGGTCGTCGAGGGTCACGCCGGCCTCCGCGAAAGCACGCTGCCAGGCGATCTCGCAACCCTCGAGGCGGGTCATATCGCGCCGGCTCATGGGCAACAGGTCGTTGACCTGCTGGGCGGCCCGGAAGACGACCGCCTTCTCCATGCGGAGCGACGTCTCGACATCCGCCAGCACCACCGCCGCCGCGCCGTCGGACACCATCGAGCAGTCGGTGCGCTTGAGGGGCGGGGCGACGAACGGGTTCTTGTCCGAGACCTCGCGGCAGAAGTCGTAGCCCAGGTCCTTGCGGATGTGGGCCAGCGGGTTGGCGACCCCGTTGCGGTGGTTCTTGGCGGCGATACGGGCGAGCGCGTCAGACTGGTCGCCGTAGCGCTGGAAATAGAGGTTGGTCAGATAGCCGACGACGCCGGCGAAGCTCTCGTGCCGCGCATCCTCCTTGACGTAGCTCGCCCCCATGAGGATGCCGCCCAGGCGCTCGCCCGGGACGTGGGACATCTTCTCGACACCGACGACCAGGACCATACGCGCGCGCCGCGCCTCGATGGTCTTGAGGCCCTGGTGGATGGCGGCCGAGCCGGTGGCGCAGGCGTTCTCCACCCGTGTCGCGGGCTTGAAGCGCAGGCCCTCCTCGGCCTGGAATACGAGCGAGGCGGGAAAGTCCTGCGCCTCCATGCCGCCGTTGAAGAGGCCGACATAGGTCTCGTCGATATCCTGGGCACCCACACCCGCATCCGCCATCGCATCGCGGACGACGCGCGCGATCATGGACTCGTAGTCCTCGCTCGCGTGCTTGCCGAAGGGCATATGCGCCCAGCCGATCATGCAGCCGGTCATCGAACGTCTCCCGTGTGCCGTGAGCGCGGTGGGGTGAGCCTACCTGGGCGAATATTCCCCTATTATAGCAGAGAATCGGGCTGAGCCAAAATCCCGACCCTACGCCGCCCCCTGGCCCGGCTCCGTCGCGTTGACGAGCGCGGCCATGTTGCCGGCCGGATGCTGGTTGTCGAGCATGAGCTGATGGGCCTCGCCGATCTCGTCGAAGGAATAGGTTTGGGAGAGGGCGGGATCGACTTTGCCCTCCGCGACCAGCTTGGTGACCGCGGCCGCCTGCTCGTCGTTCGAGAGGTGGCTGCCCTGGAACCGCTTCTGCCGCATCCAGTGATAGCGCAGGTCCATGGTGACGTTGTAGCCCGTGGTGCCGGCGCAGATCACCACCATGCCGCCCGTCGAGCACACGAAACAGGAGGTGGGCAGGGTCGCCTCGCCCGGATGCTCGAAGACGATGCGGGGGCTGACCTTCTCACCGACCGCGTCCCAGATCGCCTTGCCGAAGTCCCTCGCACCCTTGGCCCAGTCCCGGTAGGCGGGATCGTTCACGTCGGGCATCACGCCCCAATGGTCGAACGCGGTGCGGTTGATGACGCCGACGGCGCCGTGATCGAGGCAGAATTGGCCCTTGGCATCGTCCGAGACCACCGCGACCGGACGCCCGCCCATGGCCGCGGTGATCTGCAGGGCCATGCTGCCGAGGCCGCCCGCCGCCCCCCACACCAGGACCACGTCGCCGGGCTCGACCACGTTGGGCGCCCAGCCCATGAGCATGCGGTAGGCGGTCGAGGCGCAGAGCAGGTAACAGGCGGCCGAGTCCCAGCTCAGCCCCTTCGGCTTGGGGGTGCACTGGTGGGACTGAGCGCGGGCGAACTGGCAATAGCTGCCGTAGTTCGTCTGATAGCCCCAGATGCGCGTGCTTTCCGCGAGCATGGGGTCGCGGCCCGAGAGCACCCAGGGGTCGTCCGGCTCCCACCAGCCGCTATGGACGACGACCTCGTCGCCGGGCTTGACGTTCGTCACCGCCGCGCCCACCGCCCAGACGATACCCGCCGCGTCGCTGCCGCCGGCGTGGAAGTCCTCGGGCTCGCCCTTGCGCTGGCGCTCGGCGATGACGTCGAGCGGCTTGCCGAGGGCGGCCCAGACGTTATTGTAGTTGATGCCCGTCGCCATGACGTAGATCAGCACGTCCTGGGGGCCGATTCCGGGGACCGGGATGACCTCGCGCTTCCAGGCGTCGCGCGGCTGCCCGAACCGGTCCTGCCGGACGAGGAATGCATGCATGTTTTCCGGGATATCGCCAAGGGCCGGCCGTTGGCCGAGGTCGCACAGCTCCATTCGTCCAGTCTCCTGAGAATTGGGTTCGATGTTCCTGGATGCTTTGATCCGACCGGCGTCCGTTGTCAACCGGCCAGGCATGCCATAGGGCTGTCGCATTCGCGGGTAATCATAGGTTAACCTTGGCGTCGTTAAATAATGGCAAGCGGGGGTGCCGCGTCGGCCCCCAATCCGCGACGCGGCCGAGCCCGCCAACTGGTCCAAGTTGGGAGACTATCATGGCTGGACAGATCTTGACGTTTGCGAAGTGGCGTCTGACCACGGCCGAGATCCTCTATCACTTGCCCGACTATCCCGGACTCCTGCAAAGCTTCGTGTGGCAGGAGTACGATCTCGCGCCCAAATACCCGCAGCTCGAGAAGTTCCTGGATTTCTGGACCAGATCGCTCGATGGCCCCGTGCACTCCGTGTCCGTGTCCCAGGCGCGGCGCGATCAATACGATCGTTGGCGCATGGCCGACGCGGCCTTCACGCTCCACTAGTTCGCGAGGCTGTCGAGGAAGCGGATCGGCTCGCCGCTCGGCGGGCCGAGGAGCTCGCCATCGCGCATCACCACCCGCCCGCGCAGCACGGTCGCCATGGGCCAGCCCGTGACCGCCATGCCCTCGAAGGGTGTCCAGCCGCATTTATTGGCCGCCCACGCCGAGGTGATCGTGCGCCGGGCCTTCATGTCCACCAGCACCAGGTCCGCGTCATAGCCCACCGCCAGCCGGCCCTTGGCGGCGATGTCGTATATGCGCGCCGGCCCGGCGCTCGTCAGATCCACCAACCGCTCGAGGGTGAGCCGGCCCGCGTTCACGTGATCGAGCATGATCGGCAACAGGGTCTGCACACCCGGCATGCCCGAGGGGCTCGCCGGATAGGGCTGGCCCTTCTCCTCGAGGGTATGGGGGGCGTGGTCGGAGCCGAGAACGTCGATGATGCCGCTTGCGACCGCCCGCCACAGGGCGTCGCGGTGGCGCACGTCGCGGATCGGCGGGTTCATCTGCGCCAAGGTGCCGAGGCGCTCGTAGCAATCGGGTGCGAACAGGGTCAGGTGCTGGGGCGTGACCTCGACCGTGGCCACGTCCTTGTTGCGCGCCAGGAGCGCCATCTCCTCCTCGGTGGTCACGTGCAGGACGTGGACGCGGCGCCCCGCCCGGCGGGCGAGGGTCAGCAGCCGGCTGGTGGCGCGTAGGGCCGTTTCCTCGTCGCGCCAAACCGGATGGGCGCTCGGGTCGGCGGCCTCCTCGGCAATGTGTTTGCGTTCCAGGAGGCGCGGCTCGTCCTCGCAATGGACCGCGATCCGCCGTCGACCATGGCGCAGCGTCTCGAACACCCCCTCGTCGTCGGCGACGAGGAGGGTGCCGGTCGAGCTGCCCATGAAGATCTTGATGCCGCAGCAACCCTTCTCGCCCTCGATTTCGGCGAGGCGTTGGGCGTTCTCGCTGTTGGCGCCCAGGAAGAAGGCGTAATCGCACGAGGCGCGCCCCCGGGCGCGGTCGAGCTTGTCGCGGAGCTGTTCGGTATCGACCGTGTTGGGCTTGGTATTGGGCATCTCGAAGACGCCCGTCACGCCGCCCCGCGCCGCCGCGGCCGTGCCGTGGGCCAGGTCCTCCTTGTGCTCGGCGCCCGGCTCGCGGAAATGGACCTGGGTGTCGATGACGCCGGGCAGGACGTGAAGGCCCGCCGCGTCGATCGCTTCGGCCGCCGTCGCACTGGACAAGTCGCCGATGGTGGCGAAGCGGCCGTCTCGGGTCGCGACATCCGCCGTGACGATTCCGGCCGGCGTCGCGCAGGTGCCGCCCCTCACGATCAAGTCATAGCTATCGGACACGGTATGCCTCCCAATCTACTCGAGCGGCGCGGGGTGCCGAGCACCCGGCCGCGAGGGTCTCGAAAACGTCGCCGGCTGGTGCCAGCCCCTCGATATGGCGCCGGTGCCAAAGGGCGTAAAAGAGCAGGGTCCAGGCGGCGAAGCCGGTGCGCTTGCCGGGGGTCCTGAAGACGCGGATGACCGCGTTGTGGCGGCAAGCCTCGGCCACGCCCGGCTGCGCCGCCACCAGGGGGCCGAGCACCGCCCCCCGGCGCGCGATCCATTCCCCGGCCGGGACCGCGAAGCCGCGCTTGGCCGCGAACGGCTCCGCCTCCGGCAAATTCCTCGCGAGCCACTGGCGAACCAACCACTTGCCCCGGCCATCCCGGACCTTGAGGGAATCGTCGAGGCGGAAGGCGAAATCGGCCACGACCGGATCGAGGAAGGGCGTGCGCCCCTCCACGCCATGGGCCATGAGGCAGCGGTCGAGCTTGGTGAGCAAGTCGTTGGGCAGCCAGTCGGCGCAATCGGTCGCCTGGGCGATCTGGAGCCGGGTACGGCCGCCGTCGCCGGCCGTGATCTCCGCCGCGGCGATGCCGTCCCGCCAGCCGTCGGGCGGTGACCGCAACAGATCGAGGCCGTCCATGATGCCGCGCGCGCGCATGTCCCGGCCACCCCGCCACCAGGGCCGCATGGCGCCGCGGTAGCGGCCGTAGCCGCCGAACATCTCGTCCCCGCCCTCGCCGCTCAGGATCACCTTCAGTTCGCTGCCCGCTTCGCGCGCGAGCTTGAAGGTCGGCAGGATGGCGTAATCGGCCGCCGGGTCGTCCATGGCGGCGGCGACCTCGGGCAGCAGGTCCCAGAAATCCCGCTCGTCGAAGGCGATCTCCACATGCTCGGCGCCGACGGCGCGGGCGACCGCACGGGCGTGCGCGCGCTCGTCCGCGACGCCCGAATCCGGGAAACCGACCGTGAAGGCCCGCACGGGATGCTGGTTGAGGCGCGCCATGACAGCGAGGATCGTGGCCGAATCGATGCCGCCCGAGAGGAACATGCCGTAGGGTACGTCCGAGCGCTGGTGGACATTGACGCTGTCCACGAGCACGTCGTCGAGGCGGGCGAGCGCCGCCGCCTCGTCGAGACGCACCGGGCCGCCGGCGGGAAGGGCGGGGCGCCGCCGGCGCTCGACGATGTGGCCCCGGGCGACGGTAATCGCCTCGCCCGGCAGCAGGCGGGTGATGCCGCGAAAGGCCGTCCGCGCGCCCGTGGTGAATTGGAGTTGCAGCAGCTCGTCCCGGCTGGTGGCATCGACCTCGGGCACCACCAGCCCGGCCGCGATGAGCGCCCGGGGCTCGGACGCGAACGCGAAGCCCTTGGCCGTCTCCGCGTAGTAGAGCGGCTTGATGCCGAAAGGATCGCGGGCGAGCACCAGGTGCCCGGCGCCCGGATCGTGGAGGGCGATTCCGTACATGCCGCGCAGGTGCTCGACGAAATCGAGGCCGTGGCGGCGATAGAGGTGAAGCGGCAGCTCGCAGTCGCTCGCCGTGCGGAAGTCGACGCCGGGGAGGTCGTCGCGCAGCTCGACGTAATTGTAGATCTCGCCATTGGCGACGAGGCCGGCGCCGCCCGGCTCGTAGAGCGGCTGATCGCCCGTCTCGAGGTCGATGATGGCCAGGCGCATCTGCGCCATGGCGACGTCATCCCGCGCATAGTCGCCGCGCCCATCCGGCCCGCGATGGGCGATGACCGCGACCATGCGGTCGAGGATGCCGGCGTCGGGCGCCCGGCCATCCGTGGTCATGATGCCGGCGATGCCGCACATCAGCGCGTCACCCGATCGAAGAAGTCGAGGTATCGGGCCACCACGGCCGTCTCGGTGTAGGCGGCCTCGAACGCGGCGCGGCCGCCGGCCACGAGCGCGGCGCGCAAATCCCGCTCGCCAATGACGCGCGCCATGGCCGCGGCGAGGGCGGATGCGTCGTCGATGGGCACGAGCAAGCCGGTCTCGCCGTCCTCGATCAGGGTGGCGGGGCCCTTGCCCGCCGCCGCTACCACGGGCCGGCGGCCCGCCCAACCCTCGATCACGACGTTGCCGAGGGGCTCGAGGCGGGACGGGCAAACCAGTGCGTCGGCGGCGGCCAAGAGGGCGCCCGCGTCCTGGCGCCAGCCGAGGAACCGGACCCGTTCGGCAAGGCCCAGGCGATCCGCCCGCGCCGCGAGCTCGCCGCACAACGGCCCCTCCCCAGCGACCCAGAGCCAGGCCCCCGGCACCGCCGCGAGCGCGTCCAACAGCACGTCGAACGCCTTGTTCGGGTGAAGCCGGCCGAGGGCGAGGAAGAGCGGTGCGCCTTCCGGGGTCCCGAGGCACCCGCGGGACGCGGGCTCCGAGGGCGTGTCATCGACGAAGTTGGGCAGGTAATGGGCGCGCGCCGCCGGCCAGCCCTCGCGCACGAGATAGGCCACGATGTCCTCGGTGTTGCCGATCAGGTGATCGCAGCCGCGAAAATACCTGATGTCGTAGTAACCGCCAAGGCGGGCCGCATGGACGAAGGGCCCGCGCGGGCAGAAGCGGGTCGCGCGGCTCATCCAGGTGAGCACGATTCCGGGCGCGAAGGCTTCGATCTCCCGCGCCAGGGCGCGCCCGGTCGCAAAGTCGAGGCGGCCGCCGAAGCGGAGCTCGGCCGGCCCGAGGTTGGCGGTACGCAAGCGCGCGGCGCGCCCCGGCTCCCGGCGAATGACCAGGCGCTGCTCCACACCCACGCGCGCGAGCGCCGGGGCGAGCCGCTCGAAGAAGGCCTCGGCGCCGCCGTTGACGGCCCCGGCCATGGCCTGAAGGACGCGCGTCATTCGCCGCCCGCGGGCCCATCCGGCTCGAGACGGGCCTTGAGGTGGGAGATGAGGGGATAGAGCCCGGCGAAGAGGGCGATGAGGAAGCCGTAGCCGCCCTCCCGATAGCCCTTGCGGCCGACATAGCACTTGAGGAAGCGGGAGGCGAGGCGGCGCAGGTTGCCGGGGAAGGAGCCGATGCGCCCGCTGGCGCGCAAGTCCGCCGCGCGGGCGCTCGTGTAACGGTCGAGGCGCCGGATCATGTCCGAAATGTCGCGGTCCACGAGGTGGGTCATGGGGGACCGCAGCCAGCGGCGCTCACCTGAGAGATGGACCTTGGGGTGGATGCGCTGCTCGCTCCAGCGCTTGGCACCGCGCGAGAAGAGGCGCGCCGTGGCGCTGGTGCCCCAGGCGCCGCCCCAGCCGTGGCGGACCAGGCGGTCGCCCACATAATTGTCGATGGGTACGAGGAAGTGGCCCGGCGGCGCCTCGGCGATGGCGGCGCGGACTTCGGCCGCCAGCGCCTCGGTCACCCGCTCGTCGGCGTCGACCTCGAATATCCAGTCGCCCGCGCAGGCATCGATACCGGCGTGGCGCCTGGGCCCCTCGATCTCCCAGGCACCCTCGACGATCCTGTCGGCATGGCGCTCGGCGATGGTGCGGGAGCCATCGGTGCAACGGTCGAGCACGACCACCAGCTCGTCGGCGAAGGCGAGGGGCGCGAGGCAGTCGCTGAGCTGTGCCTCCTCGTTATGGGCCACGACGAGGACGGACAGTCGCGGCCCGCTCACGCAAGCCCACTCACGCCGCTTCCGCGATATAGCGCCGCCACAGCTCGAGGGCGCCGTCCTCGGCCATGTCCACGCTGAGGCTGTCCATCAGCGTGCCCGTGGTGCGGTGGTCGTAGCGGGGGCCGCCGACCAGCTCGTCGTAATCGAGCGTGGTCCGGACGACGGCGGTCCAGCAGCCCCAGGGCCGGTAATGCTCCTCCCGGCTCGGCCCGAAGAGGGCCAGCGTCGGCACGCCGGCGGCGGCGGCAAGGTGCGTGGTGCCCGAATCGTTGCCGATATAGAAGTGGCAATGGCGCAGACAGTGGAAGGCTGTCAGCAGGCCGACCCGTCCCACGAAGTCGTGTCGCAGCCCGGGCGAAATCGAGGCGACCATGGCCTGCGCCTGGGTGCGGTCCTCCTCGGCCCCCAACACCACGATGCGAGCGTCGGGGAGGATCCCGTCCGCCGCGGTCAGCCGCCGCACGAGCTCCACGAAATTGGCCACCCGCCACTGCTTGCCCCGCCAGTTGGCGACGGGAGCGACCGCGATCGTGGGTGGCCCGGCCGGCAGAAGCTCCTCTGCCTCCTGCCAATGCTCGGGCGCGGTCCAGATGCGCGGGTCCGGCGGCTCATCGAGGTCGAGCAGCCGCGCGAGCTGCTCGACCACGTGGCCACCGCCGAGGTCACCGCGTTTGACGTAGCGCTTCCCCGCCATGAGAAAGGTCGAGACGGCCGAGCCGCGCAGATCGACGACGACGTCCCAGCGGCGGCTCATGCAGGCCTTCCAGATGTCGAGCCAATGGGCGCTAAACCGCTTCTTGGTCACGGGTATGATGCGCTCGAGCCGGGGAATGGCCTCGAAGAGGGGGGCCGCGAGGGGGCCGCAGACCACCGTCATGCGCGCCTCGGGATGGCTGTCGAGGAGATGGCTGAGCACCCCGGTGGAGAGTATCGCGTCTCCAATCCGCGACGAGGTGATGAACAGAATTCTCACGCCCAAAATGCCTCGAAATCCGCCGCGACGGCATCCCAGTCCCGCTCGCGCTGCATGGCCCGCGCCCCCAGGCTCAGCCGGTCGAAAATCTCCTGGTCGCCAAGCACACGCAGGGCCGCGTTGGCGAATGCATCATCCTCGTCACATATATAGCCCGTGCTATCGTGAACGACGCACTCCCTCGCACCACCACGCGGGCGACACACAGCCGGCAGGCCGCTAGCCTGCGACTCGGCCAGAGTGTAGCAGTAAAGCTCCGAGCGCACACCCGGATAGAGGTGGGCCCGCGCCGCGCGGTAGGCCCGCACCATGCCCGGGTCGGGCCGCGGGCGCTTGATGACGACGCCCTTCGCGGCCGCCGCCTTGGCCTTGGCGAGGGTCGGCGCGAAGCTCTCGTGGATGGGCTCGCCGCGTGCGCCCTTGTCGAGAACGGCGGAATAGACGTGCAGCTCGGCGGCCGCGTTGATGGGGTGGATCTTCTCGACCCACAGGTCGATGAGCCAGGGGAGCCCGCGGGAGGGATGGGCCGTGGCGATGGCGTGCGGCGGGTCGTCCGGCGTCAGCGCCCCGCCGCTGCGAAAGACCGGGCGCACGCCGGGTGCGATGAGCGAGACCCGCAGCCCGTCTTCGTTGTCCCAATCCTCCATGGCGCGGCGCACGGGGAAGACGACCCCGGGCTCGTGACGGTGCAGCCAGGCCCGGTTGCGGGGTTTCTCGAGATAGGCCCCGTCGCCCGGGACCCACAGGGTCCGCCGCTCCGCCTCGACGACGAAATCGAGCAGCGCCGGTTTCCTGTGCGCGATCAGCACGTCCGTCCCGGTGGGCCGCGTCCCCTCCCAGGTCCGCCACTTGGCCCCCTCGACCTCGATCTCGCCCAGGGCCCGGTTGTAGACGTTGACCTCATGGCCATGCTGGGCCAGGGCGCCCGCCAGGCTGGCGAAGGCCTTCTCCACCCCGCCCAGCGGCTCCCGGTCCGGGCTCTCGCCGTCGAAGGGAATGGTGTCGTCGACCAGAGTGATGTGCATATGGCGATCTTATAGATGGGTGCCGGCGGGCTTGCCAAGGCCGGTTGCCCGTATCAGGTTGCGAGAGCGGTACAACAGCCGCGGCGCCGAGCAACGGACGACAGCATGAGCGATCTCACCTACACCCTCCCCGGCGGCCGCGGCCTCGTCGGCCTGTCCGGCGCCGAAGCCGGCGACCTCCTCCAGAGCCTCGTCTCGAACGATATCGAGCGGGTGAGCCCGGAGCGCGCCGTCTACGCGGCGCTCCTCACCCCACAGGGCAAGTTCCTGCACGATTTCCTGGTCTCCCGCGTCGGCGAGAGCTTCTATCTCGATTGCGAGGCGGCGCGCCTCGCCGACCTGCGCAAGCGGCTGATCATGTACCGCCTGCGCGCCGATGTCGCCATCGTGGCGCCGGCGGCGGGGTTGGCCGTCGCCGTCATGCCGGGTGCTGGGGCGCTTTCGGCCCTCGGCCTGCCCGCGCGGGCGGGCGCCACCCGGCCGCTCGCGGGTGGCGCCGCCTATGTCGATCCGCGCCTGCCGGACTTGGGCGCGCGCGCCGTGCTGCCGGCGGACAGCGCCGCCGCCACGCTCGAGGCGCTGGGCTTCGCGGCCGCGGACGGCGCGGCCTACGAGGACTTGCGCCTCCGCCTGGGCATTCCCGACGGCGGCCGCGACATGCTGGTCGAGAAGGCCACCCTGCTCGAAAGCAATTTCGAGGAGCTCAACGGTGTCGACTGGGACAAGGGCTGCTACGTGGGCCAGGAGGTGACGGCGCGCATGCATTACCGCGGCCTCATCCGCAAGCGCCTCCTGCCTGTCGCCATCGATGGCCCCACGCCTGGCCCCGAGACGCCGGTCATGTATGGCGAGAAGGAAGCGGGCGAGATGCGCTCGGCCACGAACGGGCGCGGCCTCGCGCTCCTCAAGCTGGCGTTGGTGGAGGCGGCGGCGGCGGCCGGCGAGACGCTGACGGCCGGTGAGGCGCGCCTCACCCCCGAGAAGCCGGACTGGGTCGAGCCCTAGTACCCACTTTCATAATTCCGTGTGCCGTACGACGGCGCCCCGAGGTTCCCGGCTAGGAGGGTGGCGCGCCGTGATGCCGGGGCATCACTCGGAACTCCTTGGCGGCGCGCGACGACGACCGGGGGCCTCGGGGCGCCGCCCGACCGGTTGCTTTTCCCGCCCCCTCGGGGCGTCGGGGGTGCTTGACGATGCCCCGGCATCGCCGGCGCACCCCCTCCTGCCGAGGAGACGGGAAAAGCGATCGTATGGCACACGGAATTATGAAAGTGGGTACTAGGCGCTTTCGTCGCGCTCCGCGTCCTTGGCGGCCAGCGTCGCCTGGGCCGCGGCGAGGCGCGCAACCGGCACCCGGTAGGGCGAGCAGGAAACATAGTCGAGGCCCACCGCATCGAAGAACCGGACCGAGGCGGGATCGCCGCCGTGCTCGCCGCAGATGCCGAGCTTGATGTCGGGCCGCGCCGCGCGCCCGCGCTCGACGGCCATCCGCACCAGCTCGCCCACCCCCTCGATATCGATTGAGACGAACGGGTCCTGCTCCACGATGCCACGGTCGCGGTATTCGTCGAGGAAGGCGCCGGCATCGTCGCGCGACAGGCCGTAAGTGGTCTGGGTCAGATCGTTGGTGCCGAAGCTGAAGAACGCGGCGTTCTCGGCGATGTCCCCGGCGCGCAAGACGGCGCGGGGCAGCTCGATCATGGTGCCGACGAGGTATTCGACCTCGGCCCCCGTCTCCGCCGCGACGGCCGCCGCCACCCGGTCGATCGCGGGCTTCAGGATCGCGAGCTCGCCGCTCGTCGCGATGAGCGGCACCATGACCTCGGGCACCACCTTCACACCCATCTCCCGGCCCGCTTCGACCGCGGCCTCGAAGATGGCGCGGGCCTGCATCTCGTAAATCTCGGGATAGGTGATGCCGAGGCGGCAGCCGCGATGGCCGAGCATGGGGTTGGATTCGTGCAGCCGCGCCGAGCGACGGCGGATGGCGGCGGGCTCGACGCCGGCCGCCCGCGCCACCTCCTCGATCTCATCGTCGCGCCCGGGCAGGAACTCGTGGAGCGGCGGATCGAGGAGGCGGATAGTCACCGGCCTGCCGGCCATGGTCTTGAACAGCTCGACGAAGTCCCCGCGCTGCATGGGGCCGATCTTCTCCAGCGCCCGCCGCCGGCCATCCTCGTCCTCGGCGACGATCATCTGGCGCATGGCGACGATGCGGTCGCCTTCGAAGAACATGTGCTCGGTGCGGCAGAGGCCGATCCCCTCGGCGCCGAACTTGAGCGCCGTGGCAGCGTCTCCGGGCAGGTCCGCGTTGGCGCGCACGCCCAGGCGCCTGATCTCGTCGGCCCATTCCATGACGGTGGCGAAATCGCCGGTCAGGGCCGGCTCGATCATGGCGACCTCACCCAGCATGACTTCGCCCGTGGAGCCGTCGATGGTGATGCGCGAGCCCTCCGCGATCGCCGTCCCGAGGATGGTCATGCGGCGGTCGATATAGTCGATGCGGACTTCTCCCGCCCCCGCCACGCAGGGCCGGCCCATGCCGCGCGCCACCACCGCCGCGTGGCTGGTCATGCCGCCGCGCGCCGTCAGGATGCCGCGCGCGGCATGCATGCCGTGGATGTCCTCGGGGCTGGTCTCGGTTCGCGCCAGGATCACGTCCTCGCCGCGACCCGAGCGCGACAGGGCCTCGTCGGCGTCGAACACCACCGCCCCCGAGGCGGCCCCCGGCGAGGCGGGCAGGCCGCGCGTCAGCACGTGGCGCTCCGAATCGGGGTCGAGGCGGGGGTGGAGGAGCTGGTCGAGGGAGGCGGGATCGAGACGGCGAATCGCTTCTTCCCGGTCGATCGATCCCTCGCGCACCATATCGACGGCGATGCGGAGCGCGGCCCCCGCCGTGCGCTTGCCGGCGCGGGTCTGGAGCATCCACAGGCGGCCCTGCTGGACCGTGAACTCGATGTCCTGCATGTCCTTGAAGTGGGTTTCGAGCTTGCCCTGGATCGCCAGCAGCCCGGCGAACGCCTCGGGCATCACCTCTTCCATGGCGGGCTTGGTGTTGTTGCTCGAATCCTTCGCCGCGATGGTGAGCGGCTGCGGCGTCCTGATGCCGGCGACGACGTCTTCGCCCTGGGCGTTGACCAGGAACTCGCCATAGGCCTCCGGCACGCCCGTCGACGGGTTGCGCGTGAAGGCGACGCCCGTCGCACAGTCGGCGCCCATGTTGCCGAACACCATGGCCTGGATGTTGACGGCGGTGCCCCAGCCGGCCGGGATGTCGTGCAGGCGGCGGTAGGTGACCGCGCGTGTGTTCATCCAGCTCCCGAAGACGGCGCCGACGGCGCCCCAGATCTGGTCCTGGACGTCGCTCGGGAAGGGTTGGCCCAGCTCCTCGGCCACCAGCTTCTCGTAGGCCGCCACCAGCTCCTCGAGCGCGCCCGCGTCGAGGTCCGTATCGAGCCGCGCGTCCCTGTCCTCCTTCAGTTCGTCCAGGAGCTCCTCGAACAGGTAGTGCTCCACACCCATGACCACGTCGCCGTACATCTGGATGAAACGGCGGTAGCTGTCGTAGGCGAAGCGGGCGTCGCCCGAGCGCCGGGCGAGGCCCTCGACGGTCTCGCGGTTGAGGCCGAGGTTGAGCACCGTGTCCATCATGCCCGGCATCGACGCGCGCGAGCCCGAGCGGACCGAGACGAGAAGAGGGTTACTGGCGTCACCCAAGCGCATGCCGACCTCGTCCTCGACGGCCGCGAGGGCGGCCGCGACCTGCTCCCGCAGATCCTCGGGATAGGCCTTGCCGTGGTCGTAGTAATGGCCGCAGACCTCGGTCGTGATCGTAAAGCCGGGGGGGACGGGGAGGCCGATATTGCTCATCTCGGCGAGGTTGGCCCCCTTGCCGCCGAGCAGCTCGCGCATCGTGGCGCCGCCCTCGGCCGAGCCGGCGCCGAACCGGTAAACCCATTTCGTCATGGCGAGCGGAATTTCCCCAAATGTTGGCGCGGGCGCGGCGGTTTCATCCTAATTTCCCGCGCCACGCGATGGCCGTCGACCACGGCCAGCTCGATATCCCGCGGCTGGAAGCAGTCGCCGATGGCGTGGACCTCCGGGCCCTTGCCCTTCAGCGCGTGGTAGAGCGCATCGTCAGCCTGGCCGCCGGCGGCGAGGACGACCGTATCGACGCCCTCGATGGTGCGCGGCTCCCAGGTGACGGTGTTGTAGACATCCACGGAGTCTTCCAAGACCTCCCATACGCCGGTGAAGGGCGTCATCACGACGCCCTTCAGCATCAGGCTCTCGAGGTGGTTGTGCCAGGCGGGACCCGCCATGTCGCGGCCGACATATTCGAGGCCGGTGACGATCTCGACCTGCTTGCCCCGGTCGGCCAGGTAATCGGCGACGGTCATCCCCTCGGCCCGGCCCATGGTATCGACGACCACGACGCGCTCGCCGATCTCGGCATTCCCCTCGAGCACCGCCCGCGCGCTCAGGACGTGTCGCTGATCGACGCCGAGGACTTGCGGCCGAAACGCGGTCGAGCCGGTCGCCACCACCACCGCATCGGGCGATTCCGCCACAACCTCCGCCAGACCCGCCTCCAGCCCCAGCCGGACATCGACGCCCAGCTTGGCCAGTTGGCGCTCGAAGAAGAGGATGATCTCCTCGAAGGTTTGGCGCTTCGGCGTGCGCATCACCAGGTTGACCTGGCCGCCGAGGCGCGAGCCCTTCTCGAAGAGAATGACCGCGTGGCCGCGCTCGGCGGCGATGCGCGCGGCCTCCATCCCCGCCGGGCCGCCGCCGACCACCACCACCTTCTTCGTCTCCGCCGCGAGGGGCAGCTCGGACCACTCCCGCTCGCGGCCGGTCACCGGGTTGTAGATGCAGCCCACGCCCATGCCGAGGTAGATGTGGCCGGCGCAGCTCTGGGTGGAGCCGATACAGGTGCGCAAGTCCTCCGTCCGCCCCTCCCGGGCCTTGTTGGGCCAATGGGGATCGGCGATCAGGGCCCGGGCGAGGCCGATGATGTCCGCCCGGCCCTCGGCGATCAGTCGGTCCGCGAGAGCGGGCGAATCGATGCGGCCGGTGCCGACGACCGGCAAGGTGGCCGTCTCCTTCAGGCCGGCGGAAAGCTTGGTGAACTGACCCGGCTCGTAATAGTAGGAAGGCCAGTGCGCCCGCCCGCTCTTGGGGCTCGGCACGATGCCCTGCCACATGTTGAAGTAATCGACCTTTCCCGCCTGCTCCAACAGCGGGGCGATCTGCTTGTAGTCATCGAGCGCCAGGCCGTAGTCCGCGAGGTCGTCATAGAACCGGATGCCCAACAGCCGGTCGGGCCCAAGCTCGCCGCGCACCACGTCGATGACCTCGTTGAGGAAGGTCATCCGCTCCTCGATGGTGCCACCGCCATACTTGTCCTCGCGGAGATTGGCCGTGTCGCTGATGAAATTGTCGAACAGGTAATCCATGCCGACCGACAGCTCGACGCCGTCCATCTCGCCGAGGGCGACCCGCCGGGTAGCCGCGGCGAAGTCCTCGACGACTCCTTCGATCTCTTCGGTGGTCATGGCATGCGGCATCAGTTGCGGCACCGAGAAGTCGGGCGGCGGCACCGCGGACGGTGCCAGATTCGGCCGCTGGAGGAAGGCACCCGCGTCCGAGACCCGGCGGCCGCGGTGCCCCATCTGGGCCAGGATGGGCACGTCGTAGGCGTGGGTCGCCTCGGCGAACTTGCGGTAGACGCCGGTGATTCGGTCGTCGAAGTTGGCGAGCGAGAGGGAGGCGTCGCCGTCGTAATGCGTCACCGTGTGTCCCGTGACGATGATGCCGACGCCACCCTTGGCGCGCTCGCGCACGTAATCGACGTAGCGGTCCGTCGGCAGGCCGTCGCCCGTCTGGAAATGGGCGGCGTGGCCGGTATTCATGATCCGGTTCTTGAGGGTATAGCTGCCCACCTCGAGCGGGCTGAACAGGTGCGGAAACGATTCTGCCATGGGATACCTCGCTCTCCGGCGGCTACCGGCTCGATGATTTCGGCGACGAGATCATACTCTCTCCGCCGCGGGTGATGACAGATCGGCTGCGGCCGTGGGCGCGCGCCCGTGGCGACGGAACCGAGCCTGCGACCCGAGTACGGAGCTCGGCGGGACCTTCCCTAATGACCGGCCTCCCCGATCGCGTCGAGGTCGGGGATGGCGGCTCGGACCAGCGGCATGACCTCGGCGCCGAAGCGCTCGAGCGAGCGGCGCGCGAGGCGCGGGTCGAGCGAGCCCCCCTGCATGTAGCAACTGTAGTTGCATGGTTCCAGGCGCCGGATCTCGTCCGCGATCTTCTCGGCACAGTGCTCGGCATCGCCGATGACCATGTTGTCCACCATTTGCTCGAGGCTGGGTTCGTCCTTCGCCGGGATGTCCTTGTGCAAGGTGCCGTCGAACTCGCCGTAATTGAACCTGAGAGCAGCGGCGACGCGCGTCGAATAACGGAAGTTCTCGGCCGCCTCGAGGGCGTCCTCGCGGCTGTCGGTAACGTGGACGAAACGCATCACCGCCAGGCGCATGGTGGCCGGGTCCCTGCCCACCTCGTCAAATACCTTGGCGTATCTCAGCTTGTGCTGCTCGACCAGCGAGAACGGGTTCCACCCCGGCGACAGGAGTGCTGTGTAATTGTTCTGCGCCACGTGCCGCCGGATGCCGGGATGGTTGAGGACGCCGGCCACGACCACCTCGGGCAGGCCCTGGAGGGTGGGTGCCGCGATCCTGGTGTGGGGCTGCTGGTAGAACTTGCCGTCGTATTCCACCTCGCCCTGGCGCAGGCCGGTCTCGAGGATGTCGAGAATTTCCATGAACCGGTCGCCGCCTTCGCGCAGGTCGGTGCCGAAGCGGTCGAACTCGTAGTCCTGGTAGCCCGTGCCGACCCCGAGGACGAAGCGCCCACCGGACATCTGGTCGAGCATGCCGATCTCTTGCAACAGCCGGATGGGATGATAGAGCGGCAGCACCAGCACGCCAGGTGCCAACCGGATGCGGCGGGTCGCATTGGCGCACCAGGCCGCCGCGAGCATGGGCGAGGCGCACAGGCTGTAGTCCGAGAAATGGTGCTCCGCGAACCAGGCGATATCGAACCCGATATCCTCGGCCAGCTTCACCATGTCCAGCATGTCGGTGAAGACCTCGCCCCGCGGCCGGGCCGCCTCGCGCCGTTGCATCAGGTTGAAGAGGCCGAATTTCATGCATCACTCCCACAGGCCGGTATGTCGGGCGGCATCATCGAGCGCGCGACGGATTGGTAATCGGGGCAGAGCTATCCCTCGATCTTGGAGAAATCGGCGACCTCGCCGAGAGTGGCCGGGATCCGCGACAGGAGCTTGAGCCGGTTCTCGCGCAGGGCCGGGTCCTCGCAGTTGACGGTCACCGTATCGAAGAACGCGTCGACCGGCCGGCGGAGCGCCGCCACGGCGCCCATGACGCCGGCGAAATCCTCCTCTTCCAGCAGCGGCCCGCAGCGGTCCACGGCGTCCGAGAGCGCCCGCGCCAGGGCGCGCTCCTCCGCCGCCTCGAACAGGGCGGGGTTGGGCGCGCCGTCGTAGGGCGCCGCGTCCTTCTTCTCCTCGATGGCGACGATGTTGGCGGCGCGGTTGTAGGCGACCAGCAGGTTGGCGCCGTCCTCGCTGCCGATGAACGCGGCCAGCGCCTCGACCCGGGCGAGAAGGCGGACGAGGTCGTCCTCGCCGCCGAGCGCGAAGACGGCTGAGACGAGGTCGTGGCGCACGCCGCGCTCGTGCAGATGGACCTTCAGGCGGTCGGCGAAGAACTCCAGCAGCCCATCCGCCAGCGGCTCGCCCTTGGAATCGGCGGCGGTCTCGGCATAGAGATGGCCCGAGGCGCGGAACACGGGGCCGAGGCGTAGGCGGAGGCCGTTCTCGAGCACGAGGCGGATGACGCCGAGGGCCGCGCGGCGCAGGGCATAGGGGTCCTTCGAGCCGGTCGGCCGCTGGCCGATGGCGAAGAAGCCGACCAGGGTATCGATCTTGTCGGCGAGCGCCACGGCGACCGAGACCGGCGCCGTCGGGCAGCTATCGTTGGGGCCGAGGGGCGAATAATGCTCGGCGATGGCCTGGGCCACGTCCGCGTGCTCGCCGTCGCGGAGCGCGTAGTAGCGGCCCATGACGCCCTGGAGCTCCGGGAACTCGCCCACCATTTCGGTGATGAGGTCGGCCTTGGCCAGGCGCGCGGCCGAGCGGATCCTGTCGCGGTCGGCGCCGGGTATGGCGGCGCCGAGGTCGGCGGCCAGGGCCTGGATGCGGTCGACCTTCTCGTCGAGGGTGCCGAGCTTGGCGTGGAAGACGACGTTCTTGAGGGCCGGGGTCCTGCTGGCGAGGGAGTTGCGCCGGTCCTGGTCCCAGAAGAACTGGGCGTCTGCGAGCCGCGCGCGCAGGACGCGTTCGTTGCCGGCGACGATGGCCGCACCCCCGTCCGCGGCCGCGATATTGGCCACGACCACGAAGCGCGGCGCGAGCCGCCCTTCGCCATCGATCAAGGCGAAATACCTCTGGTGCGCGCGCATGACCGTGGACAGCACTTCGGCCGGCAGGCCCATATAGGCGTCGTCGATCCGGCCCAGGAGCGGTACCGGCCATTCGACGAGCCCCGCCACCTCGTCGAGGAGCGCTTCGTCCTCCTGGAGCGCGAGTCCCTCGGCGGCGGCGAGCGCGCTGGCGCCGGCCTCGATCACCTCCCGCCGCTCGGCCGGGTCGAGCATGACGTAGGCACGGCGGAGCTTGGCGCGGTAGTCCGCGAAATCCGTGAAGGCAATTGGCCCGGCTGCCAGGAACCGGTGGCCGCGCGTCTGGTACACGAATTCGAGGTCATTGGCACCTTCGTCCCAGCGGCCGGCGAGCACCTCGCCGGCGAAGACCGCCGCGATGCCGTGCAGGGGCCGGACCCAACGGCGCTCCCCCGCGCCCCAGCGCATCGACTTGGGCCAGGACAGAGCGTCCATCGCGCCCAGGATCAACCCGGGCAACACGGCCGCTGTCGCCTCGCCCCGCTTCGCGGTCGTCGCGAAATGGAAGGCGTTGCCCTTGATCTCCCGCACCTCGCATTGCTCGATCGCCTCGAGACCGGCCGAGCGCAGGAAGCCCTCTATCGCCTTCTCGGGCGCGCCCACGCGCGGGCCTTTGCGCTCCTCGGTAATGTCCGGCTGGGCGTGAGGCAGGCCATCGACGACCAGCGTCAAGCGGCGCGGGGTTACGTAGCACTCGGCCGACTCGAAGCCGAGCCGCGACCCTTCGAGCGCCACCGTCACGAGGCGCTTGAGATCGGCCGCCGCACGGCTCTGCATGCGCGCCGGGATCTCCTCTGAGAGGAGCTCGAGAAGGAGCTCGGCCATGGCCTCAGGCCGCCCCGGCCTGACTCGCGAGCCAAGCCTCGCAACAGCCCTTGGCCAGCGCCCGCACGCGGCCGATATAGGCGGCGCGCTCGGTCACGCTGACGACCCCGCGGGCGTCGAGCATGTTGAAGATGTGGCTCGCCTTGATGCACTGGTCGTAGGCCGGCAGGGCGAGGCTGGCGCCGAGCAAGGTGGCGCACTCCGCCTCGGCATCGCGGAAGTGCTGGAGCAGCCGATCAGTGTCGGCGATCTCGAAATTGTAGGCCGAATACTCGCGCTCGGCCTGGTGGAACACGTCGCCATAGAGCATCGCGCCCGCCCCCTCGACCCCGTTCCAATCGAGGTCGTAGACGTTCTCGACCCCCTGCACGTACATGGCGAGGCGCTCGAGGCCATAGGTGAACTCGACCGACACGGGGTCGCAGTCGATGCCGCCGACCTGCTGGAAATAGGTGAACTGGGTCACCTCCATGCCGTCGCACCAGACCTCCCAGCCGAGGCCCCAGGCGCCCAGGGTCGGGCTCTCCCAATCATCCTCGACGAAGCGGATGTCGTGGCTGAGGGGGTCGATGCCGAGGGCGCCCAGGCTCTCGAGGTAGAGCGCCTGGCTGTCGGGCGGCGAGGGCTTCAGGATGACCTGGTACTGGTAGTAGTGCTGGAGCCGGTTGGGGTTCTCGCCATAGCGCCCGTCGGTCGGCCGGCGGGTGGGCTGGACGTAGGCGGCGCGCCACGGCGCGGGGCCGAGCGCGCGCAGGGTGGTGGCGGGGTGGAAGGTGCCAGCACCGACCTCCATGTCGTAGGGCTGGAGCAGCACGCAGCCCTCACGCGCCCAGAAGTCATGCAGCTCGAGGATGAGCGACTGGAACGAGGTGTCGCGGGCTAGAACACGGTTCATGGGTGGCGTCCGGGGCATGGGGTCGCGGCCGGAACTTAGAGTCCTGGCTCGCTCAGGGTCAAGGCCAGGGCGCGTCCGGCATATCAGCCGGCGGCGTCGCACTGGTGGGGCGTGCCGGCGGCGTAATAGACGCCGCAGCGCGGGCATTCGACCATCTCCTCGACGCCCTTGTCGGGCTTGGGCTCGGCTTGCGACTTGCGCCGGGCGCGGACCCGCTCCTTGCGCTCCGCCAATACGCTCCTCTGCCAGCGCATGCCGTACCAGAGGGCGGCGACGACCGCCACCAGGAGGATGATTTCACTGAGTCCCGGCATATCGCCTTCCCAGTCACGCCTTCCGCGTCGCCGCCTACAGGCCATAGCGGCCCCAGTATAGCCGCTCTTCGGCGGCGGCGATAAGCTCCGCCGCCAGGCCGCGTCGGTGGCGCGCGCCGGCGCCGAGGCCGAGCCGGCGCTTGAGCCAGCCCTTCTCCTCCTCGATCAGCTCCAGCTTCACGTCCTCGCCATAGCGCTCGCGCATGACGCTTCGTACATCGCCGATACCGTCGATGAGGCCGATCTCGAGCGCCCGGCGGCCGGTCCAGACGTCGCCGTTGAAGACCGCCTCCTCCCGCGCCTCGAGCCTGTCCCCGCGCCGGGCGCGGACCAGGGCGCGGAACGCCTCGTGCACGTCGACCTGGATGGCGCGGAGGCGCGCCACGTCGTCGGGGTTCTCGTCGAGGAAGGGGTCGAGCAGCGACTTGTGCTCGCCCGACTTGTAGAGCCGGCGCTCGACGCCGATGCGCTCGATGAGGCCGGTGAACCCGAAGCCGGCGGTGATGACCCCGATCGAGCCGATCAGCGAGCTCTCATCGGCGAAGATCTCATCGCCCGCGCAAGCCAGCCAGTAGCCGCCCGAGGCCGCGATATCCTCGGCGAAGGCGATGACCGGCACTTCCTTCTCGGCCGCGAGGGCGCGGATGCGCTTGTAGATGAGGGCCGACTGCACCGGCGAGCCGCCGGGCGAGTTGACGGCGAGAGCCACGGCCACCAGGTTGGTGAGCTTGAAGGCGCGCTCGATCGGCTCGGCCATGGTGGCGAGGCTGAGCCCCTTGCGGATGGGGCCGATCTGGCCGATCACGCCGGTCAGGGGCAGGACGGCGACCACCGGCTTGGCCTTGCCGAGCTTGCCGAAGGTGAGGCGGGAGAGGAGCTTGCGCGGTTTCATATGGTCCCGTTCGATTGGAGGTCGAGGGCGGCGCCGCCGCGCAGCACGGCCTGGGCGGCGGCGGTATAGGCCCCGTCGGTCTCGTGCAGCACCAGCCCGGCCGCGAGGCGCATGGGTGTGGCGAGGCCCTTGCGCGCCTGCACGACGACCAGCTTGGCGGCCCGGCCGGCCTTGGGCCAAAGGGGGAAGACCGTAACCGCGCCGGCCCGGCCCCCGAGCGCCGCGAGCACCGCATCGAGGCGCTCGGCGCGGTGGACCAGGGTCAGGCTCCCGCGCCCGCGCAGCCGGTCGAGCCCGGCGCCGATCCAGGCCCCCAGGCCGGCCGCCCCCTCGGTCCGCGCGAGCGCCTTGCCGGGCCCGGCGGCCGGGGTATGCCGGGCCGCTTCGAAATAGGGCGGGTTGGTCATGACGTGGTCGAACATCCCCTGGGCGATGGCGGCGGGCGGATCGGCGATATCGCCGGCGTGCCCCTCGACGCGGTCGGCGAGGCCGCCGGCGGCGGCGTTGCGGCACAGTAGTCTCACGAGATCGGCCTGAATGTCCAAGCCCGTGACGCGGCACCCGGGCACCCGGGCAGCGAGGCAGAGCGCTGCCGCCCCCGTCCCCGCGCCCAGGTCCAGCACCCGCTCGCCGGCCCGGGCCGGCACGGCGGCGGCGAGGAACACGGGGTCGATGGCGGCGCGAAAGCCGGCCCGCGGCTGGTGCAGCACCACCCGGCCCCCGAGGAGTGTATCGCGGCTCTCGGCCTCTTCCACCCGCTGCCTCCAACGACATGGCGCACGCCGACGCCGCCCGAACACCACTCTTGGGCGACGGGCCGCGCATGCGATACTCTCCCCCCATCATAGGGGGAGAACATGCGCGTGAAACGCCCGATCGCTTCGGCCCTGCTGCTCGCCGCCGCCTGCGCCGCCGCGCCCGCCTGGGCGCAGGACTGAGGACTCCGACCGTATCCGCATCCACGGCGGCTACATCGCCGGGGTCGAATACCTGGACATGGACGGTTTGCAGAAGAAGGCCTACGTCAAGGGCCTGGTCGAGGGCATGCTGCTGGCGCCGGCCTTCGGCGCGCCGGAGGAGAGCATGCTCTGTCTCTACGACTGCACCAACGAGATGGATATCGACGAGGTGCGCAAGCTGTTGTTCGACTATATCAAGGACCGCCACGACCTGTGGGAGAACCGGAACCCGGCCAAGAGCTTCCGCGCCATCTCCCAAGCCTGCCTCGCGCTGCTCCAGGCCAATGCCGGGGACGCGCCAGGGGACGGGGAGGAGAACGGCGAGGAAGTGGAGGCGGAAATGGAGGAGGCCGAGGAGGCGGCCGAGTAGGCCGCCCTAGTCGTCCGCGGAAAGCTCGCCCGCGTTCACCAGGATGCGGCGCGCCCGCGCATAGTCCTCATCGACCACCATGACGCGGCGCGGGATGGCGGCGACACTGCCCTCGAGAATGCTCATGTGGGTATCGAAGACGATGGCCTCGATACCCTCGCCGGCGAGGGTCGCGACGATCCAGGACAGGAGCACCGGCTCGTTGGCACGGATCAGTTCCCTCACGCACCTACCTCCCCCACCGGTTCCGCTCCCCACGATGTGACTTGACCGCCCCGGGCAGCAAACTATGTTCCGTCCTACATAACGATGCGTCAATAAGACTCGAGAAGGGGGGTCCGTGGCCGTCGTCGTCAAGGTGGATCGGGGCGGGGGTGCACCGAAGCCCTCGTTCGACCGCATCAGCGCTCTCGCCGCGGACGACCTTGCGCGCGTCAACGAGATCATCCTGCGGCGCATGCAAAGCCCGGTGCAACTCATCCCGCAGCTCGCCGGCCATATCATCGCGGCCGGCGGCAAGCGCCTACGGCCGCTGTTGACGATCGCCTCGGCTCGGGCTTGTGGCTATCGCGGAGAGCGGCACATCCCGCTCGCCGCCTGTGTCGAGTTCATCCATACGGCGACGCTGCTCCATGACGACGTGGTGGACACGAGCGACCTGCGCCGCGGATTGGCCACGGCCAATGCCGTGTGGGGCAACAAGTCGAGCGTGCTGGTGGGCGACTTCCTGTTCAGCCGGTCGTTCCAGCTCATGGTCGAGGACGGCTCGCTCCAGGTCCTCGACATCCTCTCCAGCGCCGCCGCCGTCATCGCCGAGGGCGAGGTCCTCCAGCTCATCACCGCCAACGACACCGAGACCGGCGAGCAGGCCTATCTCGACGTGATCCGGTCCAAGACGGCGGCCCTGTTCGCGGCCGCCTGCCGCATCGGCGCGGTGGTGGCCGAGCGGCCCCGGGTCGAGGAAGACGCGCTCGAGAACTACGGCCTCAACCTCGGCACCGCCTTCCAGCTCGTGGACGACGTGCTCGACTATTCGGCCGCCCAGGCGACCCTCGGCAAGACCGTGGGGGACGATTTCGCGGACGGCAAGATCACCCTGCCGCTGATCCTCGCCTTCCGCCGCGGCGATAGCGAGGAGCGGGGCTTCTGGCGCCGCGCGGTCGAGGACATGGACCAGCGCCAGGGCGACCTCGAGCACGCGATCGGCCTCATGAAGGGCCACGGCGCCCTGCGCGACACGGTGGCCCGCGCGCGCCACTACGGCGACATGGCCCGCGACGCCCTCGGCATCTTCCCCGAGAGCCCCGGCAAGGAAGCGCTGATCGACGTCATCGACTTCTCGATCGAGCGCGCCTATTAGCGCGGCCCCATCGCCTCTCGCCGGTTGCGGCGGGGGGGCTGAGGCGCTATATACCCAGCCCGAATCGGAGTGTAGCTCAGCCTGGTAGAGCACTGTCTTCGGGAGGCAGGGGCCGGAGGTTCAAATCCTCTCACTCCGACCAATCTTTGGCCGACCAACCTTTTCCCGATGAAGAGTTCCGTCCCGCCCGCCGGCATCAGTGCCCGGCGGCGGCGCCGCCGTCGACGAGCAGGTGGGAGCCGGTCACGTAGCTCGCCAGCGCGTCGCTGGCGAGGTAGAGGATGGCGCCGGTGGCCTCGTCCTGGCGCCCGATGCGGCCCATGGGCGTCCACTCGTCGATCCAGTCGTAGACCTCGGGGCCCTTGCACGCGGCGTCGCCGCGGATCATGTCCGTATCGAGGTCGCCCGGGCACCCCGCGTTCACGCGCACGTCCGGCACCAGCTCCATCGCCATGGCGCGGGTCATGCTCAACACCCCGCCCTAGGTGGCGCTGTGGATGGTGGCGTTGCCCGCCTGGGCGATGACGCCGAGGACCGAGGCGATATTGACGATGTTGCCGCGTGAGGCGCGCAGGGCGGTGACGGCGTACTTGGCGCAGAAGTAGTATGACTTGAGGTTGACCGCGTTCATCCAGTCCCACAGCGCCTCGTCCGCGTCCTCGAGCGCCGCCCCCTCGCCGACGCCGGCGTTGTTGACCAGAACGTCGAGCCCGCCGAGCCCTACCAGCGCCAGGGCCACGGCCGCCTCGCAGCCGGCGACGGTGGCCAGGTTCCCCGGCGCGCCGACCGCCCCTCCCCGGCGCCGAGCGCGGCCAACGCCTTGGCGACCGAGTCCCCGGTGCGGCCGTTGACGGCCACCCGCGCGCCGCGCTCGAGGAAGCCCTCGACGGCGGCGCGGCCGATGCCCCGCGCGCCCCCCCCGTCACCAGGACCCGCTTGCCCGAGAAATCGATGCTCCCCTCCCCTCGCATTCCGACTCGCGCCATCCTAGTGGTTCGAACCCGACGCAAGAATCCCCCTCTCCCCCAAGGGAAAAGGCGGGGAGAGGGCCGGGGTGAGGGGACGCGCGTCGGCGCGTTATCAAGAGTCTTTCCGCCGCCTACCGGCGGCCGGGCCCTCACCCTCCCGCTTCGCGGGACACCATCCTTACCCCTCACCCTCCCGCTTCGCGGGACTCTTTCCCGACCCCTCACCCTCCCGCTTCGCGGGACTCTTTCCCGACCCCTCACCCTCCCGCTTCGCGGGACTCTTTCCCGGCCCCTCACCCTCCCGCTTCGCGGGACTCTTTCCCGGCCCCTCACCCTCCCGCTTCGCGGGACTCTTTCCCGACCCCTCACCCTCCCGCTTCGCGGGACCCCTCACCCTCCCGCTTCGCGGGACTCCCCGGCCCCTCACCCTCCCGCTTCGCGGGACTCTTTCCCGACCCCTCACCCTCCCGCTTCGCGGGACTCTTTCCCGACCCCTCACCCTCCCGCTTCGCGGGACTCTTTCCCGGCCCCTCACCCTCCCGCTTCGCGGGACTCTTTCCCGACCCCTCACCCTCCCGCTTCGCGGGACTCTTTCCCGACCCCTCACCCTCCCGCTTCGCGGGTCCCTCCCTCTCCCCCCAAGGGAAGAAGTGGGGAGAGGGTTCAAAGTGTCAGACGCGAACCACTCGGTCATTCCGGTACCGGCCGCCTCTCCATAGCCGCGCGCATGAGAGGGCCGAAAACAGCGCGGGAATGCCGTGGGACCGTCAGGGATCGTCAAGGTATAAACCAGCGATATTCAATGATTTCAATAGGTTGGCGGAACCAGGTCCGAACCTTGACAAACCTTGACAATTTTCCGCCGTGGGGTGGGGGAGCCCCTTATATGGGCATGGGGTCCTATCGCGGCAAGGGGAATTTCACTTCTGCCCCCGGCACGCGTTGCGCCCGCCTCAGCGATAGCCGCCGCCATCGGCGACGATGGTCTCGCCGACGATGTGGCGCGAGAGGTCGGAGGCCAGGAAGAGGGCGATATGGGCGATGTCGCGGGGGTCGGCGATGCGCCCGAGGATCGTCTTGGCGGCGATGTCCTCGGACTTGTGGCCGTCGCTCGCCGGGCCCAGGTCCGTCTCCACATAGCCGGGGGCGATGCTGTTCACGCGAATGCCGTGGGGGGCGAGCTCGTGGGACAGGCCCTTGGCGTTGACCAGCATGGCCGCCTTGCTGACGCTGTAGGGGCTGGGGGAGGTCTGGTGGTGGGTGAAGCCGCCGACCGAGGCGATGTTGATGATGTTGCCCTTCCCGCGCGCGACCATGTGCTTGCCGACGAGCTGGCAGCAATGGAAATAGCCCTTGAAGTTGATGTCGTAATGCTTGTCCCAGACCTCTTCGGGATGGTCGGTGAAGGCGCCGCGGAACGCGGAGGTCGTCGCCGCGTTGTTGACCAGGATGTCGATGAAGCCGAACGCGTCGAGCGTCTTCTCGACGAGGCGCTCGACGTCCGCGCGCACCGAGACATCCGTCTGGACCGCGAGGCCGCGCCGGCCGCACCCCCCGACCTCGCCAGCGACTTCCTCCAAGAGGTCGAGCCGCCGGCCGGCGACGACCACGTCCGCCCCGGCCTCGGCGAACTCGAGGGCGATCGCCCGCCCGATCCCCGTGCCGCCGCCGGTCACCACGGCAACCTGGCCTTCGAGGGATAGGGTGGGAATGGCGGTGCTCTCGCTCATGGCCGGGTCTCCCTTGGCTCGATTCGTTCGGCCTGGATGCCCGCTCCGCGCCCAAGCCTCCCGGTCATCATAGCGCGATAGGGGCGGACGGTAATTATTCATCGCCACCACGGGTGGGCGACAAGGGCGGGCGAGCCGGCTTGACCGGGGCGGACGGCTTGCGTATCGATTGCCGTATGCGCCGCGCCGTGTGCCACGCGCCGTGTGCCACGCGCCGTCTGCCACGTGCCGTGTGCCGCGCGCCGGCCGCTTCGCGGTGCCGGGGGCGATCGTCGCGGGCGCCGGATTGGGAAGGGGTTGAAGATGTCCGCGACGGACTCTCCAGCAGCCGCGTTCGGTGGCAAGGCCGCCCCTCCGCGGGCGACGTGGAACTGGCGGCCGGCGTTGCCGCTTCAGAATGCGCCGCTCTTCGCCTGGCCGCCCGAGCCGCTGAAGACCCTCAAATGGCTCGCGACCACCTGGCTCACCCTGACGGAGAAGGTCATCTATCTCCTGCTCGCGGTGATCACCTGGGCGTATCTGCAGCCGGCGCTCGGCGGCGGCGCGGGGTTCGAGCCCGGCTGGATCGTGCAAATCTACGCCCGCAACTTCGCCCTGATGGTCCTGGTGGCGGGCGGCCTGCACCTCTACTTCTATACCCTCGGGAAACAGGGCAAGACGCTCAAATACGATCCGCGCGGCCTGGCCACGAACAGCCGCGGCTTTAACTGGCACAACCAGGTTCTCGACAACATGTTCTGGACCCTGGCCAGCGCCGTGACGGTCTGGACGGCCTACGAAGCGCTCCTCCTGTGGGCCCAGGCGAACGGGTTTGCGCCCTTCGCGGCCTGGAGCGACGGCCCGGTCTGGTTCGTCCTCCTGTTCCCGCTGATCCTGATCTGGTTTTCGATGCATTTCTACTGGGGCCACCGGCTCCTGCACTGGGGGCCGCTCTACCGCATCGCCCATGCCCTGCATCACCGGAACGTCAATACGGGCCCCTGGTCGGGGCTCTCCATGCATCCCATCGAGCACGCCATCTATATGAGCTCGGTGCTGATCCACCTGGTGGTGCCATCGCACCCCATCCACATCTTCTTCCACTTCTATTGGGTGACCCTGGCCGCCGCGACCTCCCATACGGGCTACGACGGGCTTATAATAAAGGGCAAGAGCCCGTTCCCCGTGGGCGGCTTCCACCACCAGCTCCACCACCGCTATTTCGAGTGCAACTACGGCAACACGGAGATGCCGTGGGACGAGTGGCTCGGCACCTTCCACGACGGCACGCCCGAGGCCACCCGGCGCATGCGCGAGCGGCGCCGGCGGATGCATGGGGTGGGGTGAGGGGCGCCGCCGGCGCCCGAGCGCGGCTCACACCGACCGTATCGAGGGAGCGGGATGACCGGCCTCGATCGGTATAGTTTGTCGCCAAGAGAAGCGGGAAATAGCGGCCAAGGGGCTTTCGTCCCGCGAAAGCCCAGGGGCGCGGCGGGATGACGCAACCAGGGCGGGCCATGACATGATCGCAAACGCTTGTCACATCGACGAAATCGAATGGCGGGAAGCCGGGGACGGGAAACGGGGGCCGATGCGTTGGAAGGAGGTTTTCAACGAGCGCCGGGGCGACTCGAAGGAGTTCGTCTTCGGCTATGCCGAGCTGGATGCGGGCAAGGCCGTCCCCCTCCACACCCACGAGCAGGCGGAGACGATTTTCATCACCGCCGGGAGTGCCCGGGTCAGGCTGGGGAAGCGGGTCGTCGATCTGGCGGCGTCATCGGCGGCTTACTTCCCCGCTGGAGTGCCCCACGGAATCGAGGCGCTGGGGCACGAGCCCCTCTCCTACATCTGCACCTATGCCACCGAGAAGCTGGGCCAGAACATCGAAATCAAGGCGGCCGACGAAGCGGCGGCATCGCGCTTCGATATCCTCAACGATACCGAACATCGCTGGGCGGTGCTCGAGGAATACGAGCCATGGGTCCCCATCGAGCCCTCGAAGGGGCGCAAGGGGATGATGGTGCGCCGGCTGTTCGGCTTCGACCGCGGCCATTGGCCGGAGATGATGGGCGGCACCTGCCACCTCTCGGCCGGCGCCCACTACACGCTCCACTATCACGATCAGGCCGAGATCTATTATGGCCTCTCGGGGCGCGGCACAGTCTACGTGGGCGACAGAGAAGTGGATGTCTATCCCGGCGTCGCCATCTACGCGGGCTCGCGCGTCGTCCACGGCGCCGATGCCCTCGGGACCGAGCCGTTCGTCATGTACTGGCTCTATGGCACGGAATCGACCGGCGAGGTCCTCAACTGGACGCCGGTCGAGGACATCTATACGGAGGTTCGCGGGCAGTGAGGGGTCTGCACTTGATGGGAACTTGGCCGTAATTACGGTGCCGTACAAACCACCAGCCAGGGGGGAGCCGTGAAAAAGTTCATGCTGCTGCATTACGGATTCGTAAAGCCCACGCCCGAGATCATGAGCGCCTGGGGCCAATGGTTCGAGTCCATCGCAGACAGGATGGTGGACAGCGGCGGTCATTTCGGCGCGGCGCGGGAAATCTCACATGCCGGAACCAAGGACCTGCCCCTCGGCATGGACTCGATCACCGGCTACACCATCATCAATGCCGAGGACCTCGATGACGCGGAAAAGATTGCGGGAGGCAATCCGTTCATCGCGAGCATCAGAGTCTATGAGATCATGGCAGTGTAGACCCTGTCGTCCGTGAGCCATGTTTATCAGGGACAGAGTTTCGGAGGTCGGGAACGGCGCAAAATTGCACGGAAATGCCCCGGAACTGTTAAGGTTTATCAAGGTATCGCACAACATAACTCAAAGATATCAATGGTTTGATAATTCCGGTTTCGAACCTTAACAAACCTTAACAGTTCGCCGCCGTGCCCTGGGCTTATTCGCGTATATGGGAGTGTCATCCTATCGGGTCAAGGGATTTCGCTGGCCGCTTAGCGCGCGGGGCGCTTGATGGCCGATAGCATCGGGGGCGAGCAGAATTGGCTATTCGAGACCTCGACCCGCCCATCAAACACAACATGTCCCGCCAGGAGACCAAAATAGTAACTTCAACCCTGGC
>CAXXKO010000002.1:0-10236 GCA_963666705.2 Alphaproteobacteria bacterium | reverse complement strand
GGCGACGTCGATGTCGACGGCGTCGGTCTTGTAGGCGGCGGTGAGCTTGGCCAGATCCGGCGCGCCGGTGACGACGACCTTGATGCCGGTCTCCGCCTCGAAGGGCTTGTAGAAGGTTTCCGTGAGCGCTTCGGCGAACCGACCGCCCCAGGTCGCGACCACGACCTGCTCGGCCGCCTTGGCCTTGCCGGGAACGAGGATCAGCGGCCCGCTCGTGGCCGAGACGGCGGCCACCGTGCCCGCGCCGACCAGGAACCGGCGCCGGGTCGGCCCCGCGCTCTTGGTCAAGCCCGTGATGTCCGTGAATTTGGTCTTCGACAATGACGTCTCCCTAGGTTTATGGCGGGCGGCGGCCAACCGCTTCCTGCTCCGGCGAAAGTGAACCATCCCAGCACGAGTGGAGTCAACGCCACTGAGCGCGAAACCGCTGTTGACGAGGGCGACCCAATTGGCTCACCTGGGCTCGCAAGGAGGAGGAGGGAAACGTGACGGACCAGGCGCGCGTGGTGGTGATCGGCGGCGGCATCATCGGCTGCGGCGTGCTCTATCACCTGGCCCGCCTCGGCTGGTCCGATGCCCTGCTCGTCGAGAAGAACGAGCTGACGGCCGGCGCCACCTGGCACGCCGCCGGCAACCTCACCCACTACAGCGGCAGCGCCCTCCTCGGCCGCGTCCAGCGCGAGACGACCGGGTCCTTCGCCGTCCTCGAAGCCGAAACCGGCCAGGCGGTGGGCTTTCACAAGGCCGGCAGCATCCGCCTCGCGACCCGGCCCGAGCAGGGAATCGAGAACCGGCGCAACCTGGCCAAGGCCAGGATGGCCGGCGTGACCATGGAGCTGATCGACCGCGACCGTATCCGTGAGCTCCACCCCTTCGTCGTGCTCGACGGCGTGCTGGGCGGGGCCTGGACGCCCGAGGACGGCCATGTCGACCCGTCGAGCGTGACCCAGGCCCTGGCGAAAGGTGCCCGCGCCCGCGGTGCGACCATCAGGACGCGCACCAAGGTCCTCGGTATTCGCCGCGCCGGCGACGAGTGGCTGGTCGAGACCGAAGGTGGATCGATCCGATGCGAGCACCTGGTCGACGCCGCCGGCATGTGGGCGCCCGAGATCGCGGCCATGGTGGGTGCGAGGCTGCCCTTCGTCATCTTCATGCATCAGCACATGGTGACCGAGGACCATCCCGCCCTCGTCGCGCGCGAGCGCGAGATCCCGACCATCCGCGATCCCTTCGGCGGCTTCAACGTGCGTCAGGAGGGCCGCGGCCTCCTCTTCGGTGTCTACGAGCACGCGCCCGTCTTCTGGGCCAGGGACGGCATCCCGCCCGAGTTCGGGCAGGAGGTCATGACGCCCGAGCTCGACCGCTCGCTCGGCTTCATCGAGGCGGCCATGCGCCGGGTCCCCCTCCTCACCGAGGTCGGCGTGAAGGCGGTCTACAACGCGCCGACCAGCCGCACTCCCGACCACAATCCGCTGCTCGGCCCCCTCCCGGGCCTGCGCAACTTCCACATGGCGGCCGGTTTCGCCGCCGGCATCATGCAATCCGGCCTCGCTCGCTACGTGGCGGAATGGATCGTCGAGGGCGAGCCGTCGATCGACCTCGCCGCCCTCGACGTGCGCCGCTACGGCGCCCATGCCGACCGCGCCTATGCCTACGCCACCGTCGGTGCCCGTCACACCTTCGATTTCGACATCGCCTGGCCCCATGGGGAAGAGGCCGCGGGCCGCCCGGCCAAGACCGGCGCGCTCTACGACCGGCTCGCCGCACGCGGCGCCGTCCACGGCGCGAGGAACGGCTGGGAGGCGCCGCTCTGGTTCGCACCCCCCGGCACGGCCGCCAAGGACGAGCCTTCCTTCGGCCGCGCCAACTGGTGGCCCCATGTGGGCGCCGAGTGCCGCGCCGTGGCGGCGGGCGCGGGGCTGCTCGACCTCTCCTCCCTCGCCACCTTCGAAGTCAGCGGGTCGGGCGCCGCGGCCTTCCTCGACCGCGTGTGCGCCTGCCGACTGCCGGCGGTGGGTGGCGCGACGCCCGCACCCCTGCTCGCGCCCTCGGGCGGGGTGGCCGCGCTCCTCCTCCTCGCCCGTCTGGGCGCCGAACGCTTCCAGCTCACCGGCCCGCCGGGGCGCGAGACCCACGACTTCGACTTTCTCTCGCGCCACTTCCCGGCAGCGAGCGGCGTGCGCCTGGAAAACATGACCGACCACACGGGCGCCCTGCTGCTGGCCGGCCCCCGCGCGCCCGACATCCTCGTGTCCCTGATGGGCGAAATGCCCACAGACGGCATCCGCGAAGCCCGGCTCGGCTATGCGCCCGCGCGCCTCCTGGGCGTCGGCACGACCGGCGAGGCGGCGTGGGAGATCCACCACCCGATGGAATACCAGATCGGCCTCCATGACGCTCTCGACGCGGCCGGCGCGGACCATGGCCTCGTCGATTTCGGCCTCCGCGCCTTCGACTCCATGCGGCTAGAGATGGGCCAGCCCGCCTGGGGCCCCGACCTGGGCGCCCGGTCGAGTCCCATCGGCACCTCGGTCGAGCAGTACGTCGATTTCGCCAAATCCGAATTCATCGGCCGCGAGGCGGCGCGCAAGGTGCGCACGGATGGCCCCAGCCATCGCCTCGCTTGCCTGCGCATCGAGACGGCCGACGCCGATCCCTATCCCGGCGACCCCGTGCTCGATGGGGATCGCATCGTCACACTCGTGGGCTCGGCCGGGTACGGCCACCGTGTCGGCCACGGCGTCGCCCTCGCCAGCCTGCCGGCCGCCCTGGCCGCTCCGGGGACCGTCTTATCGATCGAGATCCTGGGCGAGGCCCGCCCCGCGACCGTGGTCGAGGCCCCGCTCTATCGCCCCACCCAACGTTAGAGGCCCGAGGTCGGCCTTGGGCGCGACCCATCGGTGAAACGCGTGTATCGGAAGGGCGTCGGATCGACCACCGGCGGGCGGCCGGTCACGAGGTCGGCCATCAATCGCCCCGCGCCTGGTCCGATGCCGAAGCCATGGCCGGAAAAGCCCGTCGCGATGAAGAATCCGGGAAGGGTTTCCACGGGCGATATGACCGGGATGGCGTCCGGGGTGGCATCGATCAGGCCGGCCCAGCGCTGGCCGGTAAGCTTGCCGCTGAAGGCCGGGAAGGCGCGCGTGAGATTGGCCGCGGCCGAGTCGAGGATGGCGCCGGCCGGGTCCGGGTCGAGGATGCGCACGCGCTCGAACGGCGAAACCTCGTCGAGCGCCCAGCGTCGCGGCAGGCGCGCTTCCTCGACGAAGCGCCGGCCGAGCCTCAGCCGCATATCGCCCCGCGTGAGGCGGAGCGCGGGCAGGAAGTCCATCAGGTAGCGGAAGCTGTCGGGCACGATGTCGGCAATGTTCCCGCTGCTGTTCGCGACCGTATAGCCGCCGTCCTGCCGCTTGCGGAAGGCGAACCCGGGGCCCCATGCCGCCGTCTCCGGCCCGCCCTCGAACGGGGCGGTCCGCATCACCGAGGCGAGCACCTTGAGCTGTGGCAGCCTGAGCCCCAGGCCGCGGCAGAACAGCCCCGACCAGGCGCCGCCCGCCAGGACGACATTGTTGCAGCGGATCGGGCCCTTCTCCGTCACCGCCGCCGAGACCCGGCCCGCCTCGGTCTCGATGCCGCGGACGGCACAGCCGGTGAGCACCTTGGCCCCCATTCGCCGGGCGGCGCGGGCGATCGCCGGGGCGGCCTTCTGCGGCTCCGCCCGCCCGTCGCTCTCGGTGTAGAGCGCGCCGGCCCACGGCCGCCCCTGGCCGGGAAGGACACGCTCCAACTCGGCGCCCGTGATGATGCGCGAATCGAGCTGAAAGGGCCGCGCATGCTCGAGCCAGGCTTCGCGCATGGCGACGTCTTTTTCATCACCGCACAGATAGACGACGCCCGATTGGCGAAAGCCGATATCGTCACCGACGAGCGCGTCCATCTGGTGCCAGAGCTTCATGCTCTCGATCATGAGCGGCAGCTCTTGCGGGTCGCGCCCCATCTTGCGGACCCAGCCCCAATTGCGGCTCGACTGCTCGGCCGCGACCTCCCCCTTCTCGCACAGGACCGCGGGGACGCCCTGTTGCGCGAGGGACAGGGCGGTGCTCGCGCCCGCGATGCCGCCACCGACGACGACCACCTCGGCGGTGGCGGGTTGGGTTTCGTCCGTTTCGAAGGGGTCGAGGGGCGGCGCGCTGCCACGGCGCTGGGGTCGATTCGAAGCCGGTTGGGTCATGGGAATCTCCTTCCAGTCGGCGCCGCCCGAGTGTCGCCGTTTCCCGTCGCCCGAATCAATCCGCCCCACCGCCAGTATACATGGTGGCCGCCCGGTCGTACCGTTGCCCCTAATGGGAGAGGAGCATCGTCATGGCAACGCAGCATCTGGAGCGGATTGCCGAGCTTCAACGACGGATGGCCGATGAGAATCTGGACGGCGCGCTTGTGACCGACGCCGATTCCATATTCTACCTGTCAGGTTACTGGGGCTACGCCGGCCTGGCGTCGGCGGGCAGGCCGACCATCCTCTGGATTCCGAGGACGGGGGAGCCGGTCATGATCACCCCGCTCATGGAAATGGAGATGTGCCGGAACCTGAGCGCCGTTGCGGAGGCCCGGCCGTGGATGGATGGGGTCGACGGCGAATGGCTGGCGCCGCTCCGCGATCTCGTCGGTAAGCCCACCGTCCGCGGCATCGCGCTCGAGGCGGCCCAGATTCCCGGCCTGATCGCACGGCCGATCGCCAAGGAATGGCCAAGCCTGCGGACGGTCGATCTGGCGCCGATCCTGGGTGGGATGCGCATGGTCAAGAGCGCGGATGAAATCCACGTCATGCGTCAGGCGGGCGAGGTGGCGGTCGCCATGGCCGCGGCCGCCGAGGAGGCCATCGCTATCGGGGTGCCGGAATACGAGGTGTCGCTGGCCATCATCGCCGGGGGCACGCGCCGGGCGGCGGCGCTCCTGGATGCGTCCGACCCCGACAGGTTCGCCTCGCCCATGATCCACAACCTTCAGATACTGCAATCCGGCCACGATACCTGCATGGTCCATCGGCGGCCGACGACGCGGCGCATCGCCGAGGGCGACCCGATCTATCTCTGCTTCTGCGGCATCACCATCTTCAGGGGGTACTGGCTCGGCTTCGACCGGGAGTTCTTCTGCGGCTCGGTGACCGACGAGCAGGCGCGGCTCTACGAGGTGACGCTGCAGGCACAATCCGCGGCCCTCGAGGCAATCCGCCCAGGTACCTTGGCCGAAGAGGCCCACTTCGCCGCCGATGCCGTCTACCAGGATGCCGGGTTTGCGCCCACCTATCGCACCGGCCGCGGCACCGGCTGCTCCATCCTCGAGAAGCCCGAACTCAAGGCCGGCGACAAGACGGTGCTCGAGCCCGGCATGACCTTCGCCGTTGATGGCGGCATCACCGTTCCGGGCGAATACGGCGCGCGGGTCGGCGATTCGATTCTGGTCACCGATACCGGCTTCGAGTACCTCACACCCTATCCCAAGGCGCTTCGCGTCCTTTGATGGGGGCAGAGCCGCTCCCTAGCGCCCGATCAGCCGGGCCGCGTTGCCGCCCAGCAGCTTCTCCAGCACGTGGTCCTTGAGGCCCATCTCCCGCCATTCCGAGATGGCGCGGTCCATGGGGATCACCGGCCAGTCGGTGCCGTAGAGCACCTGGTCCGCGAGCAGGCTGTTCATGAAGCGGAACATGACCTCCCAGCCCGTGCCCTGGGCGCCCACGTATTTGGGGGCGAGGCCGCCAAACTCCAGATAGACGTTGGGGTGCTTGCGCGCGACGGCCACCATCTCCGCCGTCCAGGGCCAGCCGGCGTGGCAGGCCACCAGCTTCAGGTCCGGGAAGTCGCAGGCCAGGTCGTCGAGCTGGAGCGGGTGGTCGTTGCGGATGGCGTGGGTGACACCGTAGTTGATGCCTGTGTGGTGACACACCATGAGGCCGAGCTCCGCCGCCTTGGCGTAGACGGGGTAGAGCCGGCGGTCGGTCATGGCCATGTGGAAGAAGCTGGCCTGGATGCTCACGCCGATCATGCCGGCCTTGGCGCAAGCTTCCACCTGGCCCACGGCGCGCATGATGTGGAGGGGGTCGAGCGAGACCGTGCCCATGCCGGTGAAACGCTCCGGCTCCGCCTTCACCACTTTGGCGACGGCATCGTTGATGGCATCGACCGGGTCGCCGACCTCGAACTCGGCGTGCACCACGGCGTGGCCGACCCCGCTCGCGTCCATTTCCGCCTTCATGTCGTCGAGGGTTTGCTCGATCTTGGCGGACATGTCGAGCACCGCGTCGTACTGGTCGGTGACCTCCTTGGGGATCTCGATGGCGGGGCGCAGCTCGTTCGGCAGCCGGACCCGGAAATCGATGATCTGTGACGCCATTTTCTGTGTCCCTCCTGTGATGGGTGTCCGTCGGCAACCCTTTCGCGACCTATCCAGGGTCGGGCGGGCAGGCGACGGCCGAATGGGGGAAGCGCCAGCTTACCGAGCCTGTCAGGTGGCGCCTTCACCGTCGGCCACGACGTAGGCTTCGAGGGCGGCCAGGCAGCCGTCCCTCTCGTCGGCCGGCAGCCAGGCGCCCTCGAAGGCGTTGCGCGTGAGGCGGACGATCTCCTCCCGGGACAGGGCCAGCGCGTCGCGCAGCCCGAGCAGGATGTCGTTCAGGTAGCGGCTGTGGAAATAGGCGGGGTCGTCGGTGTTGATGGTGATGTTGAAGCCCCTGTCCATCATCGCGCGGATGCTGTCCGCGTGGCGTGGCCCGGTCCAGGCCTGGCCGTGGCGCGTGATCGGGCAGGCGGTCAGGCAGAGGCCGCGCTCCCCGATGGCGTCGAGCAGGGCCGCGTCCACGACCGCGTTGACCCCGTGGTCGATCCGGTCCACTTCGATGTCGCGCACGCATTGCCAGATGTTGTCGACGACGCCGTCCACGTCGGGGCCGCAATGCGCGGTCAGCTTGAAGCCCTCCGCCCGGGCGCGGGCGAAGACGTCCGCGAACTTGATGGGCGGGTGATCGGTCTCGTCGGAATCGAGGCCCACCCCGGCGATCCAGTCGCGGTAGGCGAGGCCGCGCTCGAGCGCTTCGAGCGCCGACTCCGTGCTCTTCTCACGCAGGAAGCTGAGGATGAGCCGGGAGCGAATGCCGAAGTCCTCCTCCGCCGCGACCTGGCCGGCGTGGATGCCTTCGATCACCGTCTCGAACCCGACCCCCCGGTCGGCATGGGCCTGGGGATCGAACATGAGCTCGGCATAGACGATGTTGTCGTGGTGGGCGCGCTCGAGATAGGCGTAGGCGAGGTCGCGAAAGTCCCGCGCGGTGACGAGCACGCTCATGCCCTCGTAATAGGCGTCGAGGAACGACACGAGGCCTGTGAACACATAGCCTGCGCGCATCTCCTCCACCGTCTGGTAGGGCAGGGAGAGGCCGTTGCGCTCGGCGAGCGCGAACTTGAGCTCGGGCTCGATGGTGCCCTCGATATGCACATGGAGCTCCGCCTTCGGCATCCCGCGGATGAACGAATCGAATGCGCTCATGGGCTCGCCTCTCCGCTCGAATCCGCACGCCGCCGGTGGGCGTATGCGGCATCGTACTTGCCGAGGATGTATTCGCCGCACCGCATGGCTGGGTAGCGGGGCGGGTTGCCGGGGCCGCAACAGCTCGGCAGGCACTCGGCCAGGGTGTCGTAGTGGGGGTCGTAGAAGATCGGGATCGAGTAGCGGTCCCCCCTCGATTGGTTGAGCACCCGGTGTGGGGTCGAGGTGAAGCGGTCGTTGGTCCAGCAGGCCAGCATGTCGCCGAGATTGACGATGAACGAGCCCTCGATAGTGGGCGCCTCGACCCATTCGCCCGAGCGCAGGCGCACCTGCAGCCCGCCGACCGAGTCCTGGGCGAGCAGGGTGATCATGCCGTAGTCGGTGTGGGGCGCGGTGCTGTATTGGTCGGGCGCGCGCGGATGGGGCAGAGGCGGATAGCGCATGATCCGCATTTTGACGAGCGGCCGGTCGTAATCGCGCAGGAAGAAATCCTCGGGCAGGTCGAGGGCGAGCGCGAAGGACGGCAACAGGTCCCGCCCGGCCCCGGTCACGGCATCGAAATAAGCCTCCATCGCCGCGCGAAAGCCCAGGAGAGGGGGCCACTGGTTGGGGCCGTGCAGTGGCTTGCCCGCCCGCACGTCGACATCTTCGAGCGGCAGGTCCACGCCGATCTCGAAGACTTCCTTGAGGTCGGGCCGGTGGCCCGGGATGGTTATCTCGGCCGGCGCCATGTAGCCGCGCTGCCACTGGTTCACCCGCACAGCGCGCTTGGCTGCGTCCGTCTGGCCGAAGAAGCGGCGGGCCAGGGCGAAGGCGCCGTCCACCACCTGGTGCCGTACCCCGTGGCCGGTGATGTAGAAGAAGCCGATGTTCTCGCAGGCGCGCGCGATCTGGTCCGCGACTTGTCGCTTGCCCGCCGGGTCGCCGCCGCGAAGCGCCGCGAGGTCGATCAGCGGCAGCTCGTCGGCGCTGGCGCGGCGAACGGCGTTGGCGTCGGTTGCCACCGGCCTACGCTACGGTCCGAAGTGAAGCATGCATGGCTGTCCTCGAACGAACCAGTACGGAAGAGGAGTATCTACACCCGCTTTGAGAAGCTTGGATAGGGCCCATCGCCCGGCACGCGCCCTCAGTCGCTCACCGCCTCGACGACCATCTTCTGGAAATGGTGGACGGCACCCTCCCAATAGGGCGAGAAGCGCATGTCGATGCCGAGCGCGTCGCGCACGTGCTTGTTGGCGTCCACATTGCGCACGAACTTGTCGTCCTCGATCGCCACCTTGGCCCAGCCCGCGACCAGCGCCTCCCGCTTCGCGGCATGGGCCGGGTCGGTCGCGGCCGCGCCATGGAAGTAGTAGTGAAAGCGCAGGGAAGTGCGGTCGGGCCCGTCGGGCGCCATCAGGCCGAGGAGGAAGTGGTCGTTGAAGGCGGCGATCACACCGTGGGGAAAGACGTTGATGATGAAGTGCCGCCCATGGTCGCCTTTCCCGGTGGCCGGGAGGGGCGGGAACATATGGCCGCGCGTCCCACCCCCCCGCCTCTTCGCCCGCCTTGTACTCGTACTGGTAGGAAGTGGCGGCGAAGCAGCCCGGTGCCGTGTCGATGCGGGCGTTGCGCTTGGTGACGCCAGCCAAGAGGTAGGGGTGGCCGAAGGGCAGGTGCAGGTCCTCGATGCCGCCCTCGACGGCGATCTTCCAGTTGCCGGGGTAGGTGTGCTCCCACAAGGCGCCGTGGCGCAGACCTGTGAGGTCGCGCCCGGCGAGGAGCCGGTCGATGGGGGCCATGTGCTCGGCGAGCGGTGGCGCCTTGCCGTCGATGTTGACGAGGACGTAGTCGAGCCACTGGCCGCAGCGCACGGGCCGCAGGCCCAGTTCCTCGCGACGGAAGCCCGCGGCCTCGTCCACCCCCTCGCCACCAATGTCCGGGGTCGCGCTCAGGGTGCCGTCGAGGCGGTAGGTCCAGGCGTGCCAGGGGCAGCGCAGGGCGTGGCCGACGCGGCCCGGCTCCAAGAGCACGCGCATGCCCCGGTGGCGGCAGACATTGTGGAAGCAGCGCACCGCGCCCGCGCGGTCGCGCAGCACGATGAGCGGCCAGCCCGCAAGCTCGACCGGCATGGCGTCGCCCGGATTGGGGATATCGGCCCCGACGGCGATGGGCGCCCAGACGCGCGGGAACAGCTTTCGCCGCTCCAGCTCGTGGAAGCCGGCGCCGTAGCAGCGCCCGGGCAACCCGACGGCCGTCCCGGCCGGCCGGTAGAGCGCCTCGCGCGCTGGGTCGTCGAGGAATTGTTCGAGGGTCGAGTCAGACATGCCGTCTCTTCCATTGGACGCGCCTAGCCGTGCGACCAGTCCTCGGGGTCGTCCGAGGCGCCGGGCGAGAGGCCCAGGATATCACCGTCCGTCGTGACGCCGAGGCCGAGGACGGTGCGGTTGGCGTAGGCGAAATAGCTCACCACCTGGTTGACCTCGAGGATCTCGCCGTCGTCCAGGCCGGCCTCGCGCAATGCGGCCACGGCCGCCTCGGTGAGGCTGGCGGGCGCCAAGGTGAGGGCGCGGGCATAGCGCATCATGGCCAGCGCCGGGCCTTCGAAGGCGGCCGCGGGGTCGTCGGCGAGCAGCGCCGCCCGCATGGCCGCCGCCAGCCCCTCGTCGCCAAGAAGGCGGGCGAGGCCGGCGGCATGGTGATCGACGCAGTAGGCGC
>CAXXKO010000001.1:622500-909809 GCA_963666705.2 Alphaproteobacteria bacterium | reverse complement strand
TCCGCTTCGATCGGACCCACTCTAGCCCTTTTTGTCGCTCGCGGCAGCGGACCAAGAGGTCCGCGCCTGCGCGGGCGCGCCGGGCGACCGGCGGGCCGCCTTGCGGCCTGGAGCGATTCCAGTCGAACTGGAAACGCCCTAGTGGGGCTCGGTCCCGATCGCCGCTGGAGACTGGCAATCTAACGCTACACATGGCGCGAGGGAGCGACTAAAGTGAGGCGGTGAGCGCCGCCCAGCTTGCCGGCGGCGTGAGTTCCGTGCGTGACGCGGCCCGCGAGGGGCACCGGCGGCGCGCGCTGCTCTTGGGAGGAACGGGATGCAAAAATCGCTATCGATCGATCCGGACAAATGCACGAGCTGCCTGCAATGCGAGATGGCCTGCTCGTTCGAGCACGAGGGCTCCTTCAACCCGGCCAAGTCGCGGATCAAGGTCTTCGAGTTCGAGCATGGGAGGCGCGCGGTCCCCTATACCTGCACCCAGTGCGCGGAGGCATGGTGCATGCACGCCTGCCCCGTCGAGGCGATCACCAAGAACGCCGCGACCGGCGCCATGGAGGTCAGTGACGACGTCTGCGTCGGCTGCAAGGTCTGCACCATCGCCTGCCCGTTCGGCACCGTGAACTACAACCAGGACACGGGCAAGGTCGTGAAATGCGACCTCTGCGGCGGCGACCCGCAATGCGCCGCGGCATGCCCGACGGGCGCGATCATATACGTCGATTCGGACTGGACGGGTTACGACCGCATGCGCGACTGGGCCGCCAGGAGCGACAACCGCCCCGGCGCCTGAGGGCGCGGAGACCGAACACGAATCAGGCCCGAATCAGAGGTGAATGCAATGGGATGGCAGAAACAGATTCTCCGCGTCAACCTGACCGCCGGGACGGCCAAGGCCGAGCCCCTCAATATGGAATGGGCGGAGCAGTATCTAGGCGAGCGCGGCCTGGCCACCAAGTACCTGTGGGAGAACATGGACCCCAAGGCCGATCCGCTCGGCCCCGACAACGTGCTCATCTTCGCGACCGGGCCGCTGACGGGCACCATGTCCTCGACCAGCGGCCGCTACGCGGTGGTGACCAAGGGCCCGCTCACGAACGCGATCGCGTGCTCCAACTCGGGCGGCAAGTTCGGTGCCGAGCTCAAGTTCGCCGGCTACGACATGCTGCTCGTCGAGGGCAAGTCGCCCAAGCCCGTCTATCTCCACATCGTCGATGACAATGTCGAGATCCTGCCGGCCGACGATATCTGGGGCACCTCGGTGTGGCACACCGAGGACTGGATCAGGGCCCACCACCAGAACCCGCTGCTCAAGGTGGCCTCGACCGGCATCGCCGGCGAGAACGGCGTGCTCTTCGCCTGCGTGGTCAACGACTACCACCGCGCCGCCGGGCGCTCGGGCGTGGGCGCGGTCATGGGCTCGAAGAACCTGAAGGCCGTGGCCTGCCACGGCACCGTGGGCGTCAAGGTCGCCGACCCCAAGCGCTTCATGGAAGTGGTGCGGGAGACCCACAAGCTCCTGGCCGACAACGAGGGGGCCAAGGGCCTGGCCGAGTTCGGCACCAACGCCATGATCGATTCCATGAATGAATTCGGCGGCCTGCCCACGCGCAACTTCCAGGCGGTCCAATTCGAGGGCACGGGCAAGATCAACCCGGCGGCCATGTCGGCGCGCAAGCCCAACGGCCACCGCAACCTGATCACGAACAAGGCATGCTTCGGCTGCACCATCGCCTGCGGGCGCATCGCCCATGTGGACGGCGAGCACTTCACCATCGTCAACCGGCCCCAGTACAAGCATGCCTCGGGCGGGCTCGAATACGAGACGGCCTATGCCCTCGGCGCCGTGGTGGGGGTCGACGACCTCGATGCGCTCACCTTCGCCAACTACATCATGAACGAGCAGGCCATGGACCCGATCTCCTTCGGCGGCACCCTGGCGGCGGCCATGGAGCTCTATGAGATGGGCGTCATCACGGACAACGAAACCGAAGGGGTGGCGCTCAACTTCGGCAATGCCGAGGCCCTCACCATCATGGCCGAGAAGACCGGCAAGTACGAAGGCTTCGGCAAGGTGCTGGGCCTCGGCTCCAAGCGCCTGTGCGAGAAGTACGGGCACCCGGAGCTGTTCATGGGGGTGAAGGGCCAGGAGTTCGCGGGCTACGATTCGCGCGCGCTCCAGGGCATGGGGCTCGGCTACGCGACCTCGAACCGGGGCGCCTGCCACCTCAAGCACGACACCTTCGGCCCCGACATGGAGGACCAGACCGGCGCCGGCAAGGCCCAGCCGTGCAAGGATTCCCAGGACTTCGTCGCCTGGGTCGATTCGACCGGCCTGTGCCTGTTCACCGGAGCCGGCTGGGGTCCGGAGGATTACTGCAAGCAGATCGACGCGGCCTGCGAGGGCGAGTGGACCGTCGAGCGCCTGACAGAGACGGGCGAGCGGGTGTGGAACCTGGAGCGCATGTTCAACATGACCGCCGGCCTGACGAGTGCCGACGACAGCCTGCCCAAGCGGCTCCTCGAGGTGCCGGCGCCGTCCGGCACCGCCAAGGGCAAGGTCAGCGAGCTCGCCAAGATGCTGCCCGAGTACTATCAGACGCGCGGCTGGACCGAGGACGGCCGGCCGAGCAACGAGACCCTGGCGCGACTCGGAATCTAAGCGTCGGGCGGCGGCGACACGAGGCCCGGATCAACCGGGAGCCAGCGCCGCGACAGAGGTGCGGGAGGAGACCCATGGATCACGTCATTATCGGTGCCGGCCCGGCGGGTGTGCTCGCCGCCGAAACACTGCGCGCCGCCGACGCGGGCGGCAGCGTCACCATCATTGGCGACGAGCCGGAGGCCCCCTATTCGCGCATGGCAATCCCCTACCTCCTGGCCGAGGATATCGCCGAGGCGGGCACGCATCTGCGCCATGGTGCCAACCATTACCCCGACAAGGGGATCGAGGTCCGCCAGGGCCGCGTCACCGGCGTCTCGCCCGGGAACAGGACCGTGTCGGTCGAGGGCGGCGGCGCTCTCGCCTACGACCGCCTCCTGATCGCCACCGGCTCGACCGCCATCCGGCCGCCCATCGCGGGCATCGAGCTTCCCGGCATCGAGAACTGCTGGACCCTGGAGCACGCGCGCACCATCGTCGCCAAGGCGAAGGAAGGCTCGCGCGTGGTCCTGCTGGGCGCCGGCTTCATCGGCTGCATCGTTCTCGAGGCCCTGGCCGCGCGCAAGGTTCGGCTCACCGTGGTCGAGATGGAAGACCGCATGCTGCCGCGCATGATGGATGATGTCGGCGGCGACATGATCAAGCGCTGGTGCGAGGGCCAGGGGGTCGCGGTCCTGACCTCGACCCGCGTCACGGGTATCGAGAGCGCCGATGGCGGCTTACGCCTCTCCCTCGGCGACGGCGGCACGCTCGACGCCGACCTCGTGGTCTGTGCGACGGGCGTCTCGCCCAACATGGGATTCCTCGACGGCAGCGGCATCGAGACGGACCAGGGCGTGTTGGTGGACAACCACCTGCAAACCAACGTCGAAGGCGTCTATGCCGCCGGCGACGTGGCCCAGGGGCCGGACCTCTCGACCGGTGAGCGCATGGTCCACGCCATCCAGCCGACCGCCACCGAGCACGGCCGCATCGCGGCCCTCAACATGGCCGGCCGCGACACCTACTACCGCGGCAGCCTGATCATGAACGTGCTCAACACCGTGGGCCTGATCTCCAGCTCCTACGGCCTGTGGGACGGCGTGGAGGGGGGCGACCGGGCCGTGGTCGCCGACCCGGATCACTTCAAGTACCTGCGGCTCGAGTTCGACGGCGACGTGCTGGTGGGCGCCCTCGCCCTCGGCCTGACCCAGCATGTGGGCGTCATCCGCGGCCTGGTGCAGACAGGCGTCAAGCTCGGCCCGTGGAAGGACCGGCTGATGGCCGACCCCCACAGGGTGATGGAAGCCTATCTCGAGCAGACCCAGAACAAGACGGTCATCTTCTAGGCCCGCCGTGCGTATCAGCCTCAAGACGGCGGGAACGCTCGCGCGCTACCTGCCGGCCGGGTCGAGCGGCAATTTGGCGCAACTCGATATCGAGGAGGGCGCGACGCCGGCCCAGGTCATGGACCGGCTCGGCATGCCGGGCGAAGGCAGCTACCTCGTCATCCTCAACGATACCGTGGTGCCCAAGGCCGAGCGCACCGAGCGCGGGCTGTGCGAAGGCGACAGGCTCGCGATCGTCCCACCTCTCAAGGGCGGGTAAGGCACCGAGAGGAGACTCAGTGCTTGCGGGGCGCCATGTCGTAGCCTTTGCGGATCGCCACGTTGCGCAGGATCACTTCGAGGCAGGTCACGTCACCGAACGGGATGGGGCCGGGATCGGCGTGCCGCGACTTGAGGGTGCGGTACATCTCGAGCTCGTTCGGCGCGAGCTTGTCCTCGACCGCCTCGATCTCCTCGAGAAGGCGCTGAATTTCGACGAACTGGACCAGGTTGGTCATCGCCCGGCCCCCTGTCCCGCCCTCACCCGGCGGCCCGCACGCTCTGGCGCGTGGCCTCCTGCGCCGCCTGGAGCGCCGCGTACCCCTCGGTCGACCAATCGGGCGGCAGGCGCATGGAGAGCGGCTCCTGGTGGACCGTTTTCGCGGGCGCGCCGCGCACGATCTCCCACATATACCGCGACTCCCAGGGAATCCGCGTGTAGCAGATGCAGTCGGCCGAGGAATAGCCGAGAATGACGATGGGCCGGTCGCACCCCGAATCGTTGCGCGCCGAGCCGTGGACCATGCAGCAGTTGACGACCGCCACCGTGCCCGCAGGGCCGGTCAGGGCCACAGCCCGATTGAGGTCGATCCCGGCCATCGCCGCGTCCGACATAACGCCGAGCCAACGACCGTCGCTGTCGTAGTGGTCGAATATCTCCCCCTTATGGGTCCGGGGGATGACCTGGAGGGCACCCTGGCCCGGGCCGATATCCGCGAGGAAGGTGAGCGTCATCAGGGGTGAGCGGTTGGTGTGGGGGAAATAGGCGTAGTCCTGGTGCCATTTGACCTCCTGGCCACCGCCCGAGCGCTTGTTGTTGAGGGTCGCCTCGCGGAACTTCACATCCGGCCCGACCAGATCGGCAACAAGGTCGGGCAGGTCCGAGCGCGCGGCGTAGTCCCAGATCGCCGGGTGGTGGTCGGTCGCGCGCAGGACCTGGCGCAGGCGCGGGTTGTCCGGGCCGTGGCCCTTCTCGACCGTGAAATCCTCCTCCGAGCCGTCCATGGCGCGGCTGCGCTCGTCCAACTCCGCGAGGGCGGCGCGGAGGCGCCCGAGCCATTCGCCCGAGACCGCGTCCTCGACCACGAGGTAACCGTCCTCGAAATACCGCGCGCGCTGCTCCCGGGAGAGCACGTTTGTCGGCCGTGCCAGAATGTCTTCGGGCGTCATCGATGCGCTCCTCTGTTCACGCCCCTAGAATATGCCCCAAGCACCGTCCGCCGTCACTAGCCCCCCTCACGCCACCCGATCCTCGCTCGGCCGGAAGTCGCGCACCGGCAGGTAAGCGAGGATGCCGAGCAGCACGGCCACGGCGAGGAAGGCGAAGAGGGCGCGGTAGGCATCGACCGGGTCGTAGCCGGCGCTCGCGGGAAACAGGTCCACGATCGAGCCCGAGGCGAACTGGAGGACGGCGATGCCGCCGAAGTTGGCGAAGTTCACCAGCGTCACGGTGCGGCCCACGAGACGGTCGGGATACATGGCGCGGGCGTGGGCGAGCAGGGTCACGACGTAGTTGCTCGTGACACCCAAGGCGCAGAGCAGGGCGGTGGCCTGCCACAGGGCGAGGTCGGGGAGCGCGGCGAGCACGGCGAGGATCGATGCCGTCGCCACCGCGCCCGCGAGGCTCACCCACTTGCGGGTATCGAGGAGACGATCGAGTGGCCCGAAGCCCACGTTGCCCACCAGCATGGCGATCGAGAGGATGGTCAAGGTATTGCCGATCTCGATTCTATCGAGGCCGTGGACCTCGGCGAGATAGGGCCCGGCCCACAGGGAGCGCAGGATCAGGATGACCGAGAGGCTGACGAACGCGAGGGCGAGGATGGAGTAGATGCGGCGGTTCGACAGCACCTCGCGCACGCCCGCGAACACCTGGCGCGGCGATTCCGGCTGGCGCGCGTGGTAGGCGTGGCCCGGTGGCGCGTCGCGCACGACGAGGAAGGCCAGGAGGACGAGGACCGCCGTCACGACGGCGATGAGCGCGAAGGAGCCGCGCCAGCCAATGGCGGCGACCGCCAGGGCCAGCGGGGTGGCCGTGAGCACGATGCCGATATTGCCGAGCCCGGTATAGAGCGCGATCATCGTCGCCATGCGGTCGGGCGGGAACCAGCGGGCGAAAATAACGACCGCCCCCATCAGCCCGACGGCGCAGCCCCCACCGATGATCGCCTGGGCGGCCGTCGCCATGGCGACGCTCTCGGCGCTCGCGAAGAGAATCGCCCCGCCCACGGGCAGCAGCATCATGAGCGCGATCACCCGCCTGGGCCCGAAGCGGTCGAGCAGCATACCCACCGGGATCTGCATGAGCGCGAAGGCGGCGAAGAAGGCACCGGTGATGAGGCTGAGCTCGCCCGGCGTGGCGCCGAGATCGACCCTTAGCTCGTCGGCTATGACGGCGTTGGTCGAGCGGTAGAACATGCTCATCAGGTAGAGCAAGTTGAGGAAGATATAGATACGGATAGCCGCGCCCATATGGCCGCGGTGGGCCGCGCTCCCAGCCGTCACGCGCGCCTTGGCCGCGCGGCGGGCCACGGCGATCAAGGGGCTCTCTTACCGATCGGTCTCAAGGGAGACCGATCGTATGTTCCCTCAATCGCCGGGCGGCCGCGTCCACGGCCTTGGCTTGCCTCGCATAAGCTCGGGCGCGCGGTCGCGCTTGCCAGACGGTGACTCATCACCGTCTGGTATCAGCCGAACTGGGCGGTCAGGCCGCCATCGACCACGATCTCGGCGCCGGTCACATATGCGGATTCGTCCGAGGCTAGGAACAGCGCCGCCTTGGCCACGTCCCAGGCCGTGCCCGCCCGGCCCAGCGGCGCGCGCTCGTCCCGTTCGCCCAGGATGCGCTGGAATTCGTCGCCCGAGACCCGCGCCTTGATGGGCTCGAGCGCCAGCGGCGTGTTGATGATGCCGGGCAGGATGGCGTTCGAGCGGATGCGGTGGCGGGCGTATTCGAGCGCCACGTGGCGCGAGAACCCGAGCGCCGCGGCCTTGGTGGCGCCATAGATGGAGTAGGGCGCGCCCGGATAGTGGGTCGCGGCGACGGAGGAGAGGTTGATGATCGAGCCGCCCTCGCCCCGCTCGACCATGCGCGGCACCACCGCCTTCGTCATCAGGAACATGCTCGACATATTGATGGTATTGACGCGCTCGAAATATTCGAGGTCCTTGTCGTGGATGCTGCCGAGCTCGAAGACACCGACATTGTTGTGGAGCACGTCGATACGGCCGTAGGCCGCGAGGCAGGCTTCGACCAGGCCCTCGACCGCTTCGGGCTTCGTGACGTCGGCGATATGGCCGGTGGCCTCGTTGCCCTCGGCCGCGATGATGTCGGTGGTCTCGCCGAGCGCATTGGGGTTGAGGTCGACGCCGAAGACCTTGGCCCCCTCGCGCGCGAAGAGGACGGCCGTGGCCTTGCCGTTGCCCCAGCCGGGCCCGCTCGAGCCCGCGCCGGTGACGATCGCAACCTTGTCCTCGAGACGGCCTGTCATGGTGTGGGTCCTCCGGGAATTGCGGCGCTCAATAGCCGGGCTCGGGCGAGACGTTCACGGGAATCTCCGCCACCGAAGCGGAGTTTGGCAGCGCGATCAGCATGCTCACGAGGTCGGCGATGGTCTCGGGCCGCAGCATTTTCTCGCTCGAGATGCCGAGCGGCGCCACCATCTCCGTATCGACGGCGCTGGGGCAGATGGCCGTGGCGCGGATGCCGTCCTCCCAGCCGTACTGGCGCGTGGCGTGGCTGAGCGCGTTGAGCGCGAACTTGGTCATCGAATAGCCCAAGAAGTCGAGGCGCTTGACGCGCAGGCCCGAGAGCGAGGACAGGTTGACGACCCGCCCCGCGCCCGTGGCCTTCAAGTGCGGGAAGGCGAGGCGCGTCAGGCGCAGCGGCGCCTTCACGTTGACGGCCCACATCTCGTCGAGCGCTTCGTCCGCCTCCTCCTCGATACCGAACTGGCGCAGGATGCCGGCATTGTTCACGAGCCCGTCGATGCGGCCGAAACGCTCCACCGTGCCATCGACCCAAGCGCTGGCCGTCACCGGGTCGAGGGCGTCGTAGCGGTGGAAGGCGACACGGGCGCGGTCGAGCGCGGGGTGCGCGGCCAGGAGCTTATCCATATCGCGGGCGCCCAGGCTCAGGCTGTAGCCGTCGTCATGGAGGCGCCGCGCGATGGCCCGGCCCATGCCGCGATTGGCCCCGCTGACCAGGACGGCGCGCCCCTCGGGCGAAAGCGTGGGGCCACTCACGACATCCGTCACGGCGCCACCGCGATGGCTTCGATCTCGACCAGCAGCTCGGGATAGGCCAGGTTCGAGACCTCGACGATGGCGCTCGCCGGCCCGCCCTCGGGCCAGTATTTGAGGCGCGCGGCCTTGATGGGGTCGAGGAAGCGGATGTCGGTGACATAGACCGTGACCTTGACCACGTCCGACATCTCGGCCCCTTCCGAGCGCAGCAACTTCTCGATCGCGGCGAGCGTATGTTCGGCCTGGCCGGCGGGGTCGCCCACGCACACGGGGCGGCCTTCCGCGTCGAGGGCCACTTGGCCGGAGACGAAGAGGAGCGGCCCCGCCTCGACCCGCGTGATGTTCGAGTAATAGGGCCGGATGGGCGCCGCCACCCCCGGCGGGCTGCTCGACTTGATGCGCGGGTTGGCCATGGGTCGCCCCCTTCCTAGGAGCCTGTCCGAGATTTGATGTTGTTGGCAAGCATTGGGGTGATGGCGAGTGGTCTTGTCGTGATTTTGGTGGTTTGGCTCATGGGTGGTTGCCTTCAGGGGCTTGGCGCGGCGAGAGGCATGATTGGTCTCGGCGTCTCATGGCGCTTGGGCGACGGCGAGCTTGGCCAGGTTGTGGGCGGTGCAGATCATCGCCCATTCGCATGTGACCTTCTCACGGCCGCGCAGCAGGAACTGACGGAAGCCCCGGGCCTGCTTGATCTGGCCGAACACCGGCTCGACGGTCTGCTTGCGCAGGCGGTAGCGGCTGCGGCGCCCGGCGCGCCTGAGGGTGGCCGCCATGGCCGCGACCCGGCCGCCGGGCGGCGCGGCGCGCGGGCCCACGGCGGCGGCTTGGCCGTGCTTTTGCCGCCCGGTCGCGATGTAGGGCTTGATGCCCCGCCTATCGGCGGCCTCCAGGTTCGCCTTCGAGCAGTAGCCGGCGTCCGCCGATATCTCCCTGGGACGCCGCCCGAGGTTGGCTTCGATGGCGTCGATCAGGGGTTCGAGCTGGCCCTGGTCGCTGGTCGAATCGGTCAGGGCGTGGGCGACGATGATCTGGCGTTTGGCATCGACCGCGGCCTGGGCATTATAGCCCTGGATGAAGCCGTCCTTGGTCTTGAGGATGCGGCTCTCGGGGTCGGTGAAGTTGCGCTGCGCCTTGTCCGCCGGCACATCCGCCGGCGGCTTGGGCTTGGGTCCCGGGCGCTTCGGCGCCCGCGTCTGGGCGGCGCGCGCGGCCGCGTCCCGCGCCTCGGCCTCCAGGGCGGCCTTGGCCTCGCGAATCTTGGCCAGACGCTTGGCCTTGTCGGCGACCCAGGCCGGCATCTCGTCGCCCCGCGCCGCGACCCCCAACGCCTCGTCCTCCGCCGCATCGGCCGCCGCCGCCCGATCGAGCCAGCTCTCGACCACCGCCTCGAGCCCGGCCTCCGCCCTGACCATGCGGGCGTAAGACATCGCCTTGTGCTTGGAGGCGTTGGCCTTGATCTTGGTGCCGTCCAGCGCCACATGGCCGAGCTTGACCAGCCCCGCCCGGCGGCACAGGGCCAGCACCTGCGCGAACAGCCCCGACAGCGCCGCGAGATGGCGCTTGCGGAAATCCGAGATGGTGCGGAAGTCGGGCCGCTGCATCCCCGTCACCGCCATGAAGTCGACGCGCTCCTCACACCCCCTGGCGATGCGGCGCGACGAATAGACGCCGACGCTGTAGGCGTACAGCAACAGCGCCACCATCATCACCGGGTGGTAGGGCGGCTGGCCGCGCGCCTCGCCATAGGCCGCAAAGATCGCCGACAGGTCCAGGCTCTCGCGCACCGCATCCCGCACCAGGTGCGCCGCGTGTCCCGCCGGCACGAAGTCATGGACCGAAGCCGGCAACAGCCAGACCTGATCCACGTCCCAAGCTCGAAAGGTTTTGCTCATGCCGTTTAACGAATCACACTCCGATACCCACGTCGAGCCAAATCCGAATTCTCGGACAGGCTCCTAGAACGTCGAGATCAGGCCGCCGTCCACCACGATCGAGGTGCCGGTGATGTAGTCCGAATCGTCCGAGGCCAGGAACAGCGCCACATTGGCCGTATCCCAGCCCGTGCCCGTGCGGCCGATGGGGATCTTCTCGTCCCGCGCCACGAGCCAGGCCTGGTATTCTTCCGCCGACATGCGCCTCTTCGCCGGCTCCAGCATCAGCGGCGTGTTCATGCTGCCGGGCATGATGGTGTTGCAGCGGATATGATCGCGCGCGTGGTCGAGCGCGATGGCGCGGGAGAGGCCGAGCACGCCGGCCTTGCTCGTGTAATAGGTCGTCCAGGGCACGCCGTTCCAGCGGATGCCGGAGATCGAGCCGACATTGACGATGACGCCGCCACCCTGCTTCTTCATCACCGGGACCACGTGCTTGCAGGTGAGGAACATACTCTTGAGGTTCGCGTCCATCACCCGGCCCCAGGTCTCCACCGTCGTCTCGGTCACGTCCTTGTCGTCGACGATGCCGACGTTGTTCTGGAGGATGTCGATGCGGCCATAGACCGCGAGGCACCGCGCGACGGCGGCCGCGACGGCCGCCTCATCGGTCACGTCGGCGACGTGGTCGGTGCACGTATTAACCTCGTCCTCGATGATGCCGCGGGTCTCCGCGGCCGCATCCGGGTTGATGTCGATGCCGAAGACCCTGGCCCCCTCGCGCGCGAAGAGAACGGCCGAGGCCTTGCCGTTGCCCCAACCCGGCCCGACCGAGCCAGCCCCCACCGCCATCACGACCTTGTCCTGAAGCCGACCGGCCATCCGCCCCTCCCTCCATGGCCCGCCTCGAAGGCGGGCTCCGCCCGATCTTAGCCCCGTGTGGCGTTGGGGCAAGCGGCAAGGCCGGCGCCCCGCGCAAGGCTGTCATGCGCATCCCACCGACCCATTCACAAGGCTGTAGATAGCGAATTAAGTTGGCCGGTTTATGTAGCACATCGATTGACCGCTCTGTTGATGTTGTGGCGCCTGTGGGGAAGTGGTCAGGTCGGCGTAGCCGAGCTGTCCACTTATCCACGGGCGGGTCGCGTCGAGCGGCATCACGCGGCCCTCTTCATGGTGTCTCCTTCCAGAAGCGCGCCATCGCCTCGGTAGCGGGCGATCGGGCGCGGCCCGTGGAATATGGCGTAGGTGGCGTCCGGATAGTGGTGGACGCGGACCTTGGCCTTGACGTAGTGCGGCCTCAGCGATGACGGCGGGATCTGCAGGACGATGCCGTGGAAGCGTACGGTGTTGTCGTTGCCGACGGTGCGCGTCTCCTGGACGCACAGCACGTCGCGCCACTGTTCCGCCGGCACGGCGACGAAGGCCGAGCCCGGCTCTTCGGGAGCGATCGCGAAGCGCGCATTGTAGTCGGGAATGAAGGTCTCGGCGAGGAAGCGGTTGGCCCCTTCGATCGTCGAGACGCCGGCCAATGCCAACTCCTTGGGGAGCCGGTCCTGCAAGGTGCGGAAGGCGCGCTCGGAGCGCCCGCGCGCCTCCGGCGAATAGGCCGCGATGTGCTCGATGCCGAGCTGGGCCAAGGCCCGTCCGAGCTGGGAGGGCTTGTCGCGGTCCACCTTGCCACCCGCCTGGGGGGTGTGGAAGTAGTGGCTCGCGCGGTCGGTGTAGAGCGCGCACGGCAGCCCGTGCCGGCCGAACACCTCGCCCAGCCCCTGGAAGCTCGACATGGTGCCCTCCTCGGCGACCAGGAAGCCCGAGTAGATCGCCCCGCTCGCATCGTCCAGAGAGACGATCATATCCTGCTCTTCGTCGCGGCCCGGCAGCCAGCGGTGCGTCGAGCCGTCCTGATGCAGCATCATGCCCACGAGCGGCCGCCGCGGCCGCTTGCGCCGGTGCGCCCCGCGCCTGGGCGCCGGCGCCGCCAGGCCGCGGCCGTGGAGAAACGTCTTGGTCCAGGTGTAACCCCAGCGGAAGCCGTGGTCCTTCACCAGGTGCTCGTGGAAGTGCTTGACCGTGAAACCCGCGTAGCGCTCGCGGTAAAGAGCTTCGACCCGCATCGCCTCGTCCACCGGCACCCGCTTGGGCGACGGCTTGCCCAGACGCCGGTCCAGAAGCCCCGCATCGCCCTCACACTCGAAACGACGGCACCAGCGCCGAAACGTGCGCTCGCCGACCCCAAGCACCTCCGCCGCCTCCAACTGGCTCAACGATCCCGCCTCACAACGACCGAAAACATCCCGAAACCTCATCATGCGCACACCTTGCAAAACATCTGTCCGTCTCATCCCACCCCCTTCAAACAGGAGGCTCAATAAACCGGACAGATCGTGTGCTACATAGAACGGACAGATCGTGTGCTATCTACAGACCCATTCACAAGGCTTGCCGGGGCCGGCCCAGGCGGTATAGTCCGGCCCGCCAGTCTATGGGGAATTGGGGATGACGGACGCAAACGGCGGCGCCGCGCGCCTTGGGGTCGATATCGGCGGAACCTTCACCGATGTCGCGCTGGAGATCGGGCCGGCGCGCCACACCGCCAAGACCCTCACGACCCGCGACGCGCCCGAGCGCGGCGTGCTCAGCGCCATTCACGACGTCCTGGCCATGGCCGCCATCTCGTCCGGCGAGGTCGGCATCATCATCTACGGCACGACCCTCGCCACCAACCTCCTGATCGAGCGCAAGGGCGCGCCCACGGCGCTCATCACCACGGACGGGTTCCGCGATTCCCTGGAGATGCGGAACGAGAACCGTTACGAGCAGTACGACGTCAATATCGACCTGCCGCGCCCGTTGGTGCCGCGCGCCCTGCGCCTGCCGGTCAAGGAGCGCACGACCGCGAAGGGCGACGTGCTGATCGCCCTCGAGGACAGCGAGATCGAGCGCCTGGTGCCGACGCTCGAACGGGCCGCGGTCGAAAGCATCGCCGTCGGCTACCTCCACAGCTACGTCAATCCCTCGCACGAGGAACGGACGCGGGAGGTCCTCGCGCGCCACCTGCCGGACGTGCAGGTTTCGCTCTCCTGCGAGGTGTCACCCGAGATGCGCGAATACGAGCGCGTCTCGACCGCCTGCGCCAACGCCTACGTGCAGCCGCTCATGAGCCGGCACCTGACCAACCTCGACCGCGACCTGCGCGCCGAGGGCTTCACCTGCCCGCTCTACCTCATGCTCTCGGGCGGCGGCATCACGACTCTCGAGACGGCGGTGCGCTTTCCCGTGCGCCTCGTCGAGTCGGGACCGGCCGGGGGTGCGATCTTCTCGAGCCGCATCGCCGCCGAGATGGGCCTCGACGAGGTGCTGTCCTTCGACATGGGCGGGACCACGGCCAAGATCTGCCTCATCGACGACGGCCTGCCCCAGAGCTCGCGCACATTCGAGGTGGCGCGCGTCTACCGCTTCCTCAAGGGGAGCGGCCTGCCGCTGCGCATCCCCGTCATCGAGATGGTCGAGATCGGCGCGGGCGGGGGCTCGCTCGCCAGCATCGACGCCATGAGCCGTATCCAGGTGGGGCCGGAGAGCGCCGGCTCCGACCCCGGGCCGGCCTGCTACGACCTGGGCGGCACCGCGCCCGCCGTGACCGACGCCGACGTGGTGCTGGGCCGGATCGATCCCGGCAACTTCGCCGGCGGGCGCATGACCCTCGATCGCGCCAGGGCCGAGCGGGCGCTCGACGATGCGGTGGGCGGAAAGCTCGGCTTGGATACGCGCCACGCCGCCCTCGGCATCGCCGAGATGGTGGACGAGAACATGGCCAACGCCGCGCGCGTCCACGCCATCGAGAGCGGCAAGGACATCGAGGCGCGGACCCTGATCGCCTTCGGCGGCGCCGCGCCCGTGCACGCGACGCGCCTCGCCGAGAAGCTCAACCTCTCGCGCATCGTGATCCCGGCGGGCGCCGGCGTCGGCTCGGCCATCGGCTTCCTGCGCGCGCCCGTCGCCTACGAGGTGATCCGCAGCCACTACCAGCGCGTCGGCGCGATCGACGTGGCGGCGACCAATACGCTCCTGTCCCAGATGTGGGCGGAAGCGGAAGACGTGGTCACGGCGGGCGCCCAGGGCGCCCCCATACAGGAGACGGTGATCGCCTACATGCGCTATGTCGGACAGGGCCACGAGGTCGGGGTCGAGATCGGTGTCAAGGTCGCCGCCGGCCAGCTCGGCGACGATGCCGAGGATGTCCTGCGCCAGGGCTTCGAGACGGCCTATCACGACCTCTACAACCGGACCATCCCCAACCTCGACATCGAGATCCTGACCTGGGCGCTCTCGCTCGCCACCACGTCGGACAAGCCGACGCCGCGGGGGACGGTCGCGCGCGTCGCCGCGCCCGCGCCGGCGGGGAATCGCGACATGCTGGACATGGCGACGGGTGAATACGTCAGGGTGCCGTACTACTTTCGCAAGGACTTGGGGCCGGGGATGGAGCTCGAGGGGCCGGCGGCGATCGTCGAGGACGATACCTCGACCGTCGTCGGGGCCGGGTTCGACGCCGGGATACATCCGCTCGGCTACATCGTTCTCAACCGCCGCCGGGCGACCTAGAACACGACCGGGACCGGGACAACAGCGAAGGACCGAACGCCATGGCCGAGACAGGCGCGCTCTCCCAGATCCATATGCAGATCATGTGGAACCGGCTCATCTCCGTGGTCGAGGAGCAGGCCCAGACCCTCGTCCGCACCGCCTTCTCGACGAGCGTGCGCGAGGCCGGCGACCTGGCGGCCGGCGTGTTCGACCGCCAGGGCCGCATGCTGGCCCAGGCCGTCACGGGCACGCCCGGCCACATCAACGCCATGGCGGAGGCGGTGATCCACTTCATCAACCGCTACCCGGTCGACGAGATGGAGCCGGGCGACCACTACATCACCAACGATCCCTGGAAGACCTCGGGCCACCTCCACGACGTGACCGTGGTCTCGCCCACCTTCCACAAGGGCCGGGTCGCGGGCCTCTTCGCCAACACCTGCCACATCGTCGATATCGGCGGCCGCGGCTTCGGCCCCGATGCGCGCCAGGTCTTCGAGGAGGGGGTCAACATCCCCATCATGCCGCTCTTCAAGCGCGGCGTGGCCAACGAGACGCTTCTGGATATCCTGCGGACCAACGTGCGCGAGCCGCTGCAGGTCGAGGGCGACATCTATTCCTTCGCCGCGGCCAACGAAGCCGGCAGCCGGCGCCTCGTCGAGATGATGTCGGAGTACGACCTCGACGACCTCGAGGAGCTGGGCGCCTTCATCATCGAACGTTCGCGAGTCGCGACGATCGAGAAGATCCGCAAGCTCGAGAACGGCACGTACCACAACGAGCTGACCACGGACGGCTACGACAAGCCGGTCACTCTCAAGGCCGCGCTGACGATCGCGGACGACCATATCCACGTGGACTACGCCGGCTCCTCGCCGGCGAGCGGCTTCGGCATCAACGTGGTGCTCAACTACACCAAGGCCTACACCTGCTTCGGCGTGAAATGCGTCGTCGCCCCCGACGTGCCCAACAACTACGGCTCGCTCCTGCCCATCACCTTCTCGGCGCCCGAGGGCTCGATCCTCAACGTGCAGCGCCCCTTCGCCGTGGCCGCGCGCCACATCATCGGCCACCTCCTGCCCGATACGGTGCTCGGCTGCCTGCACCAGGTGCTCGAGGGCGGCGTGCAGGCCGAGGGGGCGGCTTCCCTGTGGAACGTGCAGCTCCGGGGCGGGCCGTCGGTCTCCGCCGACACGGGCTACGAGGGCGAGATTCCCGAGTTCGAGATGCTGCAGTTCAACAGCGGCGGGGCGGGCGCGAGGCCGATCAAGGACGGGCTCAGCGCCACCGCCTTCCCGAGCGGGGTGCGCGGCATGCCGGTCGAGGTCAACGAGTCCATCGCGCCCGTCATTTTCTGGCGCAAGGAGTTCCGGCCCGAATCGGGCGGCGCCGGCCGCTTCCGCGGCGGGCTCGGCCAGATCATCGAGATCGGCGGCATCGACGGCATCCCCTTCGACGTGCTCGCCATGTTCGAGCGCTGCCACAACGCGCCCAAGGGCCGCGACGGTGGCGGCGATGGCGCCAAGGGCCGAGTCAGCCTGGGCACGGGCAAGAAGATGCGCGGCAAGGGCCAGCAGTCGATCCCGCCCGGTGACCGGCTGCGCCTGGAGCTCGCGGGCGGCGGCGGCTTCGGCGACCCCTTCATGCGCGACCCCGAGCGCGTGGCCGAGGACGTGCGCAACGAGATGATCTCGCTCGAGTCCGCGCGTGAAGATTACGGTGTGGCCATCGACGGCGACGGTACGATCGATGTGGCCGCGACGGCAAAGCTGCGAGAGCGAGCGGCCTAGTCCCGAGCGGCCCGCGCAGCGAGGACGCGCCGGCCTTCCTCGGTCGGGCTTTCGCGCCGGCCCATGATCCAGCCCCGGCATTCGGGCGCCCCGCAGGCGCAGGCGAACTGGCGCACGAGGTCCTCCTCCGTTATCGCGTAGTCGAGGGTCAGGTCCTCACCCGGGGCGATGTCCCTGGTGGCCCACATCTCGAGGCGCATGGGATCGAACACCAGGTTGGGCGCGCAACTGTGCAGCAGGTAGCGGCAGAACCACGTGTCGTACATGCGCACGCCGGGAGCCACCTGGATGGTATCGAGCATGGCGCTGTCGACGAGAACGCCCGAGACGCGAGCCACGCGCTCGCCCCGCGCGAACGCCACCTTGGCCTTCATGCCGTGGCCGCGGCCGTCATCCATCTCGATGATCTCGAACCGGTCGCCGGTCGGGTGCCCCTCGGCCGGCGGGATGGCGTCCGGGTACATGCGTCTTGGCATCCCCTCTTCCATCGTCTCCTCGTGCGCCTCGCCCGGCATCGCGCCGTGCCCCCATTCGCAATCGATCACCTTTTATGGGTCAGACCACGAGGCAAAGCCAGCCTTGCCGCCGCCGCTTTCAGACGTATCATCATCCCCGAAAGTACATCGGCCAAGGAGGCTCCCATGACGGCAACCGAAAAGCCCCTCGCGATCGTCATCCCACCCGATGGCGGGAAAGGCTACTGGCAGCCCTTGCCGGCCAACGGCTACTCGGAAGTGTGCATCGCAGGCGCCAACGTGCCCGGCAACGACCGCTTCTCCATGGGCGTCCAGGTCGTCGCCCCCGGCAGCCACGTGAAGCCGCACAGCCACGCCGAGCACGAAGAGCTGCTGTTCTTCTGGCAGGGCGAGGGCCGGGTGGTGGTGGACGGGGTCGAGCACGCGATCGTGCCCGGCACCACGGCCTATGTGGGCCCTGGCTGCCTCCACACCTTCATCAACGACGGCGAGGCGGACCTGAAGCTCACCTGGCTCATCCTGCCGGGTGGGCTCGAGAGCTACTTCGCCGGCATCGGCCGGCCCCGCACGCCGGGCGAGCCGGCGCCCGCCAACTTCCCCCGCCCCGAGGACACGGAGGCGATTCAGGCCCGAGCCGGCTTCGGCAAGGTAACCGAGCCGGCCGGCTGAGCGGCACGGCCGTGCCCTATCTCACGCTCTCCGACGGCGAGAGGCTCCACTACGAGATACAAGGCGAGGGGCCACCGCTCCTGCTGGTCTCGGGCCTCGGCGGCGTGGCCAGCTTCTGGTCCGACCATGTGGGCCATTTCGCCGAGCGCTGCACGGTGGTGACCCACGACCATCGCGGCACGGGCCGGAGCAGCCTCTCGCGCATCGAGTACTCGGTCGAGCAGATGGCGGGGGACGCGATCGAGCTGATGGACGGGCTCGGCATTGGGCGCGCCCACTACATCGGCCACTCGACGGGCGGGGCAATGGGCCAGGTGCTGGCCATCGACCGGCCCGAGCGTATCGACCGCCTGGTGTTGAGCGCCACCTGGGCCACCGCCGACGCCTATTTCCACAACCTCTTCGAGGTGCGGGCCGCCACCCTGCGCGAGCAGGGCCCGGGCGCCTACGCGCGCCTCTCGGCCCTCTTCATGAAGCCGCCGCGCTGGGTCCGCGACCACGCCCACCGGTTCGAGGAGAATCTGGCGGCGATGGCGCGGAACCCGCCCGACCCCGCCATTACACTCGCGCGCATCGCCGCCATTCGCCGCTTCGACCGGCGCGCCGATTTGGGCCGCATCACCGCCCCCACCCTCGTCATCGCCGCCGCCGACGACATCGTGACGCCGGCCTATTTCTCCGAGGAGCTGGCGAAGGCGATTACGGGCGCCAAGCTCGCGCTCCTGCCCGAGGGCGGCCACTTCTTTCCCAACGTGGTCGAGGCGGAATTCCGGGAAATCGTAATGGGGTTCCTCGAAGGGGAAGGATAGGTTTCAGCTCGCCAGATTATGACTCCACGTCCGGCCCCCACCCTTCGACAGGCTCAGGGTGAGGTCCTCATGCCGAGCCTGTCGAAGTATGAGGACCGAGACGCGTTTCACCGGCCGCCCGGCGCGCTCCGCTCCCCATAGGACACCTGGGGCACGCCGCGCTTGAGGGAGACGTGGCCGTGGAGGCCGCGCCAGGGGGCGTCGAGGGAGTGGCGCACCAGCACGAAGGTGGCACGGCCGGGGCGGGCGAAGCTGGTGCCGTCCTCGTGACAGCCGGTCGAATCGAAGGTGAGCGCGAGGCCGGCCATGAGGCGGTCGGGCGAGATGAGGCTGGTCATGCCCTCCGTGCGCCAGCGGAAGCCGCTCGCGCTCGGCCATACCTTGCGCCATTGCTCCGCCTCGAACTGGTCGAGGCCGGAGACCGCGTCCATGTAGGTGCTGAAAGTGACGACGCGGGGATCGAATCGGGCGCGGGCGGCGGCGAAATCGAGCGCCTCGATCTCAGCCCCGAAACCGTCCATCCAGGCCACGAGGCCGGCATGGTCCTCGGCCGGCGTGTTGAATTCGACCACGATCGCTGCATCCTCTTCTACCGACCGGCCTTAAGAAAGACCGATCGTATGATCCCTCAAGCGCCGGGCGGCCGCATCCGCGGCCTTGGCTTACCTCGCATAAGCTCGGTCGCGCGGTCGCGCTTGCCAGACGGCGATGAGTCATGCTCATCGTCGTCTGGTACGCAAGTCGGCCCTTGACACGGTCGGCTGCCGCGCCCGACCCTTGATGGCGACGATCTTCGCACAAGCGGGTTACGCTATCGAGTGCCGCGGGGGACCGGGCGGCATCGCGTATGCGCCGGTGCGACCCATCCGACCTGGCGGCAAAGAGGGATAGGAAACCCATGATCGCAGCGACGACGCAACTCGGCAGGGACGCCCGCGTCGTCGGCCTGGTGAGCGGGGCACACTTCTTCAGCCACTTCTACATCCTGGCCCTGCCACCGCTGTTCCCGTTGCTGAGCGCCGAATTGGGCGTGAGCTACACGGCGCTCGGCGGCATCATGACCGCCTTCGCGCTCGCCGCCGGGATCGGCATGATGCCCGTGGGCTTCATCGTCGACCGCTTCGGCGCCCGCTTCGTGCTGATCTCCGGGCTCGGCCTGATGTCGGTGAGCTACCTGCTGATGGGGTTCGCCACGTCCTATGCCGCCCTGCCCCTCCTCGCGGCCCTGGGGGGCCTCGGCAACAGCGTCTTCCATCCCGCCGACTACGCCATCATCAACGCGCGGGTGCCGGAGCGGCGCCTCGGCCGCGCCTTCAGCGTCCACAGCTTCACGGGTTATCTGGGCTTCGCCCTGGCGCCGCTCCTGATGAGCTATCTCACCGCCCTGTGGGATTGGCGCACCGCCATCACCCTGACCGGCGTCGCCGGCCTCTGCATGACCCTCCTCCTGTTTCTCCAGCGCGATTGGTTGAGCAACGAGCAGCACGACGAGGGTGGCCGGGTGATCCATGTCGGCCGCCAGCGCGGGTTGGGAGCGGACCTGGCGCTGTTCCGCTCGCCGGCCGTGATGGTCCTCTTCCTCTTCTTCGTGGCCAGCGCCATGACCTCGCTCGGCATCAGCAGCCAATCGGTCTCGGCGCTCGTTGCCCTGCACGGGATGACGCCGCTGACGGCGGCCGGCGCGCTTTCGGGCTTCTTCATCGGCGCCTCCATCGGGGTGCTGGGCGGCGGCCTGGTGGCCGACCGCACCGACCGCTACGACCTGGTCGCCACCATCGGCTTCCTCGTCGCATCGGCGAGCGTGGTGACCATCGGCCTCTTCGACCTGCCGCGCGCCCTCGTCTTCGCGGCCCTCGCCGTCACGGGCTTCATGCTCGGCGCCATCCTGCCCTCGCGCGACATGCTGGTGCGCGCCTGCGCGCCGCCCGGCACCATCGGCAGGCTTTACGGCTTCATGTCGGTCGGCCTCGAGATCGGCGCCGCCACCTCGCCCCTCCTTCTCGGCATGCTGGTCGATCGCGGTTGGCCACAAGGGGTATTCCTTTCAAGCGCCCTCTTTATGCTAGGCTCTCTCTCGGCCGCGGTGATTGCGGCACGCTGGGTCCGGCGCCGGGGGCCCGAACCGGAGATGGCAACAACATGAGTCGCGCATTCGTCAAGGAACCCGATGGCGACGAGGTCGCCGACGAGCTCCCAGAACGCCCGCAACACCCGATTCCCAACTACGTGACTCCGGCCGGCTTCACCGCGCTCGAGGCGCAGCGAGAGGGGCTCATCGAGCGTCGGGACGAGCTCTCCGGCGCCGATCAGAACCTTTTGGACAAGGAACATCTCAAGCATGTCGAGCGGGACCTGCGCTACGTGGATGGCCGGCTCGAGCATGCCGTCATCGTGGATCCCGAGGCCCAGAGCCCCGAGGAAGTCGCCTTCGGTGCCATCGTCGAGGTGAAGGGCGAAGAAGGCGCGCGCCACAGCTACGAGATCGTGGGCGAGGACGAATCGGACGTGGCCGCCGGCAAGGTGAGCTGGATCTCGCCCCTGGCCCGCGCGCTGATGGGCGCGGGCGTGGGGGATTCCGTGACCTGGCAGCGCCCAGCCGGCGACATGGAGCTCGAGGTCACCGCCGTCCGCTACCACAAGGGCTAGGGCCCGGGAAAAGGACGGCAAGCGTCATGGCCATCCTCAAGATCGCCCGCATGGGCCACCCCATCCTCAAGGAGATCGCCGAGCCCGTCGAGGACCCGACGGCGCCCGGTATCGCGGCGCTGGTCGCCGACATGAAGGATACCCTCGCCGATATCCGCGGCGCCGGCCTGGCCGCGCCCCAGGTCTACGTCTCCAAGCGGCTCTTCATCTACCGCATTCCGGCCGACCGCATCCCGCCCGGCTCCGATCAGGAGCCGGTGGATTGGACGGCGCTCGTCAACCCGGTCATCACCCCCTCGACCGAGGAGAAGAAGCCGAACTGGGAGCGCTGCCTCTCCATACCCGGCCTGCACGGCAAGGTGGCGCGCTACACCCGGGTAAAATGCGCCTACCGGTCGCTCGACGGCGAAGCGATCGAGATCGAGGCCCATGGCTTCCACGCCATGGTGCTGCAGCACGAATACGACCATTTGGACGGCATCCTCTATCCCATGCACATGACGGACCTGTCCCTGCTCGCCTTCAACTCCGAGCTCGGCGACCCCGGCTTCGCCAAGCCCTGGGAAGAGGAGGAAATCTAGTACCCACTTTCATAATTCCGTGTGCCATACGATCGCTTTTCCCGTCTCCTCGGCAGGAGGGCGCGCGCCGGCGATGCCGGGGCATCGTCAAGCGTCCCCGACGCCCCGAGGGGGCGGGAAAAGCGACCCGGTGGGCGGCGCCCCGAGGCCCCCGGTCGTCGTCGCGCGACGCTTGTGATGCCCCGGCATCACGGCGCGCCACCCTCCTAGCCGGGAACCTCGGGGCGCCGTCGTATGGCACACGGAATTATGAAAGTGGGTACTAGCGCCCACGCAACCTGCGCCGACCGAGCCGGCGCTTGCCGTCGAAGGGCGGTTGAACTACCCTTGGGCGAACAGCCTGACCCAGGAGCGGGACGGCATGCGCGGCGTCTCTATCGTCATAACGGCACTCTCCGTGCTGCTGCTGCTGTCGGCCCTGCCGGCACCGGCCGCCGAAGTCGAATCCGCCCCCGACACGATCGTCGAGCCCGACCCGAGCGGGCGCGGTATCGGCTTCTCTGGCACCATCGGCGGCCGCTCGGACGAATGGCGCTGGGTGCGCGCTCGCAGGGGCGCGGTGCCCGAGGGCGCTTTCATCGCCGGATTCGAGCCCGGCGCGAACCATTATGTCTGCCGCGCGCCCTATAAGGACGGCCTCCACCCCGGTCACCTGATCGCGGGCGAGAGCGCATGCGCCATCAACCACCGGGGCCGCGAGATCCGCGTCAAGGCCTATGAGGTGCTGACCGGCACGGCCGAGGATTTCGCCTGGGTCGCCGCCGCTGGCGGGGCGGCGCCCGCCGGGGCGTTTGCGGGCGGCGCGATGTGGGGCCAGCCTTTCTATGTCTGTCGGGCCGTGATCGCGGAAGAGTTCGATTATCCTGGCAAGCTTACCCAGCGCGGCTGCGAGGTCGCGCGCGACGGTGTGGAGTACGCCAAGCCGCGATACGAAGCTCTGGTCAAGCGATGAGGCCGGGCGCCGCATGGGGCTTGGCCGCCCTCCTCCTCGCCGTGCAGATGCTGGCGCCCGCGGCGGCACGCGCCGACACGGCCCTGGCCATGGGCGGGCGGTCGTGGGGCCTATGCTCGGACTACGACGAGCCAGGCGCGGCCGGCGCCTGCGCGCTCCGCATGTGCCACAACGAGAATCGCGCCGCGCCAGATAGTTGCGAGATTATCTTCACCTGCGCCAAGGGGGGATTCGGTGCCTTCTCGACGAGCCTCCAGTCCGAGCTCGTGGGCATGGCCTGTGGCCATTTCACCCCCGATTCCGCCCGCGCCTCCGCCCTGCGGCAATGCACAGAGGGCGGCACCGGCTGCGGGATCGATGCCCTGTGGCAGGACCTGAAAGGCGCCGACCCGTCGCTCTTGCCGGATTAGCGCCGGCCCGCCGGCTTGGTGGGCAACATCGACTGATACCGATCGGCCTTAAGAAAGACCGATCATATGATCCCTCAAACGCCGGGCGGCCGCGTCCGCGGCGTTGGCTTACCTCGCATAAGCTCGGGCGCGCGGTCGCGCTTGCCAGGCGGCGATGAGTCGAGCTCATCGCCGCCTGGTATGACCTATGGGGGCGAGTGTTACCGCCACGTGTCACGGCACCATGCGGTTGCGGCGAATGTCCTCGAATAGGCGAAAAAAAGCTCTCCTTCGTGGTGTCGGCTCGAGGAAGCGGGGCCGGGCGCCGCCGCACCATTTGGGGGATGGTGAAGCTCACCACCACCTCCCCCGCCTGGTTGAGCCCGGTATAGGCGAGCCGCAGGATGCCGCGGTCGGGCTTGGACCTGGAGGGGCGCACCTCCAGCACCTCGACCCGCGCCGAGATCGTATCGCCCGGGCGCACCGGGCGCGGGAAGACCACGTCGCTGAAGCCCGGCCCGCCGAGGTTGCACGCGGCGAGTACCCCGGTCTGGTAGAACATGCGGAAGGTGAGCGCCACGGTCTGGAAGCCGCTGGCGACGAGCTCGCCGAACATGGATTCCTTGGCCGCTTCCTTGTCGGTGTGGAAGGGCTGCGGGTCGTAGGCCAGAGCGAAGTCGATGATCTGCGCCTCGGTCAGAGTCACGCCGGGGCTGGTGAAGATCTCACCGACCTCGAAATCCTCGAGATAGCGCGCTCCCATCGCCCGCCCCCTATGCCGCCGCGCCCAGGTCGAGGGCGAAATAGACGGCCCCGGCGATCGCGACTTCCAGGTAGGGCCCGATCTCCGTGAAGCCGGCACGGCGATAGATATCCATCGCCCTCGCCATGGTCTCGGGCAGGGTATGGAGATAGACGCGCTGGTAGCCCATGTCCCGCGCCGCGGCGGTGGCGGCGTCCGCCAGAGTGCGCCCGATCCCGCGGCCGCGGAAGTCGGGCCGGACATAGAGCCGCCGGACCTCGCACACGCCCGCTTCCGTCAGCGGGCACAGGCCGACACAGCCCGCCGCCTGGTCCCCGGCCATGGCCAGCAGGAGGCGGCCGCGCGGCGCGCCGTATGCGCCCGGCAGCCCGTCGAGCTCGGCCTCGAAGCCCTGGAAGCAGCGCTCGAACTCGAGCGATTCGGCGTATTCGAGGAAGAGCGCGCGGATGAGCGCGATCCCCTCCGGTCCCACGGCCTCGACGACACGGGCATTCGGCCCCGCGCTCATATCCGCAGCGTCCCCTCGAGATAGAAGGCGGCTCGCCCCTTGATGATGACGCGCGCCCCGGCATCGATGCAGACCAGCTCGCCGCCGCGCCTGGAGACCTGGCGCGCTTCGAGCACCGTCTTACCCAGGCGCTTCGACCAATAGGGCGTGAGCGTGCAGTGGGCCGAGCCGGTGACGGGATCCTCGTCGATGCCGACCGAGGGCGCGAAGTAGCGGGAGACGAAATCGACCTCGTCACCCGGCGCGGTCGTGATCGTGCCCTCGCGCGGGAGTGCGGCGAGGCGCGCGAAATCGGGCGCCAGGCCGCGCACCGCCGCCTCGTCATCGAAGACGGCGAGGGTGTCGCGGGTAGCGGCAAGGAGCTCGACCGGGGATGCGCCGAGGGCGTCCGCCACCCGGCCCCGCTCGTCGGCAGCCGCTGGTCCAGCCGGCAAGGCGAGGAAATCCATGACCAGCAGCTCGCCTTCGCGCCCCACCTCCAGGACACCGCTTCGGGTATGGAAGCGAACCCGCTCGCGGCCCGGCTCGAGTTTTCGCAGGATCAGGGCGCCGGTCGCCAGGGTGGCGTGGCCGCACAGGTCCACCTCCACCGCCGGCGTGAACCAGCGCAGGTCGAATTCCTCGCCCCGCGGCACGAAGAACGCGGTCTCGGAGAGGTTGTTCTCGGCGGCGATCGCCTGCATGGTCGCGTCCGGCAACCAGGCGTCGAGCGGGCACACGGCGGCGAGGTTGCCGGCGAAGACCCGGCCCGAGAAAGCGTCGATCTGATAGATCGGCTGGCTCATTCAACCGCCCTCCGTGTCGGTGTCGGGCTCCTCGCGCACCACCATGCAGGTGCTCTCGCCATGGGCGAGCAGCCGGTCCCGCCGGTCGAAGACCCGGGCCTCGGCGGTGGCGATGCGCCGGCCCGCGTGCAGGATCCTGCCCTCGCAGCGCACCGGCCCGTCCTCCCCCCGCACCGCGCGCACGAACTTGACGGTGACATCGACGGTGGTCGACCAGTCGCGTGGCCCCAGGACCGAAATGACGGCGCAGGCCGCCGCGCTGTCGATCAGGGTCGCCGTGAGGCCGCCATGGGCGATGCCCTGGCCGTTGTAATGCTTCTCCTCGGGCATCACGGTGAAGAGCGCCCGGCCCGGCTCGACCTCGCTGAGGGTCATGCCGAGGGTGCGCCACATCGGCGTGTGCGCCATCCTCCCGGCGGCGATCGCCTCCAGGCGCTCGAGACCGAACAGGGCCTCCGATTCCGCACGCCCGCCGCCGGCGTTCCCACTCGTTTCCACTTCACCGGCCATGCGCTCGCGTCCTCGTCGGGCAACCGGACGGGAGCATAAGGCGTCCGCCAGGGAGCGTCGAGAGCGGTCGTATCGCATTGCAATCGCTTCCAAAAACGTTACCTCCCCCTATCCTCCAAGACCGATGAATGCTAGCTTGAACACCTTACGGCGGCTCTATCCGATCGCTCCGCCGCCGCGGGCGCCAATCGTAATCGCGCTGGTGTGCCTGGCCGAAAGCCCCCGCGACCGGATCGCCTGTTATCCGGATACCGCGGGTGGCCCGGCCGCATAACGGACAACCCGGGAGGAGAGTCCCTCATCACGACGTACAAATCCGACAAGCGAACCGGTGTCACCCGACGCCGTCTCCTGCAGACGACGACCGCGGCCGTGGCCGTCAGCAGCTTCGGCTTTCCCTATATCGCCCAGGCCAAGCCCGAGAAGCTGATTATTCCCGACGCCGGCGGCGCGCTGCGCGACGCCTATCTCCCCTCGCACTACAAGGGCTTCACCGAGATGTCCGGGATCGAGGTCCAGCCCGCCGCCTATATGGGCATCGCCCAGATCAAGGCCCTGGTCGAGAATCAGGCCTGGGGTCAGGCCGACATTATCGTGACCTCGGCATCCGAGGCCGCCATCGCCGGGGCGCAGGGCCTGGTCGAGCCGATCGATTACGACCTGATCGACCGCGAGGCACTGATCCCCGAAGCCGCCAACGAGTTCTGGCTGATGACCCTGGTCGCGGCCAGCCTCATCGCCTGGAACACGAACGTGATGACCAAGGAAACGGCGCCCAAGAACTGGGCCGAGTTCTTCGATCTCCCGAACCCGCCGGTGGTCAAGGGCCCGCGCGGGCTGTGGAAGAACGCCGCGCTGGTCATGGACATGGCGGCGCTGGGCGATGGCGTCGCGAAGGAGGACCTCTATCCCCTCGACGTGAAACGCTCGATCAACGCTCTCCAGCGAATCCGGGAGAACATCTACTGGTGGGAGCATGGCGCCCAGTCGGCGCAGCTTCTCGTGGATAACGAGGTGGATTTCGAGTTCGCCTGGAACGGCCGCGTCTGGACACCGAAGGAGGAAGGCGCGCCGGTCGACTACCACTTCAACCAGGCGCTCCTCGACGGCGACGCGGCCGTCATTCCCAAGGGGCATCCGAACAAGAAGTGGGCGATGGAGTTCGCCGCCTACATGATGACGCCGGAGCCCCAGGCCCAGCTCGCCGAGCTGATCCCCTACGGCCCGACGAACACCAAGGCCAACGCGCTCATCCCCCCGGCGACGCTTGCCGTCCTGCCGACGAGTCCCGCGAACTTCCCGGGCACGATCTTCGTCGATCAGTCCTGGTGGGCCGAGAACGGACAGACGGCTTACGACGCCTTCAACGAGTGGCTGCTCGGCTAGGCAGTCGCGACACGACCGTTCGACCGAACGGAACCCGGGCCGCGCGCCGCGGCCCGGGTTCCGCCGGCCGGCGGCGCGTCCCTAACCCATGACCGACATAGGCGCGAGCGCGCACCAGCGCGCATGGACCCCGGCGCGGGGCTATACCGTGTTCCTGGTCCCACCGGTCCTGTTCCTCGCGATGTTTTTCCTGTGGCCGCTCGCGACGGTGGCCTATCGCGGCCTGTTCGAGCCCACCTTCGGGCTCCAGCACTATCAAAAGATCCTGAACAGCAGCGCGCATGTGAACGTGCTGCTCTACACCTTCGAGGTGGCGACGAGCGTCACCATCATCTGCCTCGTCATCAGCTATCCGCTGGCCTACGTGATTTCCCGCGCCAAGGGCAGCCTGCTGTATTTCTGCTTCGCCCTCGTTCTCGTGCCCTTCTGGACCAGCGTGGTGATCCGCACCTATGCGTGGATCGCCCTGTTCCAGCGCCGCGGCCTGCTCAACGACCTGCTGATCGAGTTCGGGGTCATCGAGCGGCCCGTCCGCTTCATGTACAACAACCTGGGCGTCCATATCGGCATGGTCCAGGTGCTCCTGCCCTTCATGGTCCTGCCGCTGGTCTCGGCCATGCGCGGCGTCGACCAGACCAAGCTGCGCGCGGCCGAGGTGCTGGGGGCCAACCCGATCAGGGTGTTCTGGCATGTCTATCTGCCGCTTTCGATGCCGGGGGTGAGCGCCGGCATTCTCCTCGTCTTCATCACCGCCGTCGGCTTCTAAATCACGCCGGCCCTGCTCGGCGGCGACCGCAACGCCATGGTCGCCGTGTTGATCGAACAGCACGTGATGCGGACCCTGAACTGGCCGCTGGCCTCGGCCCTCGCGACCGTTCTCCTGGTCCTGTCGGTCTTGCTCTACATCGTCTACGAGCGCGTCGCCCGCCGCGCCGGCGGCCTCGGGGTCCTGGGATGAGCGTGCCGCGGGAGCCGGGGCCGTGAGCTGGCACCTCTATTCGAGGATCTTCCGCATCGCCATCCTGACGATCGCGGTGATCGCGCTCATCTACATGGTGCTGCCGACCTTCGTCATCGTGCCGCTCTCCTTCTCGAGCACGACCTATCTCAGCTTCCCGCCACCCGACTGGTCGGTGAAGTGGTACCTCAAGCTCTGGCACACCGACGCCTACTTCAAGGCCTTCTTCAACACCTTGAAGATCGGCATACCCGCCGCCCTCATCGCCATGACACTGGGGACGCTCGCCGCCCTCGCGATCGTGCGGGGCCGCCTGCGCGCAGCGCGGCCGATCTCCGCCCTCATCATCGCACCACTGATGCTGCCGCAGATCATCCTGGCCATCGGCCTCTTCCCCGTGCTCGCCACCTTCGGCCTGATCGGCAGCTATCTCGGCGTCATCCTGGGCCATGCGGTGGTCTGCACGCCGCTCGTCTTCATCACCGTGTCGGCGGCGCTGCGGGGGTATGATTCGAGCTTCGAGCTCGCGGCCATGACCCTGGGCGCCAATTGGTGGTGGACATTCTGGAACGTCACCTTCCCGATGATCCGGCTGGGCATGATCGTGGGCGGCATTTTCGCTTTCGCCTTCTCGTTCGACGAGATCATCATCGCGCTGTTCCTGACCGACGCGGAAACCTTTACCCTTCCCAAGCAGCTCTACGACGAGCTGCGCTATCAGATGGAGCCGACGATCGCCGCCGCCTCGAGCTTCGTCCTGACCATCTCCTTCCTGCTGCTCGGCAGCGTCGCCGTCATCCACCGCCTGGGCGCGCGGCATCAACAAGCACTGAGCATGGCCAAGAAATGAGCGCCGAGAGACCGATGGACGAAGCCGTTCCCTCCCTGTCCGCCAACCGGGCGCGCGTCGAGGGCACGCGCGGCGCGAACGTCGCCTTCCGCGGCATCGCCAAGCGCTACGGCGCTTTGCAGGCGCTGGCCCCGACGACCCTCGATATCGAATCCGGGGAGTTCTTCTCGCTGATCGGGCCCAGCGGGTCGGGCAAGACGACCTTGCTCGGCGCCACGGCCGGTTTCATACCGCCGTCCGAGGGCCGCATCCAGATCGACGGCAAGGACATCATCGGGATCCCGCCGTTCAAGCGGAACATCGGCATGGTCTTCCAGAACTACTCGCTGTTTCCGCATATGACGGTGGCCGAGAATATCGGCTTTCCGCTGCGCATGCGGCGCGAGGGGCGGGCCAAAATCGGGGAGCGGGTAAGCCGCATGCTCGGCATGGTCCGGCTCGACGGCCTGGGCGAGCGCCGGCCGGCGGAGCTCTCGGGCGGCCAGCAGCAGCGCGTGGCCCTGGCGCGCGCCGCCATCTACGACCCGCTCCTGCTGCTCATGGACGAGCCGCTGAGCGCGCTCGACAAGAACCTGCGCGAAGAGATGCAGGACGAGATCAAGCAGTTTCAGGAGGTCCTGGGCACGACCGTCATCTACGTCACCCACGACCAGGGCGAGGCGGCGGCCATGTCCCACCGCATCGCGATCATGAACGCCGGCCGGATCGAGCAGGTCGGCACGCCCAAGGACCTCTACAAGCGCCCGGCGAGCCGCTTCGTCGCCGGCTTCCTCGGCGAAGCCAACATCTTCAGGGTCGAATCGATCGAAGCGGCGCGTGCCGGCTCGGTGGTGACGACGGCGGACGGCCTGCGCCTGGCCGCGGAGGGCAGGCCGCTGGATGGGCAGGCGCTCTGTGTCTGCGTGCGGCCCGAGACGATCGCGCTCTCCCGGGGCGAGGCGTCCGGCGAAAACATCGTCCCTGGCAGAATCGAGGACGTGACCTACACCGCGGGCAGCATCCGCTACCGGGTGCGGACCGGGCCGGCGACGACGCTCACCGTGCGCGAGCCCTCGGAGCGGGGATACGCCCTTCCGGCCATCGGCAGCGAGGTCACCCTATGCTGGCGCGCCTCGGATACACTGCTCATCGCCGACGAAGACTGAGCGCCGGGGAAAGGGACCACTCGAATGCGTGTCACGTTCGACGATATCGGCGGTGTCCGCACCCGGTACTATCACGAGGGATCGGGCGATCCCCTGCTGCTGATCCACGGGGTCGGCGTCTCGTCCGACACCTGGCTGCGCAACATCGATGCGCTGGCCCGGGATTTCGCCGTCTATGCCCCGGACGTGCTGGACAACGGCTTCACGGGCCAGGGCGATTACCGGGGTGGGCCGCCCCAGCCCCATATGGTGGCGCATCTCGTCGACTTCGTGAATGCGCTCGGCCTCGAGCGATTCGCCGTCGCCGGTAGCTCCTTCGGCGCCCTGCTGGGGGCGCTTCTCTATTTCGAGATGCCCGAGCGCGTGAAGCGGCTGGTGCTGGTCAGCAGCGGCACATGCTTCAATTCGGAGGCGGAGCTGACCCGCACGCTCCGGGACTCCTACGCCAACGGCATATCGGCCATCGGCGAGCCGACGCTCGAGAGCTGCCGCCGGCGGATGCGCAACATCGTCTACGACCCTGAGACGGTGCCGGAGGAGATGGTCCTCATGCAGCTCAACCTCTATGGGCTGCCGGGCGCGCGGGACGCCTACGACCGGCGCATGCGGGGACTCATGGACATCGAGGCGAGCCGGCCTTACCGTATCCTCGAGCGGCTGGAGGAGATCCGCGCGCCCACCCTCCTCATCTGGGCCCTCGACGATCCCCGCGTCGTGTTCGCGCGGGCCGAAGAGGCGGCGCGGCGCATCCCGGACGCGACGCTCGTCTCGTTCGAGCGCTGCAAGCACCATCCGCACGTGGAGCACCCGGCGCGCTTCAACGAGACCGTCCGGCGCTTCCTCAAGGGCGAGGGCCTGGATGGGTCGGAGACGGCGGCCGAGTGACCGCGCCGCCGCCTGGAGAGAGACGGGGAGATTGGATATGGACGCACACCGAGAGAGCATAAAAACGCCCTGGTTCCGGCCGCGGCGCTTGGGCCACGCCAACCTCTACGTGTCCGACCTCGACCGGTCGATGGAATTCTATTCGAGCGTGGTCGGCCTCGAGGAGGTCTATCGCCGGCCGCCGATCAAGGGCGGCTTCCTCTCCACCGGCAGCACCCACCACGATATCGGCATGGTCGAGATCACCAGCCCCTTGTGCAAGACGGGCACGCCGGGCCTCAACCACCTCGCCTTCGAGGTGGAGAGCGAGGCCGACCTGGTCGAGGGCTACCGCCGGATCGAGGCGCCCGAGGCGGCCTTCCCCCGCACCGTGGACCACGACATCACCCGCTCGCTCTACGGCACCGACCCGGACGGCAACATGGTCGAGATCTATGCGGACATGCACAAGGACTGGCGCGCCCGGCGCGCGGGCGAGGTGAACATGCCGACGCCCAATTGGTCCCCCGGCGAGCCCGCGCCCACATCGGACCGCAACTACCATACCGATCCCGAGATCCGCCGGGTCGAGGCGGCGGCCTTCCACCCCCGGCGCATCACCCACGCGACGCTCGTGGTCGACGACTATGCCAGTGCGCTCGAATACTATGCGGCCCGCGTCGGCCTCACGCCGGTCCTCGGCGGCCCGGAGAGCGCCTTCGCCATCCTCGGCGGCGCGTGCGGGACGTCCGACCTCGCCCTCTTCCGCGCCCGCGAGGGCCGGGCGCCCGGTCTCCACCATATCGGCTTCGAGGCCTGGGACGACGAGGACCTCTCGGCCGCTGCGGCGCGCCTCGCCGGCCTCGGCCTCGCGCCCGAGGTCGAGATCGACCACGCCGCCCGGCGCGCGATCTATCTGCGCGACCCGGACGGCATCCGCATCCAGTTCTTCACCGACCGGACCGGGCCGCCGGGCGGCCTCGGCGAGGTGGATGAGGATCTGGCCCTCTTCCTCGCCTGATGACGCGCCATGAGCATCGAGGAAAAATTGCGGTCCCTCGGCCTTTCGCTGCCGCCGGCACACCGGTATCCCAGCCTCAACCGGGCGGGCTGCGTGCGCATGGGCGGGCTGCTGTTCGTGTCGGGCCATCCGCCGGCCCCGCTCGAGGGCGTCAAGGTCCGCGGCAAGGTGACGGCCGACGTGTCGGAGGCGGAGGCAAAAATTGCGGCGCGGGCGGCGGCCCTCAACATGCTGGCCTCGATCAAGGCGGAGATCGGCGACCTCGACCGGGTGGCGCGCGTGGGCAAGCTTCTCGGCATGGTCAACTCCTCGCCCGGGTTCGAGCGCCAGTTCGCCGTGATCGACGGCGCGTCGGACCTGTTCCTCGAGCTGTGGGGGCCTCAGGATGGCCGGCACGCCCGCAGTGCCGTCGGCCTGGCGGAGCTGCCGCGCGGCATCCCGGTCGAGATCGAGGGCGTGTTCGAGCTGCGGCCGTGACCGCAAGAGGACGAGACGGAGCATCGCCATGAACGACAAGCGACCGTTTCTCACCCGGACCCTCGGCGGCTACTACCAGAGCCAGGTGCCGGGGGAGGACGCGGAGCTGACCCATGTGGGCCCGGGCACGCCGGGGGGCGAGTACCTGCGCCGGTTCTGGCACCCCGTGAGCCTGACCAGCGAACTCGGCGAGCTGCCCCGCGCCATCCGAATCCTGGGCGAGGACCTGGTGATCTTCCGCGACGGCGGCGGACGCATCGGCCTCCTGCACCGCCATTGCAGCCACCGCGGCGCGTCGCTGGAATACGGCGTGATCGAAGAGCGCGGCATCCGCTGCTGCTATCACGGCTGGCTGTACGACACCGACGGTCGCATCCTGGAGACCCCGGCCGAGCCGCCCGGCAGTACCTACAAGGACCGCCTGTGCCACGGCGCCTATCCGGTCCACGAGTATGGCGGCCTGGTCTTCGCCTATATGGGGCCGCCCGACGAGGTGCCGCCCTTCCCCATCTACGACTCCTTCGACGTGCCCGGCTTCGAGCTCGGCCTCGGCAACCCCGTGGGCTTCGAATGCGTGAAGCCCTGCAACTGGCTCCAGATCATGGACAACGTGGTGGACCCGGTGCACGAGCCCTTCCTGCACGTGCGCAGCAGCGGCTACCAGTTCGTCAACGAGGATGGGCTGCCCGTCTCCGAGCTGGAGGAGGTCGGCGAGTTCGACTTCCGCGAGACGCCGATCGGCATCGCCTGCCTGGAGACGCGCCGTATCGACGAGCATGTGTGGGTCAGGACCATCGAATATATCTGCCCCAACATCGCCCAGATCCCGCGCACGCCGATCTTCCCGCCGCGCTACCGCGAGGGCCGGGACGAGCTCGTCTACCTGCCTCTCGTGACGCGCTGGCGGGTGCCCATCGACGACACCAACACGGCCGAGTTCGCCTTCGTCCGCGTCGGCCCCGGCGAGGAGAACACCTACATCACCGATCCCGGCCCGGTGGTGAGGACCAATTACGGCGGGCGCACTTACGAGGAGATGCAGCGCGAGCCCGGCGATTTCGAGGCGCAGGTCAGCCAGCGCGCAATCGCCCGCCACGGGCTCGAGCATCTCGGCGCCACCGACCGGGGCGTCATCATGATGCGGCGCATGGTGCGCGAGGGTATCCGCGCCGTCGCCGCCGGCGAGGACCCCAAGGGCCTCCACCGCCGGCTCGACGGCCCCATCCCCACCTACGGCAGCGATACGGTGCGGCGCATCCCGCCCGCGGCCTCGCCCGAGGCGGACGGCGCCGTCCTGCGCGAGACCATGGCGGCCGTCATCGAGCGCTCCCTCGCCTCTCCCCCCATCGCCTCGACCGACGCATTCGCCGTCTAGAACGGCTCCGCTTCGACCGGACCCACTCTAGCGATTCGAACCCGACGAAAGAGTCCCCCTCTCCCTTGGGGAGAGGGTCGGGGTGAGGGGACGCGCGTCGGCGCGTTATCAAGAGCCTTTCCGCCGCCTACCGGCGGCCAAGCCCTCACCCTCCCGCTTCGCGGGACACTATCCTTACCCCTCACCCTCCCGCTTCGCGGGTCCCTCCCTCTCCCCCCAAGGGAAGAAGTGGGGAGAGGGTTCCAAGTGTCAGACGCGAAACACTAGCGATTGTTTCGCTCGCGGCAGCGGACCAAGAGGTCCGCGCCCGCGCGGGCGCGCCGGACTGCCGGCGGGCCGCCTTGCGGCCTGGAGCGATTCCAGTCGAGGTGGAAACGCTCCAATACATAGCCGCGTCCTATACCCAGCGGCGCACGGACGCCTTGTAGTCGAGGTACTCGGCGCCGAACTTGCGCTCGAGGTAGCGCTCCTCCCGCGCGATCACGCCGGTGCGCATGACGAGCAGGACGGGGACGACCAGGGCGAGGATCCAGGGGCTGTCGATGGCGACGCCGATGCCCAGGTATATGAGGGTCAGGGCCACGTAGATGGGGTTGCGGGAGAGGCCGTAGAGGCCATCGGACACGATGGCGCTGGTGGGCTTGTAGGGCTCGACGGGGGTGCCGGCGGCCCGGAACCGCCCCATGCATGCGACCACCATCGCCAGGCCCGCGAGGATGGCAGCACCCCCCACCGCATATTGCGCCGTCTCGGGGAGGAACGGCGCCGGCCAAAGGGTTTCGAGGACGAGGCCGACGGCGAGGACGCCGAGATAGAGGATCGGCGGCTTGACGACGACTCCGGCGTTATCGGTGTTCGTGGCGTCCATGGTCCCTGTCCCCCTCGCGCGTATATTACCATCAATCCCGCTCGCGTGGCGGGCGTACGCCGCCACGCGAGTGGAGCCGACCATCCCCGCCTTCGTCCTAGTGGTTCGAACCCGACGAAAGAGTCCCCCTCTCCCCGATGGGGTGGGGAGAGGGTTCCAAGTGTCAGACGCGAACCACTAGTGGCGGCGGCCCATGGAGAAGAGGCCGTCGAGGGCGCTCTGCTGCGCCTCGGTCAGGGTCTCGTAGAACGCCTCGAAGGCGGGGCGGATCTCCTGAATGGCACCGAGGCCCGCGGTCATCATCGTCTCCATGCGCGCGAGGCGCCCGAACGCGCCGCCGTCCTCGCTAGCCTCCTCGGCGTCACCGCAGGCCGTCTTCATCGATTCCTGGCCGGCCGTGAGCGCTTGGGTGAGCTTATCCCATTTCTCCGACTGCTCGGGCGTGAAGTCGATGAACGCGTCGATGACACCGGTCAGCGTCCCGATCCGGTCGCCGTGGGCGCCGCCACATATGCCGCGACCGCCGCCATGCCGGCCCATGCCGAAACCGGCATGCTGGGCGAACATGCCCGGCCCGTGCTGGGAGATTGCGGTGGGCGCGGCCTCGATGGCGGCGACGCCGAGCCCGAGTGCCAGCACCGAGGCGCCGGCGGCCATGAGAAGTTTCTTGCGTTTCATCGCGGGTCTCCTTGATGGGTCTGGCGGACGGCCCGATGCCGCCCACGGGATAGATATGGGCCGCCCGTGTTGCTCGGAGATTTCAGGGAAAGCGCCAATTTGTAACGCCGCGTTACGGAGGCCGGGGCCGTAACATTCGGTTACAAGATTTCCCGGCGCGGCCAAGGCAGCCGCCTATAATCACCCCATGCCCCATTCACCCCACCTGCTGATCGTCGACGACGACGTGGAGATCCGCGACCTCCTGGCGCGGTTCCTGAGGAAGCACGGCTACCGGGTCGACACGGCCGCCGACGGCCGCGCCATGATGAGGCAGCTCGAGGCGGGGCGCTTCGACCTGCTGGTGCTCGACCTCATGCTGCCGGGCGAGGACGGGCTTTCCCTGTGCCGCCGGCTGCGCGCAAATTCGAGCCTGCCCATCATCATGCTGACGGCGCTCGGGGAGGAGACCGACCGCATCGTGGGCCTCGAGATGGGGGCCGACGACTACCTGGCCAAGCCGTTCAACCCGCGCGAGCTTCTGGCCCGCGTCAAGGCGGTGCTGCGCCGTGCGGACGGCACGCCGGTGGCCCACCATGGGGGCGGCGGCCGCGTCCTGGTCTTCGAGGGCTGGCGCCTCGACCCGGCGCGGCGCGAGCTGCGCACGGCCGACGACGTGCTCACGCCGCTGACGGCCGGGGAGTTCGACCTCCTCCTCGCCCTCGCCGAGCACCCGCGCCGCGTCCTCAGCCGCGACCAGTTGCTCGACCTGACCAAGGGCCGCTCCGCCCTGCCCTTCGACCGCAGCATCGACGTCCAGGTCAGCCGCCTGCGGCGCCGGATCGAGGCGGCGCCCAAGGCGCCCGCAATCATCAAGACGGTGCGGGGTGGCGGCTACATCTTCGCCTGCGACGTGAGCCAGCAATGACCGGTGCGAACGCCGCCGCAGCGCCGGGCCCCGCTCCGCCGCGCCGGGCCCGGCCCCACCGCGTGGGTCGCGCTTCTACCAGTTGAACGCATGACCATTGTGCCTGCGTGGCCGCATGTGCCGTGGGCCTGGCGTCGCGTATCGCAGCGCCTGGATCCACTCGGCGATCATCCGATCCAACTGCGAGTACGAATTCCGGTGCGTTGGGGGGCGCCAGCGATGCGAACGATGGAAGCGGTCGTGACGGTACATGCCACGGTCACGGTCATACCGGTTCATGTTGTGATGGACCTGCTGGGCGAACATGCCCTGTCCTTGGTGGGGGATGACGGTGGGCGCGGCCTCGACGGCGGCGGCACCGATCCCGAGCCCGAGCACCGAGGCGGCGGCAACCCGAGAAAATTCTTGCCTTTCATCGCAAGTCTCCCTGTTGGGTCCCGTGAACGGCCCAATGCCGCCCACGAGAATGTTATGGTCCGCGCAGGCCGCGCAATGATTCGAGGGAAAGCGCGATTTTGTAACGCCGCGTTACGACGGCCAGGGCCGTTACATTCGGTTACAAGATTTCCGGGCGACGCGTAGGCCGACGCCTATAATCGCCCCATGGCACGCTCATCCCATCCACAGATCTTCGCCAGCGACGCGAGCCGGCGATGACAGGCGAGGGCACCTGGCGCGAACGTCGGCACGCCCGCCGCGGCATGCGCGCGCGGCATCTCTGGCCCGACGGCATCGCCAGCCGCGTGGCGCTGATCCTGATGATCTGCCTCTTCGTCGTCCAGGCCGCGAGCATCCTCTTCTACATCCGCGACCGCGCGGAGGCGGCCACCGAGGTCTTCGCCAACTCGGTCGCCGACCGCATCGGCGCCATCGTCGCGCTCATGGAGCGGACGCCGCCGCCGCGCCGGGCCGAGCTCCTCCGCGCCGTGAACAGCCCCACCCTGTGGGTCACCCTTCTACCGGGCAAACCCACGGTCATGGGGCCAGGATGGCGCCATTCGCCCCGGGCCTGGCGCCGGGTCATGCACCATCTGGGGCCCCTCGGCGACCGCCCGATCGAGGTGCGCGTGCTGGGGAACTGGGACGCGCCGCCGGTGCGGGAGAGCGAGGTCGCCGGCCAGCCCCTGCCCGACCTGCTGCCGAGCCGCCGGAAGATCGCCATCTCGGTGGGCCAGCGCGACGGGAGCTGGCTCGTCTTCACCGTCGCCGCGGACACCACCTCCCTGCGCTGGGGCATCCATATGGCGTTCTGGATCGCCCTCGCCGGCGGCTTCATCCTCCTGTTCGCGGTCTGGGCCGGGCATCGCGTGACGCGCCCGCTGGCCCGCTTCGCCGAGGCCGCCGACAGGCTCGGCGTCGATGTGCGCGCCCCGCCCCTGCCCGAGGCCGGCTCGCGCGAGCTGCGCAAGGCGGCCAGCGCCTTCAACCGCATGCAGGAGCGCCTGCGCAGGCTGGTGGACGACCGCACCCTGATGCTGGCCGCGATCTCGCACGACCTGCGCACGGCACTCACCCGCCTCAAGCTGCGCACCGAGTTCATCGCCGATGGGGAGCAGCGGGAGAAGGCCAACGCCGACCTCGACGAGATGCGGGCCATGCTCGAATCCACCCTCGCCTTCGCGCGCGACGATACGGCGGACGAGCCGCGCACCAGGGTCGACCTCGCCGCGCTGCTCGGGAGCCTGTGCGACGACCTCGCGGATACGGGCCATGCGGCGGCCTACCAGGGGCCGGGCAGGCTCACCTATGCCTGCCGGCCCATGGCCCTGCGCCGCGCCTTCACCAACCTGATCGCCAACGCCGCGACCTACGGCGAGGAAGCGACCGTGACCCTCGCCGAGGACGGGGGCGCGGTCGAGGTCATCGTCGCCGACCGCGGGCCGGGCATCCCGGAGGCGATGCGCGAGAAGGTGTTCGCGCCCTTCTTCCGGCTCGAGGGGTCGCGCAGCCGCGAGACCGGCGGCACCGGCCTCGGCATGGCCGTCGCCCGCGCCATCATCCGCCGCCACGGCGGCGACATCACCCTCGAGGACAGACCCGGCGGCGGCCTCGTCGCCCGCGTGCGCCTGCCCGGAAACCCCTGAAAGTGTCAGGGTCTGTCAAGGTGTGGCGTAGTAAAGCTAAGTGAAATCAATGGGTTGCGAATCCGGCCTCGAACCTTGACAAACCTTGACAGCTCGGCCGCCACACCATGGGCGCACCCGCCTATATGGGGATGACATCCTAGCCAGTCAAGCCTTATCCCGGGCGCCCGGCGACGGGCGGTCACGCCAATGTCAGCGTGAGGGCCGCCGCGCGGCTTGGCACAGCCACCATCTTTCGGCCGCAATCGCGGGCTGTCATGGCCGCCATTCCCGGCGCGCGGGCCGTGTCCCGGCCGGATCCGTCACCGTGGCGATCATCGTTGGTGGTATAATTATCACCATCACTCTCTGTATTTAATTCAAATGAGGAATATTATCTAGAATTTTCTTGACAGCTACGCTTGTTCGTGTTATGTACCGACAACAGAAAAGCATTTGCAGGAGGCATGCGTCATGGCGAGGCCCCTTTCGTTGCGCCGCCGGGTCGAGGTCGGCAAGCCGGGCGTTCCCGAGGATGTGGCGGCGGTCGAGGCGGCGATGGCGGCGGTGGGCTATTACGAGCCGCCGGTCTTCGGCACCGGGCGCTCGGCGCCCCAGGAGCTCGACAACGCCATCCACCAGCTTCAAACGGACCGCGGGCTGAAACCAGACGGCGCCATCGAGCCCAATGGCCCGACGGCCGAGCATATCAACGCGCTCCTGACGGGACGGCGGCGGCGGCCCGACAACCCGAGCGCCGACACCCTCCTCGCCGAGCTGCGGCGGGACCAGGCGGAGAAGCGGGCGCGCGGGGCCGAGGCGCCGCCCGTGGCCCGTCGCGTGATGCCCGACAACCCGAGCGCCGACACCCTCCTCGCCGAGTTGCGGCGGGACCAAGCGGAGAAACGGGCGCGCGAGACCGGGACGCCCCAGGCCGGCCAGCCGCCGAGCGGCGCCCCGAGCTTCACTGGCTCCGGGGCCGGCACCCTCCTCGGCAACGCCATGCGGGCGCTGGCGGGCGGGGCCGAGACGCCCGAAACTGGGAACCGGCCGGGGACGCCGCCCGTGGCCCGGCGCGTGCTACCCGACAACCCGAGCGCCGACACCCTCCTCGCCGAGTTGCGGCGGGAGCAGGCGGAGAAGCGCACCGGCCTCGGCGACACCCCGCCGCCCGGGCGGACCCGGAGTGGGGACATGGAGGGCATGTTCGAGCGCATGGTGCCGCCGACCGCGGACGACGTGCCCCGGGCCGAATTCGAGAGGCGGGCGCGCATGACGCCCGAGGAGAGGCAGCGGGAATTCGTGGAAAGCGCGGACCGTCAGTTCCACCGCTTCGCCAGGGAGTGGCGCAAAGACGGCTACAAGTGGGCGCCGGCCTTCATGGAGAACTACTTGAAGGGGAATGGCGGCACCTTCGAGCTGACGCGCGATCAGGCGCGCGAGCTCGCGCCGATCCGGGATGCCGAGGCCAAGAACCGCAGGCGCGTCGAGCGCAGCTTCGTCGAGCGGATGAGCCCGAGCGGCGAGCCGAATCCCTTCTACAAGGCCATTCTCGCGATGATAGACGGCAAGACCGACGTTATGGCGACCACGAAGGATCGCTGGCAGGTCGCCTACGAAGAAGGCTCGCTGTTGCGGAATTCTTATTTCGGCAACCCGGATTTCGGCCGCGCGTTCGGACAGCTCGCCGTCAACGCCTTCGTGACGGCCGAGGCGGCGTTCAAGGACGGCAAGATCGTCGTGAGTGGGTCTATCGACCACTGGCTGATGGACAGGTACGACTTCGGAGGGGACGAGTACGGATACTCTTACTCCTACGGCTACGAGCGACAGGCCGCCGCCTTGGAGGAAGCCGGGCGCGCGCGCCAGTTCGATGTCGGCGCGGGCTGGAAGCAGCGATTTACCGCCACCATCGAGATCGCCGATGGCAAACCCAGGATCGAGAAATTCGAGTGGGTCGACACGGAGGAGCTGGTGGATTGGCGGCACAACAATGTCGATCCCATTAAGACGGGTAAGAAGGACGAGGAAGCGCCCCCTTGAGGAAGCGAGCAGCGAAGATTGACGAGGCGACCGCCGGCGTTCGCCGCCGCGCCCTGCGCGTGTTGATCCGGTTTGTGGCAATTGCGGCGGCGGCCTATGTCGTCGGGTTCGAGCCCATCGTGCCTTTCTTCCCGGCCTGTTACGAGAAAGGCCCGGACGGCCCGGTGCGTCACACGATTTACGGTGCCGTGACGGATGAGTTCGCGGAGGCGTTGCGCTATCACCAATATCCGGAGAACCGCCGCCATATCGGCGGCATGATGCTCATGTCGATTGATGAGTGGACGTTCGGGTCCTGGATTCCCGACGAGCTCACAATGTGGGCAATTTGGCGCATCGTGTCGAAGCGGCACGGCCTTGACAGCACCCAGGTTTTCCGCCGCCAGGTGCGCCTGCCGGGTTTCGAGAGGTATTGGCCGAGCTGCGAGGCGGTGCGGGCGATTGCCTTGGAGGGCGGCAAGTGGTCGCGCGAGGGGCCTTCGCCGATCTGGTACAAGGGGGCGGGCATGCCGCGCCCGGAGGGTTTCGTCGATGCCCAGGTTCCGCACTTTCAATATCGCCCCGATGGCGGTCTGGGCGAGTTCGCATTCGCGTGCTTGTTGGTGGCGTTCGCCTTCGGGGCCGCCGCCGGATACCTACTGGCGGTCTGGCGCGAGCGGAACCTGTTGCGCACCATCTCGATGGGCGGCCTCTGCGCGAGCATCTTCGCGCTGGCGGTACCGCTAATCCTCTACACCGCCAGTTTATTGGCCCATGAACCGCCGTTCCGCGCGTTATTCGGCCCGTAGCCGAATCTACGACGTTCGCCGCGAGCTTGCGCACCGGCGGGCCAAAAGTGGAGAAGGGGCGCACGCCATTGTTCAGCCGCAATCCCCGGCTTTCATGGCTCCATCACCGGCTATCGCCGGCCGTGAAAAGCTCTTTGCTTGATGCCGAAAGTCTTGCTCGCGCATCAAGAGTATTCGAGCTGTGTCCATTTTCTCAGAAGCTTGTCACCCGGAAAGAATGCGTCATGGCGAGGCCCCTTTCGTTGCGCCGCCGGGTCGAGGTCGGCAAGCCGGGCGTTCCCGAGGATGTGGCGGCGGTCGAGGCGGCGATGGCGGCGGTGGGCTATTACCAGCCGCCGGTCTTCGGCACCGGGCGCTCGGCGCCCCAGGAGCTCGACAACGCCATCCGCCAGCTTCAGACGGACCGCGGGCTGAAACCAGACGGCGCCATCGAGCCCGACGGCCCGACGGCCGAGCATATCAACGCGCTGCTGACGGGACGGCGGCGGCGGCCCGACAACCCGAGCGCCGACACCCTCCTCGCCGAGCTGCGGCGGGACCAGGCGGAGAAGCGGGCGCGCGAGACCGGAACGCCCGCGGCCGGCCAGCCGCCGAGCGGCGCCCCGAGCTTCACTGGCTCCGGTGCCGGCACCCTCCTCGGCAACGCCATGCGGGCGCTGGCGGAGAAGCGGGCGCGCGAGGCCGAGGCGCCGCCCGTGGCCCGGCGCGCGATACCCGACAACCCGAGCGCCGACACCCTCCTGGCCGAGTTGCGGCGGGAGCAGGCGGAGAAGCGCACCGGCCTCGGCGACACCCCGCCGTCCGGGCGGACCCGGGGCGGGGACGCGGCGAGTATGTCGTCGCCGACCTTCCGCGACCGGGACCGCGACCCTGCCCAGCGCGCGTTCGAGGACATGATGGGTAGGACACCCGAGGAAATCCGGCGGGCAAGCCTCGACGGTTTCGAGGAGAACTTCCGGTCCGAGGCCCGGGGGTTTCGAAAGGACGGCCTGTCCTTGGCGCCGCGGCTCGTGGATCACTACTTGACCGCCAAGGGCAGCCCGTTCGGCCTGACCCGCAAGGAGGCGCGCGGCTTCGCGGCCGTCCGGGCGGCGGAGGCCGAGAACCGGCGGCGCGTGGAACGGAGCTTCGTCGAGCGGCTCAGCCCGAGTGGGAACGACAACGACTTCCATAAGGCGATCACGAGCCTGCCCGACGGCAAGGGGAATGTGGACATTGGCACAGACTGGTGGCAGGTGGCCTTCAACGACGAGGCGTCGGCCGAACGCGAGCTCTTGATGGCGGAGCCCGACTTCAAATGGAGCCTGGGCAGCCTCTCGGTGAATGCCGCCGTGCGGGCGAAGGCGTCCCGCGAGGGCGACAGAATCGTCGTCAATGGTGTGGTCGAGCACTGGTTCTCCGACGAGTACGACTTCAGGGAAGTCATTCAAGCGTCCGAATGGGCAAAGGCGCTGGAAGGCGCGGGGCGCGCGCGGACCTTCGATGTCGGTGCGGGCTGGGAACAGCGCTTTTCGGCTATCATCGTGATCGAGGACGGACGACCAACGATCGAGGAATTCCACTGGGCGGATACGGACAGGCCGGTGGACTGGCGGAAGATCAAGATTGATCCTGACGAGGAGAGGAAGGCCCAACAGACCGCACCATGAGGGATGGAGTCACGAAGACCGCCGAGGTGTCCACTGGAGATCGCGACCGCGCTCTGCGTGTGCTGGCGCGCTTCGCCGTCATGGCGGCGGTGGCCTACGTCATCTCCTACGAGCCAATCGTGCCTCTCTTCCCGGTCTGCTGGGAGGCAGGCCTCGAAGGCCCAGTGCGTCACACCCTCTATGACACAGTTACGGATGAGTTCGCGCAGGCATTGCGTTTCCACCAATATCCGGAGCATCGCCGCCATGTCGGAGGCGTGATACTCATGCCGGTGCGCGAGTGGATGTTCGGGTTCTGGTATCCCAGCAGGATCACGACGGCGGCGGTTTGGCGCATAGTGTCGGAGCGCCATGGACTTGATAGGGATGAGGTATTCAGACGCAGCGTCCGCCTGCCGGGGTTTGAAAGGCACTGGCCCACCTGTGGGGCGGTGCGGGCGATCATACTGGAAGGCGGCGAGTGGTGGCGTGAGGGGCCGTCACCGATCTGGTACAAAAAGGCGGGCATGCCGCGTCCGGAGGGCTTCGTCGATGCCCAGGTGCCAGCTCTGACACGCGGTGAGCCCTGGCCCGATCGTGGGGGAATCTTCCTGGTGGACCTGGGAGTGGCCCTTGCGTTCGGGCTCGCCATGGGCTGCCTGATCGCCACTTGGCGGGGTCGGGACATGGCGCGGCTCCTCCTATTCTGGGGTGGGTTCTGGACTGCGGCCGCGTTCGTCGCGGGCATCGGCAACTTCTTGACGATGGGTCTCCAATGATGGCCATCATCGTGATCGAGGGCGGCCGGCCCACGATCGAGGAATTCCACTGGGCGGACACTGACGGGCCGGTGGACTGGCGGGATAACAAGACGGACCCCGACAAGACTGGCAAGGCCCCATGAGGAGAAATGTGGCGAAGCCCGTCGATGGGTTCGCCAATATGTGCCGCCGCGCCGGCGCGTGGCGGTCCGCTTCGCGGCGATGGCGGCGGTGTTCTATGTCGTCGCCTACGAGCCCATCGTGCCCTTCTTTCCGGTTTGCTGGCAGGCGGGCCCCGAGGGCCCTGTGCGTCATAGGCTTTACGGCAACATGACTGACGAGTTCACTCAGGCACTGAACTATCAGTACTTCCTCGAGTATCGTCGGCGGCGCGTCGGCAACGTGATCTTCATGACCGTGCCTGATTGGGTTTTCGGGGCCTGGTATCCGTACAGCGTCACGACGAGATCGATCTCCTACATCATTTGGGATCGCCACGGACTCGACAAAAAGGAGGTCTTCCAGCGTCGGGTCCGACTGCCGGAGTTCGACCGGCATTGGCCGACCTGCGAGGCGGTGCGGGCGATCGCCTTCGTGGGTGGCAAGTGGTCGCGCGAGGGGCCGTCGCCGATCTGGTACAAGAGGGCGGGCATGCCGCGCCCGGAGGGTTTCGTCGATGCCACCGTGCGGGGTGGAGAAGACGGCGACCCGTGGCTCGATCCCAACGAGAGCAGGCTGGCCGATTTGGCCATGGCCTCGATCTTCGGGCTCGGCGTCGGCTGCCTTCTGGCCACCTGGCGGGGCCGCGGCATGGGGCGCTATCTCGTGCGCGGCGCTTCCTACGCCGTGCTTGCCGAGATGGGCTTCATCGTCTGGGACGCCTTCACGGTCTTTCGCACATGACGGCCAAAGCAGCGGCGCGGGATCGGATGACGGCCGAGAGTATGAATACGTTGCTGGCGCCGCCGGCACCCGCCCGCCCGCCACTCGGCCCCCCGAGCTTCCTCGAGCCTGGCGCCCCCACCCTCCTCGGCAACGCCATGCGGGCGCTGGCGGAGAAGCTGGCGCGCGGGGCCGAGGCGCCGCCCGTGGCCCGTCGCGTGATGCCCGACAACCCGAGCGCCGACACCCTCCTCGCCGAGTTGCGGCGGGACCAAGCGGAGAAGCGGGCGCGCGAGACCGGGACGCCCGCGGCCGGGCGCCCGCTGAGCGGCGCCCCGAGCTTCCTCGGGCCTGGGGCCGGCACCCTCCTCGGCAACGCCATGCGGGCGCTGGCGGGCGGGCAGACGGGCGGGGCCGAGACACCCGAAACTGGGAACCGGCCGGGGACGCCGTCCGTGGCCCGCCGCGTGATACCCGACAACCCGAGCGCCGACATCCTCCTCGCCGAGTTGCGGCGGGAGCAGGCGGCCGGGCGCACCGGCCTCGGCGACACCCCGCCGACCGGGCGGACCCGGGATGGGCTCGAGGGCATGTTCGAGCGCATGGTGCCGCCGGCCACGGACGACGTGCCCCGGGCCGAATTCGAGAGGCGGGCGCGCATGACGCCCGAGGAGAGGCAGCGGGCATTCGTGGAACGTCCCTATCCGGTTAAGGCAGGTCGTGCGCCCTGGGGTTGCAAGCCGTGGATCAACTGGCGGTATGTGATGGTTGGCCGGGCCATGGCGCGGCTCAGGACGAAGTCGCCGAGGTCGTCGATCCGCCGGCGGCGGTTGAAGCGATAGGCCCATTCCCGGCCATAGCGCGGCAAGTGCTTGGCGCTGACGCCATGGTAGGTGCCGTTGAGCCAGGTCTTGAGGTTGCTGAACAGGACGTGGATGATCGGCATCTGCGTCTCGGCGTTCTTGCCTTGGCCTTGGACGGTGGGCTGGTGCCGGTAGACGGCGCCGAGCCCGGCATAGCCCTTGAAATCGTCGGTCAGCAGGCGCGCGCCCGGCGTCACGGCGGCCCGCACGAAGCCGCCGAGCTGCTCGGCATTGGCCCGGGGCAGGATGGCAAGCCGCGCCCGGCCGGCGACGAAGCCGCTGCCCTCGACCCCCTTGCCCGGCGCCACCGCCACCTTCTCCACCGCCAGCACGAGCAGGCTCTTGTTGGCATTGGCCATCCCGCGGCCCCGGCTCTCGGGCTTGCCGCGCCCGCCGTAGTAGCTCTCATCGACCTCGACCATGCCGTCCAGCAACGCATCCGGCCGCTCCGCCAAGCCATGGCGCAGCTTGTGAGCCATCAGCCATGCGGTCTCATAGCGAAGCCCCAGCTCGCGCGCCAGGAACAGGGCCGAGACCCCGCGCTTGTCCCGCCCCATCAACCACGCCGCCAGGAACCATTTGGGCAACGGTGTGCGGGTGCGGTGGAAGATGGTTCCCGCCGTCACCGACTCTTGACGACCGCAAGCCGCGCATTCGAAGACGCGCGCCCGCGCCTTGTGCCGATAGCCCCGCCGGTGCCCGCAGCGGGCGCACGCAAACCCAGACGGCCAGCGTCGATCCGCCAAGGCCAGGATGCACGATTCCTCGTCTCGGTAGCGCTCTTGGAACGTCAACAAGCCGCTCATGCCCTGTCTCCCGACCAATCCTCAGAGGCGGGAACAGTACACCCTTAGAGCGAACATATAAAGAACACTCGGTCGCTACCTGCATTAACCGGATAGGGACGTCGTGGAAAGCGCGGACCGTCAGTTCCACCGGTTCGCCAGGGAGTGGCGCAAAGACGGCTACAAGTGGGCGCCGGCCTTCATGGAGAACTACTTGAAGGGGAATGGCGGCACCTTCGAGCTGACGCGCGATCAGGCGCGCGAGCTCGCGCCGATCCGGGATGCCGAGGCCACGAACCGCGCCCGCGTCGAGCGCAGCTTCGTCGAGCGGATGAGCCCGAGCGGCGAGCCGAATCCCTTCTACAAGGCCATTCTCGCGATGATAGACGGCAAGACCGACGTTATGGCGACCACGAACGACCGGTGGCAAGTCGCTTACAGGAAAGGCTCTCTGGTCCGGAATTTTACTGTCGGCGACACGGATTTCGCCCGCGCGTTCGGGCAGCTCGGCGTCAACGCCTTCGTGACGGCCGAGGCGGCGTTCAAGGGTGGCAAGATCGTGGTGCAAGGGGCGGTCGAGCACTGGCTGGTCGACAGGTACGACTTTGGGGGGGGACGAGTATGGATACTCTTACTCCTACGGCTACGAGCGCCAGGCGGCTGCCTTGGAGGAAGCCGGGCGCGCGCGCCAGTTCGATGTCGGCGCCGGCTGGAAGCAGCGTTTCACCGCCACCATCAAGATCGTCGATGGCAAGCCCAGAATCGAGAAGTTCGAGTGGGTCGACACGGAGGAACTGGTGGACTGGCGGGATAACATGACGGATCCCACGAAGACGGGTAAGGAGCGGGAAGCCTCCCCTTGAAGGATCGAGTAACGAAGGTTGCCGAGGAATCCGCTGGCGTTCGCCGCCGCGCCTTGCGCGTGGCGGTCCGTTTCTTGGCGATCGCGACGGTGGCATATGTCATCGGGTTCGAGCCCATCGTGCCTTTCTTTCCCGTCTGCCACGAGGCGGGCCCCGAGGGCCCGGTGCATCAGACGCTCTACGGCAGCATGACCGACGAGTTCGCACAGGCGCTGAGCTATCAGCACTTCCACGAGCAACGCGGGCGGCGCGTCGGCAACGTGATCTTCATGACCGTGTATGATTGGATTTTCGGTGCCTGGTTTCCCTACAACATCACGACGAGGGCCATCTCCCTCATCATTACGGAACGGCACGGAATCGACGGCGGCGACGTCCACCGGCGTCGGATTCGGCTGCCGGAGCTCGACCGGGGCTGGCCAACCTGTGAGGCGGTTCGCGCGATCGCCTTCGTGGGCGGCAAATGGTCGCGCGAGGGGCCTTTGCCGATCTGGTACAAGAGGGCGGGCATGCCGCGCCCGGCGGGCTTCGTCGATGCCCAGGTGCCGGGTTTTCCACACCGCGAGCCGGGCGGCGGTCTGGGCGAGTTCGTATTCGCGTGCTTGTTGGTGGCGTTCACCTTTGGGGCCGCCGCCGGATACCTGCTGGCGGTTTGGCGCGAACGGAACATGTTGCGCACCATCTCGATGGGTGGCCTCTACGCGAGCATCTTCGCGGTGGCGGCCCCGGTGATCCTCTACATCCTGGTCAATGAAACCCCGCTCCGCGCTTTGTTCGGCCGATAGCCGAACCAGCCATGCCCGCCAGCTCGCCAGCGGCGCGGTCGCGCGGCATCGGGCGGCGAATGTGGGCGATCGCCGCGACGTTCGCCGCCGGCAGCGCGGCCCACATCAAGCTGATGACCGTGGCCGACGACGACGGGGGCGCGGCGGTCGAGGTCTTCTGGGAAGGCGCGGCGACCCACGGCACGCCGAGACGGATTCCCTTCGCCCTCTTCGGCGCGGGGCATCTCAGTGTCGAGGTGCGACACGAAGGCCGGGCGGACCCTGTCGTCCGGGACATCGCCACAACCGAGCCTCGCGGGACCAGGACGCTCTACGTCGTGGTGGGGGACGAGGCCATGTTGAGTTTCAGTGTCGCCGACGGCGGATTCGATCCGCCGCGAGGCCAAGTGTCCGGGCTGGCCAGGCTCATCGAGGGGGCCGAAAACACCCTCTTCAACACGCTCTCTTGCCTGGACGGGGCGTAATGCCGAGCCGCGGTGAAACAAGCCAGCGATTGAAGCCGCTCCGACGATGGGCGGGCCGGGCCGTCCGGGGCGGCGGCAAGGTCCGTCGCCGCCCCTATTCGACGAAGGCGATGTTGACGCGCCGGTTCTGGCGGCCCTTGTTCTCGATCTTGCCGATACGCACGGGGCCGATCTCGCCCGTCCGCGCCACGTGGGTGCCGCCGCAGGGCTGAAGGTCCACGCCGGCGATATCCATGAGCCGGATCCTGCCCTGACCCATGGGCGGCTTCACGGACATGGTGCGCACGAGGCCGGGGTTGGCCGCGAGCTCCGCCTCGGTGATCCAGCGCGCCGCAAGGGGGTGATCCTCCTCGATCAGCCGGTTGAGCGCGGCGGTCAGGTGCTCCTTGTCGAGCTTGACCTCGGGCAGGTTGAAGTCGAGCCGGGCCTTGCCGTCGCCCAAGGCCCCGCCGGTCACGTCGCCCTCGATGAGCGAGCACAGGAGGTGCATGCAGGTATGGATGCGCATGAAGCGGTGGCGCCGCTCCCAATCGATCTCGCAGGTGACCGCGTCGCCGACCGCGAGTGCCGGCGCCCCGTCCTCGGGCAGGTGCAGGAGCTCGCCGCCCTCACCGTGTTTCCTGGTATCGGTGATGCGCACTTCGCGCCCGTCGGCCGCGCGCAGGACGCCGGTGTCGCCGGGCTGGCCGCCGCCCTCGGGGTAGAACACCGTGCGGTCGAGCCGGATGCCGCCACCCGCCTCGACGGCCGTCACCCACGCCTCGCAGGCCCTCTGGTAGGAATCGCTCCGAAAGATCTCCTCGGTCACGTGTCTCTCTCCCCCTCACCGCGGCGCTTGGCCGGATCGTCTCCTAACATAAACGCGGTCGCCAATGTTTCCACCCGGCTGGGCCGGGCCTACGGGCTTGCAGGCCACGGATTGGTACTCATTCTCGAGGGCCGCGCGCCAATTTCCCAGGTATCCACCACTATGCTAACATGTATGGGTAATGTTCGATGCCACAAGCCCTTGGTCGCGTGGTCGATGCCGACGGTGCTACGATGGAAAGGCAATAGGTTCTACTTCTACAGTCACGAGCCGAATGAGCCACCCCACGTTCACGTCGATCATGGGTCTTCGTCGGCGAAGTTTTGGCTACAACCCGTGGCCCTTGCGCGTAACTTCGGCTTCACGTCGCGAGAGCTTGGGACGTTGCATGACGTGGTGAGCGAACACCAAGATTCCCTGGTGGAGGCGTGGCATGGGTATTTTGGCGATCAGCGCCGATGAGCGCGTAAGGGACGTAAGAATTGGTGAAGACTCGCTGAGTGTCGATCTGATGGATGGGCGCACGATTAGCGTGCCGCTCGCGTGGTACCCGCGACTCGCTCGTGCGGCGCCCGCGCAACTCGCCCGTTGGGAAGTTGCCGGCGGCGGTTACGGCATTCATTGGCCGGAGCTGGACGAAGACCTCAGCACCGAAGGCCTCCTCCGCGGGGCGCCGGCCGCCGGCGCCTCCACCACATAACGGCGGATCGCGGGTGGTAATACCATCGGGCATTGAATGAGACTCGTTTAGGGGATTCCCAATCGGTCAAAAGTCTGAATCAATGAGGCGAACGGCTTTGGAGGTTCGCCATGAGCAGAGCGGTTTCGTTACGCGCGGATTTTGATGGTCCGCGTTTGCGTCGATTGGCCAAGGCATCGAAGGATGCGGGCCAGAGCCGGCGTCTTCTTGCGCTGGCGGTGATCTACGATGGGGGCCGGCGTACGGACGCGGCTCGGCTCGGCGATGTCGGGCTTCAAGTCATCCGCGACTGGGTTCTTCGGTTCAACGCCAAAGGGCCGGATGGTCTGATTGACGGCAAGGCGACGGGCAAGCCGCGCAAGCTCGACGATGCGCAACGCCAGGCTCTTGCCCGGCTCGTCGAGGACGGGCCGATCCCGGCGATCCACGGCGTTGTGCGCTGGCGCCGGAAGGACTTGGCGCTTTGGATATTCGAGGAGTTTGGCATCTCGCTTGAGGAGTCGAGCGTAGGCCGCGAGCTGCGGGCGCTGGGGTTCAGCAAGATATCGGCGCGGCCGCGGCACAAGGGGCAGAACGAGTTCGCGGTCGAGGATTTTAAAAAAACTTCGCGGCCGAGCTGGAAGAGATCCGCACCGGCCTTCCAGCCGACACCGCCATAGAGATCTGGTGGCAGGACGAGGCCCGGGTCGGCCAGAAAACCAAGCTCACGCGGCGCTGGGCGAGACGCGGCAGCCGGCCCACGGCGGCCAAGGACCAACGTACGAAGTCGGCCTATATCTTTGGCGCCATCTGTCCCCAACGCGGCGTCGGCGCGGGCCTCGTCCTGCCCCGCTGCAACACCAAGGCCATGCAATGGCACCTCGATGAAATCTCGTCCCAGGTGGCGTCGGGCGCCCACGCCGTGCTCATCCTCGATCGGGCCGGATGGCACACCACCGGCAAGCTCGAAGTCCCGGCCAACATCACGCTGCTGCCCTTGCCGCCGAGGGCGCCCGAGCTGAACCCCGTGGAGAACATTTGGCAGTTCATGCGCGACAACTGGCTGTCCAACCGGATCTTCAAGTCATACGACGATATCGTCGCCATCTGTTGCCAAGCCTGGAACAAGCTCATCGACCAGCCGTGGAAGATCATGTCCATCGGTCTGAGGAAATGGGCGCATGGGTTCTGATTAATGCTCGTTGGTATAAGCGCTTGTGCGAATCCAAGGCGGAAACTCAAGCTACGGCACGAAGAAGGTGAAAAAGGTTTCAGGCCACTAGTGTCCGGTTAACTGCGGCGGTTTTCCGGTTAGTGGGTTGTGGTTAAACGTTCTTTCGGGATATTCGCGTGTCACCGACTTGAACTCCCGGTGTTAAGCCAGACATGCTCCTGCCTTCCCGGTCAGGAGCATGGCTCATGTATGCAGGCAAGATCGTTTTCGCCCAGGTGATCGACCATCTGCCCGTGCACAGCTTGCGCCGTTGCGTCCACCGCTACGGCGGCGATCGCAGGCTGCGAAGCTTCTCCTGCCTCGATCGGTATCTGTGCATGGCCTTCGCGCAGCTGACCTATCGCGAGAGCCTGCGCGACATCGAGGCCTGCCTGCGCGCCCAGCACACCAAGCTCTACCACATGGGCATCCGCGGGCGCGTCGCCCGCGCCACCTTGGCCGACGCCAACGAGAGGCGCGACTGGCGCATCCATGCCGACTTCGCCCAGGCGCTGATCCGCATCGCCCGGCCGCTCTATGCCCAAGACAGCTTCGGCCTCGAGCTCGACCACACCGTCTATGCCCTCGACTCGACCACCATCGACCTCTGCCTCGCGGTCTTCCCCTGGGCCCCGTTCCAGCGCACCAAGGCCGCCATCAAGCTCCACACCCTCTTGGATCTGCGCGGCAATATCCCAACTTTCATCCATATCAGCGACGGCCGATGGCACGACGTGAGGGTGCTCGACGAGCTGGTCCCCGAGCCCGGCGCCTTCTACGTCCTGGACCGCGGATACATCCATTTCGCCCGCCTCCATCGCCTGAGCCAGGGCGCCGCCTTCTTCGTCGTCCGGGCACGGGCCAAGTTCCAGTTCCGCAGGATCGCGTCCCGCGCAATCGACAAGACCACCGGCCTGCGCTGCGACCAGACCATCCGCACCGCCGGCCAGCACACCGCCACCGACTACCCGGACAGGCTCCGCCGCGTCCGATACCGCGACCCCGAGAGCGGCAAGGCCTTCACCTTCCTGACCAACAACTTCACCCTGCCGGCGCTGACCATCGCCCAGCTCTACAAATGCCGCTGGCAGGTCGAGCTGTTCTTCAAATGGATCAAGCAGCACCTGCGCATCAAGCGCTTCTACGGCACCTCCGAGAACGCCGTCAAATCCCAGATCTGGATCGCCGTCTCCGTCTATGTGTTGATCGCCATCGTCAAGAAGCGCTTGGCTATCAACGCCAGCCTCTACACAATCCTCCAGGTCCTCAGCCTCACCGTCTTCGAAAAAACACCGCTCCTTCAATTGCTTACAAATCCAGAAACCACGACACCAATCCACCCCCATGCTAACCAATTGAATCTATTCGACTATTAACCGGACACTAGTGGTGTCAGGCACCTTTTTCAATCAACCCTGCGGTCTATTCCGAAAAGCGCCGGCAAGCTGAAATCCGAGCCTGACGACAACGTAACGAGGACCCTACCTCCCGGCCGCGACCTCTTCGACCGCTTCGTCGGGGTGGGAGCGATACCACAGGCTGTCGGCGGAGAAGTCGAGCTCGCCGGGCCACGACAGCCAATCACCGTCGCCGCCGATCGCCAAACGATCGACGAAGAAATCCTTCGTCGTCAGGGCGGCAAAAACGCCACCCTTTTGAATCGTGGGGGCGAAGTCCACGACCGAACGGCTGCCGTCGCCCCACTCGATCTCCACCGAGTAGTCTGGCCGCGCCTTGGCGGATTTGATGACCGTGAACACTACTTCAGCCCTTCTATCCTTCGCGCCCGCTCGCCTTGGCGGCACCGGAACCAATTTTCGAGCAAGGCAGTCTGATTTTCCCGGCCCCAACGGCGGACACGTCCCACGTCCTGGCCTCTCAGATCGCCCCTTGATGATAGCACGGTCAGGTCGGCGATGGCGAATTTGGCCTTGAACCGGGCATGCCGCGCGTGAAAATGCGGAGGCTCATGATCTTCATAGAACATCATGACGGTGATACCGAAAAACCGTGAAATCGCTGGCATCGGTGTGGAAGGCCCCCTTCATTCACGCCCGATCCCGTTCTCCCCCTCACCGCGGCGACTGGCCGGACAGGATCCGCACATAGACGCCGCGGTCGATGTTGCCGCCCGAGAGCACCACGCCGACGCGCTTGCCGGCCATGGCTTGGCGCTCCTTCATCAGCGCCGCGAGCCCCGCGGCGCCCGCCCCCTCGGCCATGTTGTGGGTGTCGCTCTGATAGTGGCGCACGGCGTCGGCCAGCTCTTCCTCCGAGAGGGAGACGATGCGCGCGGTGCCCGCGAGGATGAGGTCGAGGGCCCGCTCGTCCGGCACCCGAACGGCGAGGCCGGCCGCGAAGGTATCGGCCGAGTTGGTCGGCACGGGCTTGGCTTGCGCGAAGGAGAGGGCGTAGGTGGGGGCCAAGTCCGAGACCACGCCCACGATCTCGGTCTTGAGCCCGAGCGCGTCGCGCGCCGCCATCATGCCGCAGATGCCCGAGCCCATGCCGACGGGCACGTAGACCACCTCCAGGTCGGGGACGGCCGTCAGGAGCTCGAGGGCGTAGGAGGCGACGCCGAGGACGAGCCACTCGTGATAGGACGGATACATGTGAAGGCCGTGGGCCTCGGCATAGGGCACGGCGAAATCGAGCGCCTCGTTGAAGTCCCGCCCATGCTCGATGAGGGTGGCGCCGAAGCCGCGCATGGCGGCATTCTTCTCGGGGCTGTTGCCCAAGGGGACGACGATGGTCGCCTCGAGCCCCGTCCGGCGCGCGCCGACGGCGACGCTCTGGCCGTGGTTGCCCGTGGTGGCGGCGAGCACGCCGCGGATCTCCGGCCGGGCCTTGCTGAGCTCCTCGAAATAGACGATGCCGCCCCGCACCTTGAAAGCGCCGGTCGCGGTGTGGTTCTCGTGCTTGACCCAGACCTCGGCACCGACCCGCTCGCACAGCAGCGGCCAGCAATGCTGGGCCGTGGGCAGCATCGCGGAATGGACCAGATCGGCGGCTTCCTGGAGGCTTGCGAGGTCGTACATGGGGCGGTCACTCTCTCCTGGTTGGGCGCATTATGTGTAAGCGCGCGCCCGAGTCCAACGGGTGCCGCGATGCTCAGGCCCGGCCCAGGATTTCCGCGTACAAATCGGCGTCGATATTGCCGCCCGAGGCCACGAGGCCGACGCGCTTTCCCGCCATGGCGCGACACTCGCGCAATAGGCCGGCGAGGGTGACGGCGCCGGAGGGCTCGACCAGGTTGTGGGTGTCGGTGTGGAAATGGCGGATGGCGGCCGCGATCTCCGCGTCCGAGACCGATATGACCCGCGCGGCGTGCGCGAGGATGATGTCGAGCGCCGCCGGGTCCGGGTTGCGCATGGCGAGGCCGCCGGCGATGGTGTCGACGGCGCCCGTGGGCCGCGGCGCGCCGGCGGCGAAGGAGAGGGCGTAGGTGGGCGCGCCCGCGGGCACCACGCCGACGATCTCGGTGCCCAAGCCGAGCGCTTGGCGCGCGGCGATCACGCCGCAGATCTCCGAGCCGATACCGATGGGGACGTAAAGCGTGTCGAGATCGGGGGCGGCGCGCAGAAGCTCGAGACCGAGGGTGGCCACACCGCACACGATCCAGGGGTGGAACGAGGGCACGGGATGGAGGCCGCGGGCCACGGCCAATTCATCGGCGAACTCGATCGCCTCGTCCGAATCGCGCCCGTGTTCGACGACCTCCGCACCCCGCGCGCGCAGCATGGCGAGACGCTCGGGATGGGTGCCGCGCGGCACCACCAGCAGCACGGAGAGCCCGGCGCGGCGGCCCGCGAAGGCAAGGCTCTGGCCGTGATTCCCGGATGTTTCGGCGACGAGGCCGGTGACGCCGGGTTGCGCCCGCTTGAGCTCGTCCACATAGACCAGGCCGCCGCGCAGCTTGAAGGAGCCGATGGGGGTATGGTTCTCGTGCTTGACCCAGACTTCGCAGCCGCAGCGAGCCGAGAGGAGCGGCCAGCAAATCTGGGGCGTCGGCGGCATGACCGTATAGACCAGCTCAGCCGCCGATTCGAGTTGGGACAAGGTGAACATGCCGCGCCTAGTTTCCACGCCGCGCGATATAAATGCCGCCCAGTATCACGGCCGCGGCGACGACGAGCGGGACGGTCAGCACCTCACCCAACAACAACGTCGCCAGGATCAGGGTGACGACCGGTTGCGCGAACTGCAGCAGCCCCACGCGCCCGATGCCGCCCCGCGCCAAGGACCAGTACCAGGCGACGTAGGCGAGGATGGTGGAGGCCAGAACCAGGTAAGCGATCGACAGCCAGCTGTCGAGGCCCACCGCGCCCCAGTCGACCACACGCGCCTCGGCAACCGCGAAGGGCAGGAGAACGGCCGCCCCCGCGACGATGCCCCAGAAGGTCGTGCCCCAGGCGCTGTAGCCGAGCTGGGAGAGGCGGGCGCCGGAGACATAGCCGGCAGAGGCGCCCACGCCACTCGCCAGGATGATGAAATCGCCGAGCAGCGAATCCTCACCGCCCGCCAAGCCGAGGCGGAAGACCATGAGCGCGGCCGTGCCGGCGCCGGCGATCGCCACCCCGAGCCACCACAGGAGCCCGGGCCAGCGCCGCTCCAGGGCGAACGCCATCAGCCCCGTGAAAACAGGCAGCATGGCCAGGATGAGGCCGGCGTGGGAGGCCGAAGTGTAGTGAAGCCCCACCGTGAACAGGATCGGGAACATGACGAACCCGCCCAGGGCGGACAGGAGCAGCCAGGCCCAGTCCCCCCTGCCCTTGGGCAGGCCGAAGCGAAGGGCGAGCACGAGCGGCACGATGATGACGGCGGGAAGGACCGTGCGCATGAGGCCCACCATGTGGGGGGCGATCTCGGCGATGACGATCTTGGTGACGACCGGCGTCCCGCCCCACATGACGACGGCGGCGCCGGCCGCCGCGAGCACCGCCAGACGACTGGCCGGGGCCGCGCCCGTCCGGCTCATCCGGCGGGCTCGCGATGGTGGAGGGTGTGGCCGTGGTCCAGGGGGCCGTGGCCGTGGCCGTAGCCCGGGGCGCCTTCTATCGCGCGGCGGACGTAGGCGCGGGCCGCCACCACCGCGTCGCGAAGGCCCTGCCCCTGGGCGATTCCGGTGGCGATGGCGGAGGCCAGCGCGCAGCCGGTGCCGTGGGTATGGACGGTCTCGATGCGCGCGTCCTCGAAGGCCTCCACACGAGCGGCCGTCATCAGCACGTCGCGCACCACGTCGCCCGGCAGGTGCCCGCCCTTGAGCAGGACCGCCTCCGGGCCTAGGGCCAGGAGGGCTGCGGCGGCGGCTTCCATATCCGCCGCCCGAATCGCGCCCCGGCCCAGCAGGGCCTCGGCCTCGGGCAGGTTGGGGGTGACGATGCGCGCCATGGGGACGAGCCGGCGCGCCAGCGCCGCCCGCGCCTCGGGCTCGAGCAGGGCCGCGCCGCCCTTGGCCACCATGACGGGGTCGAGCACCACCGGGGAGCCGGGCGCGTGGCGCTCGATCTCGGCCGCGACGGCGGCGATGACGGCGCTCGAATGCAGCATGCCGATCTTGATGGCGTCGGCGCCGATATCCTCGAGCACGAGACGCATCTGCTGGGCGATGAAATCCGGGGGCACCGGGTGGACGCCGAAGACCCCCTGGGTGTTCTGGGCGGTGAGTGCCGTGATGGCCGTGGCGGCATAGCCGCCGAGCGCCGTGACGGTCTTGATATCCCCCTGGATGCCGGCGCCGCCGCCCGAATCCGAGCCGGCGACGATGAGGACCCGGCCCCGCATGCTTGGCCCCTAGGCCGCCGGGGCGGAGGCGCGTTCGATGGCGGCCGCCACCTCGCCGACCACGGCCTCGACGAGCGCCGCGTCCTCGGCCTCGGCCATCACCCGGATCACCGGCTCCGTCCCCGACTTGCGCACCAGGAGCCGGCCGCGGCCGGCGAGGCGGTCCTCGGCATCCGCCACGGCCTTCTTCACGCCTCTGGCCTCGAGCGGCGCGCCGCCGTTGAAGGGGACGCTGCGCAGGAGCTGTGGCAGGGGCTCGAACAAGCGTCCCACCTCGCTCACCGGCCGGCCGGCCTCGACGATCACGGCGAGCGCCTGGAGCGCCGCGATGAGCCCGTCGCCCGTGGTCACGTAGTCGGACAGGATGATGTGGCCCGACTGCTCGCCGCCCAGGTTGTAGCCGCCTTCGCGCATGCGCTCGATGACGTAGCGGTCACCGACGCTCGCGCGCTGGAGGGTCAGGCCGAGGCCGCCCAGGTAGCGCTCCAGCGCCAGGTTCGACATGACGGTCGCCACCATGCCGCCGCCCTCGAGCCGGCCGGCCTGGTGCCATTTGAGCGCCACCAGGGCCATGAGCTGGTCGCCGTCCAGCACCGCGCCCTTCTCGTCCACCATCACCACCCGGTCCGCGTCGCCATCGAGGGCGATGCCGAGATGGGCGCTCGATTCGCGCACCGCGCGGCACAGGGCGTCGGGCTGGGTCGCCCCGCATTCGCGGTTGATGTTGAAACCATTGGGGTCGACGCCGATGCGCACCACATCCGCGCCCAGCTCCCACAAGACCGTGGGCGCCACCTTGTAGGCGGCGCCGTGGGCGCAATCGACGACGATCTTGAGGCCGTCGAGCCGCAGGCCCCGGGGGAAGGTGCTCTTCACGAACTCGATGTAACGGCCCTGGGCGTCTTCGAGCCGGCGGGCGCGGCCGAGGTGGCGCGGCCCCGCCAGCGCGTCGCTGAGGCCACCTTCGACGCTGGCCTCGATCTCGCGCTCGACCGCGTCCGAGAGCTTGTAGCCGTCGGGGCCGAAGAGCTTGATGCCGTTGTCCTGGAAGGCGTTGTGGGAAGCCGAGACCATGACCCCCAGGTCGGCGCGCATGGAGCGCGTCAGCATGGCCACGCCCGGCGTCGGGATGGGGCCGACCAGCACCACGTCCATGCCCATGGAGACGAAGCCGGCGGTCAGCGCCGGCTCGATCATGTAGCCCGACAGGCGCGTATCCTTGGCGATCACCACCATGTGCCGGTGATCGCCGCGGATGAAATGGCGGCCCGCGGCCATGGCGACGCGCAAGGCCGTCAGGGCCGTCATGGGCTCGGTGTTGGCCGTGCCGCGGATGCCGTCGGTGCCGAACAGGCGGCGGGTCATGCGGTTCCCCGTTGGAGGCGTCTCACTCGGCCGCGTTATAGCAGGTTCGCCACGGCCGCGCTAAACGTCGAGCTCGATGACCACGGGGCAATGGTCGGAGGCCTTGGGCCGGCTCTCACCGACGCCGGGGAACCGGGTGCCGGCGAAGCGCGTGGCGCGGGTCGGCATGCCGCGGCGCTCGATCACGGGGACCGCGCCGGGGTTCTTACGGGCGAGCGAGCTGGAGAGGAGGATGTAGTCGAGCTGACTGTATTGCCGCTTGCTCGCGTAATAGTGTGTCCAGCGGTCCTTCGCGTCGCCGATCCGGGCGACGACGTTCTCGAGCCAAGGCTGGCCGAGGAGCGGAGCGAGGCCGGCGGACGGCAGGTAGTCGTTGAGGTCGCCGAGCACGACCCAGTCGAACTGGCCGGGATCGGGGCCGAAACGCGCCTTCAGGATATCGACGACGCCTTCGGCCTGTTCCCGGCGCCGCGCCATGGTCTCGTCGCGCCCGCCCATCATGGATTTAAAGTGGTTGACGAAAATAGGCAGCGTCTTGGCGCCGTAGGTCAGCTCGTCGCCCGCGCGCGCGGACGGGATGCGCACATCGACCTCGAGGCAATCGCGGGAGAAGAGCCAGCGGCCCGCCGTGCGCCGGTGCTGGTGGGTGCGCACGGCGGCGATCTCGAACCGGCTGAGGACGGCCACGTCGATGCGGCGCGGGTCGTTGCCGTCGATCAGGATCTTGTGGCGGAAGGGCTGGCCCTTGAGGTGGTTGGACGCGAAGCTCTTGAGCGCGTCCATGCCCTCGACCTCCTGAAGGCCCATGATGTCGGCCTTGACCGCCTTGATGGCGCGGCCCGTGATGCGCCGCTTGGCGTAATCGTGCCGGTCGAACTTGGTGTCCTCGACCGTCCAGCCCTCCCGGATCGCCTCTTCGGGGTCCACGTTGCTCTTGAACTGGAAGCGGGCGAACAAGTTCTCGGCGTTGAAGGTTCCGATGCGCACTTTCATGGCCGACGCCCCTCATCGATGCCGCATACCGAGCAAATCTACGCCGAATTCGCCGCCGGGCAACCATTTGTCGTGCCGCCCCAGCCCATTCTCAACCGTCCCGCAGGGCACGCCAGACGGCGACGGCCTGGGCCGTCTGGGCCACGTCGTGGACGCGCAGGAGGCGCGCGCCCCGGTCGAGCGCCGCGAGGCCGGCGGCGATCGAGGCGCCGAGGCGCTCGGCGGGCGCGGCCCGGTGCCTGACCGCGCGCAGGAGGCCCTTGCGCGAGGCACCCACCATGACGGGGCAGCCGAGGTCGAGAAGCAGGGAGAGGCCCGCGAGCATGTCCCTGTTCTGCGCCGCGTTCTTGGCGAAGCCGAGGCCGGGGTCGATGGCGATGCGGGCGCGCGGGATCCCGGCCGCCTCGCAGGCCAGGATGCGGGCCTCGAGATAGTCGCGCACCTCCCGCGCCACGTCCTCGTAATGGGGTGTGGTCTGCATGGTCTGGGGCGTGCCCTTCATGTGCATGAGGACGACGGCGGCCTCGGAGCCCGCCACCACGGCGAGCGCATCGGGGTCGTGGGTGAGGGCGGAGATGTCGTTGATGATGGCGGCGCCCGCGGCCAGCGCGCGGCGCATGACCGGGCTATTGCGCGTATCGACCGAGATCGGCGCGCCGAGCCCCTGGAGCCCTTCGAGGACGGGTGCCAAGCGCGCCCATTCCGCCTCCGGCGCCACCGGCACCGCGCCCGGCCGGGTCGATTCGCCCCCGATATCGAGGATATCCGCGCCCTCGTCCAGGAGCCGCCGGCCATGGGCGATGGCCGCCTCTGGCGCCGCGTGGGCGCCGCCATCGGAAAAGCTGTCCGGCGTCACGTTGACCACGCCGACGAGGCGGGGCTCGTCGAGTGCCAGGCCGGCGAAACTGTGGTCCAAGGCTTCCAGTGGATCTTCCTCCTCGCGATCGGGACAGACGGGGTAATGCCTCAGTCTGAAATAAGACGTGCTGAAAGCACGAAGCGGGTTCCAATGTCGGTTTGCCGCTTGAATGCGGATGTGATCAGACAGGGCATGCTAGGTCAGCTTGTGTCGAGTCGCCCGGGGGAATTTCACCCCCAGGCGCTCCCAGAACCGTGCGTGAAACTCTCGCTTCACACGGCTCCCGATGTTCGGCCGTTTCCATGACAGAGCTGCCAATGGGCAAAGAGCCTTGGATTGGCTCGGCGTAGCCGGTCAAACCAGTCTCGCACCCCTTTGGTCTTGCGACGCAGCCGCTTGAACTTGCGGCGTGCCCAGCGAATGACATAGAGATCGATCCTCTTGAGGGTCGGACGCAGCTGCGTCCGGTAGAAGCTGCCGTAGTAGGTGATCCAGCCGCGAATGTACGGGTTGTACAGGGTGGCAAGATCCTGCAGGGCCTTGTCGCTGCGATGGTAAAGGGCCCAGCGCCGGATCGTCCGGCTGATGGCCTTCAGCGCTTTCGGGCTGGCGGCAGGCAGGAAGCCGTGCGCGTAGATTCGTCCCAGCCAGATCGTCTTTCTTGCCCGGAAAGTGAATCCGAGGAAGTCGAACGAGCAGTTGGGATAATCTCCGCACCTGTTCTTGTCCTGGCAATAGACGATCTTCGTCTTGTCAGGATGTAGAACCAGTTTGCAGGCCGCAAAGCGGTCGGCAAGCGCGCTCCATAGCGCCTGTGCCTCCTCGGCGCTCTTGCAGTGACAAATCGCATCGTCCGCGTAGCGCTCGAACGGGATCTGCGGATAGTTCCGCGACATATGAGAACGGCGGTGACAAATTAGTCCACGGAAGCGGCGGGATTTTCCAGCCGCGGGCGGAGTAAAACTCTGCCACCTGTAGCCTTCGATCTTTTTTGAGATGGAAGGCGGGAGGATGTACACCGTGGACCTATATCTGCGCGTTCGGCTGGCCTGCCATGTTGATGGTCTGAGCCAGCGAGAGGCGGCAAGTCGGTTTGGCATTGCGCGCGAGACGGTGAGGAAGATGCTGCGGCATTCGGAACCGCCGGGATATCGGCGACGCCAGCCACCGAAACGCCCGAAACTGGCCCCCTTCACGGATATCATCGACCGTATTCTGGAGGAGGACCGAACGGTTCACCGTAAGCAGCACCACACGGCGAAGCGTATATTCGAGCGCCTTCGCGACGAACATGGCTTCACGGGCAAAGAGACCATCGTGAAGGATTACGTTCGGGAACGGCGCCTTCGTCGGCGTGAGATGTTTGTGCCGTTGTCACATCCTCCGGGCCATGCTCGAGCGGACTTTGGCGAGGCGGATGCGATCATCGCCGGCGTCAAGTATCGGGCGCATTTTTTCGTCATGACACTTCCCCACAGCGATGCCTGCTTCGTTGCGGCCTACCCGGCGGCGACGACGGAGGCCTGGCTGGACGGGCACAACAGAGCCTTTGTTTTTTTCGGCGGCGTTCCCCAATCGATTCTTTACGACAACGACAAGTGTCTGGTGTCGCGCATCTTGTCAGATGGCACGCGGCAACGAACGCGGGCGTTCAGCGGGCTGCAGTCCCATTACCTCTTCGAGGACCGCTACGGCCGTCCCGGCAAGGGTAACGACAAAGGCAATGTGGAGGGGGTGGTCGGCTATGCCCGGCGGAACTTCATGACGCCGCTTCCCCGGTTCGCGAGCTGGGACGCCTTCAATGGCCACCTGGAAGAGCAATGCCGCAACCGGCAAGGCAACGTCCTGCGCGGCCACCGCGAGAGCATCGGCGAACGGTTTGTGCGTGACCGCGAAGCGTTGAAGAGGCCACTGCCGGCACCGTTCGACGCGTGCGACAAGCAGGGCACGCGGGTCAACTCGCTGTCCCTGGTGCGCTACCGGACGAATGACTATTCCGTGCCCGTCGCCTACGGCCATCAGGAAGTCTGGATCCGTGGCTATGTCCACGAGGTGGTTATCGGTTGCGGCGCCGGGATCATTGCCCGACACCCCCGTTCCTACGACCGGGAAGACATGGTCTTCGATCCGATCCACTACCTGCCTTTGCTGGAGCACAAGATCGGTGCCCTGGATCAGGCCGCGCCGCTAGCCGGATGGGAACTGCCTGATGCCTTCCCAACCCTGCGCCGTCTCCTGGAGGCGCGCATGGGCAAGGCCGGCAAGCGGGAATACGTCCAGGTCCTTCGGCTTGTGGAGACCTTCGATCTCGAGGTGCTTCACGGCGCGGTGAAGGACGCCCTGCGCCTGGGTGCGATCGGCTACGACGCCGTCAAACACCTTGTGCTGTGCCGTATCGAGCGACGCCCGCCCAAACTCGACCTGGATATCTATCCCTACCTGCCTCGGGCCAACGTGGCGACCACGGCCGCCGCCAGTTATATGAGCTTGTTGGGTGGAGGCGCGTCATGACCGATACGCCGCAAGTGTTGCTGGCCCATCACCTCAAGACCCTGAAACTGCCGACGTTCCTGCGCGAATACGACAAGCTGGCCCGCCAATGCGCCACCGAGGGCGCCGACCATGTGCGGTATCTTGTCCGTCTGACCGAGTTGGAACTGATCGACCGTGAGCGCCGCATGGTCGAGCGGCGGATCAGACAGGCCAGGTTCCCCGCCGTCAAAAGCCTCGACAGCTTCGACTTCAAGGCCATCGCATCGCTCGACAAGATGCTGGTTCTGGAGTTGGCGCGATGCGAATACGTCGAGCGTCGTGAGAATATCATCGCGCTCGGCAACAGCGGAACCGGCAAGACCCATATCGCCCTCGGTCTCGGTCTGGCGGCCTGCCAAAAGGGGCTCTCCGTCGGCTTCCTCACGGCCGCTGCCCTGGTTCATGAACTGATGGAGGCCGGGGATGAAAAACGCCTGTTGCGCCTGCAGAAGCAACTGGCAAAGTATCACCTTCTGATCATCGACGAACTCGGCTTCGTGCCGCTCTCGAAGACCGGCGCCGAGCTGCTGTTCGAAGTCTTCAGCCAGCGCTACGAGCGGGGCTCGATCCTGGTGACCTCCAACTTGCCGTTCGATGAGTGGACGGAGATATTCGGCTCGGAACGCCTGACCGGGGCTTTGCTGGACCGCCTCACCCACCATGTCCATATCCTGGAAATGAACGGCGAGAGCTATCGTCTCAACCAAAGCCAAAAACGGCGGAAATCCCCAAAAATACCTGCTTGACCGCCGGTGCAATGGTTGACCCGGTGGGTCCACAGGAACCTCCCACGCTGCTTCGCTCCGCGTAACGCAAGCGCTACACGAAGCAGGAGCTATGGCCAGAAGTTGGTGACGGCGTGAAGGGTTAAAGTGGCGTATCGTGGGGGTGATTGAGCCTCCACTTCTCCAGCAAAGGAGTGATACGCCGTGACCGACAATAACGTTTTGAAGCTTTCCCAGCCATCGACGTTTTCCGATCCGTTGACCGAGGTGCTGCGCAACGGCGCCCGTTCCCTTTGGGATTTATATCGCAAAGTGCCGAAAATATCTTGAACTAGCCCGCCTTCGGCACTATTCGATGTAAACTCCTTCCCTTTTGGCCCAAGCGGTCGAGGCCGAGGTGGCCGCGTTCCTCGGGAGCCACGCCGAGGAGCGCACCGATGAAGGCCGCCAACGGCTGGTGCGCCACGGTCATCTGCCGGAACGCGAGATCATGACCGGCATCGGCCCGGTCGCGGTTCGCGGGCCACGGGTCCGCGACCGCACGGGGCTGGGCGCCGATCGCATCCGCTTCTCCTCGGCGCTGCTGCTGCCTTATGCGCGGCGCTCGAAGAGCCTCGAGGTCCTGATCCCCATCCTCTACCTCAAGGGCATCTCCACCGGCGACTTCACCGAGGCGCTGGCGGCCTTACTCGGGCCGGACGCCGGCGGCCTCTCGGCCTCGTCCATCGCGCGGCTCACCGAAGTCTGGGCGGGGGAGCACGCACACTGGCTGAAGCGGGATCTGTCGGCCCGGCGCTACGTCTACTTCTGGGCCGACGGCATCCACGTGCAGGCCCGGCTCGAGGACGACGCGCAATGCCTGTTGGTCATCATCGGCGCGACGCCCGAGGGCAAGAAGGAACTCGTCGGCCTCATCGACGGCGTGCGCGAGAGCACCCAATCATGGCGCGAGCTGCTGCTCGACCTCAAGCGGCGCGGGCTCGCGATGGGGCCTGAACTCGCGGTCGCCGACGGCGCGCTCGGCTTCTGGAAGGCGATCGAGGAAGTGTGGTCCCGGACGCGCGGCCAGCGCTGTTGGGTGCACAAGACCGCGAACGTCTTGAACAAGCTGCCCAAGAGCCAGCAATCGAAGGCAAAGCGTGCTCTCCAGGACATCTGGATGGCCGAGACCAGGAGCGACGCAGACAACGCCTTCGACACCTTCATCGAGACCTACGCCGTCAAATACGAAAAGGCGGCTGCATGCCTGGCCAAGGATCGCGAAACGCTGCTGGCGTTCTACGACTTTCCCGCCGAGCATTGGAAGCACCTGCGGACAACCAACCCCATCGAAAGCACATTCGCCACCGTGCGACACCGTACCGTGCGATCCAAGGGATGCCTCTCCAACAAGACGGCGCTCGCCATGGTCTTCAAGCTCACCCAGGGGGCACAAAACAGTTGGCGCCGCCTCGACGGACACAACCAGTTGCCCAAGCTGATCGTCGGTGTAAAGTTCATCGACGGCATCGAAGCCGTCAGGCAACAACCGCAAGCCGCCGCCTGACCCATACCGTCACCAAGATTCAGCCATAGCTCACGAAGCAGCGCGGGTCCCTCCTATGGACTACCGGGACAACCCCCCAACACCGCGTACCGCATAACGTTAAGTGGACTAGTTTTGCTCCGCCCGGGTGGACTAATTTTGCTCCGCCGTTGACACCTCACCGTAGAAACGGTTTAGTACTGGCCGCAACGGTCTATTCCAGTCCGCCGCCGATTTCGCTTGCTCGACCGTGCCTGCAATGCTCTCAATCAATTCGTAAAGCGTGATCACACCGTCGCCATCGCCCTGTTCACCGCCGAATTTATCGGCACTGCCACGAAGCGCTTTCAGCAGCGCATGCGTAAAGATGCTGCCCTGCCACTCCTGCCTGGAGGCGATCGTCTGCTGATCCTTGCCGCCAGCCGAGATAATGTGGTGTCCCGGTTCTGACAGCTCTTTGATGGTAGAATCTGGACCGAGTGATTGCGCTGTGTTGCCGACCAGGCCACTGAAGCAAGCGTCCAAAAGAAAAAGAGCGTGACGGGCCGGCACATGATCGTCCCAAACCTTCAGTTGTTCCATACCCACCATACTCGACCGATCATCCGTTTCCGACTCGACTAGCGGCAAGTATCCGAGCACATTGCCGCGTGAATCCTCAAATTGCGTGCCGTGACCTGACCAGTAAAATAACAATCGATCTTCGGGCTTCAACACCTCGTGCAACTCAGTCATGAAAAGGTGGCGTAGACGGCTGAGGGTGACTTCCTCGTTGCGGAGGACCAGAATTCGATCAAAAAGTGCTTCGTCGCGTAGAAATTGAAATATCCGTTCCGGATCGTTCGCCGTCGCGTCGAGGACAGGGAAACGCGTAAACTCGTTGACGCCAACAATCACCGCATAAGTCCTACCAAACCCCTCAAGATGCAAAACACTGCGAAACCAGTCGCCCATGGTCTTCTCTGTGCCGGGCCGCTCGTATGTCCAATCGATCTTAGCGCGCGCCGGCGCGGCCGCGGCTACGCAGGCGAACGCGAAGAGCGCCATGCGAATGAACGACATCGCCTCAAGCCTTCCGCACACTCACGATTTCTTTTACCAAACCGGCTAGGGCCGTGAGGAGCCCTACGATTCCGGTCCCTAACCCGATCCAGGCTAACCGTTCGGCGTCGTCATCACCCAGAGTCTCGACGCCCGGCGGTGGAGCACCTTGTATGAGCACTATGTAGGCTGAAAATCCAACCACCGCCAACGCGATGCCTATAACGATCCACACTCGACGGCCCATTCGTTCCCTCGCGACAATCAACTTCGCATCGTGTACAGATCACTTTTAGCTGGATTTCCCAGATGGTACCATTCCTGGTTGCGGTCAAACGTAGCACGAAGAGCGTCTTGGAACGAAGCCGAAAAGGTGTCAGGCACCTTTTCCGTGGTCCTGCCCTGGAGGCGGCGTCGCGTTCTTGCGACCGACGGCCGCCTTCCTCTCACCGATCCCCGCTGGCGCTATTTGACGATGGCGCTGAAGTGGGCGCGGAAGCGGGCGAGCGCCAGGGCGAACAGGACGGCACCGATGGCCGCCATGGCCGCGAGGTCGTGCAACACCGCCTCGAGCCCGCCGCCGCGGAACAGTATGGCCGTGGCCAAGTCCACATAGTAACGAAGCGGCAGGACGACCATCACATTGGCGAGCGTCGGGTGGATCGATTCCGTCGGTGTGAAGACGCAGGAGAGGAAGATCATCGGTGCCAGGACCACGAGCATCGCCAGCACGAACTGCGGCACCGTGCGGACGATGGTGGCCAGCACCATGCCGATGGCCGTGGCCGTGAACTGGTAGACCAGGGTGCCGACGAGGAACAGGGCCTTGGAGCCCACAAGCGGCACGCCCAGATAGCCCTCGACCACGAACAGGAGGGAGAGCAGGCATGCGATCTGGACCACGAGCGCGTTGCTCCATACCTTGGCCAGCATGATCTCGGTGGGCGAGATGGGGGTGACAAGCAGATGCTCGATGGTGCTGCGCTCCTGCTCGCGGATGAGCGCCGCGGCCGGCAAGATCATGGTCATGACCGTGACCATGATCAGGAGCTCGGCCACCGCGAGGTACCATCTCTCCTCGCGGTTCGCGTTATAGCGAACCCTCGTCGTCAGCCCCCCGCGCGGCCCATGCCGAAGGCCGCCTGCCCCGCGATCGCGGAGAGCACGAAGGCGCCGCCGATGAGGGCGAGGCCCGTGGGTGTCTCGCCCATCCCGACCCAGACCCAAACCGGCGCCAGCACCACCTCGGCCATGGAGAGGAGGGCGACCTGGGCCGCCGGCACGTGGCGGGCGCCGACCGTGAAGAGAAGGAAGCCAAGGGCCATGGCGCCCATGCCCATGGCGGCGCAGACGAAGAAGTCGTGCCAGCTCACGGTGAGGTCGGTGCTCACCCCCGCCGAGATGGCGGCGCCCACCAGGCCGGCCACGCAGATCGCGGGCGTGAGGTCGAGCTGGCGGCCGAAGCGCAGGGAGACGACGAAGGCCGCGTGGGTCACCAAGGTGCCGACGGCCATCAGGTTGCCGAAGAAGCGCCCGGCCCCCAGCCCCTCGAAGACCATGAGGCCCACGCCCGCGAGAGCCGCCGTCATGGCCACCACGGTGAAGCGGTGCACGGGCTCCTTCAGCAGCACCCGCGCCAGGATCGCGGCCAGGAAGGGCGAGGCGGCGAGGATGAAATGGGCGTTGGCCACCGTGGTGTTGAGCACGGAGAGGGCGAAGAAGACGTTGCCGAAGCCGAGGATCGTGCCGGCCAGGAGACCCACCAGCCCGGCCCGGCGGAACGCCGTCGTCACGCGGCCCCGGTTGCGGATGGCGATCAGCACCAGGAAGGTGGCCGATAGCGTGATGCCGCGCCAGAAGATGACCTGGAAGTCGGCCGCGCTCTCGATCAAGCGGAAGAGGAAGCCGTTGAGGCTCATGACCGTGCCGGCGGCCAGCATCAGGAATATGCCGCGCACGTAGAGCGGGTCGCTCCCCGGGTTGACGGCGGCGGCATCGCGAGCAATGAGTGCCGGGCGCGCCCGATCTGACATATACTGCCTTCGCTTTCTGGATATGGGCGCGGGAAGCGCGCTAGTACATACTTTCATAAGTCCGTGCCCCATACGATTGCTTTTCCCGTCTCCTCGGTAGGAGAGGGCGCGCAGGCGATGCCGGGGCATCGTCAAGCACCCCCGACGCCCCGAGGGGGCGGGAAAAGCAACCCGGAGGGCGGCGCCCCGAGGCCCCCGGTCGTCGTCGCGCGCCGCCAGAGGGTTCCGGGTGATGCCCCGGCATCACGGCGCGCCGTGCTCCTAGCCGGGAACCTCGGGGCACCGTCGTATGGGGTACGGACTTATGAAAGTATGTACTAATGTTCACGAAGGCGGCCACATGCGCAATGCGGGAGACGGGCGATGCCGAAGGCTTTGAGCGGGGCGCAAGTCGCCGCATACGAACGCGACGGCTATCTCTTCCCGGTGCCCGTCATGTCCGCGGGCGAAGCGCGGGCCTACCGCGACCATCTCGAGGCATACGAGGCCGCGACCGGCGCCCCCATCGAGGGCAACCTGCGGCACAAGGTCCACCTCCTCTTCACCTGGGCCAACGACCTCGTCCGCCACCCGCGCATCCTCGACGCGGTCGAGGACCTGATCGGCCCGGACATCCTGTGCTGGGGCACCAATTTCTTCAACAAGGAAGCGGGCGACCTGGGCTTCGTCTCCTGGCACCAGGACTCGACCTATTGGGGCCTCGAGCCGCCGGACGTGGTCAGCGCCTGGTTCGCCTTTACGGACTCGACGGTGGAGAACGGGGCCATGAAGTTCCTGCCCGGCAGCCATCTTTGGGAGCAGATGGCCCACAGGGACACCTTCCACGAGCACAATTTGCTGACCCGCGGCCAGGAGATCGCGATTGCGGTGGACGAGAAGGCGGCCGTGGACGTGCCGGTCCGCGCCGGCGAGATGTCGCTCCACCACGTGCGCCTGACCCACGGCTCGGCCCCCAACGAGAGCGCCGACCGGCGCATCGCCCTCGCCATCCGCTACATCCCGCCCCACGTGCGCCAGCTCAAGATGCGCGACTCGGCGACGCTGGTGCGGGGCCAGGACCGGTACGGCCATTTCGACCACGAGCCCGATCCCGCCGCGAACCTCGACGACGCGGCCCGCGCCGCCCATGCCGAAGCCATGCGCCGCCAGATCGCCGCCCTCTACCAAGGCACCGACCATACCGAGATGCGGAAGTAACAGCCTACGGCGCTTCGTCGCGTCAGCGAGCGGTCGCGCCGGCAACGCCGCCCCCTTATCCATCGATCGATCGACAGGGAGCCATGACACACAAGACGTTTCGCGTGGAACGCCGCGTCTATTGGGGCGATACGGACATGGTGACGATCATGAACATGCCCCGCGCCTTCGATTTCGCCAACGCCGCCATCGAGGATTTCTACCACGCCGTCGTCGGCATCGGCTTCCTCGACATCATTTGCGAGCGGGGCCTGGGCGTGCCCTACGTCCATGCGAGCTGCGACTACACGGCCCGCCTTCACGGCGGCGAGCGCTTCACCCTCGATGTGGCCATAGAGCGCCTCGGCAACAGCTCGATCACCTGGGAGGTCGTGGCCGCAAAGCTCGACGGGACCCAAGCCTTCCGGGTGACGCTTGTCTCCCCGGTCATCCAGGCGGAAAGCTTTACGCCGATACGGATTCCCGACGACTTCCGCGCCGCCATGGCGCCCTACGTCAAGGCCGGCTGAAGCGAGCGGTGGGGAGAGAGCGCGAAGCGTTGGGTTCGGGCCGCGAGAGCAGCGATCCAGATGAATTAGAACCGCTCGAGCGTATTTTCCGCTCATGTGGAATCGGCCGCGCCGAGCGCCCAGATGCCGACGGCGCCCTCGCGGCCGCGGATGCTCTGGGCCTCGACAGGCGCGAAGCGGTCGAGGCCGGGGGGCGGGCCGCCCGCCTCGGCGCGCGCCGCCACGACCAGCGCGTCGCTCACGATCACCTGGGCGCCGAGGACCCGGGTCAGGGCTTCCAAGCGGCTGGCCACGTTGACGGTGTCGCCGATGACGGCGAACTCGAGGCGCCGCTCGTCGCCGATATCGCCCAGCAGCACGGGCCCGAAATGCACACCGATGCCGGCTTCAATGGGGGCCGATCCCTCGGCCTCTCGCCATGCCGCCCACTCGGCGATGGCGTCGGTCATCGCACGGGCACAGGCGAGTGCGTTGAGCGCGTCGCGCGGGCCGCGGCGGGGGGTGCCGAAGGTCGCCATGACCGCGTCGCCCATGTATTTGTCGAGGGTGCCGCCGTGGGCGAAGACGGCATCCGCCATACGGCCGTGGAAGGCGCGCAGGGTGGCCATGGTCTCCTCGGCGCCCAGACGCTCGGAGAGCCAGGTGAAACCGACGATGTCGGCGAACAGCACGGCCACTTCCTGCGACCGAGGGGCGCCCAAGGGCGCGTCGGCATGGGCCAGCGCATCCACCATGTTGGGCGAGAAGTAGCGCGCGAGGTTGGTGCGCTCGCGCGCCGCGCGGACCTGGGTAAGCGCGAGACGCCGGGCGCGCGCGACGGAGACGGCGGCGATGGCGGTGACGATCAGCAGCACGACGATCTGCTGGACCCACATGTAGGGATCGACGAAGCGGGGGTCGAGGATATTGTCGAGCAGCTCCTCGACACTCATGGCCTGCATATCCTTCATGTCATAGAGGATGAGTGTGTCGGGGCGACTGGCGATCCACAGGACGGCAGCGCTCCACGAGGTGGCGACACTCACCCCCATGATGACCACCAGGCGCGGCGAATAGGTGAGGGCGGCGAGGGCCAGGAAGACGAAGAAATATATGAAGGTGCCGAACCGCAGGGAGACCTGGATCGGGAAATCGATGGGGTGGATCGGGTTGGGGACGAGGATGAGGTAGGTCAGCAGCGCCGCCTCGACGAACGTGAACGCGTAGGCGTGCCACGTCGCGTGGTGAGGGCCGCGGCGGAGGTGCCATTGGGCATAGGCCAACACGGCGAAGGCGCCGATGAAGGCGTCGTAGTAGAGCGCCTGAGCAATCGGGAATTGGATGGTCAGCCATACGGCGATGACGGCATAGGCCGCGAGGCGAACCCGGTAGGCGAGCCCGAGGCTCTCGCGCTCCTCCGCTTCGAAAGCCTCGCGCATTCGGCCCTCGGCCGCGCGCTCGCCACGCCCCTCTATCCACCCGCGCAGCATCGCTCCTCTTCCATCCGGCCGGTGAGGACGAAAGCATATCAGATGACCGAGGCGCCCGCGGCTTTCGCGGGGTCGGCAGTCATCAGGCCGCGAAAGATCTTGAAATCACGCTTGTCCGTCCGCGCTCACTTCTCTGCTATCATCACTGGCCACTGGGTGGCGACTCATTGGCGATCCCGGCTCGAACTTGCGGCGCGTTAGCGTTTCTTGGAGGTGAGCCATGCCTTTTGGAACTATCCCGTTCCCCAAGACGGTGCCGGACGAGATCGGCCGGCTGGACGACGAGCCCGTCTTCGACCCGGCGATCCACCTGCAACTCGAGGTGCCCGCGACCAAGCTGCGCCTCGGTGAGATCGGCTACACGAGGGAGGAGATCGCGCGCTGCCCGAGCGACGTCGCCATCGCCGGGCCGTTCCGCGTCCTCTCGGACGAAGGTGCGGCCGCCCTCCTCGACATCACGCGGCGGCTCAAGACCTTCGCGCAAAGCTCCTCGCGCATCCAAGTCATGGTGCGCTACGCCGCCTACCGCTCGCGCTTCATGCGCGACTTGTCTCTGAGCCCGGCGGTCACGGCGTTCGTCTCGGACGTCCTCGAGGCGCCGATCGTGCCCCACACGCTCGCCGGCCTCGCGCTCGCGCACGTGAACTACGCCCCCGACGACCTCGAGCGGCCCGTGGATCGCTGGCACCGGGACATGGTGGGTATCGTTTACGTAATGACGGCGAGCGATCCGCACGGACTCGCGGGCGGGCGCTTCCAGTACTTCCTCGGCACCACCCACGAGGCCGATGCCCTGCAAGCAGCCGGCACGCCAATCCCCGACGACCGGGTGGTGAGCGTCGAGTTCCCCGGGCCCGGCCATGCCGTCATCCAGCAGGGCAACATGCTCGTGCACCGGGCGGCCCCCCTCGAGCGGCGAGGGGAGCGGACCACCTTCCTCGTCTCCTATCTGGCCGCCGACCTCGGCCTTGCGGACCCGACCCACATCCGCGATTTCACGGGCATGGACCCAGCCCACATCGTCTACCCCGAATGGGCCCGCCACAAGGCGTGGATGGCGCGCGCGAAACTCGACCGGCTGATCGACGACATTCCGTTCACGGACGATCGCACCGTGCTCGTCGCGGCGCTCAAGGATGCCGTCTCGGACATCGAGACGGCCATCGCCGACATCTCGGACGAAACGCCTGGCCGCATGATGGAGTACGACACCTGAGGCGCCTCGTCGCGCGTGCCCGTTCCTACGCCGCCACTTGCGGGAGGCCGACCCAGTCCTCGAGGAAGCCGCGGGCCCATTCATCGACGAAGCCGTCGTAGCGCTCGACCTGGCGGCACTGCTCCTCGCGGCAGGGCACCTCCGGGCGATCGAGGCGCTCGTCCGAGTTCTCGATCCAGCGCAGCATGATCTCGCGCGTGACCTCGGGGTGGAACTGAATGCCGTACGCGTTCGTGCCATAGCGGAAAGCTTGGTTGGGAAAGCGCTCGCCCTCGGCCAGGAGGACGGCGCCGCGCGGCAGGTCGAAGCCCTCCTTGTGCCACTGGTAGAAGTGGCGCGTTGCGGGCAGGCGCTCGCGCCACGCCGCGGTCGGGTGGATGGGCACGTAGCCGATCTCCAACATCTCGTCGGGATGGTAATCGACGCGCGCGCCCAGCACCCGCGCCAGCATCTGGGCGCCGAGGCAGATGCCGAGGAAGGGCAGCGCCGCCGCCACCGCGCGCTCGATCCAGTCGAGCTCGGCCTTGATGGCGGCGTCGACGTCGCAATCGCTGGCGCTCATCGGCCCGCCGAACACGACGCCGCCCGCGAGGGTCTCCAGCATATCGGGCAACGCATCGCCGTGGCGCGGGCAGCGCACGTCCACCCGGTAGCCCATGTCCTGGAGCTGACGGCCGACCCGGCCGGTCTCCGAGGTCTCCTGATGGACGATGCAGAGGACGGTCGGCTTCATGGCCGGCGGAGGATACGCGGGCCGGGCGGCAAGGGCAATTCCGGCGTCAGGACGGGTGCGCCCTAACGCCCGTGGATCGCGCGCCACACCCGCTCGGGCGTCAGCGGCATGTCGATGTGGCGGATGCCGAGGGGGGCGAGGGCGTCGGCCACGGCGCCCACCACGGCGGGCATGGAGCCGGTGGTGCCCGCCTCCCCCACCCCCTTCACGCCGAGGGGGTTGGTGGCGCAGGGCACCTCGTTGTAGGCGATGGTGAAGCGCGGCAGGTCGGCGGCGCGGGGCAGGGCGTAATCCATGAAGGACGCGCTCAGGAGCTGGCCCGAACCCGCATCGTAGGCGCAGCTCTCGAGGAGCGCTTGGCCAACGCCCTGGGCCACCCCGCCATGGACCTGGCCGTCCACCAGCATGGGATTCATGATGCGGCCGTAATCGTCGACCACCGTATAGGCCAGGATCGCGACCTGGCCGGTTTCCGGATCGACCTCGACCTCGCAGACGTGGCAGCCGTTGGCGAAGGTCTTGCCGCGCGGCAGGTAGAGGTGGCGCTCGGCGAGGCCGAAGCCCAGCGCCGCCGTGTGGGGGCCGGGGCGAAAGGCGGCGCGGGCCACCTCGGTCATGCCGACGGTGCGGTCGGTGCCGGCGACCAGATAGGCGCCGTCGGCGAACGCGATGTCCGCCTCCGCCGCCTCCAGGAGGTGGGCGGCGAAGCGCTGGCCCGCCGCGATCACCTTGTCGGCCACCATCACCACGGCCGAGCCGCCGACGCTGAGGGCGCAGGACCCGCCGGTGCCGCGGCCGTGGGCGATGCGGTCGGAATCCCCCTGCACCACGCGCACGCTCTCGAACGGCACGCCCAGGCGGTCGGCGGCGAGCTGGGCGTACACGGTCTCGTGGCCCTGGCCGTTGCTCTGGGTGCCGATGAGGATGGTGAGCCCGCCGCCGCTGTCGAAGCGCGCCTCGGCCAGCTCGTCGGGCATGCCGCCGTTGATCTTCATGTAGACCGCCATGCCGAGGCCGCGCCGCCGGCCGCGGGCCGCGGCCGCCGCCTTGCGCGCCGGCATGCCATCCGCGTCCGCAAGGTCGAGGGCGGTCTCGAGGTTGGCGGGGAAATCGCCGCTGTCGATCTCCTCGCCGGGGGCGGTGGTGAAGGGCATGGCCGTGGGCGGCACCAGGTTGCGCCGGCGCAGCGCATCGCCCGGGATGCCGAGGGCGGCGGCCGCCGCATCCACCAGGCGCTCGATCACGTACATGGCCTCGGGCCGGCCCGCCCCGCGGTAGGCGTCGGTCGGCACCGTGTTGGTGTGGACCGCGCGGGTGCGCAGGGAGAAGAGTGGCAAATCGTAGATGCCGGTGATGCTGGCGGCGTAGCCCCGCGTCGGCACGTCGCGGCCGTCGGCCGAGAGGTAGGCGCCCAGGGCCGCGATGGTATCGACCCGCAGGGCGAGGAGGTGGCCCTCGGAGTCGAGCGCCAGCTCGGCCGCCGTCACGTGATCGCGGGCATGCACGTCGGCCAGCATGGTCTCGGTGCGTCCGGCTACCCACTTGACCGGCCGGCCGGCCCGGCGCGCGGCCCACAGGACCAGCGCATGCTCGGGTATGGCGAAGACGCGCACGCCGAAGCCGCCGCCCACGTCGCCCGTCACCACCCGCAGCGCCCAGCCGGGGATGCGCAAGACCTCCTCCGCGAGGACCTTACGGACCACGTGCACGCCCTGGGACGGGCAGTGGAGGGTGTAGCGCCCCTCCCCCGCATGGTAATCGCCGATGGCGGCGACCGGCTCCATGGGCGTGCCCATGACCCGGTTGTTGATGAGCGGGAGGCGCACCCTATGCGTGGCGCGGGCGAAGGCGGCCTCGGTGGCGGCCGCGTCGCCGGCGCGGAAATCGACGGCGAGGTTCCCCGGCACCTGGGGCCAGATTTGCGGCGCGTCCGGGGCGAGCGCCGCGGCCGTATCAGTGACGGCCGGGAGCGGCTCGTATTCGACCGCGACCAGCTCGGCCGCGTCCTGGGCTTGGCTGAGGGTCTCGGCCACCAGGAAGGCCACCGGCTCGCCCACGAAGCGCACGCGCTCAGCGGCCAGCACGGGGCGGGGTGGCGGCGGCTGGGCGGCGCCCTCGGCCGCGCCCATGCCGTCCAGGGTCGGGAAGCCGCCCAGGCCGTCCGCCGCCGCGTCGTCGCCCGTGAGGACGGTGAGCACGCCGGGCGCCGCCCGCGCGGCAGCCACGTCGATACCGGCGATCCCGGCATGGGCGTGGGGGGAGCGCAGGACGACGCCCCAGGCCTGGCCCGGCAAGTCGATATCGGCCGTAAAGCGCCCCCGGCCGGTCAGGAGACGGGGGTCCTCGGCGCGCCGCACCGATTGCCCGAAGCCGTATTTCCTCACACCACCGCCCTCACGATCAGCCCGCCGTGATCGTAGAGCAGCTTGAGCCCGGCCAGGAACACGAAGAGATAGCAGATGCGGTAGAAGGGTGCCGGCGGGATGCGGTCGTGCAGCCAGATGCCGAGCAGCATGCCGATGGGCGCCACGGGCGCGAGGGCGAGCGCCGTCCACAAGTTTCCCGGCGTGAACAGGCCGAGCCAAGCATAGGGCAGGATCTTGGCGTAGTTGATGCCGGCGAAGAACAGCACCGTCGTGCCCACGAACAGGGTCTTGTCCATGCGCTGGGGCAGGAGGTAGAAGTTGATGGGCGGCCCGCCGGCATGGGAGACGAAGCTGGTGAAGCCCGAGGTCGTGGCCCAGAAGCTTCCCTTGACGAAGCTCGGCCGGGCCGGCGCCGCGCCCTGGCCCATGTCGAGCCAGCGCGCGAGGGTGAAGGTCACGGCGATGAGCCCGATGGTGAGGCCGAGCCAGTGGCGATCGAGGACGCTGAAGCCAACCGCGCCGAGGCTGAGCCCCAGCACCGCCCCCGGCGCCATGATGCGCAGGTTGACCGGGTCCCAGCGGCCCCGGTAGTGCCACAGACCGAAGACGTCCATGAAGCAGAGTATGGGCAGTGCGACCGCCGCCGCCACCGCGGGCGAGGCGGCGAGGGACATGAGCGGCACGGCGAGGATGCCCACGCCCGAGCCGAACCCGCCCTTGGAAATGCCGGTGGCGAGGAGCGCCGGCGCGGCGAGGGCGTAGAACAGCGGATCGGTGACCATGCGGCGGGGGCTGGGAGATTGGCGGGCGGGCTCGCGATAGTGGGTACTAGACCGCGAAGCCCGCCTTGAGGCCTTCGAGCACGGCCTCCTCGACGGTGCGCGGGTTCAGGCAGTCGCCGGCGTAATGGGCTTCCCCGCCCCAGCCCTCCAGCGCCTTCTCCAGCGCCGTCGCCGGCGCGTGGCCGAGCGCCGTGACCAGGGTATCGACGTCTTCAAAGATAATGGGCTTGCCGCTGGTGGTATGCTCGAAATAGGCGCTGTCCGCGTCGGCGCCATAGGGCCGGGCATAGGTGGTGACCTCGACACCGAGATCGTGCAGCACGCCGACCCAGTGGTCGCGCACCGTCTCCGTGATGGTCTGCCCGGCCATGGTGCCGTTGACCGCCAGGCGGACCCGGCAGCCGGCGCGCGCCAGCTTCTCGGCCACGCCGAGGCCGATCCAGTCGCAGCGCCAATCGGCGATGACGACGCTGTGGCCGACATTGGCCTCGTCCCGGATGACCCGCCAGGCTTCGACGATGTGCGCCTCGTCCGCCCCTTCGATCTCCGGTGTGGCCGGGCGCGCGCCGGTGGCGACGATCACGGCGTCGGGCGCTTCGGCCTCGACGAGGGCGCGCGTCACCTCCGTATCGAAGCGGACCTCGACACCAGCCAGCTCCATCTCGCGCGCGAGGTTGGTGACGATGCCGCCGAACTCGCCCCGCCCCGGCAGCAGTTGCGCCAGCAGGATCTGGCCGCCCAGGGCATTGGCGCTCTCATAGAGGGTCACGTCATGGCCCCGCTCGGCCGCCACGGCCGCGGCCTTCATGCCGCCCGGGCCACCGCCCGCGACCAGGATCTCGCGCCGGTGCTTGGCCGGCTCGCGCGCGCCATAGGTCCGCTCGCGCCCGGTCTCGGGGTGCTGGATGCAGGAGATGGGATAGCCCTTGACCATGTGGCCCCGGCAGGTCTCATTGCAGGCGACGCAGGCGCGGATGTCGTCGAACCGGCCGGCGGCGGCCTTGTTCGCCATCTCGGGATCGCAGATCATCGCCCGGGTCATGCCGCACATGTCGGCCTGACCGCTGGCGATCACCTGCTCCGCAATCTGTGGTTGGTTGATGCGCCCGGCCACCAGCACGGGCTTCGAGACCCGTGCCTTGATCGCCGCCGCCAACGGCGCGGTATGGCCAGCTTCAAAAACCATATGCGGCACCGCATGGATGACCCCCAACAGGCCCTCTATGCTGCCGGCGGCGATGTTGAAATAGTCGAGTGCCCCTTCGGAATCGAGTGCCGCGCAGACCTCGATGACCTCGTCCTGCTTCAACCCTCCTTGCTGTACCTCGTCGCCGCTGATCCGTATGCCGAAGACGATGTCGTGGCCGATGCGAGCGCGGACGGCGGCGATGATCTCGCGCAGGAAGCGCATCCGGTTCTCGAGGCTGCCGCCGTACTCGTCGTCGCGCCGGTTCATGCGGGGGTTCAGGAACTGCGCCGGCAGAAAATTGTGGCTGGCCAGGACCTCGACCCCATCCAACCCAGCCGTCTTCATGCGCCCGGCAGCAGCGCCGTAGCAAGCGACGACCTCGGCGATTTCCGCATGGCTCATGGCGCGTGGGATGTTGTGGGCCCGTTCCCGGGGCAGCGCCGACGGGCCGTAGGCGACCGGCCGGCTGCCGTCGAGGGTCGTATAGTTGTGCCCGCCGCTATGGCCCACCTGGCCGAACACCTTGGTGCCGTGGGGGTGTACGGCCTCGACGATGCGGCGGTAGCCGGGAATGCACTCGTCGGAGAAGGACAGGATATGTCGTGGCCCGGTGGCGGGATGAACGGCCGAAGCCTCGGTGATGATGAGGCCAGCACCACCCGCCGCCCGCGCCGCGTGATAGGCGACCATGTCGTCGCTCGGCCCCGCGCCGTCCAGCATCAGCGTCATGTGGCCGGTCGAGAAGATCCGGTTCTTGACTTGGGTGGGGCCAAGCGCGAGCGGCTGGAACAGGTTGGGCAGGGTGGCGGCCATGGTCGGTCTCCCGCTTGCATCGATCCAATTCGGGGAACCGTATCATACCCGGGGCGTCCGGCGGGCCGTGCAATCAGAGACAATGGTGCCTCGGTTTGAAGTCCGGCGGATCGCGTCCGCCTTACGCCCGACCGCGGGCATTCACGCGAGGTTATCGGCGCTTGCGTGGGTGGACGGGTTGGGGTGTGGGCCGGTGCCGATCGATCATGAAATGCCCTAAACCGCGAAGCCCGCCTTGAGGCCTTCGAGCACGGCCTCCTCGACGGTGCGCGGGTTCAGGCAGTCGCCGGCGTAATGGGCTTCCCCGCCCCAGCCCTCGAGCGCCTTCTCCAGCGCCGTCGCCGGCGCGTGGCCGAGCGCCGTGACAAGCGTGTCGACCTCCTCGAAGATAATGGGCTTGCCGCTGGTGGTATGCTCGAAGTAGGCGCTGTCCGCGTCGGCGCCATAGGGCCGGGCGTAGGTGATGACCTCGACACCGAGGTCGTGCAACACGCCGACCCAGTGGTCGCGGACCGTCTCCGTGATCGTCTGCCCGGCCATCGTGCCATTGACCGCCAGGCGGACCCGGCATCCGGCGCGCGCCAGCTTCTCGGCCACGCCGAGGCCGATCCAGTCGCAGCGCCAATCGGCGATGACGACGCTGTGGCCGACATTGGCCTCGTCCCGGATGACCCGCCAGGCCTCGACGATATGGGCTTCGTCCGCCCCTTCGATCTCCGGTGTGGCTGGGCGCGCGCCGGTGGCGACGATCACGGCGTCGGGCGCCTCGGCCTCGACGAGGGCGCGCGTCACCTCCGTGCCCAAGCGGACCGCGACGCCGGCCAATTTCATCTCCTGCACGAGGTTGGTGACGATGCCGCCGAACTCGGTGCGCCCCGGCAACAGTTGGGCCAGCAGGATCTGGCCGCCCAGGGCATTCGCACTCTCATAGAGAGTTACGTCGTGGCCTCTCTCTGCCGCCACGGCCGCGGCCTTCATGCCGCCCGGGCCGCCGCCCGCGACCAGGATCTTGCGCCGGTGCTTGGCCGGCTCGCGCGCGCCATAGGTCAGCTCGCGCCCGGTCTCCGGGTGCTGGATGCAGGAGATGGGATAGCCCACGACCAGGTGGCCGATACAGGTCTGGTTGCAGCCGACGCAGGCGCGGATGTCGTCGAACCGGCTGGCGGCTGCCTTGTTCGCCATCTCCGGGTCGCAGATCATGGCCCGGGTCATGCCGCACATGTCGGCCTGGCCGCTGGCGATCACCTGCTCGGCGACCTGGGGCTGGTTGATACGCCCGGCCACCAGCACGGGCTTGGAGACCTTGGCCCTGATCGCCGCCGCGAGGGGTGCGGTATAGCCTGCCTCGAAGGCCATTTGCGGCACCACATGGATGATCCCCGTCATGCCCTCCATGGTGCCGGCGGCGACGTTGAAGTAGTCGAGCAGCCCATCGGCATCGAGCGCCTTGCAGACCTCGATGACCTCGTCCGACTCCATGCTGTTGTGCTGCTTCTCGTCGCCGCAGATGCGCATGCCGAAGACGATGTCGCGGCCGATGCGAGCGCGCACGGCGGCGATGATCTCGCGCAGGAAGCGCATGCGGTTCGCGAGGCTGCCGCCGTACTCGTCTTCGCGCCGGTTCATGCGGGGATTGAGGAACTGCGCCGGCAGCAGGCCATGGCTGGCCAGGAGCTCGACCCCGTCCAACCCCGCCGTCTTCATGCGCAAGGCCGCGGCGGCGTAGTGCTCGACGACGTCGGCGATCTCCGCGTGGCTCATGGCGCGCGGCATGTTGTGGGACCATTCGCGCGGCAGCGCCGAAGGCCCATAGGCGACCGGCCGGCTGCCGTCCAGCGTCGTATAGTTGTGCCCGCCGCCATGGCCCATCTGGCCGAACACCTTGGTGCCGTGGGGGTGCACGGCCTCGACGATGCGGCGGTAGCCGGGAATGCACTCGTCCGAGAAGGACAGGATATGCCAAGGCCCGGTGGCGGGATGGACGGCCGAGGCCTCGGTGATGATGAGCCCGGCACCGCCCGCCGCCCGCGCCGCGTGATAGGCGATCATGTCGTCGCTCGGCCCCGCGCCATCGAGCATCAGGGTCATGTGGCCGGTCGAGAAGATCCGGTTCTTGACCTCGATCGGGCCAAGCGCGAGCGGCCGGAACAGGTTGGGCAAGGTGGCGGCCATGGTGGGGTCTCCCGCTTGCGTTGGGCCAATGCGGGGGAGCGTATCATATGCGGGGCGTCCGACGGACCGGGCAATCAGAGACGGTGGCGCCTCGGTTTGAAGCTCGGCGGATCGTTTCCGCCTTGCGCCCGGCCGTAGGTATTCACGGAAGGTAATAGTGAGTCGGACCCGATTTCCTTGGACACAGAATTGGCTTAATCGAAGTGTCCAAGGAGGACCGGAACATGACCGACAATTTTGAGAACAAAGTTGCTGTTGATGGGCCTGTGGTAAACGAGGGCGAGCTTGGCTCGTCCACGTTTTCCCCGGGCCAGGTTTCGCCGGCAGGCCCGCTGGGACTTGGCCAGCGGTGGACGGTGACGCGCAAGCGTGAGGTTGCCCTGCGGCTTTTGCGTGGCGAGCCGGTGGAACTTTTGTCGCGGCAGTTGGGCGTGGAGATTTTCCGGCTCGAGCAGTGGCGTGAGAAGGCGATCGCCGGGATCGATGCCTCGCTCAAGGAACGCAAGGGCGATCCGGTGAAGGCGGAACTGGACATCGCCATGAAGCGGATCGGGGAGTTGATCATGCAGGTGGAACTGCTGGAGGCCAAGACGGAGACGTCCGGCCCTTTGGGGCGGCGGAGGTCGCGGCGATGAGTGCCGCCACCTCTCCCGGCACGGGTTTGGCCTACGGCCTCCAGCGGGTCTGTGCGGCCTGGAGTTTTGCCCGTTCCTCGTTCTACGCCATGAAATCCCGGCAGCAGGCCACCGCTGAGCGCCCACCAGCAAAGCGCCGGGGACCGAAGCCCTCGATCTCGGACGAGGCTCTGCTGGTGGCCATCGAGGCCGACCTGGAGGCATCCCCCTGGGAGGGCGAGGGACACCGCAAGGTCTGGGCTCGGCTTCGGGTCTGTCGTGGCATCCGTGTTTCCCGCAAGCGGGTGCTCCGGGTGATGCGCGAGAACAACCTGCTCTCGCCCCATCGCTGCCGCCGCCGTGGCGGAAATCCCCATGTCGGTGAGATCATCACCCATGCCCCCAACCTCATGTGGGGCACGGACGGCGTTCGGGTGTTCACGGTGGACGACGGCTGGGGCTGGATATTCACCGCCATCGAGCATTGGAACGCCGAGTGCGTCGGCTGGCATGTGTGCAAGCGAGGCGACCGCTTCGCCGCCCTTCAGCCGATCTCCATGGGGCTTGCGAGGCTGTATGCCTCGACCTCCGCCGGTGCGGCGCGGGGGCTGGCCTTGCGGATGGATCACGGCTCCCAGTATCTGTCGGACCACTTCACCAACCAGATCAAGTTCTGGGGCATCCAGCCGTCCTACGCCTTCGTCGAACAGCCCCAGACCAACGGCGTCGCCGAGAGGTTCAATCGCACGCTCAAGGAACAGATCATCCATGGCCGCATCTACCGCAACATCGCGGAGCTGCGGAACGCCGTCCGCGGGTTCGTCGAACAGTACAATGCCCAGTGGATCGTGAGCTATGGCCAGAAGTTGGTGACGGCGTGAAGGGTTAAGGTGGCGTATCGTGGGGGTGATTGAGCCTCCACTTCTCCAGCAAAGGAGTGATACGCCGTGACCGACAATAACGTTTTGAAGCTTTCCCAGCCATCGACGTTTTCCGATCCGTTGACCGAGGTGCTGCGCAACGGCGCCCCTTCCCTTTTGGCCCAAGCGGTCGAGGCCGAGGTGGCCGCGTTCCTCGGGAGCCACGCCGAGGAGCGCACCGATGAAGGCCGCCAACGGCTGGTGCGCCACGGTCATCTGCCGGAACGCGAGATCATGACCGGCATCGGCCCGGTCGCGGTTCGCGGGCCACGGGTCCGCGACCGCACGGGGCTGGGCGCCGATCGCATCCGCTTCTCCTCGGCGCTGCTGCCGCCTTATGCGCGGCGCTCGAAGAGCCTCGAGGTCCTGATCCCCATCCTCTACCTCAAGGGCATCTCCACCGGCGACTTCACCGAGGCGCTGGCGGCCTTACTCGGGCCGGACGCCGGCGGCCTCTCGGCCTCGTCCATCGCGCGGCTCACCGAAGTCTGGGCGGGGGAGCACGCACACTGGCTGAAGCGGGATCTGTCGGCCCGGCGCTACGTCTACTTCTGGGCCGACGGCATCCACGTGCAGGCCCGGCTCGAGGACGACGCGCAATGCCTGTTGGTCATCATCGGCGCGACGCCCGAGGGCAAGAAGGAACTCGTCGGCCTCATCGACGGCGTGCGCGAGAGCACCCAATCATGGCGCGAGCTGCTGCTCGACCTCAAGCGGCGCGGGCTCGCGATGGGGCCTGAACTCGCGGTCGCCGACGGCGCGCTCGGCTTCTGGAAGGCGATCGAGGAAGTGTGGTCCCGGACGCGCGGCCAGCGCTGTTGGGTGCACAAGACCGCGAACGTCTTGAACAAGCTGCCCAAGAGCCAGCAATCGAAGGCAAAGCGTGCTCTCCAGGACATCTGGATGGCCGAGACCAGGAGCGACGCAGACAACGCCTTCGACACCTTCATCGAGACCTACGCCGTCAAATACGAAAAGGCGGCTGCATGCCTGGCCAAGGATCGCGAAACGCTGCTGGCGTTCTACGACTTTCCCGCCGAGCATTGGAAGCACCTGCGGACAACCAACCCCATCGAAAGCACATTCGCCACCGTGCGACACCGTACCGTGCGATCCAAGGGATGCCTCTCCAACAAGACGGCGCTCGCCATGGTCTTCAAGCTCACCCAGGGGGCACAAAACAGTTGGCGCCGCCTCGACGGACACAACCAGTTGCCCAAGCTGATCGTCGGTGTAAAGTTCATCGACGGCATCGAAGCCGTCAGGCAACAACCGCAAGCCGCCGCCTGACCCATACCGTCACCAAGATTCAGCCATAGCTCGGATCGTGGAGAAGAACGGCTACCTGAGCCCCGCTCAAGCTCGTCAGGCGTGGCACACCGCGATGTCACTCAGGCCCGCCGCATGAGACAAACTTGTGTCCAAGGAACCGGGTGCGATACAACGGAAGGTAATAGGCGTTTTCGTTAGCGACCCTGAGTTGAAGTCCGAGCCAACATACCAATGGCAGAAGATACGCCATCTTATTCATGCTCCGGTTGCAGCATGAACCGGAGTTGTACTTCGCCTGAAAGCTCGGCACTTTCCAAGCGGAAGAAAAACTTCTCCCCCGGGGCAGATTTATATCGATATTTATGTAATTATATCAATAAGATAGACCTTATTCACGAAGTAAATAGGAAAATGAATTATGCTATACATACCGACTTGCAAACAATATCGGGACGCTCGCGGAATTCTGAGCATCACCCAAATGGCAGTTAGCGAGGAGACTGAAATACCACAAACAGCGATAAGCCGAATAGAAAATGGAAAGCGCATTGGAAAGCCGTACTATAAACCCTTCGGTCCTAATTATCGCGAACGTCTGCGCAAATTCTATTCAGTTCGTGAAATTGCATTCCCAGTCGATGGCTCGACGCCAAAAAGAGTAGATAATCAAGTTTTTTTCTCAGACCTGTTATCATAGTGCAAGTTCGGACAAACAAATGAAAATCTCTCCGGTCAATATGGACACGCAACTCATCCTGAGGTGATGCCACAAAATATACAAAAGCTATGCGGTTGACGAACTCTGGCTAAACCGCTGTTCCGTCGCCTCATTTGGAATGGCAGCCTTTATCTGAGTAGACGCCCCAAGCCACATCCCGCCTCCAGCGCACCAAATCCCAATCCGAAGCACCAAATCGGAGACACACGCCCTATCCCGGCCACCGCGCCCGCGCATCCAGCCAGCGGTACCCCCAAAGGACGGGGCCGAGGAACCAGGGCTTGCCGAAATAGAAGGGCCTGGTCGCGAAGGGGAGGGCGTCGAAGGCGGTCGCGGTGTCGTTCGCGCCCAAGATTCGGCCGGCGAGCTTGTTGCCGAGATGGGGCTGCATGGCGATGCCCGAGCCGCAGCAGCCGAGCGCGTAATGCACCCCGTCGCGCACGCCGATATGGGGCAGGTACTGGAAGGTGAAGCCGACGAAGCCAGTCCAGGTGTGGCTCACCCCCACGCCGTCCAAGGCCGGGAAGACCTCGACCGCGCGCCGGTAGACGCGGGGCGCGGCGCGGCGCGGGTCGGTCTCGGTCAGGGACGCCCGGCCGCCGAAGATGAGGCGTGGTGCGTCCGGCGCGTGGCGGAAGCCGAGGACGAGCTTGGCCGTGTCGCTGAAGGCGCGGCGCTTGGGCAGCACCTGGGCGATCAGCTCGGGCGCGAGCCGCTCGGTCGCGAAGCAATAGGCGCCGATGGGCACCACGCGGCGGCGCAGGTCCGGCGTCGCGGCGCCGGTGTATCCGTTGGTGGCGACGATCACGTCGCGGGCCTTGATGCGGCCGCGCGTCGTCGCGACCTCGAAGCCATCGCCCTCACGCCGGATGCCGGTCACCGGCGTGTGCGCGGCGATTCTCACGCCGGCCTCGCGCGCGCGGTCGAGGAGGCTCTTGTGAAAGAGGGCGGGGTGGAGGTTCGCGTCGCGGTGGCGGATCTGGCCGCCGTAGTAGAAATCCGTCCCCACCTCGCGATGCTGCTCGGCGCGCGGCAGCATGTCGGCCTCGAAGCCGATATGCCGGCGCAGCACCTCGAGCTCGCGCGCGAGCGCTTCGTAACCAGTGGGCGTATAGGCCAGGACGACGCGGCCGTTCGCCTCCAGATGACACTCTATGCCTTCGCGCGCGATCAGGTCCTGAACGAAGGCGACAGCCTCCTGCCCCTCACGGAAGATGGCGCAGGCCGCGGCAGTGCCGTAGGCGGATTCGTAGTGCCCGAAGTCGCGCTTGAAGACGGCGCCGATTTGGCCCTGGCTGCGCGAGCTGGCCCCCCAGCCCGCCGCCTCGGCATCGCACACCAGCACCGATCGCCCGCCGCGCGCCAGGCGAATCGCCGCCGTGAGCCCGGCATAGCCCGCACCCACGATGGCCACGTCGGCACTGGCCGGCAGGGCGACGACCGGCGGGTCGAACGGCGGCGCCGCCACCCACCAGTAGGGCGTAGCCTCGATCGCCGGGTCGCGCGCCGGATCGGCCATCACCACCGCCGCGCCGGCGCCGGGCGCGGCCCCTTCCCTAGTGGAGCGAACGCGACATAATCTTCCCCCTCGCCCCGCGGGGAGAGGGTCGGGGTGAGGGGCGCGCGATAGCGCGTAAAAGGAGTCTTTCGGCCGCCCGACGGCGGCCACGCCCTCACCCGGCGCGCACTGCGCGCCACCCTCTCCCCGCGGGGAGAGGGTTCGGGGCGCCGGGTTCGAGCCACTAGCGCCCGACCCGGTCGAGGAAGCGGTACCAGAGGACGGCGCCCGCGAGGAACCAGGGCGTGCCGGTATAGAGGGGCCGGGTCTCGAACTTCACGTCGTCGAAGGCGGTGGCGCCTTCCTTCTCCTTGCCCAGGAGCTTGAGCGCCACCTTGTGGCCGAGCCAGGGGGCCATGGAGGCGCCCGAGCCGCAATAGCCCATGGAATAGTGGATACCATCGCGCACGCCGACGGAAGGCAGGTGGTTGAAGGTATAGGCCACGAAGCCCATCCAGGAATGGGTGATGCGGACATCGCGCATCTCGGGCAGGATCGCGCACATGGCGGCGTGGAGGCGCGGCGCACTGACCCGGCAGTCGGTCTCCGACGCGGCCACGCGCCCGCCCCAGACGATGCGCGTGCCGTCGGGCGAGGGCCGGTAATAGTGCACCACGCGGCGCGTGTCGCTGGTCACCCGGCGCTTGGGCATGAGCTGGTCCATGAGCCCGGTTGGCAGCGGCTCGGTCGCGATCACATAGCTGCCGATGGGGATGAGCCGGCGGCGCAGATCGGGGAACATGCCGCCCGTGTAGCCGTTGGTGGCGACGATCACCTCCCGGGCCTCGAGCTTGCCCCTTGTGGTGGTGACGGTGAAGCCCTCGCCGTTGCGCTCGACGGCCGCGACCGGGGTTGCGTCGAAGACGCGCCCGCCCTTCGCCAACACCACGCGCGTGAGCTCGGCCGCGAGCTTGCCGGGATGAAGGGAGGCGTTGCGGGGCAGCACCTGGCCGCCGAAATAGGTGTCCGTGCCGAGCTCGGAGCGCTGGTCGGACCGCGGCACCATGTGGCACTCCTCGCCAAGCTCCTTCTCGAGCGGGCCGACCTCGGCGGCGAGGGTCTCGTAGTGCTCGGGCCGATAGGCGCCCACGAAGCGGCCGCACCAGGTGAAGTCGCAGTCGAGCCCCTCGCTCTCCACCAGATGTGCGACGTAGGCGCGCGACTCCATCTTCTCGCGTACCATGGCGATGGCCCGCGGCCGGCCGAAGCCGCGCGTGAGGTCGTCGAGGGAGCGGCGCAGCTTGATGCCGATCTGGCCGCCGTTGCGGCTGCTGCAGCCCCAGCCCGTGCGCTCGGCGTCGAACACCGCCACCTCCCGCCCCGCGCCGAGGAGGGTGAGCGCGGCCGAGAGCCCGGTATAGCCGCCGCCCACGATGGCCACATCGACGCGCGCCGGCAGCTCCGGCGCCGTCACCTCGGGCGGCGCGGCCGTCTCCCACCAATAGGGCTCGTCGAGCTTGATGTCGGGCGCGAACAGGGGATGGGTCATGGTCTCGTCTCCGGCGCGGGCAAAGATTTGGTGCGCATCTCCCGTTCTACACCCGCCGGACCGCCCCCGGCCAGTGGTGGCGGCGCGTGGGCGGGCCGCACCACGGCCGATGCGGCCCGCCACCCCGACAAACGCGATTCCGCGGCCCGTCAGGCGGCCCAGGGCAGAAGCGCCAAGTTGCCCTTGACCCGGCCCCCGGCGATCAGCCGGTGCGCCTCCGCCGCCGCGCTGAGCGGGAGCGCGCGGTCGAGGAGCGGCTTGATGCGGCCGGCGCGGATCTGATCGAGGCCCCATTCGAGGTCGCTCACGTCGCTGGCCATGGAGCCGCGCACCTGCTTCTGGGCGAAGAACAGTTCGCGGATGTCGAAGCGCACGTCCGTGCCCGCCGCGAATCCGAACGCGACGACGACCCCGCCCGACTTGACGGCCGCGATGCTCCGGGCCAGCACGTCGCCGCCCAGATTGTCGATCGCCACGTCGGCGCCGCGGCCATCGGTCCAGTCGCGGACACGGGCGACGAAATCCGCCTCGCGCGTGTTGATCACCAACTCGGCGCCGAGATTGCGCGCGAATGCGCCCTTGGCGTCATCACGCACCGTGGTGGCGACCCGGGCGCCGAGCGCCCTTGCCACCTGGATCTGCATGCTGCCGGAGCCGGAGGCGCCGGCCTGCACCAGCACCGCGTCCCCCGTGCCGACGGCGCCAATTTCCTTCACCGCGCGGGCGGCCGTCGCGAGTGCGACGGGCAGCGTCGCCAGCAGCTCCGGATCGAGGCCGGTCTCGTCCTTGAGGACGAAGGGAGCCGGCACCTCCATGAACTGGGCATAGGCGCCCCATACACCGAGACCCGGCAAAGTAAAGCTCGGTGCCGAGGACGCCGGACGGATGCCGAACTCCGCCGGTTCGGTGGGGAAGCCCGGCGCCGCGATGACGCGCTCGCCCACCGCGAAGCCGGTCACACCCTCGCCCAACTCGGCCACCTCGCCCACGGCATCAGCGCCGAGAACATGGGGAAAGGGCAAATCGGGCACGACGGAGCCTTCGCGCAGGTAGTGGTCGAGTCGGTTGACGCCGGCCGCAAGCACTTTGATGAGCAGGTGTCCGGGACGCGGCCTGGGCGTCTCCAGATCCTGGTAGGTGAGGACGCTCTCATCGCCGAAGCGATGGATGACGGTTGCTTTCATGGCTGGGTGCTCCTTCTCGAATCAAGGGTCGGTGGCCAAGAGATAGCAATCGCCGTGCAATTCGATAATTGGGATAAATATGGAGAGATTTGTGCAAAGAATGCAAAGATAGTTGGATCATGAACAGCCTTGCTGGCATGCGCATCTTCGCGCGGGTGGTGGAGGCGGGCGGCTTTTCGGCCGCCGGCCGGCAAGTGGGCATGTCGCCCTCGTCCGTCTCGCGCCGCATCGGCGAGCTCGAGGACGACCTCGGCGTGCGCCTCTTCCACCGCACCACGCGCAAGCTGAGCCTCACGGACGCGGGGCGGCTCTTCCACCAGCGGGTGGTGCCTATCCTGATCGAGGTGGACGAGGCGCGGCTCGCCGTGTCGCAAACGGATGGGGCGCCGAGCGGCATCCTGCGCCTCGCCGTGCCGGCCAGCTTGGCGCGCCTGCACATCGCTCCCGCACTCAAGGACTTCCGCGACACCTACCCGGCGATCGAGGTCGTCATGAGCGTGACCGACGCGATTCTGGACCTGGTCGAGGGCGGCTTCGACCTCGCCATCCGTGTCGGACGGCAGCGGGATTCGAGCCTGATCGCGCGCCGGATCGGCACCGGTCGGCGGGTGGTTTGCGCCAGCCCAGGCTACCTGAAGGCGGCGGGTGCCCCGCGGGCGCCCCGGGACCTGACGGACCACGCCTGCCTCACGTTCCGCTCGCACCCGGGCAGCAACGAGTGGCGCTTCCGGGGATCGGACGGGGATTCGGGCGTTCGGGTCTCGGGCGCTCTCTTCGCGAACGACGGCCAAGCCCTTGCCGCGGCCGCGGTCGCCGGGCTCGGTCTCGTGCTGCTGCCCGAGTGGCTGGTGGGGCCGGAGCTGCGCGCGGGCCACCTCCGTGAGGTGCTGGCAGGTTACAAGGCCGTGCCGGCCGAGAGCCCCCTCTACGCAGTCTACCCGCACCAACGCCACCTGCCGCCCAAGGTGCGGGCCTTCGTCGATTTCCTCGTCGAGAGGTTTGCCGCGCGTGGTGTCTGGTGAGCGCTGCCGTCGCCTGCCCCTACTCCACCACGGGCTGGGACAGGATCCACAGGCTGGTCATGGTGTAGCCCACCATGAGGACGAGCATGGGGTACTGGCTGCGCATGGCGGAGCGGCTGTCGGGATAGGCGCGCAGGGCCATGACGTGGGACAGATAGACGGCGGCGATATGGCCGATGACGATGGCGCCGACGGCGAGGAACCAGACGCTCTTGGCGTCGATGACACTGATGTCGATGGCGTAGGCGGCGGTGCCGAACAGGTTCCAGCCGAAGCCGAAGGGGTCGGAGGCGAGGGGGATGACGAGCTGGCCCGCGAGCAACAGGTAGGACATGTAGTGTGCCAGGTGATAGGCGATGGCGATGGGCACCAGCGAGAGCACGAAAAGGCGCGCCACCTGGCCCACGGACAGGTGCCGCCCCCCAGTCCAGGACATGACCGCGCAGAAGCCGAGATAGGCGAGCGCGAAGAGCAGCGGGAAGAGGACGAAGCCCACCGTCTCCACCAGCATGAGGAGGTCGAGGCCCATGGCCCGCAGCGCGATCAGCAGCGGCCGGATCGTGAGGTCGGTGGTGACCCAGACCAGGACGGCCGCCCAGGCCGGCGTCTCCTTGAAGCCGTCGAAAGTCACGGTGGCGAGGACGGAGAGGGTGAAGACCAGCAGCGACCAATGCACCGGCCCCTCGGTCAGGAGGCCGACGGCGTAGGGCCTCAGGCGCCACTGCCGCGGCACCCCGTCCTCTCCGGCCGGCCGGCCGGCGAAGGGCGCGAACCGGGCCAGGAGTCCGAAGGCGACGGTGAACACCTCGCCGCGCCTCAGCCACGCCTCGCGCCCGAAGACGGCCATGCCGGCCCAGACAATGGCCGAATAGACGATGATGAGGCCGGCGAGCTGGCTCGGGCGCTCGCCTGCGTCGGAGATCAGCTCGAGCCAGGCATAGACCCAGAACAAGATAGCGGCGGGCCACACGCCGACCCAGGCGGGACAGGGCCGGTCGAGGCTGATCCCGGCCTCGGGACCCGAGCGGCGGAACAGGGCCTCGAGCCAGCCGAAGAGGGTGTCCCACGGGTTGAGAGCCGACCATAGGTCGCCGAGCAGCGCCGAGACATAGGCCATGCCCACCCACCAGATGACCCAGACGAAGGTGGGCGCGAAGTTCCGGAGCGGATTGCCCGTGCTCAGGAGGCCAGTCGCCAGGACGAGGGCGAAGACGGCGACCGACAGGATCCGGAGCGCGAGCAGGACGCCCGGATGGGCCAGCAGGCGGCCGGGCGCCGTGGCCAGGAGGTCGATGCTGGGATAGCCGCGCAAGCCGGGCGCGCGGCGGTCGAAGAGCGCCATCACGACGAAGGACAGGAAGACGGCGGCGCCGGCGCCGGTCAGGTAGATCGCAAGCGGCACCGGCGGGTCGTAGCGGGCGCCGAAGGCGTGCGCGGCGGCCGGGCCGGCGGCGAGAAGGGCCAGTGACGCCACGAGCCCGCCGGCCGCCCAATCGCCCCCCCCCCCCCCCCCCCCCCGCGCCATCGCCGCCGCTCAGCGCGGATGGACTTCGAGATAGATGAGGGCGCCCTTGGAGTGGCTCCTCTCCCCGTTGCCGAAGCCATGACTGGTGATGGGATAACGCCCCGTGGCGAAGGCCTCGAACGACATGGTGGCGGTCTCCCCCGGCCTGACATCGAGGGAGATGTTGTAGCCGTGGAGATGCAGCTCGACCCGCTCGTCCGTGGTCCAGCGCAGCTCCACCTGGTCGTCGTCCTGGACCCGGATGGTATCCTCGCTCCCCACGACCGCGCGGTTCTCGATGCGGAGGTCGAACGTTTTGGGCTCCTCGGCCGCCAGGGCGCCGGCACAGAGAGCCAACGCCAGCGCCACGGCAAGAGACAGCCACCGGCGACAGGACGGACGAGAGATCGGTGCGGATATTCTCACGACCAATTTTCCTTTCAACTCAACGGCTTCACTATAGCGTGAATCGTCCACGCGAAAAGCTTGGCCCATTTTTCAAGCCGACGCGCCGCTCTTACCGTATAATGTAGGATAAGGAATGGCTGCCAAAAGGCCCCGCGCCGGGAAGCGGCCCGTCGATAGCGAGACGACCACGACCAGTCCGGCGCGACCGTCGGCACCATGGGGAGATTGGACATGAGAGTTGGGACCTTCGCCATGCTGGGCGCGCTGTTCGCGTTGGCATTCGCACCGGGGCTCGCCAATGCCGAGATCCTGGCCATGATGAATTACGAGAGCAAGACCGAGGACTCGCTCAAGGCCCTCAAGCTCACGGGCCAAGGCGAGCGCGAGGAAGGCATCGCGATCATGGACGTGGACCCGAGCTCGGACAGTTTCGGCAAGATCCTGATGAACATCCCGCTGCCGGCCGACCTCGTCGCCCATCACATCTTCTACGACAGGACCATGACCAAGGCCTATGTCACGGCGCTCGGCCAGGGCCTGCTCCACGTCATCGACATGAACCAGTTTCCGTACCGGCTTCAGCCGATCGAAGTGGACTGCACGGCCAGCGAGGACGTCGTCTTCTCCGAGGACAACGCGACCTGGTACCTGACCTGCATGGGCTCGGCCAACGTCATCGTCGGCAGTGTGGCCACGGACGAGATCATCGACACGATCGACCTCCCAGGCACCTATCCCCACGGTCTCGCCATCCACCAGGGCATCGACCGCATCCTGGTGACCAGCACCGTGCGCCACACCGACCTCGGCGATCCCGGCGAGGTCCTCAGCGTCATCAAGGCCAGCACCAACGAGGTGCTGGGTAGCGTCAAGGTCACCAACAAGCCCTCGCCCTCGGGCGAGGCGCCGGTCGAGATCCTGTTCGTGCCGAACGCCGATCCGGCGGTGGCCTACGTCACCAACATGTTCGGCGGCTCGCTCTGGACCGCGACCTGGAACCCGTCCACCCAGGGTTTCGACACGGCCGAGGCCTTCGACTTCGCCGAGCTCGAGGTGGGCGTGCCGTTGGAGATCTATTTCAACAACGCCGTCGACCGCCTCTATGTGACGACCGCCAGCCCCGGCCGCTTCCACATCTTCGACATCAGCGGGGACCCCGCCAAGCCCACGCTCCTGAAGACGATCGAGAGTGCCGAGGGCGCCCACCATGTGGCCGTCACCAAGGACGAGAAGTACGCCTTCGTGCAGAACGCGCTCCTCAACCTGCCAGGCATGAGCGACGGATCCATCAAGGTCGTGGACCTGGGCAAGGGCGAGGTGATCGCGACCATCGACACCCTCAAGAACCAGGGCTTCAACCCCAATTCCATCGTGCTCCTGCCCGAGTGGAACCACCTTCTGGGACACTGATACCGACCGGCCTTAAGAAAGACCGATCGTATGATCCCTCAAGCGCCGGGCGGCCGCGTCCGCGGCCTTGGCTTACCTCGCATAAGCTCGGGCGCGCGGGCTGACGGCGCGCTTGCCAGACGGCGATGAGTCAAGCTCATCGCCGTCTGGTTGTCTAATTCCGGTTCGTTGGTCAAGCCCTTCCGGACCCTTGTCTCCGCCGGGAACACGGTTGTCTGCGAAGTCTTCCCCGACGGGTCCGCCGGGTCGCTTCATGATAGTGCCCTTTGGCTTCGGCCTCCCAAGGTATCAGGCGCAATCGCGAACGGCTGTCCGCCTTGCAGCCAAGCGAACGGGATCGCCTCGGCCATCGTCCCGGCGGGGACGGGTCTTCCGCTTCTCGCGGAACTCTCTCGTTTCCTCGTGCTCGTTTACACCGTCGCCACGGCCTCCTTTTCCGGCCAGCGGAAGGCTTCGCCGGTGATCAGCATCCGGTGCAGGATCACCGCCAGCCGGCGCGCCAGCGCCACGCAGGCCTTCTTGTGGCTGGTCCGCCTCTTGATCCGGCGCGCCCAGTCCTTCAGCGGATGGGCCTTGCGGACCACCGTCAGAAGGCTGTTGGCGGCCTCGTAGAGCAGCGCCCGCAGCATGGCGTCGCCGTGTTTCGAGATGCGCCCCGAATAGTCCATCCCACCCGACTGCCAGCGCCGCGACGTGAGCCCCACATAGGCCCCCACCGCGCGCGATTTGGCGAACCGCTCCGCTTCGCCAATGGTCGCCACATAGGCCAGCGCCGTCACCGGCCCCACCCCCGGCGTGCTCATCAGCAAGCGGCAGGCCGGAGAGCCTTTCGCCCGCGCCACGACCGCCTCGTCCAGCCGCCCGATCTCGCGGCCCAGCGCCGCCGCCGCGGACAGAAGCGGCTCGATCATCACCTTCAGCTCGGGACGCCCCTCCAACGCCTCGCGGACGCGTCCGGCCAGCTTGCCCGATCCCTTGGGAAAGCGAAGGCCCAACGACCCCAACAGGCCACGGATCGCGTTCTCCGTATCGCGCCGCTGGCGCACCAGATGACAGCGCGCCTTGAGAAGTGCCCGCGCCTCTTGCGCCACCTCGATCTTCACCGCCACAGGGCGGCAAAACCCCGTGCGCGCGATCTCCGCCAAGAGCTCGGCGTCGTTCGCATCCGTCTTGTTGTGCTGAAGACGCATCACAGCGTTCGCCTGGCGCGCGTCGATCACATCGACCGAGACCCCCAGCCGGCCCAGATCCCGCGCCAGCCAGCCACTCAGCGTACCCGTCTCCAGAACGATACGGCCAGGGCACAGACAATGCTCCCGCAAAGCTGCGAACAGCGCCCCCGGATCGGTCGCAACCTTGCCGCGCGCCAATATCTTTCCCGCCACGTCCTTCACGCAAAACGCCGTCTCTTCCTTCGACACATCAAACCCAACATACTCCGTCATGGTCACTCTCCTTGGTTTGCCTATTGGGGCGCTTACTCGTGACCCCGCATCATAGGCCCGGGAGAGTGACCACCGGAATTACGCTATGTATGAGACACTCGAGCCGGCATACCGCGAGTACGGCGCACGACACGCGCCGACCATATCCGTGAGCTTGTTCGACCTGATCGCGTTCCTCAAGCCGTGCGCAGGGTTTCGGTAAGCGCATCGGCGAAGAAATCCGCGTCTTCCCGGGTCAGGCAGAGCGGCGGCCGAATTTTCAGCGTATGGCCATAGGGTCCGGCGGAGCCGATCAGGACCCGGCGCTCACACAAGCTATTGACCAGTTGGTCGGCCAACCCCGGATCAGGTTCGGATGGGCTCCCATCACGGCAAAGGTCGATCCCTATGAAGAGACCGGCGCTTCGGACCTCGCTCACCCGCTCGTCGGCCTCGGCGATGGCTTGAAGGCGCGCCGCGAGATAGGCGCCGATGTTTGTCGCGTTCTCCTGGAGTCCCTCATCGCGAATCGCATCGAGTACCGCAAGCCCAGCGGCGGCTGAAGCGGCTGTGCCGCCGAAGGTGCTGAAATAGCCGAAATCCTCACAAAGCTTCGCCAGCAATTCCGGGCTCGTGGCCATCCCCGACATTGGATAGCCGTTGCCCATCGGCTTGCCCATGGTGACGATGTCCGGCGTTATACCGTGACGCTCGAACCCCCACATGTGGCCTGTCCGTCCAAATCCCGGCTGCACTTCATCGGCGATGAACACGCCGCCGGCGCTCCTCACCGCGGTCGCCGCCGTCCCTAGAAATCCGGCCGGATGGGGGAAAATTCCATCGCTCGAGAATATCGGATCGCAGATCAGCCCGGCAAACCCATATCCTCTTCCGCGTAACGCGTGAATCGCCCGGCACACCGCATCGGTAAAGCCACCAGCGATGTTCGCGCCATAGGCCGCGGCCGTGGGCGGCGGGATGACCTCTACATGAGGCGGCGGCTTGCCTCGCTTGAAGGCGGCCGGCGAGAGCTCGAGCACCGCCGATGTATTGCCGTGATATGCCGTTTTCGTAACGATGAATCCGGTGCAGCCGGTCTCGATCTTCGCCACGCGGATCGCGAGGTCATTGGCTTCACTACCGCTGCAGGCCAGCAGGATATTGGAAAGGCGCGTGGGCAGGGTCGCCTTCAGCCGTTCCAGATACATCTCCGTCGTGGCATTCAGATAACGCGAGTTGACGTTCAGCTCTCCCAGTTGGTGCCGTATCGCGGCAACCACGCCCGGGTGGCAATGGCCGACCGAGGGAACATTGTTGTAGAAATCGAGATAGCGGGTTCCATCGGCGGCCTCGAGCCAGCACCCACGCCCGCGCACCATTTCAATGGGTTGCTTGTAGAACAATACGGACGCGGCACCGACATTTCTCATGCGGCGATTGAGCAGGGTATCGTCGTCCTCGCCGTCGGCATTGCCGTCGAAAGCATTCATGTCGAGGATATCGCGGGGTTCCGCGCTCATGGGCGCCCGTCAATCCGCATTGCGCAAGAATTGTTCACCAAGCGCCACGGTGCCATCGGTGTATCCCGCGCCGAGCGCCTGCGCGGTCGGGGTTTCCGCATGACTGGCGATCCATGCGGTCAACAACAGGCGGCGCAGCATCACAAAAGTCGGCAGCATCTCGATGTGCTCCAACGCAAGCTCGCTTACGGTTTTGTACCCTCGAACCCAGGACTCCCGCAGTGATGGGACAATCGGCTCGTGCTCGAAAAAACTGACCGCGGCGGCAAAATCATACATGAACCAGCCGAAGCCGCAGTCGTCGAAATCGATCACGCCGATCCGGCCCGCTTCGTCGACCAGCAGATTGGCGAGCCGGAGGTCGGCATGAATCAAGCCGAAACGCTCGGATCCCTCACCATAGGCAACCAGCCGGCGCTCCAACACCACACAAACCCGTTCGAGAATTTCCCTGCCCCTTTCATCGAGTCCAAGCCCAGCACGCCAATCACCCCAATGAGGGCTCGAGCCGACGGTCGTCTCGAAGTTCCAGGTCTTGCGCGTGAAGCCGCTAGGCCGGTCCCAAGGCCTTGCATGGGCATGCAGGCGCGCACTGATGGCGCCAAGCTCGTGAAAGCCGCTGACGAGATCGTCGTCTTGCGATGGCTCCTCTCCGGCCATGAATTCAAAGGCGACAACGTCCCTTGTTTCACCTTCGAGATCGAATCCGGTTATGTGGGCGCCCTCTGTACAAGGTAGCGGTGCCGGAATATCGACAACACCCTCGGCGCGCAGCGCCTCGATCCAATCGAGCTCCGATTCGATCTCCGCGCGCGTGTGATAACCCGGCCGATGCACCCGCAATATCACCGGTGCATCCGCTCGAGGATCGTCTGCCCTGAATGTTGCATTTTCGGAAATGGCGACCAGACTTACCCGCGTCTTAGTGGAAAACCCCCACTGGCCCACGACCGACTGCGCACCCTTGCGCAGGATTTCGACGAAATCGTCGTCATAGAGCCCCGCCATTCATGCGTATCCTGTATGCGATCCATATTTCTCGGATGGCCTTTAAATTCGTGGCCGATCGTACCCAGAATGCACCATCGTTGGAATGGTTCCGGTGACGTCCCACCGCCCGGTATCAGTTGACGCCCACGGCGTCACCCAGGACGGGGCCGATCTCGTCGTTGAGGACCAGGTCGGCGAAACCGTCGAGCGGGGTCGGCTCGCGGTTGAGGATCACCAGCCGGGCGCCGTTGCGCTTGGCCAGGGCCGGGAAGTCGGCCGCCGGATAGACCACGAGCGACGAGCCGATGGCGAGGAAGAGGTCGCAGGCCAGGGCTTCGATCTCGGCCCGGCGCATCTCTATCTCCGGCATCGACTGGCCGAAGGAGATGGTCGCCGTCTTCACGATGCCGTCGCATTTCTCGCAGATGGGCAGGGTGCCGTTGGCCTCGAACGCCACGCGGATGGGCGCGAGCTCGTAGCGCTCGTGACACTCGAGGCAACGGGCGTAGGTGGTGTTGCCATGAAGCTCGATCACCTTCGCGTCGGGGATACCGGACGCCTGATGCAGGCCGTCGACGTTCTGGGTGATGACGCTCTTCACCGTGCCCAGGCGCACGAGCTTCTCCACCGCCCGGTGGCCGCGGTTGGGTTCCGCCGCCTTCATGACGCCGTCCATGTTGAACTTGCGCCGCCAGGCCTCGCGCCGCGCCCCCTCCGAGGCCACGAAATCGCGGAAGTCGATGGGCTGGTTCTTGGTCCAGAGGCCGCCCGGGCTACGGAAATCGGGGATGCCCGATTCCGTGCTGATGCCGGCACCCGTGAATACCACCGCGCGGCTGGACGCGGCGATCGTGTCTTCGAGGCAGCCCGCGCGGGTCAAGCGGCCTCGGCCAGGCGGGGTACCGCGCGCTCGTCGATGGGCCAGTGCAGGAGCGCGGCCCCGATGCCGAGCGCCACGCTGATCCACCACACGATGTCGTAGGAGCCCGTGGCGTCGAACAGGCGCCCGCCCAGCCAGACACCGATGAAGCTGCCGACCTGGTGGCTCAGGAAGACGATGCCGAACAGGGTCGCCATGTAGCGCACGCCGAAGATCTGGGCCACGAGGCCCGAGGTCAGCGGCACGGTCGAGAGCCACAGAAGGCCCATGACGGCGGCGAAGACGAGCACGGACGCCGCGCTCGGCGGGACCAGCACGAAGACGGCGATGACCACCGAGCGGGCCAGGTAGAGCCCGCTCAGGAGATACTTCTTGCTGTGCCTGCCGCCGAGCACGCCCGCCGTGTAGGAGCCGATGATGTTGAAGAGGCCGACGAGGGCGAGCGCCCAGCCGCCGATCACCAGGGGCAGGCCCAGGTCGGTGACGTAGGCCGGCAGATGCGCCGCGATGAAGGCGACCTGGAAGCCGCAAACGAAGAACCCGAGGGTCAGGTAGATGAAGCCCGAATGGACCCCGGCCTCGCGCAGGGCCTCGGTCAGGGATTGCTTGGGCCCGCGCGCGACCGCGTCGCCGCGCCCGGCCAGCGCCGTCGACAGCGGAATGACGAGCAGGGCCAAGAGCGCCAGCAGCATGAGCGCCGCCGACCAGCCGTAGGAGGCGAGGAACGCCTGGCCGAGCGGCACCAGCGTGAACTGCCCGAGGGAGCCGGCGGCGGTGCCGATACCGAGGGCCCAGGAGCGCCTCTCCTCCGGCACCATGCGCCCGATCGCCGCCAGCACGACGCCGAACGAGGCGCCCGAGAGCCCCAGCCCGACCAGCAGGCCGGCGGAGAGGTGCATCATCCCGGCCGTGCCCGAGACGGCCATCAGATAGGTGCCGAGCGCATAGACCAAGCCGCCCGCGACCAGCACCCGCGCCGTGCCGTAGCGGTCGGCGACGGCGCCCGCGAATGGCTGCGCCAGGCCCCAGACCAGGTTCTGGAGGGCGAGGGACATGGCGAAGATCTCGCGCCCCCACCCGAGGTCGAGGGAGATCGGATCCATGAACAGCCCGAAACCCGCGCGCACGCCGAAGGTCAGGAGCAGGATGAGACAGCCCGCCACGATGACCACCATCGGGGTGCGCCAGCCCATGCCGGGAAGGGCACGCGACACGGTCGTCATGAAGGGGCTTCTCCCGGTTGTTCGCCGCGAAGGCGGGCGCGAATCGATCGCAATCCGAAAACGTCTATATGATGGGCCGGCCGGCGTTGCAAGGTCGGCGCGCGCAGACGTTCGAGGCCGCCACCGAATCGACGGAGAGTCGCGTTCACCATGCCCCGGAGCTTCGACCAACGCCTGCCTGTGCCGCTCCGCGTCCTGTGGCGCGCGGCCGCCGGCTTCATCGCCAACGATGGCTCGACGCGGGCCGGGTATATCGCCTTCGCCTCCCTGTTCGCGGTCTTTCCCTTCCTCATCTGGCTCACTGCACTCGCCGGATTCGCGGGCCGGCCGGAGATGGTCGACGAGATCGTGGCGCTCGCCTTCGAAGCCCTGCCGGCCGAGGTGGTCGAGACCCTGGCGCCGGTCATCGCCGAGGTGCTGACGGAGCGGCGGGGCCACCTCATCACGGCCGGCATGATCGCCACCCTGTGGGCGGCCTCCTCGGGCATCGAGGCGCTGCGCGCGGGCCTGAACCTCGCCTCCGGGGTCACCGAGCCGCGCCCGGTCTGGCACCGCCGCCTGCAGGGCCTCCTTTTCGTCGTCCTCGGCGCGCTCGTCACGCTCGTCGCCACGGCCGCCATCGTCATCGGGCCGGACGTCTGGCGGTTCGTGTCCGACATGCTGCGCCTGCCGGCGGTCTGGGAGGGGGCGTACGCGGCCGCGCGCTACGGCATCGCGCCCACGACCGTCTTCCTCGCCATCGCGGCCCTGTACCGCTGGCTGCCCAAGCCCGGGCCGAACCGGCTGGTGCTGCCCGGCGCCGGCCTGGCGACGGTGGCCTGGCTGATCCTCGCGAGCCTCTTCTCCCTCTACTTCGAGCGCTCGACCCACTACACCGTCACCTATGGCAGCCTGGGCGGCATCGTGGTGACGCTGTTGTTCTTCTACCTGAGCGCGGCGATCTTCGTCTTCGGCGCCGAATTCAACGCCGCCCTGCGCCGAAACCCGCCCTGAAGCACCGTTCGCGACGACCCGAACGGAACGGGGGCCGGTATCCAAAGACACCGGCCCCCGTTGTCACCAGCCCCGCGCAGCGGTCGGGAAGAGGCTTGGTTGACAGTCAGGATAATGGCGCTTGACGGCCCGGCCGGCAGTGATGGGGGTCACACAGGCAAAAAAAAGTTTTGTCGCCGCCCCAAGCCCCGAATATCTTGCGCCGGAGGGCCGCCCGGGACCGAGGCACGGTCCCCGGACATAAAGCAGCAATGGGCGGACGAATGGCAATTCAACACCCCTACCTCATGTTCCTCGGCGATGCGCGCGATGCGCTCGCGGCCAAGACGGCACAGGGCGTGGCCGACTGGCGCCCGGACTGGTGCCTGGGCCAGCTCCGCCTCGCGGACTGCAACGCCGACCTCGGCCTCGCGGACTTGAGCGTCGACGAGGCCGCGGACAAGGGCGCCAAGACCATGATCGTCGGCGTGGCCAACCGGGGCGGCATCCTTTCCGATGCCTGGACGGCCGTGATCCTGCACGCGCTCGAGCGCGGCATGGACGTGGCGAGCGGCCTGCACAACAAGCTCACGGACGTGCCGGCCGTGCGCGCCGCGGCCGAGAGGCACGGCCGCACCCTCTACGACGTACGCCATCCGACCCGCGACTTCGCCCTCGGCAACGGCAAGAAGCGCGGCGGCATGCGCCTCCTGACCGCGGGCACGGATGTCTCGGTCGGCAAGATGTACACCTCGCTCTCGATCGAGCGCGAGATGCGCGCCCGCGGCTTGAAGGCCGACTTCCGCGCCACGGGCCAGACCGGCATTCTCATCGCCGGCGAGGGTGTCTCCGTCGACGCGGTGGTGGCCGACTTCATCTCGGGCGCGGTGGAGTGGCTGGCGCCCGAGGCCGACGACGACCACTGGGACGTGATCGAGGGCCAGGGCTCTCTTCTCCACGCCTCCTACGCGGGCGTGACCCTCGGCCTCGCGCACGGGGCGCAGGCGGACGTACTGGTGATTTGCCACGAGCCCACGCGGCCCCACATGCGCGGCCTGCCCGAATATCCCATGCCGACCATCCGCGCCTGCATGGAGGCGCAGCTCGCGGCTTGCGCGCTGACCAACCCGGCCGTCCGGTGCATCGGCATCGCAATCAACACCTCGGGCCTCGACGAGGCGGCGGCCGCCGAGTACCTGCGCGCGACCGAGGCCGAGCTCGGCCTGCCCACGGTGGACCCGGTACGCGGCGGCGTGACCCGCATCGTCGACAACCTGCCCTAGCCGTGCCCACCCTCGCCGTCGTCCGCGAATCCTGGCCGATCCGCGGCGCCTTCACCATCTCGCGCGGCAGCAAGACGGCAACCGAGTTGGTGGTGGCCGAGCTCCGCGCCGGGGGTGCCGTGGGGCGCGGCGAATGCGTGCCCTATCCGCGCTACGGCGAGACTGTCGAAGGCGTTATGGCGGCCATCGAAGGGCTGCGCGCGCGGCTCGACGCGGGGCTCGACCGGGAGAGGCTGCAAGGGGCATTGCCACCGGGCGCGGCCCGCAACGCCCTCGACTGCGCCTTCTGGGACCTGGAAGCCAAGCGCGCGGGCCGGCCGGCCTGGGCGCTCGCGGGCCTCGATGCGCCGGGGCCGCTCACCACCGCCTACACCCTCTCTCTCGACAGCCCCGAGGCGATGGGCGCGGCGGCGGCCGAGAACGCGGCCCGGCCGCTCCTCAAGCTCAAGCTCGCGGGCGCGGGCGACCTCGACCGCGTCGCGGCGGTGCGCGCGGGCGCGCCCCATGCCCGCCTAATCGTCGATGCCAACGAGGGCTGGACCGCGGCCGAGCTCACGGCATTCGCCCCGCGGCTCGCCGACCTCGGCGTCACCATGATCGAGCAGCCCCTGCCAGCGGCGGCGGACGCGGCCCTCGCCACCCTCGACCGCCCCATCCCGGTCTGCGCCGACGAATCGTGCCACGATACGGCGTCGCTCGACCATCTCGCGGGCCGCTACGAGATGATCAACATCAAGCTCGACAAGACCGGCGGCCTCACCGAGGCGCTCCGCCTGCGCGCGGCCGCCAGGGACAGGGGCTTCGGCATCATGGTGGGCTGCATGATCGCGACCTCCCTCGCCATGGCGCCCGCCACCCTCGTCGCCCAGGGGGCGGAGGTGGTGGACCTCGACGGCCCCCTCCTCCTGGCCGAGGACCGGCCCCACGGCCTCCGCTTCGAGGGCAGCCGCGTCTATCCGCCCGAGCCGGCCCTCTGGGGCTGAGGCGCGGAGCCTACTCCGCCGCCGCGTAGGCCGCGCGGCGGGGGTCGGCGCCGCCCATGCGCACGCCGCCGTCGGGGCAATCGATGGCGCACACGCCGCCCATGACGCGCGACCAGCCGCCCACGTCGCGGAGGCCGTAGCCCGCGTCCGTCAGTGGGGTCAGGCGGCCGGCGGCGAGGCGGCTCTCGTACATGACCTCATTGCCCTCGTCGTGGCGGATGCGGGGCGCCTCGATGGCCGCCTGCACGTCGAGGCCGCCTTCGAGGATGTGGGCCAGCACCTGGGCGATGGTCTGGGGCTGGCCGTGGTCGCCGGGGGTGGCGATCGCGAGGCGGCAGCGCCCGCCTTCGAGCACCAGCGCCGGGCAGAGGGTGTGGAAGGGCCGTCGGCCCGGCGCCAGGCTATTGGTGCCGCCGGGCACGAGCGAGGCGAGGCTGAGGCGGTTCTGGAGCACGATGCCGGTCGCGGGCGAGACGACACCGCTGCCGAATTCTTCGAACAGGCTCTGCACCCAGCTGACGGCGTTGCCGGCCGCGTCCATGGCAACGACCGTGGTGGTGTCGCCGCCGTGCGGGCCGGGGGCGAGCCGGCCGGGCGGCCCGAGGTCGCCATAGGCATCGAGGGAGGCGAGGGCATCGGGGCTCAACAGCGGCTGGAGGTCGCCCGCGAGGTCCGGGTCGCCCACGCGGCGGTCGCGCGCCGCGAAGGCGAGTTGCTTGAGGCGTAGGAAACGGGCCAGGGACGGCTCGTCGCCGTCGGCGCGGTCGAGGAGGGCGAGGAGGAGAGAGAGGGCGATGCCCTGGGTATTGGGGGGCGCGCTCAACACTTCATGGCCCCGGTAGGCGGTGGTGAGCGGGTCTTGCAGGAGCGTGCGGTGGGCCGCGAGGTCGTCGTTCGTGAGGAGGGCGCCGGCGGCGGCGAGGTCATCGGCCAACGCCGCGCCGAGGGGGCCGCCATAGAGCGCCCCCACACCCGTCGCGGCGATGCGGCCGAGGCTCTCGGCAAGGGTGGGCTGGCGGACGATCTCGCCCAGGCGGCGGCCGCCGGGGGCGCCGAAGATAGCGGCCAGCGCCGGCTGGCCGGCGGCGAGGCCTGCATAGACGGGGCCATTGAGGAAATCGCGCAATACCCGGTCCACCGGCAACCCGTCGGCGGCGATCCTGGTTGCCGGGCCGAGCGCGTCGGCCAGGGGGATGGTGCCGAAGCGGGCCAGGGCCTCGGCCCAGGCGTGGGGCGCCCCGGGCACCGAGATGGAGAGAGGCCCACGGGTGGGCACGCGCTCCAGGCCGCGGGCGCGGTAGGCATCGATGGTGGCGGCGGCGGGCGCGCCGCCGCTGCCGTTGACGGTTTGGGCCTCCCCCCGCGCGGCATCGAACCACAGGGCGAAGCAATCGCCGCCGACCCCGTTCATGAAGGGAATGGCGGCCGAGAGCGCGGCCGCGGCCGTCACGGCCGCGTCCATGGCGTTGCCCCCGTCCGCCAGCACCCGCGCCCCGGCCTCCGCGGCCAGATGATGCCCGGCCACGACCATGCCGCGCCGGCCCATGACAATGGGCCGGTGGACGAAAACCTGGGCGGCCGGCCCCACCGGGCCGCTCACTTGCGGAATATCTCCTGGGAGTAGGGGGTGAGGAGCTCGTGACCACCCTCGGTGACGGCGAGGAATTCGCTGAAGACGACGCCACCCTCCCCCGCCTTCTTCATGTCCGGGATCAGATGGAAGCACATGCCGGCCTCGAGCACGGTTTCGTCGCCCTCGTTGATGCTCATGAGCCGCCCCTCGCCCCAGTCGGGCGGGAAGCCGATGCCGATCGAGTAGCCCGTGCGGTGGGCGAAGTATTCGGCGAAGCCCGCCCTGGCGATCGTCTCGCGCGCGGCACGGTCGACCTCGTGTGAGGTGGCGCCGGGGCGGATCAGCGCCTTGGCGGCGTTGAGCGCGTCGCGCGAAGCCTCGGCCATGGCCGTGAACTTGGGGTCGGGGTCGCCGACGATGACGGTGCGCGAGAGCATGGCGTTGTAGCGGTTGTGGGTGCCGCCCGCCTCCATGTAGACCACGTCGCTCTCGAGAATCGGCCGGCGCTCGGCGCATTCGAAGGCGAGGCCCGCGGCCGTCCCGGCCACGAACTGGGCCGAATGGCCGAGATATTCGCTACCCGCCTTGTGCATGTCGTAATGGGCGGCGGCCGAGACCTCGGTCTCCAGCGCGCCGGGGGCGACGGCGTCGATGGCGCCGTCGAGAGAGGCCGCGCAGTAGCGCCCGGCCTCGCGGATATAATCGATCTCGCGCGCCGACTTCACGCGCCGCACGGCCTCGACGAGGCCCGAGCAATCGGTGAGGTCGCCCACGCCGAGGCGAGTCATGAGCTTCTTGTAGCGGGCGACGGAGAAGAACCAGGCGTCGTCCTGATTCCCCATGCGCTTGTTCAGGAACCCGTGGCTCTCGAGCACCCGGTAGGTGGCGTCGTCGGGATCCTCGGTGTCGCGGTAGCCGGCGATGTTCTCGATGCAGCTATCGAGTTGCGCCTTCTCCACGTTGAGGGCGCGGGTCAAAAGGATGGGGGCCTCGTCGAGCGAGACGATGAGGAGCTGGTAGGTGAAGTAGCCGAGGGAGTGATAGCCCGTGAGGTAGACGATGTTCTCGGGCACGGTCGTCAGCATGACCTCGACCCCCGCCGCCGCCATGTTGGCGCGCACCCGCGCGAGGCGCCCGGCATACTCGTCGAGCGTGAATGGCAACGCGTTCCGTTCGACCATCTCCCCCCCTTAGCAAGGGCCGCGGATGGCGCCGAGGGAGCCGTGACCGCGGCGAAACCGCGGCTGAATGTTAAGGTGCCAAGGGTCGGGATGCAAATAAATCAATCGCTTAACGATGTCCTCTCGGCTTCGATCGCGGCTCGAGCCGGATCGGCGCCGTCGCGGCGGATGGCGTTGTCCCGGTTTCGTGGGCTGTTGCGGGCCCGGGCGAGCGGAGGATACGGAAAGCCCTTGTCCGGCGGCCCGCGGCCGTGCTTGAACGCGGACGGGCGCCGGCCCATGATGCCGCCGACCAAAGGCCCGAACGTGGAGGATCGACCATGGCCGACGAGGATCGCATCGCGCGCGCCGCACGGCGCCTCTTCGAGGCCCATCGCGATGGGCTTGCCATGGCGCCCCTGCCCGAGGACGAGCGCCCGCGAGACATCGCCGAAGCCTACCTGGCGCAGGACAGGCTGCTCGACCTCTACGCGGGTGCGGGCCACCAGGTGGGCGGCTGGAAAGTCGCACTCACCACGCCCGTCATGCAGCAGATGGTGGGCATCGACCGCCCTTGCGAGGGCGCCATTTTCACCGACCGCATCCATGAGGGGACGGTCGAGGTGCGCGGCGCCGACTTCCGCACCCTCGGCGTCGAATCGGAGATTGCCATGCGCCTCGACCGCGACCTCGTCGCCGCCGGGGCGCCCTACGACCGCGATACCGTGGCGGCGGCCGTAGGCGCCTGCATGGCCGGCATCGAGATCGTCGACCTGCGCGACGTGGTCTACGACCAGCTCGATGCCCCGCTCCTCATCGCCGACAACTCCATGAACCAGGGTTGCGTCCTCGGCCCGCCGGTCGCGGACTGGCGGGCTCTCGACCTGGGGGCGGCGGCCGGGCGCATGGTCATCAACGGCGCGATGGTGGGCGAGGGCCACGGCCGCGACGCCCTCGGCCATCCGCTGCTGGCGCTGGCCTGGCTCGCCAACAACCTGGTCGAGCGCGGGCGGCACCTGCGCGCCGGCGACGTGGTGATGACCGGCAGTATCGTCACCACCAAGCTGATGAGCGCCGGCGACGAGATGGTGACCACCATCGACGGCCTCGGCGATGCACGGCTCGTGGTGGTGTAGCCGTGGCGGCGGACGGAAAGCGCGCCCGCGCGTGATCGAACGCTTCGGAGCCATCCTTCTGGCCGCGTCGCTGATTGCCGGCTGCCAGACGCCGGGTGAGGCCGGCCAGCAGACAGCCGATACGGCGCGGGTGGCGGAGGCCCGACAGTTCGCCGCCGAGCCGGCGAACCAGTCCTTCGGAGCGTGGGTCTCGGAGCTGCGGGTGGATGCGCTCGAGGCCGGCGTCTCTGGCGCCGTCTTCGATGCCGCCTTCGCGGGTGTCGACCCCGACCCGAGGGTCCTCGAGCTCGACAATCGCCAGCCCGAGTTCACCCGGCCTATCTGGGGCTATCTCGACATGGCCGTCTCGAGCGAACGTATCGAGGACGGGCGGGCGCTTTTCGCCGGCCGGCGCGACCTGCTCGATGCCGTGGCCGCACGCTACGGCGTGCCGGCCCCGATCCTCGTCGCGATCTGGGGCATCGAAAGCGCCTACGGCGCGCACACGGGCGACTACAGCGTCATCCGCTCCCTCGCCACATTGGCCTGGTCGGGGCGCAGGACGGCGACCTTTCGCCGCCACCTGATCGCCGCCCTCCTCATCCTCGAAGCGGGAGACATAGCACCCGGGGACATGCGCGGCTCCTGGGCCGGGGCCATGGGCCAGACCCAGTTCATGCCCGAGGCCTTCCGCGGCTACGCCGTCGACCAGGACGGCGACGGCCGGCGCGATCTGTGGGGAAACCAGGGCGACGCCCTCGCCTCGGCCGCCAACTACCTGGCGCGCGCGGGCTGGGACGCGGGCGCGAGCTGGGGCACGGAGGTGGTGGTGCCGGCGGGATTCCCATGGGAGGCGACGGGGCTCGGTGTGAAGAAGCCGCTCTCGGAATGGCGGCAACTCGGCGTGCGCACGGCCGATGGCGCCGATTTGCCGGCGAACCGGGACATGGCCTCGATTCTGGCGCCAGCGGGGCACCGCGGCGCCGTCTTCCTGGTGCTCGGCAACTTCCGCGCCATCCTGCGCTACAACAACTCTTCGGCATATGCCCTGGCCGTCGGCCACCTCGCCGACAGGATCGCCGGCGCCGACCCCTTTCGGGGGACGTGGCCGCGGGGCGACCAGCCGCTCTCGCGCACCGACAAGCATGACCTGCAAAGGCTGCTGACGGCGCGCGGGCACGAGACCGGCGGGGTCGACGGCGTCATCGGCCCCAACACCCGCGCCGCCGTGCGCGCCTATCAGCGAGAGCTCGGCCTCGTCCCCGACGGCTATCCCACCATGGCACTGATCGACAGCCTGCGGCGGGCGGCGGCGGGCGGCTGAGATTCGACTATTCGCCCATGCCTGCACGACCCGAGGCCAAACCGGCCCAGCTCAACTAAAGGCCCACGACCGTGGGTCAGCCGGGCTTGCGGGCCAGGAAGGCGTAGCCGAACACCTCGAACGCCCTGGCCTTCGCCTCGCCGCCCGCCTCGCCGAAGGTATCCACGGGCGGCCCGATCACCACGTCCTCGAACCCTGTGTCCACGAGCATCTTCCGCCAGCCTGCACACGGCATGCCACCGGCGATTCAAGCGGTCCACAGGTCGATGTTGGCGATCGCGGCCTCGGGCACGGGCTTGCCGTTGGCGATATCGGCGAACTGGAAGTACCCGCCCGGGCGCAAGACCCGCATGACCTCGCCCATCACCCGCCGCTTGTCGGCGCAGAGGTTGACGACGCCGTTGGATATGACGGCGTCGGCCCAGCCTTCCTCGACCGGCATGTCCTCGAGCAGGCCCTCGCGGAACTCGACATGGCCGAAGCCCAGCGCGCGCGCGGTGGCCCGCGATTTGGCGAGCATCTCCTCGGTCATGTCGATACCGACGACGCGGCCCCCGGCCCCCACCTTGGCGGCGGCCACGAAGCTGTCGAAACCGGCGCCCGAGCCGGCATCGACCACCCGCTCGCCCGCGGCTAGCGGCCGCAAGGAGAACGGGTTGCCCACCCCCGCGAAGGATTCGACGGCCACGTCCGGCAAGGCATCGACCAGTTGCGCATCGTACCCGAGGCGGGCCGCCAGCGGCCGCCCGGTATGGAAGTGGTACTCCTTGTTCGGCTCGACCGCGACCTCCCGGTACTTGCTCTTGACCTCCTCGCGCAGCGCCTCCGCGTCCACGGGGAGGTCGTCGCTGTCGATTGCCACGTTACTCATACGAGCTCCTCTCTCACTAGGGTAGCGGGCCCATGGTGCCGATCCCCGGGCAAGCGTGCAACGCACAATTGCCGGGGGCTAATCCCGGCGGCGGGCGTAGGCGTCGGCGAGGACGCAGAGGATCTCGAAGAGGACGGTGGCGGCGTTCAGCGCCGTGTTGCCGGTCGGATCGAAGGGCGGCGCCACCTCGACCACGTCGCCGCCGACGATGTCGAGACCCTGGAGGCCGCGAATCATCTTCTGGGCCTCGTACATGCTGAAGCCGACGGCCTCGGGCGTGCCGGTGCCGGGGGCGTAGACCGGGTCTAGGCCGTCCACGTCGAAGCTGATATAGGTCGGGCCCTCGGCGCAGACCCGGCGCGCCTCGGCGATCACGGCGTCCGTGCCGATCTCGAAGAACTCCTCGATATAGACCACCCGCATGCCCGTATCGTGGGAGAAGTCCCAGATGCCCGGATCGGTGAGCGAGCCGCGGATGCCAATCTGGATGGTGCGCTTGGGGTCCAGGAGGCCCTCCTCGATCGCGCGGCGGAAGGGTACGCCATGGTGGTAGTCCGCCCCCATGAAGGAATCGCCGGTATCGCAGTGGGCGTCGAAATGCACCATGCCCACGGGCCGGTCCTTGGCCAGCGCCCGCATGATGGGGAGGGTGATGAGGTGGTCGCCGCCGACCGAGAGCGGCGCGGCGCCGGCCGCCACCACGGGAGTGTAGAAATCCTCGATCACCTTCATGCTCCTGGCGATATCGAAGGGGTTGATGGGCGCATCGCCCATATCGCCCAGGTGGCACAGCTCGCCCGGGTTGATGCGGCTCACATGGTGTGTGGTGCGCATGAAGCTCGACATGTCGCGCACCTGGCGCGGGCCGTGGCGGGCGCCCGCGCGGTTGGTGACGCCGAGGTCGAACGGCACGCCGATCATGGCGATGTCGAGCTGGGCCGGGTCGCCCACGATGGGCGCGCGCATGAAGCTCGGGATCTCCATGAAGCGGGGCCGGTAGTTGGCCTCCGGCGTGGGTGCGGGCTCTCCGACGTTCGCCATGTCTCTAACTCCTCGTTCCGAGCGTACCGTTCGCAGTATGGACGACGGGCGGGCGATGGCGAAGCGCCCCTTACCGCCACCGACGTGCGAGTACCCGGCTTTCTCCCCTCACCCCGCCATGCCGAAGGCCTTGAGCACGAAAGCGTAGGTGAAGGCGATCTCCTCCAGGCGGTCGAAGCGGCCGGAAGCGCCGCCGTGGCCGGCGGCCATATAGGTGCGCGAGAGCAGCATATGATCGTCGGTCTTGAGCGCGCGCAGCTTCGCCACCCACTTGGCCGGCTCCCAATAGGTGACGCGCGGGTCGGTGAGCCCCGCCGTCGCCAGGATGTGGGGATAGGCCCGCGCCGCCACGTTGTCGTAGGGCGAATAGGACAGCATGGCGCGGTAGGCGTCCTCGTCCAGGATCGGGTTGCCCCATTCGGTCCATTCGGGCGGGGTGAGCGGCAGGGTATCGTCGCAGATGGTGTTGAGGGCATCGACGAAGGGCACCTCGGCGACGACGGCGCGGAACAGATCGGGCGCCATGTTGGTGGCGGCGCCCACCAGCAGGCCACCCGCGCTGCGCCCGTTGATGGCGATGCCGCCCTTGGACCCATAGCCCTCGGCGATCAGGTGCTCGGCCGCGGCGACGAAATCGCGGAAGGTGTTGGCCTTGTGCGCGAGCTTGCCCGCCTTGTACCAGCGATCGCCGCGTTCCCGCCCGCCGCGTACATGGGCGATAGCATAGACGAAGCCGCGGTCGACAAGGCTCAACCGGTCGGTCGCGAAGCTCGCCGGCATGGAGATGCCGTAGGAGCCGTAGCCATAGAGGAAGAGCGGTGCTGAGCCGTCGAGGGGCCCCTCTTTGCGATGCAGGACCGTGATCGGCATTAGCTCGCCATCATGGCTGGGCGCCATGAGGCGGCGTGTGACGTAGGCGGCGGGGTCGTGCCCGCTCGGTACTTCTTGGGTCTTGCGCAGGACACGCTCGCGGCTCCCCATGTCGTAGTCGAAGGTGCGCCGGGGCGTCGTCGGCGAGCTGTAGGTGAAGCGCAGGCTCGCCGTCTCGAACTCGTGGCCGGGGATGAGGCCGAGCTCGTAGGCCTCTTCATCGAACTGGATCGCATGTTCCTCGCCATCGGCGAAGCGGCGGATGGTGATGCGGGGCAGGCCGTCCCGCCGTTCGAGCCGCACGAGGTAATCGCGGAACACCAGCATGGCGCGGATGAGGCATCCCTCCTCGTGCGCGACGAGGTCGCGCCAGTTGGCGCGGCCAGGACTGGCGAGTGGCGCCTCGACGATCTTGAAGTCCTCGGCCCCGTCGGCATTGGTCAGGATGAGGAGGCGGCCTTCATGCTCGCTCACCTCGTATTCATGACCGTCTTCCCGCGCGGCCACGAGGACCGGGGCGCCACCGGGGTCGCCCGTGTCGAGCACGCGGACCTCCTTGGTCGCGTGGTCGGCGGCGGTGATGGTGACGAGGCGCCCGCTCTCGGTCTTGCCGACGGAGAGGTAGAAGGCGGGATCCACCTCCTCGTACACGAGCGCGTCGGTGGCGGGGTCGGCGCCGAGGCAGTGGCGGAAGACGTGCGAGGGCCGGTGGTTCGCATCGAGCCGCGCGTAGACGAGGGCGCGCGAATCGCCGGCCCACACGATCTCGCCCTGGGCGTCGGGCACGGGCGCGCCGACTGCCTCGCCGCTTTCGAGGTCGCGGACATGGAGGTCGTGGTATTCCGAGCCGTTGAGGTCGAGGCTATAGCCGAGAAGGCGTTGGTCGGGGCTGTGCCGGCAGGCGCCGACGCGAAAGAAGGTGTGGCCCTCGGCTTCCCGGTTGCCGTCCAGCAGCACCTGTTCCGGCCCGTCCCCGCGCGGGCGCCGACAGAAGACGGGATGCTGGCGGCCAGTCTCGTAGCGGCTGTAGTAGGCCCAGGGGCCGTCCGGCGACGGCACGCTCGAATCATCCTCCTTGATGCGTCCCTTCATCACGGCGAAGAGGGCCTCCTGAAGCGCTTCCGTCCCCGCCATGACGTGCGCCGTATGGGCGTTCTCGGCTTCGAGATGGGCGCGAATCTCGGGGTCGAGGACATCCGGATCGCGCATCACCTCTTGCCAGTTCGGGTCCTTGAGCCAGGCATAGGCGTCTTCGCGGGCATGGCCGTGGCGGGTGGTGGTCACGGGTCGGCGGGCGGCGCGGGGCGGTTCCATGGTCTGTCCGGGTTCGGGTTTCGCTCTCGCCCCTTGTGCCGGAACGGGCCGGCGCGGAGCAACCGAAATCGCCGGGCACCGACCGCCGACATCTTGCAAAGTGCGACGGTGTCATCGGACACCTCGCCCAGGGGGAACCCTTGACCGATATGGGGGAGAGGCGAACTCGGTCGCCCTGGCGCGGCCTACGGCCGTCCCGCCCGCATCCACGGAAAATGACGGCTTTCAATTGGGCGCAAGATCGTTGATTGTTAGACAAATGGGGCGACAATCCGGCGGAAGCCGGCAAAGGGGTGGACATGGCCAAGACCGTGCTCGTCGTCGAGGACGACGCCCTCAACATGATGGTGTTCCGGGATACGCTCCAGGCCCACGGCTATTCGTGCCTCGAGGCGGTCGATGGCGCCGCGGCCATGGCACTCGTGAGAGCGGAGCGGCCCGATCTGATCCTGATGGACATCCAGCTTCCGGACACCTCGGGCATTGACGTGACCAGGAAGCTCAAGGCCGCCGACGACTTGCGCGACATTCCCATCATCGCGGTGACGGCCTTCGCCGCGTACGGCGACGAGGAGCGGGTCCGGGCATCGGGTTGCGACGACTATCTCTCCAAGCCGATCAGCATCGGTGTGCTGATCGAGGCGATCGAGCGCCACATCAATTTGGAATAGAGCGGTCCCAGTTCATCTGGAACCGCTCTAGGCCGCAAGACGGCCCGCGGGCACACTGGCGCGCCCGCGCAGGCGCGGACCATTTGGTTCGCCGCCGTGAGCGACAAAGCCGAGTGCCGGCCCGCTCAAAATGGAGACGCTATAGCGCCGCGCCCACCGGATGCGAATTGCGACATATTCCCAAGCTGCGCCGCCCGAAACGCTCACAATCCGCCGCCCTCTCCCTCGGGCCCACCCAGGGAACCTCTGATTTCTCCACGATTCCAGCGTCTTACCGATCTCTCTGAGTCTGGCACGGTGATTGCGGCTAGACGAACGATCTTGAGCCGGAACGCGTACAAGAGCTCATCGGTCAGAAGCTCGGGGGCTGGTAACTTGGGGAAGATGGAGGGCCGCATCGCGGCGCGTAGCACATGGCACAAATTCGGCGAGACCAAGGCTCGAGGCCTCCCGCGAATGGAGGCGCAGGACCGGCGGCGCGAGCCGCTGGCGCGCCTCAGGGCGACGACCGGCGCAAGACGACCCAGCTCCATCGCAACTGGGACATGTACAGATGCGCGGATCGTCCGCCGCCCTGGCGGGTTCGGCCCCAGGTTTCAACCGGGGAGCTCGAGGACTATTGCGTTTGCGGGTGTTTCGCCAAGGACGATACCGAAATCATATTCGAGGAGATGGGTGACATGTTCTCCCGCACGCTCAATCCGGCACAGGACCGGTTCGGGGCGGACGTGTATCCGGCGGCCGTATTGATCGGCATCTTCACCCAGTTGGGCGCCTCGCTCGCGGCCAAGGCCCGGCCCATCCTGGACGAAGGCAAAATTCCGACACCCGATTTCGGGGTGTTCCTCTATCGGTTGGTGATGCTGCCCTTCGCGGCGGATTCGCGGGACGTCGGTCGTTGGCTGGCGCTTGGAAGCTGGCGGTCGGAGACGCGTCTGGCAAGCTGACATGTCCCATCGGCCCGCCTCTGGCCCGTTCTGATACCAGTGAGCCTATGAAATCACCTTCATGATCCATGGATAGGCGCAGAGGGTTCGCATACGATCCGGTTCTGCGATGAGGTCGATCCATGCTTGGCAACAGGCGTCGATGATGGCCTCGGTGTCGTCGAGGACGCGGAGCGATAGGAAGCGTTCGCGTAGGTAGAGCCAAACCCGCTCGACGGGGTTGAGTTCGGGACTGTAAGGCGGCAACAGCGCCAAGGTGACGTTGTCGGGGACGGTGAGGGCGCGCTCGTCGTGCCAACCGGCGCCGTCGCACATCATGACGGCGTGCGCATCCTGGTCCAGGGTATCGGCGACGTCCCTATCCGGTTAATGCAGGTAGCGCGTCGTTGGGTTGCAGACCGTGGATCAACTGGCGGTATGTGATGGTTGGCCGGGCCATGGCGCGGCTCAGGACGAAGTCGCCGAGGTCGTCGATCCGCCGGCGGCGGTTGAAGCGATAGGCCCATTCCCGGCCATAGCGCGGCAAGTGCTTGGCGCTGACGCCATGGTAGGTGCCGTTGAGCCAGGTCTTGAGGTTGCTGAACAGGACGTGGATGATCGGCATCTGCGTCTCGGCGTTCTTGCCTTGGCCTTGGACGGTGGGCTGGTGCCGGTAGACGGCGCCGAGCCCGGCATAGCCCTTGAAATCGTCGGTCAGCAGGCGCGCGCCCGGCGTCACGGCGGCCCGCACGAAGCCGCCGAGCTGCTCGGCATTGGCCCGGGGCAGGATGGCAAGTCGCGCCCGACCGGCGACGAAGCCGCTGGCCTCGACCCCCTTGCCCGGCGCCACCGCCACCTTCTCCACCGCCAGCACGAGCAGGCTCTTGTTGGCATTGGCCATCCCGCGGCCCCGGCTCTCGGGCTTGCCGCGCCCGCCGTAGTAGCTCTCATCGACCTCGACCATGCCGTCCAGCAACGCCTCCGGCCGCTCCGCCAAGCCATGGCGCAGCTTGTGAGCCATCAGCCATGCGGTCTCATAGCGAAGCCCCAGCTCGCGCGCCAGGAACAGGGCCGAGACCCCGCGCTTGTCCCGCCCCATCAACCACGCCGCCAGGAACCATTTGGGCAACGGTGTGCGGGTGCGGTGGAAGATGGTTCCCGCCGTCACCGACTCTTGACGACCGCAAGCCGCGCATTCGAAGACGCGCGCCCGCGCCTTGTGCCGATAGCCCCGCCGGTGCCCGCAGCGGGCGCACGCAAACCCAGACGGCCAGCGTCGATCCGCCAAGGCCAGGATGCACGATTCCTCGTCTCGGTAGCGCTCTTGGAACGTCAACAAGCCGCTCATGCCCTGTCTCCCGACCAATCCTCAGAGGCGGGAACAGTACACCCTTAGAGCGAACATATAAAGAACACTCGGTCGCTACCTGCATTAACCGGATAGGGACGATCGGCGAAGTGTGCGAGAAACAGGTCCATGACCTTGGCGTTGACGCTCGGCATCACCAGGGTGACGTCGTCGCCGGTGTCCGGGCGCACGGCGGAGAAGATGTAGGCCCACTGGTAGCCGATTTGACGCGTCCCGGGGGCACGCTCGCCCCTGCGCCACCACCGGTGACACACCCGGCCCTTGTTGCCGACGCGCGCTTCATCCTGAAACCACAGCTGTAGGCGCTTGTCGGGATGCGCCGCGGCGGTCGCCTTCAGGATGTCGCGAAGCCCCCTTTTTTGAAGCGCTCCTGCGCTTCGGCGTCCCTTCGCGGGTGGCTCGGGCGCGCCTTCTGGCGGGAAAATCCCATCCGCCGTAGAACCCGGGTCATGCTCGAGGGGTGGTAGGTCTTGGCGAAGCGCTCCTCCAGCCAGCGGCACAGATCGGCCCGGGTCCAGGCGCAAACCCCGTCGCGCTCAGGCTCCGGCCCGGCGATGATGACCGCCGCCAGCGCCGCTTCCTCGTCTGCCGTCAGCCGCCGCGGCGAGTAGCCCTTTGGACGGTCGTGAAGCCCCTCCAATCCCTTTGCATTGTAACGAACAACCGCGTCGCGAAGCGTTTGGCGATCCATCCCCGCAAGCCGCGCGGCATCAGCCCGGGGCATCTCCTCCAAAGCATTCGCGATCCCATAGGCCCGCGCCGCCGCTCGACCGTACGATTCCACGCGAGCCCAGCGCCGAAGCTCCAAAGGCGTCAAATCATCCCGTATCTTGAGTGCTGATCCCATGACATCCCCCACATCTGGTGGGAGACCATAGAATCACAATCCGCCATCATCCGCCATCAATGAATATCCCGAGAGTCAATTCAGGCGCTCACTGGTATGAGAGGGTCGCCATCGACGGGTGCGACGATTCCGTGGCCGGTTGCGCCATATGGGCCGGATTGAAACCTAGTACCCACTTTCATAATTCCGTGTGCCATACGATCGCTTTTCCCGTCTCCTCGGTAGGAGGGGGTGCGCCGGCGATGCCGGGGCATCGTCAAGCGTCCCCGACGCCCCGAGGGGGCGGGAAAAGCGACCCGTAGGGCGGCGCCCCGAGGCCCCCGGTCGTCGTCGCGCGCCGCTTGTGATGCCCCGGCATCACGGCGCGCCGCGCTCCTAGCCGGGAACCTCGGGGCGCCGTCGTATGGCACACGGAATTATGAAAGTGGGTACTAGGCGGCCTCGGTATTCGCGAAACGGAAAGCGCCGCCGCCCCAAAATCGGCTCATCCTTTCGAACGCGCGGTTTGCGTGGACGAGATCATCCGGACTCACGACGCCGCCGGCGAGCGCGTGGGCATGGCGCTCGAAGGCCGCATGGAGCTTGGTGCAAAGCTCCAGCCCCTTTTCCGTCAGCCGGACATGGACCAGCCGCCGGTCGTGCGCCGAGCGCTCCTGCATGACGTAGCCGGCCTCGACCAGCTTCTTGAGGTTGTAGGTGACGTTGGTGCCGAGGTAGTAGCCGCGATGGGTCAGCTCGCCGACCGTCAGCTCGTCCTCGCCGATATTGAAGAGGATCAGCGACTGCATGTTGTTGATGTCGCGCGCGCCGAGCAGGTCGAGCTCGACCTTGACCACTTCGAGAAGCTGGCGGTGCAGCTTCTGTACCAAACCCAGTGTCTCGAGATAATCCCCAATCACCCGAAATTCCTCCCCACCGACTCGGGGCAATGACAGCGCAGGTAGTGTTGTAAACAAGCCAGGTTAACGATCCCTTAAGGTTGGAATTAAACCATGCTGTTGCGGCTGGCAGGGCAACGAATGCACTTGGTGATAGAAAAATAATAACGTGAAGCAATCTTATGCTTCATAGCGTCTACGGCATGTGGTTCGACCGTCGGCAAGGCGCTTCGGCCGCGCCCTTCCGCGAAGGCGTGATTGGTCGGGATCGAGCCGACCCGATTCCCCGTTAACCATCCGTTAACGTCCGCGGGCTATGGTTCGATCGTGACAGCTCGCCCCGAGCTGTCGGGATGTCCCTCATCCCAACCCTCGTTCGACGCCTCCCTAATCGACTCTGGGCCGCCTTCGGGCGGCCCTTTTTCTTTCGCGCCTCGGCCACCGGGCGTCGGGCGAACCCGGCTTGCGGGCTACCGCCAAACATGCAAGCTTGCGGCCCGCCGCGCGGGGCCGACCGGGTCCCGCACCCACCCGGAGACCTCGCGTCATGGCCGATCCGCGGTTCCCCAAGTTCGCCACCCTCGGCCTGCACGGCGGCCAGCGGCCCGACCCCACGACCGGCGCGCGGGCGGTGCCGATCTATCAGACCACGTCCTACGTCTTTGCCGATACGGAGCACGCGGCCTCTCTCTTCAATCTGGAGCGCGCGGGCCATATCTATTCGCGCATCTCCAACCCCACCGTCGCGGTGCTGGAGGAGCGCATCGCCGGGCTCGAGGGCGGCGTTGGCGCGGTCTGCACGGCCAGCGGGCAGGCCGCCCTCCACCTCGCCATCGCCACCCTCATGGACGCGGGATCGCACATCGTCTCTTCCGCCTCGATTTACGGCGGCAGCCACAACCTCTTCACCCACACCTTGCCGCGCTTCGGCATCGAGACCAGCTTCGTCGACCCGCGCGACCTTGCGGCCCTCGAAGCGGCCATCCGGCCCGAGACGCGGCTCGTCTTCGGCGAGACCCTGGGCAACCCCGGCCTCGAGGTCATGGACTTGGAGAAGGTGAGCGCAATCGCCCACGCCAACGGCATCCCGGTCCTCATCGACAACACCTTCGCCAGCCCCTACCTGTTCCGGCCCTTCGAATGGGGCGTCGACCTGGTGATGCATTCGGCCACCAAGTTCTTGGGTGGCCACGGCGTCGCCATCGGCGGCGTGCTGGTCGATGGCGGGACTTTCGATTGGGAGGCGTCGGGCAAGTTCCCCACCCTGACAGAGCCCTATGCCGGCTATCATGGCCTCGATTTCGCCGAGGAGTTCGGCCCCCAGGCGCTCGTCATACGCGCTCGGGCCGAGGGCCTGCGCGACTTCGGCGCCTGCATGAGCCCGGCCAACGCCTTCTATATCCTCCAGGGCGTCGAGACCTTGCACCTGCGCATGCCGCGCCACGTCGAGAACGCGCGCAAGGTCGTTCAGTTCCTGAGCCAGGCGGATGAGGTCACCTGGGTGGCCTATCCGGACCTGGAGAGCCATCCCGACCATGCGCTCGCGGCGAGGATGTTGCCCTTGGGCTGCGGGGCCGTGTTCAGCTTCGGCATCCGCGGCGGGCGCGAGGCAGGCCGGCGCTTCATCGAGCGCCTCGAGCTGTTCTCCCACCTGGCCAACGTGGGCGACGCCAAGTCGCTCGTCATTCATCCCGCCTCGACCACGCACCAGCAGATGGACGCGGCGGCGCTCGAGGCCGCGTCCATCGGCGAGGATCTGGTGCGCCTCTCGGTCGGCCTCGAGGACCCGGACGACCTGATCGGCGACCTGCGCCAGGCCCTGCGAGCGTCGCAGCGGAGCTAGAGGCGTGCCAAAACCGATACGGACCGGGGCGCGCCTCGAAGAATGGGTGCGGGCGCCGCGACGATTGCAGACGGCCGCTTGGGGCCCAACGCAAGAAAATCGACGGGTGGATATGGTCCCATGGAACTGAAGGTGGATGGCCGCGCGGTGTTCGCGGCGACAGGTGGGAAGGCGTTCGACGCCGGGCTCCCGGCCGTGGTCTTCGTCCATGGTGCGGCCATGGACCACACGGTGTGGCAGCTCCAGACCCGCTACTTCGCCTATCACGGCCGCTCGGTCCTGGCCGTCGACCTGCCGGGCCACGGCCGCTCGGAAGGCGCGCCGCTGAAGAGTGTCGAGGCCGTCGCTGCATGGCTGATCCGGCTTATCGACGCGGCCGGGCCCACCCGCGCGGCGCTGGTGGGCCATTCCATGGGCGCCCTTGCGGCGCTCGCGGCCGCGGGGTCGGCGCCGGGGCGGCTCGAGAAGCTGGCGCTGCTCGGCGTTGCCGCCCGCGTTCCCGTGCATCCCGAGCTGATGGCCGCGGCGCGGGCGGGCGAGAACCTGGCCTCGGCCCTGGTCACGGCCTGGGGCTTCGGGCGCAAGGCCCATTACGGCGGCCATCGCGGGCCCGGGTTGTGGATGACGGGGGGCGGCTACCGGCTCCTCGAGCGCGCCGATGCGGGTGTGCTCGCCAACGACCTCGCCGCGAGCGCGGCCTATGAGGGCGCGGTTCTGGCGGCGGGCCAGGTCGATTGCCCGACTCTTCTGCTGCTGGGAGAGGCCGACCGCATGACCCCGCCCAAGGGCGCGCGCCCGCTCGCCGAGGCGCTTGCGGACGCCGAGACGGTGGTGCTGCCGGGGACTGGGCATATGATGACCATCGAGGAGCCGGACCGCACCCTCGACGCGCTGAAGGCGTTTATCTAAGGGGCGGGCATTCGAGGGGCGGGGTCGCCCCGGGAAATCCAAGACGGGGGGACAGAGAATGACGAGACCGGATCCGACCGAGGTGCGGCGCGTCGCGGTGGTGGCGACGGGGTTGATCGGCGCGAGCTGGGCCGCGCTCTTCCTGGGGCGGGGGCTTCGGGTGGCGACCAGCGATCCGCGCCCGGACGCGGAGGCGCGCCTGCGCGAGGGTCTCGACCGGGCAAGGCCAGCGCTGGACCGGCTGGGGCTCGATGTGGGGCAGGGCGAGCTGGTCGCCGCAAGCTCGGTGGCCGAGGCCTGCGCGGAGGCCGAGTTCGTGCAGGAGAGCGCCTTCGAGGACCTGGGCGTGAAGGTCGCGCTGCTGGCCGAGGTCGACGCCGCCATGGCGCCGGACATGGTCGTTGCCTCGAGCTCCTCGGGCCTTTTGCCGAGCGCCATTGGGGCCAGGTGCGCCCATCCCGAGCGCATCATCGTCGGCCACCCCTTCAACCCGCCATACCTCATCCCGCTGGTGGAGGTCGTGGGCTGCGAGAGGACCGAGCCGGCCGTGATGGACTGGGCCGCCGCCTTCTATACCGCCATGGGCAAGGTGGCCATCGAGCTCAAGCGCGAGATCCCCGGCTATGTCGCCAACCGCCTGCAGTCGGCGGTATTCCGCGAGGTCATCCACCTCATCAACGAGGACGTGGCCAGCGTCGAGGATATCGACCGCGCGATCTCGGACGGGCCGGGGCTGCGCTGGGCCGTTCAGGGGCCGGTGCTCACCTTCCACCAGGCCCACGATGGCGGCATGGGCGCCTTCATCGACGCCTTCGCCGACCATATCGGCGCCTGGGTGGCGGCCGCCGATAAAATGCCGCTGGGACCCGCGGCGCGGGCGCGGCTGGTGGCGGGCGCCGAGACCCTGGCCGCCGGCCGCGACCATGCGGCGCTCGCCGCGGACCGCGACCAGGCGGTGATGGCCTTCCTCGACGCCAAGGAGAAGGGCTGATAGCAACGCGAAGGGCCGGTGAGCGACTCGGCCCGCCGGCCCCTTTCGTGTGAACGCGCCGCTGGGCGGCGGTTAGAGATTGCGCCCGATCAGGCGGCCTTGCGGCCCTCGACGGTCTTGGGCGCCGGCTTGCGCTCGATGGCGATCGTGCGCGGCTTCATCGCCTCGGGCACCTCGCGCACGAGCTCGACATGGAGCAAGCCGTTGACCAGTCTCGCGCCCTCGACCCTGATATGGTCGGCGAGCTCGAACCGGCGCTCGAACGCCCGGCGGCCGATGCCGCGGTGCAGGAAGGCGCCGGACTCCGCCTCGGGACCGGCCTTGCCGGAGATGACGAGGGAGTTCTCCTCGACCGTCACGTCGAGGTCGTCCTCGGCGAAGCCGGCCACGGCCATGGTGATGCGGTAGGCGTCCTCGCCCGTCTTCTCGATGTTGTAGGGCGGATAGCCCGGCGCCTTGGCGTCGAGCTGCGCTGCCGCGTCCATCAGGCGCGACATGCGATCGAAACCGATCGAGGACCGGAACAGGGGAGAGAGATCGAAGGTCATGTTACATATCCTCCTGTAGAGCAACATGCAGTTTCATGGGCCCGCCGTCATGGCCAGACCCGGGTCTTCAAGCGGCGGAACCCGAAAGCGGCATCCCGCGCAATCTCCATGTGGGGGTGCTGGGGCCTCGGTTCAAGGCCCCGGGGCCGTCTTGTTTGCGGCAGTCGAATGCCGTGTCGGCGCCTCGCTCGCGCCGGGGCGCAGGAGTCCGCCGGACGCATGCCTGGCGCACCCTATTGGACGCGAGAGAAGACTCCGGAACTGGTCTGGAGAGAATTCGCGTCGAGGAGCTGGAACGGCACCCGCTCGTGGAGGGGCAGGGAAACCGGCGCGCAGCCCAGCGGTCCGCACCATTGTTGCGGCTCCCACCCGGCCACCGCGAACTCGATCGCGTCGCCGTCGGCCGAATAGCGTCCCCAGACCCGCATGACGGCTCCGGATTGGCCGTGGAAAAGTTGGGAAAACCGTCCGTCTGGCTGGAAAACCATTTGCACCGCCGGGGCCTGGCCGAACATGTCGAGGGTCCGGCCCTGCCAGACGCCCACGATCGACGTGGGGGCCGGCGTAGGCTGGAGGGGGGCCGGTTGGGTATCCAATGCCTGGCCGAGCTCCGTCTCGACCGGCGCCTCGACCGCGGGCCGGATGTGCCGATCGAGCATCGTGTCCCAGGCCTCGACCTCGCGGTTGAAGCCGCGCCCGATGTCGACGCCGCGCTCGTCCAAGTGGGCATATTGTTCGCGGTCGCCGCCGGGCTCGTGGAGGAAGATCGAGGCGCTCGCCGCCATCACGTACCGGCCGACCTCCCCGTCGCTCGCCGCCGGCGCCGTCAGCAGCAGGAGCGGGAGCAAGGCGCCGCGCCGCGCCGCGCCGCGCAGGATCTGCAGGCAATGCGGCATGCTGGTGTTCCTTCCCTACGCTTTCCGGGCACCGAAGGCGGATGCTCGCCTCCGCGGCGATGGCGATGTGCCAGGAATCAGGCCCCCGACCCAGCTTCCGGGCGGTCGAAACGAGGCATATCGTGCAATCGGCGGCCGGGATCAATGGGAAATGAAAACGGCGCCCTGGAAGCCCGGGGCGCCGCGCGATGAGGTTTCGCCGGCATCTTGGTGGGTGGGCCGCGCCACTAGAGGCCGAAACCCTCGAAACGCTTGTTGAAGCGGGCCACCTGGCCGCCCGTATCCACCAAGCGCTGGGCGCCGCCGGTCCAGGCCGGGTGCGTCGTCGGATCGATGTCGAGGCGCAGGGTATCGCCCGCTTTGCCGTAGGTCGAGCGGGTCTTGAACTCGGTGCCGTCGGTCATCACCACCGTGATCTCGTGGTAGTCGGGGTGAATGTCGCTTTTCATGACGGATGCTCCCTCGCTTTGGCGCGCGGTTATAGCCGAGCGCCCCCGCGGGAGCAAGCAGCGATTGTCCCGGGGCACGGTGCCGGCGGCGGCGCTTGTTGCCACCCTGGAGCCTTGCTATAGGGTACGGTACGGCGCGGCGCCGATCGGGGCGCGGTGAGGGGTCGCTATGATAGAGCCCAAAGAGGCGGGAGAGGCCACACGGCCGTGAGACGACGAGGCGCACCACCGGACGGCGGCGGCACCGAGGGTGGATCGGGCAGGCCGGCGAGCAACGAGCTGCGGCGGCTCCGCCCGCTCGTCCGGTTCCTAGCCCCCTATGGCGGGCGCATCGCGGCGGCGCTCCTGGCGCTCATGGTGGCGGCGGGCTCGGTGCTCGCCTTCGGCGCCGGCCTCGGGTGGCTGGTGGACGAAGGCTTCGCCGGTGAGACGGCCAACTTACTCGACCAGGCGCTCGCCGTGATGTTCGTGGTCGTCGCCGTGCTCGCCGCGGCGTCATGGTTCCGCTCCTACCTCGTCTCCTGGATCGGTGAACGGGTGGCGGCCGATCTGCGCAAGGCCGTGTTCGACAATGTCGTCGGCCTCAGCCCCGGCTTCTTCGAGGTCACGCGCACGGGCGAGGTGCTCTCGCGCCTTACCACGGACACGACGCTCCTTCAGACCATCGTCGGCACATCGGCCTCGATGGCTCTGCGCAACGTCATCCTGCTCTTCGGCGGGACCATCATGATGGCGATTACGAGCCCCAAGCTGACGGGCCTCGTCTTCCTCGTCGTTCCCCTGGTGGTGGTGCCAATCATCGTTTTCGGGCGCCGCGTGCGCCGCCTCTCGCGCGAGAGCCAGGACCGCATCGGCGACGTGGGCGCCCATGTGGACGAGACCCTGGGCGCGGTGCGAACGGTGCAGGCCTTCTGCCACGAGGCCATCGACCGAGTGCGATTCGCGGGGCGCGTCGAGGCGGCCTTCGACGTCGCCGTCAAGCGCACCGAGGCACGCTCGACACTCGCCGCGATCGTCATCTTGCTCGTGTTCGGCGCCGTCGGCACCATCCTGTGGATCGGCGGCCACGATATGATGGCGGGCCGGATCAGCGCGGGCGCCCTCTCGGCCTTCGTCTTCTATGCGGTGGTGGTGGCGGGCTCGGTCGGCGCCATCAGCGAGTTCTACAGCGATCTCCAGCGCGCCGCGGGCGCGAGCGAGCGGCTGCTCGAGCTGCTGGAGACGGAGCCGGACATCACGGCACCGGCCGACCCGGTGCCCTTGTCCGACCCGCCCGAGGGCGCCGTTGCGCTCGAAGGCGTGGTCTTCCACTACCCCTCCCGCCCCGACCGCTCGGCCCTCGATGACCTGTCCCTCGCGGTTGCGCCGGGCGAGAAGGTGGCGCTGGTCGGTCCCTCGGGTGCGGGCAAGACCACGGTCTTCCAGCTCCTGCTGCGGTTCTACGACCCGCAAGCGGGCGCCGTTCGGCTCGACGGGCTGGATCTGCGCCAGCTCGACCCCGCGGACCTGCGCGCGCGCATCGGCCTCGTGCCCCAGGAGCCGGTGATCTTCTCCGCCGACGCCGCCGAGAACATCCGCTACGGCCGCCCCGGCGCGTCCGACGACGAGGTGCGCGCCGCGGCCCAGGCGGCGGGCGCGGCCGAGTTCCTGGACCGATTGCCGGAAGGCTTTGCGACCTTTCTCGGCGAGCGCGGCGTGCGCCTCTCGGGTGGGCAGCGCCAGCGCCTCGCCATCGCCCGCGCCATCCTCGGCGATCCCGCCGTCCTGCTGCTCGACGAGGCGACGAGCGCCCTCGACGCCGAGAGCGAACGGCTGGTGCAGGACGCGCTCGACCGCCTCATGGAGGGGCGCACGACACTCGTCATCGCCCACCGCCTGGCCACGGTGCAGAAGGCCGACCGCATCCTGGTGATGGACCATGGCCGCGTCGTCGCCACCGGCAGCCACGCCGAGCTGATCGCCGAGGGCGGCCTCTACGCCCGCCTGGCGGCGCTCCAGTTCGACCAGCCGGTGCTGGCTCCGCCGCCGATGGCGGCGGGGCCGCGCGGCATGGCGGCGCAGTAGGACGAGTCAGCGCTGGTCGAGGCGGAGCTCGATGCGGCGATTGCGGGCGTAGGCCGCGGGGCCTTCGCTGGTGTCGAGGGGCTGGAACTCGCCGAAGCCCGTCGCGGCGAGGCGTTCGGCCGGCACCCCGGCCTCGATCAGGAACTTGACCACCGAGACGGCGCGCGCCGTCGACAGAGCCCAGTTCGTGGGATAGCGGAAGGTGGCGATAGGCACCAGGTCCGTATGGCCGTCGACGCGCAGTATCCAGTTGATCTCTTGCGGGATCGTGACCGCGATCTCGATCAGGGTGCGGCCGAGCTGACCGATCTGCCGCGCCCCGGCGGCATCGAGCTCGGCCGAGCCGGACGCGAACAGGACGTCCGACTGGAAGACGAAACGGTCGCCGACGATCTGGATGTCCTCGCGGTCGCCCAGGACTTCGCGCAGGCGGCCGAAGAACTCGGAGCGGTAGCGCGCGAGCTCCTCCACCCGCGAGGCGAGAGCGGCGTTGAGGCGCTGGCCCAGGCTGGCGATCTGCACCTGCTGCGCGTCGGCATCGGCCTCCGACGCCTCAAGCGCCACGGCGAGCCGGGCGATCTGCTGGCGCATCACGGCGAGCTGCATGTTCAGGATCTCGATCTGGGCCAGGGACTCGTCCGAGATCTGCTTTTCGGCCGAGAGGGACCGCCGGTTCTGCTCGAGCCGCTCGCGCGCCAACATCAGCGCCGTGATGAGGAGATCGAGCCGGTCCTCCCGGTCCGCGAACGCGGCTTGCGAGGTGTCGAGCTCGGCGGAGAGCTCACCGGCCTGCCCCTCCTGTTCGGCGAGCGCCACGCGCGCCGCGGCCAGGGCGAGGTCGAGCTCGTCGATCCGGCTCACACGCGCGGCGAGATCGGTATCGAGCGCTTCGATGCGGTCGTCGCGCGCGGCGAGATCGGCATCGAGCGCTTCGATGCGGTCGTTGCGCGCGGCGAGATCGGCATCGAGCGCTTCGATGCGGTCGTTGCGCACCGCCAAATCCGCGATCAGCGCTTCAATCTGTCGGCGGCGCGCCTCGATGTCGGTCGTCGCGGCGGCGAAGTCCGCGTCGAGGGACTGGATCCGCGTCTCGCGCTCCGCCAGCGCTGACTGCGTCGCCCGCAGCTCGGCCATCAGGGCGGCGAGCCGGTCTTCCCGCGCCGTGAGATCCTGGGCGAGCTCGGTAGCCTTTTCCTCGGTTCCGGCGAGCTCGGCCTGGAGCCGGGCCAGCGTCGCGGCCAGCGTGTCGCGCTCGCTCACCGTGCTCAGCAGCCGCTCGCCGAGATGGTCGCGCAGCTCGACCGAGCTCTGCAGCTCCGAGGACAGCTGGGTCAGCGAGTGGCGCAGATCCTCGGTCACCGTGCGCTCGAGCGAAAGCATGTCGGCCAGCTCTGTTATCTGGCTGTTGAGGCGGTCGAGGGCCTTGTCGCGGCCCGAGAGCACCTCGTTCAGATAGAACTGGGCCACCATGAAAATCATCAGCAGGAAGATGATCAGGATCAGGAGCGTGGCCAGGGCATCGACGAACCCGGGCCAGATATCGAACGGGGCACGCCGCCGGCGGGCGAGGCTGGCCATGGCCGGCTCCTAGTGGTTCGCGTCAGACGCTTCGAACCCTCTCCCCCGTATCGTCCCTTGGGAGGAGTGGGTGGCGCGTGGCGCGCGGCGGGCGAAGGCGTGGCCGCCGGCAGGCGGCCGAAAGATTCTTTGTGGCGCGCGGGCTCGCATCCCCTCACCCCCACCCTCTCCCCGAGGAAGAGGGGGACTCTTTTGTCGCGTTCGTTCCACTAGGAGCCTGTCCGAGAATTCGGATTTGGCTCGACGTGGGTATCGGAGTGTGATTCGTTAAACGGCATGAGCAAAACCTTTCGAGCTTGGGACGTGGATCAGGTCTGGCTGTTGCCGGCTTCGGTCCATGACTTCGTGCCGGCGGGACACGCGGCGCACCTGGTGCGGGATGCGGTGCGCGAGAGCCTGGACCTGTCGGCGATCTTTGCGGCCTATGGCGAGGCGCGCGGCCAGCCGCCCTACCACCCGGTGATGATGGTGGCGCTGTTGCTGTACGCCTACAGCGTCGGCGTCTATTCGTCGCGCCGCATCGCCAGGGGGTGTGAGGAGCGCGTCGACTTCATGGCGGTGACAGGGATGCAGCGGCCCGACTTCCGCACCATCTCGGATTTCCGCAAGCGCCATCTCGCGGCGCTGTCGGGGCTGTTCGCGCAGGTGCTGGCCCTGTGCCGCCGGGCGGGGCTGGTCAAGCTCGGCCATGTGGCGCTGGACGGCACCAAGATCAAGGCCAACGCCTCCAAGCACAAGGCGATGTCTTACGCCCGCATGGTCAGGGCGGAGGCCGGGCTCGAGGCGGTGGTCGAGAGCTGGCTCGATCGGGCGGCGGCGGCCGATGCGGCGGAGGACGAGGCGTTGGGGGTCGCGGCGCGGGGCGACGAGATGCCGGCCTGGGTCGCCGACAAGGCCAAGCGTCTGGCCAAGATTCGCGAGGCCAAGGCCGCCCTGGAGGCCGAGGCGCGGGACGCGGCCGCGCGCGCCGCCCAGACGCGGGCGCCGAAGCGCCCGGGACCCAAGCCCAAGCCGCCGGCGGATGTGCCGGCGGACAAGGCGCAGCGCAACTTCACCGACCCCGAGAGCCGCATCCTCAAGACCAAGGACGGCTTCATCCAGGGCTATAATGCCCAGGCCGCGGTCGATGCCAAACGCCAGATCATCGTCGCCCACGCCCTGACCGATTCGACCAGCGACCAGGGCCAGCTCGAACCCCTGATCGACGCCATCGAAGCCAACCTCGGGCGGCGTCCCAGGGAGATATCGGCGGACGCCGGCTACTGCTCGAAGGCGAACCTGGAGGCCGCCGATAGGCGGGGCATCAAGCCCTACATCGCGACCGGGCGGCAAAAGCACGGCCAAGCCGCCGCCGTGGGCCCGCGCGCCGCGCCGCCCGGCGGCCGGGTCGCGGCCATGGCGGCCACCCTCAGGCGCGCCGGGCGCCGCAGCCGCTACCGCCTGCGCAAGCAGACCGTCGAGCCGGTGTTCGGCCAGATCAAGCAGGCCCGGGGCTTCCGTCAGTTCCTGCTGCGCGGCCGTGAGAAGGTCACATGCGAATGGGCGATGATCTGCACCGCCCACAACCTGGCCAAGCTCGCCGTCGCCCAAGCGCCATGAGACGCCGAGACCAATCATGCCTCTCGCCGCGCCAAGCCCCTGAAGGCAACCACCCATGAGCCAAACCACCAAAATCACGACAAGACCACTCGCCATCACCCCAATGCTTGCCAACAACATCAAATCTCGGACAGGCTCCTAGCTTGTCATTCCACATTCACGGAGTCCGTGGGACAGCACACTAGCGTTCCTCTTCGGCGAGGGCCGCGATGGTGCGGGCCAGGAGCTTGATCTCGCTGCGAATATCGCGCACGGATTCGGCTCGGCCGCTCGATACCTCGTCGACGAGGCGCGTCAGGTAGACATCCAAGTTGCGGATGTGGTTGCGCGTCGCGTCGTCCATGCCGAACCCGCCGCTCGCCACATCGGCGAGGCGCGAGAGCACCGGCGCCAGGTTGCGCTGGTTCTCGGCCAACCGCACCATCAGCGCCTGCTCGGTATGCATCTGGTCGGTCAAGGTGGAGAGCCGGTCGGTCAGCTTGTTGAGGCTGTCGCCCGTCGACATGCGGCTTTCCTCGCTGCGCGCGAGCGTGCGCTGAAGCTCCTCGAGGCTGTCGGCCGTCTGCTCCAGCAGTGCCTGGATATAGGCGGGGACCGAGCCTTCGCCCTCGCCGATGCCGATGCCGCTGGACAGCTGGGTGAGGCCTGAGAGCCATTCCTCGAGGTCGTTGAAGAAGCGGTGCTGGGCCTGGCTCGCCTGGAGATCGAGGAAGCCGAGGATGAGCGAGCCGGCGAGCCCGAAGAGGGAGGAGCTGAATGCGGTCCCCATGCCCGAGAGCGGAGCCTGAAGGCCGCTCTTCAGGTCGTCGAATACCGAGCTCAAATCGCTCGAGCCCACGGTCAGGTTGCCGATCACGTCGCTCACGGAATTGATCGTCTGCAAGAGGCCCCAGAACGTGCCGAGGAGGCCGAGAAAGATGAGGAGGCCGATGAAGTAGCGCGAGATATCGCGCGCCTCGTCGAGCCGCGAGGCGATGCCGTCCAGGAGCGTGCGCATGGAGGTCGGGGACAGACTCAACCGGCCCCGGCGCTCGGCCAGCATCGTCGCCATGGGGGCGATGTACTTGGGCGGCGACGCCGATGGCATGTGGGTGTCATCGTCGCGGAACCGTTCGATCCACCGCACCTCCGGGTAGAGGATCACGACCTGGCGGAAGGCATCGACGATGCCCACCGCGAGGACGCCGAGGATGAGGCCGTTGAGCAGCGGGTTGGCGTTGAAGGCTTCGATCAGCGTGGGCAGCAAGAGCGCCAGCACGCCGGCGACCACCACGAGGAAGGCGATCATGCGGAAGAGGTAGCGCTGCGGGCGGGTCATCGGGATCTGGTCCCGGTCGTCCCCGTACCCGACGAGGTTGGTGCTCACCTGTCGGCCAGGATCAGATCGACGCGGTCGGCCGGTCCCCCGTCCGTCTTGTTGCCGAGCGCCCGAACGTCGATACGCGTGCTGCGCACGCCGAGGGCGATCAATTCCGAGCGAACCGCGAGCGCGCGCGACAGAGAGAGTCTGCGAGCCTTGCTCGTGTCGTCGGCCGCGCTGCGGGCATAGGCCAGAAGCTGAAGGCGTTTCGTGTCGTCGGCATTGAGCTGCTCGGCCACGTCGCGAATGACAGCCTTGGCCGCATCGGAAAGCGCCATTCCGTCGCGCTCGAAGAGCAGCCGCGCCGCCCCCTCCTGGTCGGTGGCGCCGGCCATGGGATCGACCGTCGCGGTTTGGGGCGCGGGCGGCGCGGGTACGGGCGTTTCCGTGACGACCGGCAGGGCCGGCGGCGTGGGTGCCGCGGGGGCTGTCGGGACCGCGCTCAGCACCAACGGCATGGTGGGCGCGGCGATTTCCGGCTCCGGCGGCGGTGGTGGTGGTGGTGCGACGGGCACCGTGACCTCGACCGTCTCCTCAACGGTCACAATCCCTTCCTCGACAGTCGCCACGCCCGGGGTCGGTTCGATCGTTACCGGCATCGTGGCCACGATCTCGGGCGTCGGCGGTGGCGCGGGCGGCAACATCGGCGCCGCGGGCACGGCGATCTGGGGTGCGGCGACCGACTGGGTCGGCTTGTTGGTCTGGGGGGGCGGCACCAGGACGACGGGATGGCCGCTCGACGCCGCTGCCGGGAACGCGGGCGGCTGGGAGGGGAAGCGGAGCGGGGTGGCCCATTCCGGCTGCGGCACGGTGGGCAGAAGCAGCTCGGGTACCGTGGGCGGCGGCCCGAGCGCGTCGAGCACCCCCATATCGACGGTGACGCTCGCGCTCCCGCCGCCGATATAAACCGTATCCTGGGCGGACGCGCCATTCGGGGCAAGCGCATACGAAGCAGCGAAGGCGGCAAATAGCGCCGTCGCACGCACCGCATCGCCGATCCCGCGCGGCGTCGCGCTACCCCTTGGAGCCATCCGATCCCGCTTCACTGAGACCTGCCCGCCATGTGCACCGTTCGTTCCCGCGAGCCGCAACATAGCCCACGCCCGGTATGGGGACAACCGGTTTGCTCGCACCGCCCGCGGCCGGCCCGAATGCACCTTCACGCCCGGCGCCCGGGCACGCCGGCGTACCGCAGAATGCGGCCGAGCGGGCCTTGCAGGCGGTCGTTCGTGGCCAGGATGTCGCCGCTCTCCATCATGGCATCGCCACCCGAGAGGTCCGAGATCAGGCCCCCCGCCTCGCGCACGATGACGATCCCGGCCGCCATGTCCCAGGGCGAGAGGCCCTGCTCCCAGAACCCGTCGTAGCGGCCCGCCGCCACGTAAGCGAGGTCGAGGGCGGCGGAGCCGAAATGGCGCACGCCAGCCACCTCCGGCATGACGGCTTCGAGCTGGGCCAGGAAGCGCCCGTGCTCGCCATGCGCCATGAAGGGGATGCCGGTCGCGAGGACCGCTTCGGCGAGGCGTCGGCGGCCCGAGACACGCAGGCGCTGGTCGTTCAAGTAGGCGCCGGCGCCCTTCTCGGCCCAAAAAGTCTCATGGCGGATGGGGTCGTGGATGACGCCCGCCACCAACTGTCCGTCGCGCTCGAGCGCGATCGAGATGGCGAAGTGGGGCAGGCCGTGCAGGAAGTTGAGCGTACCGTCGAGCGGGTCGACGATCCAGCGGTGGCGCCCGTCCGTGCCCTCGACCGCTCCGCCTTCCTCGAGGAGCATGCCGTAGCCGGGCCGGCCGCGGCCGAGCTCCCGCGCCAGGGTGCGCTCGGCCGTGTGGTCGGCGGAGGAGGCGAAGTCCGCCGGGCCCTTCTTGGAGACCTGGAGTTGCTCGAGCTCGCCGAAATCGCGCACCAGGCGCCGCGACGCCTTGAGCGCCGCGCCCTCCATCACATTGATGGTCGCGGAACGGAGGGCCATGGCGGCGGCCTCAGTCCTTCGCGCGCTCGACGTATGTGCGTTCGTTCGTGTTGACCACGATCCGGTTGCCGGTCTCGACGAAGGGCGGGACGCTGACGCGCACACCGTTCTCCAGCATTGCGGGCTTATAGGAGGCCGCCGCCGTCTGGCCCTTTACCGCCGGGTCCGCCTCGACCACCGCGAGGGTGACGTGGACGGGGAGCTCGACGCTGATCGGCCGGCCCTCGTGGCTCATCACCGTGACCGTCATGCCGTCCTGCAGGAACACGGCCGCTTCGCCGACGAGCTCGTCCGAGACGGTGATCTGCTCGTAGGTCTCGGTGTCCATGATGGTGTGCAGGTCACCCTCGGAATAGAGGTACTGGTACTGCTTCTCGTCGAGCCGCACCCGCTCGACGCTGGCCGCCGAGCGGAAGCGCTCGTTGAGCTTGGTGCCGGCCTCGAGGTTCTTGAGCTCGACCTGCAGGTAGGCGCCTCCCTTGCCGGGCTGGGTGTGGGCGATCTTGACCGCTCGCCACAGGCCGCCCTGGTGTTCGATCACCATGCCCGGACGGATCGCGTTGCCATCTATCTTCATCCCGATATCCGAATTTGGAAGGGGTCCCGTTCGACGGCGCGGAAGCTACCAGCTTGCCCCGGCGGAGGCAACGGCGCGGCCGGGCGCCCAGCCGGAGCCCGTCGCCCGCGCCGTGCCCCCCCCCCCCCCCCCCCCGCTCAACTGCTGATTTGGACTTCGGCCTCGATCTCCACGGGCGCACCGAACGGCAGCCCGGCGAGGCCGACGGCGGAGCGCGTGTGGTCGCCCCGCTCGGGCCCGTAGAGCTCGATGATCAGATCAGAGAATCCATTGATCACCAGCGGGAATCGGTCGAAGTCGGGGGCCGTGTTCACCATGCCGAAGAGGCGCAGCCAGGCAGTGACGCGGTCGAGGTCGCCGAGCGCGCGCTTCAGGCTGCCGAGCATGGCGAGGGCGGTCAATCTGGCCGCCGCGTAGCCCTCCTCCAGAGTGAGGTCGGCGCCGACCTTGCCGAGCGGCTTGGCGATGGTGCCGTCGGGGTCCAGGGGCACGTGCCCCGAGACATAGGCGCGGTCCCCCATTACCCGCACCCAGGAAAAGGGCAGCACCATGCCAGGCGGCGGCTTGACCGCCGCGGGCAGCGTGAGGCCGAGTGCTTCGAGCTTGGATTCGATCGTGGACATCTCTCACCCCTTGTTCGCGTTGCAATGGTGCATTCTACGCCCATTCGACGGGCGGGCCGTAATCCTTCCCGCCGGATCGTTCGACGTTCCGCCATCGGCACGCCGACGACCCTACACGCAGGTCGGGTGGAGCCGGGCAGGCGATTCACGCTATCATCAATAATCGAACACCGAATCGAGCGTCGCGGATTCGTGATGGAGCCCCGGGACGAGCCTGGCCATGGCAAGAGCGGACATACCGAGCGGCGTATCGGAGATTACAGTCGAGTGGCTCACCCATGCCCTGGGGGAGGCCGGCGAGGCCCCGGAGTATGCCGTGCGATCCTTGGTGTGCGAGCCGGTCGTCGAGGGGACGAGTTTCACCAGCGAGGTGGAGCGGCTGCGGGTCGAGTACGAGCCCGCCGGCCCCGCCGGGCCAGCGACGCTCGTCGCCAAGCTCCCGTCCCGGAGCGAGCGGAACCGGGCAGTCGCCGGTCTTTTCCGGCTCTACGAGCGGGAGGTCCGTTTCTACGGCGATCTTGCCGGGCGATCTCCGCTCCGAACGCCGCCAAGTCGCTTCACGGCCATGGACCCGGACAGCGGCGACTTCGTCCTGTTGCTGGAGGACCAGGCGCCCATGGTCGTCGGCGACCAGCTTGCCGGTTGCTCTCGCGATCAGGCAGAGGCGGCGGTCCGCGAATTGGCGCGCTTTCACGCCTTCTGGTGGGCGCACCCGACCCTCGGGGCGATCGAATGGATGCCATCGTGGGACGACCCTGGGTTCCTCCCGGTCGTCCGCGGCGCCTTCGCACAAGTCTGGGGGCCGTTCGTTCGGATCTTCGGCTCGATTCTGCCGGAGAGGGTCGTGCGGATGGGCGATTCGTTCCCCGACCTCATGGCGCCGATCCTGGGCCGCCTGAGCGCCCCGCCGCGGACGATCTGCCATGGCGATTTAAGAGCGGACAACATCTTCTTCCCGGGGGTAGGGGCGGGCACGCCGCTCTCGGTCATCGATTGGCAGCTTTCGTGCCGCGGACGGGGCACCTTCGACATCGCGTATCTGATGAGCCAGAGCGTGCCATGCGCGCTGCGTCGCGCCTCGGAAATGGATCTCTTGAGAACCTACCACGACACGCTGCGGGAACACGGCGTGGGAGACTACGATTTCGAGGAATGCTGGGAAGACTACCGGCTTTCGGCGCTCTACTGCCTGGTCTACCCCGTCATCGTCGTCGGTAGCCTCGATCTCGAAAACCAGCGGCAATTGGCAACCATGTCGGCGGTGACCGAGCGCGCGGCGTCGATGATCGTCGATCTGGACCTCGACCGGTTGGACGTGCGCCGACGCCCTTGACCGGGCCGGGACGGGATAGGGGCCGTTAACCTGCGGGAAATTGGTGCATACTCAGTCGTGGACCTGGGCCTGGACTTTGGCCTGAGCCTGATCGCCGAGTGCCAGAACGGTGTCGATCTCTAGAATTGCGGCTTCCATAAAGTGGGCGGACCATTCCAGGCCCGCCGCCAACGACTGGATGCGGAGCTGTACCAGGCACTGTCGAATACCCATCAATCGGTCGAGATGAACCGTCGTACCGTCCAAATAACGATTGCCATTCTTGACCACACTGTTTTGGTCCACAATCACCTTATTTTCCTCTTCCCGTGGAAGTCATAACCCAATTTTTACCGTTTTCCTATCATAAATCACTAGTGTCCGGTTAATAGTCGAATAGATTCAATTGGTTAGCATGGGGGTGGATTGGTGTCGTGGTTTCTGGATTTGTAAGCAATTGAAGGAGCGGTGTTTTTTCGAAGACGGTGAGGCTGAGGACCTGGAGGATTGTGTAGAGGCTGGCGTTGATAGCCAAGCGCTTCTTGACGATGGCGATCAACACATAGACGGAGACGGCGATCCAGATCTGGGATTTGACGGCGTTCTCGGAGGTGCCGTAGAAGCGCTTGATGCGCAGGTGCTGCTTGATCCATTTGAAGAACAGCTCGACCTGCCAGCGGCATTTGTAGAGCTGGGCGATGGTCAGCGCCGGCAGGGTGAAGTTGTTGGTCAGGAAGGTGAAGGCCTTGCCGCTCTCGGGGTCGCGGTATCGGACGCGGCGGAGCCTGTCCGGGTAGTCGGTGGCGGTGTGCTGGCCGGCGGTGCGGATGGTCTGGTCGCAGCGCAGGCCGGTGGTCTTGTCGATTGCGCGGGACGCGATCCTGCGGAACTGGAACTTGGCCCGTGCCCGGACGACGAAGAAGGCGGCGCCCTGGCTCAGGCGATGGAGGCGGGCGAAATGGATGTATCCGCGGTCCAGGACGTAGAAGGCGCCGGGCTCGGGGACCAGCTCGTCGAGCACCCTCACGTCGTGCCATCGGCCGTCGCTGATATGGATGAAAGTTGGGATATTGCCGCGCAGATCCAAGAGGGTGTGGAGCTTGATGGCGGCCTTGGTGCGCTGGAACGGGGCCCAGGGGAAGACCGCGAGGCAGAGGTCGATGGTGGTCGAGTCGAGGGCATAGACGGTGTGGTCGAGCTCGAGGCCGAAGCTGTCTTGGGCATAGAGCGGCCGGGCGATGCGGATCAGCGCCTGGGCGAAGTCGGCATGGATGCGCCAGTCGCGCCTCTCGTTGGCGTCGGCCAAGGTGGCGCGGGCGACGCGCCCGCGGATGCCCATGTGGTAGAGCTTGGTGTGCTGGGCGCGCAGGCAGGCCTCGATGTCGCGCAGGCTCTCGCGATAGGTCAGCTGCGCGAAGGCCATGCACAGATACCGATCGAGGCAGGAGAAGCTTCGCAGCCTGCGATCGCCGCCGTAGCGGTGGACGCAACGGCGCAAGCTGTGCACGGGCAGATGGTCGATCACCTGGGCGAAAACGATCTTGCCTGCATACATGAGCCATGCTCCTGACCGGGAAGGCAGGAGCATGTCTGGCTTAACACCGGGAGTTCAAGTCGGTGACACGCGAATATCCCGAAAGAACGTTTAACCACAACCCACTAACCGGAAAACCGCCGCAGTTAACCGGACACTAGTGATCATAAATAGTAGACATGCCAGAAGTCTGGGATCGAGCTCTTTGGATATCCTTTCACTCTGGTAATAGAGGCTCAGCATGGCACATATACCATTCACTCGTCGAGCAAGTCGCGAACCATGTCCCCCAGCTCCGACCTGCGGAAGGGCTTGCGGATCAGTTTCGCTCCTTGGTCCAGTTGTTCGGCCTGAGAGCCGTATACATCGGGATAGCCGGACATAAACAGCACCTTGAGGCCAGGACGCCGCGCCAAGGCTTCGCGGACGAGCTCGGGGCCGCTCATGCCTCCCGGCAACACGACGTCGCAGACCAGCAGGGTTATGTCGGAGCACCTTTCGATCGCCTCCAGGCCGGCCCGGCCATCAGCGGCCCCACACGTGCGGTAGCCGAGGTTATCGAGGATGCTCATGGCGATTTCGCGCATGCCCAGGTCGTCCTCAATGACAAGAATTGTCTCCTCCATGACGGACGGGCCCGGTTCACCGGCGTCCCACGATTGACCGGCGCCCGCGCCATTGCGGGTACTCGGCAAATATTCGCGCATCGCCGGTCGGCGCGCCACCGAATGCCAGTCGAAGGGGCTCGGCGGGGCATGGGTCACGGGGCCGAAGCTCGATCATCCCGTGCTGCCTCGGCCGGCCCCTCCCTCACCGCCTATCTCCGCACCGCCACCATCGGGATGTCCGTGCTCGGCCTCAGCGTGATCATGGGCTCAGGGGCTACGCGGCACCCGGGAAGAAGGTCCAGCCTATAGGACTGGATGGCGCGCGCGAGGATGACCTTCGCCTCCAGCATCGCGAACCGGTGCCCGAGGCATGTGCGCGGCCCGCCGCCGAAGGGGAAGTAGGCGTACCGCCCGTTCGAGGATCTTGCCCCACCCGGCAGGAACCGGTCCGGGTCGAAGCCCTCCGGGTTTTCCCAGTATCTGGCATTCCTGTGCACCGCATAGGAGCACAGCATCACGACACTCCCGGCGGGGAGGTGGATGCCGCCGATCGAGTCGTCCTCGACGGCGGTCCGGGATTGGGTCCAGATCGGCGGATAGAGGCGCATGGCCTCCTCGAACACGGCCTGTGTGTATTCCAGGCGCTTGAGGTCTTCCAAGGTGGGCTCGCGGTCCCCTAGAACGTCCCTGACCTCGGCGTGAAGCTGGCGCTCGACCTTCGGGTGCTTCGACAGCAGGTACCATGTCCAGGTCAGGGCGTTCGCCGTTGTCTCGTGCCCGGCGATCAACATGCCGAGGGCCTGGGTACGAATGCTCTCGTAGGTCTCCGCCGCCGGCGCGCCGGGATCGGCGCTGGCGAAGATCATCGACAGGAAGTCGTCATGCCGATCCGGACAGTCGCGCCGGTCGGCGAGAATTCCGTCCACGCATGCGTGGATCGCGCTCACGTTCCGGCGGAGCTTCCGGTTGCGGATCGTCGGCCATGAGAAAGGGGCGCTAAGCGGCGACCAGATGCGCCGCTCGATTTCCCGCAGGCTCTCGGCCATGGCGCCGTGAAGGGCGCGAAAGCGCCCGTCGAATTTGATGGAGAACAGGGTGCGGCACACGACATCGAGGGTCACTTCCGTCATTTCAGCCGCGATATCGATCCGCCGCTCCCGCGGCCCTGTCCGGCCCCAGCGCCCCACCATCTCATCGGCCGCGCCCACCATGGAGGCCAGCATTCGCGACAGCCGATCTCCGTTGAACGCGGGTTGCGCCGTGCGCCGGTGCGCGTGCCACACGTTGCCGTCACCGGTGAATACCCCGTCACCGAAGAGCAGCTTGACGAAGCTGTAATACTTGCCCTTCTCGTAGCTCCGATGATTGTCCTGAAGGACGTGCTGAATCATCCCCGGGTCATTGAGCATGAGGACCGTCTCCGGCCCAAGGTCGAGCCGCACCGCGTCGCCATGGATCCGCGCGGCATCGACGAAGAACCGAAGCGGGTCCTTTCGGAGGAGCGGCAGAATGCCGACGAGCGGATAGCCGGATGGCCCAGGAATCCGATCCAGCCGGGTGCCGGCGAATTGAGGAATATCGATCGCTGACATTGCTCCCCCTCTCGGCCCGTGGGCCCATGTCGCGGGCGGTGCGGGCGATGCCGCCCGCCCCCTGTTGCGCTAGCGCTTCACACCATTGGATTTGCTGTTGGTATTGAGCTGCTCCTGCCGCAGCCCAATCGCCTCCGCCGCCGCGCCGATAAGGAACGCGGCCAGACGCAAGTCGGCCGTCATGGCTTCAACATAGAGATATTCGAGCGCGGATTTGATTGCGTGCGCGTCTTCGGAAGACGTGGCTTCTTCGGATTTTTCTTTCAGCAACGGCTCTTGCTCCCCGGTTTCGGTATCCATTCCGCCAGCTAGGCGGCCCTGACCAAAGATGGAGGATGACCGGTCGTCAGCACGGTACCGGCGATTTCACCCGCCCGCCGAATGCGTTCGAGGGCGTCAAAATCAGTTGTGAAGCGGCCGGCGACTGCTATCGTGTCGTCGATGCGGTGCCTCTTGCTCTCCCAGAATGGAGAGCAGCCGATGCGAGGCAGAAGGCGCGCGATCCGCGCGTCGTAGACCTGCAGCACCTCTCGGATGCCATGCGCCAGGCAGAACTCGACAAGGCCGCTGAACAGCTCGCTCGTGACCTTGTTGATGCCATGGGGCCCGAGCCCGATACAGGCCGCGCCGTCCACGGCGAATTGGCTGGTTTCCCAAATCCCGTCGTCGCGTGGCGCGGGCGTCCCCTCGAGCAGCGCCGCGAACACCGTGGCGAGCATATAGTCCCCCGTCGTCGGGAGCAGTCGCCAGGTTCCCACGAGCATTCCGTCCGGGCTCCAGGCCAGGATGTAGGTCGGCCCCTTCTCGTCGAACTCGTCACACTCCAGGCCGTCCCGCGAGCGCACGTTCCAGCCCAGGCGCTCGCGAAACACGCGGTGCCTCAGACGGTACATCTCAGCCAACTTCCACCGGAAGTCGGCGTGATGCTCAGGCGTTAACACCTCGATCATGACCAGCCCCGCGAACGATGAGCGAAGCCATGGAAGCGGAATTCACGCTAGCCGGGTATCATAAGATCTTAGGATTTACAGGCAAATTAGAATAATATTATGATAAAAGGTTTCCATAATTTAAGATAAAACAATATTTCTATTTAATTCATCGTATGCAATTGGATTTTCATAGAGTGTCGGAATTTTCGAATTGAACCGTAGTCCCTGCGACAATAATCTATCAAACATTGATTACTGTCGATGTTGTGGCTGGATCTTATCGCTCGAGGCTCCGGCCCCCGGGGGAACAGGTGCCGAGCCTAGTCATTACCGCAACCGATTTATGCGGGCCTCAGGGCACGATCAGGCCCATCATGATTGTCTTAACGACCGCGTGCGGTCTGTTGTAGACGCCCAGCTTCGCCATCGATTTTGTGATGTGGGTGAGGACAGTGGATTCCGCGATCTTCAAGATCTGGGAGATATCCCAGGTCGTCTTGCCCCTTGCGGTCCACAGGAGGCATTCCTTCTCGCGCGCGGTCAATTTGATCGGCGGCGATACATCCCTTGCCAGGATCTTTTCGCTGACCGTGGCGTTCAAGAATATGCCGATCAGGATGAGGCTGTTCTCGAGCTCGCGGGCCGTGCGGCTCAAATCCTTCGCCGGAATATCGGCGGTAACGTGGAGCGATGAGTGCCTGAGGCCCGGATTGTGTATGGGGACGGTGATGCCCCGTGCGATGTTGAAGTCCGTCGCGACCTTGAACATGTCGCGCTGGGCGTCGTTCTCGGCGACGAAGGCCGACATGTCCCAAGTGAAAGGAAGAAAAGAGGTCGTGCTCTTCACGAGTATGGGATCGACGAAGCGATACTGTTTCCTCATGTAACGAGTCATATATTCTCACTGCTGTCCGGTTAACTGAGCGGTGCTGGCTTTGAGAGCCAGGATTTCTGCGGGGTTTGAAGCGAAAATGCATGGTGTCGATTTGAATTGGATGGAGCACTTTTCGGAGTTTCTCCGAGGAGATGCTCATGAACACCGGCAAGACCCTGTTCGCTCAGCTCATGGACTTCCTGCCATGGACTACTTTCACGCGGATCGTCGACCGGTATGGCGGCGATCACCGGGTCCGGACGCTTTCCTGCGCCGAGCAATACCGGTCCATGGCCTTCGCCCAGCTGACCTACCGGGAAAGCCTGCGCGACATCGAGACCTGCCTCTCGGTCCACGCATCGAAACTCTATCACATGGGCTTCCGCCAGCCGGTCCGGCGCTCGACGCTGGCCGATGCCAACGAAAGGCGCGACTGGCGTATCCATGCGGCGTTGGCCCAGCGGCTCATCACCCAGGCGAGGACGCTGTACGTCGACGAAGAACTGGGGTTGGACCTGACCAATACCGTCTACGCCCTGGACTCGACGACCATCGCTCTGTGCCTGTCGGTCTTTCCGTGGGCGCACTTCCGCACCACCAAGGCGGCGGTGAAGATGCACACGCTGCTCGACCTGCGGGGCAACATTCCGAGTTTTATCCACATCTCGGATAGCAAGCTGCACGACGTTCATGCCCTCGATATGCTCTTGCCGGAAGCCGGAGCCATCTACGTCGTGGATCGTGGCTACGTCGACTTTGCCCGCCTTTATGTGTTGCACCAAGCCGGGGCCTTCTTCGTCACGCGTGCCAAGTCGAACATCGATGCTCATCGCGTCTATTCGGCGCCGACGGATCGCTCGACCGGCATCATTTGCGACCAGACCATCTCCCTGGACGGCTTCTACACCCGTCAGGATTACCCCGAACTTCTGCGGCGCATCCGCTTCAAGGACCCCGAGTCCGGCAAGACGCTGGTCTTCATCACCAACAACTTCTCGCTTCCGGCCGCCACCATCTGCGCGCTCTACAAAAGCCGCTGGCAGGTGGAACTCTTCTTCAAGTGGATCAAGCAGCATCTTCGGATCAAGCAGTTCTACGGCACGTCGGAGAACGCGGTGAAGACGCAGATCTGGATTGCCGTCTCGGTCTACGTCCTCGTCGCCATCGTCAAGAAGCGCCTCGACCTGGACGCCTCGCTCTACACTTTGTTACAGATCCTCTCGGTGACCCTCTTCGAGAAAATGCCCATACATCAAGCACTTGCGGGAGACGAAAACAGATGCAACGCTTCGCAAATAACCAACCAATTGAATTTATTCGATTTTTAACCGGACACTAGTGATATATTCTATAGGATAACTTGAAAGGAAATAGTTCTTGCCATTGAGCTCCGGGACGTTCAGCGATGTAAAAGCGAACTTGTCCAGGCCAAGGTCACCCAACTTGGCCTGGCATTGATCGCGAATCGCCGTCGCGTCGTTCAGGTCCCGAATGCCTCGGATAAAATCGTCGAGGACTTCGATCATCTCTCGATATTCCACATTTTGGATACAATTCCGTCTCGTTATGCGGGATACGTAGCTTCTGCTATTTGTGGTCGATGTCAAGCTCGGCTTCAAGGGCACCGAGGTCGGGCTCGCGTCCGACCCGCTCGCGCGCGCGCCCCTATTCGCCCGTCCGCGCGATGTAATAGCCGACGAGCGCCTTCGCCTCGGGGGAATCCCACGCGGCCGGACCCATGAGGTAGCCCATGATCCGGCCGCGGTGGTCGATGATGTAGCTGGCCGGCAGGCCCGTGGGGGCGAGCGCCTGTTCGGCCCCGCCGAGGTCGCGGAAGAGGCCCAGATGCCGGAGGCCGAGCTTCTCGAAATAGGGCCGCGCGGCGGCGAAGCCTTCCTCGTCGATGGAGAGTGCCAAGACGGTGAAACGCTCGCCGCCGAGAGCGGCCTGCAAGCGGTCGAGTGCGGGCAACTCCCAAAGGCAAGGCAAGCACCAGCTTGCCCACAGGTTGAGCAGCACCACCCGCCCGCGGTAGCGCGAGAGATCGAGGACGGCGCCCGAATAATCGAGCATGGGGGTGAGAGGCGCGGGCTCCACAGGCTGGAGAAGCGTGTATTGGCGGATCGTGCCGAGGAAGACCGGCGGATCGTTCTGCCCGCCCAGGGCCGGCGGGATCGCGGCCAGGGCCATGAGGCCCACGAGAGCGAGCGCAATGAGGCTGGCGATGCGGCCTACTCCGGCCAGCGCACGTCCCCGTCGAGCGTATGGAGGACACCGCCCTTCTCGAAGGCGAAGAAGACGAAGGCGAAGGTGACGTCGTAGGGGATGTCCGCGGGGCCGTCGGCCGTCATGCGCTGGGCGACGACGTTGCCGACATCGCGGCCGTTCGCGATCGTCACCGCGTCGAGGGCCGAGCTCTGCCCCTCGGTCCAGGTCAGAACCAGGTCGCCGGATTCGATGCGCCGGCGCTCGCTCAGAAGCGGCAGCGACTAGGCCTCTCCATCGATGGCTGCGACGCGCATCATGGGCACGACGCCATCGGGCACCTCGCCCCGGTAGAGGAAGGGCCAGGCGGACTGGTCGTAGCCCACATAGGGGTTCGCCCCGTAGCGGCGGTAGCCCGGAGGCGCGAATACCCTGCCCTCGGGGGCGCGGGCCTGGAAGTTTTCGTAGGATTCGAGGCGCGCCGGGATCAAGGCGAGCTCGGTGCCGGTCAGCTCGCCGACGATGGCCGCGCCACTGAACTGTTGCCACCAGCTCTCGGTCCGGCGGTCGTACATGACGAGGTCGGAATTGCGCAGGTTGCCCGTGGTGCCGAATTCGACCGCTTCCCCGTCGATGCGCCGGTCGAAGACGATGGCGGCGTTGCAGAGGGGGCAGTATGTCACCGCCACCGGCACCCCGCCCACGGTGTCGTTGACGATCTCGTGCCGGGTCAGGAAGCGGAGCGGATAGGCGCGGGCGTCGCCATCGATGACGAGGCCGACGACGGGCTCGGTCGGCGAGAGGCCCTCGACCTGCTCGAAGCGGTAGAACTCGGGGTCGTCGATCGAACGGATGGCGTCCTTCGACACGCCGCCCGACATGATCTCCTCGAGCGGCACCGAGTGCCGGGAGAAATCGGTCTGGGGCCAGTCCCGCCGCCACCGGTCGATGTCGGCGGATGCGCCGATCGAGACCCACAGGAAGACCGCCCCGAGGGCCCCGGCGAGAATGAGAATGCGTGCTTTCATGGGGATGAGCATAGTCGCCCGCCGCGCTCACGCGGCTTCACAAGGCCTTGAGGTTGGGAGCGGCTATGCGGCCAGTGCGCGAGCGATCTCGGCGTTGAAATCACCGACCGCGGCGGCCGGGCCGCCCGGGTAGTCCCAGACGCCCGCGACGATGGCGAGAAAGTCGGCGCCCGCCGCCACCAGCGGCGCGCAGTTGGCGACGGTGATGCCGCCGATGGCAACGGCGGGCACGGTCACGAAATCGCTCCACCAGCGCAGGATTTCGGGATCGGCCCGGGTCGTGGCCACCTTCGTGGCGGTGGGAAAGAAAGCGCCGAAGGCGACGTAGTCGGCCCCGACCTCGGCCGCCTCGAGCGCGAGATCGCGGGACTGGTGGCAGGTCACGCCGACGATCGCATCCGGCCCCAGGATATGCCGGGCTTCCTCGTAGCTCGCGTCCGCCTGGCCGATATGGACGCCGTCGGCGCCGGCCGCGAGGGCCAGGTCGGGGCGGTCGTTGAGGATGAAGGCTACGTCACGGTCGTGACACAGGGGGCGGATCACTGCCGCGGCGCGCATTACCTCGCCGTCGTCGGCCGCCTTGAGGCGCAGTTGCACCGCGGCCACCACGCCCGCGTCGAGCGCGGCCGAGAGGGCGCCGGCGAAATCCGCCGGATCGAGGCGCGGCGGCGTGATGAGGTAGAGTTGGCAGTCCGGGCTTTCGGCCATGGGAGGCCCGTTCAGGCCTTACCCTTGTATATGTCCATCACCGTATCGAGCATTTTCATGGCTTCCTCGCGCGGGCGCTGGAAGGTATTGCGGCCGATGATGGAGCCCGTGCCGCCACCGTCGCGGATGGCACGAATCTCGTCGTAGAAGCCGTCGAGCCCCTTGGCGGCGCCGCCCGAGAAGACCACCAGCCGGCGGCCGGCGAAGGCCGATTGCATGACGTGGACGATGCGCCTCTCGAGGGTCGAGACGTCGATGCGCTCGGCCTCGTAGACCTTCTTTGCCGCGGCCAGCTCCAGGTGGTCGGTGGGCGGCTTGACCTTGATGATATGGGCGCCCAGGAGAGCCGCCATCTGGGCCGCGTAGGCGATGATGTCCACCCCCGTCTCGCCCTCCTTCGAGAGGTCGCCGCCGCGTGGGTAGGACCACACCACGACGGCGAGGCCGCAGGCCTTGGCCTCCTCGGCCAGCTCGCGCACCTCCTCCATCATCTCGAATTGATCGTCCGAGGCGGGATAGATGGTGAAGCCTATGGCCGAGCAGCCGAGCCGCAGCGCATCCTCGACCGAGCCCGTTATGGCCTGGTCCTCCAGGCGCGAGAGGCTGTTGGCGCTGTTGACCTTGAGGATGGTGGGGATGGCGCCGGCGAAGGTATCGGCGCCCGCCTCCAGCATGCCGAGCGGCGCGGCGTAGCCCGAGAGCCCGGCGTCGATGGCGAGCCTATAGTGGTAGTGTGGATCGTAGGCCGCCGGGTTGGGGGCGAAGCTGCGCGCGGGGCCATGCTCGAAGCCCTGATCCACGGGCAGGATGACGAGGTGTCCGGTGCCGCCGAGGCGCCCTTCCATGAGGATACGGGCCAGGTTCGCCTTGGTCCCCGGCGTGTCGCTCTCGTAGCACGACAGGATTTTCCGGACACGCTGGGTAACTCTCATAGGTGCCGATCTCCGTCTTGGATTCGTGTGCGGAAGCCCACGGTTTGAATAGCCCAGCGGCACTCGATTTGCAACGCGCCGGATGGGGATCAGCGCAGCCAGTCGCGGCAGGCGCCGCGCCCATCCGGCTCGCCCTCGAGGTCCAGCGCCGGCCCTGTTTCCGGGTTGAGGAGGGCGCCATGGGCGGTCGCGATCTCCGCCACCTTGGCGAGGGTCTTCCGGGTGCCGCGAAGGCACACCGCGGCGATCCCCTGACGCAGCGCCGCGAGCGCTAGGCCCGGCGCTTCGCCGCAATCGAGGACGGCGACGGACGTGGCATCCGGGACCTCTTCCCGCGCCGCCTCGATCATGGCTTGGAAATAACCGGCGCCCAGGTAGGCCACGGCGCCCGGCGCGCTCGCGAGTGTGACCGGCACATCGAGCTCCGCTGCGGCCGAGAGCGCCGCGACGGCGTGGTCGAGATCGTGGACGATTATGGCGCGGCCCAGCATTCGCGCATTCTAACCCACCCGATGCCGCGTCGGGTGGTTGGTCTCACCAACCTCCCTGACGGGCGAGCTGGCGCGCGTGGCCGCGCGTGGCCGCGGGTGGCGCGAGGGGCGTCAGTCTTCGATCTGGTCGAGGAGATAGCCCGCGCCGGCCCCCACCGCGCCACCGATCGCTGCGCCGCAAGCCACGCAGCCACCAGTGACCACCGTGCCGAGCGCGCCGGTCGCCGCACCGATCGCGGCACCACTCAGCACCCGTTGCTCGGTGCCGTTGAGGTTCGAACAGCCGGTCAGGCCGAGAATCACGAGCGCCGCGATCGGAATCATCAAGCGTGTCATCGATGCCTCCAATATGACGGTGAGACTAAAACGTTAACCCAATAATATTCCAATCAAAGATCGAAGACAATATAGAATGCTCATGTATATCGAGTAATTAGGGTGCCCGATTTCGTCGCATATGCTTCAGCTATTTGAAATTGTCTGAAGGGTCGCGGGGAAAAATTTTGACCATTGAGAAGTTATTTTTTTATCGCATGCCCACGTCTTCTGGCGGGCTGTCTCAGGGCCTGGATTATTCAAGCTTTCATTGGGCGGCGGGAGCTAATTACCCCCGCCCTTTGTCGCGATTTGTCGCCTCAGAGCCTGTGAATCTTTCCCGGCGCTGTTTGCGATGTTGGAAAGTATCGGCGGGTTGTGACGAGATGTGGTAGTTTCATGGCGGTTTGTCTCCAGATATGGTGAGCACCATGGATCCAGCATTGTTCGCGGAGCTTCCCGATCAGGCTGCGCCCGATCGGTTGGGCGGCGCTCTGCCCCGGCTGCGCACGGCGGAACGCCGCCAGGTCGAGTTGCGGGCGGTGAGCCTGGAGGCGTTGGTTGCGGCCGATCACCGGGTGCGTCTGGTGTGGCGCTTCGTGGAGGGGCTGGACCTTTCGCCGCTCTACGCGGGCATCAAGGCGGTCGAAGGCCGACCCGGGCATCCGCCGGCCGACCCGCGCATTCTGGTGGCGCTGTGGCTGTACGCGACGGTGGCGGGAATCGGCAGCGCCCGCGCGCTGGCCCGTCTGTGCGTGGAGCATCTTGCCTTCCAGTGGCTGTGCGGCGGGGTCGGCATGAACCACAAGACGCTGGCCGATTTCCGCGTCGGCCACGGGCCGGTGCTCGAGGGTCTGCTGGTCGACAGCTTTGCCGCGCTGTTGAAGACCGGGGTGGCGAGCCTGGATCGCGTGGCCCAGGACGGCATGCGGGTGCGGGCCTCGGCCGGCGCGGCGTCGTTCCGCCGACACTCAAGCTTGCAGGCGTGCCATCGGCGGGCCAAGGCGGATGTCGAGCGGCTGCGCCGCGAGCTCGACGCCGATCCCGGAGCAGGCGGCCGGCGACGGGCGGCGGCGCGCAAGCGGGCGGCCGAGGACCGCGAGCGCCGGGTCGCGGACGCCCTGGCGATCGCCCAAGCATTGCACGCGGAGCAACAGGAACGGGCACGCAAGCGGGCCGAGCGCGCCGCCAAGAAGGGCGCGGCGGACGGCGGCGAGACCTCCGCCAAGGCGCCCGAGCCGGAGAAAGAGCCGCGGGTTTCGACCACCGATGCCGAGGCCCGGGTGATGAAGATGGCCGACGGCGGCTTCCGGCCGGCCTACAATGTCCAGTTCGCCGCCGACACCAAGAGCGGGGCGGTGGCCGGTCTGTCGGTGGACAACCTCGGCTCGGACATGGGCAAGATGGCGCCGATGAGCGACGCCCTGGCCACCGCGTATGGCACGCGGCCGCCCCAGCATCTGGCCGACGGCGGCTTCGCCAAGCTGAAGGACATCGAGGCCCTGACCCGGGCCGGGGGGGTGACTTACGTGCCGGTGCCGGCGCCCCGCGACGAAAGCCGCGACCGCCACGCGCCCCGCCCGGACGACCCGCCGGAAGTGGCGGGGTGGCGACGACGCATGGCGACCGCGGCGGCCAAGGCCATCTACAAGGAGCGAGCGGCGACGGCGGAATGGGTCAACGCCCAGGCCCGCAACCGCGGCCTCACCAAGTTCATCGTGCGCGGCATCGACCGGGTCGAAGCGGTGGCCGCCTGGCATGCCCTGGCCCACAACATGGCCTGCACTTGGCGTCTGGCATCCGCCTGATCCGGCACCGCCCGAGCCCCCGGCACGGCCGGCACCGGCCAGAGATCGAAACCCCGTTCCCCCCACCGAACACCAATCCGCCGCGCCGCACCCTCATAACCCAAGCCCCGCCGACATCATCCGCCAACCAGCCAAAGCCGCTTCCCGCGCCGCCACATCCCCCGTCGTCAGCCGCAAGCCAATTCATTGCCAGGCTCTCAGCCCAGCCCGCCGAGCGTCGCCGCGGTATCGAGCATGCGGTTCGAGAAGCCCCACTCGTTGTCGTACCAGGAAAGGACGCGGGCGAAGCGGCCCTCGATCACCTGGGTCTGGGTCAGGTCGAAGATGGAGCTTGCGGGATCGTGGTTGAAGTCGGTCGAGACGAGCGGCGCCTCGTTGGTGGTGAGAATGCCCTTGAGCGGGCCCTTGGCCGCCTTGAGAATCGCCGCGTTGATCTCCTCGACCGAGGTCTTGCGCGCCGCCGTGAAGGTGAAGTCGATCAGCGAGACGTTGGCCGTCGGCACCCTTATGGCGGTGCCGTCGAGCTTACCCGCGAGCTCCGGCAGCACGAGGCCGACGGCGCGCGCGGCCCCCGTCGAGGTCGGGATCACCGACATGGCGGCGGCGCGGGCGCGGCGCAGGTCCGAATGCAGGGTATCGAGGATGCGCTGGTCGCCCGTATAGGCGTGGATGGTGGTCATGTAGCCCTGGCGGATGCCGATCGCCTTGTTGAGCACGGAGGCGACGGGGGCCAGGCAGTTGGTGGTGCAGGAGGCGTTGGAGACCACCTTGTGGGATTTCCGTAGTTTCTGGTGGTTGACGCCGTAGACGACGGTCAGGTCGGCGCCCGTCGCGGGGGCCGAGATCAGGACGCGCTTGGCGCCCGCCTCGAGGTGCTTGGCGGCGGCGTCGCGGCTGGCGAAGAAGCCCGTGCATTCGAGCGCCACGTCCACTTCGAGCTTGGCCCAGGGCAGGCGCGCGGGGTCGCGCTCGGCCAGCACCTTGATGGCGCCCGCGCCGAGGTTGAGGCTGCCGCCGGTCGTGCGCACGCGGCCGGGAAAGGGGCCGTGCACGGAGTCGTAGCGCAAGAGGTGGGCGTTGGTCTCGACGTCGCCCAGGTCGTTGACGGCGACCACCTGAATGTCCTTGCGCCCGGCCTCGTGCACCGCGCGCAGGACCAGGCGGCCGATGCGGCCGAAGCCGTTGATGGCGATGCGAATGGTCATGGAATTCTCCCTTCGGCCGCTCGCCCGGCGGTCGTCAGTCCAGGCGCGCTCGTACCGCCTCGACCACGGCTTGGGGCGTGATGTGAAAATGCTCGAACAGGGCGGGGGCGGGCGCCGAGGAGCCGAAGCTCGACATGCCGACGAAGCCGCCATCGGCGCCGACGAACCGTTCCCAGCCCAGGGATACCGCCGCCTCGACAGCCACGCGCACCGTGCAGGCGCCGAGAATTCCGGCCCTGTAGTCCTCGGGCTGGTCCACGAAGAGCTCCCAGCAGGGCACGGAGACCACACGCGTGGGCGTGCCGTCCGCCTCGAGGATGCCGCGCGCGGCGAGGGCCAGCTCGACCTCGGAGCCGGTGGCGAAGAGGGTCGCCTTGGCGGCGCCACCGCTCGCCGGCACGAGCTCGTAGGCACCGCGCGCACACAGGTTCTCCGTCACGTGCTCGGTGCGCACGGCGGGCACCTTCTGACGCGTGAGCGCGATGACCGAGGGGCCAGCCGCGGCCTCGATTGCGAGCGCCCAGCATTCGAGCGTCTCGACCGCGTCGGCGGGGCGGAAGACGCGCAGACCCGGCATGGCCCGCAAGCTCGCCAGATGCTCGACCGGCTGGTGGGTCGGCCCGTCCTCGCCGAGGCCGATGGAGTCGTGGGTCATGACGTAGACGACGCGCAGGCCCATGAGGGCCGAGAGCCGGATGGCCGGGCGGGCGTAGTCGGCGAAGACCAGGAAGGTGCCGCCATAGGGGATGAGCCCGCCATGGAGCGCGAGGCCATTCATGACCGCGCCCATGGCATGTTCGCGAACGCCGTAATGGATGTAGCCGCCGCCGAAACCATCGCGCCCGACGACCGCCTGGGCCTTCGCCTTGGTGTTGTTCGAGCCCGTGAGATCGGCCGAGCCGCCCACCATTTCCGGCATCGCTCCAGCCAGCAGCTCCAGGACCTCGCCCGACGATTGGCGCGTGGCGCGCGCCGGCTTCTCCGCGGCGAGCGACTGCTTGTAGGCGGCGATGGCGCCGTCGAGCGCCTCGGGCGGACGGCCGGCGAGGGTGCGCTCGAACGCGTCCCGCTCGGGCAACGCATCGAGACGCTTGCGCCAAGCGGCATGGGCCGCGGCACCCCGCGCGCCCAGGGCGCGCCAAGCATCGAGTATGTCGCTCGGCACTTCGAAAGGCGGCGCGGTCCAACCAAGCGCCGCGCGCGTGCCCGCCACCTCCTCCGCGCCGAGCGGCGCGCCGTGGGAGGCGGCGGTGCCGGCCTTGGTCGGCGCCCCGTGGGCGATGGTGGTGCGGCACATGATCAGCGAGGGCCGGTCGGCCTCCCGCGCGCTGGCGATGGCGGCGGAGACCGCGGCCGCGTCGTGGCCGTCGACGGCGCTCACGTCCCAGCCGCTGGCGCGGAACCGGGCCCCATGATCGTCCGAGGTGGAGAGCCCCGTGGGGCCGTCGATCGAGATGTGGTTGTCGTCGAAGAGGACGATGAGCTTCGCCAGGCGGAGGTGCCCGGCGAGGGAGATCGACTCCTGGCTGATGCCCTCCATGAGGCAGCCGTCCCCGGCGATCACATAGGTATGGTGATCGACCACGCCCGCGCCGAAGCGCGCGGCCCGCATGCGCTCCGCCAAGGCCATGCCGACACCATTGGCGAGCCCCTGGCCGAGCGGCCCGGTCGTCGTCTCGATGCCGGCAAAGGCGCCGTATTCCGGGTGGCCCGCGGTGCCGCTGCCAAGCTGGCGGAAATTCTTCAGGTCCTGAAGCGTCAGGTCCGGGTATCCGGTCAGGTACATGAGCGCATAGAGCAGCATCGAGCCGTGCCCGGCGGAAAGCACGAACCTGTCCCGGTCCGGCCAGCGCGGGGCCGCGGGGTCGAACACGAGGTGCTCCGCGAACAACACCGTGGCGACGTCGGCCATGCCCATGGGCATGCCGGGATGCCCGGACTTCGCTGTCTCGACGGCATCCATGGCAAGGGCGCGGATGGCGTTGGCCATCGTGCCATAGCCGGCGGCCGGCGCTTGGCGCGCGACCGCGGCGTCGGGCTGGCCACTCTCGTTCATGCTGGGTGTGGGAGCTTGCGCGCGGACAATTTCAACAGCGCTGGGTTCTCGGGCCTGGGACGTCGAAGGCGAGGCTCATGACCGCCCGCGTGAGGCGGCCAGAACCAAGCGCAACATGCCGCCCGCGCCGCCGCCCGTCAACCGGAGTCTCCCGTGAGCCCGAAGATTGGCTCTGTCGGACGAGGCGGTGACCTGATTATCGCGCCCGCGGCGGCGCGTCGGTTGACGGTTCCGGGGGCTGGGGCGTATCCTTGGGTTCGATCGCGTAACGCGGAAAAACGAGCCACCGCACCCTTGACATGACACGCCTCGAAGCGGCCGCGCGCCGCCTCCAGCAATCGGTTGCGCGCCTCGAATCGGCGGTCGAGACTCGCGCCCGGATCGATAGATCGGCGGACGGCACCGACACGACCCTGCGCGAGGTCGCGGAGGCGGTCGATGCCAGGCTCGATCGCCTGATCGACCGGTTGCGGCGCGTTCTGGAGGCATGAGTTGGCGCAGGTCGCAATCACCGTCAACGGCCGCAGCTATCAGGTCGCATGCGATGAAGGGCAGGAGGATCATCTCGTCCGCCTGGCCGATTACGTGGATAAGCGCATCGCCGAGCTGGTGAGCGCCATGGGCCAGATCGGCGATGCCCGCCTGCTGGTCATGGCCAGCCTCCTGGTCGCGGACGAGCTCTCCGACACCTATGCCGAGCTGGCCCGGGCCAGGGAGGGAACGGGAGAGGCGGAACGGGAGGTCGAGTTGGCCGACGCGCTCGCCGACAACGTGGAGACTCTGGCCGCACGCATAGAAGACATTGCGGCGCGGCTCGATCATCCCTAGATTCCGTCTTGGGTCGTGCTGCGCGGTGCGTTAGGCCAACGTTGTCCCGGGGGCCAATGCTTCTCGAAGCGGGAGCTGTCTCTGCCGGAGCCGTGGTTTCGGTATGCGGCGCCCACCTACCTTGGTAGGTCCCAGTGGAGCGCAAATGGCCGACGGCCGTCGCGGCACGCCCACCTCCGACCACGCCCGTGAGCATCGCCGAGGCAAAGCGCGATCTGCGCGGTCAGGCGATCGAGCGCCGGGCCCAGGCTCACATCATCGGGGCCGCGAGCGCGCCGGAGCGCGTGCGGGCCAATTTCGCCGCCGCCATGAGCTTGCCGGCGGGCGCCACCGTCTCGGGCTACTGGCCGGCACGGACAGAGCTCGACCCGCGCCCCCTCATGACCTGGCTGCGTGGGCGCGGCCATCCGCTCGCCCTGCCGGTGGTCGTGGGGCGGGGGCGGCCGCTCGTCTTCCGGCCCTGGCTGCCCGGCGACGAATTGATCCCCGGGGTGCTGGGCATCGACACGCCGCCCGCGGCGGCCGGGACGTGTGAGCCCGAGGTGCTCCTGGTGCCGCTCCTGGCCTTCGATGCCTCTGGCCACCGCCTCGGCCACGGCGCCGGGTACTACGACATCACCATCGCCGGGTTGCGCGCGCAAGCGCGGGTGTTGGCGGTCGGCCTCGCTTATGCCGCACAGGCGGTAGACGCCGTGCCGCGCGAGCCCCACGATGAGCGGCTCGACTGGGTGGTGACCGAAGAGACGGCGATACGGATAGGGTGAAGGCGGCATGCGGGTGCTCTTTTTCGGCGATGTGATGGGACGGAGCGGGCGCGAGGCACTGTGCGCGCGTCTGCCCGCGCTACGCCGCGAGCTCGACCTCGACTTCGTCATCGCCAACGGCGAGAACGCGGCCGGCGGCTACGGCATCACGGCCAAGATCTGCGAGGCGTTCTACGCGGCCGGCGTCGATGCCATCACCACCGGCAACCACGTCTGGGACCAGCGCGAGATCATCGAGTATATCGACGGCGACCCCAGGCTCTTGCGCCCCCTCAACTACCCGCCGGGCACGCCCGGCCGCGGGACCGCCCTGTTCCAGCTCACCGACGGCCGGCGGCTCCTGCTGGCCCACGTCATGCTGCGTCTCTTCATGAACCCCCTCGACGACCCCTTCGCCGGCGTCGACGCGGCGCTCGAAAAATACTCCCTGGGGCGCACGGCCGACGCCATCGTGCTCGACATCCATGGCGAAGCGACGAGCGAGAAGCTGGCCCTGGGCTATCACGTCGACGGCCGGGTCTCGCTCGCGGTCGGCACCCATACGCACGTGCCGACCGCGGACGGGCGCATCCTGCCGGGCGGCACCGGCTATATCACCGATATCGGCATGTGCGGCGACTACGATTCGGTGATCGGCATGGACAAGGAGATCTCGATCCAGCGTTTCATTCGGAAGCTGCCGGGCGAGCGCCTGCGGCCGGCCGAGGGCGAGGCCACCCTGTGCGCCGTCTATGTGGAGACCAGCGACGAGACCGGGCTCGCCACGCGCTTGGCGCCCCTGCGCCTGGGCGGGCATCTGGAGCCGTGCTGGCCGGTGTGAATTTCGCGCGCGAAATAGTGGGTGCGGCCGCCCCAATATCGCCATCATTGGCTGGTTCAGTAGGCCGTGAGCGGCCCTATGCTCTCTTCTACTACATATGGTATAGAGGGCGGGAACAATAACAGGGACTTGAGCGCAAGGTCGCCATGGCCGGACACTCACAATTCAAGAACATCATGTACCGCAAGGGCGCGCAGGACGCCAAGCGGTCGAAGCTGTTCTCGCGCCTCGCGCGGGAGGTCACGGTTGCGGCCCGCGAGGGCCTCCCCGACGCCGACAAGAACCCGCGCCTGCGCACGGCGATCGCCAACGCCCGGGCCGAGAATATGCCCAAGGACAAAATCCAGCGGGCCATCAGCCGCGCCACGGGGGATGGCGACGGCGTGCAGTACGAGGAGATCCGCTACGAGGGCTATGGCCCCGGCGGGGTGGCCATGATCGTCGAGACGCTCACCGACAACCGCAACCGCACGGCCGCCGAGGTGCGCTCCGCGTTCAGCAAGCACGCCGGCAGCCTGGGAGAGACGGGGAGTGTGGCCTTCCTTTTCGACCGCATGGGCGAGATCCTCTTCGTGCCGGAGACGGGGACGGCCGACGAGATGCTCGAGGGCGCCATCGAGGCGGGAGCCCAGGACGTGGAATCATCCGACGCCGGCCATGTGATCGTCTGCGACCCGGCGGACCTGAGCGACGTGCGCGACGCGCTCGAGGGCCGCTTCGGCCCGCCCGCGAACGCTCAGCTCGCTTGGCGCCCGCAGACCACGGTGGCGGTCGAGGAGGGATCGGTACCGACGCTCATGAAGCTGCTCGAAGCGCTCGAGGAGAGCGACGACGTCCAGCAGGTCTCGGCGAACTACGAAGTTCCTGACCAGCTGCTGGAGCGGCTGAGTGCCTGAGGTGCGCTGAGATGAAGTTGCTCGGGATCGACCCCGGCCTGCAACGCACGGGTTGGGGCATTATCGATGTGGACGGCAATCGCCTGACTCACGTTGCCAACGGCACGGTCGGAACGGACGCGCGCATGGAGACGGCGGCGCGGCTGGTGCAGCTCTATGACGGCCTCATGGCGCTGATCGAGCTTCATGCGCCGAGCGAGGCCTGCGTCGAGGAGACTTTCGTCAACAAGAACCCATCCTCGACCCTGAAGCTCGGCTTGGCCCGCGGCATCGCGCTTCTGGCCCCGGCCCGGGCCGGGCTTCCGGTCAGCGAGTACCCGCCCAACCTCGTCAAGAAGTCCGTGGTCGGCGCCGGCCACGCCGACAAGAAGCAGGTCCAGGTGATGGTGCGCGTCCTCTTGCCGGGCTGCGATATCGCCGGCGCGGACGCGGCCGATGCGCTCGCCGTGGCCATCTGCCACGCCCACCACGTTGCCAGCCAGCGCCGCTGGCGCGCCGCGGAGGCCAAAATGGCGCTCGGGAGCGGCGGGCCGTGATCGCCAAGCTCACCGGCCTTCTCGATTCGGTCGGCGAGGACCACGCCGTCGTCGATGTGGGTGGTGTCGGCTATCTCTTATATTGCCCCGGGCGCACGCTCGCGCGCCTGCCCGGCCTCGGCGATGCGGCGAGCTTCCACGTCATCACCCACGTGCGCGAGGACCACATCCATCTCTACGGCTTTGCCGAGGAGCAGGAGAGGGATTGGTTCCGCCTCCTGACCACCGTCCAGGGCGTCGGCGCCCGGGTGGCCCTCGCGATCCTCACCGTGCTCGGGCCCGGCGATCTGGTGCAGGCCATCGCCGCCCAGGACCGCGCCGCCCTGACCCGGGCGGAAGGCGTGGGGCCAAAGGTGGCGACGCGCATTCTGGGCGAGCTCAAGGACAAGGCCGGCGGCCTTGCTCTCGGCCCCGCCGCCGCGGTCGGCGGGGCGGTGACGGGCGGGGCCGCGGACGGCCCGCCCCATGACGCCATCTCGGCGCTCACCAATCTCGGCTATGGCCGCAGCGAGGCCTATGGCGCCGTGTCGCAGGCCGTCCGCAGGCTGGGTGCCGAGGCCAGCACAGAGGCGCTGATCCGCGAAGGCCTCACGGGGCTCGGCCGATGACGGAGGAAAGGGTCGTCGATCCCGGCTACCAGGCCAGCCCGGAGGGCCCGGCGCCGGGCGACGCGCCCGAGGCTTCGCTGCGCCCCCTCACGCTCGAGGAGTTCGTCGGCCAGGCCCAGGTGCGCGCCAACCTGCGCGTCTATATCGAGGCGGCGCGGGCGCGGCGCGAGGCGCTCGACCATGTCCTCCTTTCCGGCCCACCAGGCTTGGGCAAGACGACCCTGGCGCAGATCGTCTCGCGCGAGCTCGGCGTGAGCTTCCGCGCCACCTCGGGCCCCGTGATCGCGCGCGCCGGCGACCTCGCCGCCCTCCTCACCAACCTCCAGCCCCACGACGTGCTGTTCATCGACGAGATCCACCGCCTGAACCCGGCGGTCGAGGAAATCCTCTATCCCGCCATGGAGGACTTCCAGCTCGACCTCATCATCGGCGAGGGGCCGGCGGCGCGCTCGATCCGAATCGACCTGCCGCCCTTCACCCTCGTCGGCGCGACGACGCGCTCGGGCCTGATCACGACGCCCTTGCGGGAGCGGTTCGGCATCCCGATCCGGCTCGACTTCTATACGGACGAGGAGCTCGAGCGCATCGTCCTGCGCGGCGCCGGTGTGCTCGATACGGACATCACCGACGACGGCGCCAGCGAGATCGCACGCCGCGCCCGCGGCACGCCACGCGTGGCCGGGCGGCTCCTGCGCCGGGTGCGGGATTTCGCCGCCGTGGCGGGCGATTCTCGCATCGACCGCGCGGTGGCCGATGCAGCACTCCATCGCATGGCGGTGGACGAGCGCGGGCTCGACGCCATGGACCGGCGCTACCTCACCATCATCGTCGAGAGCTACGGCGGCGGGCCGGTCGGCGTCGAGACCCTGGCCGCCGCCCTCTCCGAGCAGCGCGACGTGCTCGAGGAGGTCATCGAGCCCTATCTCATCCAGCAGGGCCTGGTACAGCGCACTTCGCGCGGGCGCATGCTGGCCCATGAGGGCTACCGCTATCTCGGCCTGCCGGCGCCGGACGCGGCGCCGCGCCAGCTCGACCTGATCGGTGACGGGGATATGGAGGCGACCGGTGGGTGATGCCGCCGCCTCGCTGCCGCCGGGGCGGCTCGAAGACGGCACGCACGTCTATCCCGTGCGCGTCTTCTGGGAGGATACGGACGGTGCCGGCATCGTCTATTATGCCAATTACCTGCGCTTCACCGAGCGTGCGCGGACCGAGCTCCTGCGCCTCCTCGGCGTCTCCCAATCCGACCTATGGCGGGAAGCGGGCATGGCATTCGCCGTCAGGAGCTGCGCAATCGATTACCTCTCGCCCGCCCGCCTCGACGACGCGCTCGAGGTCCATACCTGCCTCTCGGCCGTTCGCGGCGCCAGCGTCGAGGCCTGCCAGGAGGTGCGGCGGGGAGAGCAGGCGCTCGCCCGCATGCGCGTCCGCCTCGCATGCCTCGATGGCCGCGGCTGCGCCCGCCGGCTGCCGGCGTCCGTCCGCGCGGACCTCACATCATTGTTGAAACAAGTAAGGCGAGCCTGAAGACATGGATGAACAGACGGTAATCGACGCGGTCACCCTGGGGGGCTCCGTGGACGCATACGATATGAGCGTGTGGGGCCTTTTCCTACAGGCCGATATCATCGTCAAGGCCGTCATCGTGATGCTGCTCCTGGCTTCCTTCTGGTGTTGGGCGATCATTTTCGAGAAGCTCCTGCGGCTGCGCCGCGTCAACGCGCAGACGGCCCAGTTCGAGGAGACCTTCTGGTCCGGGGGCTCGCTCGACGACCTCTACGACCGCATCGGCAACCGGCCGACGGAGCCCATGGCGGCCTTATTCGCCGCGGCGATGGGTGAGTGGCGGCGATCGCTGTCCCGCGCCAACCGCCAGGACGGGTCCAACAGGGCCAGCTTGCAGCAGCGCGCCGAGCGCGTCATGCAGGTCACCATGGGGCGCGAGATGGACCGCCTGGAGCGCTACATGACGTTCCTCGCCTCGGTCGGATCGACCGCACCCTTCATCGGCCTGTTCGGCACGGTGTGGGGCATCATGAACAGCTTCCAAGCCATTGCGATGTCGAAGAATACCAGTCTTGCAGTGGTGGCGCCCGGAATCGCCGAGGCGTTGTTTGCGACGGCACTCGGCCTCGTCGCCGCCATCCCCGCGGTGGTCGCCTACAACAAGCTGTCGAGCGACCTCGACCGTTATGCCGGCCGGCTCGAGGCCTTCGTCGGAGAGTTCACGGCCGTGCTCTCGCGCCAGCTCGAGGAGGCCAACTGACCATGGCCGCGCAAATCAGGGCCGGTGGCCGCCGCGGCGCCGGCCGCAACAGGCGGCGCCCCATGAGCGACATCAACGTCACGCCCATGGTCGACGTCATGCTGGTGCTGCTGATCATCTTCATGATTACGGCGCCGCTTCTCACCGCGGGTATCCCGGTCGATCTGCCGACGGCGGACGCACCGACCATCACCGAACCGGGGGAGCCGCTGGTAATCTCGATCGATAAGGAAGGGCTCATCTATTTGCAGGAGAGCGAAACCCCGCTCGACAGTCTGGTGCCGCGGCTGAGCGCGATCACCGAGAACAAGGCCGATACCCGCATTTTCGTGCGCGGCGACAAGGACGTGCAATATGGCCGCATCATGGCCGTCATGGGCACCGTGAGCGCCGCCGGCTTCTCCAAGGTCGCCCTCATCGCCGAGATGCCGACCGGCGGCGGCGGGGCCGGCACGGGCGAGGAGGAATGATCTAGGGCAATGCGTTCGGGTCTGTTCCTTTCGGCCAGTCTTCACGCCGCGGTGGTGGTCATCGCGTGGACGGGAATACCGTGGCTGCTCGCGGACATCCCGGAGTTCGACATCGCGGTCTCGGTGCAGATCGTCGCCCTCGACGAGGCGGCGGAAGAGGCGCCCGAAGCCGCGCCGGAGCCGGCGTCGCGGAAGGTGGAGCCGCCGCCACCACCGCCGCCGCCGCCGGAGATGCCGCCGCTGCCCCAGCCCGAGCCCGTGAAGCTGGAGGCCCCGCCGCCGGAGCCGGTGGCGCCGGAGCCCCCCGAGGCCCCCGAGCCCCCCGAGGCCGAGGAGACGCCGCCCGAGCCCGAGCCTCAGGTTGCCGAGGTCCAGCCGCGCCTGCGGCCCAAGCTCAAGACCAAGCCGCAGCCGCCGGAACCCGACCTGATGGCATCGGTGCTGCGGACGATCGAGGAGCTCGAGCAGAAGCCCGTGGCCGAGCAGGCGCCCACGGCCCACCAGGTCAAGCAGCAACTGACCATCGACGATGCGCGGCGCAAGCGCACCATCATCGACGCCGTGCGCGACCAGGTATCGATCTGCTGGAACCCGCCTGTGGGCGCCCAGGACGCCGAGGACCTGGTGGTCGAGATCCATATCGCGCTTACCCCCGACGGCCGCGTCCGGGCGGTGCAGGCCTTCGACCAGTATCGGCTGAGCAGCGACCCCTTCTTCCGCGCGGCGGCGGAGAGCGCGCGGCGGGCCGTGCTCAAGTGCGAGCCGCTCGACCTGCCGCTCGACAGCTATAGCTTGTGGAAGACCATGACGCTCGTGTTCAATCCGAAGGAAATGCTCGGTACATGATGTTTATGCCCTTTCCGTCCGCGCCTACCCTTATCCGTGGCCTCCTGGCGCCTCTCGCGGCGGCGCTCGCCATCATGCTCTCCGCCGTTCCGGCCTTGGCGGAGCTGCGCGTGGACATCACCCAAGGGCACCTCGAGCCCCTGCCCATCGCCATCGTCGATTTCGCCGGCGTTGGCGAGGAGGCGGCCACCATCGGCAAGCAGGTGGCGGAGGTCGTCTCGTCGGACCTCGAGCGCTCGGGCCTCTTCCGGCCCATCGAGCAGCGCGCCTTCATCGAGGCCGATCTCGGCGCCAGCGCCCAGCCGCGGTTCGGTGATTGGCGGCTCATCAACGCCCAGGCACTGGTCAACGGGTCCGCGACGCTGCAGGAGGACGGTCGGCTGCGGGTCGAATTCCGACTCTGGGACGTGTTCGCCGAGCAGCAGATGGTCGGCCTCGCCTATTTTACGCCACCCCAGAACTGGCGCCGCATCGCGCACATCGTCGCCGACGCCATCTACAAGCGCATCACGGGCGAGGACGGCTACTTCGATACGCGCGTCGTCTATATCTCCGAGACCGGGCCTCAAGACCGCCGCATCAAGCGCCTCGCCATTATGGACCAGGACGGCGCCAACCACCGCTTCCTGACCGACGGGCGCCACCTCGTGCTCACGCCGCGCTTCTCCCCCACCGCGCAGGAGATCACCTACCTCTCCTACGTCGACGAGCGGAAGCCCCGGGTTTACCTCTACAACATCGATACCGGTCAGCAGGAGGTGCTGGGCGACTTTCCCGGCATGACTTTCGCGCCCCGTTTCTCGCCCGACGGCAACCGCGTGATCATGAGCCTCGCGCAGAACGGCAACACCGAGATCTACGCCATGGACCTCAGGACTCGCGTCGTCGCCCGCTTGACCAACCATCCGGCCATCGATACCTCCCCGTCCTATTCGCCCGACGGCAGCCAGGTGGTGTTCAATTCGGATCGCGGTGGCGCCCAGCAGCTCTACGTCATGGACAGCGACGGCGGCAACGTGCGGCGCATCAGCTTTGGCGACGGGCGCTACGCGACGCCCGTCTGGTCGCCGCGCGGCGACCTCGTCGCCTTCACCAAGATCTACCAGGGGCAGTTCTATATCGGCGTGATGCGCCCCGACGGTGGCGGCGAGCGGCTCTTGACCTCGGATTTCCTCGTCGAGGGGCCGACCTGGTCGCCAAACGGCCGTGTCCTGATGTTCTACCGCCAGACCCCGACGGACGATCAGGGCCGGGGCGGCACGGCCCAGCTCTATTCGATCGATCTGACCGGATACAACGAGCGCGAGATCATCACGCCGATTCAGGCATCGGACCCCGCTTGGTCGCCCTTGATTCCATGATTTTCCCGCACTATAATCTCGCGCGCTTGGCTGGCGCCGCGCAAGTCGGGACGCGGGCGGTGCTTTTCGTTTGCAACTTTCATTTTTTGAATTCGCAGCGACGACGCCAATATCCCTCCAAGCATCTCACTCCGTCCAGGGAGTCATCAATGCGCGCTCATGCAGTCATCAGTGTCATCGCGGCCGTGTTCCTCTTGGCCGCTTGCGAGTCAACGCCCGACGAAAGTGCCAGCACCTCGGGTGCCGGTGGGTCGGAGGCGACCCAGCCCACGACCACCATGGTCGTGGTGGAATCCGCGCCCGGCCCCACGCCCGGCTCCGGGGAGGAACTCGTCGTCAGGTATGGCGACCGCGTGTTCTTCGATTTCGACAAGTCGGACCTCAAGCACGACGCCCGCGCCACGGTCGAGGGTTGGGCGCAGTTCCTACGCGAGTACCCGTCGGTGACATTCACCATCGAAGGGAACTGCGACGAGCGCGGAACGCGCGAGTACAATCTGGCGCTGGGCGAGCGGCGCGCGAGCGCGGTCAAGAATTACCTCGTGGCGCTCGGCGCAAATCCGAACCGGATCGCCACCATAAGCTATGGCAAGGAACGCCCGGCCGTGCTGGGCTCGAACGAGTTCGCCTGGGCGCAGAACCGCCGCAGCGTCGCTCTGGTCAACTAGTCCGTAGTTTCGACGATGCCTCCCGCCGCCGGCCGATAAGCGAGAATGGTGTTGGGGGAACGCCATAGTTCTGCCTAAAATGGATCGTAGCTAGGCGAGCGGTTCAACTCACGGGACGGCCGGGTCCGCATGGCGGTGGGGTTTGCGGCCCGGGTCGCGCGGATAGGCGCATGCATACCAGATTTGGCTTCCTTTGCCTGAAGGCCACCGTGCTCGCGATTTGTCTCGCGGTCGCGCCGGCCGCGGCCCAGAGCGGCGACGTGCGGCAATTGATGAGCCGCCTCGACAGGATCGAGCGCGACCTCGTCATCATCCAGCGCCAGCTTTATCGGGGCGATGCGCCGACGGCGCCGGGCGCGGCCGCCGCGCAGCCAGCGGCGGCGGGATCGGGTGGGGCGATCGCGCCCACCATGGCGGCGCGGCTCGAGCTGCGGCTTAGCGAGCTCGAAGGGATGATCCAGCAGCTTACCGGCCAGCTCGAAAGGAACGGCTTCACCCTCCAGGGGCTGGGCGAGACGGTCGAGAAGCTATCGGGCGACGTCGAGTTCCGGTTCCAGCGCCTCGAAGGGGGCGGCGGCGCAATGGCGGCCGCGGAGCCGGCGGCGGGCGATGTCACGGCGCAGCCCCCCGCCGCGATGGCCGCCGCCACCGCCATGATCGTGCCGGCACCGCAACCGGCGATCGCGGCGATGCCGGCTTCCGTGGTGGTGCCCGCCCTTCCCGAAGGCACGCCCGAAGAGCAGTACAAGCATGCTTTCAGCCTCCTGCGCCAGGCCGACTATGCCGAGGCGGAGCGGGCGCTGACCGCCTTTCTCGAAGCCCATCCCGAGCACCCCCGGGCCGCCAATGCCCATTACTGGCTGGGCGAGACCTATTATGCGCGCAAGGATTTCACCCAGGCCGCGGTGGCCTTCGCCAAGGGTTATCAGAGGTTCCCCGACGGCGCCAAGGCGCAAGATAACCTGCTCAAGCTCGCGCTCTCGCTCGGAAGCCTCGGAAAACAGCCCGAAGCCTGCGCGTCGTTGGCCCAGCTCGCGACCCAGTTCCCCGACGCTTCCCCCACCATCAGGCGGCGCGCCGGCGTCGAGTCCGAGCGGCTCGGCTGTCGGTAATCACCCGGCCACGCGGGCGGCCGGCGGCAGTTGGCTCGCGGCCATGCACCCCACCCCCATCGCCGAGGCCGAGTTCGCCAGCCTGATGGCACGCCTCGGCCCGTTCGAGGCCCGGCCCGCGGTCGCGGTCGCGGTCTCGGGCGGCCCGGACAGCATGGCCCTCGCGCTTTTGGCCCAGGCTTGGGCCCAGGCCCGCGGCGGCGGCGCGATCGGCCTTACGGTCGATCATGGCTTGCGCGCCGGATCCGCGGCCGAAGCGCTCCGGGTCGGCGAGTGGCTTCGCGGGTACGGCATGGCGCACCATGTGCTGCGCCGGCGGGGGCCGAGGCCGCGGGCAAACGTCCAGGCGGTGGCCCGGGCCGCGCGGTACGAGCTGCTCGAGGGCCGGTGCCGGCGCGCGGGCGTGCTCCACCTCCTCCTAGCCCACCACCGCGACGATCAGGCGGAAACCTTTCTCCTGCGCCTCGGCCGGGGCAGCGGGGTCGACGGCCTCGCCGCCATGGCGCCCCTGGCCGAGCGCGGCGACGTGCGCCTCCTGCGCCCGCTCCTCGCCGTGCCCGGCGCGCGCTTGGCCGCCTGCCTGCGGGCGGCCGGCCAGGACTGGATCGAGGACCCCGCGAACAGGGACGGAGCTTACGCCCGGGTGCGGGCGCGGGCCGCCCTGCCCCGCCTCGCGGCCGAGGGCATGACGCCGGCCCGCCTCGCGGCCACGGCGGGCAACATGGGCCGCGCCCGCGGCGCGCTCGAGCGCGCGACGGCCGAGCTCCTCGCCCGCGCGGTCGCGCTCTCCCCGTCGGGCCATGCCTGGCTCGACGCGGCGGCGCTTGCGGCGGCGCCGTCCGAGATCAGCCTGCGCGCCCTCGCCGGTGTCCTGCGCACGGTCGGAGGGGCTGCCTATCCGCCACGGCTCCGACGCCTGCAAGCGCTTTACGCGGCCCTCCGCGACGGCCCGCCCTTCAAGGGGCGGACCCTGGCGGGCTGCCGCATCCTCGCCGCCCCGGGCGGGGCCGGCAGGCTCCTGCTGTGCCGCGAGCCGGCCGCGGCGGTGGCGGCCGTGCCCGTCCACCCGGGCGCCCGGGTGATGTGGGACGGGCGCTTCGCGCTCGAGTTCGGGCGCGCTGCAGGCGGCTTCGCGGACGGCGTCGTCGTCAGGCGGCTTGGCCGCTCGGGCTGGGCCCAGGTGGTGGCCATGGCGCCGGATACCCGGGGCGCGCCGATTCCGGCTCCCGCCCGCCCTGCACTGCCCGCCCTGTGGCGCGGCGACCGCGTCCTCGGGGTGCCGCACTTTCGTTTCTGGTGCCCGGGGGCGGATTTTTCCGCCGATTCCGGCTCCCGCCCGCCCTGCACTGCCCGCCCTGTGGCGCGGCGACCGCGTCCTCGGGGTGCCGCACTTTCGTTTCTGGTGCCCGGGGGCGGATTTTCCGCCGGCGGCGCTGCGCCGGATCGGGCTCCAGCCCCCGCGCGCGCTGACCTCCGCGGTGTTTGCTGTTGTTTAACGTCCGCGATACACTATCTCTAAGGTGGGACAACCGCGTTCACCAGACCCTCGGCCGGCGGCAATTGCCGGCCGGAGCGCTGGCATGGCATTGGAGCCGTATCGACCTTGAACAATTTCAGCAAGAACTTCGCTCTCTGGATCATCATCGCGCTGCTGCTGATCGCGCTCTTCAATCTGTTCCAGAGCGGTACCAGCCGCGGGCCGGAGACCCAGATGGCCTTCTCCGACTTCCTCGGCCAGGTCAAGGCCGGCCAGGTGAGCGAGGTCACCATCCAGGGGCACAACGTCAGCGGCCGCCTGGGCGACGGTCGCACCTTCGCCACCTATGCGCCCGACGACCCAGGGCTCGTGGACCGCTTGAACGAGGCCGGCGTGCGCATCACGGCCAAGCCTCAGGAGGAGAGCATGCACCCGCTGCTCTCCGTGCTCATCTCCTGGTTCCCGATGTTGCTGCTGATCGGCGTTTGGATCTTCTTCATGCGCCAAATGCAGTCTGGCGGCGGCCGGGCCATGGGTTTCGGCAAGTCGAGGGCGCGCCTGCTGACCGAGAAGACGGGCCGCATCACCTTCGAGGAGGTGGCCGGCATCGAGGAGGCGAAGCAGGAGGTCGAGGAGATCATCGAGTTCCTGCGCGACCCCCAGAAATTCCAGCGCCTGGGCGGCAAGATCCCCAAGGGTGTGCTCCTGGTCGGCCCGCCCGGCACTGGCAAGACCCTGCTCGCCCGCGCCATCGCGGGTGAGGCCAACGTTCCCTTCTTCACCATCTCGGGCTCCGACTTCGTCGAGATGTTCGTGGGTGTGGGTGCGAGCCGCGTGCGCGACATGTTCGAGCAGGGCAAGAAGAACGCCCCCTGCATCATCTTCATCGACGAGATCGACGCCGTGGGGCGCCATCGGGGTGCCGGCCTGGGCGGCGGCAACGACGAGCGCGAGCAGACCCTCAACCAGCTCCTGGTCGAGATGGACGGCTTCGAATCGAACGAGGGCGTGATCCTGATCGCGGCCACCAACCGGCCCGACGTGCTCGACCCCGCACTCTTGCGCCCCGGCCGCTTCGACCGCCAGGTGGTGGTGCCCAACCCCGACATCCTGGGGCGCGAGCAGATTCTCAAGGTCCATACCCGCAAGGTGCCGCTGGCCCCCGACGTGGACGTGCGCGTGATCGCCCGCGGCACGCCCGGCTTCTCGGGCGCCGACCTCGCCAACCTGGTCAATGAGGCGGCCCTCCTCGCCGCGCGCAAATCCAAGCGCATGGTCACCATGACCGAGATGGAGGCGTCCAAGGACAAGGTCATGATGGGTGCCGAGCGCCGCTCCATGGTCATGACCGAGGAGGAGAAAAAGCTCACCGCCTATCACGAGGGCGGCCATGCGATCGTGATGATGTTCGCCGAGGCGCACGAGCCCCTGCACAAGGTCACCATCATCCCACGCGGGCGCGCCCTGGGCGTCACCATGTTCCTGCCCGAGCGCGATAAATACAGCCAGCAGCGGCGCGAGATCGAGGCCCTGATCGCAAGCCTCTTCGGCGGCCGGGTGGCGGAGGAGATAATCTTCGGCGCCGATTACGTGACCACGGGCGCGGCCGACGACATCCGCCGCGCGACGAGCCTGGCACGCAAGATGGTCACCGAATGGGGAATGAGCGACAAGCTCGGCCCGCTGCGTTACGACGATAACGAGGAGGAGGTGTTCCTCGGCCATTCCGTGACCCAGCGCAAGAACATCTCCGACGCCACGGCGCGCACCATCGACGAAGAGGTGAAGCGGGTGGTGGAGGAGGGCGAGGAGAAGGCGCGCGAGATCATTACCGAGCACCTCGACGACTTGCACAAGCTGGCCACGGGCCTCCTCGAGTACGAGACCCTGACCTTGAAGGATATCCAGGCCCTGCTGCGTGGCGAATCCATCCACCGCCCCGACCAGGACGAGACCCCCGGCGACGCCGGTGGCGCCTACGCCTCGGTGCCGACGAGCGGCCCCAAGGACAAGGACGAGCCCACCGGTGACCTGGAGCCCCAGCCCGGCGTGTAGGCGGCGCCGGCACCTCCCGGGTTCCGGCTGGTCGGAATACGATCGATCGGCGAGCTCCGGACATCTCGAGGTCGGCTTGGACTTCGTGATCTGTTTGGTCGGATGCTTTCGAGCCGTCCGGGTGCGTTTCGACCTAGAGCGTTTCCAGTTCGACTGGAATCGCTCCAGGCCGCAAGGTGGCTCGCCGGCCGTCCGGCGCGCCCGCGCAGGCGCGGACCTCTTGGTCCGCTGCCGCGAGCGACAAAAAAGGCTAGAGTGGGTCCGATCAAAGCGGAACCGCTCTAGAGTCGCTATGGCCGCGGAACATTCGATCGGGAACGAAGCTTGCCGGGCGGCTGGCGTGGGGCCGACCGGGTCGCGGTCCGCCGAGATCGAGCCATGAGGGCACCGATGGCTGGCTATGAAGCGCTCCTGACGCCGTTCCGTCTCAAGCATCTCACGCTTCGCAACCGGGTCATGAGCACGGGGCACACGCCGGGCTACCCGGTCGATGGGATGCCGCTCGAGCGCTACCGGCTCTACCATGAAGAGAAGGCCAAGGGCGGCATCGGCCTCACCATCTTCGGCGGCTCCTCCGCCGTCTCGCCCGACTGCCGGGCCGCCTTCGGCCAGATGACGGTGGCCGAGGATGCGGTGATCCCGCACCTGCAAGCCTTCGCCGATGGGGTCCACGGCCACGGCGCCGCGCTCATGTGCCAGATCAGCCACATGGGCCGGCACGCCCATTGGAACGCGGGCAACTGGTTGGCACCCGTGGCGCCCTCGGCGCTGCGCGAGCCCTGGCACCGCTCCCACCCCCGGGCGATGGAGGACTGGGACTTCCGACGCATCACCCGCGATTTCGGCCAGGCCGCGCGGCGCTGCAAGGAGGGCGGGCTCGACGGCATCGAGCTCAGCTATTCCGGCACCCACCTGATCGCCCAGTTCTGGTCGCCGGCCACCAACAAGCGCACCGACAGCCACGGCGGCAGCCTGGAGAACCGCATGCGCTTCAGCTTCGAGGTGCTGGACGAGGTGCGCCGTCAGGTCGGCGACGATTTCATCGTCGGCGCGCGCATCTCGGGCGACGAGCTGATGGAGGACGGCCTCTCGGCCGCGGACTGCCTCGAGGTCATTCGAGCCGTGGGGCGCACCGGCATGGTCGATTTCATCGACGTCATGCACGGCAACACGATCGACTACCGCGCGCTCGCCGTCCTCATGCCGAACATGTCGTTCCCCCAGGCCCCCTTCCTCCACCTGGCCAGCGCGGTCAAGGCCGCGACCGACCTGCCCGTTTTCCACGCCGGGCGCATCAACGACCTGGCCACAGCGGCCCGGGCGGTGGAGGAAGGCCACGTGGACCTGGTGGCGATGACCCGCGCCCATATGGCCGATCCCCACATCGTGGCCAAGCTCGCGGCCGGCCGGCCCGAAGACGTGCGCGAGTGCGTGGGCGCCAACTACTGTATCGACCGTCTCCTCGGCGCCGGTGAGGTCCAGTGCATCCAGAGCCCGGCAACCGGGCGCGAGCAAACCATGCCCCACACCATCGAACGGGGGCGGGGCGGCCGGCGCGTCGTGGTCGTCGGCGCGGGGCCGGCGGGCCTCGAAGCGGCACGGGTCTCGGCCCTGCGCGGCAACGGCGTGGTGCTGTTCGAAGCGGGCGAAGAGACCGGCGGCCAGGTCAATATCGCGGCCCGCGCAACCTGGCGCGAATCCCTGAGCGGCGTGACCCGCTGGCTCGATGGCCAGGTGCGCAAGGCCGGCGTGGACTTGCGGCTGGGCGCGGAGGCCACCGCCGAGGCGATCATGGCCGAAGCGCCCGACATCGTCGTTCTCGCCACCGGTGGGCGGCCCAACAAAGGCGCAATCCCGGGCGCCGAGCTGGCCGCCAGCACCTGGGACATCCTGACCGGAGCCGTCGAGCCTGCCGAGAGCGTCCTGCTGTTCGACGATAACGGCGACCACCAGGGAATGTCCTGCGCCGAGTTCATGTCCGCCCGGGGCAGCCGCGTCGAGATCGCCGCGCCCGAGCGCTATGCGGGTGTCGAGGTCGGCCTGTCCAACTGGCCGATCCATCTGCGCGAGCTTTACCAGCGCGGCGTGGTCATGACGCCCGACCTGCGCCTGGTGCGGATCTATGCCGAGGGCAACCGCCTGGTCGCGGTCTTGCGCAACGAATACACGCTCGAGGAGGAGGAGCGCATCACCGACCAGGTGGTGTGCGAGCACGGCACCCTGCCCCGCGACGAGCTCTATTTCGCGCTTCGGCCCCACTCGTGGAACCTGGGCGAGCTCGATCTGGACGCCCTGCTCGGCGGCCGGCCCCAGGCCCTCGTCAACAACCCTGAAGGCAGCTTCCAGCTCTTCCGCGTCGGCGACGCGGTGGCGAGCCGCAACATCCACGCCGCGATCTACGATTCGCTCCGCCTGTGCAAGGACTTCTGAGGACCGCCGTCCAATGGAATGTACGTAACAAAAGAATCCCCCTCTCCCCCCAAGGGACGATACGGGGGAGAGGGCTCGAAGCGTCGGATTCGAACCACTACGCCAGGTCGGCCGGGTCAATCTCGACGCCGTAGTCGCGCTTCGCACCGGCGAGGCTCACGGACCCGTTGCGCACGTCCCTCAGCACGAGCGCGCGGGCGCGCGCCGACGGCGCGCCGAAACCGCCGCCCCCCGCCTCCAGCAAGCTGATCCGATCACCGGGCTGCAACGTGAATTGCCCCTTCGGGTCGACCACTTCACCGTTGATCCGGTTCTCCCGCAATTGCCCGTCCTCCCCCCCCAACAGGCCACGGGCGGCAAACCGGGTCCGGTTGGACATGGTGAAGACGGTCACCGGATGGCCCGTATCGTTGCGCATGACGGTCTCCTGCCCGAGGCCGCCGCGATGGGCGCCGGCACCCCCTGAGTCGGCCATCAACTCTTTCCGCTCGATGGTCATCGAGGTCAGGTTTTCCCAAACCTCCACCGGCACGACGGCCATGTTGCTCGGGCCCGGCGTGGTCGCGGCACCATCCCGGTCGTCCAACGCGCCAAAGCCGCCCGCCGCGAAATACAGGGTCGAGATCGGGCGGCCGTTGCGATGGATGCCTTGGCAGTTCAAGTCGCTGATCATGCCGCAGTCGGCCTGAACCATGGACGGGACGGCCTGGGCAAGCGCGTTGAAGACAGCCGGCGTGACGAAATGGCCGACCAGATGCCGGGCACCGGTCGGGGCGGGGGGCAGCGCGTTGAGGATGCACCCCTCCGGGGCCGCCACGGTGATCGGCGCGACGGCGCCCTCGTTGTTGGGAATGGAGGGGACGGTCAGGCACTTGATGGCGTAGTTGGCCATGGCGCGGGTGTAGCAGAACGGCACGTTGATGCCTCGCGACACGCAGCCGCTGGTGCCGCGGAAGTCGATGCCGACGCCGTCGCCTTCGACCGTCACCGTACAGGCAAGCCCGATCGCCTCGTCGATGCCTTCCACATCCGCCTCGTACGAATAGGTGCCATCGGGCCAGGCGCGGATCTTCTCCCGCATGGCGGCTTCGGCCTGATTTCGGATGGCGCGGCTCAGCGGCATCAGATCGTCGAGCCCGTAATCGTCCATGAACTCGATGAGCTGCCGACCACCGACCTCGTTGCAGGTGATGTTGGCCATGACGTCGCCGATGGTCTGGTCCGGCACGCGGCAGTTGGTGCGGATCAGGTCGAGGATGAAGCGATCGACCTTGCCCGCGCGGGCCAGTTTGCAGATCGGCAGGCGCAGGCCTTCGAGGAAGATGTCGGTTGCCGCCGCGCCGTACCCGATGCCGCCGATATCGGGCAGGTGGGTGATGCTCATGGTGTAGCCGACCAGCCGGTCGCGGCGGAAGACCGGCCGCATGACCGTGATATCGAACAGATGGCCGGTCCCGATCCAAGCGTCGTTGGTGGCGATGATATCCCCCGGCCGGAGTGTTTCCGGCGGGAATTTCCGCAGCATATGCTCGAGCGTCGGCGCGGCGGTGCCGGTGAATGCCGGCAAGCTATAAGTGCCTTGCGCGATGGCGTTGCCCTCCGGATCGAGGACGACGACGCTCAGATCGTAGCCCTCGCGGACGATCGTGGAGAAGGACGAGCGGACGAGCGAGGTAAGGATTTCATCGGTCAACGAGATGAGCCGGTCCCACATGATGCCAAGGCTGACGACGTCGATCCGTGGTTCGCCTATCGTCATGGCTTGCCTCATGAGCTCACAGCGAAAAGTCCGGCGATCGGGTCATCGTATCGCTCGCCCCGAGAGGTTTTCGGCGTCTCGGTCAGGGCGTCGAGTCGAGTTCGACACCGTAATCGCGCTTGGCCCCCGCGAGGCTGACGGACCCGTTGCGGATGTCCCTCAGCACCAATTCGCGGGGTCGCGCGGCGGGGTCGCCGAAGCCGCCCCCACCCGCCTCGAGAAAGCTGATGCGGTCGCCGGGCAGTAGGGTGAACTGGCCCTTCGGGTGGATGTTTTCGCCGTTGATCCTGTTCTCGCGCAAGCGGCCGTCCTTCCCGCCCAGGAGGCCGCGCGCGGGAAACCGGGTCCGGTAGGCCATGGTGAAGACGGTCACCGGATGGCCCGTATCGTTGCGCATCACGGTTTCCTGCCCGATGCCGCCACGGCTCGCCCCCGGCCCGCCCGAGTCCGCCGTCAGCTCCTTGCGCTCGATGGTGAGCGAGGTGAGGCCCTCCCAGATCTCGACCGGCACGACGGCCATATTGGTCGGGCCCGGCGTGGTCGCGGCACCGTCGTGGCCCTCGAGGGCGCCAAAGCCGCCCGCCGCGAAATACAATGTCGAGATCTGGCGGCCGTCGCGGTGGGTGCCGCGGAAGTTGGCGATGCTGACCATGCCGCAATCGGCCTGGGCCATGGCGGGGACGGCTTCGGCGAGCGCGTTGAAGACGGCGGGCGTCACGAAATGGCCGACCAGGTGCCTGCCCCCAGTCGCGGACGGGGGCAGGGCGTTGAGGATGCACCCCTCGGGCGCCGTGATCGCGATCGGCGCGATGGAGCCTTCATTGTTGGGGATGGTCGGAATGGTCAGGCACTTGATGGCGTAGTTGGCCATCGCGCGGGTGTAGACGAAGGGCACGTTGATGCCCCGATTGACGCATCCGCTCGTGCCGGCGAAGTCGATTGCGACCCCGTCGCCCTCGACTGTGACCGAAGCCGCGATCCTGATCGGCTCGTCGACGCCTTCGTGGTCGGCTTCGTAGGTGTAAGTGCCGTCGCGCCAGGCGCGGATCTTCTCCCGCATGGCGGCCTCGGCATGGCCGCGGATGGCGCGGCTCAGCGGCCCCAGGTCGGCGATGCCGTAATCGTCCATGAACTCGAGGAGCTGCCGGCCGCCGACCTCGTTGCAGGTGATGTTGGCCATCACGTCGCCGACGGTCTGGTCGGGGACGCGCGAGTTGGCGCGGAAGAGATCGAGGATGAAGCGATCGACCTCGCCCTCCCGGGCCAGCTTGCAGATCGGCAGGCGCAGGCCCTCGTGGAATATCTCGGTGGCCTCCGTGCTGAACCCGACGCCGCCGATATCGGGCAAGTGGGAGATGCTGAGGGTGTAGCCGACCAGCCGGTCGCCGCGAAAGACCGGGCGCATGACCGAGATGTCGAAAAGGTGGCCGGTCCCCATCCAGCTGTCGTTGGTGGCGATGACGTCGCCCGGCCGCAGGGTCTCGGGCGGAAACTTCCTCAGCATATGCCTCAAGGTCGGTGCCGCGGTGCCGGTGAAGGACGGCACGCTGTAGGAGCCCTGTGCGATGGCGTTGCATTCGGCGTCGAGGACGACAACGCTCAAATCGTAGCTCTCGCGTGCGATCGAGGAGAAGGACGACCGGACCAGTGATGTGAGGATCTCGTCCGTGAGCGAGACCAGCCGGTCCCACATGATGCCGAGGCTGACGGCGTCGATACGCGGTTCCGTGTTCGTCATGGGCTGCCTCCCGCGGTCAGGCCGAGAGCTCGACGATCAGGTTCGCATGCGCGTCGACGCGCGCGATATCGCCCGCGCCGATGACGCATGTGCTCTCGCGCTCCTCGATGAGGGCCGGGCCGACAATTTCGGCACCCGGGATAAGCGCGTAGCGGTCGTAGACCGGGCAATCCGCAAATTCCGCCGCTTGAGAGACGTAGGCCGGCCGCGTCCCCTTGCGCGCCTCGGCGCCGCTCCGCGCCGCGTCCCCGCTCGTCAGGCTGTAGCCGGCGCGCAGGCTCGTCTGCGGCCCCGTCGCCTCGACCTTCCAGTTCACGACCTCGAGGGCTTCCTCGAGCTTGCTGGCGGCGAAGACCTTCGCGTACTGGCGCTCGAAGAGGTCCGTGATTCGGGCGAAGCCCTGCTCAACACTTTCACCAGGGGGCAGAGGCACTTCGATCTCGTAGCCCTGGCCCTGGTAACGCATGTCGAGCTTGCGCGAGACGCGAATGTCGCCGTCGGCGATGCCGGCGCGGCGGAGGAAGCCCGAGGCTTCTTCGGTGACCGGCGCGAATATGGCCTCGAAACCGTCGGCATCGAGGTCGTCGAGGAACACCCGGTGGGAGCGCGCCATCTCGAAGGAGAGCGGGCTCACCAGAAGCCCCAGCGCCGACATGACGCCGGCGCCGATGGGGAAGATCGCGCGCGGGATCTTGAGCTTGCGGGCGATGGCCAGGGCGTGGATCGGGCCGGAGCCGCCATAGGCGACCATCGAGCAGTTCCTATAGTCGAACCCGCGCTCGCCCGCATGGATGCGGAACGCGCGCGCCACGTCCTCGTTGGCGATCTCGTGGATGCCCCAGGCCGCGCGCGCCAGGTCCAGGCCCATCGGCCCGGCGACCGACCGGTGAACCGCCGCCTCCGCCGCCCCGACATCCAGCCGCATCTCGCCGCCGAGGAAGAAGCCGGGGTCGAGATAGCCGAGAACGAGGTTGGCATCGGTCAGCGTCGCCGCCACGCCGCCGAGGCCATAGCATGCCGGCCCGGGATCGGCGCCGGCGCTGCGCGGGCCGACGCGGACCAGGCCGCGCTGATCCACATCCGCGATGGAGCCGCCGCCGGCGCCGATCTCGATCATGTCGATGGTGGGGATCTTCACGGGCAGGCCGCTGCCGCGCTTGAACTCGTGCACGCGGGCTACTTCCATCTCGTATTTCCTGAGCGGCACATGGTCGTGGATGAGGGCGCCCTTTGCCGTCGTCCCCCCCATGTCGAAGGACAGGAGGTGGGGCTGTTCCAGGATGCGGCCGTGATGCGCCGACATGAGGGCGCCGGCGGCCGGGCCCGATTCGAGGGCCCGAACCGGGAAGCGCCGGGCGGCATCGGGCGCGAGCGAGCCGCCGCTCGAGGTCGTGATATAGAGCCGGCCGGCAAACCCGAGCGCGCCGAGGCCGTCCTCCAGGCGCCCGAGATAGCGGTCGAACATGGGCTGGGTGTAAGCGTTGATGGTCGTCGTCGTCCAGCGCTCGTATTCCCGCATGTTGGGGAACACGTCCGCCGAGGTGGAGACGTAGAGGTCCGGGAACGCCGCCCCGATCGCCTCGAGCGCGCGCGCTTCGTGGCTTCGGTTGGCATAGCTGTGCAGGAAACAGACCGCGAGGGCCTCGATGCCGTGGCCGGCGACCAGCTCGGCGACCGCGTCCCGGACGCCTTCCAGATCGAGGTCCAGCGCCACCGAGCCGTCGTAGCGGACGCGCTCGGCCACCTCGCGGCGAAGCCCCCGCGGCACCAGCGGCTCGGGAAAGCGCAGGCGCAAATCGAACAGGTCGTAGCGCTGTTCGAGGCCCATATCGAGGATGTCGCGAAACCCCTCGGTCACCAGCATGCCGGTGACGGCACCCTTGCGCTCGATCACCGCGTTGGTGACGAGCGTGGTGCCGTGCGAGATCGCCTCCACCGCCGGAATCGCGACGCCGCCTTGCGCGAGCAGCACGGGAATGCCCGCCAGCACCGCTTCCGACGGATCGTCGGGAGTGGTGAGCCGCTTGTGGATCATCATCGCCGCGCGCTCCTCGTCGAAGAGCGCGAAGTCGGTGAAGGTCCCGCCGATATCGACGCCGATGCGGTATGCCATTTGACCCGTCGAGCTTTCCCGGCCTGTCGCCGCCGAGACTATCACCGTCGAAATGTCGCCGCCACATTCGGTATCGGTACCGATGCCCACGGCGATGCGCCCCGCCTACATCCATATGGGCCGATGCCGCCCGGCCGTGGCGGATCTCGGTTCGTCCTCGGCGCGCGGCATGCGCATTCCGCATGCCAATCATATTTGGTTTCCTTGCACTTTCTGACCAGTTGGGTGGGATGTCACGCGGCGTCTGAGGTACGTTATACCAGCGGCCGATGAGCTTGACTCATCGACCGCTGGCAAGCGCGACCGCGCGCCCGAGCTTATGCGAGGTAAGCCAAGGGCGCGGATGCGCCCGCCCGGCGCTTGAGGGAACATACAACGGGTCATTCTTATGGGCCGTTGGTATTACTCGCCGCTAGAAACTTTCTTCCCCCCTACCCGCGGTGCAGGCTCCGCTTTCGCCGGATCGATTTCGGCGATCGAGCGACGAGGCAAGGAGAGACCATGGTAGCGCCCCACGCGAGATCGCTGCGCCCGGCAACTGCGGGAACATACGATCGGTCTTTCGTAGGACCCATTGGTATTGATGGACCGCCCATGTGGATGCGGCGGGCGCCTCCACATGGGCGGAATCTTCCGCTGCGCTCACGAGAAGGGAATAACCCATGACAATCGAAGAAGGAAATACCATGAGCTCTCGAAAGGCCCTTTCGCAATCCGCTCTCTTCGCCTCGATCGCCCTGGTCATGTTCGTCCTCGCCTTGCCTCCAACCGCCCGGGCCCAGGAAACAACGCTCTACGAGCGCCTGGGCGGCTACGACGCGATCTCGGCGGTGGTGGACGACTTCGCATCGAAGCTCTTCGCTGATCCGGTCGTCGGCAAGCGATTTTTCGGCATGGGCGACGACACACGCCAGGGCTTTCGACAGAAAAACAAGAACCTCGTTTGCTTCGCCACCGGCGGTCCCTGCAAGGTGATCAGTCGTCCGGCCGCCGTGGTCCATGGCGGCCTGGGCATCAAGGCCAGCGAGTTCGACATCGTGGTCAACCACCTCGTCGACACTCTCAACAAGTTCGGAGTCCCCGAACAGGAGCGGCAAGAGCTCCTGATCATCATCGGTAGCCTCCGGCCCGACATCGTGGAGGTCGAGGACCAGTAGCCCCGCCCACGGCCGGTTCTCCATGAACGGGACAGGACAGGGTCGAGCGCCGCGAGACCAGAGAGGGCCACGCTTGGAAATTCGCGTAAAACGAATTTACGAGCCGCCGGAGCCGGGCGACGGGTATCGGCTGCTCGTCGACCGGCTCTGGCCACGCGGCGTTTCCAAGGAGAGTGCCTCTCTCGACGCCTGGATGAAGGAGGTCGCCCCCAGCGCGGAGCTCCGACGCTGGTTCGGTCACGACCCGTCTCGCTGGCCGGAGTTCAAGCGGCGTTATGCCGCCGAACTGGGTACCCGCCAGGACCTCGTGGCCGAGATCCTCTCGCGCGCCCGCGACGGTCCGATCACGCTCATATTCTCGGCGCGAGACCGCGACCACAATCAGGCGGTCGCCCTGTCGGCGTACCTCGCCGCCAAGGCCGACCGGACCTGAACGCCGGGTTCGAGCCGCTTCGAGCGCGGCCCTGGAACCGCGCGTCGATGAGGGACATGGCGTAATCGAGTCAAGGTCGCGCTCACGCCACCTTGTGGTCGCGGGCCAGCGGCGGGCGCACCGCCTCGCCCGCATAGACGACGCTGAGGACGATCTCGACCGAATGGTTGCCGGCCAGACCCTGGCAGCCGATGGCCGCGCGGGTCGGCTTGCCGCGGGCGCCGTAGAGCTCGACGAGCAGGTCGGTGGCGCCGTTGATGACGCGCGGCTGCTCGCGGAACCCGGGTGCCGAGTTGACGTAGCCGATGAGCTGGAGCATCTGGGCCACGCGCTCCAGGTCGCCGAGCGCGAAGCGGACGGCCGAGAGGCTGGTGAGGGCGGCATGGCGCGCCGCCTCGTAACCCTGCTCGACAGTCAAATCCGCGCCGAGGATGCCGGTCATGTAGCGCTGCCCGTCCTTCATGGGAACGGTGCCCGAGAGGTAGAGGACGGGCGGCACCGCGTAGTGGGAGATGAAGTGCGCGCCCGACGGGTTGACGCCGTAGTGCGCCTCCATGTCCGGCACCTCGAGCCCCAGTGCCGCCAGCTTGTCCTCGATGCTCATGCCGTCCTCCCGCCTTCGCCGCCGGCCAAGTGCCGGCCCCGCCCCAGTCTAGCCGTCCTTGCGAGAGGCCGCATCGTCGTCGATGTGGCGAGACAGGGGGCTATGCGCCCGCGATCGATAGACAAGCGAGCCGCCGTATGATCGAATTGCCCCGCGCGGCCCCGCTGTCGGACGGCCGCTATCGAGGGGGGCCGACATGACGGACAACGGGCTGATCTCCGCCGATTCCCACGTCGTCGAGCCCGCGGACATGTGGCAAAGCCGCATCGCCTCCGCCTATCGCGACCGTGCGCCCGTGGCCCGGACGGACGCGGCCGGAACCGTCCACTGGTTCGTCGATGGCGACGTGCCGCTCGGCTCCGTCGGCGCCCCGTCCCAGGCCGGCGTGCGGTTCGGCTCTCCGCGGAGGTTCCCGACTCTTACCCGATGCACCATTCAAGACCCCGAACTCGGGTGATCCCGAACTTGGGTGAGGAAGGTCAGGTATGGACACCATCTGGTGGATCGTAATCGCCTTGGTCGCGCTGCCTGTGGGGTGGTATTTGATGAAGGTGATCGTGGGAGTAGCAGCTCCCAAGAATCTGTCGGGCCGGCAACTCCTCAAAAAGCAGCTCGAGTCCGTGGGAGTGGACCCTGCGCGTCTGGGCGACGAATGCCTGAGCGAGATCGTTGAACAGGCCCATGACATGGCCAATTTGATGCGCAGAGCGACCGGGGAGGGCTTTACGACAGAATTTGTCAGGAACCTTGAAAACCAAGCTTATATGATCTCAGCGTACTTCAAGGGCCAGGAGCGCATACCTGTCAACGGCGGAGCAAAATTAGTCCACCCGGGCGGAGCAAAACTAGTCCACTTAACGTTATGCGGTACGCGGTGTTGGGGGGTTGTCCCGGTAGTCCATAGGAGGGACCCGCGCTGCTTCGTGTAGCGCTTGCGTTACGCGGAGCGAAGCAGCGTGGGAGGTTCCTGTGGACCCACCGGGTCAACCATTGCACCGGCGGTCAAGCAGGTATTTTTGGGGATTTCCGCCGTTTTTGGCTTTGGTTGAGACGATAGCTGCGGAGCAAAAAGGGACCACCTCGGCGGTGTAAGAAGGGACCGCTTGGCGGCTGCGGGCTTGTCCCCGTAGTCCACGGGAGGGCCCCGCGCGCGACGCGGCGTGCCCTCAACAGGCTGACGCGGCGGCGCGCGCGGGAGGGACCTGTGGGCCCACGGGGTCAAGCGTGGGCTGGGTGGTCGGTTCAGTTAGCAGTCGGGGTTTGACGCCTGCGGCTCTGGTTGAGCCTGTAGCTGTCACCGTTCATCTCGAGGATGTTGACGTGGTGGGTGAGGCGATCGAGGAGCGCGCCGGTGAGGCGCTCGGAGCCGAACACCTCGGTCCATTCGTCGAAGGGCAGATTGGTGGTGACCAGGGTCGAGCCCCGCTCGTAGCGTTGGCTGAACACCTCGAACAACAGCTCGGCGCCGGTCTTCGACAGCGGCACGAAGCCGAGTTCGTCGACGATCAGAAGCTTGTAGGTGGCGAGCTTCTTCTGGAACCTCAGCAGCTGCTTGTCATCGCGGGCCTCGATGAGTTCGTGGACCAGCGCGGCGGCGGTGATGAAGCCGACCGAGAGGCCCTTCTGGCAGGCCGCCAGGCCGAGACCGAGGGCGATGTGGGTCTTGCCGGTCCCACTGTTGCCGAGCGCGATGAGGTTCTCGCGGCGCTCGATGTACTCGCAGCGGGCCAGCTCCAGGACCAGCGCCTTGTTGAGCGAGGGGATGACCTTGAAGTCGAAGCTGTCGAGGCTCTTGACCACGGGGAAGCGCGCCGCCTTGATGCGCCGCTCGACCATGCGGCGCTCGCGGTCGATCAGCTCGAGCTCGGCGAGTCTCAACAGGTAGCGGACGTGATCGACGCCTTCCGAGGCGCACTGCCGGGCGATCTTGTCGTACTCGCGCAGGAAGGTCGGCAGCTTCAGCGTCTTGAGGTGGTGGGCGAGCAGCACTTGCGGTGTGTCGGTCATGCGCCGAGCCCCGACAGCAGGCTCATGTACGACTTGGCGGACGTCATCGCGACCCGGGCGCGCGGCAGATACGGATAGACGTCGAGGTTGAGCCTGGGCGGCCGCCGCTCGATGCGGCACAGTACCAGGTGCTTCACCGCATCAAAGCCGATTGCGCCGAGCCGCAGGGCGTCGCCGACCGCACCCTCGACCTCCTCGAGCCGGAAGGTCTCCAGTAGACGGAGCACCTGGACGTACTCGCGCTTGCCTGCCTTGCCCATACGAGCTTCGAGGAGCCGCCGCAGAGTGATGAAGGCCTCGGGCAGGTCCCAGCCCGCCAATGGCGCGGCCTGGTCGAGGGCGCCGATCTTCTGCTCGATCAAGGGCAGGTAATGCAGCGGGTCGAAGATCAGGTCCTCGCTGTCGTAGGACCGGCGGTGCCGGGCGATCACCTCGGCCCCGCAGCTGATCACCACCTCATCGACGTAGCCCCGGATGAGCACCTCACGGTGGCCGTAGGCCACGGGCACGGAATAGTCGTTGCTGCGGTAACGCACCAGCGACAGCGAACTCGCCCGTCCAGGGCGCTTATCGCAGGCATCATAGGGAGCAGGCGGCAATGGCAAGAGAACTTGACGATCCCGCTCGAGACGCTCGCCGATGGTCTCCTTGTGGCCCCGCAGCCGCGCCGCCTGGCGCCGGCGGCACTGTTCGGCGAGAGCATCGTTGAGGGCCGCGAAGCTCTCGGCACGCGGGACGGGGACCAGGAAGTTCCGCCGGATGAAGCCGACCAGTCCCTCGACCTTGCCCTTGTCGTTGCCCTTGCCCGGCCGGCCGAACCTGTCCTCGAACAGATAGTGGGACTGAAGCTCCGTGAAGACGCGCGTTCGCTGCCGCTTCCCATCGCCCAGGATCCGGGCAACCGCCAGCTTGGTGTTGTCGTACAGGATGGATCGGGGGACGCCGCCGAAGAAGGCAAACGCCGCGTTGTGGCCATCGCAGAATGCTTCGGTCGTCTCCGCCGGATAGGCCGCAACAAAGCAACCATCACTGTGGGGAAGGTCGAAGGCAAGGAAGTGGATCTTCCGTAACGCGCCGCCGATCACCGCCATCGCTTCGCCGAAGTCCGCCTGGGCGTGACCGGGGGAATGGGAGAGTGGCACGAACACCTCACGCGACCGAAGCCCCTGCTCACGAACGTAGTCCTTCACGATGGTGTAGCCGCCCGTGAAACCGTACTCGTCCCGGAGGCGGTCGAAGATGCGCTTCGCAGTGTGCCGTTGCTTGCGGTGGCTGGTCCGATCGTCTTCCAAGATCCGATCGATGATTCCCGTGAACGGACCCAGCTTTGGCCGCCTCGGCGGCGCGCTTCGGCGATACCCTGGCGGCACCGAGAACGACAGCATCTTACGGACCGTCTTGCGGTCTACACCAAACACCCGCGAGGCCTCGCGGGTGCTCATCCCCTCGACATGACACGCCCGCCGAACCCGTGCGTACAACTCCACCCGATACATCCCCCCCGCCTTCCAGTCAGAGCAACCCTGACAGAAGGCTATACGCGGTCCCATTTTGGTCCGCCGCAGCCGGATCGACCGGCCGCTTCAGTGGGGGATTATTGCTCTGCCGTTCTCACTCTTGCCGGTTCCGCTGTTGCCGAGCGCGATGATATTCTCACGACGCTCGACGTATTCGCATCGCGCCAACTCCAGAACCAGCATCTTGTCGAGCGATGCGATGGCCTTGAAGTCGAAGCTGTCGAGGCTTTTGACGGCGGGGAACCTGGCCTGTCTGATCCGCCGCTCGACCATGCGGCGCTCACGGTCGATCAGTTCCAACTCGGTCAGACGGACAAGATACCGCACATGGTCGGCGCCCTCGGTGGCGCATTGGCGGGCCAGCTTGTCGTATTCGCGCAGGAACGTCGGCAGTTTCAGCAGTCTTGAGGTGATGGGCCAGCAACACTTGCGGCGTATCGGTCATGACGCGCCTCCACCCAACAAGCTCATATAACTGGCGGCGGCCGTGGTCGCCACGTTGGCCCGAGGCAGGTAGGGATAGATATCCAGGTCGAGTTTGGGCGGGCGTCGCTCGATACGGCACAGCACAAGGTGTTTGACGGCGTCGTAGCCGATCGCACCCAGGCGCAGGGCGTCCTTCACCGCGCCGTGAAGCACCTCGAGATCGAAGGTCTCCACAAGCCGAAGGACCTGGACGTATTCCCGCTTGCCGGCCTTGCCCATGCGCGCCTCCAGGAGACGGCGCAGGGTTGGGAAGGCATCAGGCAGTTCCCATCCGGCTAGCGATGCGGCCTGATCCAGGGCACCGATCTTGTGCTCCAGCAAAGCCAGGTAGTGGATCGGATCGAAGACCATTCTTCCCGGTCGTAGGAACGGGGGTGTCGGGCAATGATCCCGGCGCCGCAGCCGATAACCACCTCGTGGACATAGCCACGGATCCAGACTTCCTGATGGCCGTAGGCGACGGGCACGGAATAGTCATTCGTCCGGTAGCGCACCAGGGACAGCGAGTTGACCCGCGTGCCCTGCTTGTCGCACGCGTCGAACGGTGCGCGGCAGTGGCCTCTTCAACGCTTCGCGGTCACGCACAAACCGTTCGCCGATGCTCTCGCGGTGGCCGCGCAGGACGTTGCCTTGCCGGTTGCGGCATTGCTCTTCCAGGTGGCCATTGAAGGCGTCCCAGCTCGCGAACCGGGGAAGCGGCGTCATGAAGTTCCGCCGGGCATAGCCGACCACCCCCTCCACATTGCCTTTGTCGTTACCCTTGCCGGGACGGCCGTAGCGGTCCTCGAAGAGGTAATGGGACTGCAGCCCGCTGAACGCCCGCGTTCGTTGCCGCGTGCCATCTGACAAGATGCGCGACACCAGACACTTGTCGTTGTCGTAAAGAATCGATTGGGGAACGCCGCCGAAAAAAACAAAGGCTCTGTTGTGCCCGTCCAGCCAGGCCTCCGATCGTCGCCGCCGGGTAGGCCGCAACGAAGCAGGCATCGCTGTGGGGAAGTGTCATGACGAAAAAATGCGCCCGATACTTGACGCCGGCGATGATCGCATCCGCCTCGCCAAAGTCCGCTCGAGCATGGCCCGGAGGATGTGACAACGGCACAAACATCTCACGCCGACGAAGGCGCCGTTCCCGAACGTAATCCTTCACGATGGTCTCTTTGCCCGTGAAGCCATGTTCGTCGCGAAGGCGCCGAATATACGCTTCGCCGTGTGGTGCTGCTTACGGTGAACCGTTCGGTCCTCCTCCAGAATACGGTCGATGATATCCGTGAAGGGGGCCAGTTTCGGGCGTTTCGGTGGCTGGCGTCGCCGATATCCCGGCGGTTCCGAATGCCGCAGCATCTTCCTCACCGTCTCGCGCGCAATGCCAAACCGACTTGCCGCCTCTCGCTGGCTCAGACCATCAACATGGCAGGCCAGCCGAACGCGCAGATATAGGTCCACGGTGTACATCCTCCCGCCTTCCATCTCAAAAAAGATCGAAGGCTACAGGTGGCAGAGTTTTACTCCGCCCGCGGCTGGGAAATCCCGCCGCTTCCGTGGACTAAGTTTGTCACCGCCGTTCTCACATACCTGAAGATCCTCTCTGGAATATCCTTAATCGACACGGCCTTGTCGAGTGATGGAGTACGTAGAATACGTCCTATGGGGTCTTTCGCTGTTCTTCGCTGGATCGTGGACCTTTGGGTTGTTGATCCGACCCAGCTACCGCTTGAAGAACACCGTCGTGACCGTGGTGTACTGGTGGGTCGCGATCGCGTTGGTCTACTTAGGCGAGCTCTCGCCGCTGCACTGAGGTGGTCCCACTTTGTTGGACAGTTTGGCAGCGCGGTTAAGGTGTATTCCGTTGTTTGATCATGCTGCCAAAATCCTTTTTATCACATCCTGTTGCTGTTGTTGAGCCTGTGGGGATGTGGGCAAGGCGCGAGCCTTGTCCATCATATCCACAGGTTGACCGGCCCCGTAGGCCTCGGCCGGCGTTTGACCGTCGAGGGACGAATGGGGCCGCTCGGTGTTGTAGAAGCCGATCCACTCGCCGATGACCCGTTCGGCGTGGAAGCCGTCGGTGAGCTCGTGTAGGTAGACCGCCTCATACTTGAGAGACCGCCACAGGCGCTCGATGAAGATGTTGTCCATGCAGCGGCCCCGACCGTCCATGGAGATGCGGATGCTCGCGTTCTTGAGCACGCCGGTGAAGTCGAGGCTGGTGAACTGGCTGCCCTGATCCGTATTGAATATCTCCGGCTGGCCGTAGCGGGCCAGCGCGTCGCCCAAGGCCTCGGCGCAGAATCCAGCGTCCATGGTGTTCGACAGCCGCCAGGATAAAACGTGGCGCGTCGCCCAGTCCATGATCGCTACCAGGTACAGAAAGCCACGCTGGACGGGGATATAGGTGATGTCGGCGCACCAGACCCGATTGGGCTGGTCGATAGCCATCCCTTTGAGAAGATAAGGATAAATCCGGTGCATGGGATGCGGCACGCTGGTTCTCGGCGCCTGATAGATCGCCTCCAGGCCTATCAATCGCATCAACCTGCGAACCCGGTGACGGCCGACGCAAACGCCGTCCCGCCGCAACTGGCGGACCATCTGGCGGCTGCCGTAGAACGGGTACTTCATGAACAACTCGTCGATCCGACGCATCAGCGCCAGACTCGAAGGGCTCTCCCCCCTGGGCGCATAATAGAACGAGGACCGGCCGATCGAAAGCAGGCGGCATTGACGGCTCAAGCTCAGCTCGGGGGCGTCGCGTGTGATCATCGCCTTGCGCTCCCCCCGGCTCATCGCTTGAGCCCTCTGGCTAAAAAATCCCGTTCCACCGTCAGCTCGCCGATCTTGGCGTGAAGGTCGCGGACCTCGGATTCATGATCCCGGCAAGCGCGGTTGGCGCCGTTCGAAAACACTTCGCCCAGACCGTCCACCGCCTGGCGCTTCCAGGCGCTCACCTGGTTCGGATGCACCTTGTGCTTGGCCGCGATCTGCTGGATCGTCTTGTCGCCCCGCAGCGCTTCCAGCGCCACCCGGGCCTTGAATTCCGCCGTAAACCGGCGTCGATTCGTCATCTCGTATTCCTCCGTTATCCGGTGGAATACACCTTAGCTCCCTGTCCGATTTTCTGGGACCACCTCACACCTTCTGTGGCTCATGCCGCTCGCGCTGATCCTGCCCACCATAGTCATGTCGAAGTTGTTGCTTACGACCGCAAACACCATTGGGATGATCTTCGTGCTGTCTGGGCTGGTATATGGCCCCGCCCTGGCGTTAGCCTATTGGGTATCGCAGTGAAGTAAGCGGGCCACCTCGCGAAGGGAGCCCGTGATGCAGTGACCCGGGTTGTTCAGTGCGCCCCGAAGGTGCAGTGCGCGGTCGTGTTTTTCACGATCATGCACGGTTTCCCGCCGCATGGACAAGCAAGTCGGCTTGTGATCGAATCATCGGCGCGTTCCCACCGTGTGGCGGCCGCGACCCAGGGGAGGCCGGAAATGACAGGCAACGGGCTGATATCCGCGGATTCCCACGTCGTCGAGCCCGCCGACATGTGGCGCAGCCGCATCGCCCCCGCCTATCGCGACCGTGCGCCCGTGGCCCGGACGGACGCGGCCGGAACCGTCCACTGGTTCGTCGATGGCGACGTGCCGCTCGGCTCCGTCGGCGCCCCTTCCCAGGCCGGCGTGCGCTTCGAGCGCCCCGAGGACGTGACCTTCGAGGCCACCTGGGAGGAGGTCCGCCCCGGCTGCAACGACCCCCTCGCCCGGCTCGACGACATGGCGCGCGACGGGGTCGTGGGCGAGGTCGTCTACCCGACCCTGGGCGCGCGGCTCTATGGCCTCGTGAATGCGCCGCTGCTCACCGCCTGCTGCCGCGCCCAGAACGACTGGATGGCGGATTTCTGCAATACCCGCCCCGACGTCTACAGGGGCATCTGCATGCTCGACATCGACGATGTAGGCGGGGCGGTGGAGGAGCTCGCGCGTTGCGCCCGGCTCGGCCTCGCGGGCGCCATGATCCCGACCTACCCGGGTGAGGAGCGGCCCTACGACGACCCGGTCTACGACCCCCTTTGGGCCGCGGCCCAGGACCATCGCATGCCGCTCAGCTTCCACGTCGCCTCGGCCCGCCCCGGCCCCGGTCAGATCAGCGTCTTCGGCGGCGACGGCCAGGCCGCCGGTAGCGCCGCCTACCGCTGCACCCAGGATTACTGGATGCGCCGCTCGCTCGCCTGCATGATCTTCGCCGGTGTGTTCGAGCGCTTCCCCGGCCTCAAGGTCGCGGTGGTCGAGCACGAGCTGGCCTGGGCGCCATTCTTCCTCACCCACATGGACCGGACCTACAAGGAGCTGAGCCAGACCGCGCCCTACCGCTTCTCGGGCCAGAAGCTGCCGAGCGACTTCTTCCGCGCGAACATCTACATCAGCTTCCAGGAGGACAAGCTGGGCGTCGAGGCCACCCCGCCCATGATCGGGTCGGACACGATCGTCTGGGGCTCCGACTATCCGCACGCCGAATCCACCTGGCCCAACTCGCGGGCATTCCTCCAGAAGGTGCTGGCCAACGTGCCCGAGGCCGACCGCCAGCGCTTCGTTCACGACAACGTGGCGCGGCTTTATGGCTTTCGCTGAGGGTTTCAGAATTTCATTCTCAATATGAACTTAGTTTTATAACTACTTAATAATACACAATAAATCCGTTTATATGAGATGAAAAAGTTGGTGAGGGTCGGGCGCCGAGGCCCGGCCCACGGGTTCAGGCCCCCTCCTCCTCACCCGGCCGCGGGAGGCGGTCCATCTCGGTGGTGATCGCGCCGTAGAGGTCCGGCCGCCGGTCGCGCATGGTGGGGTAGCGCCGCCGCGCCGCGTGGACCGCGTCGTGGTCGAGGGTGGCGGTGATGGTGTCGTCCCCGGCCCCGCTCGCCTCGCCGAGGATCTCGCCCAGGGGGTCGACGATCAGGCTGGTGCCGCCGAAGGTCCACTCGCCCTCCGTCCCCACCTTGTTGCAGGCCGCGAGGTAGACGCCGTTCTCGAAGGCGCGGGTGCGCAGCATCTCCCGCCACATGGTTGTCCGCGTCGTCGCGTAGGGCGCCACGATGAGGTCGGCGCCCAGGAGCGCGGTGGCGCGCGCGGACTCGGGGAACAGCATGTCGTAGCAGACCACGAACCCGACCCGCCAGTCGCCGATGCGCGCGACCCGGAAGCGCGAGCCGTAGCGGAAATAGATCTTCTCGAGGCTATGGACGGCGGAGGGGTGCACCTTGCGGTACTTGTCCTGAATCGCGCCGTCCGGCCCCACCAGCATGGCCGTGTCGTACAGCAGCCCCGGCCCCTCCTCCTCATAGATCGTGGCCACCATATGGACGCGGTGCTCGGCCGCCTTGGCGCGGATGCGCGTCATGGTCGGGCCGTCGTCCGGCTCGGCCAGCGCCGTATGGGCCATGTCCCGGTATTGCGGGAAATAGAGGGTGTTGAAGAGCTCGGGCAGGACGATGAGGTCCGGGCGCTCGGCCGCCACCGCCTGGTCGATGCGGTCGCAGGCTCGTGCGACGTTCTCATCACGGCCAGCGGCGCTATTCATCTGGATGAGCGTGATACGCATGGCCGGGCGCCTCTTCCCGCCGGGCCATCCGCGAGCCCGAAGACAACGAAGGACTCGGCCGAAGCATTAGCCAAGCCAATGATATACCGGGGAAAAATTGGTCGGAGCGGCCGGATTTGAACCGACGACCCTCACACCCCCAGTGTGATGCGCTACCAGGCTGCGCTACGCTCCGGCCAGGGTACGGACTATAGCCGCGCGCGGATGGCGGGACAAGCTGCCGGGTCGGCGTCTACTCTTGGCCGCCACGCAGGAGCGCGCGCAGTGCTGTCAGCTCCTCGAGGATGGCTTCGAGCTCGGCCCGCTCGCCCGCGCCGAGCGCCCCGGGCGCCGCCCCATCGGAGCCCACGCCGGCCGCCGTCGCCGCCGGGCGCGCGGCGTCCGGGTCGAGCACGCCCTTGGCCCCGCCCTCGCGCAGCAGCTTCTGCACGCCCTTGATGGTGTAGCCCTCCTGGTAGAGGAGGTCGCGGACGCGGCGCAGGAGGTCGACATCCTCGGGCCGGTAGTAACGCCGGCCGCCGCCGCGCTTCATGGGCTTTACCTGGGTGAACTTGGTTTCCCAGAAGCGCAGCACGTGCTGCGGCACCTCGAGCGAGTCGGCGACCTCGCTGATGGTGCGAAACGCCGCCTTGGACTTGCGCAGCTGTCGCTGGGGTGTCGCCATCCTGGGCGCGCGCCGCGCGAGTCTGTCCCGGCCCGGTCCGCCGTCGGTCAGGAGGCCGCGGACCGCGGCCGCCGCGTCAGGAGGTCGTTGATCCGGTCCTTGAGCACGTGCGAGGCGCGGAACACCAGAACCCGGCGTGGCAGGATGGGCACTTCGGCCCCGGTCTTGGGGTTGCGCCCGATGCGCCGCCCCTTCTGGCGCACGGAGAAGCTGCCGAAGGAAGATATCTTGACCGTCTCGCCCGCCGTCAGCGCATCCGAGACCTGGGCCAGGACCGATTCGACGAGCTGGGCCGATTCATGGCGCGAGAGCCCGACCTCCTGATAGACCACTTCACTGAGATGCGCGCGCGTGACGGTTTCGCCAGTCATGACCAGACCCCTCCCCGGAGCTTATGAGGACAGGGTAGACCGCCGGGGAAAAACCGTCAATTCCAAAGGGATGTCGGAATTCGTTCATCCGCTGGCGCATGGCGTCCGCGAATCCGCGAAGCGCCCCGCCGGGGGATCAGACGGCGGCCTTGGCGGCGTCGCCGTCGACCGCCCAGTCGGGGCGCGCGAGCTCTTCCTTGATGCGTTCGTTGATGCCGCCGAGCGCCATGTCGGCGGCGACGCCAATGGCGTTGGCGAAGCCGAGCGCGTCGGTGCCGCCATGGCTCTTGACCACGATGCCGTTGAGGCCGAGGAACATGGCGCCGTTGTAGCGCCGCGGATCGATGCGTGCGCGCAGCTTTTTGAGCGCCCGGTGCGCCAGCAGGTAGCCGAGCCGGCTCGAGAGCGAGCTGCGGAAGGCGTCGGCGAGGAAGGTGTTGACCAGGCGCGCCGTACCCTCGGCCGTCTTGAGCGCGATGTTGCCCGAGAAGCCGTCGGTGACCACCACGTCGACCGTGCCCGCGGCGATGTCGTTGCCCTCCATGAAGCCGTGATACTTCACGGGCAGCCCGCCCTGGCGCAGGATGGCGTGGGCGGCGCGGATCTCCTCGTGCCCCTTCATCTCCTCCGAGCCGACGTTGAGCAGGCCCACCGTCGGCTCGACGAAGCCCAGCACCGTGCGGGCGAAGAGCTGCCCCATGACGGCGAACTCGACCAGGTTGGTGGCGTCGCACACCACATTGGCGCCGAGGTCGAGCATCACGCTCTCGCCCTTGAGGGTTGGAAAGAACGACGCGATGGCCGGCCGGTCGATCCCGGGCAGGGTCTTGAGCGCGATCTTGGCCATGGCCATCAGCGCGCCCGTGTTGCCGGCCGAGACCACACCGGCCGCCGCGCCGTCGCGCACCGCGTTGATGGCCAGGCGCATGCTCGATCGGCGGCCGCCGCGCAGAGCCACGGCGAGGCTCGCCTCGCTGGAGACGACCTCATCGGTGTGATGGACGGTCACGCAGCTCCGCAGGCGGCGACGGCGGCGCAGTTGCCGCCCGATCCGGGCCTCGTCGCCAAAGATCAGGAATTGGATGTCGGGATAGCGCTCGCGGGCGATATGGGCGCCCTTGATGACGATCTTCGGCGCATAATCGCCGCCCATGGCATCGAGCGCGATGGTCAAGGGCTCGGTCACGGTATCAGCCCCCTTTCCCGGCCGCGAAGTTGGCGGCTAAGCGCCCCCGGCCTCGACGACCTCACGGTCGCGGTAATAGCCGCACGCATTGCAAACATGGTGCGGGCGCTTGAGCTCGCCACAATTGGGGCATTCCGCGTAGGCGGGCGCGGGCAAGGCGTCGTGGGCACGCCGCATGTCGCGCCTGGACTTGGAGACTTTTCTCTTCGGTACGGCCATTCGCTCTATCTCTCGTTGGGCGCTCTATCTCTCGTTGGGCGCTCTATCTCTCGTTGGGCGCTCTATCTCTCGTTGGGCGCTCGGTTTCGAGCGCGTCTACTTAAACGATATCATACCGCGCGGCAAGCCGAATGCCGTCACCGCGCAGGGGAATCGCATTAGGAAAAAGGGCTTGCTTTGGGGCGGGTTGATGGATTCTACGAGATGGTGCCAACAGCTTGGAGGCTGGCGCCATGGACGGGATTGTCGAGGTATTCGAGGCTCTGGAGGACCCGCGGACGGGGAATGCGAAGCGGCATTCGCTGCACGAGTTGCTGATCATTGCGCTGTGTACGGTGCTGTGCGGCGGTGAGACCTGCGCCGACATGGCGCTGTTTGGGCGGTCGAAACGGGGGTTTCTGGAAGAGTTTTTGACGCTGGAGCACGGCATTCCGAGCCACGACACCTTCTCGCGGGTGTTCCGGCTGCTCGATCCGGATGGCTTCCACGCTTGGTTCCTCGGCTTCATGAAGCGCTTTGCCGAGACCTGTGAGGGGGTTGTCGCGATCGACGGCAAGACCCTCAGGCGCTCCTTCGATCGGGCCTCGGCGGGCTCGCCGCTGCATCTGGTCAGCGCCTGGGCGGCCGATCAGCGCCTGGTCCTGGCTCAGCTGGCGGTCGGCGACAAATCGAACGAGATCGTCGCCGTGCCGCGGTTGCTTGCGTTGTTGTCCTTGAAGGGCCGCATCGTCACCGCCGATGCGATGAGTTGCCAGCGCACGATCGCCCAGCGGGTGATCGAGCAGAAGGCCGACTACGTGCTGGCGCTCAAGGCCAATCAAGGCACCCTGCGGGACGACATGTGCCTGTTCCTCGATGATCCCGAGACGCCGCTCGACAGCGCCACCGAGGTCGACAAGGGCCATGGCCGCATCGAGACCCGCAGCGCCAGTCTCAGCACCGATATCGCGTGGCTTCAGGACGGCCACGGCTGGCCCGGCCTCAAGGCCGTCGGCAAGGTCGTCGCCAGCCGCGAGATCGGCTGCCTGAGGACCACCGAAACCCGCTACTATCTGCTCAGCAAGGCCATCCCGCCCGCCCGCTTCAACAACATCGTGCGCAGCCACTGGAGCATCGAAAACCAACTCCACTGGGTGCTCGACGTCGTCTTCGACGAAGATCAGGCCAGGAACCGCAAGGACCACGGACCGCAAAACCTGGCCTTGCTGCGCAAGCTCGCCCTCAACCTCGCCCAACTCGAACCCTCCCAAGGCTCGATGCGCGGCAAGCTCAAGCGCGCCGGCTGGGACAATGCCTTCCTCACAAGCATGCTCTCACAGTTCACAAATGTTCAAATGCGATAGCCCTGCGTCACCGCGCGCCGCTCAGTCGGGCCGGCGGCGGAGCGCGGCCAGGGCCGCGAAGGGCCGCCGGACGTCCGCATCGGGCCCGCCGTCATGGCCCACTGCCGGGACTTGCGCGCCCGGCGCGCGCGGATAGGGGTCGAGGGCCAGCGCCACCTGCTGGGCCACCGCCTCGCCGATGTCGATGGCGCCGCCGTCCTCCCCCGAGGGCCGCGCGCGATCAGGCCGCCAGCACGGCCAGCATCAGGATCGCCACGATATTGGTGATCTTGATCATCGGGTTGATGGCCGGGCCGGCCGTGTCCTTGTAGGGATCGCCAACCGTATCGCCGGTGACGGCCGCATGGTGGGCATCCGAGCCCTTGCCGCCGTGATTGCCGTCCTCGATATACTTCTTGGCATTATCCCAGGCGCCGCCGCCCGAGGTCATCGAGATGGCCACGAAGATGCCTGTGACGATGACGCCGAGCAGCATGGCGCCAAGCGAGGAGAACGCCGCCCCGGTCCCGGCAATGACCCGGACGATGGCATAGAGCGCGATGGGCGCGAGAATGGGCAGGAGCGAGGGGACGATCATCTCCTTGATCGCAGCCTTGGTCAGCAGGTCGACGGCGCGGTTGTAGTCGGGCTTCCCCGTGCCTTCCATGATACCCGGGATCTCGCGGAACTGGCGGCGCACCTCCTCGACCACCTGGCCGCCGGCGCGACCCACGGCCTGCATGCCGAGGGCGCCGAACAGGTATGGCAAGAGGCCGCCTATGAACAGACCCACGACCACGTAGGGGTTGCGCAGCGAGAAGTCGACGCTCACGTCCGGGAAGTAATGCTGCAGGTCCTGGGTATAGGCGGCGAAGAGGACCAGAGCGCCCAAGCCGGCGGAGCCGATGGCGTAGCCCTTGGTCACGGCCTTGGTGGTGTTGCCGACCGCGTCGAGCGCATCGGTGGTCTTGCGCACCTCGGCCTCGAGCTCCGCCATCTCGGCGATGCCGCCCGCGTTGTCGGTGACGGGGCCATAAGCATCGAGCGCCACCACCATGCCGGCGAGCGCCAGCATGGTGGTGGCCGCGATGGCGATGCCGAAAAGCCCGGCGCTCAGATGTGCCAGGACGATGCCGCCCGAGATCACGATCACCGGCAGCGCCGTCGCCTCCATCGAGACGGCCAGGCCCTGGATGATGTTAGTGGCGTGACCCGTCGTCGAGGATCGGGCCACCGACCTGACCGGCCTGTGGTCGGTGCCGGTGTAGTACTCGGTGATCCAGACGATGAGGCCGGTCACGACCAGGCCGACGAGGCCGCAGTAGAAGAGGTCCCGACCCTGGATGGTTTCGCCATCGACCTGGAGCTCGGTCGTGAAGCCGATCATGAAATAAATCAGTATGGCGATGAGCGCGGCCGAGATCGCGGCGCTGGCGATGAAGCCCTTGTAGAGGGCGCCCATGATGTTGTTGCTGGCGCCCAGACGCACGAAGAAGGTGCCGGCGATCGAGCCCAGGATGCACACGGCACCGATGGCGAGGGGGAAGAGCAGCATGGTGGACAGAATCTCGCCGGTGATGAATAGGGACGTGAGCAGCATGGTCGCGACGATGGTGACCACGTAAGTCTCGAACAGGTCGGCCGCCATGCCGGCACAGTCGCCCACGTTGTCGCCAACGTTGTCGGCGATCACCGCCGGGTTGCGCGGGTCGTCCTCGGGGATGCCGGCTTCGATCTTGCCGACGAGGTCGGCGCCGACATCGGCGCCCTTGGTGAAGATGCCGCCGCCGAGGCGCGCGAAGATCGAAATCAGCGAGGCGCCGAAGCTGAGCGCGACCAGTGCCTCCAGCAGCTTGCGGGTCTCCATTCCCGTCGAGTCGAGGTAGAAGTAATAACCGCCGACGCCCAGGAGGCCGAGGCCGACTACCAGCATGCCGGTGACGGCGCCCGACTGGAAGGCGATGGTGAGGGCGGGGGCGAGGCCCTTGCGCGCGGCCTCGGCCGTGCGCACGTTCGCGCGCACCGAGATGTTCATGCCGATATAGCCGGCGGCGCCTGAAAGGATGGCGCCGATAAAATAGCCGATCCCGGCCCAGAGCCCGAGCAGCAGCCCAAGCACGATGCCGATCACCACGCCCACCAGGGCGATGGTCATGTACTGCCGGTTCAGGTAGGCGCGAGCGCCGACCTGGATCGCGCCCGCGATCTCCCGCATGCGCTCGTTGCCGGCATCCGCGGCGAGAACCGTCTTGCTGGCCCAGACTCCGTAGACGAGGGCGAGCACACCGCTCGCCAAGATCAGCCACTCCATTGTCGTGTCCCCTTCATGGCCCGGCGGATCGGCCACCGCATTCGCGGGGTGGGGCCGGAGCCGTGCGTTCTTCCTGCGCTGGAAAAAATCGCGCGGACCATGCCAGAATCATTCTTGCGACGCAACATGGGGGGCGCCGCGATATCCATATGGGCGGCCGGCCGGGGACTGGGCCGGAACGCGACGGGAGAGTTCGGCTAGAGCACCTCCACCTCGACTGGAATCGCTCCAGGCCGCAAGGCGCCCGCCGGTCACCCGGCGCGCCCGCGCAGGCGCGGACCACTTGGTCCGCTGCCGCGAGCGACAAATAGGGCTAGAGTGGGTCCGATCAAAGCGGAACCGCTCTAGTACTTACTTGCAAAAGAAAGCGAACTATTATATGATGGGGTATGAGCAGAACAGCGACCCCCATCACGGTTGGGGAAGAGGCCCGGGGCGCGCTGGAACAGTGGGTCCGGTCGGCGAAGACGGAGCAGCGCATGGCGTTGCGGGCGCGGATCATCCTTCAGGCGGCGGATGGACGAGGCAATCTGGAGATCGCCGCGGCCTTGCGGGTGCGGCCGGCGACGGTGAGCAAATGGCGGGTCCGCTATGCGCGGACTGGGCTGGGCGGCCTTGCCGACGCGCCACGACCGGGGGTGAAGCGGCGCTACGACGCGGCGACGGAGCGGCGCATATTGGCGCGGCTGGACGAGACGCCGCCGGCGGGCCACGCCACCTGGACGGGAAGCCTGGTGGCCGAGGCCCTGGGGGATGTTTCGCCGAGCCATGTGTGGCGGGTGTTGCGCCGCCATGGCATCCATCTGCAACGGCGCCGGAGCTGGTGCATCAGCACCGATCCCGAATTCGCCGCCAAGGCGGCGGACATCGTCGCCCTCTACCTCGATCCGCCGGACAGCGCCGTGGTTCTGGCGGTCGACGAGAAGCCCGGCATCCAGGCGCTCGAGCGGGCGCAGGGCTATCTCGAGCTGGCCAACGGCAGCGCCCTCCGGGGCTTCAGCCATGACTACAAGCGTCACGGCACGACGACACTGTTCGCCGCCCTCGACATCATCACTGGCGAGGTCAAGGCGGGGCATTACAAACGCCGCCGCCGGACCGAGTTCCTCGACTTCATGAACCGCATCGTCGCCGACTACCCGGACCAGGAGATTCACGTGATCCTCGACAACCTTTCGACCCACAAGCCCAAGCGCGACCAATGGCTGGCGCGCCATAAGAACGTCCATTTCCACTTCACCCCGACCCACGCGAGTTGGCTCAATCAGGTCGAATGCTGGTTCAGCATTCTCACCCGGCGCGCCTTGCGCGGGGCCAGCTTCACCTCGCCGCGCGAGGTCTGCGATGCCATCGACCGTTTCATCGAGGCTTACAATGTCAAAGCCACTCCCTTCGAATGGCGAAAGGCCAAGGTCCATCCGGTCACCCTCAAAAAAACATACGCGGATTTACGAAACTAAGCACTAGTACCCACGCGCTTTGCGGGCGGCATCGCGAATCGAACGGGTCAATTGCCCGACGGTGGTGGAAGGGCACCCGAACGGCGTGCGTTCTTCTACTCGACGGGCAAGTAGCACTTCAGCCCGCCGTTCCGCCTCTTCGGCGCGAGAAACCATATCGTCACAATCCGGTGCTTTCGCCCCGTCCCTTTCGTATTCGGGGCGAAGCGTTTGCAGATGGGCTTGTACGGCATGCCGGTCGTCGGGCCTGTCGAAATCCTGCTCGTGCAAGATCAGCCAAAGCTCGAAGCACGGGTTGGAGCGGCCAACCCCAACATTTCCCAGTAGGCATATCGCGACCGCTTCCTCGAAGCGCGGATGCTCGTCGCGGTCGAACACGGCCCAGACCTCATCTGAGAACGGCAGAGCAATAATCCCCCACTGAAGCGGCCGGTCGATCCGGCTGCGGCGGACCAAAATGGGACCGCGTATAGCCTTCTGTCAGGGTTGCTCTGACTGGAAGGCGGGGGGGATGTATCGGGTGGAGTTGTACGCACGGGTTCGGCGGGCGTGTCATGTCGAGGGGATGAGCACCCGCGAGGCCTCGCGGGTGTTTGGTGTAGACCGCAAGACGGTCCGTAAGATGCTGTCGTTCTCGGTGCCGCCAGGGTATCGCCGAAGCGCGCCGCCGAGGCGGCCAAAGCTGGGTCCGTTCACGGGAATCATCGATCGGATCTTGGAAGACGATCGGACCAGCCACCGCAAGCAACGGCACACTGCGAAGCGCATCTTCGACCGCCTCCGGGACGAGTACGGTTTCACGGGCGGCTACACCATCGTGAAGGACTACGTTCGTGAGCAGGGGCTTCGGTCGCGTGAGGTGTTCGTGCCACTCTCCCATTCCCCCGGTCACGCCCAGGCGGACTTCGGCGAAGCGATGGCGGTGATCGGCGGCGCGTTACGGAAGATCCACTTCCTTGCCTTCGACCTTCCCCACAGTGATGGTTGCTTTGTTGCGGCCTATCCGGCGGAGACGACCGAAGCATTCTGCGATGGCCACAACGCGGCGTTTGCCTTCTTCGGCGGCGTCCCCCGATCCATCCTGTACGACAACACCAAGCTGGCGGTTGCCCGGATCCTGGGCGATGGGAAGCGGCAGCGAACGCGCGTCTTCACGGAGCTTCAGTCCCACTATCTGTTCGAGGACAGGTTCGGCCGGCCGGGCAAGGGCAACGACAAGGGCAAGGTCGAGGGACTGGTCGGCTTCATCCGGCGGAACTTCCTGGTCCCCGTCCCGCGTGCCGAGAGCTTCGCGGCCCTCAACGATGCTCTCGCCGAACAGTGCCGCCGGCGCCAGGCGGCGCGGCTGCGGGGCCACAAGGAGACCATCGGCGAGCGTCTCGAGCGGGATCGTCAAGTTCTCTTGCCATTGCCGCCTGCTCCCTATGATGCCTGCGATAAGCGCCCTGGACGGGCGAGTTCGCTGTCGCTGGTGCGTTACCGCAGCAACGACTATTCCGTGCCCGTGGCCTACGGCCACCGTGAGGTGCTCATCCGGGGCTACGTCGATGAGGTGGTGATCAGCTGCGGGGCCGAGGTGATCGCCCGGCACCGCCGGTCCTACGACAGCGAGGACCTGATCTTCGACCCGCTGCATTACCTGCCCTTGATCGAGCAGAAGATCGGCGCCCTCGACCAGGCCGCGCCATTGGCGGGCTGGGACCTGCCCGAGGCCTTCATCACTCTGCGGCGGCTCCTCGAAGCTCGTATGGGCAAGGCAGGCAAGCGCGAGTACGTCCAGGTGCTCCGTCTACTGGAGACCTTCCGGCTCGAGGAGGTCGAGGGTGCGGTCGGCGACGCCCTGCGGCTCGGCGCAATCGGCTTTGATGCGGTGAAGCACCTGGTACTGTGCCGCATCGAGCGGCGGCCGCCCAGGCTCAACCTCGACGTCTATCCGTATCTGCCGCGCGCCCGGGTCGCGATGACGTCCGCCAAGTCGTACATGAGCCTGCTGTCGGGGCTCGGCGCATGACCGACACACCGCAAGTGCTGCTCGCCCACCACCTCGAGACGCTGAAGCTGCCGACCTTCCTGCGCGAGTACGACAAGATCGCCCGGCAGTGCGCCTCGGAAGGCGTCGATCACGTCCGCTACCTGTTGAGACTCGCCGAGCTCGAGCTGATCGACCGCGAGCGCCGCATGGTCGAGCGGCGCATCAAGGCGGCGCGCTTCCCCGTGGTCAAGAGCCTCGACAGCTTCGACTTCAAGGTCATCCCCTCGCTCAACAAGGCGCTGGTCCTGGAGCTGGCCCGCTGCGAGTACATCGAGCGCCGCGAGAACCTCATCGCGCTCGGCAACAGTGGGACCGGCAAGACCCACATCGCCCTCGGTCTCGGCCTGGCGGCCTGCCAGAAGGGCCTCTCGGTCGGCTTCATCACCGCCGCCGCGCTGGTCCACGAACTCATCGAGGCCCGCGATGACAAGCAGCTGCTGAGGTTCCAGAAGAAGCTCGCCACCTACAAGCTTCTGATCGTCGACGAACTCGGCTTCGTGCCGCTGTCGAAGACCGGCGCCGAGCTGTTGTTCGAGGTGTTCAGCCAACGCTACGAGCGGGGCTCGACCCTGGTCACCACCAATCTGCCCTTCGACGAATGGACCGAGGTGTTCGGCTCCGAGCGCCTCACCGGCGCGCTCCTCGATCGCCTCACCCACCACGTCAACATCCTCGAGATGAACGGTGACAGCTACAGGCTCAACCAGAGCCGCAGGCGTCAAACCCCGACTGCTAACTGAACCGACCACCCAGCCCACGCTTGACCCCGTGGGCCCACAGGTCCCTCCCGCGCGCGCCGCCGCGTCAGCCTGTTGAGGGCACACCGCGTCGCGCGCGGGGCCCTCCCGTGGACTACGGGGACAAGCCCGCAGCCGCCAAGCGGTCCCTTCTTACACCGCCGAGGTGGTCCCTTTTTGCTCCGCCATTGACATCTGGGGCTCCGACTATCCGCACGCCGAATCCACCTGGCCCAACTCGCGGGCATTCTTCCAGAAGGTGCTGGCCAACGTGCCCGAGGCCGACCGCCAGCGCTTCGTTCACGACAACGTGGCGCGGCTTTATGGCTTTCGCTGAGGGTTTCAGAATTTCATTCTCAATATGAACTTAGTTTTATAACTACTTAATAATACACAATAAATCCGTTTATATGAGATGAAAAAGTTGGTGAGGGTCGGGCGCCGAGGCCCGGCCCACGGGTTCAGGCCCCCTCCTCCTCACCCGGCCGCGGGAGGCGGTCCATCTCGGTGGTGATCGCGCCGTAGAGGTCCGGCCGCCGGTCGCGCATGGTGGGGTAGCGCCGCCGCGCCGCGTGGACCGCGTCGTGGTCGAGGGTGGCGGTGATGGTGTCGTCCCCGGCCCCGCTCGCCTCGCCGAGGATCTCGCCCAGGGGGTCGACGATCAGGCTGGTGCCGCCGAAGGTCCACTCGCCCTCCGTCCCCACCTTGTTGCAGGCCGCGAGGTAGACGCCGTTCTCGAAGGCGCGGGTGCGCAGCATCTCCCGCCACATGGTTGTCCGCGTCGTCGCGTAGGGCGCCACGATGAGGTCGGCGCCCAGGAGCGCGGTGGCGCGCGCGGACTCGGGGAACAGCATGTCGTAGCAGACCACGAACCCGACCCGCCAGTCGCCGATGCGCGCGACCCGGAAGCGCGAGCCGTAGCGGAAATAGATCTTCTCGAGGCTATGGACGGCGGAGGGGTGCACCTTGCGGTACTTGTCCTGAATCGCGCCGTCCGGCCCCACCAGCATGGCCGTGTCGTACAGCAGCCCCGGCCCCTCCTCCTCATAGATCGTGGCCACCATATGGACGCGGTGCTCGGCCGCCTTGGCGCGGATGCGCGTCATGGTCGGGCCGTCGTCCGGCTCGGCCAGCGCCGTATGGGCCATGTCCCGGTATTGCGGGAAATAGAGGGTGTTGAAGAGCTCGGGCAGGACGATGAGGTCCGGGCGCTCGGCCGCCACCGCCTGGTCGATGCGGTCGCAGGCTCGTGCGACGTTCTCATCACGGCCAGCGGCGCTATTCATCTGGATGAGCGTGATACGCATGGCCGGGCGCCTCTTCCCGCCGGGCCATCCGCGAGCCCGAAGACAACGAAGGACTCGGCCGAAGCATTAGCCAAGCCAATGATATACCGGGGAAAAATTGGTCGGAGCGGCCGGATTTGAACCGACGACCCTCACACCCCCAGTGTGATGCGCTACCAGGCTGCGCTACGCTCCGGCCAGGGTACGGACTATAGCCGCGCGCGGATGGCGGGACAAGCTGCCGGGTCGGCGTCTGTAGATAGCACACGATCTGTCCGTTCTATGTAGCACACGATCTGTCCGGTTTATTGAGCCTCCTGTTTGAAGGGGGTGGGATGAGACGGACAGATGTTTTGCAAGGTGTGCGCATGATGAGGTTTCGGGATGTTTTCGGTCGTTGTGAGGCGGGATCGTTGAGCCAGTTGGAGGCGGCGGAGGTGCTTGGGGTCGGCGAGCGCACGTTTCGGCGCTGGTGCCGTCGTTTCGAGTGTGAGGGCGATGCGGGGCTTCTGGACCGGCGTCTGGGCAAGCCGTCGCCCAAGCGGGTGCCGGTGGACGAGGCGATGCGGGTCGAAGCTCTTTACCGCGAGCGCTACGCGGGTTTCACGGTCAAGCACTTCCACGAGCACCTGGTGAAGGACCACGGCTTCCGCTGGGGTTACACCTGGACCAAGACGTTTCTCCACGGCCGCGGCCTGGCGGCGCCGGCGCCCAGGCGCGGGGCGCACCGGCGCAAGCGGCCGCGGCGGCCGCTCGTGGGCATGATGCTGCATCAGGACGGCTCGACGCACCGCTGGCTGCCGGGCCGCGACGAAGAGCAGGATATGATCGTCTCTCTGGACGATGCGAGCGGGGCGATCTACTCGGGCTTCCTGGTCGCCGAGGAGGGCACCATGTCGAGCTTCCAGGGGCTGGGCGAGGTGTTCGGCCGGCACGGGCTGCCGTGCGCGCTCTACACCGACCGCGCGAGCCACTACTTCCACACCCCCCAGGCGGGTGGCAAGGTGGACCGCGACAAGCCCTCCCAGCTCGGACGGGCCTTGGCCCAGCTCGGCATCGAGCACATCGCGGCCTATTCGCCGGAGGCGCGCGGGCGCTCCGAGCGCGCCTTCCGCACCTTGCAGGACCGGCTCCCCAAGGAGTTGGCATTGGCCGGCGTCTCGACGATCGAAGGGGCCAACCGCTTCCTCGCCGAGACCTTCATTCCCGACTACAATGCGCGCTTCGCGATCGCTCCCGAAGAGCCGGGCTCGGCCTTCGTCGCCGTGCCGGCGGAACAGTGGCGCGACGTGCTGTGCGTCCAGGAGACGCGCACCGTCGGCAACGACAACACCGTACGCTTCCACGGCATCGTCCTGCAGATCCCGCCGTCATCGCTGAGGCCGCACTACGTCAAGGCCAAGGTCCGCGTCCACCACTATCCGGACGCCACCTACGCCATATTCCACGGGCCGCGCCCGATCGCCCGCTACCGAGGCGATGGCGCGCTTCTGGAAGGAGACACCATGAAGAGGGCCGCGTGATGCCGCTCGACGCGACCCGCCCGTGGATAAGTGGACAGCTCGGCTACGCCGACCTGACCACTTCCCCACAGGCGCCACAACATCAACAGAGCGGTCAATCGATGTGCTACATAAACCGGCCAACTTAATTCGCTATCTACAGCTGCCGGGTCGGCGTCTACTCTTGGCCGCCACGCAGGAGCGCGCGCAGTGCTGTCAGCTCCTCGAGGATGGCTTCGAGCTCGGCCCGCTCGCCCGCGCCGAGCGCCCCGGGCGCCGCCCCATCGGAGCCCACGCCGGCCGCCGTCGCCGCCGGGCGCGCGGCGTCCGGGTCGAGCACGCCCTTGGCCCCGCCCTCGCGCAGCAGCTTCTGCACGCCCTTGATGGTGTAGCCCTCCTGGTAGAGGAGGTCGCGGACGCGGCGCAGGAGGTCGACATCCTCGGGCCGGTAGTAACGCCGGCCGCCGCCGCGCTTCATGGGCTTTACCTGGGTGAACTTGGTTTCCCAGAAGCGCAGCACGTGCTGCGGCACCTCGAGCGAGTCGGCGACCTCGCTGATGGTGCGAAACGCCGCCTTGGACTTGCGCAGCTGTCGCTGGGGTGTCGCCATCCTGGGCGCGCGCCGCGCGAGTCTGTCCCGGCCCGGTCCGCCGTCGGTCAGGAGGCCGCGGACCGCGGCCGCCGCGTCAGGAGGTCGTTGATCCGGTCCTTGAGCACGTGCGAGGCGCGGAACACCAGAACCCGGCGTGGCAGGATGGGCACTTCGGCCCCGGTCTTGGGGTTGCGCCCGATGCGCCGCCCCTTCTGGCGCACGGAGAAGCTGCCGAAGGAAGATATCTTGACCGTCTCGCCCGCCGTCAGCGCATCCGAGACCTGGGCCAGGACCGATTCGACGAGCTGGGCCGATTCATGGCGCGAGAGCCCGACCTCCTGATAGACCACTTCACTGAGATGCGCGCGCGTGACGGTTTCGCCAGTCATGACCAGACCCCTCCCCGGAGCTTATGAGGACAGGGTAGACCGCCGGGGAAAAACCGTCAATTCCAAAGGGATGTCGGAATTCGTTCATCCGCTGGCGCATGGCGTCCGCGAATCCGCGAAGCGCCCCGCCGGGGGATCAGACGGCGGCCTTGGCGGCGTCGCCGTCGACCGCCCAGTCGGGGCGCGCGAGCTCTTCCTTGATGCGTTCGTTGATGCCGCCGAGCGCCATGTCGGCGGCGACGCCAATGGCGTTGGCGAAGCCGAGCGCGTCGGTGCCGCCATGGCTCTTGACCACGATGCCGTTGAGGCCGAGGAACATGGCGCCGTTGTAGCGCCGCGGATCGATGCGTGCGCGCAGCTTTTTGAGCGCCCGGTGCGCCAGCAGGTAGCCGAGCCGGCTCGAGAGCGAGCTGCGGAAGGCGTCGGCGAGGAAGGTGTTGACCAGGCGCGCCGTACCCTCGGCCGTCTTGAGCGCGATGTTGCCCGAGAAGCCGTCGGTGACCACCACGTCGACCGTGCCCGCGGCGATGTCGTTGCCCTCCATGAAGCCGTGATACTTCACGGGCAGCCCGCCCTGGCGCAGGATGGCGTGGGCGGCGCGGATCTCCTCGTGCCCCTTCATCTCCTCCGAGCCGACGTTGAGCAGGCCCACCGTCGGCTCGACGAAGCCCAGCACCGTGCGGGCGAAGAGCTGCCCCATGACGGCGAACTCGACCAGGTTGGTGGCGTCGCACACCACATTGGCGCCGAGGTCGAGCATCACGCTCTCGCCCTTGAGGGTTGGAAAGAACGACGCGATGGCCGGCCGGTCGATCCCGGGCAGGGTCTTGAGCGCGATCTTGGCCATGGCCATCAGCGCGCCCGTGTTGCCGGCCGAGACCACACCGGCCGCCGCGCCGTCGCGCACCGCGTTGATGGCCAGGCGCATGCTCGATCGGCGGCCGCCGCGCAGAGCCACGGCGAGGCTCGCCTCGCTGGAGACGACCTCATCGGTGTGATGGACGGTCACGCAGCTCCGCAGGCGGCGACGGCGGCGCAGTTGCCGCCCGATCCGGGCCTCGTCGCCAAAGATCAGGAATTGGATGTCGGGATAGCGCTCGCGGGCGATATGGGCGCCCTTGATGACGATCTTCGGCGCATAATCGCCGCCCATGGCATCGAGCGCGATGGTCAAGGGCTCGGTCACGGTATCAGCCCCCTTTCCCGGCCGCGAAGTTGGCGGCTAAGCGCCCCCGGCCTCGACGACCTCACGGTCGCGGTAATAGCCGCACGCATTGCAAACATGGTGCGGGCGCTTGAGCTCGCCACAATTGGGGCATTCCGCGTAGGCGGGCGCGGGCAAGGCGTCGTGGGCACGCCGCATGTCGCGCCTGGACTTGGAGACTTTTCTCTTCGGTACGGCCATTCGCTCTATCTCTCGTTGGGCGCTCTATCTCTCGTTGGGCGCTCTATCTCTCGTTGGGCGCTCTATCTCTCGTTGGGCGCTCGGTTTCGAGCGCGTCTACTTAAACGATATCATACCGCGCGGCAAGCCGAATGCCGTCACCGCGCGCCGCTCAGTCGGGCCGGCGGCGGAGCGCGGCCAGGGCCGCGAAGGGCCGCCGGACGTCCGCATCGGGCCCGCCGTCATGGCCCACTGCCGGGACTTGCGCGCCCGGCGCGCGCGGATAGGGGTCGAGGGCCAGCGCCACCTGCTGGGCCACCGCCTCGCCGATGTCGATGGCGCCGCCGTCCTCCCCCGAGGGCCGCGCGCCCTCGACCTCGACCAGCGTCTCGCCTTCGTCGACCCAACCGGTGTCGGGCGACCATGTGACGCTCATTGCCTCATCGAGGCTGGTGGCGACCGGCTCGAGCGAGATCACGCAGCGCTGCACGACATCCGCCGATAACCGGCCCCGCACACCGTAGATGCCGCCCGAGAGGCGCCGGGCGCGGACCCGTGCCTCGAGGCGGTCGAGCGCGATGACGCCGAGGCGCCGGACGAGGGCCGCGCGCTCGGCCGGGCTCGCGCGCACCTCGAGCTCGACTTCGCCCTCGGCCAGGTCGCTGGTCTCGATTTCGCGGCTGAGCTCGTATTTGGTATCCATGGAAATCATCTTCGGCAGTTCGGTCGGCGAGCCGGCGTTGGGCCCGAATGCATATGGATACGCCGGCCCCGCGCGTCAACGGGCGGCGGCCAATACCCTCACGCGGGCTCGGGCGGCGGGCCGAAGGCGACCCGGCCCGCCAGCAGGCCGGCCGTCTCCTGGCCGCCGAGCGCCTCCACCTCCCGCCGCATATAGGCCGCGACAGCGGCGACCTGCGCCGTCTCGGGCTCGACGGTGCCGTAGAGGTTGCGCCGGAGCGCCGCGTCGAGCGCCTCGTCGCCCCCCGCCGCCAGCGCCGCGTCATAGGCCCTGACGCGGCCATGGAAGCCTTCGGCCATGGCCTTCACGCGCTTGCCCACGCCGAGGTCGCCAGCACCCATTTCGCGCAGGTTTCGGTCCATGTCGGCGAACATGGCGTCGAACACCGCCTGGGAGAGGGCCGTCGACTCGCGCCCGCCGTCCTTGAGGCGGTGCAGGAGAAGGAAAGCATGCAGCGCGATGGTCTCGAACCGGCCGTCGACGCTGTCGGGCACGCCGCAGCGGGTGAAGAGCTCTTCCGCCCGCGCCTGCTCTACGACACTCAGATAGAGCGCATGGGCGGCATCGCGTCGTTTGCCGCGGACGGCGGCGCGCGGTCCAAACATTGCTCGTGTCCCATGTCGAATGTTGACAGTATCGCCCAATCGGTGCGACCTTCCCTGGCGCGGCCGGTCGTCCCTTACAGCGTATCCGATCACGCTAGAGGCCGGAAATGTCGATGACCAGTCAAATGAAGTCCCGTACCGCCCGCCCCGCCCGGGGGCTCGTCCTGTTGGCGCTCGCCGCGGCGCTCGCTCTTGCCGCCTGCTCGCCGCGGACGGCCAACCGCGGCAACGCCGTCGATCCCTTGAGCCTCGCGGAAGTTCAGCCCGGCGTGCACGACAGGGATGCGGTCGAACGCCTCCTCGGCTCGCCATCGAGCGTCGCCGCGTTCGACAGCGACGTCTGGTACTACATCTCCAAGCGCACCGAAAGCATCGCCTTCTTCACGCCCGAAATCTTCGAGCAGCAGGTCGTCGCCGTCCAATTCGACCAGGCCGGCCTGGTCGAGGAGGTCCGACAATTCACCTACGAGGACGGGCAGGAGGTCGAGCTCGTCGACCGTGAGACGCCGACGCGCGGCAAGGAGCTGACGATCGTGCGCCAGCTCCTCGGCACCCTCGGGGTGCTGGGCCGCGACCCGCTGGAGGGCCCCGGCTACCCCGGGACCGGCCAAGACCGGTAAAGCATCTCCCTGCCACCAGTGGTTCGCGTCCAACACTTGGAACCCTCTCCCCAGCGGGGAGATGGGGGTTCTTTCGTCGGGTTCGAACCACTATAGCGGTTCCAGCTCATCTGGAACCGCTCCAGGCCGCAAGGCGGCCCGCCGGCGCACCGGTGCGCCCGCGCGCGATCAGGCCGCCAGCACGGCCAGCATCAGGATCGCCACGATATTGGTGATCTTGATCATCGGGTTGATGGCCGGGCCGGCCGTGTCCTTGTAGGGATCGCCAACCGTATCGCCGGTGACGGCCGCATGGTGGGCATCCGAGCCCTTGCCGCCGTGATTGCCGTCCTCGATATACTTCTTGGCATTATCCCAGGCGCCGCCGCCCGAGGTCATCGAGATGGCCACGAAGATGCCTGTGACGATGACGCCGAGCAGCATGGCGCCAAGCGAGGAGAACGCCGCCCCGGTCCCGGCAATGACCCGGACGATGGCATAGAGCGCGATGGGCGCGAGAATGGGCAGGAGCGAGGGGACGATCATCTCCTTGATCGCAGCCTTGGTCAGCAGGTCGACGGCGCGGTTGTAGTCGGGCTTCCCCGTGCCTTCCATGATACCCGGGATCTCGCGGAACTGGCGGCGCACCTCCTCGACCACCTGGCCGCCGGCGCGACCCACGGCCTGCATGCCGAGGGCGCCGAACAGGTATGGCAAGAGGCCGCCTATGAACAGACCCACGACCACGTAGGGGTTGCGCAGCGAGAAGTCGACGCTCACGTCCGGGAAGTAATGCTGCAGGTCCTGGGTATAGGCGGCGAAGAGGACCAGAGCGCCCAAGCCGGCGGAGCCGATGGCGTAGCCCTTGGTCACGGCCTTGGTGGTGTTGCCGACCGCGTCGAGCGCATCGGTGGTCTTGCGCACCTCGGCCTCGAGCTCCGCCATCTCGGCGATGCCGCCCGCGTTGTCGGTGACGGGGCCATAAGCATCGAGCGCCACCACCATGCCGGCGAGCGCCAGCATGGTGGTGGCCGCGATGGCGATGCCGAAAAGCCCGGCGCTCAGATGTGCCAGGACGATGCCGCCCGAGATCACGATCACCGGCAGCGCCGTCGCCTCCATCGAGACGGCCAGGCCCTGGATGATGTTAGTGGCGTGACCCGTCGTCGAGGATCGGGCCACCGACCTGACCGGCCTGTGGTCGGTGCCGGTGTAGTACTCGGTGATCCAGACGATGAGGCCGGTCACGACCAGGCCGACGAGGCCGCAGTAGAAGAGGTCCCGACCCTGGATGGTTTCGCCATCGACCTGGAGCTCGGTCGTGAAGCCGATCATGAAATAAATCAGTATGGCGATGAGCGCGGCCGAGATCGCGGCGCTGGCGATGAAGCCCTTGTAGAGGGCGCCCATGATGTTGTTGCTGGCGCCCAGACGCACGAAGAAGGTGCCGGCGATCGAGCCCAGGATGCACACGGCACCGATGGCGAGGGGGAAGAGCAGCATGGTGGACAGAATCTCGCCGGTGATGAATAGGGACGTGAGCAGCATGGTCGCGACGATGGTGACCACGTAAGTCTCGAACAGGTCGGCCGCCATGCCGGCACAGTCGCCCACGTTGTCGCCAACGTTGTCGGCGATCACCGCCGGGTTGCGCGGGTCGTCCTCGGGGATGCCGGCTTCGATCTTGCCGACGAGGTCGGCGCCGACATCGGCGCCCTTGGTGAAGATGCCGCCGCCGAGGCGCGCGAAGATCGAAATCAGCGAGGCGCCGAAGCTGAGCGCGACCAGTGCCTCCAGCAGCTTGCGGGTCTCCATTCCCGTCGAGTCGAGGTAGAAGTAATAACCGCCGACGCCCAGGAGGCCGAGGCCGACTACCAGCATGCCGGTGACGGCGCCCGACTGGAAGGCGATGGTGAGGGCGGGGGCGAGGCCCTTGCGCGCGGCCTCGGCCGTGCGCACGTTCGCGCGCACCGAGATGTTCATGCCGATATAGCCGGCGGCGCCTGAAAGGATGGCGCCGATAAAATAGCCGATCCCGGCCCAGAGCCCGAGCAGCAGCCCAAGCACGATGCCGATCACCACGCCCACCAGGGCGATGGTCATGTACTGCCGGTTCAGGTAGGCGCGAGCGCCGACCTGGATCGCGCCCGCGATCTCCCGCATGCGCTCGTTGCCGGCATCCGCGGCGAGAACCGTCTTGCTGGCCCAGACTCCGTAGACGAGGGCGAGCACACCGCTCGCCAAGATCAGCCACTCCATTGTCGTGTCCCCTTCATGGCCCGGCGGATCGGCCACCGCATTCGCGGGGTGGGGCCGGAGCCGTGCGTTCTTCCTGCGCTGGAAAAAATCGCGCGGACCATGCCAGAATCATTCTTGCGACGCAACATGGGGGGCGCCGCGATATCCATATGGGCGGCCGGCCGGGGACTGGGCCGGAACGCGACGGGAGAGTTCGGCTAGAGCACCTCCACCTCGACTGGAATCGCTCCAGGCCGCAAGGCGCCCGCCGGTCACCCGGCGCGCCCGCGCAGGCGCGGACCACTTGGTCCGCTGCCGCGAGCGACAAATAGGGCTAGAGTGGGTCCGATCAAAGCGGAACCGCTCTAGTACTTACTTGCAAAAGAAAGCGAACTATTATATGATGGGGTATGAGCAGAACAGCGACCCCCATCACGGTTGGGGAAGAGGCCCGGGGCGCGCTGGAACAGTGGGTCCGGTCGGCGAAGACGGAGCAGCGCATGGCGTTGCGGGCGCGGATCATCCTTCAGGCGGCGGATGGACGAGGCAATCTGGAGATCGCCGCGGCCTTGCGGGTGCGGCCGGCGACGGTGAGCAAATGGCGGGTCCGCTATGCGCGGACTGGGCTGGGCGGCCTTGCCGACGCGCCACGACCGGGGGTGAAGCGGCGCTACGACGCGGCGACGGAGCGGCGCATATTGGCGCGGCTGGACGAGACGCCGCCGGCGGGCCACGCCACCTGGACGGGAAGCCTGGTGGCCGAGGCCCTGGGGGATGTTTCGCCGAGCCATGTGTGGCGGGTGTTGCGCCGCCATGGCATCCATCTGCAACGGCGCCGGAGCTGGTGCATCAGCACCGATCCCGAATTCGCCGCCAAGGCGGCGGACATCGTCGCCCTCTACCTCGATCCGCCGGACAGCGCCGTGGTTCTGGCGGTCGACGAGAAGCCCGGCATCCAGGCGCTCGAGCGGGCGCAGGGCTATCTCGAGCTGGCCAACGGCAGCGCCCTCCGGGGCTTCAGCCATGACTACAAGCGTCACGGCACGACGACACTGTTCGCCGCCCTCGACATCATCACTGGCGAGGTCAAGGCGGGGCATTACAAACGCCGCCGCCGGACCGAGTTCCTCGACTTCATGAACCGCATCGTCGCCGACTACCCGGACCAGGAGATTCACGTGATCCTCGACAACCTTTCGACCCACAAGCCCAAGCGCGACCAATGGCTGGCGCGCCATAAGAACGTCCATTTCCACTTCACCCCGACCCACGCGAGTTGGCTCAATCAGGTCGAATGCTGGTTCAGCATTCTCACCCGGCGCGCCTTGCGCGGGGCCAGCTTCACCTCGCCGCGCGAGGTCTGCGATGCCATCGACCGTTTCATCGAGGCTTACAATGTCAAAGCCACTCCCTTCGAATGGCGAAAGGCCAAGGTCCATCCGGTCACCCTCAAAAAAACATACGCGGATTTACGAAACTAAGCACTAGTACCCACGCGCTTTGCGGGCGGCATCGCGAATCGAACGGGTCAATTGCCCGACGGTGGTGGAAGGGCACCCGAACGGCGTGCGTTCTTCTACTCGACGGGCAAGTAGCACTTCAGCCCGCCGTTCCGCCTCTTCGGCGCGAGAAACCATATCGTCACAATCCGGTGCTTTCGCCCCGTCCCTTTCGTATTCGGGGCGAAGCGTTTGCAGATGGGCTTGTACGGCATGCCGGTCGTCGGGCCTGTCGAAATCCTGCTCGTGCAAGATCAGCCAAAGCTCGAAGCACGGGTTGGAGCGGCCAACCCCAACATTTCCCAGTAGGCATATCGCGACCGCTTCCTCGAAGCGCGGATGCTCGTCGCGGTCGAACACGGCCCAGACCTCATCGCCTTCCTCGTAGGAGTTCCGCAGCTTTCGGGGACGACGCTCCAGCTCGAGAGACCGCGCCCGATCCGTCGCGGACTTGGCCAGGGTATATGGGACGCCGGCGGGCGCAATCGTCTCCACTTCGATCAGCGCATCGGAGAAGACCCGTTTGAGCGCTTTGAAATAGGCAGGCTCCGTATTCCTGCCTTCGCAGAATATTAAGAAACGCCGTTTCGGCTCACGGCGATATCGGCGACGCTTGAGGTCCGATGCGCGGCGGCGGGGCATGCCTCAATCCGCTGAGATGAGGCTGGAGACCGGTCCCGCAAAGGGAATTGCACCATATCGGCCCTGCAAATAGCCCCGTTCGACGTCGTCTCCCTTTCGGGTGCGAATATCTGTCAAGGGATAAAGGCGCGTCGCACCTTCTTCGTCCTTCTCAGTGAACCAGATTTGATCGCGCCGCAGCAAAGGTGACAGCAGCAAATTCGTATCGTGCGTCGTTGCAATTAATTGAGCGCCGTTCGGGTTAGTCGCAGACGAAGAAAACAATGCCAAAACAGCCTCACAGGCCAGGGTATGTAAGCTGGCATCCAATTCGTCGATTACCAGCGGTGCTCCATTGTCGAGTGCCTTAAACACCGAATCCAACAGAACAAGTAATCGCCTTGTCCCAGCGCTCTCTCGATCCAGGTCAAAATATATAGCATTGCCGTCTGGGCCACGATGTGCGAGTTCTATTTCCGAAACTTTATCAATGCCTCCTAGATCAACTTCCGCAACTCCCTTTAAGAATTTATTTACAACAGAATCTAATTCCTTTCTCATTTCCTGGGCATCCCTCGAAAATTCTCTCTCCTTTCGCCTATAACCTATTACACCTGTACCAACTTTATCGAGAAACTCGATAACACGGCTATCTAGCTCACCTTGCTCTAAACGCTTCGACACGGTAAAACCTCCGATCGAGAGTGCAGTATTAATACGCAGAGTTTGGAAAAATTTGACGACCTTCGACAATCCGACATGGTCATTTTGGGCTGCCGCCGAAAGAAATAAACTGTTGGGACGAGTCAAGTCAGCAATTATCCTATTTCGCCCTTTTAGTGCACGTCCAAATTTGAAATCTTCGCCTTCACGCTCGAAAAGCATGCGGCGAGAGCCCTTAGGGTAGGCGTGCAACCATTCAGCGCTGAAGACCTCATCAGACGCCTCGAAGCCGTAGTGATAACGTACTCCATCAAAAACGAAATCAGCATCGAAGACCGAGGGCGATTCGGTGCAGCCAGGATCAAGCGCAAAACATTTACGTGGCACACCCCCTCCCGGTTCGCCTTTGCTATGCGAATATAGAACAGCCGAACGCACGAAACGGAGCGCATCAGCGTAATTGCTTTTGCCGGATGCGTTAGAACCATAGATCACCATCGCAGGCAAAATGTACTTATTTGGTACCGAGGCGCAGCCGATCAGACCCGTCTCGACATCCTTAAGCGCGGAAGCCACGAGCGAGAGTTCCTGACTATCGCGTATGGAAAGATAGTTCGCGACAGCGAAGCGAAGCAGCATAATCGTCCTCCCGTTCCTCCAACGAATTGCAATTTAGGAGCCAAATTTGCGAAAATCCAGTAAATTTCCACTCTAAACGTCATGGACTGTAGAGTTCAAGTGGGTGAATTGGGGCGGTTTGAACCGTAATTTTCGGCAATTATTTCAGTGTCTCATCCAGCTCCACGTGAGTCGGACCCGATTTCCTTGGACACAGAATTGGCTTAATCGAAGTGTCCAAGGAGGACCGGAACATGACCGATAATTTTGAGAAGAAAGTTGCTGTTGATGGGCCTGTAGTAAATGCGGGCGAGCTTGGCTCGTCCACGTTTTCCCCAGGCCAGGCTTTGCCGGCAGGCCCGCTGGGACTTGGCCAGCGATGGACGGTGGCGCGCAAGCGTGAGGTCGTTCTGCGGCTTTTGCGTGACGAGCCGGTGCAACTTCTGTCGCGCCAGTTGGGCGTAGAGATCTTCCGGCTCGAGCAGTGGCGTGAGAAAGCGATCGGCGGGATCGACGCCTCGCTCAAGCAACGCAAGGGCGATCCGGTGCAGGCGGAACTGGATAGCGCCATGAAGCGGATCGGAGAGTTGACCATGCAGGTGGAACTGCTGGAGGCCAAGACGGAGACCTTCGGCCCTTTGGGGCGGCGGAGGTCGCGGCGATGAGTGCCGCCACCTCGCCCGGCACGGGTCTGGCCTACGGCCTGCGGCGGGTCTGCGCCGCCTGGGGCATGGCCCGCTCCTCGTTCTACGCCATGACCTCCGGCCAGCACGCCGAGCAGCCGCCGGCAAAGCGTCGGGGACCGAAGCCCGCGATCTCGGACCAGGCGCTGCTGGTGGCGATCGAAGCCGACCTGGAGGCATCGCCCTGGGAGGGCGAGGGCTACCGCAAGGTCTGGGCTCGGCTTCGGGTCTGTCGCGACATCCGGGTTGCCCGCAAGCGGGTGCTCCGCCTGATGCGCGAGAACAATCTGCTCTCGCCCCATCGCTGCCGCCGCCGTGGCGGCAATCCCCATGACGGTGAGATCATCACTCATGCCCCGAACCTCATGTGGGGCACCGATGGCGTTCGGGTGTTCACGGTGGACGACGGCTGGGGCTGGATCTTCACCGCCGTCGAGCATTGGAACGCCGAGTGTGTCGGCTGGCATGTCTGCAAGCGCGGCGACCGCTTCGCCGCCCTGCAGCCGATCTCCATGGGGCTTGCCGGGCTGTATGGCTCGACCGCGGCCGGCGCGGCTCGGGGGCTGGCCTTGCGGATGGATCACGGCTCCCAGTATCTGTCGGACCACTTCACCAACCAGATCAAGTTCTGGGGCATCCAGCCGTCCTACGCCTTCGTCGAACAGCCCCAGACCAACGGCGTCGCCGAGCGGTTCAATCGCACGCTGAAGGAACAGATCATCCATGGTCGCATCTACCGCAACATCGCGGAGCTGCGGGACGCCGTCCGCGACTTCGTCGAACTCTACAATGCCCAGTGGATCGTCGAAAAGAACGGCTACCTGAGCCCCGCTCAAGCTCGTCAGGCGTGGCACGCCGCGATCTCAATCAGGCCCGCCGCGTGAGACAAACTTGTGTCCAAGGAACCGGGTGCGCTACACATCCAGCTCCACGCCCAGCGAAATCCAAGACTGAGCCTTAGACCTCGACACCCGATTTCCCGTGTCAGAACTCGAAATTACGCAGCATTCGATGACGTGGATGATAATCATCTTCGAGACACGCCCTCCACCGGCGAAACGATGGTCCCGAGTGATCGACGCAACGCCACCGTCCCACAGGAAAGATGTCTTCGACTCAATTGACCTCACATGATATAATACCTATATTTAGATCATAGCCTAATATATTGAGAACAAAACTCGAATATGTCAAGCTCAAGGTGTTAAGGTTTATCAAGGTTTGAAAACCCCCAGAATTATGGAAAGCGAATGCATTTATGTACTTTATCACTAGTGTCCGGTTAATAGTCGAATAGATTCAATTGGTTAGCATGGGGGTGGATTGGTGTCGTGGTTTCTGGATTTGTAAGCAATTGAAGGAGCGGTGTTTTTTCGAAGACGGTGAGGCTGAGGACCTGGAGGATTGTGTAGAGGCTGGCGTTGATAGCCAAGCGCTTCTTGACGATGGCGATCAACACATAGACGGAGACGGCGATCCAGATCTGGGATTTGACGGCGTTCTCGGAGGTGCCGTAGAAGCGCTTGATGCGCAGGTGCTGCTTGATCCATTTGAAGAACAGCTCGACCTGCCAGCGGCATTTGTAGAGCTGGGCGATGGTCAGCGCCGGCAGGGTGAAGTTGTTGGTCAGGAAGGTGAAGGCCTTGCCGCTCTCGGGGTCGCGGTATCGGACGCGGCGGAGCCTGTCCGGGTAGTCGGTGGCGGTGTGCTGGCCGGCGGTGCGGATGGTCTGGTCGCAGCGCAGGCCGGTGGTCTTGTCGATTGCGCGGGACGCGATCCTGCGGAACTGGAACTTGGCCCGTGCCCGGACGACGAAGAAGGCGGCGCCCTGGCTCAGGCGATGGAGGCGGGCGAAATGGATGTATCCGCGGTCCAGGACGTAGAAGGCGCCGGGCTCGGGGACCAGCTCGTCGAGCACCCTCACGTCGTGCCATCGGCCGTCGCTGATATGGATGAAAGTTGGGATATTGCCGCGCAGATCCAAGAGGGTGTGGAGCTTGATGGCGGCCTTGGTGCGCTGGAACGGGGCCCAGGGGAAGACCGCGAGGCAGAGGTCGATGGTGGTCGAGTCGAGGGCATAGACGGTGTGGTCGAGCTCGAGGCCGAAGCTGTCTTGGGCATAGAGCGGCCGGGCGATGCGGATCAGCGCCTGGGCGAAGTCGGCATGGATGCGCCAGTCGCGCCTCTCGTTGGCGTCGGCCAAGGTGGCGCGGGCGACGCGCCCGCGGATGCCCATGTGGTAGAGCTTGGTGTGCTGGGCGCGCAGGCAGGCCTCGATGTCGCGCAGGCTCTCGCGATAGGTCAGCTGCGCGAAGGCCATGCACAGATACCGATCGAGGCAGGAGAAGCTTCGCAGCCTGCGATCGCCGCCGTAGCGGTGGACGCAACGGCGCAAGCTGTGCACGGGCAGATGGTCGATCACCTGGGCGAAAACGATCTTGCCTGCATACATGAGCCATGCTCCTGACCGGGAAGGCAGGAGCATGTCTGGCTTAACACCGGGAGTTCAAGTCGGTGACACGCGAATATCCCGAAAGAACGTTTAACCACAACCCACTAACCGGAAAACCGCCGCAGTTAACCGGACACTAGTGGTACTTTATCTCAAACTCTTAGCCGAAATTCGACCTTAACATTTCGACACGATCCCGGTTCGATCCGTCGCAGCCTGGAATCGTTGGCGCGGCGGGCCTAGACTGCCACCGAAGCCGACACCAAAGCGGGGGAGACCCATCATGAGCTATCCGGACTGGGACGTGATCCGCGGCTCGAATTTCGTGCGGACCAGGAATTTCCCGCTCATCGCCGAGGACATGCCGACCTTCATGGGCCGGCCCCACGTGACCGAGCCCGCCGGCCTCGAGGGCGCCGACGCGGTCATCATCGGCGCGCCCTACGCCACGAGCTGGGGCAAGCAGTATGCCGGCGTGGACAAGACCCTCTGGCTCGCGTCCGTAAAACGCGTGCGCCAGCAGTCGATCCGCTACGGCTCGGGCTACATTCAGGACTTCGATCTCGATGTGTTCGAGACGCTACGGGTGGTCGATTACGGCGATGCCGACATCCCGCCCGAAGCCAACCTCGAGCCCACGGCGGAAAACATCCTGCGCGCCCAGGCGGCCGTCGAGGTGAAGGTCAACCATGCGCTCGACGCGGGCGCGCTCCCCATCGTCATCGGCCAGAACTCGCCCTGCGGCTCCTACGCCATCGCCAAGGCGGTGGCCGAGCGCACGGCCGGCAACGTCGGCTGCATCTCCCTCGACACCCACTGGGACTCCGCCCCCCTCGACACCACGACCATGGACCCGCGCATCGCCGGCAGCGGCAGCTGGAAGCACAAGACCTACGAGTTCCACGACAACTTCCTCGAGCGCAACCTGGTGGAGATCGGCGAGCGCGGCATGCTCGAGAAGAAGGAGATCGTGCGCGGCTTCCTCGAGAAGGGCGCACATTTTTACCCCATGTGGAAGGTGCGCCGGGAGCTCGGCATCGAGGGCCTGTGCGCGGAATTGAAGCACGCCTACGACGGCACCGAGGGCGTCTACGTCCATTTCGACATGGACGTGCTGGGCGGCGCCGGCCCCGCGCCGGGCGACATCCTGGGCGAGCTGGCCGAGCCCATCGGCATGAGCGACTACGAGGTCATCCGCATCGCCCACGAGATCGGCCTGCGCGGCCTCGACGGCTTCTCCTTCATCTGCATCCCCCCCGGCTCCGCCGTCATCTACCGCACCATCGTCTACGTCATCATGTACCTGCTCGCGGGCGTGGCGCTGGCGAAGGGGGGGTAGGGAGGGAGGCGGGATGCCACATGCGCCGAGCGGCGATGCCGGCCTGGGCGCATCCATCTATGAATGCGGCCTGCCGGACGACAAGGCGAAGTATGTCGTCGAGAATGATGATGGGTCTGTCATTGTTGGGGTAATAGCTAATAAGAAACAGAAATATGGTATTACACTTATTTTAATTTTCACTGCTATTGGTATAAACCTTTTTATACTATTATTATTTTTCCTACAATTTCTTGAATCTAAAAATTATTTAACACCCTTAGCGCTTTCGTTTTGGTTGGTTTATATCATCGTTCAGCGCATTCATGATATAAAGAAGACAATTAGACACAGACAAATTATCAAATTGAATATATTTGGAATAATATTTCCGGAGGAAATAGAAACTTTGATTATGTGGGACAACATAAAATATATTTCTGTCCTTCAGACAACAAGAAAAGAAGTTGGTTTAGTAATATATCCTATCAAACCAATGGAGTTTCGACTTCTAAACCCGGATTCCCCAGATGATTTATCAATTTGATGACGCCCCTGGTCGATTCTGCTTTAAGAATCAATGCAATACATCATCACAACGGGCGGGGCCCATGTCACCCGGCGGGTGAGTCCAGGAAACCTCATTTGCGGGTCGATTTCGACAGTCGCCTCAAGCTCGAATTCCATGGTTCCAAGGTTACGTCAGACGCCGGATTTCTCGCCTACCGGGAGCTTGACGATGCCCTTGGCCTGACCGAGGTTGCCAGGGGTCTTTTCCAAGACAGCCGGACCGGCAAGAACGGACGGCATGGCCTGGTCGGACAGTTCCGCCAGTCCGTTTTTGGCCGTCTTGGTGGCTACGACGACGTGAACGACGCCGACCGTCTGGGCCGTGATCCCGCCATGCGGTGGATCGTCGGCGGCCATGCTGTGACGAAACAGGCTGCCTCAGCCAGTCAGATGGGACGTTTCGAGACGGAGCTTCTGGCCACCGACGCGAACGTTGAAGCCTTGACTGAGATGAACGGGATGTGGATCGACAAGGTCCATGACCGTCGCCCACCGAAGATGATCATCCTCGACATGGACAGCAGCGTCAGCCCGACCCATGACGAGCAGGAGGGATCGGCCTACAACGGCCACTTCGGCTGCACTTGCTATCATCCCCTGTTCCTGTTCAACCAGTTTGGTGACCTTGAACGGTGTTCCCTGCGTCCTGGCAACGTCCACAGCGCAGACGGCTGGCGCGACGTTCTGGAACCCGTCGTCGAGCGGTATCGGGAACGGGACCTGCGCCGCTATTTCCGGGGGGATGCCGCCTTCGCCTCACCGGACATCTATGAGTTTCTGGAAGCCGGGGGCTTCCTGTATGCGATCCGCCTGCCAAAGAATCCGATTCTTCAGGAAAGCATCGCCCATCTGCTGACCCGGCCCGTTGGCCGTCCACCGAACCATGTGCGGCGCTATTACGCCAGCTTCAGCTATCAGGCGGGCAGCTGGAACAAGAGACGCCGTGTGGTGGCCAAGGTCGAATGGCATCCTGGGGAACTGGTTCCCCGTTTCGGCTTCATCGTCACCAACCTGAGCCGCCCAGCCGAACGGGTCGTCGCCTTCTACAATCGGCGGGGCACGGCGGAGCAGCACATCAAGGAGGGCAAGAACGCCATCAAGTGGACACGGCTTTCATGCCGGAAGTTTCGCGACAACGCGGTCCGGCTCCAACTTCACGCCCTGGCCTACAATCTGGCCAACTTCATGCGGACACTGGCCTTGCCGAAAGAGGTGGAGCACTGGTCATTGACGACGCTACGGGAGAAGCTGGTCAAGATCGGCGCGAAAGTGGTCAGCCATGGCCGATACGTCACATTTCAATTGGCCGAGGTTGCCGTCCCAAGAAGCTTGTTCCAGAAAATCTTGAGCCTGATTGATGATCTACGACGAAGACCCGTTCCGGCGTAGGCCGAGGGAATCGACGGAGAGGTGAAAAGTGCGGGAGAGGTACGCCTGGATGGCGGAAAATATGGCAAAATGGCCTTCCGGGCACAGCTAACTCACCAAAATCAGACTATCGGACGGCTGCGGAGGGAAAGCAAATTGAACGGCGGCGCAATTTGAGTATGATCGCCATGGATTTGAAGGCTATCTGGGAAATGTCCGATAAATGGGATGGGCGTCAGAAACCATCTATGGAAGAAGAATATTTGGTTACAAAAGAAGAAAGTTTGGACGCCTCAATTGAACTTTACTGGGGTGTGATCGGGATTTGCGCAGCTGACCTCAATGTGTCGGTGGAGGGTCTCGCTTTAACCCGCATTCCCCAAGTGACCGATCCATCTGATGCGGTTTCCGTCTGATTCCTGTCTAAGAATCAGTGGATTAGATCAGACGGAGGGTGGGTCGAATGCGGAACCTGGAGGGTGAGTCGGATCGGGGGCTTCTGCGGGCGTTTTTCGACCGAAGACTGAAGTTCGAGTTCCACGGTTCGCGGATCACGTCAGACGCTGGTCTGCTCGCCTATCGTGAACTGGACGAAGCCCTCGGCCTGACCACGCTGGCCGGTGACGTTATTGCTGACAGCCGGACCGGCAAGAACGGTTGGCACGGCATCATCGGTCTCCTTCGCCAATCCGTCTATGGTCGTCTCGCCGGGTACGAGGACGTGAACGACGCCGACCGGCTGGGGCGCGATCCTGCGATGCGGTGGATCGTCGGCGGCAGGGCTGTCGAGCGCGGCGGCGCATCGACCAGCCAGATGGGCCGGTTCGAGACGGAGTTACTCGCCACCAATGACAACCTCGCCGCGCTCGCTGACCTTTTGGGCATCTGGATCGACCAGGTTAACGAGCGCAAGCCGCCGAAGATTATCGTGCTCGACATGGACAGCTCCGTCAGCCCGACCTACGGTGACCAGGAGGGCACGGCCTACAACGGTCACTTCGGCTGCACGTGCTATCACCCGCTGTTCGTGTTCAACCAGTTCGGCGATCTGGAGCGTTGCGCCCTGCGTCCGGGCAACGTGCACAGCGCCCATGAATGGCGCGATGTGTTGGACCCGGTGGTCGCTCGATACCGGAACAAGACACTCCGGCGTTATTTCCGTGGTGACGCCGCCTTCGCCTCGCCCGAGGTTTATGAGTTTCTGGAAGCGGAAGGCTTCAAGTACGCCATCCGGCTTCCGGCCAACAAGGTGCTGCACGACAGCATCGCGCACCTGCTCAAGCGCCCCGTCGGTCGGCCGCCGAAGGAAGTTCGTCGGTATTACGCGAACTTCAGCTATCGGGCCGGTAGCTGGACGGAGCCCCGCCGGGTCGTCGCCAAGGTGGAGTGGCACTCAGGGGAACTGTATCCCCGCGTCGGCTTCATCGTCACCAACCTGAGCCGTCCTGCCGAGCGGGTTGTTGCGTTCTACAATCAGCGCGGCACTGCCGAGCAATGGATCAAAGAAGGCAAGAACGCCATCAAGTGGACGCGGCTGTCATGCCGTTCGTTACGCAACAATGCCGTACGGCTCCAGCTGCATGCACTCGCCTATAACCTCGGCAACTTCATGCGTACCCTGGCGTTGCCCGATGCCGTGGAGCAATGGTCGCTGACGACGCTGAGGGAGAAGCTGGTCAAGATCGGTGCGAAAGTTGTCAGCCATGGCCGGTACGTCACATTTCAATTGGCCGAGGTTGCAGTCCCAAGAAGCTTGTTCCAGAAAATCTCGAGCCTGATTGATGATCTACGACGAAGACCCGCTCCGGCGTAGGCCGAGGGAATCGACGGCAAGGAGATTGCGACACGAGAGGTGTGTCTGGATGGCAAGAGAAACGACCAAATGGCCTTCCACGCGCCGGCCGATTACCAAAATCATGTCATCGGATGGCTGCAATGGGAACAGAGTTCCCTTGGAGATGGGGCCGTGGTACGATTTCCGCGAATTTGGATGTCATCTGGGGAATGTCGGTTTAAAAGTATTGGCCCATGAGTGGGGGCACGCCTACACTCACGTCGGATTGGATATTGATGGAACACGCTGGCCGTCCGACGGATTTTCAGAAACTGATAAGGCAGTAAAAGAGGGGCTTGCCCAATTCTGCGCTCTGAAGGTAGTCGAGGATCTAAAGTGGGGTTTCCCAGAGGGACTTGATGCGTACAACGCGATCCTACCTCGACAACCTAAACCGACATTCCCCATATACCATCCAAATTCGTGGAAATCGTACCACTTTCCCACCGCCAAGGGAACTGTATCCCCTATGCAGCCATCCGATGGCATGATTTTGGTAATCGGCCCGCGCTTGGAAGGCCACTCGGTCATTTTTCTCGCCATCCAGACACACCTCTCCTGTCGCTTTCTCCTCGCCGTCGATTCCCTCGGCCTACGCCGGAGCGGGTCTTCGTCGCAGATCATCAATCAAGCTCAGGATTTTCCGGAACAGGTCCCTCGGCACCGCCACCTTGTCTGACGTCAGCGCCTTTGGGACGAATTGAGGTAATTGCATAACGGAGGATTTCTGGCTCATCGTAGTGACCGAAGGGAACGAAGATGAGACAGAAATCCATGAGCAAGAACGACCCGGCGGAAAGAACGGTTCGGGATATTCGCCGCAAGACACGCAAGCAGTATACGGCTGAGGAGAAGATCCGGATCGTGGTGTCGGGCCTGCGCGGCGAGGAGAGCATCGCCGCCTTGTGCCGCCGCGAGGGCATCGCCGAGGGTCTGTATTACAGCTGGTCGAAAGAGTTTTTGGAAGCGGGCAAGAAGCGGCTCGCCGGCGACACCGGGCGCCAAGCGACCTCGGGCGAGGTTAAAGGCCTGCGCCAGGAGATGCGCGACTTGAAGGAGTTGGTCGCCGAACTTTCGCTGGAGAACCGTCTTCTTAAAAAAAACATGATCGGGCATGGGGGAGGCGAGGAATGAGGTGCCCCGCATCCGAGAAGCTGGAGATCATCCGCCTGGTCGAGCAGTCCCACCTGGGCGTCGGGTCCACTTTGGACGAGCTGGGCATTCCGAAGACCACCTTTTATCGCTGGTACGATCGCTTTCTGGCCTTTGGCGACGCCGGTCTTGAGGATCGCAACAGCAGCCCAGGCCGGGTGTGGAACCGTATCCCGGATGATGTCCGGGGGCAGATCATCGATCTTGCCCTGGAGGAGACGCAACTGTCGCCCCGGGAACTGGCCGTCAGGTTTACGGACACCAGGGGCTACTTTGTCTCGGAAGCCTCGGTTTACCGACTTCTCAAGGCCCACGACCTGATCACCAGCCCCGCTTTCGTGGTCATCAAGGCAGCCGATGAGTTCCGCGACAAGACCACGGCGCCGAACCAGCTGTGGCAGACCGACTTCACCTATCTCAAGGTCATCGGCTGGGGCTGGTTTTACCTGTCGACCATCCTCGACGACTATTCCCGCTACATCATTGCTTGGAAGCTCTGCACCACTATGAAGGCGGATGATGTGACGGCAACACTCAAACTGGCGTTGAAGGTATCAGGCTGCGACCAAGCCAAGGTCATCCACAAACCCAGGCTGCTCAGCGACAATGGCTCGTCTTATATCTCCGGTGATCTCGCGGAATGGCTCGAAGACCAAGGTATCAATCATGTCCGTGGGGCTCCCTATCATCCCCAGACCCAGGGCAAGATCGAGCGTTGGCATCAAACCCTGAAAAACCGCGTCCTGCTGGAAAACTATTATCTACCAGGCGATCTCGAAAACCAGATCGGCGCTTTCGTCGATCACTACAACAACCGCCGCTACCACGAGAGCCTAGCGAATGTAACCCCCGCCGATGCCTACTTCGGGCGCGATACCGCCATCATTGAAAGGAGGAACAGGATCAAAAAACTGACTATCCAACACCGCCGCTTGAACCATCAACAACAAGCGGCTTAACATCAATCCAAGATGAGCCAGATCCTCCGTTATAAAACAGGCTCAACAGTCCCAAATGTTTTGACGACGGACACCGCCACCTCAGCCAATTGGAACGTAACGTAGCGGCCATGTCGGACAACCTTGGCCCCGATCTTCACCAGCTTGTCGCGCAACGTCGTCATCGACCAGTGCTCCACCTCCTTCGGCAAAGCCAGTGTCCTCATGAAGTTGCCCAGATTGTAGGCCAGGGCGTGAAGCTGGAGCCGAACGGCATTGTTGCGGAACTTGCGACATGACAGACGGGTCCAGTTGATGGCGTTCTTGCCTTCCTTGATGTGCTGCTCCGCCGTGCCACGGTGATTATAGAACGCCACCACCCGCTTGGTAGGGCGCGACAGATTAGTGACGATGAAACCGACGCGAGGAACCAGCTCGCCGGGGTGCCACTCCACTTTGGCCACGACACGGCGCTTCTTGTTCCACGCTTGCCTATCCGGTTATCACCCACACCCACTATATGTAGTGTGTCTCCTTGGACTGCAGGCAAGGGCCGGCGCAGGCGCATTGAGGAGGCGATCCGGCTAATTCTTGATTGTTCTGAAAACCGAACCGGAGTTTAATTCACGTCACGTACTTAACATCGGGGGACGGAACGGTGGCGACCAAGGGAAAAACGAAGAAACCCACGGCCAGACGGGAAGCTGCTGATGAAACGACATCGTCTGAGCGATTGACGGCACTAGTCGAAGAAAGCGACGCGCTGGCACGAATCGTTGCGAAGAACCCGTCCGCGCCTGTTAGTCTCCTGCGCGTTTTGAGTCGCAGCGAAGACGAAGCGACACGCAAGAACGTGATCCTCAATCCGTTTACTCCATATGACGTATTGAGCGAACTTGAAAACCAGTTCACAGAGCTATTTGTGAATAATCCGGCACTCGAATCCTACAATTCAATGAAGCTCTGATTTCCTGGAATATTCCATCGGTGTCGTTCACCTCCGATTTCAGATAAATTTCAATGAAGTGACGGTCCTTTATGCAACGTGGCGTTTTGCCAAATCCGACTCAATGATTAGGATTTCCACCACGCTAAAGTGTCGCCTAAAAGCCGCTACAATGCCGTCCGAGTCCCTGCTCGGCATCGCCGGAGATATCTCCGCTTCGACCTGCACCGAGCTTTACTCAGGAAAATGGGTGCACACTACATATAGTGGGTGTGGGTGATAACCGGATAGGCAAGGTTCCACGATCCGGCCTGATAGCTGAAGCTGGCGTGGAAACGGCGAACATGGTCGGGCGGGCGACCGACAGGTCGCGTAAGCAGATGGGCAATGTTCCGCTGGAGAATCGCGTTCGCTTTGAGGCGGATGACGTAGAGTAATCCCTCGGCTTCGAGATATTCGTATATCTCCGGTGAGGCGAAGGCGGCATCGCCACGAAAATACAGCCGCACCTTCCTTTCCTTATAGCGCATCACCACCGGCTCCAGAACATTCCGCCATCCGTCGGCACTGTGAACATTACCGGGGCGCAGGGAACATCTCTCCAAGTCGCCGAACTGGTTGAACAGGAATAGCGGATGGTAGCAGGTACAGCCGAAGTGACCATTGTACGCTGTTCCCTCTTGTTCGCCATGGGTCGGGCTGACGCTGCTGTCCATGTCGAGAATGATCATCTTCGGCGGATGGCGGTCATGAACCTTGTCGATCCACACCCCGTTCATGTCGACCAAGGCTTCAACGTTCTCGTCGGTGGCCAATAGCTCCGTCTCGAAGCGTCCCATCTGGCTGGTGGAAGCGGCCTGTCTTTCGATGGCCTTGCCGCCAACAATCCAGCGCATGGCGGGATCGCGTCCCAGACGGTCGGCGTCGTTCACATCGTCATAGCCGCCAAGGCGCCCGAAAACGGACTGGCGAAACTGACCCGTCTTGCCGTGCCATCCGTTCTTGCCGGTACGGCTATCCTGGAAAACACCCTCGGCCATCTCAGTCAGGCCGAGGGCATCGTCAAGCTCCCGGTAGGCGAGCAACCCGGCGTCAGAAGTAATCTTGGAACCATGGAATTCAAGCTTCAAGCGACGGTCAAAATCGACCCGTAAACTGTCCCGTTTCGATTCACCCATCGGGTGTCCCATACCTGCTGCTCCATCAATGCATCAACATATTGATTCTTATAGCAGAATTCCCATCACGGGGCATGGAATATCGAGTTCACTTGGGAAATGGGGGCTAAAATCTATCGCACCCATCTTGGCTGGTCAGACTACTCCTCTGAGGCTATCCGGCATGCGTTGTTGGTGGAACGAAAGGTGGGGAAGGGAGACCTGGAGAATTTTCGTAGTTCGTTGGAGGATGCCAAAAGGCGCGTTACCCAGGACCGTCCTAAAACGGGGTAAGGAAAAGCCAGAGCAACGCGTCATTCAAACCAACCGTAATTGTGATTATACGGCGACCGAGGGCAAGGAGCACATCACTTCCACATCGCGCCCGGCCTCCCGCTTGAGTTGCCGGCTCGACCGAACTCGATTGAGTGGATTATTGCGCCGTCTTTGTCAGCTGTATGTGAGCGATGGCGCCGGGTCTACGGACGGAGCGTCGTAGAGCCAATGAGTGCGCGTTTCGCCGACCTGCGCATTGATTTGATCTCTATCTCGCGTCGCAACGCCGCACTCCTGCTCGGCTGCGCCTCCTTGTATACGACTTTGAATGGACCTCGGCCGCGGGTGTATTTGGCTCCCCTGCCATCCTCATGTTCAGCGATCCGACGGTCCAGCTCCTTGGCAACTCCCGTGTACAGCGATCTGTCAGAGCACTCTAGTATGTAGACAATCCAATCCAGCCCGCGATCTCCACCCTTCGGTCATGTGTCCAGCGCACCCTGGTTATCCTCACTAAAATTGCTCCGCGATGAGCGGATTCAGCTACACCCAAAAATCCCACTTTATTCTCCGCTCTCACCTTGGAAGATCCGCGACCTTATCGAGCATTACCGGGCCGAGCGAATCGACCAAAACTAAGGCCGCTACGGCCTCACCCCTCTGGGAACCACCCCCGCGTGCGGTTGGCGAAGGCGACGAGGGACAGCATCACGGGGACCTCGACCAGGACGCCGACGACGGTGGCGAGCGCCGCACCCGATTCGAGGCCGAAGACGCTGATGGCCACCGCCACGGCGAGCTCGAAGAAGTTCGAGGTTCCGATGAGAGCGCAGGGCGCGGCCACCCCGTAGGGCACGCGCCAGGCCCAGGCGGCGGCGTAGGCGAGGGCGAAGATGCCGTAGGACTGCACCAGGAGGGGGACGGCGATCAGGGCGATGAGGATGGGCTGGGCGATGATGACGGGCCCTTGGAAGCCGAACAGGAGGACAACCGTCGCCAGGAGGCCGATGACGGAGACGGGCTTGATGCGCGCCGTGAAGCGGGCGACGGCCGCCTCGCCCGTCACGCCCCGCGCCGCATGGGCGACGAGCCGGCGCCGCGTCGCCACCCCGGCCAGCAGCGGAATGACGACATAGAGCAGGACCGAGAGCAGCAGCGTCTCCCACGGCACGGCGATGTCGGTGACGCCGAGCAGGAGGGCGACGATGGGCGCGAAGGCAAAGACCATGATGACGTCGTTGGCCGCGACCTGGAGGACCGTGTAGGTCGCATCGCCGCGGGCGAGTTGCGCCCACACGAAGACCATGGCCGTGCAGGGTGCCGCGCCGAGGAGGATGAGCCCGGCGATGTATTGCTGGGCGTTGGCGGGCGCGATCAGGTCCGCGAACACCACCTCGAAGAAGAACACGCCGAGGGCCGCCATGGTGAAGGGCTTGATGAGCCAGTTGACGGCGATGGTGATGACCAGGCCCTTGGGCCGGTCGCCGATATGGCCGAGGCTGGCGAAATCGACGTTCACCATCATGGGATAGACCATGGCCCAGATGAGCACCCCCACGACCAGGTTGACCGAGGCCACCTCCCAACCCGCGACGAGGGCGAAGGCCGCCGGCAGGCTGTTGCCGAGGCCGATCCCAGCACCGATCGAGAGCGCGACCCAGAGCGAGAGCCACTTCTCGAAGAACCCGATGCGCGGCGCTGGCGGCGGCGCCTTCATGGTGCTTGCCGCCATGGGCCGAGGGCGCTCAGAACGCGTTGCACAGGCGAAGCGAATCGTAGATGGCGGCGTGGATGTTACGGCTCGCCACCGCGTCGCCCACCCGGAAGAGCTGGAAGGCCCCAGCTGGGTTGGGGGCCTCGACCTGCGGCCGGCCGGCGATGAGGGCGCCCAAGTCCATCCGGCCCAGGTTGCTCGAATGGGGCTTCAAGGCAAAGTAGAGGTCGTCGCGCGGGCGCGTGCCGTGCTCGCACACCACCTGGTCGACGATGCGCTCCTCCTCGGCCAGGGTGTATTCGTTGCGCAGGACGGCGACCAGGCGGTTGCCCTCGGGATAGACGTGGGTGAGGCGCAGATCGGGCGTCATCACCACGCCCTTGCCGTAAAGCTCGCGCAGATGGGTGGGCCAGTTGGTGGCGCCGAACTCGACGCCGAGATAGCGCTCTGGCGTCGCCACCTCGACCTTCGAACCGCGCGCGGCCATGAACTCGGCGCAGGAGGGTCCCTGGTGCCCGCCCTGGTCGTCGAACAGGAGGACGCTTCCGCCGGGCTCGACCGCCCCCGTGAGGATGTCCCAGGTGGTCGCGGCATGCTCCGCGCCGGCGACCGCGCCCTTGTTAGGCGCCCCGCCTGTGGCGACGATCGCGATGTTGGGCGACGCCGCCATCACCGCCTCAGCCGTCGCCTCCGTGCCCAGGCGGACCTCGACGCCGGCCTTCTTCACCTGCGCCTCGAGCCAGCGGGTGATGCCGGAGAGGGACTGGCGCCAGGTGGCCTCAGCGGCGATATTGACCTGCCCGCCGAGCGCGTCGGCGGCTTCGAACAGCACCACGTCGTGGCCCCGAAGGGCGGCGACCCTTGCGGCCTCGAGGCCCGCCGGCCCGCCGCCCGCCACCACCACGCGGCGCTTGGACCCGTCCCCCGGCGTCACCACGTGGGGCATGGTCGCCTCGCGCCCCGTGGCCGGGTTCTGGATGCAGAGTGCCTCGCCCGGCAGGTAGATGCGGTCGATGCAGTAGTTGGCACCCACGCACTCGCGGATGTCCTCGGCGCGGCCCTCGCGCAGCTTGGCGGCGATATGGGGGTCGGCCATGTGCGAGCGCGTCATGGCCACCAGATCGACATGGCCCTCCTGAATCGCCCGCGCCGCCGTCGCCAGGTCGGGGATGCGCCCGGCGTGGATCACGGGGATGTCCACGGCCGCCTTGATGGCGCCCGCCATCGCCAGGTAGGGCGCCACGGGGAAGGACATGTTGGGCATGTTGAGGGACAGGGAACGGTAATCGTGGACGGCGCTGAACATGATGTTGAGCATATCGACCTTGCCGCCGCCGGCGAGGATACCGGCGATCTCGATCATGTCGGCATGGGTCAGCCCGCCGTCGAGCAGCTCGTCACCGGTGATGCGCAGGCCGACGATATAGTCGCCGCCGACCTGGCGGCGCACCTCGTCCACCACTTCGAGGCTGAAACGCATGCGGTTCTCGAGGGAGCCGCCATACTCGTCGGTGCGGTGATTGAAGGCCGGCGACCAGAACTGCGGGATCAGGTGGGTGCCGCAGAAGCTGATCTCGACCCCGTCGAGCCCGCCCTCCTTGCAGCGCCGCGCGGCCTGGCCGAAATCGTGGATAATCCGCTCCATGTCCCAATCCTCCATCTCCTTGGGGAAGGAGCGGTGCTCGGGCTCGCGCAGGGCGGTCGGTGCCACGGGCGGCAGCCAGTCGCCAGAATCCCAGCGCGTGCGCCGGCCCATATGGGTGATCTGGCACATGAGGGCGGCGCCGTGGCCGTGCACCCGCCCCGAGAATTGCCGGAGGTGGGGCACGATGCGGTCGCCCGACATGTCGAGCTGGCCGAAGGTGGCCGGGCAGTCGGGCGATACGGTGGAGGAGCCGCCGAACATGGTCATGCCGATGCCGCCCTTGGCCTTCTCCACATGATAGAGCTGGTAGCGTTCGCCCGGCATGGCGTCCTCGGCGTAGGCGGGCGCATGGCTGGTGCTGACGATCCGGTTGCGGATCGTGAGATGCTTGAGCTGGAAGGGCTCCAGGAGGGCGTCATACTCGGCCATCGCGGGCGGCTCCGTGGCAACATGAGGACGGGCGCACTCTTACACGATCCGCCACGAACAAACGACCCGTCGGCGCGGGTTCGGTGATAGGAATCGACCTCGGATGGGCCAGGGGAGGAAAAGGCGGCATGAAGATCACGCGCATCTCGGTCTACCAGGTGGCGCTGCCGATCCCGGGCGGCGTCTACGCCATCTCGGGCCGGCGCAGCTATAGCGCCTGCGACGATACGGTCGTCTCGGTCGAGACCGACGCCGGCATCACCGGCTGGGGCGAGGTCTGCGCCCTCGGCGCCAACTACCTGCCCGTCTTCGGCGCCGGTGCGCGCGCCGGCATCGGCGAAGTCGCCCCCCACCTCATCGGCGCCGACCCGATGCAGATCGAGGCCATCAACGCGGTCATGGACGCGACCCTCCTCGGCCATGCCTATGCCAAGTCGCCCCTCGACCTCGCCTGCTGGGACATCCAGGGCCAGGCGGCGGGCGTGCCGGTCTCGGACCTCCTGGGCGGACGCTTCGGCGGCGGGACGGGGATCGTCAGCAGCGTGCCCTCGGACACCCCCGCCGGCATGGCCGCCAACATCGCCGGCTTCCGCGCCCAGGGCTACCCCGCCCATTCCTTCAAGATCGGCTACGAACCGAAGGCGGACCTGGCCCGCATCCACGCCATCATGGCCGAGGCCCTGCCCGAGGAGGAGTTCCACGCCGACGCCAACCGGGGCTGGACCCTCGACCAGGCCCTGCGCGTGATGCGCGGGGCGCGAGCGTACGACATCTATTTCGAGCAGCCCTGCGCCACCTACGGCGAGTGCCTGGCCCTGCGGCGGCGCACGGACCAGCCGATGGTCCTCGACGAGATCGTGACCGACGCCGAAGCGGTCCTGCGCATCATCAAGGACGACGCCGCCGACGTGATCAACATCAAGATCTCGCGCGTGGGCGGGCTCACCAAGGCGCGCCGCATCCGCGATATCTGCGCCGCCGCCGGCCTCGCCATGACCATCCAGGATTCCTGCGGCAGCGAGATCAGCCAGGCGGCGATACTGCACCTCGCGCAATCGACGCCGGAACAGCTGCGCCGCTCGGTCTGGGACGCGACCGACCTCTCCGATCTGGTCGTCGCCGACGGCGGGTGAGAACGGCGGTGACAAATTAGTCCACGGAAGCGGCGGGATTTCCCAGCCGCGGGCGGAGTAAAACTCTGCCACCTGTAGCCTTCGATCTTTTTTGAGATGGAAGGCGGGAGGATGTACACCGTGGACCTATATCTGCGCGTTCGGCTGGCCTGCCATGTTGATGGTCTGAGCCAGCGAGAGGTGGCAAGTCGGTTTGGCATTGCGCGCGAGACGGTGAGGAAGATGCTGCGGCATTCGGAGCCGCCGGGATATCGGCGACGCCAGCCACCGAAACGCCCGAAACTGGCCCCCTTCACGGATATCATCGACCGTATTCTGGAGGAGGACCGAACGGTTCACCGTAAGCAGCACCACACGGCGAAGTGTATATTCGAGCGCCTTCGCGACGAACATGGCTTCACGGGCAAAGAGACCATCGTGAAGGATTACGTTCGGGAACGGCGCCTTCGTCGGCGTGAGATGTTTGTGCCGTTGTCACATCCTCCGGGCCATGCTCGAGCGGACTTTGGCGAGGCGGATGCGATCATCGCCGGCGTCAAGTATCGGGCGCATTTTTTCGTCATGACACTTCCCCACAGCGATGCCTGCTTCGTTGCGGCCTACCCGGCGGCGACGACGGAGGCCTGGCTGGACGGGCACAACAGAGCCTTTGTTTTTTTCGGCGGCGTTCCCCAATCGATTCTTTGCGACAACGACAAGTGTCTGGTGTCGCGCATCTTGTCAGATGGCACGCGGCAACGAACGCGGGCGTTCAGCGGGCTGCAGTCCCATTACCTCTTCGAGGACCGCTACGGCCGTCCCGGCAAGGGTAACGACAAAGGCAATGTGGAGGGGGTGGTCGGCTATGCCCGGCGGAACTTCATGACGCCGCTTCCCCGGTTCGCGAGCTGGGACGCCTTCAATGGCCACCTGGAAGAGCAATGCCGCAACCGGCAAGGCAACGTCCTGCGCGGCCACCGCGAGAGCATCGGCGAACGGTTTGTGCGTGACCGCGAAGCGTTGAAGAGGCCACTGCCGGCACCGTTCGACGCGTGCGACAAGCAGGGCACGCGGGTCAACTCGCTGTCCCTGGTGCGCTACCGGACGAATGACTATTCCGTGCCCGTCGCCTACGGCCATCAGGAAGTCTGGATCCGTGGCTATGTCCACGAGGTGGTTATCGGTTGCGGCGCCGGGATCATTGCCCGACACCCCCGTTCCTACGACCGGGAAGATATGGTCTTCGATCCGATCCACTACCTGCCTTTGCTGGAGCACAAGATCGGTGCCCTGGATCAGGCCGCGCCGCTAGCCGGATGGGAACTGCCTGATGCCTTCCCAACCCTGCGCCGTCTCCTGGAGGCGCGCATGGGCAAGGCCGGCAAGCGGGAATACGTCCAGGTCCTTCGGCTTGTGGAGACCTTCGATCTCGAGGTGCTTCACGGCGCGGTGAAGGACGCCCTGCGCCTGGGTGCGATCGGCTACGACGCCGTCAAACACCTTGTGCTGTGCCGTATCGAGCGACGCCCGCCCAAACTCGACCTGGATATCTATCCCTACCTGCCTCGGGCCAACGTGGCGACCACGGCCGCCGCCAGTTATATGAGCTTGTTGGGTGGAGGCGCGTCATGACCGATACGCCGCAAGTGTTGCTGGCCCATCACCTCAAGACCCTGAAACTGCCGACGTTCCTGCGCGAATACGACAAGCTGGCCCGCCAATGCGCCACCGAGGGCGCCGACCATGTGCGGTATCTTGTCCGTCTGACCGAGTTGGAACTGATCGACCGTGAGCGCCGCATGGTCGAGCGGCGGATCAGACAGGCCAGGTTCCCCGCCGTCAAAAGCCTCGACAGCTTCGACTTCAAGGCCATCGCATCGCTCGACAAGATGCTGGTTCTGGAGTTGGCGCGATGCGAATACGTCGAGCGTCGTGAGAATATCATCGCGCTCGGCAACAGCGGAACCGGCAAGACCCATATCGCCCTCGGTCTCGGTCTGGCGGCCTGCCAAAAGGGGCTCTCCGTCGGCTTCCTCACGGCCGCTGCCCTGGTTCATGAACTGATGGAGGCCGGGGATGAAAAACGCCTGTTGCGCCTGCAGAAGCAACTGGCAAAGTATCACCTTCTGATCATCGACGAACTCGGCTTCGTGCCGCTCTCGAAGACCGGCGCCGAGCTGCTGTTCGAAGTCTTCAGCCAGCGCTACGAGCGGGGCTCGATCCTGGTGACCTCCAACTTGCCGTTCGATGAGTGGACGGAGATATTCGGCTCGGAACGCCTGACCGGGGCTTTGCTGGACCGCCTCACCCACCATGTCCATATCCTGGAAATGAACGGCGAGAGCTATCGTCTCAACCAAAGCCAAAAACGGCGGAAATCCCCAAAAATACCTGCTTGACCGCCGGTGCAATGGTTGACCCGGTGGGTCCACAGGAACCTCCCACGCTGCTTCGCTCCGCGTAACGCAAGCGCTACACGAAGCAGCGCGGGTCCCTCCTATGGACTACCGGGACAACCCCCCAACACCGCGTACCGCATAACGTCAAGTGGACTAGTTTTGCTCCGCCCGGGTGGACTAATTTTGCTCCGCCGTTGACAGTTGCCCTGCGCTGCCGCGTTGTGAAACCACATGTACGCCAGGACATCGTCCTGCGACACGCCTCTGTCGAAGATATACATGAGGCCGAGCTTATTCTGGGCTACGGCGTGGCCCTGCTCGGCGGCCAGCCAAAACAACCTCGCCGCCTCGGCGTAGCTCTGCACCACGCCCAGGCCGTTGTAGTACAGGTGACCGAGGCTAGACTGAGCGTGGACATCGCCCTGCGCGGCGGCCGACTGCCACCACTTCGCCGCCTCGGCGTAGCTCTGCACCACGCCCAGGCCGTTGCAGTACATGTGGCCGAGGACATCGCCCTGCGCGGCCCGCGGACGCCACTCCATCAGGGCCGTCGTGTAGTCGCCATTTGTGGGCGCGCCGCGCACCGTCCACTGGGCCGCCGCCTTGTCCGACAAATTGGCGGCACCACGCGCCTTCTGAGGACGCCCTCGACGCCTCGCTGGCGCGGGCCTCACCTCGGGCTCGGGTGCTTCCGTTTGACTGGTTTGAATGTCGGACATCTATCACCTCGTCTAATTCCACCGCCCGCGCCTGCACCTCATCGAGGCGACGCAGAAGTCTGTGGGTTGGTGATTCGCGGAGACCACCATTAGACGCTACCCTTGCCTGACCAGCTATATCCAGCGCCAATGAAATACCATAACACAATATCCAGTGTGGAGGCCATAATAGCAAGCACCAACCTCGAGCCCCGTACAGAGAGCGGACCTCGGTTTATGAAATCACCCGCCGACGATCCGATTGACGATCGCGCCAAGGATGCCCGGCGCCGGCGCCTGGCCGGCCTGGGCCGACTTGTCCTCGGAACGCTTGGCGACGTTGACGCCGAGCACGGCGAGGGCGACCGACCATTGCACGGTGAGGGCGCACTGGATTGGGCGATCAGGGTAGGGGATGAATGAGAAGGTAGGCTTCGGCGCCGGTCCCAGTATTAGTACTCGTCCGAGCGCATGACGGTGAGCACCCGACGGGTGACTCTCGTATCCGCGGGATCCGGGGAGGCATAGACCATGGCCTCATCGAAATAGTCGATCTTCCAGATGTACCGCTGGCCTCCAAATTCGATCACGGCACAGTCGTGCTCTCCCCATGGATCATTGTCCTCGTCGAATCGGTCGAATGTCAACGGCGGAGCAAAATTAGTCCACCCGGGCGGAGCAAAACTAGTCCACTTGACGTTATGCGGTACGCGGTGTTGGGGGGTTGTCCCGGTAGTCCATAGGAGGGACCCGCGCTGCTTCGTGTAGCGCTTGCGTTACGCGGAGCGAAGCAGCGTGGGAGGTTCCTGTGGACCCACCGGGTCAACCATTGCACCGGCGGTCAAGCAGGTATTTTTGGGGATTTCCGCCGTTTTTGGCTTTGGTTGAGACGATAGCTCTCGCCGTTCATTTCCAGGATATGGACATGGTGGGTGAGGCGGTCCAGCAAAGCCCCGGTCAGGCGTTCCGAGCCGAATATCTCCGTCCACTCATCGAACGGCAAGTTGGAGGTCACCAGGATCGAGCCCCGCTCGTAGCGCTGGCTGAAGACTTCGAACAGCAGCTCGGCGCCGGTCTTCGAGAGCGGCACGAAGCCGAGTTCGTCGATGATCAGAAGGTGATACTTTGCCAGTTGCTTCTGCAGGCGCAACAGGCGTTTTTCATCCCCGGCCTCCATCAGTTCATGAACCAGGGCAGCGGCCGTGAGGAAGCCGACGGAGAGCCCCTTTTGGCAGGCCGCCAGACCGAGACCGAGGGCGATATGGGTCTTGCCGGTTCCGCTGTTGCCGAGCGCGATGATATTCTCACGACGCTCGACGTATTCGCATCGCGCCAACTCCAGAACCAGCATCTTGTCGAGCGATGCGATGGCCTTGAAGTCGAAGCTGTCGAGGCTTTTGACGGCGGGGAACCTGGCCTGTCTGATCCGCCGCTCGACCATGCGGCGCTCACGGTCGATCAGTTCCAACTCGGTCAGACGGACAAGATACCGCACATGGTCGGCGCCCTCGGTGGCGCATTGGCGGGCCAGCTTGTCGTATTCGCGCAGGAACGTCGGCAGTTTCAGGGTCTTGAGGTGATGGGCCAGCAACACTTGCGGCGTATCGGTCATGACGCGCCTCCACCCAACAAGCTCATATAACTGGCGGCGGCCGTGGTCGCCACGTTGGCCCGAGGCAGGTAGGGATAGATATCCAGGTCGAGTTTGGGCGGGCGTCGCTCGATACGGCACAGCACAAGGTGTTTGACGGCGTCGTAGCCGATCGCACCCAGGCGCAGGGCGTCCTTCACCGCGCCGTGAAGCACCTCGAGATCGAAGGTCTCCACAAGCCGAAGGACCTGGACGTATTCCCGCTTGCCGGCCTTGCCCATGCGCGCCTCCAGGAGACGGCGCAGGGTTGGGAAGGCATCAGGCAGTTCCCATCCGGCTAGCGGCGCGGCCTGATCCAGGGCACCGATCTTGTGCTCCAGCAAAGGCAGGTAGTGGATCGGATCGAAGACCATGTCTTCCCGGTCGTAGGAACGGGGGTGTCGGGCAATGATCCCGGCGCCGCAACCGATAACCACCTCGTGGACATAGCCACGGATCCAGACTTCCTGATGGCCGTAGGCGACGGGCACGGAATAGTCATTCGTCCGGTAGCGCACCAGGGACAGCGAGTTGACCCGCGTGCCCTGCTTGTCGCACGCGTCGAACGGTGCCGGCAGTGGCCTCTTCAACGCTTCGCGGTCACGCACAAACCGTTCGCCGATGCTCTCGCGGTGGCCGCGCAGGACGTTGCCTTGCCGGTTGCGGCATTGCTCTTCCAGGTGGCCATTGAAGGCGTCCCAGCTCGCGAACCGGGGAAGCGGCGTCATGAAGTTCCGCCGGGCATAGCCGACCACCCCCTCCACATTGCCTTTGTCGTTACCCTTGCCGGGACGGCCGTAGCGGTCCTCGAAGAGGTAATGGGACTGCAGCCCGCTGAACGCCCGCGTTCGTTGCCGCGTGCCATCTGACAAGATGCGCGACACCAGACACTTGTCGTTGTCGTAAAGAATCGATTGGGGAACGCCGCCGAAAAAAACAAAGGCTCTGTTGTGCCCGTCCAGCCAGGCCTCCGTCGTCGCCGCCGGGTAGGCCGCAACGAAGCAGGCATCGCTGTGGGGAAGTGTCATGACGAAAAAATGCGCCCGATACTTGACGCCGGCGATGATCGCATCCGCCTCGCCAAAGTCCGCTCGAGCATGGCCCGGAGGATGTGACAACGGCACAAACATCTCACGCCGACGAAGGCGCCGTTCCCGAACGTAATCCTTCACGATGGTCTCTTTGCCCGTGAAGCCATGTTCGTCGCGAAGGCGCTCGAATATACGCTTCGCCGTGTGGTGCTGCTTACGGTGAACCGTTCGGTCCTCCTCCAGAATACGGTCGATGATATCCGTGAAGGGGGCCAGTTTCGGGCGTTTCGGTGGCTGGCGTCGCCGATATCCCGGCGGCTCCGAATGCCGCAGCATCTTCCTCACCGTCTCGCGCGCAATGCCAAACCGACTTGCCGCCTCTCGCTGGCTCAGACCATCAACATGGCAGGCCAGCCGAACGCGCAGATATAGGTGAGTCGGACCCGATTTCCTTGGACACAGAATTGGCTTAATCGAAGTGTCCAAGGAGGACCGGAACATGACCGACAATTTTGAGAACAAAGTTGCTGTTGATGGGCCTGTGGTAAACGAGGGCGAGCTTGGCTCGTCCACGTTTTCCCCGGGCCAGGTTTCGCCGGCAGGCCCGCTGGGACTTGGCCAGCGGTGGACGGTGACGCGCAAGCGTGAGGTTGCCCTGCGGCTTTTGCGTGGCGAGCCGGTGGAACTTTTGTCGCGGCAGTTGGGCGTGGAGATTTTCCGGCTCGAGCAGTGGCGTGAGAAGGCGATCGCCGGGATCGATGCCTCGCTCAAGGAACGCAAGGGCGATCCGGTGAAGGCGGAACTGGACATCGCCATGAAGCGGATCGGGGAGTTGATCATGCAGGTGGAACTGCTGGAGGCCAAGACGGAGACGTCCGGCCCTTTGGGGCGGCAGAGGTCGCGGCGATGAGTGCCGCCACCTCTCCCGGCACGGGTTTGGCCTACGGCCTCCAGCGGGTCTGTGCGGCCTGGAGTTTTGCCCGTTCCTCGTTCTACGCCATGAAATCCCGGCAGCAGGCCACCGCTGAGCGCCCACCAGCAAAGCGCCGGGGACCGAAGCCCTCGATCTCGGACGAGGCTCTGCTGGTGGCCATCGAGGCCGACCTGGAGGCATCCCCCTGGGAGGGCGAGGGACACCGCAAGGTCTGGGCTCGGCTTCGGGTCTGTCGTGGCATCCGTGTTTCCCGCAAGCGGGTGCTCCGGGTGATGCGCGAGAACAACCTGCTCTCGCCCCATCGCTGCCGCCGCCGTGGCGGAAATCCCCATGTCGGTGAGATCATCACCCATGCCCCCAACCTCATGTGGGGCACGGACGGCGTTCGGGTGTTCACGGTGGACGACGGCTGGGGCTAGATATTCACCGCCATCGAGCATTGGAACGCCGAGTGCGTCGGCTGGCATGTGTGCAAGCGAGGCGACCGCTTCGCCGCCCTTCAGCCGATCTCCATGGGGCTTGCGAGGCTGTATGCCTCGACCTCCGCCGGTGCGGCGCGGGGGCTGGCCTTGCGGATGGATCACGGCTCCCAGTATCTGTCGGACCACTTCACCAACCAGATCAAGTTCTGAGGCATCCAGCCGTCCTACGCCTTCGTCGAACAGCCCCAGACCAACGGCGTCGCCGAGAGGTTCAATCGCACGCTCAAGGAACAGATCATCCATGGCCGCATCTACCGCAACATCGCGGAGCTGCGGAACGCCGTCCGCGGGTTCGTCGAACAGTACAATGCCCAGTGGATCGTGGAGAAGAACGGCTACCTGAGCCCCGCTCAAGCTCGTCAGGCGTGGCACACCGCGATGTCACTCAGGCCCGCCGCATGAGACAAACTTGTGTCCAAGGAACCGGGTGCGATACACGCGCAGATATAGGTCCACGGTGTACATCCTCCCGCCTTCCATCTCAAAAAAGATCGAAGGCTACAGGTGGCAGAGTTTTACTCCGCCCGCGGCTGGGAAATCCCGCCGCTTCCGTGGACTAATACCAGTGAGCCTATGAAATCACCTTCATGATCCATGGATAGGCGCAGAGGGTTCGCATACGATCCGGTTCTGCGATGAGGTCGATCCATGCTTGGCAACAGGCGTCGATGATGGCCTCGGTGTCGTCGAGGACGCGGAGCGATAGGAAGCGTTCGCGTAGGTAGAGCCAAACCCGCTCGACGGGGTTGAGTTCGGGACTGTAAGGCGGCAACAGCGCCAAGGTGACGTTGTCGGGGACGGTGAGGGCGCGCTCGTCGTGCCAACCGGCGCCGTCGCACATCATGACGGCGTGCGCATCCTGGTCCAGGGTATCGGCGAAGTGTGCGAGAAACAGGTCCATGACCTTGGCGTTGACGCTCGGCATCACCAGGGTGACGTCGTCGCCGGTGTCCGGGCGCACGGCGGAGAAGATGTAGGCCCACTGGTAGCCGATTTGACGCGTCCCGGGGGCACGCTCGCCCCTGCGCCACCACCGGTGACACACCCGGCCCTTGTTGCCGACGCGCGCTTCATCCTGAAACCACAGCTGTAGGCGCTTGTCGGGATGCGCCGCGGCGGTCGCCTTCAGGATGTCGCGAAGCCCCCTTTTTTGAAGCGCTCCTGCGCTTCGGCGTCCCTTCGCGGGTGGCTCGGGCGCGCCTTCTGGCGGGAAAATCCCATCCGCCGTAGAACCCGGGTCATGCTCGAGGGGTGGTAGGTCTTGGCGAAGCGCTCCTCCAGCCAGCGGCACAGATCGGCCCGGGTCCAGGCGCAAACCCCGTCGCGCTCAGGCTCCGGCCCGGCGATGATGACCGCCGCCAGCGCCGCTTCCTCGTCTGCCGTCAGCCGCCGCGGCGAGTAGCCCTTTGGACGGTCGTGAAGCCCCTCCAATCCCTTTGCATTGTAACGAACAACCGCGTCGCGAAGCGTTTGGCGATCCATCCCCGCAAGCCGCGCGGCATCAGCCCGGGGCATCTCCTCCAAAGCATTCGCGATCCCATAGGCCCGCGCCGCCGCTCGACCGTACGATTCCACGCGAGCCCAGCGCCGAAGCTCCAAAGGCGTCAAATCATCCCGTATCTTGAGTGCTGATCCCATGACATCCCCCACATCTGGTGGGAGACCATAGAATCACAATCCGCCATCATCCGCCATCAATGAATATCCCGAGAGTCAATTCAGGCGCTCACAGGTATAATACCAGCGGCCGATGAGCTTGACTCATCGACCGCTGGCAAGCGCGACCGCGCGCCCGAGCGCCCGAGCTTATGCGAGGTAAGCCAAGGGCGCGGATGCGCCCGCCCGGCGCTTGAGGGAACATACAACGGGTCATTCTTATGGGCCGTTGGTTGTCTAATTCCGGTTCGTTGGTCAAGCCCTTCCGGACCCTTGTCTCCGCCGGGAACACGGTTGTCTGCGAAGTCTTCCCCGGCGGGTCCGCCGGGTCGCTTCATGATAGTGCCCTTTGGCTTCGGCCTCCCAAGGTATTAGACGCAATCGCGAACGGCTGTCCGCTTAGCAACCAGGCGGGCGGGATCGCCTCGGCCATCGTCCCGGCGGGGACGGGTCTTCCGCTTCTCGCGGAACTCTCTCTTCTCCTTATCCAGCTATGCCGTGGCGCTCGCCTCCTTTTCCGGCCAGCGGAAGGCTTCGCCGGTGATCAGCATCCGGTGCAGGATCACCGCCAGCCGGCGCGCCAGCGCCACGCAGGCCTTCTTGTGGCTGGTCCGCCTCTTGATCCGGCGTGCCCAGTCCTTCAGCGGATGGGCCCGGCGCACCACCGTCAGCAGGCTGTTGGCGGCCTCGTAGAGCAGCGCCCGCAGCATGGCGTCGCCGTGTTTCGAGATGCGCCCCGAATAGTCCATCCCACCCGACTGCCAGCGCCGCGACGTGAGCCCCACATAGGCGCCCACCGTGCGCGATTTGGCGAACCGCTCCGCTTCGCCAATGGTCGCCACATAGGCCAGCGCCGTCACCGGCCCCACCCCCGGCGTGCTCATCAGCAAACGGCAGGCCGGAGAGCCTTTCGCCCGCGCCACGACCGCCTCGTCCAGCCGCCCGATCTCGCGGCCCAGCGCCGCCGCCGCGGACAGAAGCGGCTCGATCATCACCTTCAGCTCGGGACGCCCCTCCAACGCCTCGCGGACGCGTCCGGCCAGCTTGCCCGAGCCCTTGGGAAAGCGAAGGCCCAACGACCCCAACAGGCCACGGATCGCGTTCTCCGTATCGCGCCGCTGGCGCACCAGATGACAGCGCGCCTTGAGAAGTGCCCGCGCCTCTTGCGCCACCTCGATCTTCACCGCCACAGGGCGGCAGAACCCCGTGCGCGCGATCTCCGCCAAGAGCTCGGCGTCGTTCGCATCCGTCTTGTTGTGCTGAAGGCGCATCACCGCGTTCGCATGGCGCGCGTCGATCACATCGACACCGATCCCAAGCCCGTCCAGCTCCCGCGCCAGCCAGCCACTCAGCGTACCCGTCTCCAGAACGATACGGCCAGGGCACGGACAATGCTCCCGCAAAGCTGCGAACAGCGCCCTCGGATCGGTCGCAACCTTGCCCCGCGCCAATATCTTTCCCGCCACGTCCTTCACGCAAAACGCCGTCTCTTCCTTCGATACGTCAAACCCAACATACTCCGTCATGGTCACTCTCCTTGGTTTGCCCACTGGGGCGCGTCCTCGCGACCCCGAATCATAGGCCCGGGAGAGTGACCACCGGAATTACGCTATGTATAAGTCCCGTATCGAGTTCGCGATTTAAACCAACCATTTCAACTCAGAGCCTGTGAATCTTTCCCGGCGCTGTTTGCGATGTTGGAAAGTATCGGCGGGTTGTGACGAGATGTGGTAGTTTCATGGCGGTTTGTCTCCAGATATGGTGAGCACCATGGATCCAGCATTGTTCGCGGAGCTTCCCGATCAGGCTGCGCCCGATCGGTTGGGCGGCGCTCTGCCCCGGCTGCGCACGGCGGAACGCCGCCAGGTCGAGTTGCGGGCGGTGAGCCTGGAGGCGTTGGTTGCGGCCGATCACCGGGTGCGTCTGGTGTGGCGCTTCGTGGAGGGGCTGGACCTTTCGCCGCTCTACGCGGGCATCAAGGCGGTCGAAGGCCGACCCGGGCATCCGCCGGCCGACCCGCGCATTCTGGTGGCGCTGTGGCTGTACGCGACGGTGGCGGGAATCGGCAGCGCCCGCGCGCTGGCCCGTCTGTGCGTGGAGCATCTTGCCTTCCAGTGGCTGTGCGGCGGGGTCGGCATGAACCACAAGACGCTGGCCGATTTCCGCGTCGGCCACGGGCCGGTGCTCGAGGGTCTGCTGGTCGACAGCTTTGCCGCGCTGTTGAAGACCGGGGTGGCGAGCCTGGATCGCGTGGCCCAGGACGGCATGCGGGTGCGGGCCTCGGCCGGCGCGGCGTCGTTCCGCCGACACTCAAGCTTGCAGGCGTGCCATCGGCGGGCCAAGGCGGATGTCGAGCGGCTGCGCCGCGAGCTCGACGCCGATCCCGGAGCAGGCGGCCGGCGACGGGCGGCGGCGCGCAAGCGGGCGGCCGAGGACCGCGAGCGCCGGGTCGCGGACGCCCTGGCGATCGCCCAAGCATTGCACGCGGAGCAACAGGAACGGGCACGCAAGCGGGCCGAGCGCGCCGCCAAGAAGGGCGCGGCGGACGGCGGCGAGACCTCCGCCAAGGCGCCCGAGCCGGAGAAAGAGCCGCGGGTTTCGACCACCGATGCCGAGGCCCGGGTGATGAAGATGGCCGACGGCGGCTTCCGGCCGGCCTACAATGTCCAGTTCGCCGCCGACACCAAGAGCGGGGCGGTGGCCGGTCTGTCGGTGGACAACCTCGGCTCGGACATGGGCAAGATGGCGCCGATGAGCGACGCCCTGGCCACCGCGTATGGCACGCGGCCGCCCCAGCATCTGGCCGACGGCGGCTTCGCCAAGCTGAAGGACATCGAGGCCCTGACCCGGGCCGGGGGGGTGACTTACGTGCCGGTGCCGGCGCCCCGCGACGAAAGCCGCGACCGCCACGCGCCCCGCCCGGACGACCCGCCGGAAGTGGCGGGGTGGCGACGACGCATGGCGACCGCGGCGGCCAAGGCCATCTACAAGGAGCGAGCGGCGACGGCGGAATGGGTCAACGCCCAGGCCCGCAACCGCGGCCTCACCAAGTTCATCGTGCGCGGCATCGACCGGGTCGAAGCGGTGGCCGCCTGGCATGCCCTGGCCCACAACATGGCCTGCACTTGGCGTCTGGCATCCGCCTGATCCGGCACCGCCCGAGCCCCCGGCACGGCCGGCACCGGCCAGAGATCGAAACCCCGTTCCCCCCACCGAACACCAATCCGCCGCGCCGCACCCTCATAACCCAAGCCCCGCCGACATCATCCGCCAACCAGCCAAAGCCGCTTCCCGCGCCGCCACATCCCCCGTCGTCAGCCGCAAGCCAATTCATTGCCAGGCTCTCAGCGCAAAATCGGACTTTTACGCTCAGTGAGATGGTGGGTTCAAATCGGGGACAAGATTTATTCAAGGTCGTACCGGGCAGGAGCTACGAAAGGTCGTGTGAGGCTCGGTTGCGGGGGAGAGATGTGGCCTTTACCCAACTTCGGTCAGGCGACAACGATCGGGCTAGGGAATCCGAGCCAGTGCGTTCGAACCGGCCGGCGCGACGGACAATTGACCTTCCGTCTTTCGTGGCTCGAGACACGACGCACGAACGTTTATGCCACAGCCCGCCGTTTGCCATTTCGGCAGAGCCCCAAGCGGCGATCGTCGCCTTGGTACCATCCGGATTGGCCAAACTGGCTCTACCTATACAAACAGCTCTATGTAATGCTCCTCGTCCCCGAGTGCCGCGATTGACGCCGGAGCGGCAAGACTGACCGGTCGCTTCGGACGCGAACAAGTCGGGCGGTGCACAGACGGCGGCGTGGCGGCCGGTGCGATCGGCCAGGCGGTATCTAGACCGCTCCTCACCAGCCAACACGCCAATCGCTCACATAAGAGGAGGCAGAGCATGACAAGGCGGATTACGGCGATTGGGCGGGCTTGGTTCTCGGTACTGGCGTTCGTGACCGCTGGCGCCTTCGCGGCGCAGGCGGCCGAGTTCGACCGCCCGTCGACGGACGGAACAATGACGGACGCCATGAAGGTGGCGTGCACGGCGGAGAAATCTCCGAAGATCAAGGATATACTCGAACGCAGCACCCTAAATTGGGCGCTGGGCCTAGCCCCGCCGTTCGGCTTTAGGCAGCAGGACGGCAGTTATGGCGGCATCGAGGTCGACAACGCCCTGGAGCTGGCGCACATGCTGGGCGTCGAGGCCGAAATCCAGGATTTCGACTACAACCTGCTGCCGACCGCCTTGGTGACCGGGCAGGCGGACATCATCGGCGCCGAACTGTTCATCACCGACCAACGCAAGAAAGCGATCGACTACAGCGACGTCTACTTCGTCGCCGGTCAGCTCTTCTTCGTGCTCAAGGACTCGGATTTCCACACCGTCGAGGATCTCAACTCGCCGAACAACCGGTTCATCCACGAGCTCGGTGGCGGACAGGTGGAGATGGCCGAGAAGTTGACGCCCGAGGCGCCGATCACCCTCGTGCCGAAGCGCGGCATCTTCCTCGTCGGTTACGACTTCATCAAGGCGGGCGAGGCTGATTCCACGGCCTACGAAGGCCACTACTACCCGGTCTTCAAGAAGCATTATCCGGACCTCGTGGCGATCGGCAAAGAAGGCCGTATCGAGGAGGCTCCAGCCGATCCGGACAAGATGCTCTACCCCTTCGATATTGGCTTCGGCCTGCCCAAGGGCGATCCCGGCTGGAAGGCCTGCATCGACGCGTATGTCGCCGATCTACTGGATTCCGGGCGACTCCAGGAACGTATCAACTACTGGGCCGTGTCGATGGGCTCGGCCACCACCGAGTAAGCTCTCGGACAGACGAATTACCCCGGCTCGGCAAGCCCGGGCCGGGGCAATTCACGATACGATTCCCGTGATCGGCGGAGGCGCGCGATGTACACCGACTACCAATGGGACTTCGGTTGGGTCGCGAACGAGATGCCGCTGTTCGGCATGGCGGCTTGGATCAGCATCAAGATACTGCTCCTCGCGGGTGTCATGTCCCTGGTCCTCGGCCTGTTCATCGGCCAGGGCCTTCTGTCCAAGCGATGGTACGTGCTGGCCCCCCTACGGATCTGGGTCGAGTTCTTTCGCTTGACCCCGCCCCTGCTGCAGATCGTGCTGATCTACTTCTTACTGCCGTTGATGACGGGCGTGCGCCTGCCGGCCTTCGAGGCCGGCGTGATCGCCCTCAGCCTCAACTACAGCGCCTTCTTTTCCGAGATCTTCCGGGCCGGCGTCCTGTCCCTTGGCAAGGGCCAGGAAGAGGCGGGTGCCGCCATGGGCATGACCTCTTTCAAGGTTCTCAAGCGGGTGCTCTACCCCCAGGCGATCCGGCGTATGTTGCCGCCGATCACCAACATGCTCGTCAACCTGACCAAGGACACGAGCCTGCTGACGATCATCGGCGTCGCCGAGCTATTCAACGTCAGCCAGAGCGTCTCCGCCCGGAACTTCAAGAACGTCGAGGTCCTGCTCGTCCTTGCACTCTTCTATCTCGCCATCAACATTCCCCTGTCCTACCTGATGAATCGGCTCTACGCCCGCCAAGTGGTGAGGATATAGGGGGCGCGGGCCATGGCCGTCGAACCAGCAGACACCGGACCGGATCGATCGACGGGCGCCGTTGCCGTCGAGGTGCGCGACCTGCACAAGTATTTCGGCCCAGTCGAGGTGCTCAAAGGGATCGACCTTGACGTCGACGAGGGCGAGGTCGTGGTAATCGTCGGGCGCAGCGGGTCGGGCAAGAGCACCCTGCTGCGCTGCCTCAACCTACTCGAACGGCCGACCTCCGGCAGCGTCCGCATCCTCGGCGAAGAGATCACCGCGAACCGGGTCAGCCTGTCCAACCTGCGGCGGCGGATCGGCATGGTGTTCCAGCACTTCGAGCTGTTCCCGCACCGCACGGCGATCGAGAACGTCATGGAGGGCCCGTATGCGGTCCTGGGCATGGCCAAGGCCGAGGCCCGGGACATTGCGAGCGTCCTGCTCGAGAAGGTCGGCCTCTCCCACCGCGCCGACCAGTATCCGAACCAGCTCTCGGGTGGCGAGAAGCAGCGCGTCGCCATTGCCCGTGCCCTGGCCTTGAGCCCGCAGATCATGCTGTTCGACGAGCCGACCTCCTCCCTCGACCCGGAACTGAAGGGCGAGGTCCTCGACACCATGCGCCTGCTCGCCCAGGAGGGCATGACCATGGTCGTCGTCACCCACGAGATGACCTTCGCCCGGCGGGTCGCGAACCGTGCCTTGTTCATCGACGAGGGTGTCGTCGTCGAGCAGGGACGCCCAGATGACATCCTGCGCAACCCGTCAACCGAGCACCTCAAGCGTTTCCTCAACGTCATATTCTGGGGCGAGGATCCCTAGTACCCACTTTCATAATTCCGTGTGCCATACGACGGCGCCCCGAGGTTCCCGGCTAGGAGCGTGGCGCGCCGTGATGCCGGGGCATCACAAGCGATACGCGACGACGTCCGGGGGCCTCGGGGCGCCGCCCTACGGGTCGCTTTTCCCGCCCCTCGGGGTGTCGGGGATGCTTGACGATGCCCCGGCATCGCCGGCGCACCCCCTCCTACCGAGGAGACCGGAAAAGCGATCGTATGGCACACGGAATTATGAAAGTGGGTACTAGGCCTATATCGCCGCCGCCCGCCCGCCCGCCTGCCTGAGCCGCTCGGCGATGCGCTGGATACCTTCGTCGATCTTCTCCTCCGGGACGGACGAGTAGCCGAGCAGGATCGCGCGCTCGCCATAGGGGCTGTCGCCGTAGTCGTAGACGCCGCCCGACTGCAGGGAATAGATCCCGACCCCGCAGTCCCGGGCCATGGCCTCAAGCTCGACCGCAGTTGGGAAGTGGTCATGCAGGTGCCACATGACATGCATTCCACCCCGGCGGCCCGAGACGGTGACGTCGCCGAACTCGCGGTGCAGCACCTCGAGCAGTCGGTCCCTGCGCCTCTTGTAGACGTGACGGATCCGCCGCAGGTGCCGGATGTAGTCGCCGCTCGCGATGAACTCGGCAAGCACCGCCTGATCGAGCCAGCTATGCCCGCTGTCGAGCAGCGACTTGATGGTGACGGCCGGCTCGACCAAGGCTCGGGGCAGGACCATGTAGCCGATCCGCAGCCCCGGCCCGATCGATTTCGAGAAGGTGCCGAGGTAGATTACGGTGTCGTGTCGATCGAGCCCGGCGAGGGCCGGAAGCGGCGGGCCGTCGTAGCGGAAGTCGCTATCGTAGTCGTCCTCGACGATATAGGCGCCGACTCGCAAGGCCCATTCCAGCACCCGTACGCGGCGCTCGAACGACAGGGTCCGGCCCGTGGGAAACTGGTGGGACGGCGTGAGATAGAGCAGGCTGACCGGCTGGTCGGGCAACAGCGAGACATCTATTCCGTCGTCGTCCACCGGGACCGGGACCAGGTCCGCGCCGTAGCTTTCGAATGTGTAGGCGGCGGCCTGAGAGCACGGATTCTCCGTCGCCACCAGGGTGCCCCGCTCGATGAACAGGCGGGCGACGATGTTGAGGGCCTCCTGGATGCCGTGCACGATCACGATCTGCTCCGGCTGCAACGAGAACCCGCGCGCCGGGCCGAGGAAGTCCGCGAGCGCCTGGCGAAACTCGAACAGGCCCGCCGGATCGCCGTATTCCGTCAGCGAGGTGCCGGCATGGGCGAGCTTGCGCAGCATCGACCGGCGCCAGGCGTTGAGCGGAAAGCAGTCCGGATTCGGACGGCTGCCCCAGAAATCGATGGAAACCGTGTCTCGGTTCCGGGTGACCCTGCGCTGGACCCGTCCTCGGAACACCACGGGCCTACGGCGCGATGCCGACGCCACCGCCGAACGACTGGGCTCATCGTGCAGGCGATTGACGATCGACGCATCCGGCAGGTCGTTGCTCACGAAGGTGCCTTTCGCGGCGCGGGTCTGTAGATAGCCTTCCGCAATCAGCCGATCATAGGCGAGCAGCACCGTATTGCGCGAGACGCCGAGTTCCTCGGCCAGGGGACGCGATCCGGGCATAGCAGCCCCAGGCTTCAACCGACCGCTCAGGATGAGATTACGGATCTGCCCGAAGATCTGAATTTGTAGACTCTCGAACTCAGCGCGATCGATCTGCAGCGGGATCTGCACCGTCTCTCCCTCGCGGGCCGTTTCCGGGCACGCCAAGCATGCCAAAAGCAGCCGCCTGGTACCATAGGAAACGCTTCGTCTGGCCCTTTATCATTACCAGTGATCCATGGGAGATAGGGCCGAGCATTGGCCGATCCGGCTCCCGCATCGTTTGGGCATGCCAACCGCCCGTCGGGCTTGCGACATCCCTTCGGGGATTTTTACTCGCATGCGGGAAGGCTTCGGAAGCAGGAGAGAGGATACCCCCCACCATGACCGTTCAGACTCACCATAACCTCGATATCGCGGAACTGGACAAGCAGGCGTATTTGCATCCTTTTACCAATGTGGCGGACCATCAGCGCACCGAACCCTGGATGATCGAAGGCGGCTCCGGCATCTGGATCACGGACGCCAAGGGGCAGAGATACATCGACGCGACCTCCGGCCTGATCTGCGTCAATGTCGGCTACGGCCGGGAGGAGATCGCCCAAGCGATCTACGACCAGGCGCGCAAGCTTTGCTACTTCCACACCTTCTGGTCCACCGGGAACGAGCCGGCCGCCCGCCTCGCCGATCGCATCGTCGAGATCACCCCACCCAACATGCGCCGGGTAATGTTCGGCACTTCCGGCTCGGACGCGAACGACACACAGATCAAGCTCGTCTGGTACTACAACAACGTGCTCGGCCGGCCGCAGAAGAAGAAGATCATCGCGCGTGAGCGGGGCTATCACGGCACTACCCTAGGCGCGGCCAGCGTCACTGGCGTGCCCGCACTGCACAAGATGTTCGACCTGCCGCTGCCACAGGTTATCTGGGCCTCCGCCCCCGACTACGGCAAGAACGCGAAGCCCGGCATGTCGGAGCGTGACTTCGCCAAGGCCCTGGCCGCCGAGATCGAGGAACTCGTCGAGCGCGAGGGGCCGGATACGGTTGCCGCCTTCATCGGCGAGCCGGTGATGGGCTCCTCGAGTGGCGTGCTCGTGCCGCCCGAGGGCTATTTCGAGGAAATCGACAAGGTTCTCAAGAAACACGACATCCTGTTCATCGCCGACGAGGTGGTGAACGGCTTCGGCCGCGTCGGCGACATGTTCGCTTCCAACCTCTACGGCCTGGAGCCCGATCTCATGACGCTGTCCAAGGGCCTGACCAGCGGCTACGTGCCGATGTCCGCCGCTGTGGTCTCCGAGAAGGTCTGGTCCGTGCTGCAGGGCGCGTCGGGCGAGTTCGGTGCCTTCGAACACGGCTACACCAACAGCGGTCACCCAGTCGCCGCGGCCGCCGCGCTGGCCAACCTCGACATCATCGAGCGTGAGGACCTCGTCGGCAACGCGGCGCGGGTTGGCGCCCACCTCCAGGCCAGCCTGCGCGAGGTCATCGGTTCCTATGCCGAGGTCAAGGAAATCCGCGGCATCGGCCTGATCGCCGGCATCGAGTTCTTCACGCTGGGCGAGGAGGCCGTGGCAGCGGACCCGACGAAGGGCCTGCCCGTCCGCATCATGCGCCAGTGCTACGAGGAAGGGCTGATCATCCGCGCCATCCCGGGCAACAATACCGTAGTCGTCGCACCGCCCCTGGTCATCACCGAGCAGCAGGTCGACGAGGTTGTCGAGCGCCTGGATCGCGGCATGCGCAAGGTCTGCGGCGGCACGGTGCGCAAGGCCAGGGCGGCGGGCCACTGAGACTCTGGCGCAGAGCGGTCCGCCCGCCGAACCGCGGCGGGCGGGCGGGGGCTGGTAAAGTCACCTGATGCGAACTATCGGTATCGACACCGGCGGGACCTTCACGGATCTCGTCGAAATCCGCAGCGACGGCACGGTCGAGGTCCACAAGGTCCCCTCGACCCCCGACGATTTCGCTCGCGGCGTGCTGACTGCGCTCGACCGGGTTGACGGCCCGGAGGACATCATCTCCGTCACCCTGGGCACGACGATCGCGACCAACGCGTTTCTGACCCGCACCGGCGCCACAGTCGGCCTGCTGACCACTGCCGGCCACGGCGATACCCTGGAGGTGATGCGGGTCTTCGGCCGGGTCGCGGGCCTCAGCTCGACCGAGATGCAGAGCTATGCCGCGACCGACAAGCCAGTCCCCGTCGTGCCCCGCAACCTCGTGCGTGAGATCGTCGAGCGCATCGACTGCCGCGGCGAGGTCATCGTGCCGCTGGACGAGGAGCAAGCCATCGCGGCGATCGATTCTCTGGTGGCCGCGGGAGTCGAGGTCGTGGCTGTTTCCTTCCTGTGGAGCTTTCTCGAACCGCGCCACGAGCGCCGGATTCGCGAAATCGCCGCTGCGCGCTTCCCCGGCTTCGGCGTGATCCTGTCGAGCGACGTCGTGCCCAAGCTCGGCGAGTATGAGCGCACAGTGGCGACCGCGGTCGACGCCTTTGTCTCGCCGGCGCTCACCCGTTATCTCGACCGAATCGGGGAAGGTCGGCGGGAACGCGGCATGTCGGCGCCGATCCTGGTCATGCATTCGACCGGCGGAGTCGGCACCGAGGCCTATACCCGGGAGCACGCGATCACCACCTTGTTCTCCGGACCTGCCGGCGGGGTGATCGGCGCCCAGCGCCTGGGCGAGCAGCTCGGTCACACCAATATCGTATGTACCGACATGGGCGGGACCAGCTTCGATGTCGGTCTTGTCCTGGATGGCCGACCGCTATTGCGGACGACCACGACGATCGACCAGCACGTCATGTTCCTGCCGTCGATCGACATCGTCGCCATCGGCTCGGGCGGCGGCAGCCTACTGAGCGCGGGCGACAATCGCCTGCGGATCGGCCCGAAAAGCGCAGGAGCCGATCCCGGACCAGCCTGTTACGGCCGCGGCGGGACCCAGCCGACCATAACGGACGTGGATGTCGTGCTCGGCTATATCGATCCCGCCCGCTTCATCGGCGGCCTCATCGAACTGGACCCGGATCGGGCGCGCGCGGCGCTCGACGAGCACGTCGCGTCACCGCTCGGGATGACGGTCGACGAGGCCGCGGCCGCCGCATTCACGATCGCGAACGCGCGCATGGCGGACCTGATCCGGAAGGTAACGGTGGAGCGCGGCTTCGACCCGCGCGACTTCGTTCTATACGCCTATGGCGGGCTCGGACCGCTGCACGCGCCCTTTTACGGCATAGACCTCGACGTCCGCGCCATCGTTATTCCGTTGGGCCAGATCTCCTCGGTCTTCAGCGCCTACGGCATCGCGGTATCGGACCTGCTGCATGTCTACGAGACGTCGCGGGTACTGCATGCGCCCTTCGATCCGGAGGCGCTGGAACACGGCTTCGCAGCGCTCGAGGAAGAGGCGGAGCGCCAGCTCGAGGCCGACGGCATTCCGGTGACGGGCCGCGAGATCCGCCACTTACTCGAGATGCGCTACAAGGGTCAGTTCTCCGAGATCGTGGTGCCGGTCCGGGCGGGACCGCTGGCGGCCGGGGACATGGTCGAGATCGTCGCCGCGTTCGAGCGGCTCTACGTGGCCGCCTTTGGCCCCGGCTCCCTGTGGCGCGAGGGACAGATCGAGATCGCGGCCTTTCGCATCGAGGCGATCGGACGCCGGCGCATGCCCGCCGCGGGCCTCGCCTCGCGGCCGGACCGCGCGGCCGGTCCGGCCGCCTGGGAGCGCGACATTTACTGGCCGTCCGAAGGGCGCTACATCAAGAGCCCGGTGCTGAGCGAGGGCGCGTTGTCGCCAGACCGCATGATCGAGGGTCCGGCCGCGCTGGACCTGACGACAACGACCGTCCTCGTGCCACCGGGATGGAACTGCCGTTGCTATCCGACCGGCACCCTGATCTTGACGCTGGCCGGCGGCGGAGCGGAGGGAGCCGGGGCATGAGTTGGGTCGAGGGCGCGGAACGCTTCTATTCTCCGGCGGACGGCAACCGCCAGGCCCGGGTCTCAACGACCCCACCACTGCATGAGGTCGCCACGGACTTCGCCGTCGACCTAGTCACCTTCGAAGTCGTCAGCAACCGGATGTGGCAGATCTGCGACGAGATGGGCACAACTCTGCGCAAGGTCTCGGGTTCCCCGGTGGCCACCGAGGCGGCCGATTTCGCCACGATGATCGCGGACGAAACGGGAGCCGGGGTCTACATGGGTCCCTACGTCCTCAATCATGCCGTGGTGCTGGAAGACATAATCGGCTGGACCCTCAACCACAGGGCCGAGAATCCGGGCATCGGCGCCGATGATATGTTCCTGTGCAACGACCCCTGGGTCGGGGCCGCGCATCAGAACGACGTGGCGATCTACGCCCCGCTCTTCCTTGACGGGGAGCTGTTCGCCTGGACAGGGACGACCATCCACCAGGTCGATGTCGGCGGCCCTAGCCCAGGCAGCTTCGCCATAGGTGCGCGCGACATCTTCGGCGAAGGGTCGCCGCTTCCGCCGGTCAAGGTCATGCGCGGCGGCGTCCTGCAGAGCGATATCGAGGACCTCTATATCCGCCGCTCACGCCAGCCAGCCATGCTCCAGCTCGACCTGCGTGCGCAGTTCGCGGCGAACAACGTCGCCCAATCGCGGCTGCGCGAGTTGTGCGAGAAGTTCGGCGCCGATGCGGTCAAGGCCGTCATGAAGAGCGTGATGAACCGCACCGAAGGCGCGCTGCGCGAAAGGTTGGCCGAGCTACCCGACGGCACCTGGCGCCATGTCGACAACATCGAGGTCGCGGGCGACGGCGACCGCAGCGTCTATCAGGTGCGCTGCGCCATGACCAAGCGCGGCACCGAGCTGCATTTCGACTTCACCGGCACCGACCCCCAGACAGGTATGATCAACGGCGGCTCCGGCGCCGCCATGGCCGGTGTCATGGCCGCCCTTCTTCCCATGTTAGCCGGCGACCAGGCCTGGGCGTCCGGCGCCGTCCGACGACTCGTCCGCCTGACCAATCCGCGCGGCACACTGATCAACGCGGAGTACCCCGCGGCCTGTAGCATCGCCTCGACCTCGGCGATCTGCATCGTCCACAACTGCGCCCAGGCGACCGTCGCCAAGATGCTCTCGACCCATCCGGAACACCGCCACCGGCTGCTCGCGGGCGGCGGCGGCTCCTGGCCAGCGATGCAGGTCATGGGGCGCGACCAGTACGGCCGCGCCTTCGTGACCCAGCTTCAGGAGCCGACCGCGATGGGCTGGGGCGCACGAAGCTGGGCGGACGGGGTCAACACCGCGGGGCCTTACGCCATTCCCGCGGCACGCAACGGCAACGTCGAGACCACGGAGATGGTCTGGCCGATGCTGGTGCTCTATCGACGCGAGGTCACGGACACCGGCGGGCCCGGCCTCTGGCGCGGCGGGTTGGGTGGCAATTTCGCCTTCGTGCTGCACGGCACGGAGGAGGAGTTCATCCATGTCTCGGCCGCCGCCTGCGTTGCCTTTCCCGGCCATGGCGGCCTCAGCGGCGGCTGCCCGGGCAGCGCCTGTCGCTACCTTATTCTGCGCAACGCCAACGCCTGTACCCTGCTGCGGGAGGGCCGCCTGCCGACCCGGCTTGAGGACCTCTCGGGCGAGGTCGAGCTGCTGGGCCCGAAATCCGAGACCGTCCAGGGCCTCGAGGACGTCTACGAGATCACCTTCTACGGCGGCGCCGGCTATGGCGATCCGATCGACCGGCCCGCCGAGACGGTGCTCGCCGACATCCGCAAGGACGCGGTTTCGCCCGAGGCGGCGCGCGCCATTTACGGCGTCGTCCTCGACCTCCAATCCGGGGAGGTCGATTCCGCCGCGACGGCGGCGCGCAAGGATCAGATCCGGAAGGAGCGCCTGGGTGGCACGGCGCCGCCGAACGCCGTTCCCGGAATCTGGAACCAGGACCGGAATGAAAGCGGCACCGCCATCAGCGAATATGTTTCGATCCGGTGTGGTCGGACGGTCTGCGCCAAATGTGGCCACGACATCTGCGCCGCGGACGAGAACTACAAACAACACCTCGCCGTTCGGGAATTTCCGATCACCGATCTTTCCGGGCTCAACCGCGACCCGTCCGAGTATGTCGACGACGAGATCGTCTGTCGCGGCTTCTACTGCCCCGGCTGCGCAACCCAGAACGAGCTGGAGGTGGCCGACCGGGCGCAGCCGCCGATCTGGGACTGCGCGCTCGACCCAGCGGAATGACGGATCAGACCGGCCGCGCGAACAGGGAGATGGAAGGATGACCGTGCACAAGAACTACATCGACGGCCAGTGGCGCGACGGCGTCGAGGTCTGGGAGAACGTCAACCCCTCGGACACCTCCGATGTCGTGGGGGCCTATGCCTTCGCCGACGCGGACCAGGCCCGGGAGGCGATCGTCGCTGCGCGCACCGCCTTCCCGTCCTGGTCGCGCAGTCCGCTCGAGCTGCGCGCGGAGATCCTCGAGCGGATCGGCAACGAGGTCGTCGCCCGGCGCGAGGAGCTGGGCGAGCTGCTGTCGCGCGAGGAAGGGAAGATCCGCGCCGAGGGCATCGGCGAGGTCGACCGCGCCGCCAGTTTCGTCAAGTACCTAGCGGGCGAGGTCTTCCGCATCGAGGGTAGCCGCCTCACCTCCGTCCGACCGGGCATCGAGGTCGAGACGACCCGGGCGCCGCTCGGCGTGATCGCCGGGATCACGCCCTGGAACTACCCCCTGGCAAACGGCGCGTACAAGATCGCCGCCTCGATCGCCTACGGCAATTGCGTGGTCCTGAAGCCGTCGGAGTTCGCACCCGGCTCGGCCTGGGCCTTCGCCGAGATCATCTCCCGCTCGGGCCTGCCCGCCGGAGTTTTCAACCTGGTCATGGGCAAGGGCGAGACGGCGGGCGAGGCGATCGCAACCTCGCCGAATCTCGACGGGGTGACCTTCACCGGCTCTGTGTCGATCGGCCGGCTGGTGCTGGAGAACGCGGCCAAACACCGGGCCAAGGTGCAGCTCGAACTAGGCGGCAAGAACCCGCTAATCGTGCTCGACGACGCCGATCCCGAGGTCGCCGTCGACGTAGCCCTGTACGGCGCCTTCTCGCAGACCGGCCAGCGCTGCACAGCGTCGAGCCGGCTGATCGTGACCAAGGGCATCTACGGGCAATTCGTCGACTCCCTGGCCGAACGCACCAAGGCCATGGTCGTCGACCATGCCCTGGACCCCGAATCGGAGGTGGGCCCGGTCGTCAACGAGCGCCAGCTAGAGAAAGACCTCTCCTACGTCGCGTTGGGACGGCAGGAGGGGGCCAAGCACGTCTGTGGCGGCGAGCCGGTAAACCGCGAGACGGAAGGGTATTTCCTCTCGCCCGCTCTATTCGTCGACGCCAGTAACGACATGCGCATCAGCCGGGAGGAGATCTTCGGCCCGGTGACGACAGTGATTCCGGCGAACGACTACGAGGACGCGCTCGAGATCGCCAACGACACGGAGTTCGGACTGAGCTCCGGCATCGTCACGACCTCGCTGAAATACGCCGACCACTTCAAGCGCCACAGCGAGGCGGGGGTCGCGATGATCAACCTGCCGACCGCGGGGATCGACTATCACGTGCCCTTCGGCGGGCGGAAAGCGTCAGGCTACGGCCCACGCGAGCACGGCCGGACCGGCAGCGACTTCTTCACCGATATCCGGACCAGCTACACGGCGGCCAGTCCGTAGCGCGCCGGCCACAGCGAGGGAGACGAAGAATGACCATGATACCGAAGGAGATCATCGATCTCGGCCACGAGATGTTCCACAACATGCCGAATATCGGCGGAGCGGCGGTGGCCTTCTGGCCGGTCAGTTCCTTCGACATGCTGGAGAAGATCACCAGCGGCAAGATCTCGATGGAATCCCGCATGATGCTGATGCCAGAGCATTGCGGCACCCATCTGGACGTCCCGCGCCACTGCGTCAAGGGCGCCACGGATGTTGCCAATGTACCGCTGGTGCGTCTGGTGCTGCCTGGCCATCTCCTCGACCTCACGCACAAGCAGAACGGCGAGGCGATCACGATCGCCGATCTCGAGGCCGCGGCCCAGGCCTCGGGCCGTGAGATCCTACCCGGGACGGCCTTGCTCGTCTGCGCGGGGGTGGAGGAGGACTGGGGCAAGCCCGGCTTTGCCATGGAGCGACCCTACGTGCCGACCGACACCGCCGCCTGGCTGGTCGAACGCGAGATCGCCCTGTTCGGCACGGACCTCATCGGCATGGACGACCCCGCCGAATGGTGGTGGCCCACTCACCGCATCTGGCTGGAAGCCAACATCTGCATGGTCCAGCAGATGTGCAATCTCGGCGCCCTCGTGGGCAAGGAGTTCCTGCTCGTCGTCGCCCCGCTCAAGCTGCGCGACGGCACCGGTTGCCCGGTGCGGCCGATCGCGCTTGTGATGTGAGAAGGGGCATTCACTCCACCGGGCGGTCGCCCGTTGGCCAGGTTCTGCGCGGTTCCGCCGTACGTGCCTTCAAACGCCTATGTCCTCCAAACAGAACACTGTTGGTTCTCAAAACCTCGTCGTCGGCGGAAATCCTGGCATTTCAACCCACTGCTGGCTACCGTCCGCGGCATGCAAACGATCATTGTAATCCTCGTCGCCTTCGTCCGCGAGGCCAGGCAGATCGCCCGCGAGGGAGACAGAGCCCGGGCCGCCGGGCGGGCCCTCCGTCGCGCCACAAATAAGCTGCAGGGCGATTGATAGAATTTCGAATCGGCTGTTTGTGCCATCGGTCATAGAGGGTGACCGATTAGCGTTCCAGCTCCACGCAGGCTTTGTGACGAGGGTCATGGGCCCCAAGAGCGCGTCGTAATCGGTCATGGCGGGGCTCCCTTGTCAGTGAGGGGGCCGGGAACTCGTCCGCCCTGTCATCAAGGTAGCCCATGAGTTCTTTAGGCACGTTCACCGTCGATGCCATGCCCTGGCCGGGTGTCACCATCCGCATCTCTGTCAGCGTGGACAGCGTGGACACGTCCGAGATCAAGGGCAACTGCCAGGCCGAGAAGGACATGGCGATCGACGCGTGGGAGTTCGTCAGGCAACGATATGAAATGGACTCAGTGCCATTTTCGCGTTTTACGCTGGGTGGAGATGGAGCGGCTCGTGAGAACGGCGGCGCAATAATCCCCCATTGAAGCGGCCGGTCATCCGGCTTCAGCGGACCAAAATGGGACCGTCTATAGCCTTCGGTCTGAGTTGCTCTGACTGGAAGGCGGGGGGATGTATCGAGTGGATTTGTACGCACGGGTTCGACATGCGTGTCGTGTTAAGGGGATGCGCACCCGCGAGACCTCGCGGGTGTTTGGTGTGGATCGCAAGACGGTCCGTAAGATGCTGTCGTTCTCGGTGCCGCCAGGGTATCCGCCGCCGCGCCCGACCGCCTTGCCGCCAACGATCCAGCGCATCACGGGATCGCGCCCGAGCCGGTCGATACCGACATGCTGAGTCTTTCCAACATGTCGCCCGAATGGCGTGAGAAGGAAGAGGACATCCCCCTCGGCCGCGTTGGCATGCCGGAAGAGGTTTCGGAGGTGGCCGTCTTTCTTGCCGGACCTGGCGCCAGCTTCATCACCGGTCAGATCATCGGCCCGAATGGCGGCGGCGTCATGCCCTGAATGCCTGGTATTTTCACTGCGTCAGCAGCGGGGCCGCGTGCTTCGGCGCCCTTGGTGTCATTTTCGAAACGTGCTGCCCAACCAGCAGCATCCAGGTCGCCCGACAGGACAGATGTGTGCCGCTCGGGTCGAAGTGCGCCCTCACAGTGCGGAATGGTTATGTGGCCGGAGTTCCCCGGGGCCGGCGGCCGGGTCTGTCTTCTGCAACGTCGTCGGCTGGGCTGACGACGTGCTCGCCGAGTTTTGGCCGCGAAGACCCAGTCCCCCGCGCCTGGCGCCGCCTCTGCGCTTGTTAGAAGCTATCGCCACCGTTATCCTACTCTGAACGTTAGCGGATGGGCCGCCCAATCGTGGAATGCCGGCTTGGGCGCTTCGCAACACGCAAGGGCGGACGTATGAAGCCGAAAGCAGGCAAGGCTCCGGTTCTCGGTGTGATTCTTCCTGACGATGGGCCCTTCGATTACGAGTGGTTCCATCTCGATCGCTGGCTTGCGGCGCGCGGTCTCGGCCATGTCGGCTATCGCCTCGAGGGGTCGGAAGCCGACGGCATCAGCGCCGAAGCCAATCTACGCAAGACGGCGAGCCTGGACCACCTCTTGCCCCCGGCGCGCCGGTTGGCCGCCGCCGGGGCCGACGCCATCGTCTGGGCGTGCACGAGCGGCAGCTTCGTCGGCGGCCTGGACGCTGCACGCGACCAGATTGGGCGGCTGTCCGATGCCACCGGCGTTCCCGCCACCAGCACCTCGCTCGCCATGGCCGCCGCGGCCCAGAGCCTCGGAGCACGACAGGTGGACCTGCTGAGCGCCTATCCCGAGCCGGTCACGGCCCTATTGCTCGCGTTCCTTCGCGAGGCCGGCCTCGAGGTGGTCGATGTGCGGTCCCTCGACTGTGTCCACACGCGCGATTCCTTCGCCGTGGATGTCACGGAAGAACTCCGTGCGTTCGTGCAAGACAAGGCCGGATGCGGCAAGCCGATCTTGGTGCCCGATACCGCCATCAACACACTCGACCAGTTGGACGAGCTCGAATCGATAGCCGCTCGACCCGTGGTGACCGCCAACGCCGCCTCGCTTTGGCACGGGCTGAGACTGCTTGGTGACACCGCCGCGGCCGCCTTCGCCGGGACCCTCGTGCGCGCCGCCGCATGAACGCGGAGCGACCATTCCGATGATCAACTGGGATTACCTCGCAAGCCTGGATTTCACCGTCATCGTCACCTACCGTCTCGCGCTTCTCGAGGCACTTGGGATCAGTGTTGCCTATACCGGCGCCGGGCTCGGCTTGGCCGGGGGTGCGGGCGCTGGAACTGCTCGGCAAATATCACCGGCTGTGGATCGACGTGGTGGAGGTGCCGCCCGCGCGGAAACTCTCCGATGACGAGTTGCGGGAGGGGCTGATTGACAGCATCGCCCGCCACCCCGAACTGCTCGAAGCCGTCGAGGCGCGCTTCAGCCTAGTCGAGCGCCTGACCGTGGTGCGGGCATCGTGAGATAGGTCCGCTGCGACCGGCCATCGCCGCAAATCTCGCGAATATGGAGCTGCAAGCTGACATTGAGTTTTGAACTTCAGCTTTGTGCAGGAAAGCAGCCGTGTTGTGACACGGCCTCGCACGCGTGTTGATATGGCCTAAGCGGACTCACGGCGCTCGGCAACACCAACGCAATGTGGCACATTGCGATGCTGGCGCATGAGGCGGTGAAACATTGGTCACTACCCACCCTGCGGGAGAAGCTAATCAAGATCGGAGTCAAGGTCGTACGTCGCGTTCGCCATCCGGTGCGGGCAGCTATCCTCGCGGGGGTGCTGGGGCCGTCGGCGATTGCCCATCCTTGGCCCGCCCGTGCATTCGAAGGAGCCCACCATGGCCGCTGAGCGAGAGAGCCACCCCAATGGCGATGCGGGTGCCGTGCCCGAGCCGCGCGTCTACTTTCCCGCCGCCGAATACGCGCGGCGGCTCGATGGCGTGCGCGCGGCGCTCGAAAGGCGGGGTCTCGACGGGCTGATCTGCGCCATTCACTGGAACCAGGTCTACCTCACCGGCCTCGGGGTGACGCCGCACCATTACAAGGTCGTCGTGGTTCCGCGGGAGGGCGAGCCGGTCGGCGTGATCCGGGGGCTCGAGGTCCCCGGCGCCGAGCGGTCCTCGACGGTCCGGCGCTGGGTCCCCTGGCCCGACGACGGCGACCCACTCTACATGTCGGGCAATCCCGCCGAGGCGACGGCCAGGGCGCTCGAGGAGCTCGGCCTCGCCGGCAAGCGCGTCGGCATCGAGACCGGCATCGCCCGCTTCATTAACCACATGACCGTGGCCCAGCTCGAAAGCCTCAAATCGGCGATGCCCGGCACCGAGTTCGTTGACGACGGCAATATCGTCATGGGCCTTCGCGTCATCAAGTCGGAGGCCGAGATCGCGTGCATGCGCCGTGCCGCCGTCATCACCGAGGTGGGCGCCCTCGAGGCCGTCGAGAGCACCCGGCCGGGGCGCTCCCAGGCGGAGGTCTATGCGGCCGTGGCGGGCAAGGTCTCGTCATACCACGAGTGCGACAACTACGAGCTCTACCTGCAGGGCGGTAGCGCGAGCGGCCTGATCCATGTGCCGAGCCGCGGCTACGAGAACATCATCCGGCCGGGCGACGTGGTGTTCATGGAGCTTGGGACCACCGTGGGGAGCTATTTCAATACGCGGATCCGATGCATCCACGTGGGCGAGCCCCCCTCGGAGGTGAAGAGCCTGGATCGGGCGATCCTGCGGGGACTCGATCGGGCCATCCAGGCGATCGGGCCCGGTGTCACGTCGGGCGACGTCGATGCCGCTTACAAGGCCGAGATCGCCGAGGCGGGATACGGCAACCGCATCACCCAGCGGCTCGGTTATTCCCTGGGCCTCGGCTGGAACGAGGGCGAGGTGCTCTGTCTGCGGCCGGGGGACGGCACCGTACTCAGGCCCGGCATGGTGTTCCACGTCGTCCCCGGTCTGTGGAGCCCGGAGCTCGGCTTCGGGCTCGGTTACAGCGAGAACGTCCTCGTCACAGAGGACGGGTGCGAGTGCATCGAGGCCGGCATCCTCGAACGCAAGCTCTACGTCAAGTAGGCCTCACCCCGGCCGGCGGGATCGTGTGATCGAGGGGGACTACCCCGAGCTGCTCGCCGACCTCCGCGGCATCCCCGGCGTCGGGGGCGTCCCGCTGAACCAAGGCGACGCTGATCTATCGGCGCACCGGCAATCTGCGGGCGGTTCAGTTGCTCCTCGGTCATACAAAGGTGGAAAGCACCGTCAGATACCTCGGCATCGAGGTCGACGATGCCCTCACTATCGCTGAGCAAATTGACGTCTGATCAAAAGGGCAGAGCGGACACGCTCTGCCCGATCAGAATCGGTCGGTCGTAGCCAGGAGCGCCCGCAGCAGCCAGGCCGATCGTCCAGTCCCCGGTGGTCGATCGGTCTAACGCAGCGCGTCGGGAATGATGCAGACCGGGATCGGCTCCATCTTGTGCTGGTTGGCAGCATTGAGGCGGTGGTAGATGGCCAGCACCTCGCGCTGCCGGTCGTCGAGCGCCGACTCGTCGCCGTCAAAGCTCATGGCCCATTCGAGCTCCGGATAGCTGGCACCGATTTGGTCCTCGTCCGTGCGGTCGTCGCCCCACAGTCCGTCGGTGGGCGCCACCGTCAGTATGGCCTCGTTGACGCCGAGCGCGCGGCCTAGCTGGTAGACTCCGGTCTTCACCAGATCGGCGATGGGGCTGAGGTCGACGCCGCCGTCGCCGTACTTGGTGAAGAAACCGATGCCGAAATCCTCCACCTTGTTGCCGGTGCCGACCACGAGGCGGCCGTGCAGCGCGGCGAAATAATAGAGCGTAGTCATGCGGAGGCGCGCGCGGGTGTTGACCAGCGACATCTCGCGCGATTCCTCGTCGGGGGTGTCCGGCAGCGCCTCGATCAGCCGATCGAAAACGCCGGTCAGCTCAACCTCCACGCTTTCGACCGTCCCGTAGCGCTCTTTGAGGAAGGCGATGTGCTCCCGAGCGCGGGTCACCTGGTCACGGCTTTGATGGATCGGCATCTCCACCACGAGCAACGGCAGGCCGGTGCGCGCAGCCAGGGTCGAGGAGACGGCGGAATCGATGCCACCAGAGACGCCGATAACGAATCCTCGGGTACCGGCGCGTTGGCAGTAGTCCCTGAGCCAGCCCGTAATGTGCTCTATGACTGCCTCGGTCTTCATCATGCTTTTTCCCTTTTCGATCCAAAGAGGGGCAACAGTCGCGCGACCGCCGGGTTCTGGCAAGGCGGTGGTGTCCGGAATGTGTCAAAACCGGTCTTGGCGGGCCTCACCCAGCGCCGTCGGCTGTCCGAGGTAGAGCGGGCCTCCACGCCAAGAAAGCGGACGCAGCCGCTCGAAGGTCGGCTCTAGGGGGTAGAGCGGTCGTACCGGCGACGTGGTCCGAACATCGCCTCCTAGCCAACACCAGACTCTTGCCTTGCGGAACGAAGTGGAGCACTGGTCGCTGACCACGCTGGGGGAGAGGCTGGTCAAGATCGGTGCCAAGGTCATCGACCATGGTCATTATTTCACTTTTCAGCTGGTGGTGGTCGCTATCTCAAGAGCATTGTGCGCCGACGTCCTACGGCTGATCAGCGCGAGGAGCAGCGTGGGGCCGATGGCGCGTGTGCAGGAGGATTTCGATGGCGGACGGCTACGCTAAGTTTAAGAATGACCTCGGGCTCCCCGAGATCGGAGTCGGCGTGAAGGAGTTCGAATGCATCGGGGTAAGCCCGCCGCACGACCATCCGCACATCTATCACAACATGGGGGAAGCCGATTTCGCGCACTGCCTCTACTGCAATACCAGGTACGTCTACCGCCCTTATCTCGGCAGATACGAAACCGAGCCTCCCGGCAACTTATATGGGGACGAAGAGAGGGACTGACATGGCACCCAACTTCGCGTTTTTTCGCTACATCAAGGATGGAAATATTGGCCGCGTCACGATCAACCGACCTGATGTGCTGAACGCCTTCCACTACCCCGCAGTTCGTGAATTCGAACGGCTTGCCGACCTGGTTGCGAGCGAACCGGACACGCGCGTGGTCACGATCGTCGGCGAGGGGCGTGCGTTTTCCTCCGGGATGGACTTGAAGGAGCTGCCGAAGGGCGAAGTAGACATCGGGTATCACGAGAAGTGGGAGCGCGCCCTCAGGCGATTCGAGACCATGGACAAGATCGTATTATGCCTGATCCACGGCTACGCTATCGGCGGCGGTCTGCAACTCGCCCTGGCCTGTGACATTCGCGTCTCTACCCGCTCCGCCGGCTTCTCACTCCCGGCCGTCACCGAATGCCTTATTCCTGGCCTTGGAACCTTGCGGCTCGCTCGCTACATCGGTCTCGGACGGGCAAAGCGCATGACGCTGCTGGGCAACAGGATCCATGGCGAGGAAGCAGAGCGGATCGGCTTGGTCGAGCATTTAGTTGACGAGAACTCCGCGATTGAAGAGTTTGAGGAGCTGGTTCAAGCGTACCTGACCGTTTGTTCCACCGCGAGTCGGCTCTCGAAACAAGCGCTCGCCAACTGCTTTGACCTGGATTTCGACCAGTTCTTTCAACTCTATCTGGCGCTCCAGGGCAGAGCCCTGGCTTCAGACGACTACCACGAGGCGCTCGCGGCGTTGACTGAGAACCGCGATCCGGTATGGCAATAAGTTTCCTCTTTCGAATTGCGTCGCTCCCACGAGGCGAAGGGCGCGGTTGTGCGTTCCCGACTGTCGATTCGGCAAGGTCGAGGTTGGAAACTGGGCCAATCGGCAGTGTCCGTGAAAAAGCCAAGCGCGTCGGCCATGCTCGGAACGTACCTGGCAGGCGCCCGAGGCCCGCACGAAATGCCGGGGGTCGGCCATGATCGAGAGCATCAGCGCCGTCACGCTCGTTACCCGCGACATGCGCCGGGCGGTCCGATTTTATGAAACGCTCGGCTTCCGCCTGAAGCATGGCGGTCCGGAGGCGACGTTCACCAGCTTCGAGGCCGGCACTGGCCTCCTCAATTTGATCACCCGGGCGCCCGGACAGCGTTTGGCCTGGTGGGGACGGACAGACCAAGGTCCTTGGGTCATCGAAGTGGGCGCGCGCTCCATCGGCGGGTTGTGCGCCCGGGCACTCAGGTTCGGTGCTGGGATAGGACTAGAAGACCTAATTTTGAGCCACGTCTTGGGTTTACCCATCGAGACCATGGCGGGTGAAGATAAGGCTACCGGTGTCATGATGATTCCCATTCCTCAAGCCGGCGTGCTCGAGTCCGTGGGGGGGATCGAGGCCGCGCGAAGGGTCGCCGGTGTCGACGATGTGACGATCACCATTCCCAAGGGCCACGAAGTCGTTCCACTTCCCGAGGGCAACAAATACTTGGGCTTCATTTTCGCCCGAGGCGACAGTCCCGAGGCCGTCGAAGAAGCCCTGAGAGACTCCCATCACTGCCTCCGATTCCAGATCGATCCGAGAGCGGACGCCGAATAGCCCCCAAGGGTATCGGCGACGCATTCCCTTGCATTTGCCGCCGCTCAAGCCGCGCATCTTGTCCGGGCCCGCATCTCCCGCCTTCGGACGCCGCTCGCAACTAATGGCTTGGTATCGCCGCCCCACATGCCAGGTCCTCGTCCCGGTAGGCCGATTGCCAGTTGTGCGCGGCTTTGAGTTGAGGGCATTGCAGAAACTGAACGCTGCGGAGATCGGCCTCGGTCAGGTCGGCGCCATCGATTATGGTTTTGAAAAGATTGGCGCCCTCAAGGCGAGCGCTCACCAGACTGGCGCTGCTGAGATCGGCGCCGCGGAGATCTGCGTCCCTAAGGTCGGCGCCGGAAAGATCGGCACCGTCGAGGGCCAGGCTGCGAAGGCCTCCATGGGAAAGATCGACGGCTGCTTCCGGTTGTCTCGCCCGCCAGGCGTTCCATGCCCGGACTCCTTGCTTCAGTACCTCCACCTGCTGGTCAATGGCCATCACCAAGCTCCGAAATCAAGTCATGTGGCAAGTGCGTATCGGCATCGCGGATCGTGAATCTGATTTGCTCCATAATCAGTCCCCGCGCATCCCGGAGATCGGCACCCGACAGATCGGTGCGGTGGAACTTGGCGACACGTAAATACGCACCTCGGAGGTCGGCGCCCTTGAAGGAAGTCCGTGTGAACATCGCGCCGCCCATTTGGGCATCCCGCAGGTCGGCACCGCATAAATGGGTGTCTTGGAACGACGCGCCGCGCAGGTTTGCCCGGCGCAAATTCGCCCCGCTCAGGTCGGCGCCATCGAGAACCACACCGCTCATATCGGCGTCGTGGAAATCCGCGTCACGGAAATCCGAGTTTGTCATGATGGCAAACTCGATGTCGACCTCGGCTAGGCAAGCCCCTCTGCTATCGGCGTCGGTCAAATTGATCCCCCCGAGCCGCCCGCGAGTCAGGTCGGCCGCGGCGAGGTGCCCGCGCTGCATCGACGCCCCGATCAAGATGGCGCGCCGTAGATCGGCGTCCCTGAAGTCGGCCCCCTTCAGATTCGCCCGCTGCAGGCGGATGTGCCACAGCTTCATACCAGCAAAGGATTTTCCCGCCAGATCGGTCGAGTCCAGATTGGCCCGTTTTCCCGAACGTTGCTCGGTCTCCACGTAGAGCTCATGTGCCTCGAGAACCCGCGCAAGCCTCTCCGGCGCAATCGATCTCAGGTGGGGATCATCGGAAAAATCGATGCTCCCCGCAAACGGTGAGCGCGGCGGGGTGGAGGCGGCCATGAGATTGATACTAACAGGTAGGAATCGTCAGGCCCAAGCATCGGGACGACAATGCAGGCAGGCGGCCGCTAGCGAATTGTATCGGGAAACGTCTCGGTCAGCTCTTCGTGGGCGACAATCGTACTATCATCATTTCCGGCATACGATCCCGGAATGAGCCAGGGCTGTCCGCCGTCAGCGCCTTTGGGACAGATTGAGCTGATTGCATAAGAGAGGATTTCTGGCTCATCGTAGCGACGAAGGAACGAAGATGAGACAGAAATCGGTTGCCAGGAAGTCCTCTAGGGAGAGGGACTTTTGTTGCTTCCTCAGCCCCTCAGCTAGCGGCGTTTTCGAGGGCTTCCTGGCCGGCCAGCCAACGAGTTTCCGCGGCGTCTAAATCTTTTTGCAGATGGCCGATGGCCCGTTGTAAATCCTGCGCTTCGTCGGGCTTGTCCTGGTAGAATCTTGGATCTTTGAGCCGCTCCAACATCGCTGTTTTCTCTTCGCTCAGCCGTGTCAGTTCGGCCTCGGCAGCGCGAGACGCGCTGCGCAGTTTCGTTAGCGATTGGCGCTGGTCTGCCGCCAGGCGCCGTTTGTCTTTCTTAGTGACGCGCGCCGATCCGTTGGTGGTTTTTTCTGTATCGGAGGTGGCTTCGATAGGCTGCGGCGCGCGCTTTTGGCTGAGCAACAGACGGCGATAGTCAGTCATGTCGCCATCGAACGTCTGCACCTGTTTGTCGGCGATCAGCCAGAACCGGTCCACCGTCAGCTCGATTCAATGCGGGTCATGGCTGACCAGCACCACGGCGCCGGGAAATCCGTTAATCGCTTGGATCAGGGCCTCGCGGGAAAGCATGTCGAGATGGTTGGTCGGCTCGTCGAGCAGCAGAATATGGGGCTTGGCCAGGGCGATCTGGGCGAACAGCAGGCGGGCGCGCTCCCCGCCAGAAAGCTGGCCGATCGTCCCCAGCGCCATGTCTCGGGTAAATCCGAAGGCGCCTAAATGGCGGCGCACTGCCTCGGGCGTGTCCTGGGGCCGCCTGACGGCGATGGCGGCGACGGGGCTCATTGACAAATCGAGCTCGTCGGTTAAGTCCTGGGAGAAATAGCCGACTCGCAGTTTCGACGATTTGATGACATCGCCGGATATCTGTGCCAGCGCCCCGGCCAGCAGCTTGATGAAGGTGGATTTGCCGTTGCCGTTGGCGCCGAGCAAGGCGACGCGATCGGGCAAAACTCCAGGCCGCACAGACCCGCTCATTGCCGAGGCTCAGCGAGATGTTCTTGAGCACCGGTGTGCCGTCATAGCCCACATTGACGCTCTCCAAACTGTAGAGCGGCGGCGGTAGCTCGGCGATCTCGGGGAACATGAAATTGGGGGCCCGTTCTTCCAGCGTCTCGGTCAAGGGCTCCATGCGGGCGAGCATTTTGAGTCGCGACTGGGCTTGCTTGGCCTTGGTCGCCTTGGAGCGGAACCGGGCCACGAACGCCTCCATTTGGGCGCGCTGGGCGGCCTGCTTGGTGCGTTGCTTGGCGTTCAATTCTAGCTGCAACCGGCGGGTCTGCTCGAACCGGTCGTAGTTACCCCGGTAGTGGTTCGACTCAAACGTATCGTACCGTCAGGGGCCAGGGTACTTGGCAGATATTCGCCATTCTCGTGGGAATCAAGCGTTTGAGCCGAACCTGTCAATGGCGGAGCAAAAAGGGACCACCTCGGCGGTGTAAGAAGGGACCGCTTGGCGGCTGCGGGCTTGTCCCCGTAGTCCACGGGAGGGCCCCGCGCGCGACGCGGTGTGCCCTCAACAGGCTGACGCGGCGGCGCGCGCGGGAGGGACCTGTGGGCCCACGGGGTCAAGCGTGGGCTGGGTGGTCGGTTCAGTTAGCAGTCGGGGTTTGACGCCTGCGGCTCTGGTTGAGCCTGTAGCTGTCACCGTTCATCTCGAGGATGTTGACGTGGTGGGTGAGGCGATCGAGGAGCGCGCCGGTGAGGCGCTCGGAGCCGAACACCTCGGTCCATTCGTCGAAGGGCAGATTGGTGGTGACCAGGGTCGAGCCCCGCTCGTAGCGTTGGCTGAACACCTCGAACAACAGCTCGGCGCCGGTCTTCGACAGCGGCACGAAGCCGAGTTCGTCGACGATCAGAAGCTTGTAGGTGGCGAGCTTCTTCTGGAACCTCAGCAGCTGCTTGTCATCGCGGGCCTCGATGAGTTCGTGGACCAGCGCGGCGGCGGTGATGAAGCCGACCGAGAGGCCCTTCTGGCAGGCCGCCAGGCCGAGACCGAGGGCGATGTGGGTCTTGCCGGTCCCACTGTTGCCGAGCGCGATGAGGTTCTCGCGGCGCTCGATGTACTCGCAGCGGGCCAGCTCCAGGACCAGCGCCTTGTTGAGCGAGGGGATGACCTTGAAGTCGAAGCTGTCGAGGCTCTTGACCACGGGGAAGCGCGCCGCCTTGATGCGCCGCTCGACCATGCGGCGCTCGCGGTCGATCAGCTCGAGCTCGGCGAGTCTCAACAGGTAGCGGACGTGATCGACGCCTTCCGAGGCGCACTGCCGGGCGATCTTGTCGTACTCGCGCAGGAAGGTCGGCAGCTTCAGCGTCTCGAGGTGGTGGGCGAGCAGCACTTGCGGTGTGTCGGTCATGCGCCGAGCCCCGACAGCAGGCTCATGTACGACTTGGCGGACGTCATCGCGACCCGGGCGCGCGGCAGATACGGATAGACGTCGAGGTTGAGCCTGGGCGGCCGCCGCTCGATGCGGCACAGTACCAGGTGCTTCACCGCATCAAAGCCGATTGCGCCGAGCCGCAGGGCGTCGCCGACCGCACCCTCGACCTCCTCGAGCCGGAAGGTCTCCAGTAGACGGAGCACCTGGACGTACTCGCGCTTGCCTGCCTTGCCCATACGAGCTTCGAGGAGCCGCCGCAGAGTGATGAAGGCCTCGGGCAGGTCCCAGCCCGCCAATGGCGCGGCCTGGTCGAGGGCGCCGATCTTCTGCTCGATCAAGGGCAGGTAATGCAGCGGGTCGAAGATCAGGTCCTCGCTGTCGTAGGACCGGCGGTGCCGGGCGATCACCTCGGCCCCGCAGCTGATCACCACCTCATCGACGTAGCCCCGGATGAGCACCTCACGGTGGCCGTAGGCCACGGGCACGGAATAGTCGTTGCTGCGGTAACGCACCAGCGACAGCGAACTCGCCCGTCCAGGGCGCTTATCGCAGGCATCATAGGGAGCAGGCGGCAATGGCAAGAGAACTTGACGATCCCGCTCGAGACGCTCGCCGATGGTCTCCTTGTGGCCCCGCAGCCGCGCCGCCTGGCGCCGGCGGCACTGTTCGGCGAGAGCATCGTTGAGGGCCGCGAAGCTCTCGGCACGCGGGACGGGGACCAGGAAGTTCCGCCGGATGAAGCCGACCAGTCCCTCGACCTTGCCCTTGTCGTTGCCCTTGCCCGGCCGGCCGAACCTGTCCTCGAACAGATAGTGGGACTGAAGCTCCGTGAAGACGCGCGTTCGCTGCCGCTTCCCATCGCCCAGGATCCGGGCAACCGCCAGCTTGGTGTTGTCGTACAGGATGGATCGGGGGACGCCGCCGAAGAAGGCAAACGCCGCGTTGTGGCCATCGCAGAATGCTTCGGTCGTCTCCGCCGGATAGGCCGCAACAAAGCAACCATCACTGTGGGGAAGGTCGAAGGCAAGGAAGTGGATCTTCCGTAACGCGCCGCCGATCACCGCCATCGCTTCGCCGAAGTCCGCCTGGGCGTGACCGGGGGAATGGGAGAGTGGCACGAACACCTCACGCGACCGAAGCCCCTGCTCACGAACGTAGTCCTTCACGATGGTGTAGCCGCCCGTGAAACCGTACTCGTCCCGGAGGCGGTCGAAGATGCGCTTCGCAGTGTGCCGTTGCTTGCGGTGGCTGGTCCGATCGTCTTCCAAGATCCGATCGATGATTCCCGTGAACGGACCCAGCTTTGGCCGCCTCGGCGGCGCGCTTCGGCGATACCCTGGCGGCACCGAGAACGACAGCATCTTACGGACCGTCTTGCGGTCTACACCAAACACCCGCGAGGCCTCGCGGGTGCTCATCCCCTCGACATGACACGCCCGCCGAACCCGTGCGTACAACTCCACCCGATACATCCCCCCCGCCTTCCAGTCAGAGCAACCCTGACAGAAGGCTATACGCGGTCCCATTTTGGTCCGCCGCAGCCGGATCGACCGGCCGCTTCAGTGGGGGATTATTGCTCTGCCGTTCTCACGAACCAGTAGGTAGTGAGGGTCGACGCATCTAGATGGACAATTTGATCAACCGCCACGTTAAACAGCTCGCGGTCATGGCTGATCAACAGCACGGTGCCCTCGTAGCGGGCGATATAATCCTCGAACCACAACACGGCTTCCAAATCGAGATGGTTGGTCGGTTCGTCGAGCAGCAGCAGGTCTGGATTGGTGAACAGGAGCGATGCCAAGGCGACGCGCATGCGCCAGCCACCGGAGAACGAATCACACGGCCGCTGCTGGGCGGCTTCATCGAAGCCAAGACCGGCGAGAATTCGTGCGGCGCGGGCGGGGGCGCTATGGGCGCCGCGATGGGTTAGCGTCTCGTGAATTTCGGAGATGCGGTCGGGGTCGGTTGCCGTATTGGCTTCTTCCCACAGGGCCGATAATTCGTGGTCGGCGCCGATCACCTTATCGATCAGGCTTTCCGGGCCGCTGGGCGCATCCTGCGTGGTCACCCCGACACGCCACCGGGCCGGCATATCGATAGTGCCGCCATCGGCCTGAATCCGGCCCATGATCAACCGGAACAGCGTGGTCTTTCCGGTGCCGTTGCGTCCCACCAGCCCCACCTTGGCGCCGGGATGGATGGCGGCGCTGACCCGGTCGAGCAGCACGCGCTCGCCGATCCGATAGGTTAAGTTATTGATTTTCAGCATGACGGACTGATCGTTCAGGATTGGAGTTTGGGGGGGAGCAGGCCAAGCCAAGGGCCATGCAGGCACAGAAATAGGTACGTCGCGGCGGCCTGTCCAGAGTTTTAAGGCCTAATCCTTAAACGAGCCAAATAGACCATTGGTTAACGCTGAAAACGGCAGTGCGCTTCACCGACACCGAATGCTGTAGCGCACCCGGTTCCTTGGACACAAGTTTGTCTCACGCGGCGGGCCTGATTGAGATCGCGGCGTGCCACGCCTGACGAGCTTGAGCGGGGCTCAGGTAGCCGTTCTTCTCCACGATCCACTGGGCATTGTAGAGTCGACGAAGTCGCGGACGGCGTCCCGCAGCTCCGCGATGTTGCGGTAGATGCGACCATGGATGATCTGTTCCTTCAGCGTGCGATTGAACCGCTCGGCGACGCCGTTGGTCTGGGGCTCGGCGACGAAGGCGTAGGACGGCTGGATGCCCCAGAACTTGATCTGGTTGGTGAAGTGGTCCGACAGATACTGGGAGCCGTGATCCATCCGCAAGGCCAGCCCCCGAGCCGCGCCGGCCGCGGTCGAGCCATACAGCCCGGCAAGCCCCATGGAGATCGGCTGCAGGGCGGCGAAGCGGTCGCCGCGCTTGCAGACATGCCAGCCGACACACTCGGCGTTCCAATGCTCGACGGCGGTGAAGATCCAGCCCCAGCCGTCGTCCACCGTGAACACCCGAACGCCATCGGTGCCCCACATGAGGTTCGGGGCATGAGTGATGATCTCACCGTCATGGGGATTGCCGCCACGGCGGCGGCAGCGATGGGGCGAGAGCAGATTGTTCTCGCGCATCAGGCGGAGCACCCGCTTGCGGGCAACCCGGATGTCGCGACAGACCCGAAGCCGAGCCCAGACCTTGCGGTAGCCCTCGCCCTCCCAGGGCGATGCCTCCAGGTCGGCTTCGATCGCCACCAGCAGCGCCTGGTCCGAGATCGCGGGCTTCGGTCCCCGACGCTTTGCCGGCGGCTGCTCGGCGTGCTGGCCGGAGGTCATGGCGTAGAACGAGGAGCGGGCCATGCCCCAGGCGGCGCAGACCCGCCGCAGGCCGTAGGCCAGACCCGTGCCGGGCGAGGTGGCGGCACTCATCGCCGCGACCTCCGCCGCCCCAAAGGGCCGAAGGTCTCCGTCTTGGCCTCCAGCAGTTCCACCTGCATGGTCAACTCTCCGATCCGCTTCATGGCGCTATCCAGTTCCGCCTGCACCGGATCGCCCTTGCGTTGCTTGAGCGAGGCGTCGATCCCGCCGATCGCTTTCTCACGCCACTGCTCGAGCCGGAAGATCTCTACGCCCAACTGGCGCGACAGAAGTTGCACCGGCTCGTCACGCAAAAGCCGCAGAACGACCTCACGCTTGCGCGCCACCGTCCATCGCTGGCCAAGTCCCAGCGGGCCTGCCGGCAAAGCCTGGCCTGGGGAAAACGTGGACGAGCCAAGCTCGCCCGCATTTACTACAGGCCCATCAACAGCAACTTTCTTCTCAAAATTATCGGTCATGTTCCGGTCCTCCTTGGACACTTCGATTAAGCCAATTCTGTGTCCAAGGAAATCGGGTCCGACTCACCGACACCGAATGCTACTTCGTGTCGGAGGCCAGCGTTTAGCGGCTTCTGAAGGCCCACGACCTGATCACCAGCCCGGCCTTCGTGGTGATCAAGGCCGCGGATGAGTTCCGGGACAAGACGACGGCGCCCAACCAGCTCTGGCAGACCGACTTCACCTACCTGAAGGTCATCGGCTGGGGCTGGTTCTACCTGTCGACGATCCACGACGACTTCTCCCGCTACACATCATCTGCACCACCATGAAGGCCGAGGATCGCCTGGAAGCTCTGCACCACCATGAAGGCCGAGGACGTCACCGACACGCTGGAGAGGGCGCTCGAGGCATCAGGCTGTAATCAGGCGACGGTCGTTCACAAGCCTCGGCTGCTGTCCGACAACGGGTCGAGCTACATCGCCAGCGACCTGGCCGACTGGCTCGACGAGCGGGACATACGGCACACCCGCGGCGCCCCCTATCACCCTCAAACCCAGGGAAAGATCGAGCGATGGCATCAGACGTTGAAGAACCGCATCCTGCTCGAGAACTACTACCTGCCCGGTGATCTCGAAGCCAAGATCGAGGCCTTCGTCGCGCACTACAATCATCAGCGCTATCACGAGAGCCTGAACAATCTGACACCGGCCGATGTCTACTTCGGGCGGGGCCAGACCATCTTGCTGGAAAGGGAGAAGATCAAACGACGGACCATCGAACCTTGCCTATCCGGTTATCACCCACACCCACTATATGTAGCGTCCCTATCCGGTTAAGGCAGGTCGTGCGCCCTGGGGTTGCAAGCCGTGGATCAACTGGCGGTATGTGATGGTTGGCCGGGCCATGGCGCGGCTCAGGACGAAGTCGCCGAGGTCGTCGATCCGCCGGCGGCGGTTGAAGCGATAGGCCCATTCCCGGCCATAGCGCGGCAAGTGCTTGGCGCTGACGCCATGGTAAGTGCCGTTGAGCCAGGTCTTGAGGTTGCTGAACAGGACGTGGATGATCGGCATCTGCGTCTCGGCGTTCTTGCCTTGGCCTTGGACGGTGGGCTGGTGCCGGTAGACGGCGCCGAGCCCGGCATAGCCCTTGAAATCGTCGGTCAGCAGGCGCGCGCCCGGCGTCACGGCGGCCCGCACGAAGCCGCCGAGCTGCTCGGCATTGGCCCGGGGCAGGATGGCAAGCCGCGCCCGGCCGGCGACGAAGCCGCTGCCCTCGACCCCCTTGCCCGGCGCCACCGCCACCTTCTCCACCGCCAGCACGAGCAGGCTCTTGTTGGCATTGGCCATCCCGCGGCCCCGGCTCTCGGGCTTGCCGCGCCCGCCGTAGTAGCTCTCATCGACCTCGACCATGCCGTCCAGCAACGCATCCGGCCGCTCCGCCAAGCCATGGCGCAGCTTGTGAGCCATCAGCCATGCGGTCTCATAGCGAAGCCCCAGCTCGCGCGCCAGGAACAGGGCCGAGACCCCGCGCTTGTCCCGCCCCATCAACCACGCCGCCAGGAACCATTTGGGCAACGGTGTGCGGGTGCGGTGGAAGATGGTTCCCGCCGTCACCGACTCTTGACGACCGCAAGCCGCGCATTCGAAGACGCGCGCCCGCGCCTTGTGCCGATAGCCCCGCCGGTGCCCGCAGCGGGCGCACGCAAACCCAGACGGCCAGCGTCGATCCGCCAAGGCCAGGATGCACGATTCCTCGTCTCGGTAGCGCTCTTGGAACGTCAACAAGCCGCTCATGCCCTGTCTCCCGACCAATCCTCAGAGGCGGGAACAGTACACCCTTAGAGCGAACATATAAAGAACACTCGGTCGCTACCTGCATTAACCGGATAGGGACGATATGTAGTGTGTCTCCTTGGACTGCAGGCAAGGGCCGGCGCAGGCGCATTGAGGAGGCGATCCGGCTAATTCTTGATTGTTCTGAAAACCGAACCGGAGTTTAATTCACGTCACGTACTTAACATCGGGGGACGGAACGGTGGCGACCAAGGGAAAAACGAAGAAACCCACGGCCAGACGGGAAGCTGCTGATGAAACGACATCGTCTGAGCGATTGACGGCACTAGTCGAAGAAAGCGACGCGCTGGCACGAATCGTTGCGAAGAACCCGTCCGCGCCTGTTAGTCTCCTGCGCGTTTTGAGTCGCAGCGAAGACGAAGCGACACGCAAGAACGTGATCCTCAATCCGTTTACTCCATATGACGTATTGAGCGAACTTGAAAACCAGTTCACAGAGCTATTTGTGAATAATCCGGCACTCGAATCCTACAATTCAATGAAGCTCTGATTTCCTGGAATATTCCATCGGTGTCGTTCACCTCCGATTTCAGATAAATTTCAATGAAGTGACGGTCCTTTATGCAACGTGGCGTTTTGCCAAATCCGACTCAATGATTAGGATTTCCACCACGCTAAAGTGTCGCCTAAAAGCCGCTACAATGCCGTCCGAGTCCCTGCTCGGCATCGCCGGAGATATCTCCGCTTCGACCTGCACCGAGCTTTACTCAGGAAAATGGGTGCACACTACATATAGTGGGTGTGGGTGATAACCGGATAGGCAAGCATCGAGACACCGGCGCTTGCAGCACCGCAAATGCGCCGTCTAATATGACCAACCAGATGTGCCAGAACTTCTCTTGGTTCAGAAAGCAAAATGTCTCAAATCATCTGACGACGGACAGTCGAGGTAGTGGGAATCCGCGTGAGTCCGCGCCCATGAGTGTTCGGTGGCTTCGTGGTAGTCCAATGCCTTCATGTTTTAGCCTTAGCAGTACATGGCTTCTCTGTACAGAATGGACGGCGGTGTCATTCCTGTGCGGCGAGGCTCCTCATTTCACCGCCGACTGAACCATGGTAGGACACATCAAAGGGCTAGACGCAGAGGACTTGCGGCAAATTTCGCAGGTCACCATCATGCATTATGAAAGGGCGGCTGGGGCCTATTGGGAAGGAACGCAGAGTTATGACGTCGGCCAAAATCATGCCGCGTTCTTGGACGCGATTGAATGCGATCCTCCTTACACAATTCTCGATCTGGGTTGTGGGCCTGGCCGGGATCTCAGCTACTTCCGATCGCTAGGCCACAAAGCAGTCGGCCTGGAAGGATCAAAGAAATTCATGGATATGGCTCGTCGCCATTCGAAGTGCGAAATCCTCCATCAGGACTTTCTCGCGTTGGACTTGCCAGAATGCTACTTTGACGGTGTCTTTGCGAATGCCTCACTGTTCCATGTGCCGCGCCAGGAGTTACCGAGGGTCTTGCACGAGCTGTCGGAGACCCTGAAGTCTGGGGAGCGTCCTGTTCTGCTCGAATCCTTGGGGAAACAACGAGGAAGGCTGGAGTGGTGACCGCTACAGCTGCTTTCACCACCTCAGCATGTGGCGCAAGCATGTCACCGCCGCCGGATTTACCGAACTGAACCATTACTATCGACCCCCTGGGCTTCCTCGCCACAAGCAACCGTGGCTCGCCACGGTATGGCGCAAAGTGTGATCGGCAATCACCCCTGAAGTAGTGCCTCTCGGATACGAGGAAATCCGGCGTGTTGTCGCGCACGCCGAAGTCGCCGGTCGCCTCAATGATCCGGTAGGACCTGCCACTGGGCAGGGTCTAGGCATATTGCCGCCAATTGACGGTCGTGTCCCAGGACGTGGTGTAGGATCTGTGGGTAACCGGCTTGCCGTAGCGACCGTCAAGAGTCTGGCCTAGGCAAGCCGGTTATCCACAGCGGGCGGCCATCGCGGTTTCCGGGTTAGGGTTGGGTTGGAACAACGCAACCTGGAACCGAGGAAGACCACGATGACCGACGATATGATGACCCTTCGCACGCTGCTTGAGAAGAGCTCGGATGCCGATCTGCTGCGCGAGATGATCGGCTTCACCGCCGAGCGCCTGATGGAACTGGAAGTCCTGGGCCTGACCGGCGCCGGCCACGGCGAGCGCCCGCCGGAACGGATCAACCAGCGCAACGGTTACCGCGACCGGGTCTGGGAGACCCGCGCCGGCACGGTCGAGCTGAAGATCCCCAAGCTCAGGAAGGGCGCCTACTTCCCCGGCTTCCTGGAGCCCCGCCGGATGGCCGAGAAGGCGCTCGCGGCGGTGATCCAGGAGGCCTACATCCAGGGCGTCTCGACCCGCTCGGTCGATGACCTTGTCCAGGCCATGGGCATGTCCGGCATCTCCAAGAGCCAGGTCTCGCGGCTGTGCGCGGAGATCGACGACAGGGTCCATGGCTTCCTGGAACGCCCCCTGGAGGGCGACTGGCCCTATCTTTGGTGTCCGTCGTCAAAACATTTGGGACTGTTGAGCCTGTTTTATAACGGAGGATCTGGCTCATCTTGGATTGATGTTAAGCCGCTTGTTGTTGATGGTTCAAGCGGCGGTGTTGGATAGTCAGTTTTTTGATCCTGTTCCTCCTTTCAATGATGGCGGTATCGCGCCCGAAGTAGGCATCGGCGGGGGTTACATTCGCTAGGCTCTCGTGGTAGCGGCGGTTGTTGTAGTGATCGACGAAAGCGCCGATCTGGTTTTCGAGATCGCCTGGTAGATAATAGTTTTCCAGCAGGACGCGGTTTTTCAGGGTTTGATGCCAACGCTCGATCTTGCCCTGGGTCTGGGGATGATAGGGAGCCCCACGGACATGATTGATACCTTGGTCTTCGAGCCATTCCGCGAGATCACCGGAGATATAAGACGAGCCATTGTCGCTGAGCAGCCTGGGTTTGTGGATGACCTTGGCTTGGTCGCAGCCTGATACCTTCAACGCCAGTTTGAGTGTTGCCGTCACATCATCCGCCTTCATAGTGGTGCAGAGCTTCCAAGCAATGATGTAGCGGGAATAGTCGTCGAGGATGGTCGACAGGTAAAACCAGCCCCAGCCGATGACCTTGAGATAGGTGAAGTCGGTCTGCCACAGCTGGTTCGGCGCCGTGGTCTTGTCGCGGAACTCATCGGCTGCCTTGATGACCACGAAAGCGGGGCTGGTGATCAGGTCGTGGGCCTTGAGAAGTCGGTAAACCGAGGCTTCCGAGACAAAGTAGCCCCTGGTGTCCGTAAACCTGACGGCCAGTTCCCGGGGCGACAGTTGCGTCTCCTCCAGGGCAAGATCGATGATCTGCCCCCGGACATCATCCGGGATACGGTTCCACACCCGGCCTGGGCTGCTGTTGCGATCCTCAAGACCGGCGTCGCCAAAGGCCAGAAAGCGATCGTACCAGCGATAAAAGGTGGTCTTCGGAATGCCCAGCTCGTCCAAAGTGGACCCGACGCCCAGGTGGGACTGCTCGACCAGGCGGATGATCTCCAGCTTCTCGGATGCGGGGCACCTCATTCCTCGCCTCCCCCATGCCCGATCATGTTTTTTTTAAGAAGACGGTTCTCCAGCGAAAGTTCGGCGACCAACTCCTTCAAGTCGCGCATCTCCTGGCGCAGGCCTTTAACCTCGCCCGAGGTCGCTTGGCGCCCGGTGTCGCCGGCGAGCCGCTTCTTGCCCGCTTCCAAAAACTCTTTCGACCAGCTGTAATACAGACCCTCGGCGATGCCCTCGCGGCGGCACAAGGCGGCGATGCTCTCCTCGCCGCGCAGGCCCGACACCACGATCCGGATCTTCTCCTCAGCCGTATACTGCTTGCGTGTCTTGCGGCGAATATCCCGAACCGTTCTTTCCGCCGGGTCGTTCTTGCTCATTGATTTCTGTCTCATCTTCGTTCCCTTCGGTCACTACGATGAGCCAGAAATCCTCCGTTATGCAATTACCTCAATTCGTCCCAAAGGCGCTGACGTCAGACAGTCCCGGTCGATGTTGAAAAGTTGAGGTAGGTGTCGCTCTCCTGTAGCCGTTAGGCTCCGGGTGCTGCAAACCCAAAAGGGAGAACGACACCATGGGAAATAATATCCGTAGTTCCAGCCGCCCGAAAGCCCTTGCCCCCTCGATTCCTATGCCGCCGCTGGCGGACGCGATGGCCGCAGTCCATCTCAGCGTGGATCGGTTTTGTCTTCTGGCCGGGGTCGAAGCCTTGGCCGAGATGATGGAGGAGGACGCCACGACCGTGTGCGGGGCCCGACATCGCCGCCATGGGGACCGTCGAGGTTATCGCTGGGGCAGGACACATAGCGAGATCGGCTACCACGGCGGCAAAGTGAAGGTGGCCCGGCCACGGGTTCGTGACCGGGCGGGCAAAGAGGTGAGTTTGGAGAGTTGGCAGGCGCTACGCGATGGCAACCTGCTGCTCGAGTGGGCGCTCAACCTGATGGTGCTGAACGTGTCGACCCGCAAGTACCGGCCACGGGTTCGTGACCGGGCGGGCAAAGAGGTGAGCTTGGAGAGTTGGCAGGCGCTACGCGATGGCAACCTGCTGCTCGAGTGGGCGCTCAACCTGATGGTGCTGAACGTGTCGACCCGCAAGTACCACCGCGCGGTCCGTCTGCCCGAGGGCGACCTGGCGAAAGCGCGTGGCGACGGCACCTCGAAGTCGGCCGTTTCCCGGCGCTTTGTGGCGCTGTCACGCAAGAAGATGAAGGCCTGGCTCGCCTCGGATCTCTCGGAACTCGACCTGCTAGTCATCCAGATCGACGGTCTGCATGTCGGCGACCATGTCCTGATGGCGGCGATCGGCGTCGATGGCAACGGCGACAAGCATGTCCTGGCCGTGGTCGAGGGGGCGACGGAGAACACGGTCGTCGTCCAGGCCTTGATCGACAATCTCCTCGCCAGGGGGCTCGATCCGACACTGCCGCGGCTGTTCATCGTCGATGGCGCGAAGGCACTCAGCAAAGCGATCCGAAACACCTTCGGTGTGGCCGCCGCCATCCAGCGCTGCCAGGTCCACAAGGGCCGTAACATCATCGAGCGCCTGCCCCAACATTTGCACGCAAGCGTCAAGAAGGCGCTCCGTCAGGCCTGGGACCAGGACGACGCAAACAAGGCCGAGCGGCTCTTGCGCAACCTGGTCCGGCGTCTGGAGCATGAGGAACCGGGCGTCTCGGGCAGCATCCTGGAGGGGCTGGAGGAGATCCTCACCGTCATCCGCCTCGGCCTGCCGCACGAACTCCGGCGCTCGCTCGCCTGCACCAACATCGTCGAGAACGCGCTCGGCACGGTGCGCCAGGTCACCCGCAACGTCAAACGCTGGAGACACGCCGAGATGGCGCTCAGATGGACCGCCGCCGGCCTGCTGGAGGCCCAGAAAACCTTCCGTCGCCTCAAGGCCTATCGCCAGCTGCCCATCCTCCGAAATGCTCTCCAGGAACACTTGAGAAAGGCTCAGGCCGACAGTGCCATTGAAACCATCATGAAGGCAGCATAGCATCATCAACCAGCGACGCCTGCCCCACGAATTTCAACAGAGATAGGGACATCGCCCCAGGATCTTCCGCATCCGGGAGTGCCGTATCCCAGACAGTATCTGATTCTCACTTGGCGGGTGGTTCTTCGGATATTTTGATCGGAGGTGCCGTCGTTCTAGGGTTTCTGTTTCTGTTGTTTCTACTCCGCAGGAAACGCCACGCAGTACCCCCGATTTCTCGTGCTCCATCACCCTGCCAGCCGCAACAACGTATCACTACGGGCCAAGACGATACGCTTCGACGCCCCCGCACCTCGTTTGCTGTCGATCCCCTGCCTACGCCGCAAGTTAACGATGGCGAGCGCTAGGTCAGTTCGGAGCTAGTGCGACATTATAGCGATTGGACCACTAGTGTCCGGTTAACTGCGGCGGTTTTCCGGTTAGTGGGTTGTGGTTAAACGTTCTTTCGGGATATTCGCGTGTCACCGACTTGAACTCCCGGTGTTAAGCCAGACATGCTCCTGCCTTCCCGGTCAGGAGCATGGCTCATGTATGCAGGCAAGATCGTTTTCGCCCAGGTGATCGACCATCTGCCCGTGCACAGCTTGCGCCGTTGCGTCCACCGCTACGGCGGCGATCGCAGGCTGCGAAGCTTCTCCTGCCTCGATCGGTATCTGTGCATGGCCTTCGCGCAGCTGACCTATCGCGAGAGCCTGCGCGACATCGAGGCCTGCCTGCGCGCCCAGCACACCAAGCTCTACCACATGGGCATCCGCGGGCGCGTCGCCCGCGCCACCTTGGCCGACGCCAACGAGAGGCGCGACTGGCGCATCCATGCCGACTTCGCCCAGGCGCTGATCCGCATCGCCCGGCCGCTCTATGCCCAAGACAGCTTCGGCCTCGAGCTCGACCACACCGTCTATGCCCTCGACTCGACCACCATCGACCTCTGCCTCGCGGTCTTCCCCTGGGCCCCGTTCCAGCGCACCAAGGCCGCCATCAAGCTCCACACCCTCTTGGATCTGCGCGGCAATATCCCAACTTTCATCCATATCAGCGACGGCCGATGGCACGACGTGAGGGTGCTCGACGAGCTGGTCCCCGAGCCCGGCGCCTTCTACGTCCTGGACCGCGGATACATCCATTTCGCCCGCCTCCATCGCCTGAGCCAGGGCGCCGCCTTCTTCGTCGTCCGGGCACGGGCCAAGTTCCAGTTCCGCAGGATCGCGTCCCGCGCAATCGACAAGACCACCGGCCTGCGCTGCGACCAGACCATCCGCACCGCCGGCCAGCACACCGCCACCGACTACCCGGACAGGCTCCGCCGCGTCCGATACCGCGACCCCGAGAGCGGCAAGGCCTTCACCTTCCTGACCAACAACTTCACCCTGCCGGCGCTGACCATCGCCCAGCTCTACAAATGCCGCTGGCAGGTCGAGCTGTTCTTCAAATGGATCAAGCAGCACCTGCGCATCAAGCGCTTCTACGGCACCTCCGAGAACGCCGTCAAATCCCAGATCTGGATCGCCGTCTCCGTCTATGTGTTGATCGCCATCGTCAAGAAGCGCTTGGCTATCAACGCCAGCCTCTACACAATCCTCCAGGTCCTCAGCCTCACCGTCTTCGAAAAAACACCGCTCCTTCAATTGCTTACAAATCCAGAAACCACGACACCAATCCACCCCCATGCTAACCAATTGAATCTATTCGACTATTAACCGGACACTAGTGCGATTGGACAAGGATTAACGGGCTTTGCCCGGTTCCTCGAGGATGGCCGGGTCTGCCTGACCAACAATGCCGCCGAGCGGGCCCTGCGTGGTATCGCGCTCGGCAGGAAGGCCTGGCTGTTCGCCGGCTCCGACCGTGGCGGTCACAGAGCCGCGTTCATGTACACCCTGATCGTCACGGCGAAAATGAACGACGTCGATCCTCAGGCCTGGCTCGCCGACGTGCTCGCTCGCATCGCCGACCATTCGTCCCAGCGCCTCGACGAGCTCCTCCCCTGGAACTGGAAGCAGGCCCAGGCCGCCGACACACTAGCCGCATAACTCACGTTCCACGATGCTGCCCAACATCACGGGCCAAAAGTAAACTCACCGCGGTCCTGGCCGGATGGGTACCAATCAAGGAGTCGAGCGGGTCATTCGGTAAGCGTGCGGCGCGAGGCTTACGCTTAATCATCCTGCCTGATTTTAGTTGTCAACTTTGAATTTCAAATTGTGTTCGTGGGTGAAAAAGGTGATTGTGCCGGATCCCAATCTGAAGAATTGACCCCGCTTCAGATTTTTAGTTCCGTATTTGGCTCTGTACTTTTCCCTGATATCGCTATCGACCTCTTGAAGGGATAAGGGCTGGGGATTGTCGTACATCAAGAACCCCATTTCTTTGGGGGTCAAAGAATCCAGGAATTTTGCGGCCAAGTCATCGATTAAGCCAATGTTGGCGGGATCAATTTCTGCACTTTCGGATGCCGCCGCAATATGGGCGTCCATTCTTTCCCTGATGGCCTCTGTTGTCAGTTCGTCTGTGTCTTGCATTTGGCCTGCCTCGAATGGTTCGTACGCCTCCGGTCAGAACCTGCCATCCGTTGAGTTTGGCGGTCTCAATCAAGGTATAGGCGATGGCAGCTGATTTTCCTCCACGTTCAGATCCCATGAACAGATAGTTTTTCCGACATTTCCCAGCTAACCTTCAAATCCATGGCAATCGTATCTACATTGCACCGCCACGGGAACTCCATTCCCTTCGCAGCCCTCCGATGATCCGACTTTGGCGGGCTGACCACGTTCGGAAGGCCATTTGGCAAAGATTTCCACCATCCAGACACACCTCTCCTGTCTTTTCCACCTTGCCGTCAATTTCCTCGGCCTACGCCGGAACGGGGCTTCGGCGTAGATCATCAATCAAGGCCAATATTTTCTGGAACAAGATTTTCGACACGGCGACCTCGGCCAGTTGGAACGTGACATAACGGCCATGGCGGACAACTTTGGCCCCGATCTTCACCCACTTTTCCCGTAGCGTGGTCAGCGACCAGTGTTCCACCTCCTTCGGCAATGCAAGCGTCCGCATGAAGTTGCCCAGATTGTAAGCCAGGGCGTGAAACTGGAGCCGAACCTCGGGAGATGTTGTTGCGGAACTTGCTGCATGACAGCCGGGTCCACTTGATGGCGTATTTGCCTTCCTTGATGTACTGCTCCGCTGTCCCACGGTGATTATAAAACGCCACCACCCGTTCGGCGGGCCGCGACAGGTTGGTGACAATAAAGCCGACGCGGGGGCACAACTCGCCGGGGTGCCATTCCACCTTGGCCACCACGCGCCGCTTCCTGTCCCAACTTCCAGCCTGATACCTGAAGCTGGCGTAATAGCGCCGCACATGGTTCGGCGGACGACCGACGGGGCGGGTCAGCAGGTCGGCAATGCTTTCCTGAAGAATTTGGTTCTTCGGCAACCGGATCGCGTAGAGAAAACCCTCACTTTCCAGGAACTCGTAGATGTCCGGTGCGGCAAAGGCGGCGTCCCCTCGGAAGTAGCGGCGCAGGTTCCGTTCCCGATAACGCTCTCGACCGGTTCACAGAGACCCACGCAACCGTCGGCACTGTGGACATTGCCGGGGCGAAGGGAACACCGCTCCAGATCGCCGAACTGACATTGAACAGGAATAGTGGATGGTAGCAGGTGCACGAGGCCGAAGGGCCGGAGCCATTGTACGCCGGCCAACTTGCCGGACCATGAGGTCGTGGCCAAGCCGAAGAGTCGCAAGTTCAGGAGTCATCGACTCGTGATCCCGGCAGGTGGTGTAAGAGCGTTGCGCTCTACGCGGCTCCCGGCGGGTAGGGCCGGGACGTTCAGGCTGCCACGGTGGGTACAGCGTGATCTGGGACACCATCGCCCGGCGTGAGCGGTGGCTTCCAGCGTCATGTATCCCTTGAGACGGCCCACTCGTCGTTCTGCTCGAGAAGCGATGGCGCCGACGAGCCGAGGCGATGTGCGCTTCGGCTGGAGAAAGATGCCGACGACCGTTGGTGCGGCGCTTGACGTCGGCATGGAGCCGTTCGATCGGGTTGGTCGAATGCAACTTCAGCCGGTGAACCTTGGGGAAGGACTCATGTAGGCCGAGGACGTCGTGCTCGGCTTCGTCCATCAGGGCGGCGAGCGCTGGGGACCACGGGCCTGAGCTGGTCGGCGAGGCCTGACGCCCGGGACCTCGCGCTGTCCTACGTCCTCCCGGGCCCTGCGTGGCGACGAAGGCGGCAGACGACGCGCTCGCCAGCCCTGCTTCGCCGGCATGGGCCGAGGTTGCGGCTGCTCGAAGTGCAGGCGGCATCTGTGCCAGCCGGCGCCGATGATCCGGGTCGCGGCCGCCCAGGCCCTTGTGGTCGTCGGAATCAGCCAGCTTCACGCTACGCGCAGCCCGCGCCGGGCCAGCGAGCGCAGGAACCAGTCCTGAAGGTCTCGGCCATCCGACGGCGCCGATCGCCCATGCGCAGGACGTCCGGCGGCCTCTGGTCGTTGACGGCATCTTCAGCCACGTCGTCTGGACCGTTGCCGACCGAGACGAACGTCCGGTCTGGCGCACCTTCACATAAGTCGCATCCAAGGCATCAGATAGGGCTCAGTCGCCCTCCAGCGGTCGATCAAGGAAGTGCCGTTGACCTTATCGTCGACCTCGCCGCACAGCCTGGAGACCTGGCTCTTGGAGACGCCGACAACCCCATCGCCTGAACCAGATCGTCGACCGAGCGGAAGTCGACACGCCCTGGATGTAGGCCTCCTGGATCACCGCAGCCAGCGCCTTCTCGGCCGTCCGCCGCGGCTCCAGGAAGCCGGGGAAGTACTCGCCTTCCTCAGCTTCGGGATCTTCAACTCGACCGTGCCGGCCCGGGTCTCCCAGGACCGGTCGCGGTAGCCGTTGCGGTGGGTGATACGATCCGCAAGCGCTCGCCGTGAGCGGCGCCGGTCAGGCCCTCGACGCTCCAGTGCCATCAGCCGCTCGGCCGTGAAGCCGCCCATCTTCGCGAAGCAGATCTGGCATCGGACCCGCTCTTCTCCAAAAGCGCGAAACGTAGGGTCATCATGTCCGTGGGTCATCGTGGTTCTCCGATCGGGTCAGGTTGGTTCCAGCACTAGCGCCAACCCTAAACCTGGGAACCGCGAAGGCCTCCGCTGTGGATAGCCGGCTTGCCTAACGCCAGACTCTCGGCGGTCGCTACGGCAAGCCGCCTACCCACAGCTACCAGAGGCTCCAACAACTCCTACACCACGTCCTGGGACCACGACCATCATCTTCGGTGGGCGGCGGTCATGAACCTTGTCGATCCACGCCCCGTTCATCCCAGCCAGGACTTCGATGTTCGCATCGGTCGCCAGAAGCTCCGTCTCGAACCGCCCCATCTGGCTGGTGGACGCAGCCTGTCTTTCGACGGCCTTGCCACCAACAATCCACCGCATGGCAGGATCACGTCCGAGACGGTCGGCGTCGTTTACGTCCTCATAACCACCAAGGCGACCAAACACCGACTGACGGAACTGCCCCGTCATGCCGTGCCATCCGTTCTTGCCGGTACGGCTGTCCTGGAAAATAGTCCCGGCAACCTCGGTCAGGCCAAGGGCATCATCAAGCTCCCGATAAGCCGGCAACCCGCCGTCAGAGGTGATCTTGGACCCGTGAAATTCCAGCTTCAGGCGGCGGTCGAAATCGACCCGAAGTCCGTCCCGTTTCGATTCACCCATCGGATGTGCCATTTATTGTGCCCCCTATCGCCATTATCCATTTGATTATTATACTTGAATCGGCGTTGAGACCGTCAGAAATCATCGTCTATCTGGGAAATGCGGGATTAATGACGTGCTGCTCCCATACGGCCGAGGGACAACTCAGATCGACCACATTTTGGTGTCTCCAAACACTGTATTTCTGATAGAGACTAAAGATATGAATGGATGGGTATTCGAAAGTCCCGGCGACAAGCACTGGACGCAATCCTATGCAGCAGATCACTGGTCTCGCAAGACTGGGATCAAATCAAAGCACTTCAAGTTCTACAATCCGCTATTGCAAAACGAGGGCCATGCAAAGGCCCTTGTTAAACTCGGCATCGTTGACCGTTGGAGACTTCGGCCAATCGTGATATTCGTGGGAGACTCTCAGATGAAACTGGCAGACAAATTTCTGCCGTTTGATGAGCACGAGAAGATAGCGAGGCAAAACAGTACATGGCGGATGCGAGGTGTAATTTGTATGAACTTGACAGAACTGCACCGGTACATTGAATTCTCGATCAATGCCTCCTCCAAATCGGGCTTGACGCGTCAGCAAATGGAGACGATCTGCGGCAAAGTTCAGGACAAAAGAACGTCCCTATCCGGTCATGCAGGTAGCGCGTCGTTGGGTTGCAGACGCGTGGATCAACTGGCGGTAGTGATGGTTGGCCGGGCCATGGCGCGGCTCAGGACGAAGTCGCCGAGGTCGTCGATCCGCCGGCCGGCGGTTGAAGCGATAGGCCCATTCCCGGCCATAGCGCGGCAAGTGCTTGGCGCTGACGCCATGGTAGGTGAAGAGTTGAGCCAGGTCTTGAGGTTGCTGGCAGGACGTGGATGATCGGCATCTGCGTCTCGGCGTTCTCCTTGGCCTTGGACGGTGGGCTGGTGCCGGTAGACGGCGGTTCCGATTGCCCGGCATAGCCCTTGAAATCGTCGGTGAGGCGCGCGCCGGCGTCACGGCGGCCCGCACGAGAGCCGCCGAGCTGCTCGGCATTGGCCCGGGGCAGGATGGCAAGCCGCGCCCGGCCGGGACGAATGATCGCTGCCCTATTCGACCCCCTTGCCCGGCGCCACCGCCACCTTCTCCACCGCCAGCACGAGCAGGCTCTTGTTGAGCATTGGCCATAGGACGCCGCGGCCCCGGCTCTCGGGCTTGCCTGCGCCCGCCGTAGTAGCTCTCAAACGAACCTCGACCATGCCGTCCAGCAACGCCTCCGGCCGCTCCGCCAAGCCATGGCGCAGCTTGTGAGCCATCAGCCATGCGGTCTCATAGCGAAGCCCCAGCTCGCTACGCCAGGAACAGGGCCGAGACCCCGGCTTGTCCCGCCCCATCAACCACGCCGCAGGAACCATTTGGGCAACGGTGTGTCAGCGTGCGGTGAAGATGGTTCCCGCCGTCACCGACTCTTGACGACCGCAAGCCGCGCAGTTCGAAGACGCGCGCCCGCGCCTTGTGCCGATAGCCCCGACGGTGCCCGCAGCGGGCGCACGCAAACAGACGGCCAGCGTCGATCCGCCAAGGCCAGGATGCACGATTCCTGTCTCGAGCGCTCTTGGAACGTCAACAAGCCGCTCATGCCCTGTCTCCCGACCAATCCTCAGAGGCCGGAACAGTACACCCTTAGAGCGAACATATAAATCCGAACACTCGGTCGGCTACCTGCATTAACCGGATAGGGACGCAAAAGAAACCTGCTTATCCATGAAAGTCATCCAGCGATGAGCGCTCGGTATGGGATGGGTTGGGTTCGTGCGGCGCTGTGAACGAAGCGCGGGATCATGGTGTTGAGCTGGTAGCGCCGGTTTTATCGCCAGGCGAAGCTGGCGAGGTAGCGTTGGGCATGATCGGGGCCGAGCTTGCGGTAGGTTCCGGTGATCGCGCTCTTGATGTTGCCGAGCGTCGTGTTGACCCATTTGAAGGGCGCCATGCGGGCGGCCTGCCGCCCGGAGCCGGTGCGGATCGCGCGATGGCTTCCGACGACCCCGTCGAGCGCGTTCCAGCAGCGCAGGCCGTCGGTGAGGACCTCGCTTCCGGGGGCCAGCCAGCGCTTGGCGCCGCGCGCGATCGCGCGCTTGCGGAAGCCCTTGACCGGGACCAGCTTGACCTTGCGCGGCCGGCCCTCGGGGCTGGTGGAGGCCGCCGCCACGAAGGGCGTCTTGCCCGGCGCGCCACGGCCCCGCTTGCCGCCGGCGCGCGCGCCGCCGAGGTAAGCATCGTCCATCTCCACCCGCCCCGACAGCGGCGTGTCTGCCTCGCGCCGCGCCATCACCGCCATGATCTTGTGCTTCATGGTCCAGGCGGTCGGCTGCTTGACCCCGAGACGGCGCCCCAGCTCGACCGAGGAAATCCCGTTCTTCGCCGTTACGATCAGGTGGACGGCCGCGAACCACAGCGTCAGCGGCAGCTTGGTGGCGTGGAAGATCGTGCCCGCCGTGGAGGATGTCTGCTTCTTGCACCGGTAGCATTGGTAGAGGCTCCGGCCCGCCAGCACACAATGCCCGCGATGGCCGCAGGCGGGGCAGACGAAGCCGTCCGGCCAGGCAGCCGGGACAATGCCGAGCGGCACTGCTCCTCGGCGCCGAAGGCTTCGCGAAACGCCTCGTCGCTCAACCCGCGCACCCGCGATGCAACCTTGAACCCCATATCCGTGACCTCCCTCGTCAGGAACGTACCAAGAACATATGCCTTCCCAAGCGGAGTGTCACGGATAAGCAGGAAAGAAATTCCCAAGACCGCAGAATCTCACACGAAACATGTCGATTTCGTCCAGTCTGTGAAGTAAATGAACTCACGATAGCTTAGTTTCCTCCGAGCGACTGTCTGACGTCAGCGTCTATGGGACAGATTGAGGGTTTTTGATAAGGGAGGATTTCCGGCAAGCGGGCTGGATTTGGGCGAATGACTTGGTCACGATTTTGCCACCGCACGTGGCTTTATCGCTAGGGAATTGGAACTAGGTGGTGGATCTAATGCCGGAGCAAAAGCGGATTTTTGATCCTAAGCAACTCGACAATCTGCGATCGTTGCACGATCACGAAGAGTGTCTGCGGAAAGAGAGTCTGGCGATGTTGGCCGCAGACAGCGCCCACGCGGAGATGCTCTTTCTAGTAACAAACGCAATGGGGATCTTGTTTGGTTTTATACACGACACTAAAGCTCGGAGCGATGACGAGTTGACCATACAATATCTGGGAATCCGTTTATTCAATGCTGCGGCAGCGTCGATAAAGCTTGCCCTGAGTGGATATCCGCAACTCGCATTGGCTCAGATCCGAGACGTTGTAGAGGTTGCCTTCTTGCTCGACTACTTTCTCACGTCTCCGGGTGAGATCAACGTTTGGAGAGCGGCGGACAAGAAGGACCGGAAGGGGAAGTTCTCTCCAGTTCGAATTCGGATGGCCCTCGACGAGCGAGACGGCAATAAAGAGAAGAAGCGAGACAAGGTGTACGCGACGCTGTCCGAATACGCTACTCATGCAACGTATGCGGGCTTTGCGCTAACGAGCAAAGACGGATTGGGTCACGTTGGGCCGTTTGTCGACGAAAGAAAGCTTAGAGTATGGACACAGGAAATGGCACTACGGCTGGTACCAGCGGCGTGCTCGTTCGGCTTGCATTTTCCTGATGCTCCTCAGGAGGTGAGAAGCCTATTCGATGGCTTTATAAGCCAAGCCAAAGATTGGCGAATGAGGGGTAAGGAATAGCCCCAAACTGGGTGGCCGGCCCGATCAGGTTGAGGTCGGCGTCGTCCTGACCGGACTACGCGCTCATAGTCTCCGCTCCCTTCCGCCCTCGTACCAAGTCCAGGTGACTGCCGCCTAGCAGTGTGTCGGACTTTGGGGAGATTTTCGGTTAGAATCTCGCCATGAGCAAATTTATCGACTGCGAGCGGAACCAGGCGTTTCTGCTTCCGCCCGATCTTCGGGACTGGATCCCGGAGGATGATCTGGCGCACTTCGTGATCGAGGCGGTCGAGCGGGTCGAGATGAGCGCCTTCAAGGTCAACCGACACACTGCTAGCCCGGATTTCTCAAACTAGGAAGTGCATCGGGGCGAGAATCTGGGATAATAGCGGTGAATCAAACACTTACCAAAGTCTCGGAGGTTCCCCGATGCAAACAGAGTGTACCCCGGCGTTGTTCGAATTTGAACCCGTCGAGCGCAAGAAAGTGGTGTCCGGGTTCGATGGCGGAACCATCACATCGGATGCGGGAGCGCTGCTTCTGGGGCGACTGGATCGCGGCCTCGGGCTGATCCGGCGGATGGCCGCCTGTTTCACGGACCGTCGTGATCCGAGGCTGCTCGAGCACACGGTCGAGACCCTGGTCGGCCAGCGCGTGTTCGGCTTGGCGCTCGGCTATGAAGACCTGAACGATCACGATGAGCTTCGTCACGATCCGCTGTTCCATGTGCTGGCCGGCAAGCTGGAAGCCAACCGCTCGGACTGTGCGCCAGTCGCCGGCAAGAGCACCTTGAACCGGCTGGAGCATACTCCCAAGGGCGCGGCGGCGAAGTACCACAAGATCGACCATGACCCGGCCCGGGTGGCTGCCCTGTTTGTGGAGATTCTTCTCGATGCCCACAACAGGCCGCCGCGGTGGATCGTGCTCGACCTGGACGCTACCGACGACCCAATCCATGGGCAACAGGAAGCTGGCTACTTCCACGGCTACTATGACTGCCACTGCTATCTGCCGCTGTACATTTTCTGCGATCGTTTCCTGCTGGCGGCGAAGCTCCGGCCGTCGAACCTCGGCGGCGCGGATGGCGCCGTCGGCGAGGTGGCGCGCGTGGTCGGCCAGATCCGGGCGCGTTGGCCGCGGGTTCGCATTGTGCTGCGCGGCGACGGTGACTTTTCCACCGATGAGCTGATGAACTGGTGCGAAGCCGAGCCCGGCATCGACATCGTGTTCGGGCTGTCGCGCAATCAGCGGCTGGAAGCGGTGTTGGCGCCGGAGATGGCCGAAGCCAAGGCATGTTGCGCGGCGACCGGCGAGGCGACCAGACGGTTCAAAGACTTCGCCTATCAGACCGAACGCAGCTGGTCTCGCCCCCGGCGGGTGGTCGGCAAGGCCGAGCACTTGCGCGGGCGCGCCAATCCCCGCTTCGTGGTCACCTCCCTGCCGAGGACCCGCATCGACGCCCGCGCCCTCTACGAGGACCTGTATTGTGCGCGCGGCGAGATGGAGAACCGAATCAAGGAGCAACAACTCGACCTGTTCGCCGAGCGCACCTCGTCGGCGACCATGAAGGCCAACCAGCTCCGCCTTTGGTTCTCGTCGATAGCCTACGTGCTGCTCAACGAGTTGCGCCGGATTGCGCTCCGCCACACCCGGTTCGCCGACGCCACCTGCGGCACCATCCGCTTGAAGCTCTTGAAGATCGGCGCCCTGGTGCGCCGCAGCGTGCGGCGGATCAAGTTCGCCATGGCCTCGGGCTTTCCCTGGCACAACGAGTTCGCGCTCGCCTATGTCTACCTGGAACGCGCCTTCCCGCGATAGCCGAGCCCGGCAGGCCGCCCCCGATTCGACCAGACCCACCGCAGCACGTTTCGGCACGCCCGTGGCCACGCTCATGACGCGATTTTCTATCCACGGGACTCGTCAGACGATCAACTCCGGTCCAAACCGTCCCAACGTCACCCAGTCGCCGCCATCGCCCCCGCTCAGCGGCTCCACTCGACAAATCCCAAGGCGGGTTTGAGAAATGCGGGCTAGCGCCGTCGCCAATTCGTAGATCGTCACGATGGGTGGGAGTCTCGTATGGCATTGACAGCAGTGGCTTCGTTCATTGAGTTCAGGCAGCGATGGCGATGACGGCACAGGGATTGATGTTGTCGTTGGCCGGTGTGTCGGTTGCGCCGATGATGGCCTTCCATGCCCGGTCGAAGCGAGCGGATTTGATCAGGGCGCGGAAGGTCAGCACAGCCTGTCCGCCGGCGATCCGCCAGCGCATGCCGGAGCGCTTCATGCGCTGGGTCACCAGGGTCTTGTTGGCCGCCTCGACCACGCCTGAGCCGATGGCGACGCCCTCTGCCTTCAGGGCGTGGTAGCGCATGCGCTGGCGGTGCTTGCGGAAGAAGGCGAGTTCCCGTTCGATCTCGGCCCGATCCGGCTTTGCGCTATCACGAAGGTGGCGCAACGCCCGGATCACCTTGTCGACGCCGCAGGGGTCGTGACGCAGAACCTCGCGGTACCTCTCGAACCAGTCGGAGGCCACCGCATGGTCGGATGCCGTTCGGAGATGTTCGCAGGCATGCCAGAAGTCGATAACCTCGGTTTCGGGCGACAGGGTCTCCAGGAAGGTCCAATTGTCGGCGGCGCCGTTGGCGATAGCGACGATCCTGACGTCGGGGCGCAGCTGCCTGATATGTGCGACTTCGCTTGCGAGCTGCGCCTTCAGTGTGACCTTGCCGCTCTCCGGCATGCGGCCGAGATAGAGGCTCTTCAGACGCTCGCCCCTGGCGTCGTGGAAGGAAACCGTGCCGCAGCCCGGATTTCTCACCGAAGAATAGTGTGGAGTCCGATTATCTGTTGTAAACAAGCAGTTATAGAAATTTCCGGGAAGCGACAAAAATACAAGGTGTTTTTCCGTTCAGCGCCGTTTTTCGTCCGGCGGCGGGAGGGTTTGCACGGTTTCGGCGAGCCATTGCAAGGCGCCCCGCGTCCCCGTCCAGTTTTCCCTGCTTTGCAACACATAGATGACCGCCTCGTCGGGTGAGCCCAGCGTGTAGTGGTCGTCCTGATGTTCGGAGATCGGCGTGGCGCCGGTCAACAGAGCGGGGACATGGGGATTGCGCTTCCAGGCGGCAGCCAGGGTGGCGCGCTCATCGGCCTCATCGCCCTTGCGCAAAGCCAGCAGGGTCTTGGCGTAGACACATCATCGTCATAGGCGGCGAGCAGTTCCTCCAGGGCGCCGTGATCGCCGGTGGCGAGCAGCCAGGACGTGAGGACATGGCGCAGACCCTGATTGTCGTTGGGGTTGAGGCGCAGCATATCCCGGAAATGGCCGATGGCCGCAGCGCGCTCGCCCGCCGCCAAAGCGCCCGCTCCCCGGCGGCGGCGGCGGCCTCATAATCCCGGATTTCTCACCGAAGAATAGTGTGGAGTCTGATTATCTATTGTAAACAAACAGTTATAGAAATTTTCGGGAAGCGACAAAAATACAGGGTGTTTTTCCGTTCAGGGCCGTTTTTCGTCCGGCGGCGGGAGGGTTTGCACGGTTTCGGCGAGCCATTGCAAGGCGCCCCGCGTCGCCGTCCAGTTTTCCCTGTTTTGCAACACATAGATGACCGCCTCGTCGGGTGAGCCCAGCGTGTAGTGGTCGTCCTGATGTTCGGGGATCGGCATGGCGCCGGTCAACAGAGCGGGGACATGGGGATTGCGCTTCCAGGCGGCAGCCAGGGCGGTGCGGGCATCGGCCTCATCGCCCTTGCGCAAAGCCAGCAGGGTCTTGGCGTAGGCCCATTCGGCGAACACATCATCGTCATAGGCGGCGAGCAGTTCCTCCAGGGCGCCGTGATCGCCGGTGGCGAGCAGCCAGGACGTCAGGACATGGCGCAGACCCTGATTATCGTTGGGGTTGAGGCGCAGCATATCCCGGTAATGGCCGATGGCCGCAGCGCGCTCGCCCGCCGCCCACAGGCATTCGGCGAGACCGGCGCGGGCGCGCATGTAAGGGCGGGTCTCCAGAAGGCCCCAGAAGTGGCCGGCATCACGCTCGAAGGCTTGCGCCCCAAGCGCCCGTTCCCCGGCGGCAACGCCGGCCTCATAATGGCGCCGCGCCTCGGCGAGGGTCTTCGCCACCTCTTCCGCCAGCAGCACATGAGCGTCGGCGCAGAGTTCGGATATCTCCAGCGCCCGTTTGGCCAGTTCGATCCGTTCGCGTTTGGCGCCCGTGTCCCAGGCTTCGTACATGAGTTCCTGGGCCTGCCAAAGCGCCGCGTCATCACCGTCGCTTCCGTCAAAGCCGGAGGACAGCCCGCCGGCGAGCTTGGCCATCACCCCCTCCAGAGCCCGACGGTCGGGCAAAGGCGGCGCGGGCTCGGACACAGGCTTGAGGGCCGGCTTTTTCCTGGCGGTGGGCGCGGGCTTTCTCTTGTTGTTGCGGCGCTTCTTGCTGACCGGCATGGAGACCTCACGTGGCGTATCACAGGAGGGTGCCAGCCTATCGGAAACCGGGGCTCAACGCTTGTGTTCTTCTTCGATGCCCAACGCAATACTCTATGATGGATCGCGTGATATCCATGTCTTGAGGGGGAACTTCATGCGCTTTGCGGATTACGGCAAACGGGTGGTGTTCGCCGCCTTCGACGGCGGCGAGATCACGTCGGACGCCGGTGTCCTGTTACTGCGCGAGCGGGCGCGCCGGATACGCCTGTTCGAACGCATGGCGGGCTGTTTCACCGATCACCGGGATCGAGAACGCCTAACCCATACCCTTCCCGCCCTGTTGGCTCAACGGGTTTGCGGGATGGCGCTCGGCTATGAAGACATCATCGACCACGACACGCTCCGTTTCGACCCGGCCCTGAAATTGCTGGCCTCACCGGGAACCGAATATCCCGGGACCCCGGCTCCGCCGGCCGGCAAGTCAACGCTGAGCCGGCTGGAACAATCCTGGGAAACCGGCAACCGCCGCTATCACCAGATGGTCCCCAATCTCAAGAGCCTCTCCAACCTGTTCGTCGCGCTGTTCCTCGACGCCTGCGACACGCCGCCCGCGCGCATCACCCTCGATATCGACGCCACCGACGTGGAGACCCACGGGCGCCAGGAGAACGCCTTCTTCCACGGCTATTACGAACACCGCTGTTTCCTGCCCCTCTATGTCTTCTGCGGCCGCCATCTCCTGCTCGCCCAACTCCGACCCGCCAACATCGATGGCGCCAGGGGTGCGCGCAACCAGATCCGGCGCATCGTCGCGATGATCCGGGAACGCTGGCCCAATGTCGCCATCGTGCTGCGCGGCGACAGCGGCTTCGCGCGAGAGAACCTGATGCGCTGGTGCGAGGGAAATGCCGTGGATTACGTCTTCGGCCTGGCTCGCAACGATGTCCTGCTCAAGAAAGCACAGAGGGTCCGCGGCAAGGCCGCCATGGCCATGATCGAAACCGGCCAGCCGGTCCGCGCCTACGGCGATTTCCACCACATCACCAAATCCAGAACCTGGGCCCGGCCACGGCGCGTCATCGCCAAGGTCGAACACAAGCCCGGACACCAACAGCGCTGCCGCTTCCTCGTCACTTCCCTGGATCGCCATCAAGTCCCGACCAGGGAACTCTACGAAGACACCTATTGCCCACGCGGCGACATGGAAAACCGCATCAAGGACTGCCAACTCGATTTGTTTGCCAATCACATGAGCCCGCACGCCTACAAAGCCAACCAGCTCCGCCTGCTCCTCGCCGCCTGCGCCTATGTCCTTCCTCGTCACTTCCCTGGATCGCCATCAAGTCCCGACCAGGGAACTCTACGAAGACACCTATTGCCCACGCGGCGACATGGAAAACCGCATCAAGGACTGCCAACTCGATTTGTTTGCCAATCACATGAGCGCGCACGCCTACAAAGCCAACCAGCTCCGCCTGCTCCTCGCCGCCTGCGCCTATGTCCTCATCGACGGTATCCGCCGCGTCGCCCTGAAAAAGACGACGCTGGCCAAGGCCGTCCCCAATACCATCCGCCTGAAACTTCTGAAGGTCGGCGCCAAAGTCATC
>CAXXKO010000001.1:0-612500 GCA_963666705.2 Alphaproteobacteria bacterium | reverse complement strand
GTGGCATAGAGGCCGCCGCGATCCTTCAGTCCCCGGGCCAGCGCGATGACCTCCTCGGTCGGCGCGGCGATGGCCGTGGGGTAGGCGAGGCCGGTGCTGAAGCCGATGGCGCCATCCTCGAGCGACCGGTCGAGGGCGGCGCGCATCTCGCCGATCTCGCGCCCGGTCGCGGCCCGGTCCAGCCGGTCCATGACGCCGACACGCAGGGTGGAATGGCCGACGAGGAATGCCGCGTTGGTCGCGGGCGGCTCGGCCTCCATGGCGCCGAACAGATCGGCGAAGCTGGCGAAGCGCCAGTCACCCTCGCCGGCAATGAGGTCCAAGGGTGCCGGTGGCCGCCCGGCGAGCGTGAGGGGGGCGATGCTGACGCCGCAATTGCCCACCACGACCGTGCTCACGCCCTGGCTCACCTTCGGCGCCATATCGGGCTTCGACAGCAGCACGTAATCGTCATGGGTGTGAACGTCGATGAACCCGGGGGCGAGCGCCAAGCCGGCCGCCTCGATCTCGACCCCGCCCCGCATCCCGGCAAGATCGCCGAGGGCCGCGATCCTGTCACCCGTAACCGCCAGGTCGCCACGCCAACCGGGCGCGCCCGTGCCATCGATGATGAGCGCGTCGCGGAACAGCGTGTCGCAGCGCTCCACGGCTGACTGGCCATCGTTCATCGGCTTTCCTCCCGACGGGCGGATTGGCCCGACATTCTCGCGGCTGACAGATGCATCAGAGCCACCACTCTCGGACAGCTTCCCTGCGACGAAAGCTTATCCGAATATTGGAGAGCCCTTCGATGCCGACGAAGTGTATTTCGGGTGCGCGTGAATTTCCACGATCGAGGGCTGCCGGCCATGGCTGCCCGCGCGCCTTCTCACCTCACCACGCTGATCCGGTCACCAGGGCGCATGGCCCAACTATATCGAATGTGTGTATAATCGAATTTACTCGTTAAGCCCATGAAAGACTGGTCATTTTCGTCTTGTTCCGTATAATCCAATCGGCTGGAGGAATGGTGCCCATGCGCGAGGAGATCGAGTGACTTCGCAGGGAGCAATGGATCGGGGCGACGATCGAGACCATCGCCAAGCAGAGCTTCCAGCGCACCACGCTGGGCCAGGCCGCGACTCAGGTCGGCAAGTCGCCCGGCATCGCCGACTCCTATTTCAAGATCAAGGAGGCGCCGCTTTCCCGGCCGAGCTCGACGCCCCGACGATGGGCCGGCGCATGAGCGCCGGGCGGATGACCGCTTGACCAGGGATCCGCGCTACGACGTGCTGTTCGAGCCCGTGGCGATCGGCCACGTTACGGCCAGGAACCGTTTCTTCCAGGTGCCGCACTGCAATGGCATGGGGCGGGTTCACCCGACCGCAATGGCCGTCATGCGCGGCGTCAAGGCCGAGGGCGGCTGGGCCGTGATCTGCACCGAGGAGTGCGAGATTCACCCCACGGGCGACATCTCGCCCTTCGCCGAGGCGCGCCTGTGGGACGATCGCGACATCCCGGCCCTCGCCCGCCTGTGCGAGGCCGTCCACGCGCACGGCTCCCTGGCCGGCATCGAGCTGGCCCATAACGGCCACAGCGCGCCCAACAATTACAGCCGCGAGATCCCCCTCGCCCCCTCGGACCACCCGGTCCTGACCCGCGACCCGGTCTCGGCGCGCGGCATGAGCAAGGCGGACATCGCCGGCCTCAGGCGCTGGCACAGGAACGCGGCCATCCGCGGCATGAAGGCCGGGTTCGACATCGTCTACGTCTATGCCGGCCACAACCTCGGCATCCCGCAGCACTTCCTCTCGCGGCGCTACAACCAGCGGACGGACGAGTACGGCGGCAGCCTCGAGAACCGGGCCCGCCTCCTGCGCGAGCTGATCGAGGACACCAAGGACGCCGTCGGCGACCGCTGCGCCGTCGCCGTCCGCCTCGCCGTCGACGAATTGATCGGCCCGGACGGGCTGACCAGCGACGGTGAGGGCCGCGAGGTGGTCGAGATGCTGGCCGAGCTGCCGGACCTGTGGGACGTGAACGTGAGCGCGTGGGACAACGATTCCCCCACCTCCCGCTTCTCGCCCGAAGGCGCCCAGGAGCCCTTCATCGCGTTCGTGAAGCAGGTCACGACCAAGCCCGTGGTCGGCGTCGGCCGCTATACCTCGCCCGACGCCATGGCCTCGGCGGTGCGGCGCGGTGTCGTGGACCTGATCGGCGCGGCACGGCCCTCGATCGCCGACCCCTTCCTGCCGCGGAAGATCGAGGAAGGGCGGATCGAGGACATCCGCGAGTGCATCGGCTGCAACATTTGCATATCCGGCGATCACTCGTGCACGCCCATGCGCTGCACCCAGAACCCGACGGTGGGCGAGGAATGGCGCCGGGGCTGGCATCCCGAGCGCATCGAGCCAAAGGCGTCCGAGGGTACGGTTCTTGTCGTGGGCGCCGGCCCCGCCGGCCTCGAATGCGCCCGAGCCCTGGGCGAGCGGGGCTACCGCGTAACCTTGGCCGAGGCGACGCGGGAGCTCGGCGGCCGGGTCGCGCGCGAGCGCGCGCTGCCCGGGCTCTCGGAATGGGGCCGGGTGCGCGACTACCGGGAAACCCAGATCGGCCGCATGGCGAACGTGGAGGTCTATCGCGAGAGCGCGCTCACGGCCGCGGACGTGCTGGGCTTCGGATTCCGGCACGTGGTCCTCGCGACCGGCTCCCACTGGCGCCGGGACGGCACCGGGCGCCACCATTACCGGCCCATCCCTGGCTACCAGCGGGCGCGCGTCCAAACTCCCGACGACGTGCTCGCGGGCGCCGCCCTCGCCGGACCGGTCCTCGTCTTCGACGACGACCACTACTACATGGGTGGCGTGCTGGCGGAGAAGCTGCGGCGCGACGGGCTCGAGGTGGTGCTGGCGACGCCGGCGGCGGACGTCTCGACCTGGACCCACAACACGCTGGAGCAGCGCCGCATCCAGCGCCGGCTCCTCGAGCTGGGCGTCGGCATCCGGCCCCACCGCGCGCTGGTCGCGATTCACGATGGCGAAGCCGAGCTCGCCTGCGTCTTCACCGACCGACGGGAGCGATTGGCCTGCGGATCGGTGCTGCTGGTGACGGCCCGCGCGCCCGAGGACGGCCTCTACCGCGCGCTCGCGGAGGATCGGGGGGCTCTCGCCGACGCCGGCATCGAATCCCTTGACCGCATCGGTGATTGCGACGCGCCCGGGACGATCGCCGCGGCTGTCTATGCCGGTCACCGCTATGCGCGCGAGCTGGATACCACGCCCGACCGGGATGCGACGCCCTTCCGGCGCGAGCTTCCCGCGCTCGGAGAATGGTCCCTGAAACTGGAATGAGGGAGCGAATGCGGCGCGAACGAGGGTTCGACGCGAACGTGGGACGCGGGTGCCGGCGGCCGTTGTTGACGCCCCTCTCAGCGCTAACGTAATTTGGCCAAAGCGCTTCCGAAACTACGGCAAATTGCCGCAACGAGCCACATGGCGTGGGAGGCGTCGGCCAAGGGAACGATTTGGCGCATCCATTCGGTTTTGACCGCGTCAACGTCACCGCCGTCACGGCGGGCAATAACAGGGAGACGGAAACGATGAGCAAACAAGAAACCACGAGCAATTTCATGAGCCGTCAGATGAGCCGGCGGCAGTTGAACAAGGCCCTCGCCGCGGCCGGCGTGACCATGGTCACGATGCCGCTCGCCTCGGGCCTCGGCCCGGCAGCGGCCCAGGAAGAGACGCCGATGCTCTTCGGCTGGGCCGGTTACGACGACATGAACTTTTGGCCGGGGATCGAGGAGAAGTTCGGGGCCCCGCCGCGCTTCACCTTCTGGGGCGACGAGGAGGAAGGCATCTCCAAGATGCGGGCCGGCTTCCAGCCCGACCTCGTGTTCCCCTGCAACTACAAGATCGAGAAGTGGTACGATGCCGGGCTGGTCCAGCCGGTCGATGTCTCGCGCCTCAAGAACTGGCCCGACGTGCTTGACAGCCTCAAGAACATCGACGGCACCGTGGTCGACGGCCAGCGCATCTGGGTCCCGGTCGACTGGGGCCAAACGTCGGTCACCTACCGCACCGATCTGGCGCCCGAGTATATTGATAACGAGACCTGGGGCATCCTCTGGGATCCCAAATACACGGGCCGCCTCGCCATGTTCGACAGCCTTGTGGACGGCGTCGCGGTCGCGGCCATCATGGCCGGCGTGGACCCGTTCAACTACACCGACGAGACCATCGAGATCACACGCGCCAAGATGAAGGAACTGGTCCCGCTCCTGCGCTACTTCTCGAACGATTCGACGACCCTCGAGCAGGGCCTGGCGAGCGGTGAGCTGGTGGCGGCCACGACCTGGAACGAGTCCATCACCCGCCTCAAGGCCCAGGGCCTGCCGGTCAAGTTCATGAACCCCAAGGAGGGGGCCATGACATGGGTCTGCGGCCTCTCCATTACCGCGGGGACCGACAAGTACGACCAAGCGCTGGAGATGATCGACGCCATGCTCGAACCGAGCGCCGGCGTTTTCGATATAATGGAGTTCGGCTACGGCGTCTCGACCAAGAGCGCGTTCGAGCAGATCGACGAGGCCGCACTGCTCGAGCGCGGCCTTTCGAAGAATCCGGACGAGATCCTCAGCGCCGGCATCTACCAGCTTCCGATTACCAACGAGGCAAAGCTGCAAGAGATGTTCGACGAAGTGAAAGCGGGCCTCTAGATTCCACATTCGCCATAGCATGTGTCTTGGCTCTCCCCTCATCCCGACCCTCTCCTCCTCGCGGCGGAGAGGGAACGGTGAGTGGGTATCACACGCGAATAAGACCTGGCTTGAACCGAGCCAATGGCTGAGACGGTAGCGCCAGTGGCGGCGGGCCCCGAGCGAACGCGCCACGGGCTTGTTTTTCGCATCCGCGTCGCCGCGCTGCGCAGCGAGCCCATGCGGGGATACTCACTGATCTCGCCCACGCTTCTCGTCGTGGGGCTCGGGCTCGCGCTGCCGCTCGCCTTCCTCGTGGTCTATAGCTTCTGGACCCAGGTCTATCTCGACCTCGACCGCACATTCACGCTGCTCAACTACGAGACGTTCTTCAAGAAGTACGTCTACTCGTATCTACTGGGGCGCTCGATCCTGATCTCCGGCGCGGTGACGCTGGCCACGGTGGTCCTCGCCTATCCGATGGCCTACTTCATCGCCTTCCGCGTCACGCGCAACAAGCTTCTCTGGCTGATCCTCATTACGGTGCCGTTCTGGACCAGCTATTTGCTCCGTGTCTTCGCCTGGAAGGTCATTCTCGGGTACAACGGCGTCATCAATTCAGGCCTCAAGAGCCTGGGCCTCATCGCCGAGCCGCTCGAGTTCCTGCTCTACAACCCGACGGCCGTGGTCATCACGCTCGCCCACGCCTGGGCGGCCTTCGCCATCCTGCCGATCTACGTCTCGCTGGAGAAGATCGACCGCTCGCTGATCGAGGCGGCAACGGACCTGGGCGACGGCCCAGTGATGCGGTTCCTGAGGGTCACGCTGCCCCTCTCCATGCCGGGCGTGATCGCGGCGGGCCTGCTCGTCTTCATCCCCACGGTCGGCGACTACGTGACGCCCAGGCTCGTCGGCGGCACCACCGGCATCATGATCGGCAACATCATCCAGTCGATGTTCGGCCGCGGCAACAACTGGCCCATGGGCGCGGCCCTATCGGTGATCTCCATGGTCACAATCACGCTCGTCGTATGCGCGGGCCTATGGCTCACCAAACGCGCGCGGGACCGGCTGGCATGAGGGCGGGCGCGCCGGACGCGGGGTATTTTGGCGGGCTCGGCGTCTACGCGGTCCTCTACCTTGTCTTCATCTAACTGCCGGTCCTCTTCCTACCACTCTTCTCCTTCAACGATTCGACCTATATCGCCTTTCCCCTCAAGGGCTTTACGCTACAGTGGTACATCAACATGTCGGACAGCCTGGGGCTCATCGACGCCCTCAGGAACAGCCTCAAGGTGGGTGCCGTCGTGGCCGTGGTCAGCACCATTCTCGGCACCCTCGCGGCCAAAGCGGTGACGCGCTACCGGCTGCCGGGACGCGGGCCGGTGGTCGGCCTCATCATGGTGCCGCTCGTCATCCCCGGCATCATCATGGGCATCGCCCTTCTGGTGGTCGCCAACCTGGCCGGCATCCCGCTCTCCCTCTTCACCATCGGGGCGGGGCACCTGTTGATCTGCACGGCGTTCTCGATGTTGGTGATGATCTCGCGGCTCGAGGGCTTCGACAAGCACCTGGAGGAGGCCTCCCTCGACCTGGGCGAGAACGCCTGGGTCACCTTCTGGCGCGTGACCTTCCCCCTCGCCATCCCAGGGCTGATCGCGAGCCTCCTGCTCACCTTCACCATCTCCTTCGACGAGTTCCTGGTGGCCTTCTTCCTGGCCGGGAGCGAGGCGACCCTGCCGGTTTATATCTGGAGCCAGCTCCGATTTCCCGCCAAGCTGCCGAACGTGTTGGCGCTCGGCGCCTGTATCCTCGTCGCTTCCTTCATCATCGTGACCTTCGCCGAATGGATCAGGCGGCGCGGGGTCCAAATCAAAACCAAGTCCGGGGTCTAGCGATGGATGCTGAAACCATCATTTCTATCGCGGGCGTCTCCAAGTCATTCGGGCTCGTGCGCGCGGTTCGCAACGCCCAGATCGAGATCCGCCGCGGCGAGTTTTTCTCGCTCCTCGGCCCCTCGGGCTGCGGCAAGACGACGCTCTTGCGCATGCTGGCCGGCTTCGAGGCCCCGACGGAGGGCGAGATCCTGATCGACGGCCAGCCCATGTCGGCGATGGCCGCGCACCAACGGCCGGTCAACATGGTGTTCCAGAACTACGCCATCTTCCCGCACCTGAACGTCGCCCAGAACATCTTTTACGGCATGCGCAAGGCGAGGCTCTCCAAGGCCGAGCGCACGGTCCTCGTGGACGAGATGCTGGACATGATCAAGCTGCCGGGATACGGCACGCGGCGTTCCCACGAGCTCTCGGGGGGCGAGCGCCAGCGCGTGGCGCTCGCCCGCGCGCTCATCAAGCGGCCCAAGGTCCTGCTCCTCGACGAGCCGCTGGGGGCGCTCGACAAGAAGCTGCGCGAAGAGATGCAGCTCGAGCTGCGCGAATTGCAGCGATCGGTCGGCATCACCTTCGTGTTCGTGACCCACGACCAGGAGGAAGCGCTCACCATGTCCGACCGCGTCGCCGTGATGGCCGAGGGTGAGGTGCTGCAGATCGATTCTCCGGAGCGCCTCTACGAGGTCCCCGCCTCCCGCCCCGTGGCCGAGTTCATCGGCACCATGAACTTCTTCGACGGCCGGGTGGAAGCGGTGGAGGGCGGCACGCTGACGATCGACGCCGGCCCACTCGGCCGCCTGCGGGTCGAGCCGGGGAACGCGCCCACGGTCCGCACGGGCGACCGGGTTTCCATCGGCGTGCGGCCCGAGAAGATCGCGCTCGTCAGGGAAGCGCCGGGAGGCGATACGAACTGCGTCCGGGGCCGGCTCGGCGCCGCCGCGTATCTGGGCGACCGCAGCCACTTCTTCGTCCGCATCGACGGCCTGGAGAAGCCGGTGTCCGTCGCCGCGCAGAACGACGAGCATCATCTCGACCGGCCCGCGCCCGCCGGCGAGGTCTGGCTGCGCTGGGCCGTCAAGGGCCCGATCGTCCTGCCGGCCGGGTAGCCGGTTCGCGCCTCCGCGCTTCGAGCATGCCTCGCCGATCAAGGATGCGGCACCTGACCGACCTCGATCCGTGCCGCACCCCCGTCACACGATGCGTGTACCGTGGTCGCCCCAATAGGCGTCCTTGAGGAGGCGCTTGTAGAGCTTGCCGTTCGGGTGGCGCGGCAATTCGGCCTTGAAGTCGACGCGGCGCGGGCACTTGACGGGGCTGAGGGACTGGCGGCAGAAGGCGATCAGCTCGCCTTCGAGCGCCGCGCCCGCCTCGGCCATGTCCACGGGCTGGATCACCGCCTTGACCGCCTCGCCGAAATCCTCGCTCGGCATGCCGATGACGGCCGCGTCCATAACCTTGGGGTGGGTGACGAGCAGGTTCTCGACCTCCTGGGGATAGACGTTCACGCCGCCCGTGATGATGGTGAAGGCCTTGCGGTCGGTGAGGTAGAGGTAGCCGTCGTCGTCGACCCGGCCGATATCGCCGAGCGTGGTCCAGCCACGATCGTTGCGCGCCTCGGCTGTCTTCTCGGGGTCCCGGTAATATTCGAACTCGTAACCGTTCGCGAAGTAGATGGGCCCGGTCTCGCCCGGCGGCAACTCCTCCCGGCCCTCCTCGTCCATGATATGGACCTCGCCCAGCACGGGCTTGCCGACCGAGCCCTTGCGCGCGAGCCATTCCTCGGAAGAGACGAGGCAGAGGCCGTTGGCCTCGGTGGCGCCGTAATACTCGACCAGGGTCGGCCCGAACGGGCAGTCGATCATCCGCTCCTTGATGCCGACCGGGCAGGGCGCCGCGCCGTGGATGGCGGCGACCGTGCTCGAGATGTCGTAGCGCCGCCGCGTCTCCTCCGGCAGCTTCAGCATGCGGACGAACATGGACGGTACCCACAGGCTGTGGGTGCAGCGGTACTGTTCGATCAGGCCGAGGGCCGCCTCGGCATCGAAGCGCTCCATGATCACGGACGTGGCGCCGACCCGCTGCATGCCGATCATGAAGCGCAGGGGGGCGGCGTGATACAGCGGGCCGGTTTCCAGGAAGATGCTGTTCTCGTCGTGCCCTGACATCGATCTGATGATGTAGAGGTGTTTCTGCGCCGTGCCGAAGACCTCGCCGCGCAGCGGGCTCCTGACGCCCTTGGGCCGCCCGGTGGTCCCCGACGAGTAGAGCATGTCCACACCCTCGGTCTCGTCGTCGAGCGCGGCGGCCGGATGATCCAGAATCGCTTCCTCCCATGAGGCATGGCCCGGAATCCAAGGCGCCGCCCACCACATAGCGCGGGCCGACACTGGACGCCTGCGCGATGAGGGCCGCCGCAACGTCGCCCTTGGCGGCGGAGGTCACGAGGAGCTTGGCGTCGCTGTCCGCGACGATGTAGGCGGCTTCCGGCGCCGTCAGCTGGCTGCTGATGCAGCTATAGTAGAGCCCGGCGCGGTGCGCGGCCCAGCACACTTCCATGTAGCGGGCGTTGTTCTCCATATAGATGGCGATGGTGTCGCCGGGGCCGAGGCCGTGGGACCGGAACAGTTGCGCGCCCCGCTTGGAGCGCTCATCGAGCTCGCCATAGGTCACCACCTCGCCGCTCCCGGCCATGATGAGGGCGGGCTTGTCGGGCGTACGCCCGGCGACGACGCCCGGATGCAGGAGCTCTGTCATGCCGCGTTCCCTGCCTCGTGAGTGGTGGGTCGAATTCGGCCCTCAGGATAGTGGCCGCGGGCACCCGGTCAAGCCGGCACCGCCTCCATGCCGGGCATGGCGACGAAGCCGGGCAGGGATCGGACCCGCTCGAGCCACCGCGCCACCGCGCCGTAGGGGGCTATATCGATGCCGGCCTCGTGGGTGAGGGCGGCGTATGTGAAGCAGGCCATCTCGGCGATGGTGGGCCGGTCGAGAGCCAGCCAGTCGTGGGCCGCGAGGCGCTCCTCCATGACCCGAAGGCCGCGTGCCGCGTAGCGCTTCGCCCGGTCGAGCGGGACCAGGATGACGTCCTCGTTGCCGGTCGCGAAGGTGGTACCGATCCGCGCCTGGGCGATGCCGAGCAACAGCTCGTTTTCCGAGAGCGCCAGCCACTGCATCACTTCGGCCATGCCCTCGGGGTCTGTCGGCAGCCAGTCCTCGCCGCCATACCGCCTTGCCAGGTAGACGAGGATGGCCTGGGAATCCCATATTTGCCGGCCGTCGACCTCGAGCACCGGGATCTGCCCGCGCGGGTTCTTGGCTCGGAACTCAGGTTCTTGCAGCGACATGTAGGCTGCGTCCACGGCCTCGTATTCGACGCCCAGAATGGAGAGGAACAGCCGCGCCTTGTGGGCGTTCCCGGAGCGCTCGGCAACGTAGAGCTTCATGGTGTCGTCTCCTTTTCCTTTGGGGATTACAAAGAAGGGTTGACATTCTCAGGCTGACTCCCTATATTCAGAATGTCGGAAGGGAGAGCGGAAATGGCGAAGAAAGCACCCGGAAAATCGCACCGCGAGGGACTGACCATCGTTCAGTTGATGGACATGTTCCCGACGGAGGAAACGGCGACCGAGTGGTTCGAGTCGGTGATCTGGCCGGACGGTCGCCATTGCCCCAAGTGCGGCTCGGTCCGCACCCGCGAGGCCAGCCACGCGAAGATGCCTTACTGGTGCTCGGACTGCCGCTCCTACTTCTCGGTGAAGACGGGCACGGCCATGCAGCGGTCGAAGATTCCGATGCGGAAGTGGGCCATTGCGATCTACCTGTGCCTGACCTCGCTCAAGTCGGTTTCGTCCATGAAGCTGCAACGCGATATCGGCGTGTCGCAGCCTACGGCATGGTTCATGCTGCATCGCATCCGCGAAGCATGGGCCGGCAACGGCGAAGGTCCGTTCGACGGCCCGGTTGAGATCGACGAGACCTATTTCGGCGGCAAGCGGAAGAACATGTCGAAAGCCAAGCGCAAGACGCTCACTGGACGCGGCGCGGTCGGCAAGACCGCCGTGGTTGGCGCGAAGGACCGGGCAACCAACAAGGTCGCCGCGCAAGTGGTGGAGGCGACCGACAGCGCGACGCTGCATGACTTCGTAGCCGAGAACGCCGGGCCGGGCGCCGTGGTCTACACCGATGACGCGGCGGCCTACGAGGGCATTCCCAACCCGCACAAGACGGTGAAGCACTCGGTCAGCGAGTACGTCAACGGCATGGCACACACCAATGGGATCGAGAGCTTCTGGTCGATGCTCAAGCGCGCCCACAAAGGAACCTTCCACAAGATCAGCCCGAAGCATCTGCAACGCTACGTCTCCGAGTTCGCGGGCAAGCACAACATCAGGGAATCAGGAACGCTTGCCCAGATGCGGGACACCGTTGCTCGGCTCGTCGGGCGCAACCTTCTCTACCGCGACCTCATCGCCTGCAACGGCCTCGCCAGCGGCGCGCGGTCGTAAGGGATCCACACGACGAAACAGCGCTCGCACTAGCGTCTCCGGTGTCGCCCCCGCAAGGTCGCGCTCCGGGTCAAGAACCGGCTTCCCTCGGGTCATGTCATACCTCCAAGCCTGATCCGCAGCGGCGCTAAAGCCCGAGATGGTCGCCCTCGCCCTCAATCTCGTCCAGCCGCTGTTTCAGCGCGCGGCGCTCATCGAGTAGCCGGGCGATTCCCCGGCCGTCCGGGTGCTCTCCGCTTTCCTCGCAACCTTGGATGTGCGGCACGCCGGAGACAATCAGCTTGCCGCTGGCATCGTCGAGGCAATAGTCGGCGAGGCCGTCAATCGCGAGTTGCGTGCGATCCAGGGCAAGACGGATCCGGCGAAGCTGACGCTCGACACAGACGAGGCCCCCCCGGACCTTCTGCCGCTCTTCCACCAGCCTGCCTATTTCGAGGCGCTTGTCGTCTTCCGTCATTGCGTGGTCCTCCATTCGGCCATCGTAAGCGTCTCTGGCGTTGCGCCCACAAGGTCTAGATCCCGTATGATTGTTGGTTTCATGATCTTAATATTCCATTTCTTCAACAAAGATATTCGCCATAAACTCCGGTTCCTCTCCATCGACACTAACCAGTCCGGAAATTACAAATTTGGCAGAGATTGACAGATTAATCTTATCCGGCTTGTGCCCATATTTTACTTGGAACCGAAGGGCGCCACCAACAGGCCCTGGGGTAATATCAGAGATTGATGGAAGAAGGTATGTTATCCGGCTTTCCGGCATTATTAATTGCTGGTCTCCAACCAGCGAAGCGCCTTGATTTCCCTTGTCTTGAAGAAGAAAAGTCAAAATATCAATATTGAAGAAAATCGGGACCTTCGAACTGTTATGTATGCGCATGCCCAGCTGAATAACAACAGCGCTATTGTCTGGCCGAGCCGCAATACGTATTTCTTTTATTGGGTCAAAAGACACCTTGTAGCACTGCTGTCCGGTTAACTGAGCGGTGCTGGCTTTGAGAGCCAGGATTTCTGCGGGGTTTGAAGCGAAAATGCATGGTGTCGATTTGAATTGGATGGAGCACTTTTCGGAGTTTCTCCGAGGAGATGCTCATGAACACCGGCAAGACCCTGTTCGCTCAGCTCATGGACTTCCTGCCATGGACTACTTTCACGCGGATCGTCGACCGGTATGGCGGCGATCACCGGGTCCGGACGCTTTCCTGCGCCGAGCAATACCGGTCCATGGCCTTCGCCCAGCTGACCTACCGGGAAAGCCTGCGCGACATCGAGACCTGCCTCTCGGTCCACGCATCGAAACTCTATCACATGGGCTTCCGCCAGCCGGTCCGGCGCTCGACGCTGGCCGATGCCAACGAAAGGCGCGACTGGCGTATCCATGCGGCGTTGGCCCAGCGGCTCATCACCCAGGCGAGGACGCTGTACGTCGACGAAGAACTGGGGTTGGACCTGACCAATACCGTCTACGCCCTGGACTCGACGACCATCGCTCTGTGCCTGTCGGTCTTTCCGTGGGCGCACTTCCGCACCACCAAGGCGGCGGTGAAGATGCACACGCTGCTCGACCTGCGGGGCAACATTCCGAGTTTTATCCACATCTCGGATGGCAAGCTGCACGACGTTCATGCCCTCGATATGCTCTTGCCGGAAGCCGGAGCCATCTACGTCGTGGATCGTGGCTACGTCGACTTTGCCCGCCTTTATGTGTTGCACCAAGCCGGGGCCTTCTTCGTCACGCGTGCCAAGTCGAACATCGATGCTCATCGCGTCTATTCGGCGCCGACGGATCGCTCGACCGGCATCATTTGCGACCAGACCATCTCCCTGGACGGCTTCTACACCCGTCAGGATTACCCCGAACTTCTGCGGCGCATCCGCTTCAAGGACCCCGAGTCCGGCAAGACGCTGGTCTTCATCACCAACAACTTCTCGCTTCCGGCCGCCACCATCTGCGCGCTCTACAAAAGCCGCTGGCAGGTGGAACTCTTCTTCAAGTGGATCAAGCAGCATCTTCGGATCAAGCAGTTCTACGGCACGTCGGAGAACGCGGTGAAGACGCAGATCTGGATTGCCGTCTCGGTCTACGTCCTCGTCGCCATCGTCAAGAAGCGCCTCGACCTGGACGCCTCGCTCTACACTTTGTTACAGATCCTCTCGGTGACCCTCTTCGAGAAAATGCCCATACATCAAGCACTTGCGGGAGACGAAAACAGATGCAATGCTTCGCAAATAACCAACCAATTGAATTCATTCGATTTTTAACCGGACACTAGTGACCTTGTAGCGCAGAGAATTGTCCCTAATAAACCGGATCGTTACCGAAAGCCCGACCGCCAAGAAAGAAAATATTCCCGTAGCCACTAGTGTCCGGTTAATAGTCGAATAGATTCAATTGGTTAGCATGGGGGTGGATTGGTGTTGTGGTTTCTGGATTTGTAAGCAATTGAAGGAGCGGTGTTTTTTCGAAGACGGTGAGGCTGAGGACCTGGAGGATTGTGTAGAGGCTGGCGTTGATAGCCAAGCGCTTCTTGACGATGGCGATCAACACATAGACGGAGACGGCGATCCAGATCTGGGATTTGACGGCGTTCTCGGAGGTGCCGTAGAAGCGCTTGATGCGCAGGTGCTGCTTGATCCATTTGAAGAACAGCTCGACCTGCCAGCGGCATTTGTAGAGCTGGGCGATGGTCAGCGCCGGCAGGGTGAAGTTGTTGGTCAGGAAGGTGAAGGCCTTGCCGCTCTCGGGGTCGCGGTATCGGACGCGGCGGAGCCTGTCCGGGTAGTCGGTGGCGGTGTGCTGGCCGGCGGTGCGGATGGTCTGGTCGCAGCGCAGGCCGGTGGTCTTGTCGATTGCGCGGGACGCGATCCTGCGGAACTGGAACTTGGCCCGTGCCCGGACGACGAAGAAGGCGGCGCCCTGGCTCAGGCGATGGAGGCGGGCGAAATGGATGTATCCGCGGTCCAGGACGTAGAAGGCGCCGGGCTCGGGGACCAGCTCGTCGAGCACCCTCACGTCGTGCCATCGGCCGTCGCTGATATGGATGAAAGTTGGGATATTGCCGCGCAGATCCAAGAGGGTGTGGAGCTTGATGGCGGCCTTGGTGCGCTGGAACGGGGCCCAGGGGAAGACCGCGAGGCAGAGGTCGATGGTGGTCGAGTCGAGGGCATAGACGGTGTGGTCGAGCTCGAGGCCGAAGCTGTCTTGGGCATAGAGCGGCCGGGCGATGCGGATCAGCGCCTGGGCGAAGTCGGCATGGATGCGCCAGTCGCGCCTCTCGTTGGCGTCGGCCAAGGTGGCGCGGGCGACGCGCCCGCGGATGCCCATGTGGTAGAGCTTGGTGTGCTGGGCGCGCAGGCAGGCCTCGATGTCGCGCAGGCTCTCGCGATAGGTCAGCTGCGCGAAGGCCATGCACAGATACCGATCGAGGCAGGAGAAGCTTCGCAGCCTGCGATCGCCGCCGTAGCGGTGGACGCAACGGCGCAAGCTGTGCACGGGCAGATGGTCGATCACCTGGGCGAAAACGATCTTGCCTGCATACATGAGCCATGCTCCTGACCGGGAAGGCAGGAGCATGTCTGGCTTAACACCGGGAGTTCAAGTCGGTGACACGCGAATATCCCGAAAGAACGTTTAACCACAACCCACTAACCGGAAAACCGCCACAGTTAACCGGACACTAGTGTCCCGTAGCTATAAATATCACCCAATGCAACGGCTCAAGCAACATGGCGGCCCACGCGGCGCTGAATGCTGCAACCAACGACGACGGCACCAAAAGAAAAAGAATGTCTGTTGCGCCCTTCGCGTGGCTGAACCAACGGACAATGCCGCCAAATATTCTTAATGACACAAGGGCGCTCGTGTCGGTTCATCCATCGACCCATCGTACCTGCCGCGCGCGTGAGCGTCAACCCTTCTTTGTAATCCCCTTTCCTTTCTCGCGGTCGCACGCCGGCGCAGCGCCCGGCTGATGACCACGTTCTGGATCTCCGTCGTGCCGTCGAGATACTGGGCCATCTTGGCGCAGGCGAGGTGGCGCGACAGCGGACAGTCGGCGCGGTAGCCGTCGGCACCCATGGCTTGCATGCAGTCGGCGAGGCGGGTGAGCGCCGCCCGCGTCGCGAACTTCTTGGCGTGGGCCGCGGCCAGGGCCCCATCCTCGCCGGCATCGAGCCGCCGGGCCGCCTCGTAGGCGAGCAGACGGCTCGCCTCGAGGTCGGTGGCGGCGTCGGCCAGCATCCATTGGATGCCCTGGAAGTCGGCGATGGCCTGGCCGAAGGCGTGGCGCTCGGCCGTCGCGGCCAGCGCCCGGTCGAGGCCCACGCGCATCTTACCGCAGCACATGGCGGCGGCGTTGACACGCGCCAAATCGATGCCGGCCATGGCCGCCTTGAAGCCGTCGCCGGGGCCGAGGAGGAGTGCTTCCTCGCCGACCCGGCAGCCTTCGAACCGAAAGGCTCCCGTGCCAAGTGCATGGCCGCCCATGAGGCGGTAGGAGGGCTCGCGCACCACGCCCGGCTGACCCGCTTGCACGAGAAAACAGGCGATGCCGCGCCAACCGAGGGCCGGGTCGGTCTGGGCATAGACGCTCAGGACATCGGCCCCGGCCCCATTGCTGACCCAGGCCTTCTCCCCGTCGATAACCCAGCCACCACTTTCGCGCCGCGCCCGGGTGAGAATCGCTCCGGCGTCGCTGCCGCCCCGGGGCTCGGTCAGGAGGAAGGCGCCAACGCGCCGGCCCGCAATCAGGTCATCGAGATATGTCTCGACATGCCGTGGGTCGCCGTGGCGCGCGATGGCGCCGGCCAGGTTGTTGTGCACGACGAGGCCGAAGCTGAAGGCCATGTCGGCGCCCGCCAATTCCTCCATGACCCGTGCCATGGCAGCCGCGCCGAGGCCGGCGCCGCCCATCTCCACCGGCACGACGAGGCCGCAGAGCCCCCGCGCCGCCGCTTCGGGAAACGCCTCGCGGGGATAGCGCCGCTCCTCCTCCCACCGGGCCGCGTTGGGTGCGATCACCTCGCGCGCGAAAGCGCGAGCAACCTCGACCGGCTCCATGGGGCGGCGGCCCGCTCAGCCCCGGGCCCGCGGGTGCGCCGCGTCGTAGACCTCGCGCAGGCGGCTCGCATCGACGGCCGTGTAGCGCTGGGTGGTCGAGAGCGAGGCGTGGCCGAGCAGCTCCTGGATGGCCCGCAAATCGCCGCCCCCCGCCAACAGGTGGGTGGCGAAGCTGTGGCGCAACGCGTGCGGCGTCGCCGAATCGGGAAGGCCGAGCCGGCCGCGCAGGGTCTGCATGCGCCGCTGCACCTCGCGCGCACCCAGGCGCCGGCCCCGGACGCCGAGGAAGAGCGGCCCGTCGGGCCCGGGATCGAAGGGGCAGGTGGCGATATAGTCATCGACCGCGCGCCGCACCGCCGGCAATACCGGCAGGCGCCGCTCCTTGCTTCCCTTGCCCAACACCGTCAGGGTCTCATCGAGCGGCGCCGCCCGGCGCGCCAGTCCCAGCGCTTCCGAGATGCGCAGGCCGCAGCCGTAGAGGAGCGTGAAGACGGCGATGTCGCGCAGCGCCACCCAGCCCGGCTCCGCCGCATCTACCGCCCCGGACCCGGCTTCCGCCACCACTTCGAGGGCGTCGCCCTCGGCGAGGGGGCGCGGGACCGTACGCGGCAGCCTCGGGGTGCGGACGGCGGCGATGGCCGGGTTGGCCAAGTGCCCGCGGCGCTCGAGGAAGCGAAAGAAGCCGCGCACGACCGAGAGCGCGCGCGCGATCGAGGTGCGGGCGAGGCCCCCCATCGCCCGGCGCGCGAGCCAGGCCCGGAAATCGGCCACGCGCAGGCCGTCGAGATCGTGGAGACTGGGCTCGCCCCCCAGATGTTCCGTGAGGAAATCGAGGAACCCCGAGAGGTCGCGGCCATAGGCGGCGACCGTGTGGGGCGACGCGCGGCGCTCGTCGGCCAGCCAATCTTCCCATGCCGCGATCGCCGCCGCCAGATCCTCCCCGGCGGCGAAGCGCCTCAGGCGGGGAGAGACAGCCACGAGCGGATAGATCGGGCCAGGACCCGCGCCAGGAAGGACAGGAGCTCGGTTCCCTGGCCCACCTGGAAGCGGTCGTCGTGCCGGGAGCCGAGGGCGAGGAGGCCGGTAGGCGCGGCGGTGTCGAAATCGAGACGGATCAGCGCCTGGGAATGGACGAGGCCGGCGCCGGCGCCAAAGACGGCGGGATCGCCCTGCCCGCCCACATGGTTGCGCAGGCGCGCCTCGCGCCCCTGCCCGATCAGCGCGTCGACCGCGGCCACCTCCAGAATACGCACGCCGGCCTTGGGCGCACGCGGGCACGGCGCCTCCACGGTCTCCACACACAGGCCCACCACATCCACCTCCAGGTGGACGGCGAGGTCGGTTGTCGCGATCTCGATCAGGTGCTCGAAGGTGCGGGCGCCGAGGATGGCGAGCGCCGCGGCATGAACGCGGCCCTGGCTGGCGAGGTTGTCGCGACTGGTGACGACCAGCTCGCGGTACATCTCCTTCAGGTCGTGCTGGTCGGTCTGGAGGCGCCGGATCATGGCCTCCTGGATGTCGGCCACATCGTTGCCGAACGCGCGCGCCGGCGGCGCCAGGGTGGCCATGACCTCGGGATGCTTGCGCAAAAAGTTGGGGCGTTCGCGCAGATAGTCGAGCACCTGCCGGCCCGTGGGCTCCTCGCGGGCGCCCGCCTTTGCGTCCCTCGGCTTGGGCAAGGGCTCGCCCCTACTACTCCGCCGCCTCGGCCTCGAGGATCGACTGGCCAGTCTTGGCCCAGTCAGCGAGGAAGGCGGCGAGCCCCTTGTCGGTCAGGGGATGGTTGAAAAGCTGGCGCAGCACCTGGGGCGGGATGGTGGCTACGTGTGCGCCCATCTTCGCCGCCTCCACCACGTGCTGGGGACTGCGGATGGAGGCGACCAGCACTTCGGTCCGGAAATCGGGGTACTGGCGATAGATGGCGCAGATCTCGTCGATCAGACCCATGCCCGGCGAGCCGATATCGTCGAGCCGGCCGACGAAGGGGGAGACGAAGCTGGCCCCCGCCTTGGCGGCGAGGATGGCCTGGGCGGGAGAGAAGCAGAGCGTGACGTTGACCATGGTGCCCTCGCCCGAGAGCGTCTTGCAGGCGCGGATGCCGTCGGGCGTGAGGGGCACCTTGACGGCGATGTTGGGCGCGAGCGCCGCGAGCCTGCGCCCCTCGACCACCATGGTCCCATGATCGGTTGCGGTGACTTCGGCGCTGACCGGTCCGGGGACCACCTCGCATATCTCCTCCAGCACCTGGAAGAAGGGGCGGCCGGACTTGGCGACGAGCGAGGGATTGGTGGTAACCCCGTCGAGCAAGCCGGAGGCGGCGAGGTCGCGGATTTCGTCTATGTCGGCCGTATCGATGAAGAATTTCATGCCGTGCCTTTCAAGACCCAGTGTTCCAAGTACCCGTTTGTGCCGACGCCCCTCCGGCCATGGCTCCGCCGACGATCCTCCACTAATCTATACCTCATGCCCGAGATAGACGCCAGACGGAGCCCCGACCGGACTGTCCCGGGCGGCCCGAGTTCGGGCGCCGACCGGCCGCGGGTGGCGGTGCTCCTGCCGCTGCCGCTCACGGGCGCCTACGATTATAGCGTGCCGACCGGGATGACGCTCGCGCCCGGCGATTTCGTGGCCGTGCCGCTCGGCCGACGCGAGGTCGTGGGCGTCGTCTGGGGTGCGGGCACCGGTGAGGTGGCGGCCGGGCGCCTGCGCGACGCGCTTCACCGGCTCGACGCCCCGCCCATGCCCGATGCCCTGCGCAGGATGGTCGATTGGGTCGCCGACTATACCCTGGCACCGCCGGGCGCCGTCCTGCGCATGGCCATGAGCGTGCCTTCGGCACTCGCCCCGCCGCGCCCCCAGGCCGTCTATGCCCGCGCCGCCGGGGTCGATGCGCAAGCATCGGGCGTCCGCCTAACGCCGGCGCGCAGACGCGTCCTCGCGGTCCTCGCCGACGGCCCGCCCAGGCCCGGGCCAGAGCTCGCGCGCGAGGCCGGCGTCGGCGTCTCCGTCGTTCGCGGCCTTGCCGGCGCGGGGCTGATCGCGGCCGAGACCCGCGCGCCACCGCCACCCTTCCGGCCGCCCGATCCGGCGCGGGACGGCTTCGCGCTTTCCGGGGATCAACGCGCCGCGGCGACGGCGCTCGGGGACAAGCTCGCGGCCGACGCGTTCTCGGTCACGGTGCTCGACGGCGTGCCGGGGTCGGGCAAGACCGAGGTCTATTTCGAGGGCGTGGCAAGAGCGCTCGAGGCCGGGCGGCAGGCCCTGGTGCTGGTGCCGGAGATCGCCCTCACCGCCCAGTGGCTGGCGCGGTTCCGGGACCGCTTCGGCGTCCTGCCGGCGACGTGGCATTCGGACCTCACCCAGGCTCAGCGGCGCGTCACCTGGCGGGCGGTGGCGGAGGGCCAGGTCCGGGTCATGGTGGGCGCGCGCTCGGCCCTCTTCCTGCCCTTCGCGGAATTGGGCCTCATCGTCGTCGACGAGGAGCACGACACCTCCTTCAAGCAGGAGGACGGGGTCATCTACCACGCCCGCGACATGGCCGTGGTCCGCGCGCAGCTGACCGGCGCCGCCATCGTGCTCGCATCCGCCACGCCCTCGCTCGAGACGCTGGCCAACATCAAGGCCGGCCGCTACGACCGGCTCCACCTCGCGGACCGTATCGGCGGCGCGCGCCTCCCGGAGGTCGAGGTCGTGGACATGCGGGCCGACACACCTGGACGCCAGAGCTGGCTCTCCCCCACCCTGCGCGCGGCCGTCGAGGCGGCCGTGGGCGCGGGCGAGCAGGCCATGCTGTTCCTCAATCGCCGGGGCTACGCGCCGCTCACCCTGTGTCGCCGCTGCGGCCACCGGCTCGGCTGCCCCAACTGCACGGCCTGGCTGGTCGAGCACCGCCTCGCCGGCCGGCTCATGTGCCACCATTGCGGCCATCTCGTGCGCCTGCCCGCTATCTGCCCCGCTTGCGAGGCCACCGACACGCTCGCCGCCTGTGGCCCGGGTGTCGAGCGCCTCGCCGACGAGGTCGCCGCCGCCTGGCCCGATTACCGCACCGCTATCATGACCAGCGACACCATAACCGGCCCGGACGCGGCCCAGGCGCTCGTCCGCGCTGTCGAAGCGCGGGAGCTCGACCTCCTCATCGGCACCCAGATCATGGCCAAGGGGCATCATTTCCCGTTGCTCACACTGGTCGGCGTGGTGGACGCCGACCTCGGGCTCGCCGGCGGCGACCTGCGCGCGGCCGAACGCACCTACCAGCTCCTCTACCAGGTGGCGGGCCGCGCCGGGCGCGCCGAGAAGCCGGGCCGGGTGCTGCTGCAGACCTATATGCCGGAGAGCCCGGTGATGGTGGCACTCGTCTCGGGCGACCGCGAGGGATTCCTCGCGGCCGAGGCCGAGGACCGCCGGCGCCACGGCATGCCGCCCTTCGGCCGCCTCGTCGCGATCATCGTCTCCGGCCCGCGCGAGGGAGAGGTCGAGCGCACCGCGCGGGCGCTCGGTCGCGCCGCGCCGCGCGAGGAAGGCGTGACAGTTCTCGGCCCGGCGCCGGCCCCACTCGCACTGTTGCGCGGCCGCCACCGCCGCCGGCTCCTCCTCAAGGCCGGGCGGCGCACCAACGTCCAAGCCCGCCTCAGGGCCTGGCTCGCCCGCATCGAGGTCCCCGCGAGCGTCCGCGTCCAGGTCGATATCGACCCCTACTCGTTTCTGTAGCCACGCCGCCCGCGCGGCGATCGGGTCCCCTTCGAGGGCGACGATCGCGACCCCTTCGTCCTTGTCTCGCCGACACTCGATGGCCGAAGATATGACCGGCCATCCTCGGGAGCCCGCCATGATTTCCGCCCATGCCGATACCGTCGGCAGCCTGCTGCGCCCGCCCGAGCTCCTACGCGCGCGGAACGAGGTGGCGGCGGGCCGCATGACGGATGCTGCGTTCAAGGCGGTCGAGGACCGCGCCGTGGACTGGGCCATCGGGCTCCAGGAGGAGGCCGGGCTCGAGGTCGTCACCGACGGCGAGATGCGCCGGCTTTCGTTCCAGAGCCAGATGACCGAGGCGGTCGAGGGCTTCGGCGCCTGGGATCTGGACGCCTTCCTCTGGGGCGAATGGCACGGGGTCGACGGGGCCGAGGACTGGCGGCGCGAGCGCCCCGCAGATCTCGGGGTCGTGGGCAAGCTCGCCCGCAAACGCTACCTCTCGACCGAGGAATTCGCCTACCTACGCGCCGGCACCCGGTGCATCCCGAAAGTGACCCTCCCGAGCCCCGGCCTGTTCGTCAATTTCTGGTCGCCGGAGGCCTCGCGGGGCGCATACCCTACCCTCGACGGCTTCCTCGCCGACGTGGTGCGCATCCTGCGCGAGGAGGTCGAGGCGCTCGCGCGCCTCGGGGCCACCTACATCCAGATCGACGCGCCGCACTATCCCCTGCTCCTCGATCCCGGCACGCGGGCCTTCTACGAGTCCCGCGGCTGGACGCTCGAGGAATGGCTCGATCTCGGTATCGAGCTCGACAACGCGGTCATGGGCGCCGTCCCTGGCGTCACCTTCGGCTTCCACCTGTGCCGCGGCAACCAGAAGAGCCGCTGGCTCGTCGAGGGCGGGTACGAGGCCATCGCGGAGCCCATCTTCCGGGACATCCGCGCGCACCGGCTCCTGCTCGAATATGACGACGCGCGCTCCGGCTCCTTCGCGCCGCTCGCTCATGTCCCCGACGACCACATGGTCGTGCTCGGCCTCGTCTCCACCAAGCGGCCGGCCCTCGAGGATGCAGTGTTTCTCGCCGCCCGCATCGACGAGGCGGCGCGCTACGTGGACAAGGAGCGCCTCGCGCTCAGCCCCCAATGCGGCTTCTCCACCTCGGTCGTCGGCAACGACCTCACGGTCGAGGACGAACGGGCGAAGCTCCGCCTCGTCGCCGCGACGGCACGAGCGGTGTGGGGATAGCGCGGCCAGCCGCGATCCATCTTGCGAACCCGAGGTCTAGAGCGTTTCCACCTCGACTGGAATCGCTCCAGGCCGCAAGGCGGCCCGCCGGTCGTCCGGCGCGCCCGCGCAGGCGCGGACCTCCTGGTCCGCTGCCGCGAGCGAGCCAATCGCTGGAGTGGGTCCAATCGAAGCGGAACCACTCTAGCGCGCCGGGCGCGCGGGAAGAGGTGCGCCGACGACGCGTTCCCCGGCCAGTTGGGCGGGCATGCTGGCCCGATCGCTTTCGCTCACGTGTCGTGCTCCCGCCGCCGGGCGGTGAGCTTCCTCTTGAGATGGGCCACGAGGCCGCCATCGCTCACCATCTCCACGAGGTGCGCGGGCAGTGGCTCGCAATCATAGGTCTCCCCGCGCGAGAGGTTGTGAATGATGCGGACCTCGGCATCGAAGGCGAGGCGGTCGCCAGCGGCGATGCGCCCCGCCTCGGCACAGACCGCGACCGGGAGGCCGAGGTTGAGGGCATTACGGTAGAAGATGCCCGCGAAGGACCTGGCGACCACAACGGCGACGCCGAGCTGGTGCAGCGCCTGGGCCGCCTGTTCGCGGGAGGAGCCCATGCCGAAGTTCCTCCCCCCCACCACCACGTCGCCCGGGCACACCTCGATCGCGAAGCCGGGCTCGAGCGTCTCGAGGCAGTGGCTCGCCAGCACCTCGACCGGTCCCTTCATGTAGAGACCGGGCGCCAGCGCGTCGGTGTCGACGTCGTCGCCGAAGACCCAGGCCCGACCACCTTCGGTCAGCATCATCGCCGCTCCTCCAGGAATTCGCGCGGGTCGGCGATGCGGCCGGCCACGGCGCTCGCCGCCACCGTATAGGGGGAGCCGAGATAGACCCTGGCCAATGGCGATCCCATGCGGCCCCTGACGTTGCGCGCGGTGGAGGAGATGCAGGTCTCGCCGTCCGCGAGGATACCTGCACCATAGCCGGCGCACGCGCCGCAGCCTGACGCCATCATGATCGCACCGGCCGCCGTTAGCCTGGCGAGCGTCCCATCGGCCGCCGCCGCCGCAGTGACACGGACCGATGCCGGGGCCACCAGAAGCCGGACGCCTGGTGCCACGTGCCGGCCGTCCAGCACCTGGGCCGCCATGTGGAGGTCGACGAGCTTGGCGCCGGTGCAGGCACCGATATAGGCCTGCTGCACCGCGACCTCGCCATGGTCCGCGGCCGGGCCTGCGTTGGCCGGGCTATCGGGTGCCGCAACCTGGGGTGCCAAGCTGGTGGCGTCGAACTGGTGCTCCGCCAAGTATTCGGCGCCCTCGTCCCCTTGCCACTGCGCGACCTCGCGCGGATTGCCGCCCATGGCGGCGAGGTAGTCGCCCGTCGACCTGTCGGGCGCGATGAGGCCCGTCTGGGCGCCGAGCTCCGCCGCCATGTTGCAGAGGGTCATACGCTCCGCCATGGGCAGCACCTCGACGGCCGCGCCCGCGTACTGCACCACCTGGTAGCCGCCGCCGTCGAGCCCGAGCCGGGCGCACATGGCGAGCGTCATATCCTTGGCCGAGAGCCCGTGGCCGAGCGCGCCCTCCCAGGCGACCCGGATGGTCCCCGGCACCTCGATCCAGGTCTCGCCCGTCACCAGCACCGCGGCCATATCGGTGGCGCCGAGGCCGAACATGAAGCAGCCGAACGCGCCCCCCGTGGGCGAATGGCTGTCGCCGCCGACCACGAACATGCCGGGGCGCAGGTGGCCGCGCTCGGGCAGCACCACGTGGCAGATGCCCTGCATGTCATAGAAGTGCCGGATGCCGTGCTCGGCCACCCAGCGGCGCGTGAGGTCGAGGATTTGGGCGCTCTCGGCATCGACGGCCGGCACGAAATGGTCGGTCATCACAACGACCTTGTTCGCGTCCCAAACGCCGACACCCAGGCGCTCGAGGATGGGCGCGACCCGGCGCGGCCCGCCTGAATCGTGCATCATGGCGAGGTCGACCCGGCAGGTGACGACCTCGCCCGGGCGCACGGCGTCGCGGCCGGCGGCGCGGGCGATGATCTTCTCGGCGAGTGTCTGGGCCGCCTGCCGTGCCATGGCCTCTCCCAATCCCCTCATATCCCCTGATAGGACCGCCTGCGCCCGTCTTCACGGGCGAGGTCGGCGACCGGGGACCGGGAGGGTGACGCGGTCAATCGCCATGACATTGCCTTGGTCGGCGATGGCGCGGGACCGTACCACGTTCCGCTCCACCAGCAGAACGGCGAGGCCCGCGGCGTCGATACGCTGGATCAGCTCGGCCGCCCTTGCGCCCGGTCACGCGATTGCGCAAGGTCGAGACATTGTACGGCCGGCGACTCTCATGGGGGGCGTGCCATGTCGGATCGATTTCCCAACCTCTTCTCACCCTTCACCATCCGCAACGTCGAGGTCCGCAACCGCATCTTCTCGAGCGGCCATGGCACCTTGCTCGCGGCGGGAGACGTGAGCGACTCCCTGATCGCCTATCATAGGGCGCGGGCCGAGGGCGGTGCCGGCCTCGTCATCGTCGAGATCGCGTCGGTCCATCCGACGGCGCTCTACAACGCCCACATGTTGAAGGCCGAGACGGACGACTGTATCCCCAGCTACCGCCGGCTGGCCAAGGCGGTGCACGAGACGGGCTGCAAGATCTTCGCCCAGCTCTTTCATCCGGGCCGCGAGATCCTCGAATCCCAGGACGGCAGCGCCACGGCGGCCTTGGCGCCCTCGGCCGTGCCCAACGACCGCTTCCACGTCATGCCGAGAGCCATGCCGAGGCCCCTCGTCCGGGAGGTCGTCGCCGGCTACGGCGACGCGGCCCGGAGGTTCAAGGAGGCCGGGCTCGACGGCGCCGAGATCGTGGCCAGCCACGGCTACCTGCGTTCGCAGTTCCTCAACCCCCACACCAACATCCGCGAGGACGAGTATGGCGGCGACTTCAAGCGCCGCCTGCGCTTTGTCGAGGAGGTCGTGGCCGACATCCGGGCCAAGACCGGCGATTTCGCCATCGGGCTGCGCATCTCCGCCGACGAGCGCGACCGGGGCGGTCTCAGCGATACCCATGTGCTGGCGATCTGCGAAGCGCTCGACACCCCGGACGGGGTCGATTACATGAGCGTCGTCGCCGGCACCTCGGCGTCACTCGGCGGCTCCCTCCACATCGCCCCGCCCATGCTGTACGAGGCGGGCTACACGGCGCCCTACGCGGCGGCGGTGCGGGCGCGGGTCTCCAAGCCCGTCTTCGTCGCCGGGCGCATCAACGACCCGCGCATCGCCGAGCAGGTGATCGCCACGGGCCAGGCCGATATGTGCGCCATGACGCGGGCGATGATCTGCGACCCGGCCATGGCCGGGAAGGCGCAAGCCGGGCGGCTCGACGACATCCGCGCCTGCATCGCCTGCAACCAGGCCTGCATCGGGCACGTGCTGACGGGCTATTCCGTCTCCTGCATCCAGCACCCGGAATCGAGGCGGGAGCTGGAGTTCGGCACCCTCCGGCCGGCCGCCACACCGCGCCGCGTGCTGGTCGCGGGCGGCGGGCCTGGTGGCATGAAGGCGGCGGCCGTGGCGGCGGCGCGCGGGCACGAAGTCACCCTCTACGAGCGTGCGGGCCAGCTCGGGGGACAGGCGCTCCTCGCCCAGCTCCTGCCCGGCCGCGCGGAGTTTGGCGGCATCGTCACCAACCTCACCCGCGAGATGGAGCTGGCCGGCGTCGAGGTGGTGAGGAACACGGCCGTCACGGCTGGGCTGGTGGCGCGCGAGGCGCCGGATGCAATCGTTCTGGCCACGGGCGCCGTCCCCTACCGGCCCACGATCGAGGGCGAGGAGGAGGCCCACATCGTCGACGCCTGGCAGGTCATCCGGGGCGAGGCGAACGTCGGCGCCTCGGTGGCCATCGCCGACTGGCGCTGCGACTGGGTGGGTCTGGGACTGGCCGAGAAGCTGGCGCGCGATGGCTGCCGGGTACGGCTCTACGCCAACGGCAACATGCCCGGCCAGACGATCCAACAATATGTGCGCGACCGCTGGCTCGGCGAGTTGCACAAGCTCGGGGTCGAGATCACGCCGCTCGCGCGGCTCTACGGCGCCGACGGCGACACCGCCTATTTCGAGCACACGACGAGCGGCGAGCCCATAGTCTGCGAGGGCGTGGAGACGCTCGTCCTGGCGCTCGGCCACCAGGCCGACAACGACCTCGAGCAGGCGCTCGCGGATTTCGAGGGGGAGACGATCCCCATCGGCGACTGCCTCGCCCCGCGCACCGCCGAGGAGGCGGTGCTCGAAGGACTCAGGGCCGGCGCGGCGCTGTAACCCTCAACGAGAGTCGATGGGTGGCCCCGTGGGGCGCTCCGCCTGGTCGGGGCGGTCACGCTTGTATTCGTCGTAGACGGTCGCCTCGATCGCCGGTTCCGGCACGCCACCGTTGAGGCGCATGGCGAGGCGCTGGGTGGCCTCGGTGAAGGCCTTGTTGATGGCATAGTTGGTGCTCTGCTCGATGTCCATGCGGCCGTCACGCAAGACCACCACATGGGCCTTTTCAACCGTCGTCCGCCCCGTCCTCTGGTTCTCCGCGACGATGCGCACCTTGACCTCATAGACGCCCGTGCTCGGCGATATGGACTGGCTGAGGGACGAGCCGAGGCTGCCGAGCAGCGCCTGTGCCAGCTCGGAGCCATAGTATTCGAGATTCTCCTTCTTGGAGACGTCGAGCATGGTGATCTTGCCGGTGACGGTGTTCTCGTCGGGCTCGAAAGGCCAATCGAGCACCACCCTCGCGTCGAGCGCCGTCGCAAGGCCGTATTGAATCACCTCCGCCACGCCCACCACCCTCTCGCCCTCGTAGCGCACGGGCTTGATGTTGAAGACGGGCTCACCACTCTCCGCCGGCTGCGGCGCGGGCTCGGCCTCCGGCACCGCGGTGGGCGACGGGGCGAGGGCGACGCCCTCCTCGTAAGGCACGAGAAGGCGACCGAAGACATATCCCTCGTGCCCATCGGGGAGCGCCACGAGGTACCAGTTGGCGCCCCGCACCTTGCCGGCCACGAGGATCGCGCCCCCATTGGCAGGGTATCGACGATCTCGGCGCGAACGTTGGGCGCGGCCCGCACGTTGGCATTCTTGATCACCGTATAGTCGGCGTCCACCGGCTCGATCTCGGGCGGCTCCCAGGTGGGCTCCGGCGCCGGGGTCAGCGCCGCCGTCTCGGTGCCCCCGCTCCTCAGCTCCTCGAGCCGCGCTTGGGCCAGACCCGCGAAGATGCCCGCGGGAAATCGCGCGAGATACTGCTCGAACATGGTTGGATTGGCGCTGTCATTGATCGAGGCCCAGAACAGGGCATCGAGATCGGTCGAGGACGAAGCGGCCGCCGAGGTCTCGGCGACCGGGGCGGGGCCATCGGCACTCTCGGGCATGAAGTAGAACTCGCCCGTGAGTGAGGAATGGCCCCAGGGGACCTGTTGGCCGTCGGTCGCGTCGAGCACCGACTGGCGCACCCGGCGCAACATCAGCGCCACGTCGATGCCTGGCGCCTCGATATGCTCGACCAGTGCCTCGGTGAAGGGGCTGTGCAAGCCGTCCCCATCTAGGGCCACGTTGCCGGGCTGGGTGGCGTAGGTGATGAGCGTGCCGACGCCGCTTTCGACGCGCGCGAGGCCACGCCCGACGGCCATCGAGCGGGTGGCGCCCATGGAACGGGCCAGGTTCTGGGCCAGGGGGTTGTCGCGGCAGGCGTCGAGAAAGACGAGGTTCGTCGCCGAGGCGCGCTCCATGATGCGCAGAACCACGTTCAGGTCCGTAGCCTCGAACTCGAGGTCGAGCTCGCTCGAAAGCTGGGCATCGACAGGCACCAGGTAGTTGCCGCCGCCAACCTGGAGGCCGTGACCGGCGTAGAAGAAGAGGCCCGCGTCGGCGCCCTCGAGCCGACGCCCGAAATCGCGCAGCATGCGGGACATGTCGGCGCCGTCCAGGTCCTGCCCGGCGAGCACCTCGAAGCCGAGGCGCTCGAGCGCGGCCCCGACCGCCGCGGCGTCGTTTCGTGGGTTGGGCAGCTCGGGCGCGAATCGATATGCCGAATTGCCGATGACCAGCGCGACTCGGCGCTCGGCCATTGCGCCCGCCGGCGCCGTTACGACGGCGAGGGCAACCGCCAGCGCCGCGCGGATGGCGCGAATATCTTGGTCGGCCTGGTGCCCTGGCTCCTAAGCGCGCGGCCTATGGGATCGCTTTTCCCATCCTCTCGGTAGGAGGCGCCGCGCCGGCGATGCCGAAGCATCGTCAAGCGGCGGCGGCGCCCTCCGGAAATCGGGAAGAGCGCCCCCGTGGGTGGCGAATTTATCGGACGGCACACTAGGCACGGTCGCGGAGCGATTGGGCCGAAGCGACGCCCATGGCGGGCTGGGCGGCGGACGGCGCGGACTGCCAGGTCGCGGACGGCGGGGCGCCGAGATGCCTCTCGCTCGTGGTGACTTCCTCCTCGAGGAGCCCGAGCCTGGCGCCCAGCCCGCCGGTCGAGGGCTGGACCGCGCCCGAATCCGGGACCACGTCGTAATTATCCGGATCGTCCGTGAGCCAGTTGTAACCCAGCGCCGGCTCCAGCATGCCGTTGTTGTCCCAGACCACGTTCGGGTACTTGTAATGGGGGGCGCCGGGGTAGATGGCCTGCACCTCGTAACTGTCCGAATCGTCGCTGACCCACTGGTAGCCGGACGCGGGCTGTAGCTGCCCGTCCTCGTCCCACACGACGTTCGGATAGGTGGCATGGGGTGTGCCGGGGACGACGCGCACGACGTCGTAGCTATCCGGATCGTCGTTGGTCCAGGCGAAACCCGGCGCCGGATCGAGGAGCCCCTCGTCGTTCCACACCACGTTGGGATAGGTCTCGTGGGGCGTGCTGGCGGGCGGCCCGGACTGGGTGCGGGATTCCGGCCGCACACCGTATTCGTCCGGGTCCTCAGAGGCCCACTCGTAGCCCGGCGCGGGCTGCAGCATGCCCTCGGCGTCCCACACCACGTTCGGGTATTCGGCGTGGGGGGTGCCGGCGGGAGGCGTGCCGGCATCGCCGTCGGGCACCGCCGCGACCTCCGAGCCCGTCGCGGGCCGCACGGTGAAATCCGACGGATCGTCAGAGCCCCATTCGTAGCCCGGGGCCGGCTCCAGCAGCCCATCGGCGCCCCACACCACGTTGGGATACTTGAAGTGGGGCGTGCCGTCGACCACCGGTGTTACGTCGTAGGCGTCGGGGTCGTTGCTGGCCCACTGATAGCCCGGCACCGGCTGCAGCGTGCCCTCGGCGTCCCACACCACGTTCGGGTAGGTATCGTGGGGCGCGCCGGCGGCGGGCGCGCCGCTCGCGTCCGTCGCCGTTGTCGTCGTCTCCGTGCCGGGCGCCGACGCGACGTCCGTCCCGGGCTGGCCGGCGCCCGGCACCACGTTGTAATTGTCTGGGTCGTCGGAAACCCATTCGTAGCCCGAAGCCGGCTCGAGCTTGCCGTCGGCGTTCCACACCACGTTTGGATAGGTATCGTGGGGCGTGCCGGCGACGATCGGAATCACGTCCATGCTATCGGTGTCGTCCGAGGTCCAGCGGTACCCGGGGGCGGGCTCCAGCATGCCGTCGGCGTTCCAGACCACGTCCGGATACTCCGCATGGGGCGTGCCGGGAAGGGGCGTGGCGCTGATCGCCGTGTCGATATCCGTATCGCCCGTGCCTCTCAGCTTGTCGCGCCGCAGGCGGGCGAGCACGCTGAATGTGGCACCTTCGCCGAACTGATCGAGATAGGCCTGGAAGTCACGCCAGTCGGCGCTGTCCTTGATGGTGCGCCAGAACTCGATCTCGACCATCTGGCGGCCGGATGGGGTCACGTATTTCTCGCTCTCTTGGGACTGACCAGGCCCGGGCACGAGCGACACCGTCGTGAGCGGCAGCGCCAGGTAGATCGCGTCGCCGCCGAGCGAGCCGTAGGTGAACGGCGTCTGCCCGCTGTTTGTCGATTCCATCACCGAATCGCGCACGCGGCCGAAGAGCTGACGGATCTCCAGGCCCGGCGTGGGAATGTGGTGGAGCAGGGCCGTCGTATAGGGGCTGTTCCGGCCCGAGCCATCTTCGGCCGTCGCATCGGCCGAGGTCGCGTAGGCGATCAAGGTATTGGTCGGCGCATCCTCGAGGCGCGTGAGGCCGCGGCCCACCACGAAGGCGCGCGTCGCCCCCATGCCGCGCTTCATCTCCTCGGCCAGGGGGTTGTTGCGGCAGGCGTCGAGGATCACGAGGCCGAGCTGCGCGGCCCGGCCGGCCTCATCCACCAGCCACGAGAGGGGCACCGCGCGGCGCAGGTCGCGCTCGCTCCGCAATCGTGCGTCGATGGGCAGCGCGTAGTTCTCCCCCGCCACCTGGATGCCGTGCCCGGCATAGAACACGAGCGCCAGATCCGCCCCGTCGGCGGTGGCGCCGAAGCGGTCGACGGCAGCCTCCATGCCTTCGCGGTCGAGGTCCATGCCGCGGATGACCTCGAAGCCGAGCTTCTCGAGCGCGGCCGCCATGTCCTCGGCGTCGTTCCGGGGGTTGGGCAGGGCCGGTGCGTTGATATAGGCCGAGTTGCCCATCACCAGGGCCACGCGCTTGCCGGCCTGGGCCGGCAGGGTGGCGAGGAGCGCCAGCACGAGGGCGCATAACGCCATGCGAATGAGTTTCATGATGCGATTCCCATTGCCTGTTCGTTCGGTTCAATCTTGCGCCGGCCGACGGCCGGGCGCAACAGCACACACAAAACACTCATGGCCACCATCATTGGGCGCCCGCCGGATCGGCCACGTAACCGACGAATGCCGGCACCCCGGTCCGCCGGTGGCGCAGCACGACCAGGAACGGCCGGTCGACGATCATCTCGAACCGCTCCTTGCCGGCCAGCGTCCGCGTCATCACCACGGCCGTGGCCGCGGCCGCCACTGATCCCTCCTCGTCGACCGAAAGGGCGGCTCTGTGCAGGATGTCTCCGAGCGCCGGTGGCGGCGTGGCGATGCCGGCGAAGCTGTCGGGGCCGTCGAGCGCCGGGCCGAGGCCGAGCGCCCGCAACGCGCCCGGCAGGTTCGCCCCGTAGCCGATGTCGAACCTGGGCAGGGCCAGGGTTCCCTCGATCTCCCGAAAGCCTTCGCCCGCGAGAGAGGCGGCGTCGGCCAGGGCGCGCTCGACCAAGGCGGCCAAATCCATGCCCGCGTCCTTCGGCAGCACGATCCGCAAGCCGAACCCACCCTCGCCATAGGGCAGCTCGACGGCCTGCGACCAGCCATCCTCGCGGTACATGAGGCGGGTATCCGCAAGCATCATGGTCGGGACGTCCGCCGTCGCGCCCGCCGCCGTCGTGAAGGGCCTGCTCGCGGTATCGGCGGGATCGAAAGGGACCGCCCAGCGCCCCTTGAAATAGAGGGCGTTGGCCAGGACCATGGCCGTGTCGGGGGAGAGCGCGCCGACGATCTCGGGGATCGTGCCACGCGTCGCTTCGGCGACCCAGGCGTTGATCTCTCCGGCGGCGCTGGGGTCGGCGAAATCGATGGTCCGCGGCTCGGCCTCGAAGCGCAGCTCCAGCGCCTCGACGAAGGCCGGGTAGACGTCGAGCCCGGGGGCCGTCCAGATCCCGTTGGCGGCGGTGAAGGTAACGTCGCCGCCGCCGTTCGCCGTCCGTCGTAGGCGGCGCAGCATGTCGGCCATGGCCCGGGCGATCACCTTCGTGGGCTGGCCCTCGAGCCCGAGGGTCGCCGCGATCGCATCCCTCGCCGGCCTCTCCGCCCCTTCCGCCACCATCGCGAGCGCGACGGCGACGCTGAGAGGCGAGACGAGGACGTTGCCAGCCTTAGCACCGGCTGAAAGCTCGCGCAGCAGCGAGAGGCCGAACCGGTCGAGCGCCGTGGCGAATGCCTCCGGCGTGCCGGGCGCACCCGCGTTGCCGCCGGCCACGCCGAACGACGGCACGGCGAGGAGCCAGCCGAGGAAAACGACGCGCAGGAGTCTCAGCCACATTAGATTGGGTTCCTCGCGGGGTGATGACGGCGCCGGCTCAGCGCCGGATCTCGTATTCGAGCTGGGTCATGGACCAGTTGGGCTCCCGGTTCCCGTCCTCGTCGCCCCAGGTCTCGCGCAGGGCCTGCGCGATCCAGGTCAGGTAGGATTCGGGGTCGCTGATGACATTGAGGTCGCGGGCGTTGCCGGTCAGCTGGTCGAGGGAGATCGGGTCCTCCGTCACGATGGCCAGCAGCAGGCCCTTGCCCGTGGGCTCGCCGGCCGTGAACGCGAAGCCGTAATAGGCGTCCGGGATCGTGATCGGGCGATTGGTCGAGATATCGTCGCCGCGGCCTTGGCGGTCCGAGATCTCGTTGGGGAAGAGCTGCGTGAGCTCCTGGTTCGCGTTCACGTCGAGCACCAGGAGGTGCCCGGGCCGGGCGCTGGTGACGCGGAAGGTCACCGTGTCACCGAGGCGCACGCTCGACGACGGCAGCACCTCGAGACGGACCTCGGCGTCGTTACCGTGGGACAGGGCATCGGCCGCGATCTGGGCCGGGGTGTCGGCAATCTCGCCCGTGATGACGTCGCGGGCTGAGAACGGCGGTGACAAATTAGTCCACGGAAGCGGCGGGATTTCCCAGCCGCGGGCGGAGTAAAACTCTGCCACCTGTAGCCTTCGATCTTTTTTGAGATGGAAGGCGGGAGGATGTACACCGTGGACCTATATCTGCGCGTTCGGCTGGCCTGCCATGTTGATGGTCTGAGCCAGCGAGAGGCGGCAAGTCGGTTTGGCATTGCGCGCGAGACGGTGAGGAAGATGCTGCGGCATTCGGAGCCGCCGGGATATCGGCGACGCCAGCCACCGAAACGCCCGAAACTGGCCCCCTTCACGGATATCATCGACCGTATTCTGGAGGAGGACCGAACGGTTCACCGTAAGCAGCACCACACGGCGAAGCGTATATTCGAGCGCCTTCGCGACGAACATGGCTTCACGGGCAAAGAGACCATCGTGAAGGATTACGTTCGGGAACGGCGCCTTCGTCGGCGTGAGATGTTTGTGCCGTTGTCACATCCTCCGGGCCATGCTCGAGCGGACTTTGGCGAGGCGGATGCGATCATCGCCGGCGTCAAGTATCGGGCGCATTTTTTCGTCATGACACTTCCCCACAGCGATGCCTGCTTCGTTGCGGCCTACCCGGCGGCGACGACGGAGGCCTGGCTGGACGGGCACAACAGAGCCTTTGTTTTTTTCGGCGGCGTTCCCCAATCGATTCTTTACGACAACGACAAGTGTCTGGTGTCGCGCATCTTGTCAGATGGCACGCGGCAACGAACGCGGGCGTTCAGCGGGCTGCAGTCCCATTACCTCTTCGAGGACCGCTACGGCCGTCCCGGCAAGGGTAACGACAAAGGCAATGTGGAGGGGGTGGTCGGCTATGCCCGGCGGAACTTCATGACGCCGCTTCCCCGGTTCGCGAGCTGGGACGCCTTCAATGGCCACCTGGAAGAGCAATGCCGCAACCGGCAAGGCAACGTCCTGCGCGGCCACCGCGAGAGCATCGGCGAACGGTTTGTGCGTGACCGCGAAGCGTTGAAGAGGCCACTGCCGGCACCGTTCGACGCGTGCGACAAGCAGGGCACGCGGGTCAACTCGCTGTCCCTGGTGCGCTACCGGACGAATGACTATTCCGTGCCCGTCGCCTACGGCCATCAGGAAGTCTGGATCCGTGGCTATGTCCACGAGGTGGTTATCGGTTGCGGCGCCGGGATCATTGCCCGACACCCCCGTTCCTACGACCGGGAAGACATGGTCTTCGATCCGATCCACTACCTGCCTTTGCTGGAGCACAAGATCGGTGCCCTGGATCAGGGGCTCTGTTGAAAAGCTGAAGTAGGCGTCGTCCGCCTGGAGCCGCTAGGCTCTGGGTGCTGATTCCATCAAGGAGAACTGACCAAGACTACACGCAACGACCGTTCCTCGGAACCATCCTGTCGGCTCTTGCCATCGATGCCGGAGGCCTTCGACGATCTGCGCATGAGCGTCGATCCGCGCCGCTAGCCGGATGGGAACTGCCTGATGCCTTCCCAACCCTGCGCCGTCTCCTGGAGGCGCGCATGGGCAAGGCCGGCAAGCGGGAATACGTCCAGGTCCTTCGGCTTGTGGAGACCTTCGATCTCGAGGTGCTTCACGGCGCGGTGAAGGACGCCCTGCGCCTGGGTGCGATCGGCTACGACGCCGTCAAACACCTTGTGCTGTGCCGTATCGAGCGACGCCCGCCCAAACTCGACCTGGATATCTATCCCTACCTGCCTCGGGCCAACGTGGCGACCACGGCCGCCGCCAGTTATATGAGCTTGTTGGGTGGAGGCGCGTCATGACCGATACGCCGCAAGTGTTGCTGGCCCATCACCTCAAGACCCTGAAACTGCCGACGTTCCTGCGCGAATACGACAAGCTGGCCCGCCAATGCGCCACCGAGGGCGCCGACCATGTGCGGTATCTTGTCCGTCTGACCGAGTTGGAACTGATCGACCGTGAGCGCCGCATGGTCGAGCGGCGGATCAGACAGGCCAGGTTCCCCGCCGTCAAAAGCCTCGACAGCTTCGACTTCAAGGCCATCGCATCGCTCGACAAGATGCTGGTTCTGGAGTTGGCGCGATGCGAATACGTCGAGCGTCGTGAGAATATCATCGCGCTCGGCAACAGCGGAACCGGCAAGACCCATATCGCCCTCGGTCTCGGTCTGGCGGCCTGCCAAAAGGGGCTCTCCGTCGGCTTCCTCACGGCCGCTGCCCTGGTTCATGAACTGATGGAGGCCGGGGATGAAAAACGCCTGTTGCGCCTGCAGAAGCAACTGGCAAAGTATCACCTTCTGATCATCGACGAACTCGGCTTCGTGCCGCTCTCGAAGACCGGCGCCGAGCTGCTGTTCGAAGTCTTCAGCCAGCGCTACGAGCGGGGCTCGATCCTGGTGACCTCCAACTTGCCGTTCGATGAGTGGACGGAGATATTCGGCTCGGAACGCCTGACCGGGGCTTTGCTGGACCGCCTCACCCACCATGTCCATATCCTGGAAATGAACGGCGAGAGCTATCGTCTCAACCAAAGCCAAAAACGGCGGAAATCCCCAAAAATACCTGCTTGACCGCCGGTGCAATGGTTGACCCGGTGGGTCCACAGGAACCTCCCACGCTGCTTCGCTCCGCGTAACGCAAGCGCTACACGAAGCAGCGCGGGTCCCTCCTATGGACTACCGGGACAACCCCCCAACACCGCGTACCGCATAACGTTAAGTGGACTAGTTTTGCTCCGCCCGGGTGGACTAATTTTGCTCCGCCGTTGACATGCATGTCGACGCCATGGTGGAATCCTCCTCGGGCACAGGTTTCCGTCGCCGCGACCACCCGGTCCGGCGCCGGAATTGCGCGACAGTACGCTCCAATAATGGTAACCGTATGGCGGCGCGGACGACAATACGCTTGAGCGCGCCGCGCGCCCGGCCCGTCCGCGGCGTTCGCGTCTTGTCGACTCCGGCGGGCGGAACCCGGGGCCGCGAGCCCCCGGCCCGCGATCAATCCCCGGTCAGGGCGGCGAGCCTGTCGACCCTCAGGGCCGTGGCACGGCCCCGCCGGGTGAAGTCGATATAGCCCTCGCGCCTCAGGTTGTTGAAGGTGCGGCTCACCGTCTCGAGCGTGAGGCCGAGGTAGTCGGCGATGTCCTCGCGGCTCATCGGCAGGTCCACGGGACTTTCCGGCCGCCCTCGGCCGGCCCACCGGCGCGAGAGCATGATGAGCAGTGTCGCGACACGCTCGCGCGCCGTTTTGCGTCCCAGCAGCAACACCTGGTCGTGGGCCGCGGCGATCTCGGTCACGGCCATGCCGAGGAGGCACTTCTCCAGCGCCGGGTAGCGCTCGAACAGCGTCTCTAGGCCTGTGCGGGGAAAGCGGCACAACGTGGCATGGGTAATCGCCTCGGCCGTATAGGTATAGCTGCCGCCATCCGTGAGGCCGAGGAAGTCTCCTTCATGAAGGAAGCCCGCGATCTGCCGCCGCCCGTCCCGCAGCAGGCGGACGATACGCACGGTACCGGCGGTCACGGTGAATAAATGCGATGCCGGGTCGCCTTGGTTGAAGATGGCTTCGCGCGGCCGGGCCTCGCGCGTCCGACGGATCGATTCCAGCTGCTCGAATTCCTCGGTCAGGAGCACGCGACAGAAAGCCTGGTCGCGGACTTCGCAGCGGTCGCAGGGGGACTTGCCGGCCTGGCGCTCGCCAGGGCGATGGGCGCCGCGCCGCGCGGCTCCCGACCGCCCCTTGGTCGGATCCGTCCGCGGATGATGCCGATGTATCTCCAAGCGAGCCCCCAACTGGCCAGTCCGCCCGCGCGGCGATTGGGAGGTGGCCGCGGCGCGATCCTTCATGCCGTAGTGTGGTCCCTTGCCTATATCGAGGCAAGCGCGCCCGCCCGGGCGCCCGCGGCGGATCGACGCCCTCGCCGATTGCGAGGCCCGCGCCTCGGACGTGGTGGACCGGGAGACTAGCGCGCCCTATTCCGCCGCGTCGCGCCTCATCAGCGCCCTTACCACCTTCTCGGGCGTGATCGGCAGGTCGTGGATGCGAACGCCGATGGCGTCCGCCACCGCATTGCCGATCGACGGGGCGACCGGCGTCAGCGAAGGCTCGCCGATGCCTTTGGCGCCGTAGGGGCCGAGGCCACTGCGGGATTCGAGGATGATGGCCGTGATCTCGGGCACATCCTCGGCCGTCGGGATCAGATACTCGCTCAAGGACGGGGTCACGAGGCCGTCTTCCCCCATCTGCATGTTCTCGCAGAGAGCAAAGCCCTGGCCCATGAGGGCGCTGCCCTCAATCTGGCCGGCGACGGCCGCGCTGTTGATGGCCTGGCCGATATCGTGGGCGCCGACGCTCTTGAGCACCGTCACCTCGCCGGTCTCGGTATCGACGGCCACCTCGACCGCGTGCGCGCCAAAGGTGAAATCGGGAAAGACCCGTCCCTGGCCGGTCTCCGGGTCGATGCCGTCGCTGAAGGGCGCCTTGAAGATCGACAAGTTCGAGCGGTGGATGCCGTCGGCGGCGCACAGCTTGGCCAGCTCGGCGAGCGGCAACGCCCGGTCAGGGTCGGCCACTACGAACACCTGGGATTCCGCCATGTCGAGCGCATCGGCCGTGGCGCCGAAGTGCAGGGCGGCGCGATCGAAGAATACCTCCCGCACCTTGGAGGCGGCCAACCGGACGGCTCTGCCTGACATGAAGAGGGCGCGGCTGGCGGTCGAAGTGCCGGCCAGCGGCGTGACGGCGCTGTCACCGAAATAGGTCACCACCTCGGTCAGGGACACGCCGAGAACCTCGGCGGCGATCTGGCTCACGGCCGAGACCTGGCCGGCGCCGATGTCGGTCACGCCCGTCCGTACCACGACGGTGCCGTCCACTTCGACGCCGACCCACGCCTCGCTCGTATCGTGGAACCAGGATATGCGGCCATAGCTCTGCTGGTAGCAGGCCAGGCCGCGGCCGATTCGGACGGCGCCGCTATCGGGCGTCCGCTCGCCGAGGGCGTCCATCGCCTCCCGCGCGCAGCGCTCCGACCACACCTCGCTCTCGATGATCTGGCCCGTGAGGTTGGGCTCGCCCGTCTTGATGAAGTTGCGCCGCCTGATTTCCTGCCGGTCCATGCCGAGTGCCTTGGCGATCTCGTCCATCTGGCTTTCGATCGCGAAGCAGGCCTGCATGGTGCCGAAGCCCCGGAAGGCGTCGGTGGGAATGGTATTGGTGGCGACCACCCTCGAATCGACCCACACGTTGTCCACCTTGTAGGGGCCCATGGCCCCGACGCTGGCATAGAGCAGGACATAGGGGCTCAAGGTCGCGTAGGCGCCCGCGTCCGCCGTCAGATCGACCTCCGCGGCCACGATCTTCCCGTCCTTGGTCACGGCCGTCCGGTGGGTGATGGTGAAGGGATGGCGCTTGCCGTGGGCGAGGAAGGATTCCTCGCGGCTGAACACGAGGCGGACGGGCTTGCGCACGGCCTGGGCCAGAAGCGCCAGGTAGAGCTCGACGGTGATGTTCTCCTTGCCGCCGAAACCACCGCCCGTGAACATTACCCTCAGCTGCACCCGGTTGTGGGGCACGCCGAGGGCGTCGGCGACGACGCGGAAATGCTCCACCACCTGGCCCGAGATGCGCAGGTTGATGACTTCGTTGTCGTCGACCCAGGCGACGCCCGCCTCGGGCTCCAGGAAGGCCTGCTCCTGGTGCTGGGTCCTGAAGGTGTTCTCGACCAGGAGGTCCGCACCCTCCATGGCCTTCTCCACGTCGCCCTTGCGGATCTTGTAACTGCTAACGATGTTGTCTTCGCCGTAGACCACGGGCGCATCTGGCTTCAAGGCTTCGAAGGGGTCGAAGACGCCGGGGATGGGCTCCGAATCGACCTCGATCAGGTCCGCGGCCGCCTCGGCGATCTCCGGCGTCTCGGCCGCGATCAGGGCCAGCGCCTCGCCCTCGAAGCGCACCCGGTGCTTGGCCAGGATGGGCTGCGCGGTGTTGAGCTCGCGCTTGCCCGTCTGGCCCGGAATGTCGGTCTGGATCAGCCGGTCGGGCAGCTCCCACGCGGTCAGCACGCAGTGCACGCCGGGCAGGGCGCGCGCCTTGGTGGCGTCCACGCAGTTGATCTTGAGGCTCGCGGCCGCACTGCGAAAAACTTTGCCATGCAGCATGTTGGGCATGACCAGGTCGCCGGCATAGACCGTGGTGCCAAAGCACTTCCCGGGCGCGTCCGTGCGCGGCAGCGGCTTGCCGACCTGGCGGAATTCCTGGATGTTCCGGCCGATGCCGCCAGCACCTTGGGTGTCGGTCATGACGCACCTCCCTGCGCGCGCATCGCCGCCGCTGCCGCGCGGACGGCCATGAAGATGCGCGTGTAGCCGGTGCAGCGGCAGAGGTTGCCGCTCAGGCCCAGCTTGATTTCCTCGTCCGTCGGGTCCGGGTTCTCATCGAGGAGCGCCGCCGAGGCGATGATCACGCCGGGGATGCAATAGCCGCACTGGGCGGCCCCGTGCTCGATGAAGGCGGTCTGCAGCGGATGGGGATCGGCGGGCGTGCCGAGGCCGACGACGGTTGTGATGGCGCCACCGTCCGCCAAGCGCGCGAGCGTGATGCAGCTATCGACGGCCTGGCCGTCGAGCAGCACGGCACAGGCGCCGCAGTCGGCCTTCTCGCAACCGCTCTTGACGTCCACGTGGCCGAGTTGGCGCAGGACGTCGAGGAGGGTCCGGTTCGGCTTCACCCGCGCCGTTTGGGTTCGCCCGTTGACCGTCAGCGTGATCTCGGTTTCCGCAACCATCTTGGGGCTCCCCTATGAAGACAGCTCGTCCCGGGCCTGGGTCAGCATGCGGCGGGTCAGGACCTTGACGGCATGCCGGCGATACTCGCCCGAGGCGCGCACGTCGTCGATTGGTGTGCTCGCCGCTTGGGCTTGGTCGGCCGCGGCCTCGATGGCCGCATCGCTGAGCTCGGCATCTTGAAGCGTCGCTTCCGCCTCTACCGCGCGCTTCACCACGGGTGCCACGGAGCCGAGGGCGATACGCGCGAGGCTGCATTTGCCGCCCTCCACGGCCACCAGGACCGAGAGGCCGACGACTGTGATGGCGTCCCCCTTGCGCATGGCGAGCTTGTAGAAGAGGTGGCGCGAATTCGCGGGCCGGGCGGGCCAGCGCACCCGGGTCACGAGCTCGTTCGGTCGGCGCTCCAGCTCGTGATAGCCGACGAGGAAGCGGTCCAGCGGTACCACCCGCTCGCCGCCCGGGCCTTCCAGCACCATCTCGGCGCCGAGCGCCATCAGCGGAGGCACCAGGTCGGCCGCCGGTGAGGCGCTGCAGATGTTGCCGGCCACAGTTGCGGCGTTGCGTACCATGGCGCCGGCGAAGACCTTTGCCGCCGCCACCAGCCCCGGGGCCGCCACCGCGAGCCCATCGGCGGCGATGATTTCGGAGAGCGTGGTCCGCGCCCCCAGGCTCACCTGGCCATTGGCCAAATCGATACCGCGCAGCGCGTCCACATGGCCGAGGCTGACGAGCCGCCCGACCTTGGCCCGCCCCGCCCGCATATCGATGAGCAGGTTGGTGCCGCCCGCGAGCGGCACGCCGTCCCCGCCCCCGTTGCCCAGCGCCGCCAGGGCACCCTTGAGGCTCCGTGGCTCCTCGAGATCGAATTCCGGCAACATCGGCCCGCTCCCTATTCCTCGTACGGATGCCCGCGCATCATCGCGCCGCACATCCGGCGTTTAGTCAATCCGCTTCCGAGGCCGTGCCACCGGCCTTCCCCTTCGACAGGCTCAGGGTGAGGCCCTCATGCTGAGCCTGTCGAAGTATGAGGGCCGGGTGGGTGGGCCAGTTCAGAGTGAAGCCCTCATGCTGAGCCTGTCGAAGTATGAAGGCCGGATGGGTGGGCCAGTTCAGAGTGAAGCCCTCATGCTGAGCCTGTCGAAGTATGAGGGCCGGATGAGTGAAACGCACGACCCCGCCCTCCCCTTCTAGATCTGCCACCCGCCATCGATGATGATGTCCTGGCCGGTCATGTTCCGAGAATCGTCGCTAGCGGCGAAGACCACGGCGGCGGCGATGTCCTCGGGCGTGGTCACGCGCTTGAGGGTCATGTCCTCGACATACTCCTGGTACACCTGATCGTAGGTCCAGCCGCGCTTGCGTGCCTTCTCGTGGCACAGCTTCTCCATCCGCGGGGTCTGGATGATGCCCGGCACCACGTTGTTCACGTTGATTCCGTACTCGCCCACGTCAAGGGCCACCGTGCGCGTCAAGCCGCGCACCGCCCATTTCGAGGAGCTGTAGGCCGCCCGGTACTTGTAGCCGCGGATACCGGAGCTGCCGCCGATGTTCACGATCTTGCCGCTGCGCTGGGCGATCATGGTGGGCAGCGCGTGCTTGATGGGCAGGTACATGCCGAGGACGTTGGCGATGATGACGTACTCGAAGTCGTCGCGCTCGATCTCCCACACCGGCGTCTCGATCGGCCCGGTCACGCCGGCGACATTGACCAGGATGTCGATGCGCCCGTCGAAGGCCTCGAGGGTCTTGTCAACCATGGCCTTGACCGTGGCCTCGTCGGTCACGTCGACCGAGACTGTCTCGGCCCGGCGGCCCAATGCGCGGACCTTGGCCGCCACCTCGTCGAGCGGCGGCACGTCGCGGGCCGCGAGCATGATGTCGGCCCCCTCGCGGGCCATGGCGAGCGTGATGGCTTCGCCCATTCCCTTGGCGGCGCCGGTGACGATGGCGATCTTCGATTCGAGCCTCATGGGTCCTCTCCCTATTTCGATCCCACCTCGCCGATGGCCGGGCCGTACCCGCCGCCGCCGGAGCTTTCGAGGATCACGCGGTCGCCAGGCCCCAGCCGAACGTGGGTCTTGCCGGGGAGGATCGATTCCTCTCCCGACGCGCGCACCAGGGTGGCGCGGAATGGCGCGCCCGCCTCGCCGCCCTGGAGGCCGTATGGCGGTATGACACGGCGCTCGAACATGGTGGTCAGGCCCATCTCGGTGTCGCGGATGCGGTATTCGCGCACCAGGCCGTCGCCGCCGCGATGGGCACCGGCGCCGCCCGAGCCCCGGCGCAGCTCCTGGCGCTCGACCCGGATGGGGTATTCGGACTCGACCACCTCGGCCGGCGTGTTCATGACGTTCGACATATGGACCCGGACCACGGGCATGCCGTCGCGGTCGGCCCGCGCGCCCTCGCCACCCCCGTGGGTCTCATAGAATGTGGTCCAGCGGCCCGTGCGCGGATCGCGCCCGCCAAAGAGGAGAAGGCCCGAGGTCGTGGGCCCGCCCGCGGTCAGGCGCTCGGCCACGGCGGGCTCGAGCGCGCGGAAGATGGCATCGGCGATGCGCTGGGTGGTCTCGTGATTGCCGCCGACGACCGGCCGGTCCGTGGGCGGGTCGAGCAGCGAGCCGGGCCGGGTGATGATGTCGAGCGGCCGGTAGCAGCCGGCGTTGGGCTGCACGTCGGGGCCGGCGACGGCCTTGACGGCATAGAACACCGAGGCCGCCGTAGCGAAGCGCGTGGTGTTGAGCGGGCCGCGGGCGGCGTCGTCCGTATCGGAGAAATCGAAGCGCGCCGTCTCGCCCGAAAGCGTGATCTTGACCCGCACGGCGATGGGCTCATCGACGACCCCGTCGTCGTCGAGCCAGTCCACGCCCTCGTACACACCGGGCGGCAGCGCCGCGAGGGCCGCGCGCATCTGCGCCTCGGACTGGTCGTGGAGCGCCGCGATGGCGTCCCGAACGCACGCCGTGCCGTAGCGCGCGAACAGGCCCTGCAGGCGTTCCTCGGCGGCGCGGGTGGCCGCCATCTGGGCCAGGATGTCGCCCTCCCGCTCGTCGGCGCCGCGCAGGTTGGCGAGCAGGAAGTCGAGCTTCTCCCGGTCGGGGCCCTCGGCGGTGAAGAACCTCGTGGGCGGGATGCGGGCACCCTCCTGCCAGGCGTCGGTCGCGTCGGGGACATAGCTGCCTGGCCGCGCGCCGCCGATATCGGCCCAATGGGCGAGGCTGACGGCGAAGGCCTGGAGCGCGCCGTCGGCGAAGATCGGGCGGATGGCCTTCACGTCCGGCAGGTGGTTGCCACCGATCTCGGGCAGGTTGAGGAACCAGACGTCGCCGGGTGCGAGGCGCGCCGGCGGCACGTGTTTGAGGAACTCCTTCACCGTCGCGCACATGACGCCCATATGGACCGGGATGTCTCGGCCCTGGGCGATCAGCTCGCCCTCGGCATCGGTGAGCGCCGAGGAGAGGTCCCCCGCCTCGCGCAGGAGGGGCGAGCGGGCCGAGCGCATGACCACCACCGACATCTCCTCGGCAATGGCGGTGAGGCCGTTGCGGATGACCTCGATGGTGAAGGGATCGACGGAACCGGTTATGACGGCTCTCCCGCTTCGAGGTGGAGGTTCCCGCGCGCATCGGCCCAGGCGGTGGCACCAGGATTGACCACGACTGTGGACCAGGCATCCTCGATCACCGCGGGGCCCTCGATTCTCTGGTCGGTCGCCAGTCGGTCGCGGTCGTATCGCGGCGTCTCGACCGCACCCTCCGCGGTGAACCAGCACGGCGCGGTCGAAACCGGCTCGGCGGGCTCGATACCCGCCGCCGCCGGCAGGCCGTTCGCCACGCGCCCGGTCGGGGCCGAGACGCGGAGGCGCAGGGATTCGAGCTCCCACGGCTCGTCGGTGGTGAAGCCGTAGAGGCGTTGGTGGAGGGCCTTGAAATCCGCGTCGAGGCGCGCGGGGTCGTAGGGCGCCTGGCAGGGCACCTCGACGGCGTAGCTTTGGCCCGCGTAGCGGATGGCGGCCACATCCTCGATCTCGATTCCGTCCTCGGCATGGCCGGCGGCCAGGAGCGGGGCCGAGAGCCGGGCCAGGAGGTCGGCGCGCAAGGCGTCGAGGTGCGGCGCTTCCCAGCTCCCGCTTGCCATACGCACGGTCTGCTGCTGGGCGTAGCTGAGCTCGGCCGTCAGGCAGCCGAGGGCCGAGAACATGCTGGAGAAGCGCGGCACGACGATGCGCGAGATGCCGAACTCGCGGGCCAGCGACACGGCGTGCATGGGGCCAGCACCGCCGAAGGCGATGAGCGCGCATTCACGGGCGTCAACGCCCCGCTCCACCGTCACCCGGCGCAGGGCGCGGGTCATGTTGGCATTGGCGATGCGGTGGATGCCCAGGGCCGCTTCCGCGATGCCGACGCCGAAGGCCGCGGCAAGGGGCCCGAGCGCCGCCTCGGACAGGCTCCGGTCGAGGCGCACGGCGCCGCCGAGCAAGCGCCCCGTATCGAGGTAGCCGAGCAGGAGGTTCGCGTCCGTGACCGTTGCCTCGGCGCCGCCCGCGCCGTAGCAGGCCGGCCCCGGCTCGGCCCCGGCACTCTCCGGTCCGACGCGGATGGCGCCGCTGTCGAGGCGCGCGATCGAGCCGCCGCCGGCGCCGATCGACTCGACCGCCACCATGGGCTGGCGCAGCGGCCGCCCGGCGATGGTGCGCTGACCGCTGATCTGGGCGGCGCCATCGACGATGAGGCAGACATCCGTCGTCGTCCCGCCCATGTCGAAGCTGATGGCGCGGTCGAAGCCGAGCTCCCCGGCGACGCGCCCCGCCGCCGCCACGCCCGCCGCTGGGCCAGAAAGGGCGAGGGCGAGAGGGCGGTCCTTGACCGCGTCGGCCGAGGCCATGCCGCCCGCCGAATGGAACAGGTGGATCCGGGTGCGGTTCCCCGCGCGGGCCAGGAGGCGGTCCATATGGTCTGAGGTCAGGGGCATGAGGGCGGCGTTGAGCACCGTGGCGCTCGAGCGCTCGAACTCCCGCACCTCGGGGTTCATGCGGTGCGAGAGGGCGACATGTGTCTGGTCCGGTGCCAACGCCGCGCCAAGTGCCACTTCGTGCGCGGGGTTGGCATAGGCGTGGATGAGGCACACGGCCACGGCCTCGACGCCGAGATGCTTGACCTCCTCGAGCGCGCTCGCGATCGCATCCTTCGTCAGCGGCACGAGCACGGCGCCGTCCGAATCGAGCCGCTCGGCCACCTCGAGGCGCAGCGCCTCTGGCACCAGTGCGGGCAGCTTCGGCGGCAGGTCGAGGCGATAGAGGTCGCCGCGGTTCTGGCGCCCGATGGCGAGGGTATCGCGGAACCCCTTTGTGGTGATGAGCGCCACCCGCGCGAGCTTGCCCTCGACGATGGCGTTGGTCGCCATGGTCGTGCCGTGCATCAGGTCGGAGACCTGGTCCCAGCCCAGTCCCACGGCCGCGAGGGCCGCGTCCACGCTGGCCACGGGCTCGCCCGCCACGCTGCCCACCTTGGCCGTGCGGTGGAGATTACCCTCCGGGTTGACGGCCACCACGTCGGTGAAGGTGCCGCCGATATCGATGCCGATCTGCCAGGATTCGGTCATGGCGTGATGTGCTCCCCAGTCGCGAACGCGGGCACCGCGGCGACGAACGGCGCCTCGTCCTCGGACCGCATCCGGGCGGCGAAGCGCGCCGCCGCGTCCGTAAGGGCGGCCACCACGTCCGTCTCCTCGTGCTGGCGCAGGCCCACCGCCACGCCCACGAGGCCGATGCTATAGACGACACCGGCGCCATCGAGATGGACCGGGCAGGCGTAGCTGAGCACCCCCGGCTCCATCTCGTTGTCGCAGATACCGTAGCCCCGCCGCCGCACCTCGGCGAAGTCCGCGCGGATCGCCTGGGCACTCACCCGTGTCGCCTCCGTGTAGCGCTCGCGCGGCGCCTCGAGATAGCCCTCGATCACGTCCGCGGCCTGGAAGGCGAGGATCGACTTGCCCGAGGCGGTGGCGTGCATGGGCATGACCCGGCCTGGATAGACGAGCGAGCGCTGCTCGTCCTCGGGGGCGAGCATGAAGGCGGTCTCGACATTGTCGCCGGTGAATTTCGCGAGGAAGGCCGTCTCGTGGAATCGCGCGACCAGATCCTCGAGGATGGGCCGGACGAGGCTCGTGACCGAGGCGGGCGAGATGCCGAGATGGAGGAGCCGGAGCAGCCGCGGCCCCAGCACGTAGATCTTGCGCCCACCTTGCCGCACGACATAACCGACCCCCATCAGCGCGCCCACGAGCCGGTGCGCCGTCCCCCGCGGCAGGCCCGTGGCGGCAATGATCTCCGTCAGCGAAAGCCCCTCGGGCGCCGCCGCCAGGCTTTCGAGGATCAGCGCGTACCGCGATAGAATGCCGCCACTCTCGTCCATTGGGCTCTCTAGGTATTGCTCCAAAAATCGGAATTTATTTTCGATAATTGAAAATTGCATACGCCCATCACCGAATTGCGTCAAGGAAAAACGCGTGGCGGTGCGCGTCATGTTCTGGCGGCCGAGCGGGGGCTTGCCAGCGCCATTTGACCCTCGATCGGGCGACCCGTTAGGCTCGACAGCCTTTGCGGGGGCTTCGGCATGAACGGCGCCCGCGCCTCGAATGGGAGGAGCCCATGACCGGCCAGGACGAGGGACCACGAAATATCTTCTCCATGCCGCGCTTCGGCGGCATCGTCACCTTCTTCCGCCTGCCCCACCGGCCGGACCCCGCGGGCCTCGACGTGGCTGTCTGCGGCGTGCCTTTCGATGGCGGCATCACCAACCGTACCGGCGCGCGCCACGGCCCGCGCCAGGTGCGCGAGATGACCCACAACCATATCCGTCCGGTCCATCCCACGACCGGCCGCTCGCCTTTCAATCTGTGCCGGGTGGCGGACGTGGGCGACGTGCCCATCAACCCCATCGACCAGCAGGACAGCCTGGAGCGGATCGAGGGCTTCTTCGCCGAGATCCACGCGGCCGGTGCTGTTCCCCTGACCGCCGGCGGCGACCATCTGGTGAGCCTCCCCATCCTCCGCGCCCTGGCCAAGGACCGGCCCGTGGGCATGGTCCATTTCGACGCCCATACCGACACCTACGACACGGTATTCAGCGACAAGTTCAAATACGACAACGGCACGCCCTTCCGCCGCGCCGTCGAGGAAGGGATCCTCGATCCCAAGCGCACCATCCAGATCGGCATCAGGGGGCCGCGCTTCAGCGAGGACGACTTGGCCTTCTCGCTCGACAACGGCATGCGGGTCATTGAGATCGACGAGTATTTCGAGCTCGGCAACGAGGCCGTGATCGCCGAGGCGCGTCGGGTCGCGGGCGACGGTCCGACCTACATCAGCTTCGACGTGGACGCGCTCGACGCTGTCTATGTGCCGGGCACGGGCGCGCCCGAGATCGGTGGCTATTCGCCCCGCGACGCCCAGGTGATGATCCGCGGCCTCCGCGGCCTCCATGTGATCGGCGCCGATATGGTCGAGGTCGCCCCGCCGCTCGATCCCCTGGGCGGCACCGCCCGCGTCGCCGCCAACCTGATGTTCGAGCTGCTCGACGTGATCGCCGAAAGCGTGGTGGCGCGCCGCGGCTTGACGATATCTTAACCCCACCGGGGCTTTCATGGCGCGCGCGGCCGCGAGCAACGGCCGTGGCCGCGGGCCGTTCGAGCTCTTACGAGGAAGGGGGCGGCGTGTCGTCCCGACAGCCTACCTGGATCGTCACCGGCGGCGCCGGCTTCATCGGCGCGAGCTTCGCCCTCATGGCGCGCGCGCGGGGCCTCGCACGCGTGGTGGTGCTCGACCGCCTGCGCTTCCCCTCGGTGCGGGCGAGCCTGGCGCCGCTTGCCAGAGACCCCGGCTTCGATCTCATCGAGGGCAGCATCGGCGAGCCCGACACGCTCGAATCCCTGTTCCGGGTCTACGAGCCGGACGCGGTGATCCATTGCGCGGCCGAGACCCACGTGGACCGCTCGATCGCCGGGCCGGAGGCCTTCGTCGACACCAACGTCATGGGCACCCTGCGCCTGCTCGAAGCCACGCGCGTCTATCTCGCCCGGGCGCCGTCCGGAAAGCGGGACGACTTCCGCTTCCTCCACGTCTCCACCGACGAGGTGTTCGGCGCCCTCGGCCCCGACGAAGCGCCCTTCACCGAAGCCAGCCCCTACGCCCCCAATTCCCCCTACGCCGCCTCGAAGGCCGGCGCGGACCATCTCGCGCGCGCCGCCCACGCGACCTACGGCCTGCCGGTGATCGTCACCCACTGCACCAACAATTACGGCCCCCGCCAGCATCCCGAGAAGCTGATCCCCATGGCCATCGCGAGTGCGGTGAGGGACGAGCCCATCCCGGTCTATGGCGATGGCCGGCAGCGCCGCGACTGGCGGCATGTGGACGACCATTGCCGCGGCCTGCTGGGCGCGCTCGGGCAGGGCGAGCCCGGGGCGAGCTATATCTTCGGCGCCGGCGAGGACGTGGCGAACAACGACCTGCTGGCGATGCTGTGCGCCGAGCTCGACGCGGCCCTGCCCGCGGGCCGGCCCCACGCCCGGCTGCTCCGCCACGTGGCCGACCGGCCGGGCCACGACCGGCGCTACGCCGTGGATTGCGCCCGCGCGCGCGGTGCTCGGCTGGCGGCCCGAGCGCGCCCTCGCCGAGGGCTTGGGCGAGACGGTGCGCTGGTACCTCGACAACGCCGAATGGGTCGAGAGCGCCTTCGAGCCCATCCACGATTCCTGGCTCGAGCGCTGCCGCCAGGCGGCGGGGTGGCTCTGAATGAAGGGCATCATCCTCGCCGGCGGCACGGGCAGCCGCCTCTACCCGGCGACGGCCGCCACGAGCAAGCAGCTCCTGCCAGTCTACGACAAGCCCATGGTCTATTACGCCCTCTCCTGCCTCATGCTGGCCGGCATCCGCGAGGTGCTGGTCATCTCCACCCCCGACGACCTGCCGCGCTACGCCCGCCTCTTCGGCGGCGGCGCGGGGCTGGGAATGCATTTCAGCTACATCGCCCAGCCACGCCCCGAGGGCATCGCCCAGGCCCTCATCCTCGGTGAGGGCTTCATCGCCGGCGAGCCCGTGGCCCTCGTCCTGGGCGACAACGTGTTCTATGGGGATCACCTCAGCGCCCGCCTCGCGCGCGCGGCCGAGACGAAAGCGGGTGGCGTCATCTTCCTCTACCCCGTCTCCGACCCGGAGAATTTCGGTGTCGCCACCCTCGATCGCGCCGGCCGCCTGGTGGCCCTGGCCGAGAAGCCGGCGCGGCCCGCCTCCAACCTCGCGGTGACGGGCCTCTATTTCTACGGCCCCGAGGTGGTCGCCATGGCCCGGGACCTGCGCCCATCGGCGCGCGGGGAGCTCGAGATCACGGACCTCAACCGCCGCCTCCTGGCGGCCGGCGCCCTGCGGGCCGAATGGCTCGGACGCGGCGTGGCCTGGCTCGATACCGGCACGCCCGAGGGGCTGCACGAGGCATCGAGCTTCGTCCGCGCCGTCGAGCGGCGCCAGGGCCTCAAAATTGCCTGCCCGGAGGAGATCGCCTTCCGCATGGGGTTCATCGATTCGGGCCAGCTCGGCAGGCTCGCCGAGGAGGCCGGCGCGGGCGAATACGGATGCTACCTCCGCCGCCTGCTTGAAGCCGCGCCCGCGCCCGCCGGGGTGGCCGCCGCCTGACCTCCCCGGGATCGGCCGGCGTTATTCCGTCGCCGGTGCGGCGAGGCGCACGGAGACCTCGATTGGCGTCTCCGCGATCTGGCCAAGCTCGAAGGCGAGGATATGGTCGGCACCGGCCTCGGCCGCCGCGAGGAATTCGCCGCCACGCACCACCTCGATTGCATAGCGCCCGGCGCCCGGCACCCACCAGGTCATGGCCCCGCAGCCGTAGCCCTGGGCGGCGAAGCGCATGCCGGCCCCGTCCGCGGCGAGGCCGCCCACGCGCCAGCGGCCCTCGATGAGGTAGGGGTGCGGGGCGGTGGCGGGGATATCGGCCACCACCGTCCCGCGCAGTGCCACCACGGGTGCGGGGTGCGCCTCGTCGAGGGCGACATAGAGGCTGCCCTGGAGATGGCGCTGCCCGATCACCCCCTGGGAGCGGGCGAAATCGACCGCCTCGAAGGTGGCGCGGTCGAAGCGCAGGGTCTGGAGCGCGCCCCGGTCCTCGACCCGCCATACCCGGTCGTCGAGGGCCACGAGGCGGGTGGTGAAGAACCCGTCGGCGATGGCGGCGAACCGGCTGGCGGCAACGGGCGCCAGCGCTTGGGCGCGGGCATAGTCGAGCACGCGGCGAACGGCGTTGAGGCTGGCCTGCTTCTCGCCCGAATAGAAGTGGTAGTAGGTGTTGAAGGGCTTGACCCTGATCGGCGTCTCGGTGTTGCGGATGGTCTCGACCACGTGCTGGAAGCCGAAATACCTGGCCGTCCACAATTCGGTGTAGGTGTTCTCGTTGCTGTTCGATGCGTAGATCTGGCGCTGGCCCCCGACCTGACGGCCGACCGGGGAGACCGTGGCGTAGGACGGGAACTCGGAATCGAAGCGGCTGTCGCCGCCGTTGAGGTTGCGCGCGCCGGCCGCGCGGCTGGCGGCGATCGCGGCAGGGTAGGGCAAGGTATTGCCGGACCATTGGATCAGGCCAGCGCGCTTGCCGGGCGGCAGCAGCCCATCGACGAACGCGAGCGAGCCACCGATCTCGAGCGCGAGGCTGTAGGGCAGAATCGCGTAGGCCCGCGGCCGCTCGTAAACGCCGATGCTTTCCGCTTCGTCGTCGGCCTCCGCCTCCGCCAGGGAGCGCCCGCCCGCGTAATCGGGTGCGGGCTCCGCCTCCTCCTCGCCCGCCCCGAGCCAGGAGAATATCTTCGCCACCTTGGTCATGGCGTCGCGCATCGGGTAGAGGCCGCTGAACCGCTCCTCCTTGGCCGGGGTCCAGTCGGCGAAGAACGCCCAGTCGAAAGGGTGGCTGTAGGTATGGGTGGCTGCCTCGACCTGGGGCAGGCGGAAGATCTCCCTGGCGATGGCGATGCCTTCCTCGGTGCCGTACCAGTCCGGGTCGAGGTCGCCCACGACCGGCGCCACTGTGACCGGCAGGTCGCCATAGGGCTCCAGGAGCTCGCGCAGCACGACCTCGGACGAGAGGGTCGGGCGGCGCTCGCGATAGCTCTCCACCTCGGTCCGGTTGCGCCAGCCGTCGCCGTCGATATGGCTGTAGTAGATGCGCCGGCCCGAGAGGGTGGTGGTGTCGGGCTTGGGCAGCCCGTCCGTGCCGAAGGCGCGCCTGAAGAAGGCGAAGGGGTTGAGGAGCCAGCGCCGGCGATCCTCGTCGACATTGGGCGTGATCGCGAAGCCCGCGGCGATGTAGCCACCGCGCGGGGAGGTGACGACCATGTGCGAATCGGTCCCCGGATCGCCCGCGCGCCTGAGGACCAGGTGCGATACCGCGTCCCCCCGCACCGCCGCCACCGACTGGAAGGGCGGCACCACGGCCGGCAGGGGACGCTCGAAGCGCATCACGTCCGGGTCGGCGATCGCGGGCTTCCAGTCGTAGGTGATGCCGGCCCAGCGGCCCTCGAAGCGAAAGCCGATGCGTTCCGCCACGCGGTTGATGGCGTCGCGCGGAACCGGCCGGCCGGCGCCGTCGAGCTCGGCGCCGATATTGCCCATGATCACGAAGCGCTTGCCCGCGTCGAGCACGGCGGCGGCCCAGTCGAGATAGGCCTCGGGGTCGTCTATGGCATTCGAGCGGAACCAGGTGAGGACTCCGCGCACCTGGCCGAGGTCGGAGACGGGCGGCAGGGGATCGCGCATGTCGTGGTAGCGCAGGACCAGGCCCAGATGGTTGAGTGGCATCTCCGCGGCGCGGTGGATGGCGGTGAAGTAGACGTCCTCGACCGCGCCGCCGTGGTAGAGCGCCAGCACCTCGCGGGGCTCGACCCGCTCCGCCGCGCGCCCGCCTCCGGCGGCGAGGGCGAGGCAGAGCCCCGCGCCGAGTAGGGCCGCGGCGCGGCGGCCGGCCTTCATGCGGCGAGCGCGGCGAGGGTCGCCGCGAGGCCGTCGGCGAGGGTGGTGCGGGCCTCGAAGCCGAGGGCGGCCGCCGCCTTGGCGCCGTCGCCGATCGAGGTGCGGATGTCGCCCGCGCGGGCGGGCGCGTGCCGGATCCTGGGCGCGACCCCGCGGATGGCGCCGATCGCCGCGGCCAGGGCGTTGACCGAGACGGCCCGGCCGGTGCAGACGTTGAAGACCGCGCAAGCCGGCGCCGCCGGGTCGAGGGCGCCCATGGCGGCCAGAAGCGCCGCCACCACGTCGCCCACATAGACGAAGTCGCGCACCTGGCCGCCGTCGCCGAAGATGGTGAGCGCTTCGCCCCGGGCGATGGGGCCGGCGAAGATCGAGATCACGCCCGAATAGGGGGAGCCAGGGTCCTGGCGCGGGCCGAAGACGTTGAAGAGGCGGAGCCCGGTGGTGGGCACACCGTGGGCCTGGGCCGCCACCCGGCCATGCAGCTCGCAGCCGAGCTTGTCGGCGCCGTAGGCCGAGATCGGGCGGGCCGCCGCCGCCTCGGCCAGGGGCACCTCGGCATTGTCGCCATAGACCGCCGCCGAGGAGGCATAGACCACGGGGACCGGGCCACCGGCCTGGGCCCGCCGCGCGGCCTCGAAGACCTGGATGGTGCCGCCCAGGTTGACCCGGTTGGTGCCCGCCCAGTCCTCGACCCCCTTCTGGACCGAGGCGATGGCGGCCAGGTGGAAGCAGCCGTCCATGCCAGCCATGGCCGCCGCGACGGCCGGCTGGTCGACCACGTCGCCGACGATCACCTCGGCGCCCGCGGGCGCGTTGGCGCGCTTGCCGGTCGAGAGGTCGTCGAGGATGCGCACGCGATGCCCCGCCGCCAGGAGCGCATCGGCCAGGTGCGAACCGATGAAGCCGCACCCCCCCGTCACCAGATAGCCCGCCATGCCCCACTCCCCGCCGTCCCGCGCCTCGAGGGAGTTATAGCGATGGGCCGCGCATTCGGCCCGTGATTAATATAAATTGCGCCGGCATCCCGACCGAGGAGCAGCCATGGCCGCCAGCATCCCCTTCCGCCGCGAGATGAGCTTCGCCTATGGCGCGGCCGACCGGCTGAGCCCGCTGATCCGGCGCGTGATCGCGCGCAACCCGAGCGCCTTCACCTTCCACGGCACCGGCACCTACATCGTCGGCCGGGGCGAGGTGGCGGTGATCGATCCCGGCCCCGCGCTGGACGACCATATCGACGCCCTGCTGGCGGCCGTCGCGGGCGAGCGCGTGAGCCATATCCTGGTGACCCACACCCATTCGGACCATTCCCCCGCCGCCCGCCGCCTCCAGGCCGAAACCGGTGCCGCCACCTACGGCTTCGGCCCCCACGGCAGCCGGCGCGCCGGCCCCCAGGTCGAGGAGGGCGCGGACTACGCCTTCGCGCCCGACATCCGGCTCGCGGACGGGGGGCGCCTCGAGGGGCCGGGCTGGACCTTCGAGGCCGTCCATACGCCGGGCCACACCTCGAACCACCTCTGTTTCGCGCTTGCAGAGGAGCGGGTGCTGTTCCCCGGCGACCATGTCATGGGCTGGTCGACGACCGTGGTCTCGCCGCCCGACGGCGACATGCACGCCTACATGGCCTCCCTCGAGAAGCTCCTCGCCCGCGACGACACCCTCTACTGGCCCACCCACGGCCCCTCGATTCCGGAGCCGGCGGCCTATGTCCGCGCCCTCCTCGCCCACCGCCATGACCGGGAGCATCAGATCGCCGGCTGCCTGGCCGCCGGCGCCGGGCGCATCGAGGACATGGTGGCGCGCATGTATGCCGACGTGCCGCGCGCCCTGCACGCCGCGGCGGCCCAGACCGTGCTCTCCCACCTCATCCACATGATCGCGACCGGCCGCGCCCGGTGCGACGGCCCCCCCGGCCTCGACGCCCGCTACCGCGCCGCCTGAGCCCCGCCAGGGGCCGCCCCGGGGCAAAATCCCCGCCCGGCGGCCGGAGGTGTCAAGATCTGTCAAGATGGGGCGATAGGAAATCGTTAGCGTCCCTATCCGGTTAAGGCAGGTCGTGCGCCCTGGGGTTGCAAGCCGTGGATCAACTGGCGGTATGTGATGGTTGGCCGGGCCATGGCGCGGCTCAGGACGAAGTCGCCGAGGTCGTCGATCCGCCGGCGGCGGTTGAAGCGATAGGCCCATTCCCGGCCATAGCGCGGCAAGTGCTTGGCGCTGACGCCATGGTAGGTGCCGTTGAGCCAGGTCTTGAGGTTGCTGAACAGGACGTGGATGATCGGCATCTGCGTCTCGGCGTTCTTGCCTTGGCCTTGGACGGTGGGCTGGTGCCGGTAGACGGCGCCGAGCCCGGCATAGCCCTTGAAATCGTCGGTCAGCAGGCGCGCGCCCGGCGTCGGCAATGTCCCGCCCAATGTTGAAAAGTGCGAGATAGGCATCGTCTGATCGAGAGGCTACGCGGCCACCTCGATGTCTTCAATGACGGACTTTGCTCCGGCCTTTCTCACCGCCTCCCGCAGGGCGGCGTCAAGGACGGGGAGCTGGCGGTAGGCCTTGAGGCGGCGGAAGGTCTTTTGCGCCTCCAAGAGGCCGGCGGCGGTCCAACGCAGCGCCATCTCGGCGTTGCGCCAGCGCTTGACGTTCCGCTGCACCGTCCGGACGGTGCCGATCGCGTTCTCGATGGCGTTGGTGCAAGCCAGCGAGTGTCGAAGTTGCGGCGGGAGGCCGAGCCGGATCACGGTCAGGATCTCGTCCAGGCCCTCCAGGATCGAGCCCGAGACGCCGGGTGCGTCATGCTCCAGACGGCGGGCGAGGTTGCGCAAGAGCCGTTCGGCCTTGGCCGCGTCGTCCTGCTGCCAGGCCTGCCGCAAGACCTTCCTGACGCCGGCATGGAGGCTCTCGTCCAGCCGGTCCGTGATGTTGCGCCCCTTGTGCACCTGGCAGCGCTGGAGGGCCGCCGCCCGCCCGAAGGTCCGCCGGATCGCCTTCGAGAGCGCCTTGGCGCCGTCGACGATGTAGAGCCGAGGCCGTTCGGGATCGAGACCGCGCTCGATCAGGTTGTCGAGCATGGCTTGCACCGTGGCCGCGTTCTCCGTCGCGCCCTCGGCCAGGCCCAGCACGTGCTTCGCGCCGCCGGTGTCGATGCCGATCGCCGCCACCATCAGGTGATCGCCGACATGGAGCCCGTCGATCTGGAGCACCACGAGATCGAGATCGTCGAGCGGGCTCGCCAGCCAGGCCTTCAGCTTGCTTCGCGTCAACGCCACGAAACGGCGCGAGACCGCCGACTTCGAGGTTGCGTCACCCGATGCCGCCGGCAGATCGCCGCCCGCATCGTCCGGCAGGCGCACCGCGCGGGCATACTTGCGGGTCGAGACGTTGATCACCATCAGATTCATCGCCCAGGCTTGCAAGAGTTCGGGTTCCGACAGCAGCTCCCAACTCGGCAGGCTCATCTCCCGACCCGCGAAGTCCCGCACCCGAGGGCGCTCGACCTTCACTTTGCCGCCGTGGTAGGCGATCTCGCTCCGGGTCGTGCCCCATCGATGGCCCTTGCGCTCGCCCGAGCGGGCGTGGCGCGAACCGCACAAGGCTTCCGCGTCCGCCGACATCATCTCGTTCAAAGACTCGAGGCCCGCCAAAAGGCAGAAGCGATCGACGCTCATGCGCAGATCGTCGAAGGCCTCCGGCATCGATGGCAAGAGCCGACAGGATGGTTCCGAGGAACGGTCGTTGCGTGTAGTCTTGGTCATGGCGTCGTTCTCCTTGATGGAATCAGCACCCAGAGCCTAGCGGCTCCAGGCGGACGACGCCTACTTCAGCTTTTCAACAGAGCCCGGGACATCCCCCCGGCGTCACGGCGGCCCGCACGAAGCCGCCGAGCTGCTCGGCATTGGCCCGGGGCAGGATGGCAAGCCGCGCCCGGCCGGCGACGAAGCCGCTGCCCTCGACCCCCTTGCCCGGCGCCACCGCCACCTTCTCCACCGCCAGCACGAGCAGGCTCTTGTTGGCATTGGCCATCCCGCGGCCCCGGCTCTCGGGCTTGCCGCGCCCGCCGTAGTAGCTCTCATCGACCTCGACCATGCCGTCCAGCAACGCCTCCGGCCGCTCCGCCAAGCCATGGCGCAGCTTGTGAGCCATCAGCCATGCGGTCTCATAGCGAAGCCCCAGCTCGCGCGCCAGGAACAGGGCCGAGACCCCGCGCTTGTCCCGCCCCATCAACCACGCCGCCAGGAACCATTTGGGCAACGGTGTGCGGGTGCGGTGGAAGATGGTTCCCGCCGTCACCGACTCTTGACGACCGCAAGCCGCGCATTCGAAGACGCGCGCCCGCGCCTTGTGCCGATAGCCCCGCCGGTGCCCGCAGCGGGCGCACGCAAACCCAGACGGCCAGCGTCGATCCGCCAAGGCCAGGATGCACGATTCCTCGTCTCGGTAGCGCTCTTGGAACGTCAACAAGCCGCTCATGCCCTGTCTCCCGACCAATCCTCAGAGGCGGGAACAGTACACCCTTAGAGCGAACATATAAAGAACACTCGGTCGCTACCTGCATTAACCGGATAGGGACGATCGTTAAATATCAATATGTTAGAGATTCCGGGGCCGAACCTTGACAATCCTTGACACTTTGCCCCGGCAAGGCCGCCGGCAACAGTGGGCAGCATACGGAATATAGGTGTTTTATCCCTCCTGTCAAGAGCGCGTCGAGAGCGATCCGCGGGGCGAGTCTACCGCTGACTGGCGCCGGCTTCACCAGCGTATGGGGAAACTCAGTTATGCTCATGATTTTAGGTAGTTAGAACGATACTATTGTATGGATTGGTGCTAGACAATCGATCATTAACCGCAAGCGGGTTGCAGCCGCGAGAGATTTTTCTTTAAAAATATCGTTAGCATATCTTGACGTCTGAAAGTTCGTTCCCCATATACCCTCTACAAGGATCGAACTAAATCGGTTTCAGGGAGGCCGCCAATGAGAGACCCACTGATACTGCGCAAGAGCTTCATGGCCGGCACGAAGAACGACCCCCGCGACGTGGCGGCGGTCACCGAGGCCCTGCGGGCCACCGGGTTCCTCCCCCGCCCGGCGGGGGGAGATATCACCTTGACTGAACACCGTTTGCGGCGGCATTATTTTGCCCCTGAATCTCTGCGGGATTCGTTGCAGAGCGACAAGGGGTTTGTCATGGACCGCATCACCGTTGATCTTGAGCACTGCTATGGGATCAAGGCACTTCAACACGACTTCGATTTCTCCAGGACGCGGGCCGTGGCAATTTACGCGCCCAACGGGCAAATGAAATCGTCTTTTGCCCTTACATTCAGGGACTTGTCGAACGGCCAGCGACCAAAGGACAGAATTTTTCCTGAACGCGTTACGGTCGCCAAAGTCACTGATGAAAACGGTGCGGATGTACAGAACGACCGTGTGCTTGTTGTTCTCTCATACGATGAAGAATTCGGACCGTCAGAGAAGACCTGCACTCTCTTGGTGGATCCAAAGTTGCGATCCGAATTCGCAGAGTTGCAGGTTAGAGTTGATGAGGCCAAACAAGCGCTTCTGAGCCTTCTTAAACAGCAGTCGAAATCCAAGGCAAACTTGGAATCCGAAATCTCGTTAGCGATCGCGAAGACACCCAACGAGTTCCGCAGAGCCCTCATTCGTATCAAGGATGAGGTTCAGGAGCAGTCCGATGCCCCGTTCGCAAATGTCGAGTATGACAAGATATTTGCTGATGCCACCGTCACTGCGCTTAACACCAAGGGTCTCAAGGAAGTAATTCTAGAATACATAACGCGTTGCGATGAGCTTCTCGCTGCCTCAACGTTTTTCAAGAAGGGCATCTTTGACTATTTTAACGCCGCGCAGGTCGCCGACAGCCTCGCAAAGAACGGTTTCTTCAGTGCGAGCCATTCCGTAAACCTCAAGTCCGCCGGAGAGACGATTGAAATTAACACGCCGGCTGAACTTGCGCAGGTAATTGAGCGTGAAAAGGAAACGATATTAAAAGACAAGAAGCTGATCAAGACGTTTGATGCCGTACAGACACAGCTCAGCAAAAATGTCGGGCTGCGTGAATTTCGAAACTATCTTATGGGAAACATGTCTTTGTTGCCGCATCTAAGCAATATCGACAAGCTTAGAGAGGATGTAATTAAGTCATACATTAAGGCACACGAGGACGCCTACATTAATCCTTGCCTATCCGGTTAACGCCCATGACCGCTACATGTAGGGTGCCGCCACTCTCCCGAGTAAAGCTCGGCATAGGTTGGAGCAGAGGTGTCGCCCGCGATGCCGAGCAATGAGCGGAAGGCGTTGAACGGGTAGAACCGCCTGTTGAAGCGGAAGGTGAACTCGTTGAGGTAGGCTTGTAGGTGCTGGTGGCTAACGCCGTGGTGGATACCGATCAGCCACGTCTTCAGGTTGGCGAAAACCAGATGGATGATCGGCAGGTATTGCTCGGCAACCTCTGGATCACCACACTCGGCAACAGCGAAGTGCTCATAGCCGCGCTTACCGAGGCCAGCATAGCCGCTCCAATCGTCAGTAACGATCAGCGATCCCGGCGCGACGGTGCTCTCGACGAACCCACAGAGCGACTCGGCGCTACGGTCGAGCACGACGGCGAGCCGAACGCGTCCGGCATAGCGTCCGTCTTTCCGGTTGTCGAGCTTGGTGCCCGGCTTTCGATGACGCACCTCGATGGCACAGGAGACGAGAACCTTGTGGTGAACACCACGGCCTTCCCCACGCGTTCGCCCGCCAACCCAGGTTTCGTCCACCTCAACATGGTTCTTGGGCTGTCCACCGATCCTGTCTTGGTTGGGCCGCACCATGCCCGAGCGGAGCTTGTGGAGAATTTGAAAGGCCGTCTCGTAGCGCGAAAGACCAAGTTGCCGCTGAAACTGCACGGCGGACATGCCGGGCGTCTGACTGGCGACCAGATAAGCGGCCCAGAACCAGACGTTCAGCGGAGTGTGGCTACGCTCCATCACTGTTCCCACCGTCAGCCCGGTGTTCTGGCGGCACTTGCGGCAGCGCAGGACGCCAGGGCGGTTTTCAAAGTGGAACGGCTCTCCCGCCGTGCCGCAGTGCGGGCAGGCAAAGCCGTCTCCCCAGCGGGCTTTCTCCAGGTAGGCGGCGCAGGCCGCATCATCGGGGAAAAGTCGCTGGAACTCGGGTAGCGAATGCGGGAATGGGAGATCGGCGCGGTCGAGAACATCCATGGCGCGCTCCCCTATATCCGGTTTGCGCCCATTCTAGCCCTAGTGAGTGTGGGTGTAAACCGGATAGGCAAGCATTAATCTATTGAAGACTTATGAGAAGGTGCGTGAGAGAGAAGAGATAATTTTTGCTGAAGCTGAAAAGCAGGAAACCCAATGGGAGCGGGTGATAGACATATTCAATCGTCGATTCAACGTGCCGTTCACGTTGCATATAAACAACAAGATTGATGTCATGATCGGAAGCGCCCGCATCATGGAACTTGGATTCACCTATGACGATGGAGAAGACTCGACGGAAATTCAGCGGGATGAACTTCTCAATTATCTCAGCAGTGGTGAGAAAAAGGCGTTCTACATTCTCAATGTAATCTTTGAAGTGGAGCGTCGGATCAAGGATCAGCAAGAGACGTTGGTAATCGTTGATGACCTAGCAGATTCGTTCGACTATCAGAATAAGTATGCCATTGTAGAATATCTTCGTGATATTAGCAGTGAGGGTGTATTCAAGCAGATTATCCTTGCCCATAATTTTGATTTCATGAGGACCATACAAAGCCGGTTTGTTAGCTACGCAAGCTGTTTAATGGGATTGAAGAGTGATGCAGGAATCACGCTCGTACAGGCCGAGGGGGTGAAAAATATTTTCGTCAAGGACTGGAAGCTTCACTTCTTTGACGATGATAAAAAGAAAATCGCTTCGATGTCAATGGCGGAGCAAAAAGGGACCACCTCGGCGGTGTAAGAAGGGACCGCTTGGCGGCTGCGGGCTTGTCCCCGTAGTCCACGGGAGGGCCCCGCGCGCGACGCGGTGTGCCCTCAACAGGCTGACGCGGCGGCGCGCGCGGGAGGGACCTGTGGGCCCACGGGGTCAAGCGTGGGCTGGGTGGTCGGTTCAGTTAGCAGTCGGGGTTTGACGCCTGCGGCTCTGGTTGAGCCTGTAGCTGTCACCGTTCATCTCGAGGATGTTGACGTGGTGGGTGAGGCGATCGAGGAGCGCGCCGGTGAGGCGCTCGGAGCCGAACACCTCGGTCCATTCGTCGAAGGGCAGATTGGTGGTGACCAGGGTCGAGCCCCGCTCGTAGCGTTGGCTGAACACCTCGAACAACAGCTCGGCGCCGGTCTTCGACAGCGGCACGAAGCCGAGTTCGTCGACGATCAGAAGCTTGTAGGTGGCGAGCTTCTTCTGGAACCTCAGCAGCTGCTTGTCATCGCGGGCCTCGATGAGTTCGTGGACCAGCGCGGCGGCGGTGATGAAGCCGACCGAGAGGCCCTTCTGGCAGGCCGCCAGGCCGAGACCGAGGGCGATGTGGGTCTTGCCGGTCCCACTGTTGCCGAGCGCGATGAGGTTCTCGCGGCGCTCGATGTACTCGCAGCGGGCCAGCTCCAGGACCAGCGCCTTGTTGAGCGAGGGGATGACCTTGAAGTCGAAGCTGTCGAGGCTCTTGACCACGGGGAAGCGCGCCGCCTTGATGCGCCGCTCGACCATGCGGCGCTCGCGGTCGATCAGCTCGAGCTCGGCGAGTCTCAACAGGTAGCGGACGTGATCGACGCCTTCCGAGGCGCACTGCCGGGCGATCTTGTCGTACTCGCGCAGGAAGGTCGGCAGCTTCAGCGTCTCGAGGTGGTGGGCGAGCAGCACTTGCGGTGTGTCGGTCATGCGCCGAGCCCCGACAGCAGGCTCATGTACGACTTGGCGGACGTCATCGCGACCCGGGCGCGCGGCAGATACGGATAGACGTCGAGGTTGAGCCTGGGCGGCCGCCGCTCGATGCGGCACAGTACCAGGTGCTTCACCGCATCAAAGCCGATTGCGCCGAGCCGCAGGGCGTCGCCGACCGCACCCTCGACCTCCTCGAGCCGGAAGGTCTCCAGTAGACGGAGCACCTGGACGTACTCGCGCTTGCCTGCCTTGCCCATACGAGCTTCGAGGAGCCGCCGCAGAGTGATGAAGGCCTCGGGCAGGTCCCAGCCCGCCAATGGCGCGGCCTGGTCGAGGGCGCCGATCTTCTGCTCGATCAAGGGCAGGTAATGCAGCGGGTCGAAGATCAGGTCCTCGCTGTCGTAGGACCGGCGGTGCCGGGCGATCACCTCGGCCCCGCAGCTGATCACCACCTCATCGACGTAGCCCCGGATGAGCACCTCACGGTGGCCGTAGGCCACGGGCACGGAATAGTCGTTGCTGCGGTAACGCACCAGCGACAGCGAACTCGCCCGTCCAGGGCGCTTATCGCAGGCATCATAGGGAGCAGGCGGCAATGGCAAGAGAACTTGACGATCCCGCTCGAGACGCTCGCCGATGGTCTCCTTGTGGCCCCGCAGCCGCGCCGCCTGGCGCCGGCGGCACTGTTCGGCGAGAGCATCGTTGAGGGCCGCGAAGCTCTCGGCACGCGGGACGGGGACCAGGAAGTTCCGCCGGATGAAGCCGACCAGTCCCTCGACCTTGCCCTTGTCGTTGCCCTTGCCCGGCCGGCCGAACCTGTCCTCGAACAGATAGTGGGACTGAAGCTCCGTGAAGACGCGCGTTCGCTGCCGCTTCCCATCGCCCAGGATCCGGGCAACCGCCAGCTTGGTGTTGTCGTACAGGATGGATCGGGGGACGCCGCCGAAGAAGGCAAACGCCGCGTTGTGGCCATCGCAGAATGCTTCGGTCGTCTCCGCCGGATAGGCCGCAACAAAGCAACCATCACTGTGGGGAAGGTCGAAGGCAAGGAAGTGGATCTTCCGTAACGCGCCGCCGATCACCGCCATCGCTTCGCCGAAGTCCGCCTGGGCGTGACCGGGGGAATGGGAGAGTGGCACGAACACCTCACGCGACCGAAGCCCCTGCTCACGAACGTAGTCCTTCACGATGGTGTAGCCGCCCGTGAAACCGTACTCGTCCCGGAGGCGGTCGAAGATGCGCTTCGCAGTGTGCCGTTGCTTGCGGTGGCTGGTCCGATCGTCTTCCAAGATCCGATCGATGATTCCCGTGAACGGACCCAGCTTTGGCCGCCTCGGCGGCGCGCTTCGGCGATACCCTGGCGGCACCGAGAACGACAGCATCTTACGGACCGTCTTGCGGTCTACACCAAACACCCGCGAGGCCTCGCGGGTGCTCATCCCCTCGACATGACACGCCCGCCGAACCCGTGCGTACAACTCCACCCGATACATCCCCCCCGCCTTCCAGTCAGAGCAACCCTGACAGAAGGCTATACGCGGTCCCATTTTGGTCCGCCGCAGCCGGATCGACCGGCCGCTTCAGTGGGGGATTATTGCTCTGCCGTTCTCAGGCACGGCGCCAAGCTCATGATCCAAGTCACCTTCATGGGCAAGAAGATCGAATGGGACAACGGCATCTGGGTCCCGCCCCAGGTGCCGTCCAGGCAGCGCGAGCGCTGGCACGCCCTCTACGGCAAGGCGATGGAGGATTGGGACATCCGCCGGGTCATCCGCGACTACGGCCGCGCCGCGGCGCGGGCCAAGGCGGGCGGGCTCGACGGGCTCGAGGTCTCGGCCATGGGCAACCAGATCTTCGAGCTGTTCTGGAACCTGCGCCACAACCGGCGCACGGACGCCTATGGCGGCGACCACGCGGGGCGCATGCGCTTCGGCCTCGAGGTCTTCGAGGAGATGCGCAAGACCTGCGGCGCGGATTTCATCATGGGCATGCGCATGTCGGGCGCCGAGCTCGTCGAGGAGGGCATGAGCCAGGCCGAGTGCCTGGAGACGGCCAAGACCTACGCCGCCAGCGGGCTCGTCGATTTCCTCAACATCTCCGGCGGCTCGATCATGACCCGCATGTCCCACGCCAAGATCACGCCCAACATGAGCTGGCCCTCAGCCCCCTACCTGCATTACGCGAGCGCCATCAAGGCCGAGGTGGATGTGCCCATCTTCCACGCCACGCGCATCCAGGACCCGGCGACGGCGGCGCGGGCGATTCTGGAGGGCCATGTCGATATGGTGGCCATGACCCGCGCCCATATTGCCGACCCCCATTTCGTCAACAAGCTGCGCGAGGGGCGCGAGGGCGATATCCGCCAATGCGTGGGCGCGGCCTATTGCATCGACCGGCTCTACACATCCTCGAGCGGCGCCCACTGCGTGCAGAACGCCGCCACCGGGCGCGAGGAGACCATGCCGCACCTGGTGCCCAAAGCCACGGGCGCGCCCAGGAAGGTGGTGGTCGCGGGGGCCGGGCCGGGCGGCCTCGAAGCGGCCCGGGTCGCGGCCGAGCGCGGGCACCAGGTGGTGCTGATCGAGGCCGAGGAGCGGGTCGGCGGCCAGATCAACCTGGCCGCCAAGGTGGGCTGGCGCGAGAACCTGTCCGGCATCACCCGCTGGCTCGAGGGCCAGGTGCGCAAGCTCGGCGTCGACCTCCGCCTCGGGACCGAAGCCACCGCCGAGATGGTGCGGGCCGAGGGCCCGGACGTGGTGGTGATCGCCACGGGCGGGCTGCCCAACATGGGCCGGCACGCGGGCTCGGACCTCCTCACCTCGGGCTGGGACATCCTCTCGGGCCGGGTCGAGCCGGGCCGCAACGTGCTCCTCTACGACGACCAGAACGACCACCAGGGCCTCTCGGTGGCGGAGTTCCTGGCCGAGCGCGGGGCGCTCGTCGAGATCGCCACGCCCGACTGGATGATGGCCTCGCGCATCGGCCCCACCAACCGGCCCATCCACATCCGCAACCTCCACGCCCGGGGCGTGGTCATGACCCCCGACATGCGCCTGGCCCAGGTGGCGCGGGAGGGCAATGCGATCGTCGCCGTCCTCCACAACGACTACACCGAGGCGGAGGAGGAGCGCATCGTCGACCAGGTGGTGGTGGAGGGCGGCACGTGGCCGCGCGACGATCTCTACTTCGCGCTGAAGCCACACTCGGTGAACCTGGGCGAGGTCGATTACGACGCCCTCGTCGCGAGCGGCCCCCAGGCCCTCACCACCAACCCCGAGGGCGACTTCCAGCTCTTCCGCATCGGCGACGCCGTGGCCTCCCGCAACATCCACGCGGCGATCTACGACGCGCTGCGCCTCGCCAAGGATTTCTGAGGAAGGCGGCAGTGGCTTGACTTGCCGGGCTCGGAAAGAGAGAAGTTAAGACTGCCCCCAGGGCGAGCTAAGAATTGAGAGATGGACAGTTACAAACCTGGTCAGATGGCCACTCGCTCGGGCGAGTACGATATTCTCGGTCCGAACGGCAAGTACGTTGGCCGACGTTACATCAGTAGCGGCGTGCCGTTTCCGCCGACGCCGGGGCGCCGCCAGCGCTACGTGCTCAAGAAGGCGATCACGCCAGTCCACACCACGGTCAGCTCCACCGCCGCCATGGAGGAGACCATGGTCGACTTCGCGTCCGCGCTCGCGCGCCTTGCCAAGAAGTAGAGGCCACTATCGAATCACCGAGGCGGACGTGCTCGAGGCGCACGACATGGCCCTCACGCTCGGGGGCCGCCCGGGTATCCTCAGCATGGACCTGGTCCGCTCGGCGATCGGCCGGCCCTATACCGGGTACTACAGGCCGATTTATAAGAAGGCTGCGGTAATCGTTCAATCGCTGGCCGGCAACCATGGCTTCACGGACGGCAACAAGCGCACCGCCTTGATCGTGCTCAACGCCTTCCTGCTGCGCAGCGGCTTCGAGCTGGCAGGCATGACGAATGAGCAATTGAACGATACCTTGGAGGAGATGATCCTGGCCGCCGCCGACGGTCGTTTCGACCTCGAGGAGGGCTATCGCTGGTTCCGGCAGCACTTGCGTCTCCGTGAAGGATCGCCCTAAACCGCACGACCGTGGCGCCGTGCCGGGAGGATGGACTTGGCTGACTACGATGCGCTGCTGACCCCGCTCACCATCAAGGGGCTCACCATCCGCAACCGGGTGCTGAGCACGGCCCACGCCTGCGGCTATGGCGAGGACGGCCACCCGCGCGAGCGCTACCAGCTCTACCACGAGGAGAAGGCCAAGGGCGGGGTGGGGCTCACCATCTTCGGCGGCTCCTCCTCGGTCGCCGTCGATTCGCCGGGGCCCATGCGCCAGCTCTATCTGGGCGACGATTCGATCCTGCCCCACTTCGAGCGCTTCGCCGCGCGCATCCACGGCCACGGCGGGGCGGTCATGTGCCAGATCACCCATATCGGGCGCAAGGTGGGCTGGGACTCGGGCGACTGGCTGTGGCCCATCTCGCCCGGCACCACCCACGAGCCCCAGCACCGCACCTCCCCCAAGGTGATGGAGGATTTCGACATCCGCCGGGTAGCCCGGTCCTTCGGCGCCGCCGCCAGGCGCACCAAGGAGGGCGGGCTCGACGGGGTCGAGCTGATCGCCGCCGGCCAGCACCTGCTCGACCAGTTCTTGAGCCCCTCGGCCAACGACCGCACGGACAAGTATGGCGGATCGGTCGCGAACCGGACCCGCTTTTGCCTCGAGGTGCTGGAGGAGGTGCGCGCCCAGGTGGGCGAGGATTACATCGTCGGCTGGAAGATGTCGGGCGACGAGATGATGGAGGGCGGCAGCACGCCCGAGGAATGCATGGAGGTCGCGCATATCATCGCGAATTCGGGCCTCGTCGATTTCCTCGACATCGTCGCCGGCACGGTCAACAACCTGATCCGCCGCGCCCGCCATATCCCCGGCATGTGGTCGCCCGTGGCCCCCTACCTCTACCTGGCGAGCGCGATCAGGGCCGAATGCGGCCTGCCGGTCTTCCACGGCAGCCGCATCCCCGACCTCGCCTCCACCGCGCGGGCGGTCGAAGGGGGGCATGTCGACATGGTGGGCATGACCCGCGCCCACATGGCCGACCCGCACCTGGTGAAGAAGCTCACCGAGGGCCGCCTCGAGGACATCCGCCAGTGCGTCGGCGCGAGCTACTGCAACGACCGCTCCAGCACCGGCCGCGACGTGGTCTGCATCCAGAACGGGGCCACGGGACGCGAGGCCACCCTACCCCACCTGGTGCCCAAGGCGGCCGGTGGCCGCAGGCGGGTCGTCGTCGTGGGGGCTGGCCCCGGCGGTCTCGAAGCCGCGCGGGTCGCGGCCGAGCGCGGCCATGACGTGGTGCTATTCGAGGCCCAGGACCGGGTCGGCGGGCAGGTCAACCTCGCGGCCCTCGCCACCTGGCGCGAGGCGCTCTCGGGCATCGTGCGCTGGCTCGAACAACAGGTCGTGAAGCTCGGCGTCGACCTCAGGCTCGGCGCCGAGGCCGATGCGGCAGCCGTCCGCGCCGAGGATCCCGACATGGTGGTGGTGGCGACGGGCGGCCGGCCCAACCCGGGCCACGTGGTGGGCGGGGAGCACCTGGCCGGCACCTGGGATATTCTGCGCGGCGATGTGGCGCCGGCCGAATCGGTCCTGCTCTACGACGACCACGGCGACCACCAGGCGCCGTCATGCGCCGAGGTCATGGCCCAGCGCGGGAGCCGCGTCGAGCTCGTCACCCCCGACCGCGCGCCGCTCCAGGCCATCGGCCACAACAACTTCCAGATCCATATGCGCGAGATGCACGGCCACCAGGTGGTGTTCACGCCCGACACCCGCCTGACCGAGGTCTATCCCGAGGGCAACCGCCTCGTCGCCGTCCTGCGCAACGAATATACCGAGGCGGACGAGGAGCGCATCGTCGATCAGGTGGTGGCCGAGTTCGGCACCCGCCCGCGCGAGGCGCTCTACTTCGCGCTGCGGCCCGGCTCGACCAATTTGGGCGAGATCGACATGGACGCGCTCGCCGCCGGCCGGCCCCAGGACGTCGCCGCCAACCCGGAGGGGCGCTACCGTCTCTAACGCATCGGCGACGCGCTCGCCGGGCGCAACATCCACGCAGCCATCCTCGATGCGCTACGCCTTGCCAAGGATTTTCGAGGGGGAGCCGCGATTGAAAACGCAGGTACGGAGCGCGGTCGCCGCGGACGGCGGAAGAGCCCGGCCTGGAGCAGACGCGTTGACCAGCCCCGCCCGGCGGCACAGGGCCAGCACCTCGAACGGACCCGCTCTAGCGCTCTATTTCGCTCGCGGCGGCGGACCGTATGGTCCGCGCCTGCGCGGGCGCGCCGGGCGCGCCGGGCGACCGGCCTTGCGGCCTGGAGCGATTCCAGTCGAGGTGGAAACGCTCTAGCTATCCCTGACGCTGGCGAGGAACTTCTGCACCTCGCCCTGGAGCGTCTCCGACTGCCGGGCCAACGCGCCGGCGGCCGTGTGGATCTCGCCCGCCGCGACGCCGGTATTGGCTGCCGCTCGAGTCACGTCGGTGATGTTGCTGGAGACTTCCTGGGTGCCGGAGGCGGCCTGTTCCACGTTCCGCGCGATCTCCTGCGTCGCCGCGCCCTGTTGCTGAACCGCCGCCGCGATCGCCGCGGTAATCTCGTTCACCCTGCCGATGACATCGCCGATACCCTGGATCGAGCTCACCGAGTCATTGGTCTTGATCTGGATGGCGGTGATCTGCTGCCCGATCTCGTCCGTCGCCTTGGCGGTCTGATTGGCCAGAATCTTCACTTCCTCTGCGACCACCGCGAAGCCCTTTCCGGCATCGCCGGCGCGTGCCGCCTCGATGGTGGCATTGAGCGCCAGCAGATTGGTCTTCTCGGCGATCTCGGTGATTATGCCGACCACTTCGCCGATCTTGTCCGCGGTACCCGCCAGGCCCTGGATCTGCTCGTTGGTGGTCTCCGCCTCCTTGACCGCCTCGGCGGTGATTCTGATCGATTCCGATACCTGCAGGCCGATTTCCTCGACCGAGCTCGAAAGCTCTTCGGCCGCCGATGAGACCGTCTGCACGTTGGTCGAGGCCTCCTCCGAGGCCGCCGCCACCGCGGTCGACTGCTGGCTCGTCTCCTCGGCCGTCGCCGACAGGGACTCGGCCGCGGTCAGCATCTCCGTCGAAGCCGCGGCCACCAAGCGGATCACGTCGCCGACGTTGGCCTCGAAATCGTCGGCCATCTTGTACATGAGATCCCGCTTGTCCTCCTCGGCCTGCTTGCGGGCTTCCTCCTGCTCGGCCTCCATGGCCACGACCTTGACGGCGTTGTCCTTGAACACCTGAACGGCCGCCGCCATCCCACCGATCTCGTCGCCGCGCTCGAGTCCCGGAACCTCGAGGCTATGATCCCCTTCGGCCAGTTGGCCCATGGCAGCGGTCATGCGCCCAATAGGCCTCGTAATACTCCACCCGAAGACGACGCCCAGGAACCCGACCAGCACGACGATGATGAGTCCGGCGATTAGCAGGAAGGTACGTAGCTCGTTCACGGGGGCCATGATCTCGGCCACGTCGATCTCGGCAAGGAGAACGTAAGTGACACCCAGGAACTCGACGTTGTCGTACGCCGACTTCACGAGGATGCCGCGATAGTCGAGGACGTCCTCAACGCCGTTGCCCCCCGCGAGGGCAAGCCCCACGGTTTCGCTGTCGACCTCGAGCTGGAGGATGGTCGATTCCTCGGAGAAGCGGGAATCGCTGCGCATCAGCTTGTCGGCGCCGACGATATATGTCTCCCCCGACTCGCCCATGCCGGCGCTATTCTGCATCACCGTATTGATGCGGTCGATCGGCATCTGGAAAGCCAATACACCGAGAGGCCGGCCATTCGCGTCTAGCATCTTCGTGGCGATGAAGCTGGCCGGCGCGCCGTGACTGGGATCGTATGGCGCGAAATCGAAGAACGCCTGCTCCCCCGCCGCCGTGCTGTTCCACGCCGCGCGAAAGACATTGCCGAGATCGGTTCCACTCCACTGGCCCGTCATCAGATTGGTTGCGTAATCCAGCTCCTTGACGACCGTATAGACGAGCTCGCCGTCGGCATCGAACAGGAAGATGTCGTAGTATCCGCGCTCGCGCAGGAACTCGCGCAGCCAGGGATGGTATTTGGCGTGCGTTCGGCTGTACGAAGAGCCATCGGTTGCGAAGTCGAGGTTTTCCTTCTGTCCCGTGGGGTGCGGGTTCTCGTCGATGTAAAGCCTTTGCAGCAAGGGACCGGCGCCCGGTCCAAGGTCCCGCCAGGAGGACTCGAATTGGGTGAGCGCATCCCGCACCCGTGGATTCGATGCCTGGAGGCGCAGATCCTGCTGGATGGATTCGAGATAAGCCGACAGCTCGCTCTTGCGCGCGCCCAACAGCCCCTCGAGCCGGTTCTGGGCCGCGCGATCGAGCTCTTCGGCCGATTTCTGGTAGCCCGCCATGCCGGACACACCGGCCGAGACGACGGCGAGGGCCACGATGATGATGGGAAGTTTCCACGAGATACGCAGGTTGCGCAGTGACTTGACGAACTTAGGCACTATGCTTCCTTTTCCAAGCGCAACGCCGTGTATGCGCCACTTCATCGTGGCCCATGTTGTTGAGAGTTGATTGCAGTCGGCCGTTTGGGGCCTCCGTCCCAATCTCTCGCACGAGAACCGCCGTTTGTGATAGCGGGTGTTAGTAAACAAAGCGTAAATTGGTGCAAGGGAATAATTAAAAACACCGCAACCCCTTATTATGACTGTATTTTACTGTTGCGTATGCGTGTATAGATAAATGGAGTCAGGTTCTATTATTCGCCCGCGTGCGGGGTTGATGATCGAAGGACTGGGGCGGCCATGAAATCGCACGCACGGGTTGCAATCATCGGGGGCGGGGTCGTCGGCTGCTCGCTCCTCTACCACCTCACCAAGCTCGGCTGGACCGACGCGGTGTTGCTGGAGAAGGCGGAGCTGACCTCGGGCTCGACCTGGCACGCCGCCGGCAACGTGCCGCACTACAGCACGAGCTACGCCTTGAGCCAGCTCTACCTCGAAAGCAGCCGCGAGTACGAGGCGCTGGAGGCGGAAACCGGGCACCCGGTCGGCTTCCACAAGACCGGCAGCATCCGCGTCGCCACCACCCGGGCGCTGATGGACGAGCATGCCCGCGGCGCGGGCAAGGCGGGCTATTTGGGCCTGCCCTACGAGCTGGTGGGCCCGAGCGAGCTCGAGGCCCTCCACCCCTACCTTGCGCTCGACGGCGTTCTCGGCGGCGTCTACACGCCCGAGGACGGGCATATCGACCCCTCCAGCCTCACCAACGCCTACGCCAACGCTGCCCGCGCGGCGGGGGCGGAGATCAGGCGGCGGACGCGGGTGACGGCCGTCTCGCGCACGGGCGGCGGCGAGTGGCGGGTCGAGACGGAGGCGGGTCCCGTCACGGCCGAGCATGTGGTCAACGCGGCCGGCCTGTGGGTGCGGGAGGTGGCTGCCCTGGTCGGGCACCAGGCGCCGGCCATAGCACTCGAGCGCCAGTATCTCGTGACCGAGGACGTGCCCGGCATCGAGGCCCTGCCGGCCGAGCTGCCGGTACTGCGCGACATCGAGGCGCCGCTCTACATCCGGCAGGAGCGCCGCGGCCTGGTGCTCGGCCTCTTCGACGACACGCCCGTGTTCTGGGCAGAGGACGGCATGCCGCCCGACTTCGAGCAGGAGTTGCTGGCGCCGGACCTGGAGCGCCTGAGCGCGTCGTTCGAAGCCGCCCTCAGGCGTATGCCGATCCTCGGAGAGCTCGGCATCAAGCGCACCATCAACGGCCCCCTCAACCGCTCGGCCGACGGCAACCCCTTGATCGGGCCGGTGCCGGGGCTGCCCAACTTCTGGATGCATAGCGGCTTCTTCGCCGGCATCGCCCTCTCGGGCAGCTGCGGCGCGCTGCTCGCGCGCTGGATGGTGGCGGGCGAGCCCGACCGCGACGTGAGCGCCATCGATGCGCGCCGCTTCGGCGACTGGACCGGCCCCGGCTATGCGGCGGCGACGGCGACGGCCGCGTACGTCCACGAGTTCAGCCCCATCCATCCCCATGAGGAGCCGCCGCGCGAGACACCGGCGCGGACGAGCGCGTTGTACGATCGCCTCGCCGCGCGCGGGGCCGCATTCGGCGTCCGCAACGGCTGGGAGGCGCCCAACTGGTTCGCGCCCGAGGGCGAGGAACCCATCGACCGGCCGAGCTTCCGCCGCGCCAACTGGTTCGCGGCCGTAGGTGCGGAGTGCCGGGCGGTCGCGGCCGGCGCCGGCCTCCTCGATTTCTCGAGCGTCTCCAAGTACGAGGTCTCCGGCCCCGATGCCGCGGCCTTCCTCGCCCGCCTGAGCGCCAACCGCATCCCGGCGCGGCCCGGGGGCATGGCCGCGGCACCCATGCTGACCGTGGGCGGCCGGCTCGCCGCCTTCCTCCTCATGGCCCATCGGGCGCCCGGGCGCTATTACCTGACCGGCCCGGCGGCATCGGAGCTGCAAGCGCTCGACTGGCTCGAAACCCATTGTCCGCCGGGGGGCGGGGTGACGATCGCCAACCAGACGGCGGAGACGGGCGCCCTCCTCCTCGCCGGCGCAAGCGCGCGCGCGGCGCTCGAACGGGCGAGCGGGGCCGACCTCTCGGACGCCGCCTTCCCGGCTTTCACCGCGCGCGCCTTGGCGGTCGGCGGTATCGAGATGCTGGCCCTCCGCGTCTCCGCCGCCGGTGGTGCCGGCTGGGAGCTTCACTGCCCCATGGCGACGCTGGACGCCGTCTACCAGGCCCTCCATGCCGCCAGTCCGGGCATCGTCGATTTCGGCTGGCGCGCCTTCGACAGCTTCCGCCTCGAAGCGGGGCGGCCGCGTTGGGGCAGCGAATTCGGCCTCTCCTCGGACCCGCAGGCGGCGGGACTCGGGCGATACCTCGCGCCTGGGAAGGGGGATTTCATCGGCCGGGACGCATTCGTCGCACGCCAGGGCGAAGCGCCGGCCGGGCGCATCGCCCGTCTCGTCATCGACGCGGACGCCGATCCGGGCGGCATCGATGCGGCCGGGGCCGAGCTCGTGTCGAAGGACGGCGCGGTGGCCGGTATCGTCACCTCGGGCGGCTACGGCCACCGCATGGGCAAGGGCATCGCCTTCGCCTCCTTGCGTGCCGATCTGGCCGAGCCCGGCACGGCCGTCGAGATCGAGATCCTGGGCGAGCGCCACCCGGCGCGGGTGGCCGAGCCGCCGTTCCAGCGGTAGGAGACGCGCCATGCCCCTTACGCCGCAAGGCTTTCCCGTCACCCTGACCTTCGACCTCGATGCCGAGACCATCTGGACCGGCGCCCGGCCCGAGACGGCGGACATGCCGGTCACCATCTCCTCGGGCCGCTACGGCCCCAAGGTCGGCCTCGGCCGCATCCTCGACCTCCTGGCCCGCTACGGCATCGAGGCCACATTCTTCGTGCCCGGCCTGACCGTCGAGCGCCACCCGGCGGCCATCGAGGCCATCCTCGAAGGCGGGCACGAGCTGGCCCACCACGCCCATACCCACGCCCGACTCTACGAGATGAGCGCGGCGCAAGAGCGCGAGGAGATGGAGCGCGGCACGGCGGCGATTCAGGCGGCGATGGGGCGGCCGGCGGCGGGCTTCCGCGCGCCCGGCGGCGAGTTCAGCCCCCAGACCATGGGCCTCCTCCACGAGCAGGGCTTCAGCTACTCCTCCAACTTCGCCGACGACGATTCCCCCTACCTGCACGCGCGCGACGGCGCGCCCTCGGACCTGGTCGAGCTGCCCTGGTACTGGTCCCAGGACGACGCGCCCTACTTCATGTTCGGGCGCCTCCTGTTCAACCGCGTCATGCAAGCGCCGGCCCTGGTGCTCGAGACCTGGAAGGCCGACTTCGACGTGCTCCATGCGGAGGACCGGACCTTCATGCTGGTCATGCACCCCCAGATCATCGGCCGGCCGGCGCGCATGCGCATGCTCGAGGACCTGGTCCGCTACATCGCCGCCAAGCCCGGCATCTGGTTCACCCGCTGCGACACCCTGGCCGATGCGCTCAGACCGGTGTTGAAGGCCGGCGCGTAATACCGTAGTCGATGCCGGAGAGGAACGAGATTTCGATAGACGTGGATAAGCACCCATTCACCGTTCGGCCGCTGGCCGAAGACGAGGGAGGCGGCTACCCGTGCGAATTTCCCGATGCGCCGGGGTGCATGGGTGATGGGGAAACACCGGCCGATGCCATCGCCGACGGCAAGACGGCCCTTGCCGCTTGCGTGGAAACACTTCGCGAATCAGGCCGAGCGGTCGGCGCCTAGAGCGGTTCCGCTTTGATCGGACCCACTCTAGTACCCACTTTCATAATTCCGTGTGCCGTACGACGGCGCCCCGAGGTTCCCGGCTAGGAGGGTGGCGCGCCGTGATGCCGGGGCATCACAAGCGACGCGCGACGACGTCCGGGGGCCTCGGGGCGCCGCCCGACCAGTCGCTTTTCCCGCCCCCTCGGGGCGTCGGGGATGCTTGACGATGCCCCGGCATCGCCGGCGCACCCCCTCCTACCGAGGAGACGGGAAAAGCGATCGTATGGCACACGGAATTATGAAAGTGGGTACTAGCCCTTTTTGTCGCTCGCGGCAGCGGACCAAGAGGTCCGCGCCTGCGCGGGCGCGCCGGGCGACCGGCGGGCCGCCCCGCGGCCTGGAGCGATTCCAGTCGAACTGGAAACGCCCTAGTGGCTCGAATCCGATGCGTATCCACGGCGTTGTGGCGAGGAGTCGAATTCGCGGTCCGATCAGACCTTTTCCCAATCCATTTCCCTTGGGGGGAGAGGGTGGCGCGCACAGCGCGCCGGGTGAGGGCGTGGCCGCCAGGAGGCGGCCGAAAGACTCTGTGTGGCGCGCGGGCGCGCACACCCCCTCACCCCGGCCCTCTCCCCGAGGGGAGAGGGGGATTCTTTTGTGGCGCCCACGCCATTACACCGCCTCTTCGAACAGCCGGCCATAGCCCGGCATGGCGCGGGCCGCGCCGGCGAGGCGCATGCTCTCCCAGAGGGTGACCTGGTTGGCGGTGAGAATGGGCTTGCCGAGCTCCTCTTCGAGGGGCGCGATCAGGTGTATGGCCGCCATGGCCGTGTCGGGGATGAGGATCGCGCCGGCGCCGGGCGCGTCCACCCCCCGCGCGGCGTCCAGCATCATCTCGCGGCTGAAGTCGAAGGCGTCTTGCCCGCCAGGGGCGCCCAGCGCCTTGAAGCACTCGATGCCGATGCCGAACTCGTCGAGGAAGACCGTGAAGGCCCGCGTCGTCACCTCGATGTAGGAGCCCAAGACGGCCACCCGGTCGATGCCGAGCGCTTCGAGCGCGTGGACGAAAGCGAGGGAGGTGCTGCTCGCTGGGCAGCCCACGACCCGCGAGATCATCTCGACTTGCGCCTCGGCATGGGCGCGGCCGTCGATGAAGCTGCCGCTGGTGCAGGCCCAGTTGGCCGAATGGGGATCGAGGGGCAGGAGACTCCTGGCCGTCCGCTCGAGGCTCCGCAGGCTGCCCGTGCGACTCAGCGCCGCCGGGTCGTGGCCGAAGTCCTCGCCGTAGGACTGGGCGCAGACCACCAGCGGCCGGACCCGGTAATCGAGGGCTTCGGCGAACTTGTAGTACTCGTACTCGCCGCCGCCCGTCGGATAGATGAGGCCGAGGCGAGTGATGCTATCGTTCATGTCGTTGCTTCTCCCTCTCTCAATCGAGGCCGTGGATCGCGAGCATGGCCTGGACGGCCGGCCGCTCGCGCAAGAGTGCCGCGAGGCGCCGCAGGTTCGGCCTCTCGAAAGCCGGCGCACCGAGCTTCGCGTCGGCCAGGTCCCGCCAGATGGCGGCCACCAGGAAATTGATGTCGGCGGCGCTGTACCGGTCGCCAAGGACGTAGGGGCCTGGCTCCAGGGCTTCCTCGAGGCGCCCGTAGATATCGGCCAGGTTTTCGAGCGCCTTGGCCTTGATGGCGGGGATATGCGCCGCCTCGGTCGAGTAGCGGTGGGCGTAGTTGTAGGTCTTGCCGAAGGGGTGGACCGTGCTCGCCATATAGAACATCCACTGGTAGAAGCGCGCGCGCGCCGGGTCGTCGGGTGCCGGCGCCAGGCCCTTCTCGGGATGGCGGTCGCAGAGGTGGATCATGATGGCGCCGGCCTCCCACACCACCTGGTCGTCGTAGGTGAGCGTCGGCACCCGGCGATTGGGGTTGAGCTTCACGTACCAGTCCGGTGTGTCGGGGGCGTAGATATCGACCTCGATCAGCTCGTGCGGCACGTCGAGCTCGCCCAGCAGCACCTGGGGCGCCATGGCGATGGCGTGGCGCGCGTAGTAGAGGCGGTACATGGCGGTCGGCTCCCCCGGTTTCAGCCGCCGGTATTCTGGGTCATGCGGCGCGCGCGCGAAAGCCCTGTCGCGCGATCTCGAATCACGCTATGCGGTAGGCATGAAGATCACGGATGTCGAGGTCATCGACCTGCGCGCCGAGGTGCCACCCGGCCATGGCACGGACGAGGCCTTCGTCGGCTGCGTCGTCCGTGTCCACACCGACGCCGGCATCACCGGCATCGCCGAGGTGGCGAGCGCGCCGCCGGTGATCCGCGCCATCATCGACCCACCCCTGTCGTCGCTTTCCTGGCCGAGCCTCAAGTCCGTGCTCGTCGGCGCCGAGGCGGACGACCCCGAGGCCGCGTGGGACGCCATGTACGAGGCCACCCACTATTACGGCCGCCGCGGGGTCGTGATCCACGCCATCAGCGCCATCGACATCGCCCTCTGGGACATCCGCGGCAAGGCCGAGGGCAAGCCCGTGGGCGCCCTCCTCGGCATGGCCATGCGCGACCGGGTGCCGGCGTACCTCACGCTCGCCAATCTCGGGGCCGACCGCGACCGGATTCGCGAGCGGCTCGACCGCGCCGCGGCCACGGGCGTGAAGGCGATCAAGCTTTGCGCCACGCCCGAATGGGGCCGCGACCCCGGCCTGGCCGAGCTCGTCCTGCGCACGGCGCGCGAGCATCTCGGCGCCGGGATGGGGCTCATGCTCGACGTCTATGCCCACTGGAAGAGCGCCGAGGCGGTGCTGCCGCTTTTCCCGCTCTTCCGCGAGGTCGGGCTCGACTGGCTCGAGGCGCCGCTGCCCATGGACGACCTCGACGGCTTCGCCCGCCTCTCGGGCCAAGGCGTGGCCATCGCCGGCGGCGACATGGGCCTCACCACGCGCTTCGAATTCGCCGAGATGATCGCGCGCGGGCATGTCGATATCGTCCAGCCCGACGCCACCATGGTGGGCGGCCTGACCGAGTTGCGCCGGGTCGCGGCGCTCGCCCGCCAGCACGGCCGTCGCCTGGTCCCCCACGGGTACAAGAGCAACATCCTGCTGGCCGCGAACCTGGCCTTCCTGGGCCAGCACTGGGCGGCCGAGCCGCTCGAATACTCGCTCGCGGAATCGCCGCTGCGCTGGAACCTGACGCGCGAATCACTGGCCATCCAGCGCGACGGCACCGTGCTGGTGCCGACGGCCCCCGGCCTCGGCGTCACGCTCAACGAAGCCACGCTCGCCGCCTACCGGCGCATTTGAGAAGGAGGACGATCGATGGGACGTTTCGAAGGCAAGGTGGCGCTGGTCACGGGTGCGGGCTCGGGCATGGGCAGGACCCACTGCCTGCGGTTCGCCGCCGAGGGCGCGCGGGTCATCTCCCACGACGTCTCGGCCGACGCGGCCGAGGAGACGGCCGGCATGGTGCGGGACGGTGGTGGCGAGGCGCTGGTCATCGTCACCGACATCTCGAACGTGGCCGCCTCGACCGACGCGATCGCCGGGGCCGAGGCGGCGATGGGACGCATCGACGTGCTCGTCAACAACGCCGGTTACGATCAGGTGGCGGCAACGGACGAGATCGACGAGGCCGCCTTCGACCGCATGTTCGCCGTCCATGTGACGGGTGCCTTCTTCGCCGGGCAGGCCATCGTGCCGGGCATGAAGGCGCGGAAGTCGGGCAGCATCGTCAACACGAGCTCGGCCTCGGGCCAGACGGGTGCGGCCATGCACCCGCATTACGCCGCGGCCAAGGCGGCGCTCCTCGGCCTGACCAAGGCCTGGGCCAAGGAGTTCGCGCCCTGGGGCATCCGCGTGAACGCCATCGCCCCCGGCGGCATCCTGACGCCGCTGGTCCTCGCCAAGGGCAGCATGGAGCGGGTGCGCCAGCGCGCCGAGACCCTGATCCCCTTGAAGCGCTATGCCGAGCCCGAGGAGGTCTCGCACCTGGTCGCCTTCCTGGCCTCGGACGAGGCGGCCTTCATCACCGGCCAGGTGGTGTGCCCCAACGGCGGACAGGAGATCGTGGGCATCTGAGGGCCGCCGGACGGCGCCGCGCCTACATCAGGAAGTCGCCCACCGAGAGGTCCTCGGTGGCGATACCGATGAGGGTCAGGGTATCGCCGCCGCCGAAATCGATCACCGTATCGCCGGCGGCGTCGGAGGCCATCGCCATCAGGGACGCGAAATCGCCGATGCCCAGGCCGATGAGCTGGACCGTATCGGTGCCGGTCTCGAAGTCCTCGACGAAGTCCTGGCCGTAGGTGGGCTGGTAGACGAAGGTATCGGCGCCCGCACCGCCCCACAAGTGGTCTTCCTGCGCCCCGCCGACGAGCGCGTCGTCGCCGTCGCCGCCGAACAGGAAGTCCTGCTGATCGCCGCCATAGAGGTAGTCGTCGCCGTCCTCGCCATACAGGAAGTCGAGGCCACCCTCGCCGGTCAGCCGGTCGTCGCCGACGCCGCCATGGACGACATCGTTGCCGCCGCCACCACCGAGCTGGTCGGCACCCCGGCCGCCGAAGAGATGGTCGGCGCCGTCACCGCCATAGAGGAAATCGTCGCCCCACTGGCCAATCAGCTCGTCGGCGTCCGCGCCGCCCGTGATCGTGTCGTCACCAAAGCCGCCGACCAGGAAATCGTCGCCGTCGCCGCCATCGATGGTGTCGTCGCCGTAGCCGCCGTGGGCGTAGTCGTCGCCGTCCTCACCCCAGATCGTGTCGTCGCCGAGGCCGCCGAGGAGGTGGTCCTCGCCGTCGCCACCGTAGAGCGTGTCGTCGCCCGCGGCACCGTCCAGGCGGTCGTTGTCGGCGTTCCCGTACATGCGGTCGCCGCCGTCGCCGCCGTGCAGGGTGTCGTCGCCGGAATTGCCCTGCATGGTGTCGGCCCCATCGCCGCCGAACAGGGTGTCGTCGCCGATGTTGCCCTGCATGAAGTCGTCGCCGGCCTCGCCATACAGGCGGTCGTCGTCCGAGCCGCCATCCATGTTGTCGCCGCCGTCGCCGCCATGCATCTCGTCGTCGCCGGCGCCGCCCAGCATGACGTCGCGCTCGGCGCCACCATCCATGAGGTCGTCGCCGCCCTCGCCGCGCATGTTGTCCTCGCCGGCCTGACCGTGCATCTCATCGCGCCCGTCGCCGCCGCGCATGGTGTCGCCGCCATCGCCGCCATACATGAGGTCATCGCCATCCTCGCCGCGCATGGTGTCCGCGCCGGCCTGGCCGTACAGCTCGTCGCGCCCGCCGCCGCCGCGCATGGTGTCGCCGCCGTCGCCGCCATAGAGGTGGTCGTCGCCGTCGCCGCCATCGATGGTGTCGTCGCCGTCCCCGCCGAACAGCCAGTCGTTGCCGGTGTTGCCCTCGATCATGTCGTCGCCGTCGCCGCCGAGGATCACGTCGTTGCAGGGCCCGCCGGTCACCGTGTCGTCGCCTGCGCGGGCGAAGACGATGTCGTTCGCGGCACCGCCGTCGAAGCTGTCGTCGCCCTCGCCAAGGACGGTGAATTCCACCGGGCAATCGGCGCCGTGTGCGCCGTCATGGCTCCGGCTCGACTTGTCCCGTTCATGTGTCATTGCTTGTCTCCGCGCTTTGGATGTATCGATTGGTATGAAAGGACGTATAGTCGTAGTCGATGTTGAATTAAGTGATAGAAGTCACATTAACTATCGTCCCTATCCGGTTAATGCAGGTAGCGACCGAGTGTTCTTTATATGTTCGCTCTAAGGGTGTACTGTTCCCGCCTCTGAGGATTGGTCGGGAGACAGGGCATGAGCGGCTTGTTGACGTTCCAAGAGCGCTACCGAGACGAGGAATCGTGCATCCTGGCCTTGGCGGATCGACGCTGGCCGTCTGGGTTTGCGTGCGCCCGCTGCGGGCACCGGCGGGGCTATCGGCACAAGGCGCGGGCGCGCGTCTTCGAATGCGCGGCTTGCGGTCGTCAAGAGTCGGTGACGGCGGGAACCATCTTCCACCGCACCCGCACACCGTTGCCCAAATGGTTCCTGGCGGCGTGGTTGATGGGGCGGGACAAGCGCGGGGTCTCGGCCCTGTTCCTGGCGCGCGAGCTGGGGCTTCGCTATGAGACCGCATGGCTGATGGCTCACAAGCTGCGCCATGGCTTGGCGGAGCGGCCGGATGCGTTGCTGGACGGCATGGTCGAGGTCGATGAGAGCTACTACGGCGGGCGCGGCAAGCCCGAGAGCCGGGGCCGCGGGATGGCCAATGCCAACAAGAGCCTGCTCGTGCTGGCGGTGGAGAAGGTGGCGGTGGCGCCGGGCAAGGGGGTCGAGGCCAGCGGCTTCGTCGCCGGCCGGGCGCGGCTTGCCATCCTGCCCCGGGCCAATGCCGAGCAGCTCGGCGGCTTCGTGCGGGCCGCCGTGACGCCGGGCGCGCGCCTGCTGACCGACGATTTCAAGGGCTATGCCGGGCTCGGCGCCGTCTACCGGCACCAGCCCACCGTCCAAGGCCAAGGCAAGAACGCCGAGACGCAGATGCCGATCATCCACGTCCTGTTCAGCAACCTCAAGACCTGGCTCAACGGCACCTACCATGGCGTCAGCGCCAAGCACTTGCCGCGCTATGGCCGGGAATGGGCCTATCGCTTCAACCGCCGCCGGCGGATCGACGACCTCGGCGACTTCGTCCTGAGCCGCGCCATGGCCCGGCCAACCATCACATACCGCCAGTTGATCCACGGCTTGCAACCCCAGGGCGCACGACCTGCCTTAACCGGATAGGGACGTTAACTATAGTTCTGTGAAAAAATTTTGTGACCGCCGTCACAATAGTTGATTTAGCAATATCTATCGTCCCTATCCGGTTAATGCAGGTAGCGACCGAGTGTTCTTTATATGTTCGCTCTAAGGGTATACTGTTCCCGCCTCTGAGGATTGGTCGGGAGACAGGGCATGAGCGGCTTGTTGACGTTCCAAGAGCGCTACCGAGACGAGGAATCGTGCATCCTGGCCTTGGCGGATCGACGCTGGCCGTCTGGGTTTGCGTGCGCCCGCTGCGGGCACCGGCGGGGCTATCGGCACAAGGCGCGGGCGCGCGTCTTCGAATGCGCGGCTTGCGGTCGTCAAGAGTCGGTGACGGCGGGAACCATCTTCCACCGCACCCGCACACCGTTGCCCAAATGGTTCCTGGCGGCGTGGTTGATGGGGCGGGACAAGCGCGGGGTCTCGGCCCTGTTCCTGGCGCGCGAGCTGGGGCTTCGCTATGAGACCGCATGGCTGATGGCTCACAAGCTGCGCCATGGCTTGGCGGAGCGGCCGGAGGCGTTGCTGGACGGCATGGTCGAGGTCGATGAGAGCTACTACGGCGGGCGCGGCAAGCCCGAGAGCCGGGGCCGCGGGATGGCCAATGCCAACAAGAGCCTGCTCGTGCTGGCGGTGGAGAAGGTGGCGGTGGCGCCGGGCAAGGGGGTCGAGGCCAGCGGCTTCGTCGCCGGCCGGGCGCGGCTTGCCATCCTGCCCCGGGCCAATGCCGAGCAGCTCGGCGGCTTCGTGCGGGCCGCCGTGACGCCGGGCGCGCGCCTGCTGACCGACGATTTCAAGGGCTATGCCGGGCTCGGCGCCGTCTACCGGCACCAGCCCACCGTCCAAGGCCAAGGCAAGAACGCCGAGACGCAGATGCCGATCATCCACGTCCTGTTCAGCAACCTCAAGACCTGGCTCAACGGCACCTACCATGGCGTCAGCGCCAAGCACTTGCCGCGCTATGGCCGGGAATGGGCCTATCGCTTCAACCGCCGCCGGCGGATCGACGACCTCGGCGACTTCGTCCTGAGCCGCGCCATGGCCCGGCCAACCATCACATACCGCCAGTTGATCCACGGCTTGCAACCCCAGGGCGCACGACCTGCATTAACCGGATAGGGACGATATCTATATAACGTCCCTATCCGGTTAATGCAGGTAGCGACCGAGTGTTCTTTATATGTTCGCTCTAAGGGTGTACTGTTCCCGCCTCTGAGGATTGGTCGGGAGACAGGGCATGAGCGGCTTGTTGACGTTCCAAGAGCGCTACCGAGACGAGGAATCGTGCATCCTGGCCTTGGCGGATCGACGCTGGCCGTCTGGGTTTGCGTGCGCCCGCTGCGGGCACCGGCGGGGCTATCGGCACAAGGCGCGGGCGCGCGTCTTCGAATGCGCGGCTTGCGGTCGTCAAGAGTCGGTGACGGCGGGAACCATCTTCCACCGCACCCGCACACCGTTGCCCAAATGGTTCCTGGCGGCGTGGTTGATGGGGCGGGACAAGCGCGGGGTCTCGGCCCTGTTCCTGGCGCGCGAGCTGGGGCTTCGCTATGAGACCGCATGGCTGATGGCTCACAAGCTGCGCCATGGCTTGGCGGAGCGGCCGGAGGCGTTGCTGGACGGCATGGTCGAGGTCGATGAGAGCTACTACGGCGGGCGCGGCAAGCCCGAGAGCCGGGGCCGCGGGATGGCCAATGCCAACAAGAGCCTGCTCGTGCTGGCGGTGGAGAAGGTGGCGGTGGCGCCGGGCAAGGGGGTCGAGGGCAGCGGCTTCGTCGCCGGCCGGGCGCGGCTTGCCATCCTGCCCCGGGCCAATGCCGAGCAGCTCGGCGGCTTCGTGCGGGCCGCCGTGACGCCGGGCGCGCGCCTGCTGACCGACGATTTCAAGGGCTATGCCGGGCTCGGCGCCGTCTACCGGCACCAGCCCACCGTCCAAGGCCAAGGCAAGAACGCCGAGACGCAGATGCCGATCATCCACGTCCTGTTCAGCAACCTCAAGACCTGGCTCAACGGCACCTACCATGGCGTCAGCGCCAAGCACTTGCCGCGCTATGGCCGGGAATGGGCCTATCGCTTCAACCGCCGCCGGCGGATCGACGATCGACGAGCCTCCCGGCGCCACTTGCGTCCTGAGGGACCGCGCCATGGCCCGGCCAACCATCACATACCGCCAGTTGATCCACGGCTTGCAACCCCAGGGCGCACGACCTGCCTTAACTGGATAGGGACATCGAGGCCCCGGCTATAATTCCACACTGTGATGGTGGTCACATAAGTTGCGAATATTCTTTATAATCTTGTTATGACTGGGAATTATGGCCACCTGAAAGTCGTGGCATCCCACGGCGAAGGACCGGCCGCGGCGTTTGGGTGGCTTTCAGGGGCGGTGCCGGCGTCGCCGCGTTTCACTCTTGCCAGAGACTTGATATTATGGAGAAAATACGCGTCCACCCCGGCGCCGGGCGAGTGGGTGGAAAAACACGACCCGAGCGTGAGGCGGGCCGCGGATATTCGTGCCCCCAGCAGGAGAGCGACGGATGGTAACGAGACCGCATTGGGCCGCCACGCTCCTGGGATCGGGGGCGGCGATAGGCCTGCTGGCGCCCATGGCGTGGGCGGCGGAGCTCGACGACCTCGAGGCGCGGATCGAGGCCTTGCGCGGCCGCCTCGAACAGGCCGAGGCGCGGGCCGGCGCGGAACAGGAGGTCGCGGCACCCGCCAACGCGGTCACGGGCGGCGATTTTCCGGGCTCATGGAAGATGCCCGGCTCCGACACCTCGATCTCCTTCAGCGGCTACGTCAAGAGCGACTTCATCTACGACCTCGGCCCCGACCTGGGTGATACCTTCGCCTTCTCCGCGATCCCGGTGGACAACTCGGCGGCGAACAACGCGGACGGCAACGTGCGCCTCCACGCGCGCCAGTCGCGCTTCCGCCTCGACAGCCGCACGCCAACGGACTGGGGCGTGATGGCGACCCGAATCGAGGTCGACTTCCTCGGCCCGGGCGGTAACGAGCGCTTCTCCAACTCGAACAGCCTGCGCATGCGTCACGCTTTCGCCAGGCTCGGGCCGGTGCTGGTGGGTCAGACCTCGTCCACTTTCGAGGACCAGGATACCGGCCCCGTAACCATCGACTTCAACGGCCCCGCCAACGCCGCCTCCGTGCGCCAAGGCCAGATCCGCTACACCCAGCCCCTCGCCGAGGGCCTCCACATGGATTTCGCGGTGGAGAACCCGGAGATGCAGAACCGGACGCTCAACGCCGCCGCCACGGCCGCCGCGGTCAACACGGGCGTCGTCGACCGCCTCCCGGACGTGGTGGCCGCCGTGCGCTACCTCGACAGCTGGGGAGCGGTGAACGTCTCCAGCGTCGGCCGCCAGTTCAACTTCGACAACGGCGTCGATCAGGACAGCGCCTGGGGCTACGGCGTTCACGTCGGCGCCCACCTCAACCTGTTCGAGGGCGACCGGATCGGCGGCGCGACCAACTTCGGCAAGGGCATCGGGCGCTATGTGACGGGCGGCATCGAGGGGACGGCCCTCTCCTGCGCGGTGGGATCGAGCTCGGCCCCGGCGAATTCGGGCGCCTCGCCCTTGAGCCGGCCGGGCTGCGGCGCCAACCTCGATGCGCAGTTCGCGTGGGGGTTCTGGGGCACCTATAGCCGGAAGTGGACCGACACCCTCAGCTCCAACCTCACCTACGGCCACCAGCAGAACGAATACAACGTCAACCAGCTCGGCGCGGTGGTCGTATCCGGGACGACGAACTCGCTGGACACGATGCACGCCAACCTGATCTGGAGCCCGGTCTCGAGCGTGAATTTCGGGCTCGAGCTCATGAAGGGCTGGCGCGATCTAACCAGCAATGTAGCCGGCGCCGAAGGCAGCGGCACCGCCACCCGCATCCAGCTGGGCACGCAGTACAGCTTCTAGGGGTACGCGTCTGACACTTGGAACCCTCTCCCCAAGGGGAGAGTGGGACTCTTTTGTCGTGTTCGAACCACTAGAGCGTTTCCAGTTCGACTGGAATCGCTCCAGGCCGCAAGGCGGCCCGCCGGTCGCCCGGCGCGCCCGCGCAGGCGCGGACCATTCGGTCCGCTGCCGTGAGCGAAATAGAGCGCTAGAGTGGGTCCGATCAAAGCGGAGCCGCTCTAGGGCGCCCGCCGAAACGGGTTTGTCGGACTCAATAGTGCCGCTTCACGCGCACCGCCTTACCCATTTCCGTGCGGGGAATCGATCCTGGCGGGACGAGGGTTACGCGCGCGGTGAAGCCGAGCTCGGCCTTGAGCGCTCGGGCGATCGCATCGGCCAGGCGCGCCGTGGGTTCGCTCGCCTCGCCGTGCTCGACCGTGATGTCGAGCCTGTCGTAAGGCGGGGGCCGGTCGAGAGCGATCTGGAACTCGCCGGTTACGTCGGGCACGAGGGCGTTGAGCACGGCCGCGATGCCCGAGGGGAAGACGTTGACGCCGCGCACCACCAGCATGTCGTCGGCTCGGCCGACCACGCGGAAGCGAAAGCCCGTGCGCCCGCAGGCGCAAGTCCCCGTGCCCGTCACCTCGAGGATATCGCCCGTGCGGTAGCGCACCAGCGGCTGGGCCTCCTTGCCGATGGAGGTGCCGACGAGCTCTCCCCGCGCGCCCTCGGCGATCGGGATATCGGTCCCCGTGGCCGGATCGACGAGCTGGGCGATCATGGCCCCCGCACCCAGGTAGTGCAGCTCCTCGACCGCGTCGCACACGGCGGCGAAATTGGACAGGATGTCGGAGACGCCGTAGTTGGCGTTGCGCGCGCGCATGCCCCAGGTGGCTTCGAGGCTGGCCTTGAAGGCCGGGTCCTCGAGCGCCGGCTCGCCGCCGAAGAGGCCGAGCTCGAGCCCGAGCTCCCGGGGCTCGATGCCGAGCTCCTCGCGCACCAGTGATTCGAGCACCCGCGGGTAGGAGGGCGTGGAGCAGATGGCGTCGATGCCCGCCTCCTTGATGACGCGCACCAGGAGGCGGGAGTTGCCGACGCCGAAGGGCACCGCCGCGGCACCCGTCATCTCGAGGCTCATATGGTCGCTCAGGCCGCCCATCCAGAGCTGGTAGTTGAGGCAATGGACCACCATGTGGTGGGGCCTGAGGCCGGCGGCCCAGAAGGCCCGGGCGCCCACCTCGTTGGTCTGCTTCACGTCGTCGGCCGTGAGCGCGGTGAAGATGAAGCGCCCCGTCGAGCCCGAGGTGCGGTGGACGCGCGCCAACGTCTCGCGCGGCGCGGCGAGGAAATCGCCGAAGGGCGGCGCGCGCTCCTGGGACTCGCGCAGCTCGGCCTTGGTGGTGAAGGGGAGGCGCGCGAGCGCCTCCAGGTGCCCGATGTCGCCGGGGCGGAGGCCGGCGGCATCGAACTTGGCCCGGTAGAAGGGGCTCCGCTCGAAGACATACTCGAGCGCGCGCGCGAGCATCGCGCCCTCGAGCATCTCGCGGGCGATCTCGGTGATGGTCTCGAACTCGGGATCGAACAGGGAGTGTTTCATCTCACCTTATACCAACGGCCGCGTCCGCGGCCTTGGCTTCTCATATCGCTCGAGCGCCGCTCAGGCTGGCCTCGCATGAGCTCGGGCGCCCACGCGGCGCTTGCCAGACGACGATGAGCCAGGCTCATCGCCGCCTGGTATTGCACCGCGCCCCAAAAGCCCCGCGCCGCGGCGCCAGACGGGCGGGAAGGCGGGGCCGCCGATGGGGTCGCCATGGGCGAGGCCGCAATCGGGGAAGGTCGGGTGCATCTCGCCGTCGCGCAGGGCGTAGGTCATGCCGTCGCCCGAGAAGCGGGCCTGGAAGGTGCGCCGCTCGATGCCGGTCTCGTTGCCGGCGGCGCCGTGGATGACGTGGCCGTGGAAGCAGAGCGCGTCGCCGGGCGCCATCTCCCAGCCGATGAGGTCGTAGCGGTCGCCGAGCGCCTCGAACTCGGGCATGGCTTCGAGGCCGCCGCCGCGAAAATCGTAATCCTCCTTCGACTTGAAGAAGCTCTTGGGCTTGTACACCTTGCCCCACCGGTGCGAGCCGCGCACGAACTCGACGCTTCCCGCCCGCGGCACCGGGTCGAGCGGGACCCAGATGCTGCACATATGGTCGCCCTCGATGGGCCAGTAGGGCACGTCCTGGTGCCACGGCGTGCGGCTCGGCGTGTGGGCGGCGCGCACGAAGCAGCCGTCGAAGAAGATGTTGATCTCGGCGGCGCCCGTAAGCGCGCCGGCGATTCCGGCCGCCGGGGAGTCGAACAGGAAGTCCTCGTATTCGGGAATGTCCCGCCACACGCCGGCGTCACCGAAGAAGAACCCCGCGGCCGGCCCCCGGTCGCGGGTATAGACGCGCGACTGCCAGCCCGGATTATCGAGATTGCGCTGGATGCCCGCGGCGAGCACCGCGAGCCAATCCGCGCCGAAAGCGCCCGCCAGGCAGACGGCACCGTCCTCCCAATAAGCGTTGATGTCGTCTTCGCTCACCAACGTCACGTCGAACCCTCCCGCCGCCAGAGCGCGGGAGAGGCATCACGATCGAACGCGGCGCGGGCCGGTGGCGCCGTCGCCGTGGTCGCCTCAGGCATGCGCCTCCGGGCGCGGCCATACCTTGGGGAACACGCTTTCGACGTCGAGCCGGTCGCCGGGCTTGAAATCGTAGCCCTCGATCTTGGGCTCGACCTCGCCCTGGCGCTCGCCATAGACCGTGTCGTCGCCGAGCCACACGGTCTGGATGGCGCGGCGGCGGGTCGGCAGCGGGTTGCCCGCCGCACCGTGGATCGCCGACGGGTGCATGGCCAGGCAATCGCCAGGCTCGAGCGCCCAGGATACGATGTCGAACTTGTCCGGCTCGGCGTCGATATCGGGCATGGGGTCGAAACGCCCGGCGGCGCCCTCGAGGACGCGCTCGTTGGCGATGAAGATCGGCTGGTACCAGCGGCCCCAGTCGTGCGAGCCGCGCACGACCTTGAGCGAGGTTTCCGCCGTCACCGGGTCGATGGGGATCCACAGGACGCAGAGCTGCCGTCCGTCCACGTTGTAATAGGGCTGGTCCTGGTGCCAGTCGCTCGATTTGGCCGTGCCCGGCTCCTTGAGGAACAGGCCCTCGTAGAAGTAGTGGACGGAACGGGAGCGCAGGATCTTGGCCGCGATGGCGCCGCCTGGCCCCTCGCGCGCGAGGGTCTCGAACTCGGCGAAGTGGCGCCACATGTAGTAGTCGGTGAAGAAGAAGCCCGGGTCGTCCGGCTTCGATTGGACGCGGCCGTAAGAGGTCGGGTTGGCCACCGTCTTCTCGACGCCGGCAGCGATGAGATCGCGCCATTCCTTGGCGAAGACTCCGCGGAGCGGCACCACCCCGTCCTCCCAGAAGGCGTCCACCTGCTCGTCCGAGATTCGGGCCGTGATTTCCGCGAATTCACCGCTCATGGGGCATCCCTCCCGCCGCGTTTATTTGGGGACTGTGACACTTTTCGCTTCCCCACCCAAGCGTCACCAGACCTTGGGGAACACCGCCCCGTCCACGAGGCGCGTGCCGTCGGGGTAATGAAGGTCGCGGAAATGGGGCTCGAGCTCGCCGGGCCGTGCCACGAACACCGCGTCGTCGCCGAGCCAGGTGGTGGAGAAGGCGCGCCTGCGCCCAGCACCCGGGTTGCCCCGCGCGCCGTGAAGGGCCATGCCGTGGAAGGCGATCGCATCGCCCGGCGCCACGTCCCACGAGAGGACATCGTAGTCCTCCCGCGCGGCCTCCACATAGGGCGCCGCCTCGTAGCGGTCGTCGAAGTCGAGCGCCTCGTCGGTCTTGAAGATGACGGGGGTGAACTGGCGCCGCCACAGGTGGGAGGCGCGCACCACCTGGAGCGCCGTCTCCGCCGGTGCCGGGTCGAGCGGAGTCCAGACCACCAGCACCTGGCGGCCGTCGACGGGATAGTAGGGCTGGTCCTGGTGCCAGTCGCTCGCCTTGGCCGTGCCGGGCTCCTTCACGAACAGGCCGTCGTAGAAGAAATTGATGGCGCCCGAGCGCAGGAGGCGCGCGGCGATGCCACCGCCGGGTCCGGTGAGCGCGTAGTCGCGGAAGGCCGGCAGGCGGTGCCACATGAAATAGTCGGTGAAGAAGAACCCGGGGTCGTCGGCGGACGATTGCCGCCTCCCGTAGGGGCCGGGCGCGGCGATGTCGGCCTCGATATCCGCCGCCAGGGGATCGAGGAGCCCGCGATCGACGATCCCCCACAGGCACACCGCGCCCTCCGCCTCGAAGGCCGCGACCTCGGCCTCGGTGATGCGGGAATAGGCGGCCCGGGCCGCGCCCGTCACGGCCGCCCCGCCCGCGGCCAGGCCACCGGGAACTGGTCGCCACCAAAGGGGTCGCCGTGCTCGAGGCCGCGGCCGCGCAGGTCGGGGTCGGAGCCCTCGGGCTTGATCGCGAAGCGCGCGTCGTCCCCCGCCCAGCGCGTGGCGAGGGCGCGCAGCGGCCGGCCCGCGGCCTGGTTGCCGCGCGCGCCGTGGAACACCATGCCGGTGAAGGCGAGGCAGTCGCCGGGCTCCATGTCCCAGGAGAGGATGTCGTGATCGGCCCGCAGCGCCTCGATGTCGAGCGCCGCGGCGCGCGCGACCTCGTCGCCCGTGCGCGCGTCGCGCGCGGTCTCGAAGCTGTGGGTGCCGGCCTCCTCGGCGAAGAAGCTCTCGCGGTAGAACACCGAATCCCAGAGGTGCGATCCGGCGACGAACTCGACAGCCGAATCCCTGGCCACCGGATCGACCGGTACCCACAGGCTGCACACGTCCTTCCCCTCGATGCACCAGTAGGGCACGTCCTGGTGCCAGGGCGTGGGCGTGGTGGTGCCGGCGGTGCGGTAGAAAGCGCTGTCGTAGAAGATATTGACCCGCGAAGAGCCCATGAGGCGGGCGGCGATGGCGGGGGCGGGCGATTCGAAGATATAGCGGCGGTATTCCTCGATGCGCCGCCAAGACACGACGTCGTTGAGAAAGACGTGGCCGGCCGCGTCACGGTCGTAGAAGTTGGCGAACTCGCCCGGCTCGCGCAGGTTGCGCTCGATGCCCGCGCGGATCAGCGCCACCCAATCGGCGTCGAAGACCCCGCGCAGACAGACGGCGCCGTCGCGCCTGTAGGCGGCGATCTGCCCCTCGGTCAAGGGCGTGGGCGGCTCGCGGTTCATGGCGGCGGCCAGGCTTCGGCGCGCCCTTCGCGCCAGACGACGGGGAACAGGGCGCTGTCGAGGGCATCGCCGTGGGCGAGGCCGTGGCCGGCGAAGCTGGGCGAGGTGCCCTCCGGGCGCACGGCGTAGGTCGCGCCGTCGCCGGCGAAGCGCAGGGACACGGCGCGCAGGGGCCGGTCGGGGGAGCGGTTGCCGGGCGCGCCGTGGAGCGTATAGCCGGCGAAGGCCAGGCAGTCCCCGGGCGCCAGCGCCCAGCGCTTGACGCCATGCCCCTCGGGGTCGGCGTCGATGTCCGGTATTGGAACCGCATCGTCCCGCTCGCCCTCGAAATGGGAGCCTTTTCCGCCATCGCGGAAGCTCAGGCGCTCGTAGCGACCCATGCGGTGGGAGCCGGGCACGAAGGAGAGCACACTCTCCTCCGGTACCGGGTCGAGCGGGAACCAGAGGCTGCATACCGTCTCTCCCTCGACCGGCCAATAGGGCAGGTCCTGATGCCAAGGGGTGGGCTGATCGAGGCCTATCGTACGGTAGAAGACGTCGTCCCACAGCACGTTGACCTCGGCCGAGCGGGTGAGGCGCGCGGCGATTCCGGCGGCGGGGGAGTCGAAGAGGGCGCGCCGCAACTCGTCGATACGCGGCCAGTCGCGCGTGGCGTTGAAGAAAATGCGCCCGTCCGGCTCGTCCACATAGGCGTGGTAGATCTCGCCCGGCGTCGCGCGGACCTTCTCCGCCCCCGCCCGCAGGACCTCGATCCAGTCCGGCCCGAGAACACCGCGCAGGCAGATCACCCCGTCACGCGCGTAGGCCGCGACCTCGGCGTCGGAGGGTAGTTGGGTCGTCGTCCGAGTCATGGCCGGCTCCTCGAGAGATGGGGAGAGGTTATCAACAACATCCAATTTCCCGAACTCAAATCATCCGGCCGCCCGCTGCCAGACGACGGGGAACAGGGCGCTGTCGAGGGCATCGCCGTGGGCGAGGCCGTGGCCGGCGAAGCTGGGCGAGGTGCCCTCCGGGCGCACGGCATAGGTCGCGCCGTCGCCGGCGAAGCGCAGGGACACGGCGCGCAGGGGCCGGTCGGCGGCGTGGTTGCCGGGCGAGCCGTGGAGCGTATAGCCGGCAAAGGCCACGCAGTCCCCGGGCGCGAGCGCCCAGCGCCTGACGCCATGGCCCGCGGGGTCGGCATCGATGTCTGGCATGGGGGTGGCGTCGTCCCGCTCGGCCGCGAAATGCGCGCCCTGCCCGCCGTCGCGGAAGCTCAGGCGCTCGAACCGGCCCTTGCGGTGGGAGCCGGGGACGAAGGCCAGCACGCTCTCCTCGGGCGCCGGGTCGAGCGGGAACCAGAGGCTGCATATGGTCTCGCCCTCGACCGGCCAATAGGGCACGTCCTGGTGCCACGGGGTGGGCTGGTCCACGCCCGCCGAGCGGTAGAAGAGGCCGTCCCACAGGACGTTGACCTTGGCCGAGCGGGTGAGGCGCGCGGCGACCTCGGCGGCCGGGGACTCGAAGACGGCGCGCCGCAGCTCGTCGATGCGGGGCCAGTCGCGCGACGCGTTGAAGAAGATGCGCCCATCCGGCTCGTCCAGATAGGGATGATAGATCGCGCCGGGCGCCGCCCGCAGGGCCTCGATCCAGTCCGGCCCGAGGACGCCGCGCAGGCACACCACCCCGTCACGCGCGTAGGCCGCGACCTCGGACTCGGAGGGGAGGGCGGCGGTCGTCTGGGCCATGGCCGGCTCCCGCGGAGGCGGGGAACTCACCAACGTCAGTCCCCGGGGCGATAGCATAGCCGATTTCCCGGGGGCGCTCCTAGGAGCGGGAGAGCTCCTCCTGGCGCTCGAAATAGACTTCTATCGCGCGCAGGATGGCGGCGGCGATCTTGGCTTGGTGGGTCTTCGACGTCAGGTTCTTCTCGTCGCGCCGGTTGGAGAGGTAGCCCATCTCGATCAGCACCGAGGGCACGTCGGGCGCCTTGAGGACGGCGAAGCCGGCGTAGCGGTGGGTCTTCTGCAGGACGGTGGTGGCCTGGCGCACCTCCTCGATCAGCATATTCGCGAACCGGGCCGATTCGTTCATGGTCTCGCGCTGGGTAAGATCGATCAGGATGGCGCTCAAGTCGTCGTCGAGCTCGCTGAGATCGAGGCCGGCGATGATGTCGGCCTTGTTCTCCTTGGCCGCGAGCTGCCCGGCCTCCTTGTCCGAGGCGCTTTCGGAGAGGGTATAGATCGACGCGCCCTGGACCTTGCGGTTGGCGATGGTGTCGGCGTGGAGGGAAATGAAAAAATCGGCGTCCGCCCGCTGGGCGCTCGCCACCCGCTCACGCAAGCGCACGAAAACATCCCGGTCCCGGGTCAGCACCACCTCGTAGCGGCCCGTCCCCTCGAGCTGGCGCTTCAGCTCGTTGGCGACTTGGAGTGTGATCCGCTTCTCGCGCGACCCGGTCACGCCGGTCGCGCCCGGATCGACGCCGCCGTGACCGGGATCGATCACCACCACGCGCTTGGCGCCAGGCGGGCGCGCCGGCGCCACCGCGGGCGGGAGGGCGCTCGTGTCGTGGCCGTTCGTGCCATTGGGCCCGGAGCTCACGACGCTCCCGGCCGTCGACGCGAACGCCTCGGCCGTGACCGGCTCCAGATCGATCACGAAGCGATGCGGCTTGCCGTCGCTCGGCGCCATCAGGTAGGCGTGCTTCACCCGCACGGGCGACTTCACGTCGAGCACCACGCGCCAGGTTCCGGGCTTGAACAGGCCGGCGCGGTAGCGCGAGACCGCGCCCCTGCCCTCCTCGTCCGCGCCCTCGGGGAGGCTCCAGCGCAACTCGGGCAAGTCGATCACCACCCGGTAGGGCCGCGGCAGGGTAAAGACACGGAACTCGATGGCCTCGGTGACTTCGAGGACGAAGCGCGTCACCTCACCGTGGGCACCCAGGCGAACGGCGGTCGCCTCGGGCTGCGCGGCCGCCGGGAGCGCCCCGACCGCGAGCAGCAGAGTCATGGCGGCGAACGTCCGCGATATGCCGGCGAGTTTCAACATTTAGCGGCCACCCAAGTGCCTGTACACTATATATCGTCCCTATCCGGTTAATGCAGGTAGCGACCGAGTGTTCTTTATATGTTCGCTCTAAGGGTGTACTGTTCCCGCCTCTGAGGATTGGTCGGGAGACAGGGCATGAGCGGCTTGTTGACGTTCCAAGAGCGCTACCGAGACGAGGAATCGTGCATCCTGGCCTTGGCGGATCGACGCTGGCCGTCTGGGTTTGCGTGCGCCCGCTGCGGGCACCGGCGGGGCTATCGGCACAAGGCGCGGGCGCGCGTCTTCGAATGCGCGGCTTGCGGTCGTCAAGAGTCGGTGACGGCGGGAACCATCTTCCACCGCACCCGCACACCGTTGCCCAAATGGTTCCTGGCGGCGTGGTTGATGGGGCGGGACAAGCGCGGGGTCTCGGCCCTGTTCCTGGCGCGCGAGCTGGGGCTTCGCTATGAGACCGCATGGCTGATGGCTCACAAGCTGCGCCATGGCTTGGCGGAGCGGCCGGAGGCGTTGCTGGACGGCATGGTCGAGGTCGATGAGAGCTACTACGGCGGGCGCGGCAAGCCCGAGAGCCGGGGCCGCGGGATGGCCAATGCCAACAAGAGCCTGCTCGTGCTGGCGGTGGAGAAGGTGGCGGTGGCGCCGGGCAAGGGGGTCGAGGGCAGCGGCTTCGTCGCCGGCCGGGCGCGGCTTGCCATCCTGCCCCGGGCCAATGCCGAGCAGCTCGGCGGCTTCGTGCGGGCCGCCGTGACGCCGGGCGCGCGCCTGCTGACCGACGATTTCAAGGGCTATGCCGGGCTCGGCGCCGTCTACCGGCACCAGCCCACCGTCCAAGGCCAAGGCAAGAACGCCGAGACGCAGATGCCGATCATCCACGTCCTGTTCAGCAACCTCAAGACCTGGCTCAACGGCACCTACCATGGCGTCAGCGCCAAGCACTTGCCGCGCTATGGCCGGGAATGGGCCTATCGCTTCAACCGCCGCCGGCGGATCGACGACCTCGGCGACTTCGTCCTGAGCCGCGCCATGGCCCGGCCAACCATCACATACCGCCAGTTGATCCACGGCTTGCAACCCCAGGGCGCACGACCTGCCTTAACCGGATAGGGACGCTATATATACCGCGACGAATGATCCTCTTCAAGGCCGCTCGGACCGGTGGCGGTGCCCGCGCATCGCACTGCGACCGCTTCGTCCACATGGGCGACGCGCATGATTAACTAACTGATTGTGATGGGCGCGTTCAATCATTATGCTTCTCGCGCTTCAGGGCGTCGGCCGCCATGCGTTGGTCCCTGGGACCCATGCGTCGGTCCCTGGGACGGATGTGGCGGCGCGATGGGTGTTGTGCATGGCTCACAACACTGCCTTTGTACGTCCCCGGCCCAACGGCTGGTTAGTATGAGCTTGATGAAACAAACACTGAAATCGGTTCAGGCGACGGTCGCTCATGCGACGGCTCCCCGTCTTGGCGCCGAGGGCTCTCCCTTGGGTCGCCAGAGCTCGGACGGTTGTGCCAACGCGCGCCGCCGGTTTCGCACGCCCCGTGCTTGGTGCCGCTCGAATTGGGAGCGTCCGCCGCCACGGAGGCCTGGAGTGACGCTGAATGGCCAAACTTATGTTGATCGACGCCAGCCATCTGGAAGAGACCCGGGTGGTGGTGGTCAGCGGCAATCGGGTTGAAGAGTTCGATTTCGAAAGCGCGTCCCACAAGCCGCTCAAGGGGAACATCTACCTCGCCAAGGTGACCCGCGTGGAGCCGTCGCTCCAGGCGGCGTTCGTCGACTATGGCGGTAACCGCCATGGCTTCCTCGCCTTCAGCGAAATCCATCCGGACTACTACCGCATTCCAGTGTCCGACCGGCAGGCCCTGATCGAGGAAGCGGCCGAGGAGGAAGAGCAGGCCGATGGGTCGGGCGGCGAGGACAGCGAGGTCGAAACCCTCGGTGGCGACGAGACGGAGGAAGCCGAGCGTGCCCGCTCCCGGGTCAATCGGCGCTACAAGATCCAGGAGGTCGTCAAGCGCCGCCAGATCCTGCTCGTGCAGGTGACGAAGGAGGAGCGCGGCAACAAGGGGGCCGCCCTCACCACCTATCTTTCCCTGGCCGGGCGCTACTGCGTGCTGATGCCGAACACGGGGCGCGGCGGCGGCATCTCGCGCAAGATCAACAACCTGAAGGACCGGCGGCGCCTCAAGTCGATCGTGCAGGACCTGAAGATGGCGGCGGGCACGTCGGTCATCCTGCGCACCGCGGGGGCGGAAAGGACGAAGGCCGAGTTCAAGCGGGACTACGATTTCCTGGTGCGCCTGTGGGACGAGATCCGCGAGGCGACCCTCGGCTCGACGGCACCCAGCCTGATCCACGAAGAGGGCGACATCATCAGTCGCACGATCCGCGACCTCTATGCCCGAGATATCGAGGAAGTGATCGTCGATGGCGAGGAAGGGTACAAGGCGGCGAAGTCGCTCATGAAGATGATGATCCCGAGCCATGCCAGACGGGTGCAGCCCTACCGGGAGAGCGGCGTTCCACTTTTCCAGCGCTACCGGCTCGAATCCCAGCTCGAGGATATCCACAACCCGGTGGTCCAGCTCCGCTCCGGTGGCTACATCGTCCTCAGCCCGACCGAGGCCCTGGTCGCGGTGGACGTCAACTCCGGGCGCGCCACCAAGGGCCGCCACATCGAGGAGACGGCCTATAAGACCAACCTCGAGGCGGCCGAGGAGGTGGCGCGTCAGCTGCGCCTGCGCGACCTCGCCGGGCTGATCGTCATCGACTTCATCGACATGGACGAAGGGCGCAACAACGCGGCGGTGGAGCGCTGCCTCAAAGAAGCCATGAAGACCGACCGCGCGCGCATTCAGATCGGCCGCATCAGCGCCTTTGGCCTGCTCGAGCTGTCGCGCCAGCGCCTGCGTACGAGCTTGGCGGAGGCAAGCAGCGAAGTCTGCCACGCCTGCGGCGGCACCGGCCTGGTGCGGTCCACCGAATCGACCGCGCTGCACGTGCTGCGCGCCATCGAGGAAGAGGGCCTCAGCCGGCGTGGCGGCGACGTCCTGGTCTCGGCGCCCATTCAAGTCGCGCTCTACATCCTCAACCAGAAACGCGCGGCTCTCGAGGAGATCGAGCGGCGCCACGGCTTCCGCGTCATGGTGGCCGGCGACAATAGCCTGGTGCCGCCGGACCACAGGATGGAACGGGTCGAAGCGAAACACGCCGAGGAGCCCACCGCGGCCGAGCCGCGCCATCGCGCGATGCTGGATGAGGAGGAGACGGCCGAGCCCGCGGCCGAGGAAGAGGAGAAGCCGCGCCGCCGGCGCCGGTCCCGGGGACGACGGCCCGAGAGGGAAGAGACTGTCGAGGTGCTGGCCGCGCCCGAGGCGGATGAGGCGCCGGACGACGAGCCGGACGCGGGCGACGAGCCGGAGGCGGATACCGAAGCCGCCGCGGCCAGCCCCGAGGGCGCCGACGCGGATGACGAGGACGAGGCCGGGCGCAAGCGCCGCCGGCGCGGCCGCCGGGGCGGCCGGCGCCGCACGCGCCGCGACACGTCGGGGACAGACGAGGCGGCGCCCAGTGAGGAGACCGGCGCCACCGCGGATACGGCCGAAGACCTCGACGCGGATATCGCCGCCGCACCGGACTCCGAGAGCGCCATGGCGGCGGAAATACAGCCCGTCGTCGAAGGCGAGGTGGACGAGCCGGCGCCGGCGCGCCGCCGTCGCGCACCTCGGAAACGGCGGCCCTCGGCCCGGGCGGCGGCGGCCGCCGCCGATACGGGCGACGCCGCGACCGAGCCGGACGCGGACGCCCCGGCCGATGACACCCCGACCGATGACGCCCCGGCCGATGTCTCCGGAGCGACCGCGCTTGCGGCCGGGGCCGAGCCATCCGAGGATCCTGAAGCGGCGCCGGATGCACCGGTCGGCGGCAACGGTGGCGCGCCTTCGGAGCCGGTGGAGGCCGAGCACGAGCCCGCCAACGGCGGCGGAGAGCGGGCCGCCGCCGAGGACGCCGACGACGACATGGCGGAGGACGACCGGCAAGCGCCCGACGAGAGCGTCCCACCAGACCCGGCGCGCAAGGGGTGGTGGACCCGCCTCACCCAATAGGCGGCCGGGCGGCCCTCAGCCGGCGCGCCCGGCCGCGCCCGATTGCCGCCAGGCGACGAGGCGCCCGGCCGCGTCCCGCATGTCCGCCGTCGTGCCGGCGAACGATATGCGCACGAAGGCGTTGCCGCGCCCGGTATCGAAGTCCATCCCCGGCGTCATGGCCACGCCCGTCTCCGCCAGCAGCCGCCGGCACAGGGCCTCGCTGTCGTTGCTGATGCGCGTCACGTCGGCATAGATGTAGAAGGCGCCATCGACGGGTGCCAGGTTCTCGAACCCGGCCTCGGGCAATGCCTCGAGCAACACATCGCGGTTGCGCGCGTAGCGGGCCACGTGCCCGTCGAGCTCTTCCTTGCACTCGAAGGCGGCGACGGCGGCGTGCTGGGACAAGGTGGGCGGCGAGATATAGAAGTTCTGGGTCAGGCACTCGATGGCGCGCAGCATGTCGGCGGGCGCGACCATCCAGCCGAGGCGCCAGCCCGTCATGCAGAAATACTTGGAGAAGCTGTTGACGACGAAGGCGTCGTCCGTGAAGTCGAGCGCGCTCGCCGCCGCCGCGCCGAAGGTGATGCCATGATAGATCTCGTCCGAGACCAGCCGGATGCCCTGGGCCCCGCAGTAATCGACGAGGCGCCGCAGGGCGTCCGCCGGCACCATGGTGCCGGCGGGGTTGGAGGGGCTGGCCAGGATCAGGCCGTCGATGAGCCCGGGCACCGCCGCCAGCAGCTCGGGCGTGGGCTGGAACCGGTCATCGGGGCCAGCCGGAAGCTCCACGACCTCCAACCCCAAGGCGGCGAGGATGTTGCGGTAGGCCGGATAGCCAGGCGCCGCCAGCGCCACCCTGTCGCCCACGTCGAAGGCGGCGAGGAAAGCCAGCAGGAAGGCGCCCGAGGAGCCGGTCGTGACGACGACGCGCGCCTCCGGCACATCGAGCCCATAGAGGTCGCGGTAGTGGCGGACGATGCGCCCGCGCAGGCGCGGGATGCCGAAGGCCTCCGTATAGCCCAGGCGGTCGCCGTCGAGGGCCGCCTTGGCGGCGGAAATGACGGCGGCGGGCGCGCCCGTGCCCGGCTGACCGACCTCGAGGTGCAGCACGTCCTCTCCCGCCGCGGCGCGCTCGTTCGCCGCGCGCAGGATATCCATGACGATGAAGGGCGAGACCCGCGCCCGGCGGGCGGTCTTGAGAGTCATTTCGCGCTCCGTCCCGAATTCGCGTTCCCGGCCCGCGCGCATTGACGGCGCGGGGGCCGCTCCCTAGTTTCAAGCCGACCCACGGCAGGTCCCACGGGCCGGAGGAAAATCGCACGTGCGCGCGCGCGTCCTAACCCTGATTGCCGCCGTCGTGCTGGTGACGTCGGCCGCGGTCCCGCACCGGGCCGAGGCACAGCGGCTGCAGCTCGTCCGCGACGCGGAGGTGGAAAATATCATCCGCGCCTACGCGGAGCCAGTTTTCGCGGCCGCCGGCTATTCGGCCGACGACATCACGGTCTATCTCGTCGCCGACATGAGCCTCAACGCCTTCGTCGCCGGCGGGCTGAACCTGTTCATCAATACGGGACTCCTGATCCGCTCCGATACGGCCGAGCAGGTCATCGGCGTGATCGCCCACGAGACGGGCCATATCTCGGGCGGCCACCTCGCCCGCGTCCAGGGCGCCGCCGACGGCCTCGCGGCCGAAAGCATTGTCGCCTACATACTGGGCGCGGCGGCCGCCGTGGTCACCGGGCGGGGCGACCTGGCCACCGCCGTCATCAGCGGCGGCGCGCAGGTCTCGCAGTCCGGGTTCCTGCGATATTCGCGGACGCAGGAATCGTCGGCCGACCAGGCGGCCCTGCGCTTTCTCGACGATTCCAACATAAGCTCGAAGGGCCTGTTCGAGTTCCTGAATATCCTCCAGGGGCAGGAGCTTCTGGTGGTGGGCCGGCGCGACCCCTACCTCAGCACCCACCCCCTCACACAGGACCGCCTCGCCGCGGTCGGTGGGCACCTCGCGAGCTCGCCCATCGCCGGAGCGGTGCTCCCGCCACGATTCGCGGCGATGCACGCGCGCATGCGCGCCAAGCTGAGAGGATTTCTCGAGCCCGCGAGTCAAGTGCTGCGCCGCTATCCGACCGACGACGAGAGCCTGCCCGCCCGCTACGCACGCTCGATCGTCTATTTCCGCCAGCCCGACCTCGCGCGCGCGCTCGTGCTCATCGAGAGCCTCATCATCGAGCACCCGGACGACCCCTATTTCCGCGAGATCATGGGCCAGATGCTGTTCGAGAACGGCTATATCGCCGATGCCATCCCGCCCTATATGGAGGCCGTGCGCCTGCTGCCGAACAGCGGCCTCTTGCGCACCAACCTCGCCCAGGCACGGATCGAGACCTACGATCCTGGGCTCCTGCCGCCGGCGATCGCGGGCCTCGAAGCGTCCTGGCGGCTCGACAAGCGCAACCTCCTCACCCTCCGCCTGCTGGCGGTCGCCTACGGCCGCAACGGCCAGATCGGGATGGCGGCCCTCAACCTGGCGGAGCTCGCACTCGCCGCGGGCCGGCCGAAGGAAGCGGCGAGTCAGGCCGAGCGCGCGCTGAGGGAGCTGCCACCGGGCGCCATAGCGCGCCAGCGCGCGCACGACATCAAGCGCGAGGCCACCGGAGAGTAGCCGGGCGGCCCGGCGCGCTTCGTCGTTTGACTAATCTCCGGTTTGAAATCATTGTCGAGCGTGGTGTACCCGGTCACGAATCGAGGCGCGTGAACGCGCGATCGCGGTCCGTCATGCCACGATCGACGCGATCGTCACACGAAAGACAAGCCTGGATGGATTCCGGGCGCGGAGCTTAGGGAGGGTGTCGAGAATGCGCGTTGCAAGCGTGTGGGCGATGGTGTTCGCGTTCGCTCTCGCCCATGGCGGCCCGGCCCACGCCGAGGGCGACGAGAAGAAGATGGGCAAAGGCGGGGCCATGGGACAAATGGCCGGCGCCTGGGTCCCGATTTACAATTACGTGCACATGAAGATGGAGGGGACCCGGGACGGGACGGACAGGCTCGAGACCGAGACCATCGTCTCGACCATCCCCAACCGGTTCTTCGGCATTACCGGCCAGCCCGCGACCCTGCGCATCGTCCCCCTCAGCATGCACGTGAACATGCATATGTTCGGGCTCATGCACGCCCCGTTCGACTGGCTGTCGATCATGGCCATGACCAGGTATGTCGAGAAGAAGATGCCGCACGTCACCTTCGCCGGCGCTGGGACCGGGACCGTGCCCCTGGGCGAGTTCACCATCAAGTCGCGGGGCCTCGGAGATACCGAGCTGAACACGGCCACCCGCATCTTCAAGGAGGATCGGAACAGCCTCCTCTTCAACCTCGGCGTATCGCTGCCGACCGGCTCGATCACCCGGACCGGCCAGATCCTGCTGCCGACCGGCGCCCAGCCGATCGTGCGCCTCGGCTACTCGATGCAGCTCGGCTCGGGCACTTTCGATCTGCTGCCCGGCCTCACCTATATGGGGGGCGTCGGCGACATCGGCTGGGGCGCCCAGTACAGGGGCACCTACCGGACGCACGAGAACGGCCAGGGCTATACCCTCGGCGATATCCACCGCATGTCCGGCTGGGCGAGCTACCGGCTCATTCCCGAGGTCAGCGCCTTGATCCGCCTGGTCGGCGAAATCGATACGGGAATCAGCGGCATCGACCCCAATATCGTCGGCGCGGTGCAGACCGCCGACCCCGACAATTACGGCGGCCGAACGGCCGAGATCGGATTCGGCCTCAACTTCATGGGAAGCGAAGGGGGCCTCGAGGGCTAGCGCCTCGGACTCGAGCTCACGGTGCCGGCACACCGGGACCTGAATGGCCCGCAGCTTGAGAAGGACTGGGCCCTTTCCGCGAGGATCGCGCTGAAATTCTGACGGGCGGCCCGCCCAGGCCCCTCAGGCGAACCGGTTCGAGCGCGGGAAGCCCGTCGGCGGCAAACGGCCCGCCTGCGCCCGCCGGGCGAGCCAGAGCTCGATATCGGGGAAGGTGCGCGTTCGCTCGCCCACCCGGCAAACGAGCCCATCGGCGAGGGTGAAGACGGTCGCGTCGCCGAGGCCGCCGTCCTTGTATTTCTGCATGATGACCCCGCGCCCTCGGCTCATCTCCGGCAGCTCGTCGCGCATGAAGACCAGCAGCTTGCGGTTCTCGCCGATGACGGCGATGGCATCGCCCTCGGCCAGGGCGCAGATACGGGCCTTGGCCTTGCCCGCGAGATTGAGCACCTGCCGCCCGGCGCGGGTCTGGGCGACGGCCTCTTCGGCCGGGACGATGAAGCCGCGGCCGTCGCTCGACGCGACCAGGTACTTGTGCCCGGGGCGGACCACATGGATGGCCACGGCCTCATGCTCGCCCGCCAGGTCGACCATCAGGCGCAGGGGCTCGCCCTGGCCGCGGCCGCCGGGCAGCTTGTCGACGCCGAGCGTATAGAAGCGGCCGTTCGACGCGAAGATCAGCAGCCTGTCCGTGGTCTCGGCGTGGAGCACGAAGCGGCCGCCGTCACCCTCCTTGTAGCGCAGCTCGGCGGTGTCCGAGAGATGGCCGCGCAGGGCCCTGATCCAGCCCTTCTCCGAGCACAGGACCGTCATCGGCTCGCGCTCGATCATCGCCTCGATGGGGATGACCTCGGCCGTCGGCGTCGCGCCGAAGCCGGTCCGGCGGCGGCCGAGCGCCGTCTCCCCGCCAAAACGCTTGGCGACCGCACGCAACTCGTCGGCGATTCGCGACCAGCGCCGCCCGTCGTCGCCGAGGAGCCCCGCGAGGTCGCCCCGCTCGGCCGCGAGGGCCTCGTTCTCCTTCGCGATTCCGATCTCCTCGAGCCGGCGCAGGGCGCGCAGGCGCATGTTGAGGATGGCCTCGGCCTGGGTGTCCGAGAGGTCCCAGCGCGCCATCATCGCCTTCTTGGGCTCGTCCTCCTCGCGGATGATGCGAATGACCTCGTCGATATTCAGGTAGGCGACGAGGTAGCCGCCGAGCACCTCCAGGCGGTGGTCGATCTTGCCCAGGCGGTGGCGCGTGCGGCGCAGGAGCACCTCGTGCCGGTGGTCGAGGAAGGCCTGCAGCGCCTCGCGCAGGTTCATGACCCGCGGCGTCTGGCCGGCATCGAGCACGTTGAGGTTGAGGCTGATTCGCGCCTCGAGGTCGGTCATGCGGAACAGGGTCTCCATCAGCATGTCGGGCTCGACGTTGCGGCTCCTGGGCTCGAGCACGAGGCGCAGCTCGTCCGTCGATTCGTCCCGGATGTCGGCCAGCATGTTGAGCTTCCGCGCGTGCATGAGCTCGGCGATCTTCTCGATCAGACGGGCCTTCGGGACCTGGTAGGGGATCTCCGTCACCACCACCCTGTAGCCGCCGCCCTTGATATTCTCCTTCTCCCACCGCGCGCGCAGGCGGAACCCGCCCCGGCCCGTGGCGTAGGCTTGGTGGATGCTCTCAGCCCCCTCGACGATGACGCCGCCGGTGGGGAAGTCGGGGCCGGGCACGAAAGTCAGCAGCTTCTCGAAGCCGGCGTTGGGGAACTTGATGAGGTGGAGGAGGGCGTCGCACAGCTCACCCGCGTTGTGGGGCGGGATGCTCGTCGCCATGCCGACGGCGATGCCCGTGGCGCCGTTGGCCAAGAGGTTGGGGAAGCTCGCCGGCAGGACGATGGGCTCCTCCCCCTCCCCGTCATAGGTGTCGCGGAAATCGACCGCGTCATCGTCGAGGCCATCGAGCAGGGCCTCGGCGACGGCCGTCAGGCGGGCCTCAGTGTAGCGCATGGCGGCGGCGTTATCGCCGTCGATATTGCCGAAGTTGCCCTGTCCCTCGACCAGCGGATAGCGCACGGCGAAGTCCTGGGCCAAGCGCACCATGGCGTCGTAGACGGCGACGTCGCCATGGGGGTGGTACTTGCCGATGACCTCGCCGACGACGCGGGCGCATTTCTTGAACCCGGCCTCGGGCTCGAGCCGCAAAAGGCGCATGGCGTAGAGGAGGCGCCTGTGGACAGGCTTCAGCCCGTCGCGCACGTCGGGCAGGGAGCGCGAGACGATGGTCGAGAGCGCGTAGGACAGATAGCGCTCTCCCAACGCGTCGGCGAGCGGCGTCGTGCGGATCTCGCCAGCGAGCGATGTGTCAGCCATATTTCCTCCCAAACACGAGATATAGTAGCTGGCCGAACGAGATCGTCAACAAGTCGTTGATTCAGTCCGGTTTTGGGGACATGGCGCCGCCACCGGGAAAGCGGTCGGCGAGGCGCAGGCGGGCCGGCGGCAGGGAGCGATCGTGGGGGGCGAACACGTGGCGGTCGAGGAAATAGCCGGTCAGCCGCAGGCCGGCGGCGATCTCGTCCCCCCCACCGCCGCCATTCTCGCCGATCAGGAATCCGGGCAGGGGCAGGAGCCGGTCCCGGTATGGCCCCCCGGCCGACAGCGAGACGGCGCGGCCCGACTTGGGCGATACGTAGGCGAGGCCGTCGTTCGATCCGGTCGCGGCACAGGCGCTGAGATCGAGACCGTAGCCGAGCTCGCGCAGCATGCCGACCTCCCACCCGACGTAGGCTTGAGCCCAGGACTCGCCCTCGAGCCCCTCGATCAGGGCGGCGAGGCCGGCGAAGGCCGCCGGGTGGGGCTCGCGCTCGGGCAGGGACGCTTCGGCCATCGCACAAGCGGCGGCCAGGCCGGCGAGGCGCGCGGGGTCGTCGAGCAGGGCCGCGGCCGCGGCGCCGAGCGGCTCGCAGGCATAGGTGCCGAGATGCTCCGCCAGCCGCGCGCGCCAGGTGGCGGCGACCCGGTTGCCGGCCTGATAGAGGCCGCGCGCCCGGCGCCCCGCCCCACCCCGCGCCAGGCCGGCGTGGCGGCCATGCTCGCGGGTAAGCAAGCAGACGATCGCGGCGCTTTCGCCATGCCGGCGCGCCGAGAGGACGATGCCTTCATCGGACCACTGCATGGGCCCGGTTGTAGCAGATGGCGAGACGGGTGGTCAGCCACCATGGCCGAGGCGCTATGATGGACGTTTCGCCGCGGCCATCGGGGCGCGCGGCGCGCAGGGGGACCCGAAGTTGGCCGAGCGGAGCGCGGATGCGAACGAGCTGGATGGGCCGGGCCAGCCGGGCACGGGCCGGCGCGGTGTGCGGCTCACGGTCACGCTCGCCGTCGGCTTCGGCCTCCTGGTCCTGGTTTCCGTGGGCGCCGTGCTCGGCATCGGCCTGTGGATGGGGGCGGTCAATACGGTCAAGCTCCTGCGCGACAAGGCCGACATCACCGTCTCGAGCCTGGTCGAGCGCATCGACGCCTTCCTCGAACCGGCCGAGGACGAGGCGCGCTTCCTCGCCGATCTGGTCGCACACCGCGCCCTCGACCCGGCCGACCGGCCGCGGCTGGTCGATTTCCTCACCGGCGCGCTCGCGCCCGCACCCCAGATCAAGGTCTTCGCCTTCATCGACACCGACCACCAGCTGATTGGCGCGGGCCGGGTGGGCGAGGTGGCCAAGGCTTATACCGCCGACTACAGTCGCGACCCCGCGGTGGTGGCCGCGATCGAGACTGGGCGCAACTCGCCCGAGGCTGTGTGGGGCGAGCCCGTGTGGCGCGAGCGCTATTCGACCTCCATGCTCACCCTGGCCCAGCCGGTCTATCGCGGCGGGGTCTATCTCGGCCTCTTCGTGGCGGCGATCTCGATTCATGAGTTCTCGCGCTCGCTCGAGGAATTCGTGAGCCGGTTCGTGGGCCATAACGTGTTCGTGCTCTACGGCCGCGACCATGTGCTGGCCCACCCCTACCTGATCGACGACTACACCGAGATCTCGGCCGAGACGCCGCTCCCCCTCCTGGAGCGCTTCGGCGACCCGGTGCTGGCCTCGATCTGGGACCCGAGCCGGAAACCACTCCAAATCGAGTTGCCGGCCGGCGTCGAGGGTCACGTGGTCGAGGCCCTGGGCGCCCAGTACGTCTTCATCTATCGCGAGCTGCCGGGTTATGGCGGGAAGCCATGGCTGATCGGCGGTTATTTCGATACGCGCCACGGCGGCGGCGAGCGCCAGCGCCTCATCTGGTCGCTCTGGGTCGGGCTCGGCGCCGTCGCCCTTTCCTGTCTCGCGGCGCTCCTGCTCGCGCGCGGCATCGCCCGGCCCATCACCAGGCTCGCGCGGGCGGCGAGCCGCATCAGCTATCTGGATATCTCCAAGGTGGAGATGCTTCGCGGCAGCGCCTTTCGCGAGCTCAACGACCAGGCGGCCGCCTTCAACGCCATGTTGCGCGGCCTGCGCTGGTTCGAGGTCTACGTGCCGCGCGCGCTCGTCGAGCGGCTGATGGGCCTCGGCACCGCGGGAACCCTCGCCTCGGTCGAGCGCGAGGTCACGGTCATGTTCACCGACATCGCCGGCTTCACCGCCTTCTCCGAGGGCCGCCCAGCGGCCGAGGTGGCGCAATTTCTCAACCGGCATTTCGCCATGGTCTCGGAGTCCATCGAGGCCACCGGCGGCACGGTGGACAAGTTCATCGGCGACGGCGTCATGGCCTTCTGGGGGGCGCCCGAGGCCCAGCCCGACCACGCCGAGCGCGCCGCGCGGGCCGCCCTCGCCATCGCCCAGGCCCTCCGCATAGACAACGAAGCACGCCGGGCGGCCGGCGAGGTGCCCGTCCGCCTGCGCCTCGGCCTCCACACCGGCCCCGTCACGGTGGGGAACATCGGCGCACCCGGGCGCATGAACTACACCATCATCGGCGACACGGTGAACGCGGCCCAGCGCGTCGAGGCCCTGGGAAAGGACCTCGCCCCCGACGCCGAAATCGTGGCCCATGTGAGTGCCGAGACCGCCGCCCGGCTCGGCCCTGATTTCACGCCCGCCCCCGCCGGCGCGCACACGCTCAGGGGGCGGAGGGAGGCGATCGAAGTGTTTCGGCTGGCGTGATACCAAGCCGCGGCCCCGCGCCGACCGCGAATTGAAGCCCGGAGCCCAAGGAGCGGACTTCGACGATTGCATTCGCCCTAATCGGCGCAGTTGCCGCCGTCGATGGGGATGGCGGTGCCGGTCACGAATGACGAGGCGTCCGAGGCGAGGTAGAGGGCTATCTGGCCCACCTCATCGGGCCGCCCGATACGGCCCATGGGGATGGCGTCGCCGAGGGCGCGCCGGCCTTCCACGGGGTCGATGCCCTCGGCCGCCAGCATCGCGTCGATCATGGGCGTGTCCACGTCGGCGGGGCAGATGGCGTTGATGCGGATACCCTCGCGCGCGTGGTCGAGCGCCATGGCGCGGGTGAGCAGCACCACCGCCCCCTTGCTGGCGCAATAGGACGCGCCCGCCTTGGCGCCGACGAGGCCCCATTCCGAGGCGATATTGACGATCGACCCGCCGCCCCGCGCGCGCAGGGCGGGGAGCTGCAACTACATCTTCCTGCGGCCGCATTCCTCCGCCGCCCCGCGCGCGCAGGGCGGGGAGGGCGGCGCGGCTCATGAAGAAGAGGGCGTCGAGGTTGATCGCCATGGTGCGGCGCCAGGCCTCGTCCGTGGTGTTTTCGGCCGTTGCCGGCTCGAAGATGCCGGCGTTGTTGACCAGCACGTCGAGCCCGCCGAGCCGCTCGGCGGCCGCGGACGCGAGGCGGTCGCAGAAGGCGCTGTCGGTCAGGTCGCCGGCGATGAATTGGGCCTCGGCGCCCGCGGCCGCGGCCCGGTCGGCGACGGCCTGGCCGCGTGCCTGGTCGCGGCCGGTGAGCAGCAGGCGCGCACCCGCCGCGGCGAAGACCCCGGCGATGGCCGCACCGATGCCCGCGCTAGCACCCGTCACGAGCGCGATCTTTCCAGTGAGTTGCACGATCCTCGAGGCCCCGTTGTTTTGGCGGTGCGGCCACTATCTTGGCCCCGCGCGGCCGACTTGGGAAGCGGCGCGAAGGCGCGCCGGCACACAGGGGCGGGAGAGGTGGCGACGGTTATGACACCGTCCAGTGCCAAGCCGGCGAGCCGAGCGCGCGAGGCGGCCCCGGCTATTCCGACCCACACGAGAGATTCGGGACCGCGGCTCGAGCCTGGTCGAGGAGCCTCAAAGCGCACGCACGATGAAATCCACATGGACTTCATCATAGGGAAATACGATCCGGCCATCGTCGTTGCGGTCGAGAACACCCGCCTCGAGAAGCGCGTGCACGTCACCGTGGACCGATTTCACGTCGCGGCCCATGCGCCGGGCAACCGCGCGGATGGCGAGCGGGCCGGCGCCGGTCATGGCGCGGACGATCTCCCAACGCTTCCCGCCACCGTCAACGATGCCGCTATGTTCGCGTCGGCGCCACGGGCTCGGGTAAGTTCATTGTGCGGTGCAGCATGAGTTGCGTTGACGCGCTCCGACCGTGCCCATAGTATCCGCGCGCGGTCGCGGGATCGCCCCGCGCCAGGCCCCACGGCACCGATGGAACAGCCGCCCGCCCGGCCCCGGAACCCCAATTTTTCGTCCGGCCCCTGCGCCAAGCGGCCGGGCTGGCGGCCGGCCGTGCTCGAAGGCGCGCTGCTCGGCCGCTCGCACCGCTCGGCGGCGGGGAAGCGGCGCCTCGCCGAGGTGGTGGCGCGCAGCCGCGACCTCCTCGGCCTGCCGGAGGATTACCGCCTCGGCATCGTGCCGGCCTCGGACACGGGCGCCGTCGAGATGGCGCTCTGGCAACTCCTGGGTCCCCGGCCGGTGGATATGCTGGCCTGGGAGAGCTTCGGGCGGGGCTGGATCACGGACGTGGTCGGACAGCTCGGGCTCGAGGGCGCGCGGGTGATCGACGCCGAATACGGCCATCTGCCGGACCTCGCGGCGGTCGATCCCGCGCACGACGTGGTCTTCACATGGAACGGCACCACCTCGGGCGTGCGGGTGGTGGACGGAAGCTGGATCGCGCCGGACCGGGCCGGCCTCACCATCTGCGACGCGACCTCGGCCGCCTTCGCCATGGCCCTGCCCTGGGATCGGCTCGACGTCGTCACCTACTCCTGGCAGAAGGTACTGGGGGGCGAGGCGCAGCACGGCGTCCTGATCTTGAGCCCGCGCGCGGTCGAGCGGCTCGAAAGCCACAAGCCCACCTGGCCGCTGCCCAAGATATTTCGCCTCACCAAGGGTGGGACGCTCAACGAAGGCGTCTTTCGGGGCGAGACCATCAACACCCCCTCGATGCTGTGCGTCGAGGATGCGCTCGACGGCCTCAAATGGGCCGAGAGCATCGGCGGGGGCCGCGCGCTCATCGAGCGCTGCGAGGGCAATCTCGCCTCCATCGCCCGCTGGGCCGAGAACCGCGACTGGATCGACTTTCTGGCGGCGGAACGGGCGACCCGGTCCTGCACCTCCGTGTGCCTCGCGATCACGGCGCCCTGGTTCACCCGCCTCGCGCGCGCGGCGCAGGCGGCGGCGGCCAAGCGCATGGCCGGCCTCCTTGAAGAGGAGGGCGTGGCCTACGACATCAATGGCTATCGCGACGCGCCGCCGGGCCTGCGCATCTGGGCGGGCGCCACAGTGGAGCGCACCGACGTGGAGGCGCTGCTGCCCTGGCTCGACTGGGCCTACGCGCGCGTCGCCGACGGTGGGTAGGGGATTGGACAGGCCGCCCGTGACCAAGGTACTGATCGCCGACAAGATGAGCGTGGCCGCGCGCCGCGTGTTCGAGGCGCGGGGCATCGCGGCCGAGGTGCGCGCGGGCCTCGACCCGGCGGCGCTCGCCGCCATCATCGGCGGCTACGAGGGCCTCGCCGTGCGCTCGACCACCAAGGTGACGGCGGCGCTCCTCGAGAGGGCCGGGGCGCTCCGGGTCGTGGGGCGCGCCGGCATCGGGATCGACAATATCGATGTCGAGGCGGCGACGGCCCGCGGCGTCGTGGTGATGAACACGCCCCACGGCAACGCCATCACCACGGCCGAGCACACCATCGCCCTCCTCTTCGCCCTCGCCCGCCAGATTCCCGCCGCAGACCGCTCGACCCAGGCGGGCAAGTGGGAGAAATCGCGCTTCATGGGAGTCGAGCTCACCGGCAAGACCCTGGCGATAATCGGCTGCGGCAACATCGGCGGACTCGTGGCCGAGCGGGCGCTCGGCCTGCGCATGAAGGTGATCGCCTACGATCCCTACCTCTCGTCCGAACGGGCCGCGGCGCTTCATGTCGAGAAGGTGGCGCTCGACGAGCTGTTCCGCCGGGCCGATTTCATCACCCTTCACGTCCCACTCACCGACGCGACGCGGGGCATCATCGATGCCGAGGCGATCGGTCGCATGAAGCCGGGCGTGCGCATCATCAATTGCGCGCGCGGCGGGCTGGTCGAGGAGGCGGACCTGCACCAGGCGCTCGAGGCGGGCAAGGTGGCGGGCGCCGCCTTCGACGTGTTCGCGCGGGAGCCGGCCCACGAGAACGTCCTGTTCGGGCATGAGAACGTGGTGGCCACCCCCCATCTTGGCGCCTCCACCTCCGAGGCGCAGGAGAAAGTCGCCGTCCAGGTCGCCGAACAGATCTCGGACTATCTGCTCTCGGGCGCCATCGCCAACGCCATCAACATGCCCGCGATCAGCGCCGAGGAGGCGTCCCGGCTACACCCCTACCTGAAGCTCGCCGACCAACTGGGCAGCTTCGCCGGCCAGATCACGGAAAGCGGCATCCGGTCCGCGACGATCGAATATTCGGGCCAGGTGACGGCGCTCGACACGCGGACGCTCACGGCCATGGCGCTTCAGGGCCTGCTCTCGCCCCATCTCGATTCGGTCAATGTGGTCAATGCCCCGGTCATCGCGCGCGGGCGCGGCATCGCGGTGACCGAGGTCACCCACGACCGCGCGGCGGACTACCAGAACCTGATTCGCCTCACGGTCGAGACCGAGCGGCGCAGCCGCTGCGTCGCCGGCTCCCTCATCGCCGGCGCCCGGCCGCGCATCGTGACCGTCGAGAATATCGCCGTGGAGGTCGAGCTCGGCCCGCACATGCTCTATATCCGCAACCGCGACGTGCCCGGGATCATCGGCAACCTGGGCACGACGCTCGGCGCCGCGGGCGTCAACATCGCCACCTTCAGCCTCGGCCGCGCCGGGCCGGGGGGCGACGCCCTGGCGCTCATCGAGGTGGACGAAGCGCTCAGCGCCGAGGTCCTCGCGAAGGTGGCGGCCCTGCCGGACATCGTCCAGGTCAAGGCCCTGCATTTTTAGTCCAGTTGCGAGACCAGAGTTATCACCGGGGCCGCGGGGCCGTCGCCCGCGCCCGTCGAGGTGCGGCGGTTCTGGAGCATGGCCTCGAATTCCTCGGCCGGCACGGGATGGCCGTAGAGGAAGCCTTGCACAGCGTCGCAATTCCGGTCGCGCAGGAAGTCGAGCTGGGCCGATGCCTCCACGCCCTCGGCGATCACGCCGAGGTTGAGGTTGTGGGCGAGGCCGATGATGGCCGTGGCTATATGGGCGTCGTCCGTGTCGGTGGTGATGTCCTGGACGAAGCTCTTGTCGATCTTGAGCGCGTCGAGCGGGAAGCGCTTGAGGTAGCTGAGCGAGGAATAGCCGGTCCCGAAGTCGTCGATCGAAACGTGCAGACCCATATCGCGGAAGCGGGACAGGGCCGAATTCGACATGTCGGTATCTTCCATCAGGATGCTCTCGGTGAGCTCGAGGGCCAGATGATCGGGCGTCAGGCCCGCCCCCTCGAGCGCGTCCGTGATGGAAGCGGCGAGCGAGGGCTCGCGAAATTGCCGGGGCGATAGGTTGACCGCCACGCGTAGGTCGGGCAGGCCGGCGTCGCGCCAGATCTTCGCTTGCGCGCAGGCGCAGTCCAGCACCCAGTTGCCGAGCGGAATGATGAGCCCCGTCTCCTCGGCGAGCGGGATGAACTGGTCCGGGCCGAGCAGGCCGAACTCGGGGTGCCGCCAGCGCAGCAGGGCCTCGGCACCGATCAGGGCGCCGTCTCCGAGGCCGATCTGCGGCTGGTAATAGAGCTGGAACTCGCGCCGCTCGAGGGCGCGGTGCAGGCTCGTCTGCAGGACCAGGCGCTGGAGCTCCCGCGCGGTCATCGTGCGGGTGTAGAACTGGTAGGAGTTGCGGCCCCGCTCCTTGGCGCGGTGAACGGCCGTGTTCGCGCTGTTGATCAGGGTATCGGCATTCCAGCCGCACAGGGGATAGGTCGAGATGCCGATGCTGGTGGTCACGAATATCTCGTGGCCATTGATATCGAACGGCGGCGCCATCGATCCGCTGATGCGCTCGGCGATCGCGGCCGCCTCGTCGAGGGACTCGATCCCTTCGAGCACGAGGGCGAACTCGTCGTTGCCGACCCGGGCCAGCATGTCCGTATGGCGGTCGGCGGCCGCCCGGATGCAATTGCACAGCCGATCCGTCACCGAGCGCAACAGCGTGTCGCCCGCGGCGTGGCCCATGGTCTCGTTGACCAGGGTAAAGCGATCGAGGCCCACCAGCATCAGGGCCAGCATGCGGTCGCCGCCGCGGGCCTGGGCGATCGCCCGGTTCAGCATCGCGCGGAACGAGGTCCGGTTCGCGAGGCCCGTGAGCTGGTCGAACTCGGCCAGACGGCGGATCCGATCCGCGGCATTCTTGCGGGTCAGCGCCAACCGGATGGCACGGTCGAAGAGTGCCGGCGAGAGGTCGCGCCGCGCCAGGCAGTCGATGGCGCCGGCCTCGATGGCCCAGCCCTCGATCTCGGCGTTCTCTTCGCCGGTGATGAGGATGACGGGCATGGCGCACCGGTTTTCGGCCGCCTCGCGCAGGAGGTTTATCGCGGTGCCGTTATCCAGCCGGTCGTCGACCACCAGGACATCGTGGCTCTCCTCGGCGATCGCGCGCACGGCGGCGCCGTAGCCGGCGGCGCGCTTGAGCCGGTATTGGGTGTGGGTGACTCGGGAGAGCAGGGAATCGATGTTGCGCCAATCCTGCTCGGCCGAGCAGGCCAGAAGGGCGCGCACGGGACCCGACGGCGCGGGCAGGAAGACGCGATCGCTCCGTTCCGGGGATTGTTCCGAAAGCGGGTCGCGATTCGCCATAACTATGGGCACCGTCGTCATGATCCGTCCTGTTCCCTCACAAGAGGCGGCCTTGCGGCTGCTCCCCGGGCGAGGACCGGCGCGTTTCCATCGCGTGCCGGCCGCTACCTGCGTGCAGTGAGATTAACTCGCCCGCCTTTAAGATTGCGTTAACGCCGCCCTCGGCCGGGTCGGGTTCGGTGGCCGGGCCGGGAGGTTTTCGATTGCCGCACGGGGCCGAATCGGGCTAGTTAGGCCGTGGGCCGCCGCGTGCGGCCCGCCGTGTGTAGGAGGAACGGCCCGGCCGATGCCGCGCCGTCGCAGCGATAGGGCGGATCGTGTCGGCGCCAGCGGAGATCGCCTTGCTGCCCGCGGGATTGCGGGACGGCCTGCCGGACGAGGCCGCGCATGAGGCGCGCGTCGTCGAGCAGCTGCTCGCCTGCTTCGGTTCCCACGGCTACCAGCGCGTGAAGCCGCCCCTCGTCGAGTTCGAGGATACCCTCGTGCGTGGGTCCGGCGCCGCCATGGCGGGCTACACCTTTCGCCTGATGGATCCCGTCTCCCAGCACATGATGGGCGTCCGCGCAGACATGACTCTGCAGGTCGCGCGGATCGCGACCACCCGCCTCGGCGGCGCGCCACGGCCCCTGCGCCTCAGCTACGCGGGCGAGGTCTTGCGCGTCCGCGCGACCCAGCTCGTGCCCGAGCGCCAGCTCGTTCAGGTGGGCGTGGAGATCATCGGCGCACCGCCGGTCTCGGCCGACGCCGAGGTGGTGCTCCTGGCCGCCGAGGCGCTGGGCCAGGTGGGCATGGACGGCATTTCGGTCGATCTCACCGCGCCGACGCTGGTGCCCGTGCTCTGCGGGGGGCTCGACATCGAGGCGGGAACGGCGGCCGGCCTGCGCGAGGCCCTCGACCACAAGGATGCCGCGGGCGTCGCCGCGGCGGCGGGCGCCCACGGGGCGCTGTTCCAGGCCCTGCTGGCCGCTGCCGGGCCGGCGGAGGAGGCGCTGGCGCGCTTGGAAGCGCTGGCGCTGCTTCCCGCGGCGGCGGCGGAAGTGGGGCGGCTCGCGCGCGTGGTGGCGCTGATCCGCGCGGGCGCGCCCACGCTCGGCTTGACCGTCGATCCGGTCGAGAACCGGGGCTTCGAGTATCATACCGGCACCAGCTTCGCGATCTTCGCCCGCGGCGCGCGGGGTGAGCTGGGCCGGGGCGGGCGCTATCTCGCGGGCCCGGCCCCGGGCGAGGCGGCGACCGGGTTCACCTTTACCGTCGAGATCGTCCTGCGGGCGCTGCCCGCGCCCGAGGCCGGGGACCGGCTGTTCCTGCCTTTCGGCACGCCGGGCGAAGCCGGCCGGCGCCTGCGCGAGAAGGGGTGGGTCGCCCTCGCCGGACTGGAGGCGGTGGCGGACGTGGAGGCGGAAGCGGGGCGCATGAGGTGCAGCCACGTCCTCATCGGCGGCATCCCGCGCGCGCTCGAACGGGACGCGGGGGGCTGAATGGCGAACGTGGCGGTGGTCGGCGCCCAGTGGGGCGACGAGGGCAAGGGCAAGATCGTCGACTGGCTGAGCGAGCGCGCGGATATCGTGGTGCGCTTCCAGGGCGGCCACAATGCCGGCCATACCCTCGTCATCGACGGCCAGGTCTACAAGCTGAGCCTCTTGCCCTCGGGCGTGGTGCGCCCGGGAAAGATGTCGGTCATCGGCAACGGCGTGGTGGTCGACCCCTGGGCGCTGCTGAGCGAGATCGAGGCCGTCCGTGGGCAGGGCGTCGATATCTCGCCCCGTAACCTGTGCCTGGCCGAGAACGCGCCCCTGATCCTGCCCCTTCATGGCGAGCTCGACCGCCTGCGCGAGGCCATGCGGGGCGAGCTTAGAATCGGCACCACCGGCCGCGGCATCGGCCCGGCCTACGAGGACAAGGTCGCCCGCCGGGCCATCCGCGTCTCCGACCTGGCCGAGCCGGAGGGGCTCGACCGCAAGCTCTCGGACCTCCTGTTCCACCACAACGCGCTGCGCCGCGGGCTCGGTGCCGAGGAGGTGGACGGTACCGCCCTCGAGGCCGATCTGATCGCCGTGGCCGAGCACATCCTGCCCTACGCCGACAATGTATGGCAGCGGCTGGACGCGGCCCGCCGGGCGGGCCGCCGCATCCTCTTCGAAGGCGCCCAGGGGGCCATGCTCGACATCGACCACGGCACCTATCCCTACGTCACCTCGTCGAACACGGTGGCGGCGGCGGCGGCGGTCGGCTCGGGCATGGGCCCCGGCGCCATCGGCTTCGTGCTCGGCATCACCAAGGCCTATACGACCCGCGTGGGCAGCGGGCCGTTCCCGACCGAGCAGGACAACGAGACCGGCCGCACCCTGGGCGAGCGCGGGCACGAGTTCGGCACCGTGACGGGCCGCAAGCGGCGCTGTGGCTGGTTCGACGCCGTGATGGTGCGTCAGGCGCTCAAGGTCGGCGGGGTTGACGGCATCGCCCTCACCAAGCTCGACGTGCTCGACGGCATCTCGCCGCTCCAGGTCTGCACCGGCTATCGCCACCGGGGAGCGGTGATCCACCATCTGCCGGCCTCCTCCGTCGGGCAGGGCGAGGTGGAGCCCCTCTACGAGACCCTCGACGGGTGGGAGGAGAGCACGCGCGGCGCCCGCTCCTGGGCCGAACTGCCGGCCACGGCTATCAAATACATCCGGCGCCTGGAGGAGCTGATCGAGGCGCCGGTCGCGCTGCTCTCCACCAGCCCCGAGCGCGCCGACACCATCCTGGTGACGGACCCCTTCGCGGACTGAGGCTTACGGGGCGGCGCGTGACCCGAGGGTAATACCAGCGGCCGATGAGCTTGACCCGTCGACCGCTGGCAAGCGCGACCGCGCGCCCGAGCTTATGCGAGGTAAGCCAAGGGCGCGGATGCGCCCGCCCGGCGCTTGAGGGAACATACAACGGGTCATTCTTATGGGCCGTTGGTATAATACCAGTGAGCGCCTGAATTGACTCTCGGGATATTCATTGATGGCGGATGATGGCGGATTGTGATTCTATGGTCTCCCACCAGATGTGGGGGATGTCATGGGATCAGCACTCAAGATACGGGATGATTTGACGCCTTTGGAGCTTCGGCGCTGGGCTCGCGTGGAATCGCGGTCGAGCGGCGGCGCGGGCCTATGGGATCGCGAATGCTTTGGAGGAGATGCCCTGGGCTGATGCCGCGCGGCTTGCGGGGATGGATCGCCAAACGCTTCGCGACGCGGTTGTTCGTTACAATGCAAAGGGATTGGAGGGGCTTCACGACCGTCCAAAGGGCTACTCGCCGCGGCGGCTGACGGCAGACGAGGAAGCGGCGCTGGCGGCGGTCATCATCGCCGGGCCGGAGCCTGAGCGCGACGGGGTTTGCGCCTGGACCCGGGCCGATCTGTGCCGCTGGCTGGAGGAGCGCTTCGCCAAGACCTACCACCCCTCGAGCATGACCCGGGTTCTACGGCGGATGGGATTTTCCCGCCAGAAGGCGCGCCCGAGCCACCCGCGAAGGGACGCCGAAGCGCAGGAGCGCTTCAAAAAAGGGGGCTTCGCGACATCCTGAAGGCGACCGCCGCGGCGCATCCCGACAAGCGCCTACGCTGTGGTTTCAGGATGAAGCGCGCGTGGCAACAAGGGGTGTGTCACCGGTGGTGGCGCATGCCCCCGGGACGCGTCAAATCGGCTACCAGTGGGCCTACATCTTCTCCGCTTCACCCTGGTGATGCCGAGCGTCAACGCCAAGGTGGACCTGTTTCTCGTATACCCTGGACCAGTGATGCGCACGCCGTCATGATGTGACTTGGCGGGCGCGCCCTCATTCAACGACCTTGGCGCTGTTGCCGCCTTACAGTCCCGAACTCAACCCCGGCGAACGCTTCCTATCGCTCCGCGTCCTCGACGACACCGAGGCCATTCGACGCCTGTTGCCAAGCATGGATCTCCGCAGAACCAGATGTGGGGGATGTCATGGGATCCAGCACTCAAGATACGGGATGATTTGACGCCTTTGGAGCTTCGGCGCTGGGCTCGCGTGGAATCGTACGGTCGAGCGGCGGCGCGGGCCTATGGGATCGCGAATGCTTTGGAGGAGATGCCCTGGGCTGATGCCGCGCGGCTTGCGGGGATGGATCGCCAAACGCTTCGCGACGCGGTTGTTCGTTACAATGCAAAGGGATTGGAGGGGCTTCACGACCGTCCAAAGGGCTACTCGCCGCGGCGGCTGACGGCAGACGAGGAAGCGGCGCTGGCGGCGGTCATCATCGCCGGGCCGGAGCCTGAGCGCGACGGGGTTTGCGCCTGGACCCGGGCCGATCTGTGCCGCTGGCTGGAGGAGCGCTTCGCCAAGACCTACCACCCCTCGAGCATGACCCGGGTTCTACGGCGGATGGGATTTTCCCGCCAGAAGGCGCGCCCGAGCCACCCGCGAAGGGACGCCGAAGCGCAGGAGCGCTTCAAAAAAGGGGGCTTCGCGACATCCTGAAGGCGACCGCCGCGGCGCATCCCGACAAGCGCCTACAGCTGTGGTTTCAGGATGAAGCGCGCGTCGGCAACAAGGGCCGGGTGTGTCACCGGTGGTGGCGCAGGGGCGAGCGTGCCCCCGGGACGCGTCAAATCGGCTACCAGTGGGCCTACATCTTCTCCGCCGTGCGCCCGGACACCGGCGACGACGTCACCCTGGTGATGCCGAGCGTCAACGCCAAGGTCATGGACCTGTTTCTCGCACACTTCGCCGATACCCTGGACCAGGATGCGCACGCCGTCATGATGTGCGACGGCGCCGGTTGGCACGACGAGCGCGCCCTCACCGTCCCCGACAACGTCACCTTGGCGCTGTTGCCGCCTTACAGTCCCGAACTCAACCCCGTCGAGCGGGTTTGGCTCTACCTACGCGAACGCTTCCTATCGCTCCGCGTCCTCGACGACACCGAGGCCATCATCGACGCCTGTTGCCAAGCATGGATCGACCTCATCGCAGAACCGGATCGTATGCGAACCCTCTGCGCCTATCCATGGATCATGAAGGTGATTTCATAGACTCACTCACTGCTGTCCGGTTAACTGAGCGGTGCTGGCTTTGAGAGCCAGGATTTCTGCGGGGTTTGAAGCGAAAATGCATGGTGTCGATTTGAATTGGATGGAGCACTTTTCGGAGTTTCTCCGAGGAGATGCTCATGAACACCGGCAAGACCCTGTTCGCTCAGCTCATGGACTTCCTGCCATGGACTACTTTCACGCGGATCGTCGACCGGTATGTCGGCGATCACCGGGTCCGGACGCTTTCCTGCGCCGAGCAATACCGGTCCATGGCCTTCGCCCAGCTGACCTACCGGGAAAGCCTGCGCGACATCGAGACCTGCCTCTCGGTCCACGCATCGAAACTCTATCACATGGGCTTCCGCCAGCCGGTCCGGCGCTCGACGCTGGCCGATGCCAACGAAAGGCGCGACTGGCGTATCCATGCGGCGTTGGCCCAGCGGCTCATCACCCAGGCGAGGACGCTGTACGTCGACGAAGAACTGGGGTTGGACCTGACCAATACCGTCTACGCCCTGGACTCGACGACCATCGCTCTGTGCCTGTCGGTCTTTCCGTGGGCGCACTTCCGCACCACCAAGGCGGCGGTGAAGATGCACACGCTGCTCGACCTGCGGGGCAACATTCCGAGTTTTATCCACATCTCGGATGGCAAGCTGCACGACGTTCATGCCCTCGATATGCTCTTGCCGGAAGCCGGAGCCATCTACGTCGTGGATCGTGGCTACGTCGACTTTGCCCGCCTTTATGTGTTGCACCAAGCCGGGGCCTTCTTCGTCACGCGTGCCAAGTCGAACATCGATGCTCATCGCGTCTATTCGGCGCCGACGGATCGCTCGACCGGCATCATTTGCGACCAGACCATCTCCCTGGACGGCTTCTACACCCGTCAGGATTACCCCGAACTTCTGCGGCGCATCCGCTTCAAGGACCCCGAGTCCGGCAAGACGCTGGTCTTCATCACCAACAACTTCTCGCTTCCGGCCGCCACCATCTGCGCGCTCTACAAAAGCCGCTGGCAGGTGGAACTCTTCTTCAAGTGGATCAAGCAGCATCTTCGGATCAAGCAGTTCTACGGCACGTCGGAGAACGCGGTGAAGACGCAGATCTGGATTGCCGTCTCGGTCTACGTCCTCGTCGCCATCGTCAAGAAGCGCCTCGACCTGGACGCCTCGCTCTACACTTTGTTACAGATCCTCTCGGTGACCCTCTTCGAGAAAATGCCCATACATCAAGCACTTGCGGGAGACGAAAACAGATGCAACGCTTCGCAAATAACCAACCAATTGAATTTATTCGATTTTTAACCGGACACTAGTGAGACTCACTGGTATAACAGGTCTCGATCGGGAGTCGATCGGGCCGGCTTGGCCTCAGGCACCGATGCGCTGGGCCATGGCCATGTTGCGCATGGACTTCTGCAGCTTCTCGAAGGCGCGCACTTCGATCTGGCGCACGCGCTCGCGCGAGATGTCGTATAGCTTGCTCAGCTCCTCCAGGGTGGTGGGGTCGTCCTTGAGGCGGCGCTCGTTGAGGATGTGGCGCTCGCGCGCGTTCAGCACCTTCATGGCCGAGACCAGCATCCCGCGGCGGATCTCGAGCTCCTCGCGCTCGGCCAGCAGGATCTCCTGGCTCTCGCTGTCGTCCACCAGCCAGTCCTGCCACTCGCCGTCGCCATCGGCCTTGAGTGGCGCGTTCAGCGAATTGTCCGGCGCCGCCATGCGCCGGTTCATGGAGATGACGTCGGCCTCCGACACGGCCAAGGCCGTGGCGATCTTGGCCACGCTCTCGGGCGAGAGGTCGCCCTCGTCGATTTCGGAGAGCTGGGACTTGAGCTTGCGCAGATTGAAGAACAGCTTCTTCTGCGCCGCCGTGGTCCCCATCTTGACCAGCGACCAGGAGTGCAGGATGTATTCCTGGATGCTGGCGCGGATCCACCACATGGCATAGGTGGCGAGCCGGAAGCCGCGATCGGGGTCGAAGCGCTTGACCGCCTGCATGAGGCCGACATTGCCTTCCGAGATCAACTCCGCCACCGGCAGGCCATAGCCCCGGTAGCCCATGGCGATCTTGGCCACGAGGCGCAGGTGGCTGGTGACCAGGCGTTCGGCGGCGTCGGCGTCCTCATGTTCCCGCCAGCTCTTGGCCAGCATGAACTCTTCCTCCGGCTCCAGCATCGGGAACTTGCGGATGTCCTGCAGGTAGCGCGCGAGATTGCTCTCGGGCGTGATCGCCGGGACCGTTAGAGCCCTTGCCATCTAGACGTCCTCCTCGTGCCCCCATGGGGCCGGCATTGGCACTCTCGTTGCCTTAGTGCCAAGTATAGTGTGCGGTGCAACAAAATTCAAGAATATCCGTGGGTTCGACTCAGGTTTAACCCGCGTCCGCCCCATTCAGGGATTCGATCAAGCCTACGATATCGGCGGTTAAGGTTTTCTTAAACTCCAGGGCCTCGCCGGTCTTCGGGTGGGTGAAGCCGAGCAGGTGGGCGTCGAGCGCCTGGCGGCCGAAGGCCTCGACGCGGCGGCGCGCCTCCGAATCCAGGCGGCCCCAGCGCGCGCGCCGGGCGCGGCCGTAGAGGCGGTCACCCACCAGCGGGTGGCCCCTTTCGGTCAAATGGACGCGGATCTGATGGGTGCGGCCGGTTTCCAGCCGGCATTCGAGAACGCTTGCGACCGCCGCCGAGCGCCGGCCGAGGATGCGCAGGACGCGGTAGCGCGTGCGCGCCTGCTTGCCGCCCCGGTGCACCACCGCCATCTTCTTGCGGTTCGTCGGGCTGCGGCCGATATTGCCTTCGATCGCGCCCGCGCGCGGGCTGGGCACGCCCCAGACGACGGCCGTGTAGGCCCGCGCCATTCGGCGATCGGCGAACTGGGCCGAAAGGCCCGCGTGCGCGACATCGGACTTCGCCGCCACCATGAGGCCGCTGGTGTCCTTGTCGAGCCGATGGACGATGCCCGGGCGCTTCACCCCGCCGATGCCTGAAAGGCTCTCGCCGCAATGAGCGATGAGCGCGTTGACGAGGGTGCGGTCCGGGTTGCCAGCGGCCGGGTGGACCACGAGGCCGGCGGGCTTGTCGATCACGATGATGTCCTCGTCCTCGTAGAGAATGGCGAGTGGAATGGCTTGGCCCACGGGCTTGGCATCGACACTCTCGGGCACGAATATGGCGAAACCTTGGCCGGGTTTGACCCGCTCCGAGGGCTCGGGTAACGTCTCGCTTCCCGAGCGCACGAGGCGCGCGAGGATGAGGGCCTTGATGCGCGTGCGCGAGAGGTCGGGCAGCCGGTGGGCGAGATGGCTGTCGAGCCGGCGGCCGGCTTCTTCCGCCGTCGCCGGGCCCACGGGCCGGGTCTCGCCATTCGCTGTCATCGCGGCCGAGAGACTGGACCCAAACCATGGTTGCACTCAAGGCCGTCGTCATCGCCCTCGGCGCCCTGATTCTCGGCACCCTCGCCGTGATCGCGGTCGTGCTCTACAACCGCACCGCCGACGGGACGGCCGAGGCGGCCCCGCCGGCACCGTTTCACGTGACCCTCGGCATCGGCGCCGGGTGCGAGGTGGTGGAAAGCCGGGTGGGCCGGGGGCGCCTTCTGGTGCGGACGGACGGCCCCGGGGCCTGCCGCCGCATCCATCTCATAGACCTTAAGGCCGGTACGGCCATAGGCACGGTCGAGCTCGCCCCGGCACCATGATCGTCTTGAGGGCCGACCAGCTCGCCGCCGTGGAAGGCGCGGCCGCGGCGGCCTTTCCGTTGGAGTGCTGCGGCCTTCTCGTCGGCCGCGACGGCGCGGACGGCGCCATCGAAATCTCGCGGATCGTCCCCAGCCCCAACATCGCCGCCGCCCCCGCGCGGCGCTTCGAGATCGACCCGAGGCTGTGGCTCGAGCTGGGGAGGACGCTCGACGGCGGCCCGGAGCGGATCGTCGGCCTCTACCATTCCCATCCGAGCGGCGAGGCCGCGCCCTCGCGGACAGACCGGGATTTGGCCTGGGAGCCGGCCCAGGTGTGGCTCATCACGGCGGTGGCGGAGGGCCGGGCCATCGAGACGCGGGCCTTTCTGTTCGAGGACATGGAGAGCGGATTCCGAGAATTATCAACGTCCCTATCCGGTTAATGCAGGTAGCGCGTCGTTGGGTTGCAGACCGTGGATCAACTGGCGGTATGTGATGGTTGGCCGGGCCATGGCGCGGCTCAGGACGAAGTCGCCGAGGTCGTCGATCCGCCGGCGGCGGTTGAAGCGATAGGCCCATTCCCGGCCATAGCGCGGCAAGTGCTTGGCGCTGACGCCATGGTAAGTGCCGTTGAGCCAGGTCTTGAGGTTGCTGAACAGGACGTGGATGATCGGCATCTGCGTCTCGGCGTTCTTGCCTTGGCCTTGGACGGTGGGCTGGTGCCGGTAGACGGCGCCGAGCCCGGCATAGCCCTTGAAATCGTCGGTCAGCAGGCGCGCGCCCGGCGTCACGGCGGCCCGCACGAAGCCGCCGAGCTGCTCGGCATTGGCCCGGGGCAGGATGGCAAGCCGCGCCCGGCCGGCGACGAAGCCGCTGCCCTCGACCCCCTTGCCCGGCGCCACCGCCACCTTCTCCACCGCCAGCACGAGCAGGCTCTTGTTGGCATTGGCCATCCCGCGGCCCCGGCTCTCGGGCTTGCCGCGCCCGCCGTAGTAGCTCTCATCGACCTCGACCATGCCGTCCAGCAACGCATCCGGCCGCTCCGCCAAGCCATGGCGCAGCTTGTGAGCCATCAGCCATGCGGTCTCATAGCGAAGCCCCAGCTCGCGCGCCAGGAACAGGGCCGAGACCCCGCGCTTGTCCCGCCCCATCAACCACGCCGCCAGGAACCATTTGGGCAACGGTGTGCGGGTGCGGTGGAAGATGGTTCCCGCCGTCACCGACTCTTGACGACCGCAAGCCGCGCATTCGAAGACGCGCGCCCGCGCCTTGTGCCGATAGCCCCGCCGGTGCCCGCAGCGGGCGCACGCAAACCCAGACGGCCAGCGTCGATCCGCCAAGGCCAGGATGCACGATTCCTCGTCTCGGTAGCGCTCTTGGAACGTCAACAAGCCGCTCATGCCCTGTCTCCCGACCAATCCTCAGAGGCGGGAACAGTACACCCTTAGAGCGAACATATAAAGAACACTCGGTCGCTACCTGCATTAACCGGATAGGGACGATTATCAATTGCACGCGGTGGATGAAGCGCCCTCCGGTCATGCAAATAAGCCGCGGATGGTGGGAGAATTCCTCGCTGTGGATGCCGGTCATAGATAAACACATGATTGTTATTTTAATTGTTCAAAAATTTTATTTGCAAGAAGACTGACACAAACAATCTGTTCCCGATTGTATTGAGAAATTTGATTTGATTTCGTGAGTTCTGCGACAGAAGATTTTATCTTCCCAAACATTCATCAATTTTCGCATACAATATTATGAACGTTTGATGCCTGCTCTTTGTACGGAATATCCTTATCACACTAGTGTCCGGTTAAAAATCGAATGAATTCAATTGGTTGGTTATTTGCGAAGCGTTGCATCTGTTTTCGTCTCCCGCAAGTGCTTGATGTATGGGCATTTTCTCGAAGAGGGTCACCGAGAGGATCTGTAACAAAGTGTAGAGCGAGGCGTCCAGGTCGAGGCGCTTCTTGACGATGGCGACGAGGACGTAGACCGAGACGGCAATCCAGATCTGCGTCTTCACCGCGTTCTCCGACATGCCGTAGAACTGCTTGATCCGAAGATGCTGCTTGATCCACTTGAAGAAGAGTTCCACCTGCCAGCGGCTTTTGTAGAGCGCGCAGATGGTGGCGGCCGGAAGCGAGAAGTTGTTGGTGATGAAGACCAGCGTCTTGCCGGACTCGGGGTCCTTGAAGCGGATGCGCCGCAGAAGTTCGGGGTAATCCTGACGGGTGTAGAAGCCGTCCAGGGAGATGGTCTGGTCGCAAATGATGCCGGTCGAGCGATCCGTCGGCGCCGAATAGACGCGATGAGCATCGATGTTCGACTTGGCACGCGTGACGAAGAAGGCCCCGGCTTGGTGCAACACATAAAGGCGGGCAAAGTCGACGTAGCCACGATCCACGACGTAGATGGCTCCGGCTTCCGGCAAGAGCATATCGAGGGCATGAACGTCGTGCAGCTTGCCATCCGAGATGTGGATAAAACTCGGAATGTTGCCCCGCAGGTCGAGCAGCGTGTGCATCTTCACCGCCGCCTTGGTGGTGCGGAAGTGCGCCCACGGAAAGACCGACAGGCACAGAGCGATGGTCGTCGAGTCCAGGGCGTAGACGGTATTGGTCAGGTCCAACCCCAGTTCTTCGTCGACGTACAGCGTCCTCGCCTGGGTGATGAGCCGCTGGGCCAACGCCGCATGGATACGCCAGTCGCGCCTTTCGTTGGCATCGGCCAGCGTCGAGCGCCGGACCGGCTGGCGGAAGCCCATGTGATAGAGTTTCGATGCGTGGACCGAGAGGCAGGTCTCGATGTCGCGCAGGCTTTCCCGGTAGGTCAGCTGGGCGAAGGCCATGGACCGGTATTGCTCGGCGCAGGAAAGCGTCCGGACCCGGTGATCGCCGCCATACCGGTCGACGATCCGCGTGAAAGTAGTCCATGGCAGGAAGTCCATGAGCTGAGCGAACAGGGTCTTGCCGGTGTTCATGAGCATCTCCTCGGAGAAACTCCGAAAAGTGCTCCATCCAATTCAAATCGACACCATGCATTTTCGCTTCAAACCCCGCAGAAATCCTGGCTCTCAAAGCCAGCACCGCTCAGTTAACCGGACAGCAGTGTCCTTATCAGTTTATTAACCCCTTGATGCGTGAATCGCGCCCAGCAGAAATCGTCGTAGAGGGGCGCGCCGGTGCATCTTCACCGCGAAGAGGTCAGACGTTCGCTGCCAGCCAGCGACACCGGTCCCTCGGGGAGCGCAAGCCTCGTGCGCCTCGCCGAGCGCGCGATTCGCGCCGGCCGGCCGCAGGAGGCCGCCGACCGCTATCAGGTCGCCCTCAGCCGGGACTTGAAGCAGGTGCCGGTGTATACGAAGCTCGGCAACGCCCTCGAGCGCCTGGGCAAATACGACGACGCCATGGCGGTCTACAAGCGCTCGATCGAGCTCGACCCGGACTACGCGCCGGGTCATGTGGCGCTGGGGACGATGCTCATGCGCCAGGGCAAGTACCGCGAGGGCTGGCCCGAGTTCGAATGGCGCCGGACCTTGCCCCCCGTCTCGGAGCTCTTGATGCGCCTTCCCGGGCAGGCCTGGCGGGGCGAGCCGATCGAGGGCAAGACCATCCTGCTCTACCACGAGCAGAGCCTCGGCGATTCTCTCCAGTACATCCGGTATGCCCCCCTGGTGGCCGCGCGCGGCGCCTCGGTCATCGTGGCTTGCCCGCGCAAGCTCGAGCGCATCTTCGCCGGGGCGCGGGGCGTATCCATGGTGGTGGCCGACGGCGACGTGCTGCCGCCCATCCATGCCCATGCCGCGCTCATGAGCTTGCCGCATATCTTCGGAACCACGCCCGACACGGTCCCCGCCCAGGTGCCCTATCTCCATTCCGTGGGCGTCAAGGTCCCCAAGTCGCCGCCGCGGCTCGGGGAGGAGCTGTGCGTCGGCCTGACCTGGGCCGGCGACCCGGCCTATGTCAACGACATCTACCGGTCCTGCCCCTTCGCGGCCCTGGAGCCGCTGATGTGGGCCGAGGGGGTGACCTACTATTGCGTCCAGATGGGCGACAAGATGATGGACTTGTGGGGCGCGCGGGGCGAGGCACGGATGATCGACATGGCCTCTTCGCTGCGGGACCTGGCGACCTCGGCAGCCGTCATCGACCAGCTCGACATCGTCATCACGGTCGATACGGCCGTGGCCCACCTCGCCGGCGCCATGGGCAAGCCGGTCTGGGTCCTCCTGCCCTTCAGTGGCGACTGGCGCTGGGGCATGGCGGGCGACCGGACGCCCTGGTACCCGACCATGCGATTGTTCCGCCAGCGCCATCCCGGGAACTGGAGCGACCCCATCAAGAGGATGGCCACGATGCTGCGGACCGTCGTCGCCGCCAGACTCGGTGTAGGCTAGTGGATTGATTCCAACGTTTGAAACCCTCGGTTTCGTGCTGCGATGATTTCATTGGGGTCGGCTTTCCAGATGAATGGCTGTGGGTTGGCGGCATTGTATTCGTGGATGAAGCGGTTGATGGCGGCCTGGAGGTCGACGACGGAATGGAAGACGCCGTGCTTGAGCCTGCGTCGCGTGAGCTTGGCGAAGAAGCCCTCGACGGCATTGAGCCACGAGCACGAGGTCGGCGTGAAGTGGAAGGTCCAGCGTGGATGGCGGTCGAGCCAGGCGCGGACTTTGTCCTTCTTGTGCGCCGCGTGATTGTCGAGGACCACATGAATGGCCTTGTCCGTCGGCACCTCGCGTTCGATACGGTTGAGGAAGCGGATGAACTCCTGATGGCGGTGGCGCTGCATGTTCTGGCCGATGACCGTTCCGTCGAGAATGTTGAGCGCGGCGAACAGCGTCGTCGTGCCGTGCCGCTTGTAGTCATGGGTCATGGTGCCGGCGCGGCCCTTCTTCATGGGCAGGCCGGGCTGGGTGCGGTCGAGCGCCTGGATCTGCGACTTCTCGTCGATCGACAGCACCACCGCATGAGCCGGCGGATCGACATACAAGCCAACGACATCGGTGAGTTTCTCGGCGAATGCCGGGTCGTTCGACAGCTTGAAGCGCCGCCAGCGGTGCGGGCTGAGACCGTGGGCCTTCCAGATCGCCTGCACCGTCGAGGCGGCGATACCGGCCGCCGCGGCCATCGCGCGCAGCGTCCAGTGGGTCGCCTCGTGGGGCGGCGGTTGCTGCGTCAGGCGGACGATCCAGGCGACACGATCGGGCGCGATCGGCGCCTTGCCGGGCGGACGGGACTTGTCGCGAAGCAGGCCGCCGACGCCCTCGTGCATGAACCGCTCCTGCCAACGCCACACGCAGGTCTTGGACTTGCCGGTCTCGGCCATGATCGCCGAAGTGCCCAGACCCGCGCCGCTCAAAAGGACGATACGCGCCCGCCAGACGTGCTTCTGCGGGCTCTTGGGGTCCGCGACGATGGCGCGCAATCGCTGACGCTCGCCGGCGGATACAGTGAAGGAGATTCCGCTGCGCATGCGATAGACTCGCATGCCACAGCACAAAATGGAGTCCCGAATCGGACTCTTTCGTTCCGATCAATCCACTAGCACCTAACTTTCGCGGCCGCGAGGCCCGTTCCCCGGTCCTCACCCAAGTGCTAGGCTCGCGCCGCCCATCCATGGGGCGGGGAGGCGAGCGGGCGATGCCCAGCATGAATTTCGGCAGCGACAACGTTACCGGCACGGCGCCCGAGATCCTGGAGGCGATCGTCGCCGCCAACCGGGGGCGTGTCGCGTCATACGGCGAGGACGAGATCAGCCACCGCCTGGACGGCCTGTTCTCGCAAGTGTTCGAGCGCGAGGTGGCGGTCGTCCCCGTTGCCACCGGCACGGCGGCCAACGCTCTCGCCCTCTCGGTCATGACCCCGGTCTACGGCGCCATCTACTGCCACGAGGAAGCCCACATCTACCTCGAGGAGTGCGGCGCGCCGGAGCTTTTCTCGGGCGGCGCAAAGCTCGTGCCCTTGCCGGGCGCGGGGGCCAGGATCGAATGCGCCGCGCTCGAGCGCGCGGTCGGCATGGTGCCGCCCGGCTTCGTGCACATGATGCCGCCCGCGGCCGCGAGCCTGACCCAGGCGACCGAGTCCGGCACCCTCTACGACCTCGACCGGGTGCGCGCCGTCGCGGCGCTGTGCCGCCGCCACGGCATGGGCCTCCACATGGACGGCGCGCGCTTCGGCAACGCGGTCGCGAGCCTCGGCTGCAGCCCGGCCGAGGCGAGCTGGAAGCTGGGTGTGGACGTGCTCTCCTTCGGCGCCACCAAGAACGGCGCCATGGCCGCCGAGGCCGTGGTGCTGTTCGATCCGGCGCGCAAGGAGGAGCTGCTCTATCGCCGCAAGCGGACCGGGCACCTGTGGTCGAAGATGCGCTTCATCGCCGCCCAGCTCGAGGCCTACCTTGCGGACGGTTTGTGGCTCCGCAACGCGCGGCACGCGAATCGAATGGGCGCGATGCTGGGGGACGGGCTGGCCGCGATTCGCGGCATCACCCTCGCCCATGCGGTCGAGGTCAACGAGGTCTTCGCGCTCATGCCCGAGGCGCTGATCGGGGCGCTGGAGGCCGAGGGCGTGGGCCTTCACCGCTGGGCCACCTCGGCCGCGCCCATGGCCCGCCTGGTGACGGCGTTCGACACCACGGAGGAGGACGTGCGCGGCGCCATCGATGCCGCCCGCCGGCACGCGGGCGGCGCGGGGTAGGGCGTGCCGCTTGGCGGGCCCGCAAAAGCCTTGCGAGCGGCGGAGCCATCGTCTAAGACCTTGCTCCCGGTCCATGCGTCCCCATCGTCTAGTGGCCTAGGACGCCGGCCTCTCACGCCGGAAACAGGGGTTCGACTCCCCTTGGGGATACCAATCTTTTCAATGAGTTAGCCAAACCGGGTCGGTCCGTATACCACTATTTCTCTACTATTTATCAGTACACAGCCGTGGACGACCCTGGACATCCAGGGTCGGAATCGTTGTTGGAAGTGCGCGACGGTGGGCTGGAGAGACCGGGTGTAACCGATCATTCCCTGGCCGGGATTTGGAGGCAGCCGCACCCCATCCGACGGATTGCGACTCTGATGTGTCCCTGATTGCATCGTTTTCCGACTTCGCCAAACCGATCCGACCCTCGAGGCCTGGGCCGGACAAAGGGTTGGGGCAGGCTTGATCCTGAAGTGGGAACCCGCCGCAGGTTGGCATAGTCTGGGGTGAAACGTCGGCGTGCGCCGGAAAACGTTCCGTCGGATGAGCCAGGAATCGGCATGGGTGCCCCAGGGTCGAGCCGTACTTGAGGAATGACGAAGAGGGTGAGTTCGGTCCAGCAATGTCCGTGAGGGTGAACTCTTGACCAAGCTCGATTCGGAGACCATCGATCAAATCCAGGCCAATCTGTTTCCAGCTAGCCAGCCGGCGATCAGCGACTGGCAGGGGTTCGACTGGCACAAGGACCGGCAGGGACGGCCGGACACGATGCTGGCCAAGTCCTCCCAGGCCCTGGCCATCGATCTCTTCGGCTGTCTGAAAGTTGCCGACGACCGAAACCTGGTGATGGCCGACCTTGCCGATTGCCTGGATCTGCCAACCGACGGACCCTGGGAGCTCGGGCTCGAATGGACCGATCCGGACCGGTTGCTCCGCGAGCCTCGGCCGACCCAGGTCGATGCCATCGCCTGGTCGCCCCAAGCGGTGGTTCTGTTCGAGTGCAAGTTCACCGAGGGGCCCGGCAATTGCTCCCAGCCCAAACCCATCCAGGCTGGCCGCCATCGCGGTCTGGTCCAGTGCGACGGCGACTACCATCCTCAGCGCAATCCGGTAACCGAGACCGAGGGACGTTGCGCCCTGACCGGCAAGGGTATTCGATACTGGGACCACGCCGGGGCGCTGTTTGGGCTGGATCCGGAAGCCGACCACCGGCCTTGCCCCTTCCGGGGGGAGGGTTACCAGTGGATGCGCAATCTCGCAACCTGTCGGGCCCTGATGGAGAAGCGCGGAGTCGCTGGAGCCGTGGTCGGGGTCTATGTGGACCGGCCCGGTCTGCTGATGGCCGATAAGGTCCGGTCCGAAGACTGGACCCGGATGGTCGAGTCCATCCTGCCCCCGCCAGTTCTCCGAGCAATGTCCTACGATCAAATGTTGGCGGTCGCCAAGACGGCCTCGCCAGACACCAAACGCTGGCGCCAGCTCGAGATTTGGATGACGAACAAGATTGACCAGGTTTGCGACTGAATCGGGTTGGGTGACTCGTCTAATCGATGAGGCTTGGCAGGGTGCGTTACTCCCCAGGGTCGGGATCGAACTCGTCTCGCCAGCCGGTCATTAAATTTACCCACTAGTGTCCGGTTAATAGTCGAATAGATTCAATTGGTTAGCATGGGGGTGGATTGGTGTCGTGGTTTCTGGATTTGTAAGCAATTGAAGGAGCGGTGTTTTTTCGAAGACGGTGAGGCTGAGGACCTGGAGGATTGTGTAGAGGCTGGCGTTGATAGCCAAGCGCTTCTTGACGATGGCGATCAACACATAGACGGAGACGGCGATCCAGATCTGGGATTTGACGGCGTTCTCGGAGGTGCCGTAGAAGCGCTTGATGCGCAGGTGCTGCTTGATCCATTTGAAGAACAGCTCGACCTGCCAGCGGCATTTGTAGAGCTGGGCGATGGTCAGCGCCGGCAGGGTGAAGTTGTTGGTCAGGAAGGTGAAGGCCTTGCCGCTCTCGGGGTCGCGGTATCGGACGCGGCGGAGCCTGTCCGGGTAGTCGGTGGCGGTGTGCTGGCCGGCGGTGCGGATGGTCTGGTCGCAGCGCAGGCCGGTGGTCTTGTCGATTGCGCGGGACGCGATCCTGCGGAACTGGAACTTGGCCCGTGCCCGGACGACGAAGAAGGCGGCGCCCTGGCTCAGGCGATGGAGGCGGGCGAAATGGATGTATCCGCGGTCCAGGACGTAGAAGGCGCCGGGCTCGGGGACCAGCTCGTCGAGCACCCTCACGTCGTGCCATCGGCCGTCGCTGATATGGATGAAAGTTGGGATATTGCCGCGCAGATCCAAGAGGGTGTGGAGCTTGATGGCGGCCTTGGTGCGCTGGAACGGGGCCCAGGGGAAGACCGCGAGGCAGAGGTCGATGGTGGTCGAGTCGAGGGCATAGACGGTGTGGTCGAGCTCGAGGCCGAAGCTGTCTTGGGCATAGAGCGGCCGGGCGATGCGGATCAGCGCCTGGGCGAAGTCGGCATGGATGCGCCAGTCGCGCCTCTCGTTGGCGTCGGCCAAGGTGGCGCGGGCGACGCGCCCGCGGATGCCCATGTGGTAGAGCTTGGTGTGCTGGGCGCGCAGGCAGGCCTCGATGTCGCGCAGGCTCTCGCGATAGGTCAGCTGCGCGAAGGCCATGCACAGATACCGATCGAGGCAGGAGAAGCTTCGCAGCCTGCGATCGCCGCCGTAGCGGTGGACGCAACGGCGCAAGCTGTGCACGGGCAGATGGTCGATCACCTGGGCGAAAACGATCTTGCCTGCATACATGAGCCATGCTCCTGACCGGGAAGGCAGGAGCATGTCTGGCTTAACACCGGGAGTTCAAGTCGGTGACACGCGAATATCCCGAAAGAACGTTTAACCACAACCCACTAACCGGAAAACCGCCGCAGTTAACCGGACACTAGTGACATTACTGTTATTTTCCTCTTTACGTCATGAAGCAACACCCGCCGTCGGCGGCGGATTCCGAATGCCAGCTCAAAGTCGTCCAGGCGTTTCACTACAAAGGCGACATGCATCGCGAGCTTTGCGACCGGTTCGGTGTCGTTGGATTCGACGGCTACGGCGGATCCGAGCACGGCATGAGCATCATTCTGCCGCCATCGGCCAGCCACATGATCGGCATGGGGTCCATCGGGGTGCCCGCGCCCTACCGGGAAGTGAAGATCGTCGACGAGGGTGGCGCCGAGGTTCCCCGCGGAAGCGTGGGCGAGCTATGGGTCGCGGGGCGCGGAATCGTCCTGGGCTACTACAAGCGCCCACAGGCCAACGCGGCCTCCTTCAGCACCAGGTGGTTTCGCACCGGCGACCTCGTCCGCCAGGATGCCGACGGCTACTACTACTTCGTCGGCCGCCTCAAGGAGATGATCAAACGCAGCGGCGAGAATGTGGCCGCGCGCGAGGTCGAGGCGGCCCTGCTCGAGCTGTCCGATGTCATCAGGGCGGCCGTCGTGCCCGTGCCGGACGAGCTGCGGAGCGAGGAAGTGAAAGCATACGTGCAATTGACGGACGGACGGGGACCGGCCGACCTGACGCCCGAGCAGATCTTCGCGCACTGCCGCGAACGCCTCGCCAGCTTCAAGGTTCCGCGCTACCTCGCCTATGTCGACGGGTTTCCGCTCAACGACTCGGGCCGGGTGCTCAAATCGGCCCTGTTCGATCCGTCCGGGGGCGACATGCGAAAGGGCGCCTTCGATCGCGTCGACGGCGTCTGGCGCTAGAGTCGGCGCTGGGCGGCCGGCGAAACCCCTTGACGTTATAGGAGCGAATCCCCAGATACAGGTGTACATGCGGATCGCGCGGGGAAACTGTCAAGGTTTGTCAAGGTTCGACGCCATATACTCCAACCCATTGATATCATTAATATAGACCACACGACACCTTGACCTTTCTTAACACATTCAGGGCGATTCGACGCATTTTCCCGCTCGGGCGAATGGCCGGGGCCCATCCCCCGTCCATGCTTGCAAGCCGACCCGGGAAGGACCGGGTTGCGGAGAATAACGGCATGCGCAGGCGGGCGGTTTCGATTATGCTAATCGTTGCAAAATCTTGGAATCCGGAAAACGCCGGATCGGGGATGCTTGGTGAGACAAATGGGAGGATGAGGAAATGGCGAGCGCAGTATCGATCCATCCCGCCGTGGACAACGGCGTGAAGGCCGGCGCGGCGGATTTCGCGGGCGGGACGCTCTCGTGCAATTGCGCCAGTGACGCGGTCGAGGTCGCGGTCACGGGGCAGTGCGCCCACAACCATGTCTGCGGTTGCACCAAGTGCTGGAAGCCCGAAGGCGCCGCCTTCTCGCAGGTCGCGGTCGTCGGGCGCGAGAATCTGAGCGTGAAGGCGAACGCGGGCAAGCTCGCGGTCGTGGACCCGTCCGCGGCCATTCAGCGCCACGCCTGCAAGGACTGCGGCACCCACATGTACGGCCGGATCGAGAACGAGGGCCATCCCTTCTACGGGCTGGATTTCATTCACACCGAGCTGTCCGCGAGCGATGGCTGGGCGGCGCCTGAATTCGCCGCCTTCGTGTCCTCGGCCATCGAATCGGGCGCCAAGCCCGATCAGATGGATGGTATCAGGGCGCGGCTGAAGGAGCTCGGCCTGGAGTCCTACGACTGCCTGTCGCCGCCGCTGATGGACGCGCTCGCCACCCACGCGGCCAAGGCGTCGGGCGTTCTGAGCGACTGACCGCGCGCGCCACTAGAGCGATTCCAGTTCATCTGGAATCGCTCCAGGCCGCAAGGCGGCCCGCCGGTCCTCCGGCGCGCCCGCGCAGGCGCGGACCATAGGGTCCGCTGCCGCGAGCGACAAAATGCTAGGGCGGGTCCGTTAAAATCGGAGCCGCTCTAGCCGCTTGCGCCGGCGAGGGTCCCGCGCGCGTCCACGGCGATGGCGCCCTCTCCGGGGGCGCCGACCATGAGGGGGTTGACCTCGAGGTCGATCAGGCGCTCACCCAGGTCGTGGGCGAGCCAGCCCAGGCGCTCGATGACGGCGGCGGCGTCGTCGAGGTCGGCGCCGGCGTCGCCGCGCTAGCCTTCCAGGAGCGGGCGGATCGAGAGCTCCGCGAGCATGGCGTGGGCGGTCGCGACTGAGACGGGGGCCAGGGATATCGCCACGGCGCCGTGCAGCTCGACGAGGGTGCCGCCGGCGCCCACGACGACGACCGGGCCGAAGGTGGGGTCGCGCCGGGCGCCGACCAGGAGCTCGAACCGCCCGGTCCGCATTTCCTGGACGAAGCAGCCCTCGAGGGCGGCATCCGGCAGGGCGGCGGCGACGGCGGCATGGATCGCGCCCCAGGCGGCCCGCACCGCGGCCGCGTCGTCGAGGCCGAGCTTGACCGCGCCCACGTCGCTCTTGTGCGCGAGGTCTCGGCACACGGCCTCGAGGGCGACCGGGTAGCCGATCGATCGCGCCGCCGCGACGGCGCTCTGCGCCGAGTCGGCCACGCGCTCCTCCGTCACGGGGATGCCCCGGGCGGCGAGGAGGGCCTTCGCCTCCGGCTCCGTGAGGCGGCCCGTTGGGTATGCGGACTCGACCTGGGCCGAGGCCGGGCGCACGGGCGGATCGAGGGGCGGAGCGCGAAGCTGGCGGCCGCCGGCGATCAGGGCGCCGATCGCGCGCAAGCCGTCGTCGAGGCGGTCGTAATAGAGGAGATCGAGGGCGCGCAGGGCGCGGCGGGGGCCGTCGCGGCACTGGATATTGACCGCCTCCTTGATCGCCCGGATGGCGAGGGGGGCGCCGCCTGCCAGGCGCTCGGCCACGGTCATACGCACCCGGCCGCGATAGCCGCCCCTCAATCACCCGGCCGCGCGGCGCGTGCATCGCGGCGGTGGGCGGCCCAGCTCTGCGCCTCGATGAAGACGCGGGTGATCTCGGGAAAGCCGGCCTTGAGGCGCCGCTCGATCGAGGAGACGGCCGCCTCGACATTGTCGGAGCTGAGATGAGGATCGAAATCGAGGCTCAGGGTCACCAGCACGTCCGATGGCCCCATATGCATGGTGAGGACCTCGTTGGTGCGGATGATTCCGCGCTCGGCCCTGACGATGCGGTGGACGCCCGCCACGAGCGCCGGGCGCGCGCCTTCGCCGATGAGGAGGCCCTTGCATTCGTACGCGAGCAGCACCGCCGTCACGCCGAGGATGAGGCCGATCAGGATCGAGGCCACCCCGTCGAGGGCCGGGGCGCCCAGCGCTTCGGCCAGCGCCAGGCCCGCCGCCGCCACAACGAGGCCGAGCATGGCGGCCGAATCCTCGAACAGGACCACGAAGACGGTGGGGTCCTTGCTCGACCGGACGGCCTCGACATAGCCCATCGTCCCCTTGGTCTTGCGGAACTCCACGAACGCGATCCACCAGGCCCCGGCCTCGAAGGCGAGGGCGATGGCGAGCACGATATAGTTGATGAAGGCGTTCCTCACCGGGTGGGGCTCGATCACCTTGTTCACGCCCTCGTAGAGGGAGAGGCCGGCGCCCACGGCGAACACCAGGATGGCCACGCAGAAGGACCAGAAATAGACCTCGCGCCCGTAGCCGAAGGGGTGGCGCTCGTCGGCCGGGCGCCGCGCCCGGCGCAGGCCCAGGAGCAGGAGGAGCTGGTTGCCCGTATCGACCAGGGAATGGATGGCCTCGCTGAACATGGCCGAGCTGCCGGTCATGGCCGCCGCCGCGAACTTGGTGGCGGCGATCAGCGTGTTGCCGGCGAGCGCCGCGAGGATCACCTTGCGCGAGGAATGTTTGGCCATGGCTCCGGTCCGGGCGAGGGTGGCGCATCCTAATGCATTTTCACCCGAGGCCGCACCGGCCGTCGGGCCGCGGGGCTTTCCCCGCCGGGCGCGGGACGCCAGAATGCGCGCCATGACCGGGGAAATCAGATACGAGACGCTCCGGGTTCGGCGCGAGGGATGGCGGCTCGACGTCACCTTCGACCGGCCCGCGGACCGCAACGCGCTCACCCACGGGATGATGCGCGAGATCGGCGCCGTGGTGGCGCGGGCGCGGGTGGATCCGGGCCTGCGCGCGGTCGTCTTGAGGGGGGCGGGCGGCAATTTCTGCGCCGGCGGCGACTTGAACGCCATACGCGAGATGCCGCCACCGCCCGGGACCGGCGAGGCCGATCCGCTCTATGCCGCCTACCGCCAATTCGGCGCGGTGCTCGAGGACCTGAACGCGCTGCCCCAGGCGGTCGTCGCCGTCGTCGAGGGGGCGGCCGTGGGCGGCGGCTTCGGCATGGCCTGCTGCGCCGACGTGGTGATCGCGGGCGCGGATGCGGTCTTCGCCCTGCCGGAGCCGCGCGTCGGTTTCATCCCCTCTCAGCTCATCCCCTTCGCGGTGCGGCGCATCGGCGACGGTCAGGCGCGGCGCCTCGCCGTCACGGGCGCGCGTATCGGGGCCGCCGAAGCGCGGGCCATCGGCCTCGCCCACCACGTCTGTGACGACCGGGCGGCGGTCGAGGCGCGGCTGGCGTCGACTCTCGACGAGGTCAGGCGTTGCGAACCCAGTGCCGTCGCCGCCGTCAAGCGGCTCGTCCTCTCGGTCGCCGAGCGGCCCCGGGCGGCGGTGTGCGACGATGCCGGGCACAGCCTCGTGCGCCTGCTGCGCGATCCGGCGACGCGGGCCGGCATCGAGGCCTTCCTCGCCAGGCGGGACCCGCCATGGGCCACCTGAGAGCGTTCCCCGGGCACCCCGTCCGGTCATGACGGCCGATCCCATCGCCCTCGCCGACTGGCGCCGCAGGACGGCCGAGATCTATGCCGTGGCACGAAGCACCGCCGACCCCGAGGCGGCGTGGCACCGGTGGCGTCAGGCCCGCGACGGTCTGTTCCGCGATCAAGCCCAGTCCCCCATCGCACGCGCCCGGCGGGACCGCTATACGGCGCTGCGCTACTTCGACTACGACCCGGCCGCGCGCTTTACCGTCGCCTTCGAGACGGTAGAGGACGGTCGCACGCTCGAGGCCGGCGCGGAAGCTGGCATCCCGGTCGCCCTGCGCCCCGTGGCCCGCACGACCGGCCTCGCCCCGGCCTATGGCCGGGAGCTCGTCCTCTACTGGGTCGAGGGCTATGGGGGCGGGCTCTTCCTGCCCTTCGCGGACGCGACGACGGGCGCCGAGACCCATGCCAGCGGCCGCACCCTCCTCGACGGCATCAAGGGCGCCGACCTTGGCATGGCGGGAGACCGGATCGTGCTCGACTTCAACTACGCGTTCAATCCGAGCACCGCCTACGGGGCCAGCGGCCCGTGCCATGGGCCGCCAGCCGAGAACCGGCTCGAGGCTCCGGTCCGCGCGGGCGAGAAGGTGCCCGATTGAGGTGCATCAATGCGTTCCCTTCCGAACTCGGCTAATACATAGCGTAATTCCGGTGGTCACTCTCCCGGGCCTATGATTCGGGGTCGCGAGGACGCGCCCCAGTGGGCAAACCAAGGAGAGTGACCATGACGGAGTATGTTGGGTTTGACGTATCGAAGGAAGAGACGGCGTTTTGCGTGAAGGACGTGGCGGGAAAGATATTGGCGCGCGGCAAGGTTGCGACCGATCCGGGGGCGCTGTTCGCAGCTTTGCGGGAGCATTGTCCGTGCCCTGGCCGTATCGTTCTGGAGACGGGTACGCTGAGTGGCTGGCTGGCGCGGGATCTGGGCCGGCTGGGGGTCTCGGTCGAGGTGATCGACGCGCGCCATGCGAACGCGGTGATGCGCCTTCAGCACAACAAGACGGATGCGAACGACGCCGAGCTCTTGGCGGAGATCGCGCGCACGGGGTTTTGCCGCCCTGTGGCGGTGAAGAGCGAGGCGGCGCAGGAGGCGCGGGCACTTCTCAAGGCGCGCTGTCATCTGGTGCGCCAGCGGCGCGATACGGAGAACGCGATCCGTGGCCTGTTGGGGTCGTTGGGCCTTCGCTTTCCCAAGGGCTCGGGCAAGCTGGCCGGACGCGTCCGCGAGGCGTTGGAGGGGCGTCCCGAGCTGAAGGTGATGATCGAGCCGCTTCTGTCCGCGGCGGCGGCGCTGGGCCGCGAGATCGGGCGGCTGGACGAGGCGGTCGTGGGGCGGGCGAAAGGCTCTCCGGCCTGCCGTTTGCTGATGAGCACGCCGGGGGTGGGGCCGGTGACGGCGCTGGCCTATGTGGCGACCATTGGCGAAGCGGAGCGGTTCGCCAAATCGCGCACGGTGGGCGCCTATGTGGGGCTCACGTCGCGGCGCTGGCAGTCGGGTGGGATGGACTATTCGGGGCGCATCTCGAAACACGGCGACGCCATGCTGCGGGCGCTGCTCTACGAGGCCGCCAACAGCCTGCTGACGGTGGTGCGCCGGGCCCACCCGCTGAAGGACTGGGCGCGCCGGATCAAGAGGCGGACCAGCCACAAGAAGGCCTGCGTGGCGCTGGCGCGCCGGCTGGCGGTGATCCTGCACCGGATGCTGATCACCGGCGAAGCCTTCCGCTGGCCGGAAAAGGAGGCGAGCGCCACGGCATAGCTGGATAAGGAGAAGAGAGAGCTCCGCGAGAAGCGGAAGACCCGTCCCCGCCGAGACGGTGGCCGAGGCGATCCCGTTCGCTTGGTTGCTAAGCGGACAGTCGTTCGCGATTGCGCCTGATACCTTGGGAGGCCGAAGCCAAAGGGCACTATCATGAAGCGACCCGGCGGACCCGTCGGGGAAGACTTCGCAGACAACCGTGTTCCCGGCGGAGACAAGGGTCCGGAAGGGCTTGACCAACGAACCGGAATTAGACAACCCGGCGGACCCGTCGGGGAAGACTTCGCAGACAACCGTATTCCCGGCGGAGACAAGGGTCCGGAAGGGCTTGACCAACGAACCGGAATTAGACAACCCGGCGGCGATGAGCCCGCTCCAACATCGGCGTTCGACCTATGCTCTGCTACCGTACTCCAACAGCCGCCGCGATGCGCGCGCGGATCGAGTCTCGTGACCGAAGGTTCTTATGGGGAGGCAGCAATGTTGAAGGCCTTGATCAGGGATGCCACCGTCATAACGGTCGATCCCCGGCGCAACTCGTTCACCCCCGGTGCGATTTTCATCTCCGGGAACGAAATCGCCGATGTCGGTCCGAGCGACGCGGTTTCCGAGCGCAACCCGTCTCCCGACATCGTGATCGACGGGCGCGGCAAGGTGGTGCTTCCCGGGTTCGTAAGCGCGCACAACCATGTCGGATACGCGGTGTTTCGTGGGCGGGGGGAGGATATCGGCCAGGCGCCCGCCCAGCGCTTGTACAATCCCATGGCACTCCTCATGCAACGCGACGAGCGCCGGGCGATCGGCTCACTCGCGATCGCGGAGTTGCTGCGCGGCGGCACGACGACCATCCTTGAGATGGAGGAGGAGGTCGATGTCTTCGCGCCCTATATCGAGCGCGTCGGGATGCGCGCGGCCATGGGCGTGATGGTGCTCGACATCGATATCGACCGCATGACGGCGGGCGAGACCGTCTTCGACGCGGCGGTGCGCGAGCGCCAGCTCGCCCAGGCTATCGGCTTCGCGCAAACGTGGCACGGCAAGGCCGAGGGGCGCATCACCGCGATGATGACCGCGAACGCGACCGTGACCTCCTCGCCCGCCCTGTTGCGCGGGCTCCGTGACGCCGCGGACAGGCTTTCGCTGCGCCTCTCGATCCATATCGGGACCGGTGAGGATCGGGCGGTTCGGGACCTGCGCGGAATCGGGTCCTTCGCGTACGCGCGCGAGCATGGGTTCCTGGCCCCGGACGTGGTCGCCGTTCACTGCAACAAGATGGCCGAGGGCGACGCCGAGGTCCTGGCGGACACCGGAGCGCATCTCGCCCATTGCCCCCATATGAACCAGTTCCGCGGCAGCATCGCCCCGGTCGCCGGCCTGCGGGCGCGCGGCGTGAATGTCGGGCTCGGCATCGACAATTACTTCAGCGACTATTTCGACCTGATCCGCTCGTGCATCGCGGTGGCGCGGATCGATGCGAACGATCCGGACGTGCTGCCGGCGGCCGAGGCGCTCGGCCTTGCGACCATCGATGCGGCCCGGGCCCTCGGTCTCGACCGCCTCACCGGGTCGCTCGAGGTGGGCAAGCGCGCCGATCTCCAGATCGTGGACATGCGCCGCTACGGCCTCACGCCGGTGAACGACCCGTTGCGCACCCTCGTCTACCACGCCCACGCCAGGGACGTGGAGACGGTGATGGTGGATGGCCGCACCGTCGTCCGCGACGGCGAAGTGGTCGGCGAGAGCGAGGAAGCGCTGCTCGACGAAGCGGCCATGGCATCGGACGCGGCCTGGGCCCGGTTCTTCGAGCGCCACGGCGATTACGACGCGGTGCCGGGTCTGACGGGCCATCCTTGAGCCGATCCATTTGCTGGCTTGGAGAATCGGCATCCGTGTCCTTTGAGAAGCGCGCGCGCCTGAGGTCACCCTTCGCGCGTAACCCCTCGCGTGGGTCCGCCGCGCCGCGCCGGGGGGACCGAACGCTTCGGGGATGCGCTACCAATTGCCCGCCGGTGGATGTACCGTGCTGGTCGGCGCGGCGACCCATTGATACCAAGCTGCGGTGACATGACCGAGAAACAGCTCGTCTTCCAGCAAGATTTCACGCCCCTGCGGCTGCCCGGCAGCGAGGGCGTCGTGGTGGCCCAGTGCACCCGCGCCGGCAACTTCGTGTGGATCACCGGCCAGACCGGGCACACCTTCGACGGCATGCTGGTCGGCGCCGGCGACGCGGGCGCCCAGGCCCGACAGGCCTGCGACAACCTCAAGGCACTCATGGAGATGGCCGGAGGCAGCCTCGGCGACATCGTGCGCGTCGTCACCCATGTCACCGACCGCGGATTTCGCGATGCCGTCTATCCCGTGATGCGCGAGTATTTCGGGGAGCCGGTGCCATGTGGCACGGGGCTCGTGGTCGAGGGGCTCGCCCGGGAGGAGATGCTGGTCGAGATCGACGCATGGGCCTTCATCGACGACGAGGACACCCAGAAGAGCCTGGTGCGGAGCAAGCATCTCGGGCCCACCCGCATGACAGGCACGGCCGGGATGGCCGCGCAAGTCTACCGGGCCGGCAATCATGTCTACATCCAGGGGCAGACGGCGTACACGCTCGATGGCGCGCTGGTCGGCGTCGGCGATCCGGCCGCCCAGGCCCGCCAGGCCTGCGAGAACATCGAGGCCCTGATGGAGGCGGCCGGCGGATCGCTTGGTGACCTGGTTCGCGTCGTCACCTATGTGACCGATTCCGCCCATCGGCTCGCGGCCTATCCAGTCATCGAAAGCTATCTCGGCGACCCCTTGCCCTGCGGCACGGGCCTCGTCGTTCCCGGGCTCGCCCGCGAGGAGCTCCTCGTCGAGATCGACGCTTGGGGCTTTATCGATGATGACCGTGTCTCCAAGACGGTCGTTCGCACCCAGGACCTGGCCCCTCTGGCCATGCCGGGAAGCACCGGCCGGGCCGTCCAATGCTGCCGCGCGGGCAACCATGTCTACATTCAGGGCCAGACGGCTTTCACGCTGGATGGCGAGCTGATCGGTATCGGCGACGCGGCGGCTCAGGCTCGGCAAGCCTGCGAGAACATCAAGGCCCTCATCGAGATGGCCGGGGGCGGCCTGGGCGATGTCGTCCGCATCATCGTCTATGTGACCGATCGCGCCCATCGCATGGCTGTCTATCCGATGATTCGACAGTACTTCGATGCGCTCTGGCCCTGCGGCACGGGGATCGTGGTCAAAGGTCTGGCGCGTGAGGAGCTGCTCGTCGAAATCGACGCGTGGGGATTCATCGACGATCCATCCTGAGGCCCGCGGCAGGGCTATCGTATTTGAACATTTGTGAACTGTGAGAGCATGCTTGTGAGGAAGGCATTGTCCCAGCCGGCGCGCTTGAGCTTGCCGCGCATCGAGCCTTGGGAGGGTTCGAGTTGGGCGAGGTTGAGGGCGAGCTTGCGCAGCAAGGCCAGGTTTTGCGGTCCGTGGTCCTTGCGGTTCCTGGCCTGATCTTCGTCGAAGACGACGTCGAGCACCCAGTGGAGTTGGTTTTCGATGCTCCAGTGGCTGCGCACGATGTTGTTGAAGCGGGCGGGCGGGATGGCCTTGCTGAGCAGATAGTAGCGGGTTTCGGTGGTCCTCAGGCAGCCGATCTCGCGGCTGGCGACGACCTTGCCGACGGCCTTGAGGCCGGGCCAGCCGTGGCCGTCCTGAAGCCACGCGATATCGGTGCTGAGACTGGCGCTGCGGGTCTCGATGCGGCCATGGCCCTTGTCGACCTCGGTGGCGCTGTCGAGCGGCGTCTCGGGATCATCGAGGAACAGGCACACGTCGTCCCGCAGGGTGCCTTGATTGGCCTTGAGCGCCAGCACGTAGTCGGCCTTCTGCTCGATCACCCGCTGGGCGATCGTGCGCTGGCAACTCATCGCATCGGCGGTGACGATGCGGCCCTTCAAGGACAACAACGCAAGCAACCGCGGCACGGCGACGATCTCGTTCGATTTGTCGCCGACCGCCAGCTGAGCCAGGACCAGGCGCTGATCGGCCGCCCAGGCGCTGACCAGATGCAGCGGCGAGCCCGCCGAGGCCCGATCGAAGGAGCGCCTGAGGGTCTTGCCGTCGATCGCGACAACCCCCTCACAGGTCTCGGCAAAGCGCTTCATGAAGCCGAGGAACCAAGCGTGGAAGCCATCCGGATCGAGCAGCCGGAACACCCGCGAGAAGGTGTCGTGGCTCGGAATGCCGTGCTCCAGCGTCAAAAACTCTTCCAGAAACCCCCGTTTCGACCGCCCAAACAGCGCCATGTCGGCGCAGGTCTCACCGCCGCACAGCACCGTACACAGCGCAATGATCAGCAACTCGTGCAGCGAATGCCGCTTCGCATTCCCCGTCCGCGGGTCCTCCAGAGCCTCGAATACCTCGACAATCCCGTCCATGGCGCCAGCCTCCAAGCTGTTGGCACCATCTCGTAGAATCCATCAACCCGCCCCAAAGCAAGCCCTTTTTCCTAATGCGATTCCCCTGGGCCCCCTGCCATCCCCTATTTGCGCGCAGGCCCGCTTGGAGTATGGTGGCTACCATCCAGGTGTCGGCCCCCACGCCGCGGGGCCGCGACGGCTAAGGAGGGTCCCTCATGGCCACCGCTCTCAAGGAAGTCCCCCGGTCCGATCCCGCGTGGGAAGCCCGCGTCGATCTTGCGGCCGCGCACCGGCTTGCCGCCCGCAACAACTGGGACGACGGCATCTTCAACCACTTCACGCTCATGGTGCCGGGTGCGAAAGACCGCTTCTTCGTCAAGGCCCACGGCCTGATGATGTCCGAGGTCACGGCGGGCAACCTGATCGCGGTCGATTTCGAGGGCAACACCGTCGAGGGCGAGGGCTATATCGAGACCTCGGCGCGCACCATCCACACCGCCATCCATCGCGACGTCCCGCACGCGGGCTGCATCCTGCATGCCCATCCGCCGCACGCCACCTGGCTCACCATGTGCGAGGACAACCGGATCAAGATGGTCAACCAGAACTCGATGTATTTCTACGACCGGGTCGCCTATGACGACCTGTTCATCGGTGCCGCCATGGACGACGAGAAAGGCGCCCAGTTCGGCTGCGGCGTCGGCGACAAGCGGGTGTTGATGAGCGCCAATCACGGCATCACCACCATGGCGCCGACCGTGGCGGAGGCCTATTTCGAGTTCCGCAACATCGAGAAGGTGTGCAGGGAGATGTACATGGTCGCGTGCGCGGGCAAGGAGCCGCGCATCATCTCCGACAACATCGCCAGGATGACCGCCAAGCAGCTCCGGGCCGAGTACGTCTCGGCCGCCGGGTTAAGCTTCAAGGCCATGAAGCGCGAGCTCGACGCGGACGAGCCCGACTATGCCACCTGAGGGCACAGGGCCCTGAGCGCGGGCGAGAAACATGGCCGGGTCGCTATCGGCGGAGGCTGTCGCGGGCTATCGGGCGCGCGGCTTCCACTTCCCCGTCCCGCTCTTGGAGCCCGCGGAGGCCGCCCGTCGTCTCGCCTGGGTGGACGACGTCCGGGCCGGCGATCCCCACCGCGCGCAGAAGCTCGACCTCAAGGCCAACCTCCTGGTTCCCTGGATCGATGAGCTGATCCGCCGGCCCGCGCTGGTGGACGCCGTCGAGAGCCTGCTCGGCCCCGACATCCTGTGCTGGAACGCGAACTTCCGATTCAAGCAGCCGGACGGCCGCGCCCATGCCGGCTGGCACCAGGACACCCGCTATATCCGGATCAAGCCGAGCGGCGTCATCGCCTTGCTCGCCCTCTCGCCGTGCACGCCCGATAGCGGCTGTTTGCGCGTCGTCCCGGGCTCCCACGACTGGCCGGTCCTCGCGCACCGGGATACCGAGAACCCGGACAGCATCCTGACCCGCGGCCAGTACATCACCGATTCGTTCGACGATTCCGCGGCCCAGGACATGGTGCTGGCGCCGGGCGAGGTGGGGCTGTTCGACCACAACCTCGTGCATTCCTCCGGGCCCAACAGCACCGACGGCTGGCGCACCATCCTCCTCGCCGGCTTCTTCAAGACCGGCGCCGTGCCCGAGACCGCGCGCCGGCTCACCGCCACCCTCGTGCGCGGCACCGACCGCCACCACCATTTCGATTCGGAGGAGCGGCCGTCCGCGCCCTTCGCGCCACGGGCCCTGGCCGCGCACGAGGCGGGCGCCCGGGCGATGGCGGAGGCCATGCTCTACCGGGGCAGTGCGCGCCGCACCATCGCGGTCGATTAGCGGGCCGCGAGGTCGTGGCAGGATTGTCCGAAGCGGCACGCGCGGCCTTCGCCCGCGACGGCTATTACGGCCCCATCCGGGTGCTGTCCGAGGCCGAGGCGGCGGCGTGCCGGAGCCGGCTCGAAGCCCTGATCGCGGCACATCCCGCCGCCCGGCTCGATCAGAAATCCCATCTGCTCGCGCCCTGGCTCGACCGGGTGGTTCGCCATCCGGCCATGCTGTGCGCCTGGGGTCAGGTCTTGAATGTTGAATTGTATCAACCCACCACTTCACGCGACCACATTCCCCCCAAACTTTCGAGCAAATTAGATTGATATACACCCAGTCCATCCCGTGCCCCTCCGGCGCCTCGCGGACCCGCGCTTCGTAAGCATCATAGAACCGCTCGATGATCGCCGCCCGCTCCTCGGCCGGCCACTCCTGCGAGAGGCCGCTGCCTCCAGCCTCGCTACTCGATCACCACCAAGCCGTCCGGAAACTGGCTCAAAATCGCCACCGACTCGTCCGAGAATTCCATGGTGTTGATGATCATCGCGGCGCCGGCGCCCTCGGGCAGGTAGACGTCGCTCTCCAGGTTGATCACCATCCCGGGATCGAGCGTCGCATCGCCCGGGTCGGCTTCCACATCGTAGGTGAAGGGCCCGTCCCAGTCCGGCGGGATGGCGATGCCGAGCTCGTAGCCGCCGAGCCAGGTGCGGTCCTCCCACAGCCCCTCGCGTTCGTAGTAGTCCCGGACATACGCGGTCAGCGCCGCGACGCGCATGCCCGGCGCGAGGATCGGGGGGAGGCCCGCGAAGAGGCCCGCTGCCTTCTCGATCTGGGTGGCGACGGCCGCGTGGGGCTCGCCCATGGAGAAGGTGCGCGCGAGGTTGGCGTGATAGCGCCGGCGGACGCCGCAGATGTCCACCACCACGATCTCCCCCCGCGCGATCTTCTTGTGGGAGGCCAGGGCGTGGGTCGCCGCGGTTTTCTTGCCCGAGGCGACCGGGAGGGGAATCGCCGCGGGCTCGCCGCCCGCCTTCATCATGGCGTAGGTCATCTCCGCATGGACGTCGAGCTCCGTCGCCCCGACCGCGAGGGCATCGCGCGCCGCCGCCATGCCGATATCGGCGAAGCGCCCGGCCGCGCGCATGTATTCGCGCTCCTGGGGCGACTTGATCCGGCGCACATCGCGCAGGATGTGGGTGGCATCAACCACGATCGCGCCCGCCGAGCTGAGCGCCGCCTCGAAGCGCTCCGAATGGCCCCGGTTCGGGCGGTAGCTGAACATTTCCAGCCCCACCGTGCCCGAAAGCCAGCCCGCGGCGGACAATTCGCCCGTGATGAACTCGAGCATGCTGGTGCGGCTGTCCCGGTGGATGCGGATGTCCGGCGAGACGGTGGTGAAGCGGGTCAGCACCTCGTCCATCTCGGTCTCGAAATGGATGCTTGCGCCGCTCTCGCGATGGATGGCGATGCCGCTCGCCGGGGGCCAGATCACCGGGCTCTGGGCCTGGTACCATTCGCTGAGGAAGCCGCTCACGTAATAGAGCCCCTCGGGCGCCGAGACGAAGAGCAGGTCGATCCTCGCGGCCGCCATCGCCGCGCGGATACGCTCCAGGCGCGCGGCGAACTCCTCCCCGCTGAACGCCACTTCGGGATCGGGGATGCAATGGCGGGTGACGTATTCCCGGTTGCTCATCCTGGCCGTCATGGGGCCGCCTCCCTCTATCGGGTTCTCACAGCAACAAGACGAAAGCGAGGGACGCGACCAGGAGGACGGCGAACATCACGTTGATGGCGCGGTTGATGCCGGGCTCGCGGAAAAACCGGGTGAGCGCCGCGCCGACCAGGAGCCATGCCAAGTTCACCACGGTCATGATCGTCACCAGAATGACGACCTTGAGCGCCACGTCCAGATACAGGCGCTCCCCCACCAGCACGAAGCTGGAGAAAAGCGCCGCCATGGCCGCGTAGGCCTTGGGATTGACCAGGGACAGGAACACGCCGCCCACGACCGAGGGCTGGCGTCCCTCGCCGCCGTTCTCCGCCAACGGCGGTGCCGTGGCGATGCGGTAGGCGAGATAGAGCATGTATGCGCCCGCCATGGCGGCCACGACGGGCTCGGCGCCCGGCAGCGCCAGCATGACGCCCGCCACGCCGCTCGCGATGATGCCCATCACGGCGACCATGCCGATGAGGATACCGGCCATGTAGGCGAGGCCGCGGCGGGCGCCGAAGGCGGCGCCGGTGGCGGCGAGGCTCAGGGTCGCCGGCCCGGGGCTGCCGGTCAGGGCGAAGCCGGCCAGCACGAATCCGAAGAGGCCTTCCATGCAGCGCACTTTCCACCGATCGGTCTCGAGGGAGACCGATCGTATGTTCCCTCAGGTGCCGGGCGGCCGCGTCCGCGGCCTTGGCTTCTCATATCGCTCGAGCGCCGCTAAGGCACTTCCTTCGCTCGAGCGCCGCTAAGGCATTTCCTTCGCTCAAGCGCCGCTAAGGCTGGCCTCGCACAAGCTCGGGCGCCCTCGCGGCGCTTGCCAGACGGTGACGAGTCGAGCTCATCGCCGTCGGGCATTCCGTGTCGGGACGCCACCGCTCTGATATAGAAGCGAGCGGGGCCGGTCCATATCCACCAGTCACCCAGGCTTGGCATGTATTCCGTTCGTGCCTTGAAATCCGCTTTCGATTCACCATGTGTTCTGTGTCGGGCCGCCCCGCCGGTCCTTCCGCGCCCGACGCCCCAGGCAAAATGTCAAGGATTGTCAAGGTTCGGCTTGGAATCTTGTAACTCTTTGATTTTATTACATTCCCCTACGCCGCACCTTGACAGACCTTGACCGATTCGGCGCGATCCGACCCCGTTTCGGCCGCCGGAAGGGTGTGCGCCGCCGCTCAGACCGGGGGGTCGGCGCTGGCGCGGGACCAGTCGGGGGTGAAGGCGAGGATCTGGATCGCGTCCGGGATGTTGGGGTTGAAGAGGGCGTTGTGCCAGTAGGTCGCCCGGTAGGCCGCGTCCTCGGGGGCAAGCGCCGCGACGGCGCAGGGGATGCGGTAGCGCTGGCTGTACTGCTCGAACTCGAGGATGCAGGCGCCCGCCTCGAGCAGGGCCGCCGGCACGGCCGCCGCCCGCAGGGCCGCCGCCGGCAGGGCCGCCGCTGGCACGGCCGGGCCGGCGGCGAAGAGGCCGGTCATCACGTCGCTGAACGTGCGCGGGTGCTGGTAGTGGGCGGCGGCGAGGAGCTGCATCGCCTTCTCGTAGCGCTCCCGCGGGTCGTGGGTGCCCTTGGCCATGTGGCGGAACGCCTCGGTGCTGTCGAAGGGCTCGCGCGGCAGGATGAGGAGGGTGAGGGCCGGGGCCACCGCGGCCCCGGCCCTGTCGAGCGCGCGCGGGCGCATGCCCGCGGTCGGGCGGCCGTCGGCGTGGCGCACGGCGTATTGCCGGATGCGGCACTGCCAGCCGAGGAAGTGGTCGCGCAGGGCCTCGGCCGCCGGGGCCAGGAGATGGAGGTTGCTCTCCGCCATGGCCTCCATTCTACCGGCTTATACCAGACGGCGATGAGCTTGACTCATCGCCGTCTGGCAAGCGCGACCGCGCGCCCGAGCTTATGCGAGGTAAGCCAAGGCCGCGGACGCGGCCGCCCGGCGTTTGAGGGATCATACGATCGGTCTTTCTTAACGCCGGTCGGTATTATACGCCGCCTGCACCCCTCGCGGCCATCCCGGCTTTACCCGGCCATGGGATCGCGCTATTTGAGGGCCATGCCTGGAATGCCCGGATATGCCTCGGCCGCCCTCGCCCTCGCCCTCGGCTTGGCGGCGCTCCCGGCCGCGGGGGCCCGGGCGCAGACGTGCGAATCGATCGCCGTCGAGCGGCTGTTGCCGACGACGCCGCTCACCATCGTGACGGCCGTGGCGCGGTATGCTTTCGCGGTCGAGGTGGCGGCCGGCGCGGCCCAGCGCTCGCGCGGGCTCATGTGCCGCTTCGGGCTGCCGCCCATGACGGGCATGCTGTTCGATTTCGGCGAGGAGCGGGCGGTGGCCATGTGGATGAAGAACACGCTGATCCCGCTGGACATGCTCTTCATCCGGGCCGATGGCACGGTGCGCCATATCGCGCGCAACGCGCGGCCCTACTCGCTGACGCCGATCCCGTCCACGGGGCCGGTGCGCTTCGTCCTGGAACTCGCGGGCGGCATCGCCACGCGGCTCGGCTTCGCACCGGGCGACGTGGTATCGCACACCCTCATCGGCGCCGCGGAGTAGCCTGCCTAGGCCCCGGCGTCCTTGACGACCGGCTCGAGGCCCTCCCAATACTCGCCGGCCGCGACCATGCAGGACACGCCGTTCGGCATTGTGATGATGATCGTCCAGGTATTGCCTTCGCCGCTGGTCAGCACCTCGACGATCCCGCCGTTGCTGGCGAGCCCGAGGGCCACCGGCGCCTCGGCATATTCCGACGATAGGCGCTTGAGGACCGCGTCGCGCGGCGTGCATTGCGGCTGACCCGCGGCGGCCGCCGGGTGGGCGGCGAGCGTGAATCCGGCTGCGAGGGCCGCGGCCGCGAGGGTGGTCTTGTACATCCTGTACATGTCAACCTCCGTTCATGATCGGGCGACCTACCTGTCACCCGATGCAACGCTAACCCGGGCTCGCTTAACAACGGCTTAACGGCCGATGGGGAAAATTCGCGCGCGCGGCCGGCCGTGAGGCACTCCCGGCGGGGCCCGGATGCGCGACCCGGCCGGGCCGCGGCACGGGCCCGGTGCTTCGCGGCGGAGCCTGGAAAGCGTCCGCCTCGCCTCAGCGCTTGCGCGCGAGGGTGATGCCGTCGGTCATGGGGACGAGGCTCAGGCTCACGCGCGCGTCGCCATGGACCATCTCGTTGAAGGCGCGGATGGCGACGGTGGCGGGCTCATGGTTCTCCGGGTCCGCCACCTTGCCGTGCCACAGCACGTTGTCGGCGGCGATCAGGCCGCCCTGGCGCAGCAGCACGAGGGCGCGCTCGTAATAGGCGTCGTAGGCGTCCTTGTCGGCGTCGATGAAAATGAAGTCGAAGGTGCCGGTGCCGCCCTCCGCGATCAGGGCGTCGAGCGTCTCCAGGCCCGGGGCGATGCGCAGGTCGATGCGCTCCGCAACGCCGGCCTCCTCCCAGTAGGGCCGGCCGATGGCGGGCCAGTCCGCGCTGATGTCGCAGGCGATGAGGCGCCCGTCGGGCGGCAGGTGGAGGGCGATGGCGAGGGCGCTGTAACCGGTGAAGGTACCGATCTCGATGGCCCGGCGCGCGCCCATCAGCTCGACCAGCAGGCCGAGGAACTGGCCCTGCTCGGGCGCGATCTGCATATAGGCGCGGCTGAGCGCGCTCGTCTCCGCGCGCAGGCGGCGGAGGATATCGGGCTCGCGCAGGGAGACCGAGAGGATGTAGTCGTGGACCGCGCTGGTGACGGGGACCGTTTTCGGCGTGCCGGGTGGCCTTGGCGGCAAGACGGGCTCCTCGCTTCGTGGGACCGCTGGGGGGCCGCGATCCTAGCGCCGCCGTGGCCGGCTTGGATAGATAGAGCGGCCGGCCTTGCCGGGGAAGGCCGCATCGTGTATCTCACGCGAACGTGTTGACCCGCCATGCGGGCGCTGGCGCGGGGCGTAGCTCAGCCTGGTAGAGTGGGTGCTTTGGGAGCATCAGGTCGCTGGTTCAAATCCAGTCGCCCCGACCATCCCGGGCCGTCGGCGGGCCGCCACCGGATCGAATTGAGGGCGCCACTCATGGATGCACGCATATACCGGCCCGTGAAGACGGCCATGCAGTCGGGCCGCGCCGGCACCAGGGACTGGGTGTTGGCGTTCGAGCCCGCCGAACGCAAGCGGCACGATCCGCTCATGGGCTGGGTCGGCTCGGGCGACATGCGCCAGCAGACCCGCCTCAATTTCGCGACCCGGGAGCAGGCGGTGGCCTATGCCGAATCCCACGGCATCAGCTATGCGCTCGAGGAGCCACACGTCCGGCGGGCGCGGCCCAGAAGCTACGCCGACAACTTCCGCTGGGACAGGCCGGGCTGACGGCGGTCGTCCCCGCAACGGCCCCGTAGCTCAACCGGATAGAGCGGCGGACTTCTAATCCGCAGGTTCCAGGTTCGAGTCCTGGCGGGGTCGCCATGTTTGCAAGGGGTTACGAGAAATCAAGCAACACGGCGTTCCGGGCATGTTGCCAATATGTCGCCAGAGCCCCTAGGAAGCCCGTACAGCGCGATCAGGGTCGCCGGGTCTCGCGTACAGCCCTTGCCGGCCTTCGTGCGCCACGGGGGGGCGCTGGCGGACGGCGCGGCCGAATTTACGCGGCCATGCTCCCGCCATCGTCGCTATGTCTGGTCGAGGTCCACGGCGATGTCGATGTCGTCGGCCGGGTCGGGCACGACAAGCGGACCGCGCACGCGCAAGAAATCGTCGAGCGGCCCATAACAATCCTCGCTCGGTAGCAACTCAAGCGGCAGGTCTATGCTAAGGGCAATTGAGCCAACCCACAAATTCGCCAAGTCAACCGCGCTATCTGTCTCGACGCCAAGGCCCTCAACTTGCACTTGCGGAAGGCGTTCCCCGTCGGCGTCCGTCAAGATCGCGGTATGCAACACGCTGGCCGCCCTGTGCATTAAATCGAAACCGGCGCCCGTGCCCAAACGCCTCGCCGCTTGGTCCGCGCCGTTCCAGCCGGTGCAGACATAGACGCCCCACTTTCCTACTACATCGAGCACAGTTGAAGTCTTGGTGTCATCGTAGGGCTCGCCGCCAAGGAACGCCACAAGGAGCGCCGGAACGTCGCCAAACAACCGTTGAATAAATCCGGCGTCCCATGAATGCGGCGCGCTCAAAACGGTGACGCCGGGGAACCCGCAAGTGTCCAACAGACGCACTAATGCTTGATCGGTCGCTGCAATCTGCGTCAACGCCGTCTCCTTTTCAGATGTTCGGTGATCTTCGCCGCCACGGTTTTCGGCAGGTTCTTTTCCGCCCGGCGCCGGAGCGCCGCCAGCTCGGCAAGGCCACCGTCGTCGGGGTCCGCGAAGGCGAGCCGGGCGCGGGTCGAGACTCCGCCAAGGAACCGCGCCCGCAAGGTTCCGACCGCCAGGAGCTTGAAGGCTCGGCCGACGCGCTCGACAGCCCCGAAACGCTGTGCGCCTTGGTGCGGTGGATTGATCGTCAGTTCGCCGCCTCGCGTCACCTTGCGAAGTGACGCCCGGAGCTTGCCGACCGGGAAGTTCCTCGCCATGCGGAGTCGGTATTCAGGATTGTCGGAGCCGGGCGAGGCGGCCCGGCCCTGGATTTGCAAGGCCGCCGCGGTCGTTCCGTACAGCGCCGGGGCCGCGACCTTCATGCCCTTACGGATCGTCGCGCCTTCCTCGTTCACGGCCTTGCGACGAATGCGCTGCAACCCGTCCTTGCCGATCAGGCCGGCGATCCGCTCGGCGATCCGCTCGGCGTCCTTTGACGTGATCGTGATTCGCGTCACGTCGCAAAGTCCTCGCCGAAGTCGGCCCCGGAAAAGTCGGCGCGCTGTGCGATCACGACCGCCTCGGTGCTCATGTTCAGCTTGACGGTGTTCCAGAGAGCCGATGTCCGCTCGCGCTTGGTCGCGCGCCGGTGGAGCGTGCGGCCAGTCGCAAACTCGGTGTACAGGCAGAATTCGATTTCCGCCGGGTCGCCGTCATAGGCGAGCCATGCGATCGGCCCGAAATCTCCGAACGGTTGCCCGGCCTCGCCGGCCGAGGTTTCGGCGTTCGCGATCACGCCGCGAACGGAGGCGGCGTCTCCGTTGAACAGGATCACCAGGACATCAAGCGACCGGCTTTCCGGCCCGGCGTAGGCGAGGGTCGGATCGTCAGGCATCGTCCTGTTCCATCAGCCCCGAGATTGCCAGCGCCATAGAGTTCGTCATGCCCTCTGCCGCGATCAATTTGCTGAAAACCTGAGCCCGCGAAACCATGTCCATCGGATAGTTGTCGAATGTTAGCCGCACCGGCGTTTCGAGCTTCGCCGTCAGTTCATGCTCTACCAGCCGCGCCAGGGGCAGGACGGTGCCGAGATGCCAGCGCCTGATCCCCTCGCGTTGAGACGTACCGTCCGCGTCGGCGACGAATAGCGACGGCGGTGTGCCCGTCGCGGCGAGCACCCTGGCGAACGAGGCATCGGCGAGAGCGACCAGCGCGGCGGTTGGTGCCGGACCAAGCCGCTGCATTTTCCAATCGGCTCGGGGCGCATTGACCGCGCCTTGATCCCACCCGCCCGCCGTGGTCTCGACAAGCAGCGCCGCGCCCTTCGCCGCGGCGATGTCGGCGCGGAGGCCCGCGAGCGGGTTGTCGTCGTCGTCGGGATCACCCGGTTCTTGCGGAACGGGGAGCAGCTGCGCGGTCGGGCCGCCGGCCTCGTCAGCCAACGATCTCTCGGCATTGGCGTTGAGCCGGGCGGTCGTGTGCGCCCAGCTTGTCGGACCCACACCCACATACGGTTGGCCGGGGTTCGATCCCCACCTGCAGAAGACGACGCCGGACGCTGGCAGGTTCCATGTGGTCGACGTGCTAGGCCCGTAGGCGGTCGCGCGCACGGTCCAGGACGCCGGATCGTGGTTGCCTTCCCAGTGCCAGGACGAACAGGGGATCAGCGCCACCTGGTCGCCGTAGAGGCGAATGGCGTGCATACTATCGCCCTTGCGGATCAGGTCGCGCCCGATCTGGCCCAGGACGGTCGGAGAGACGGCATCCCGGACCCAGGGCGCACCGATCACCTCGGCGCTCGCGAAGGCCCTCGACAGCGCCCCCGCGGCCGCCTCGACCGCAGCCGTAGACGATGCATCCGCGGCCGTGCCGGCGGCCTGCGCCTCGATCAAGCGGACAACCGCGTCGGAGAAGTCGCCGCCCGATTCGCGCTTCTCAGATTTCGACCACGGCCACCGCATCAGCCGACCGGCCCTGCCCGGCGCACGATGAAGCGCGAGACAAGTGCGCTCGCGCCGCTCGACCGAAAACCGGACGCGGTTGCAGCGCTGTTGTTGAACCTGAGCTTGGTCGTCGATCCCGAGGGGTCGGTGAATTCGTGCTCGACGGTGTGCGGTCTATTTCCGAACAGCCATCCGGCCAGCCGGATCATGGCCTCGCGGCCGATTGCCTCCGGGGTCTTCGGAGCGACGTCGACGATGAACACGACAGCCGCGCCGGCAATTTCTACCGCCACGGCGCCGCCGGCATCCTCCCGGCCCAGGATCGAGCCGGCGATGCGACTGGCCACGGTCGTTGTCAGCGTGGCCAGCTCCGCCTCGGATAGATCGCCGATTAGAGCCATACGCGCCGCCTCCGGTCGCGAGCTTCCACCCTGGCCCCGGGGTAGCTTCCCCGCGCCACGATCCCAACCCCGCGGAGCTCCGCCTGCTCGACAACCCGGACGCCGTCCTCGCGACGGTCCTTGAGACAGTGAAATTCCACAGAAAGCGAAGGTGCCCGGCCGGCGCGGATTTCCTCGAGCGCGCGGTCGGCGGCGGGGATCGGCGGCAGCTCGGCGGACAGCTCGAGACTCCCGTCGCCGTCCCTCATCTCCAGCCCGCCGCCCGGCAACCATGCAACCGCCCGCTCGGGATCGTGGAACAGGTTGAGGTGTACGACATCGGCCATGCGGATCGAGCCGGGTTCGAATCGCTCCCGGTGTGTCGGGCTGATTTCGCCGTATTTCATGACGACGCCGCTGATCGTCCGGCCTTCGATCCGGATTTCGCCGAGAGCAGCGCGCCGTTCGGTGTCCATCAGACCGCGACGCGGAAGGCGGTCTCTGCATAGGCATCGGGCTGCACCAGGATCACGTCGCCGAGCAGGACGTGCATGGTGAAATGTCGGGTTCCGCTGGCAGATCCCGAATAGATATCGTCGATGCTGACCTCGTTCCAATGCGGACAAACCGCGGTGCGCATCGCACCGGCGCCGCCCGCCATGTTGCGGCCCTTGCGGTACAGGATGCCGGCCTGGATGTTGCTGGCAGGGGCAGGCATCCTCTTGTTCGTCCAGAACCCGCCGAAATTCGCCATCGCATAGTCGGCAAGGCTGATCTCGCCGCGGTTGGCATTTCCGCCGGTGCCGTCGCGGAAAGCCTTGGCGGCGACCTTGTAGGTATCCGGGCCGACGACGATGGCCACCTCCTTCATCGTGTTGGCCCACAGACCATCGATGCCTTCCGTGAAGCGGCCCACGAAATCATCGAAGACGGCGACGGCCGCACCGGGCGCGGTCGGGGCGGACAGGCGCTCCAAGATGCCGGTGAGGTTCGGCGCGGTGCCGTTGCCGGTGATGACCTGTTCGTCGAGCTCGTCCGACAGCACGAGCGCCAGGTTCTCGCGAAGGATGCTCTCGAAATTGGCCTGGCCAACCGCGGCGATGTCCTCGATCTGAAGGCTCAGGCGGGCGGATATGCGCTTCGGCACCACGGCGGTGACCGTGAAGGTGGCGGCGGTCGCATCGGCGACGCCGCCCTTGTCGAGCGCGGCGGCGGCGGTGCTGGTGGCGATCGTCGCCGACGCATAGGTGCCGGACATGACGCGCGGCATTTCGATCCCCAGGCGCGGCGCGATGCTGTTCGCGAAGACGGCCGGGCGGATCGCATCGAGGTTGATGCCGGTCGTTGCGGGCGACTCGGTCGCGGCGCGCTGTTCGGCGGTCACCGGCACGTCCCACAGTTCGAGCGGGATACCCTGCACGCCGGCAGCGGCCTGCAATTCGGCCTCGGCGCCGGTGACCGCCCTGCCCTGCATCCTGGCAACCAAAAATTCGGTCAGGCTCGCCGAGCTGCGCAGTTCGATCCGCTCGCGCATCTCGGTATCCGGTGCGGCGGTGCGGGTCTCGCCATCGCCTTCGGCATCGACCGCGATCTGAGCAGCGCGGATCTGTCTTTCGAGGTCTGCGGTGCCGGCCTCGATCCCGTCCAACTCGCTGCGCGTCTCGTCGGTCAGATCGTCGGCGATCGCGAGCTCGGCCATCCGGCCGCGTTCGCGGGACTGGCGGTCGCGGAGTTCGCGGAGCCGTTTCTGTGTATGTGTCATGTGGCGCCTCAAGGAGTGTGTTTATTTGCCACATTGTTGCAATTATAGCACACAACATCAAGTATTATTCGCACCTTGAAGAACTAAACTTTGATTCCCATATGTTCGCCAGAAGAGGAGCACCTGCAATGCCTACCCGCGCCACCATCCTTGAGAGTTTTTGCTTGTATGACCGTCGAGATTTCAAAATTGAACCCTATACCTATGCCAACGATCGGATACCGAGGGTCATGTTCAGGCACGAAGGTGATCCCGGTAAGGGACTGAAACTCGAAGATGCAACACGCCTCGCCAGTAAAATTCGGGATCTGGATCCCGGTCTGGCGGAAAGGGTTGATGCATGCGTCGAAAAGGCGCGGCGCTGGTCCAAAGACCTAGACTGAGTACCCCGCGCAACGCTTACTTGTCGACGAGTTCGCAAACAAAATCCAGCCACGCGGCCCTCCCCGGCGTCATGGCGTCTCCCCTGTGCCGTGCGATGTGGCAGCCCCGGCACAAGGCGCGCACTCCGGCGAGGTCGTAGGGGTCGGCGCCATCGCGCAAGGGGGGCTCGTGGTGCGCTTCGAGCGCCGATGGGAGCCCGCATTTCAGGCAACGCCAGCCGTCCCGCTCGAACGCCTTTCGGCGCACCAGCTCCCATCGGCGCCGGTCTATGTGGACGTGCTGATTGCTCATCCGACCAGCGCATGGCGCAGCCGCCGCCGTGGCTTGCGGTCGAAGGCATGTTCGGCCAGCCCGCACGCGATCACGGCCGCGGACAGCACGTCGATCCGACCGCGTGAATTCGCCCGGTCAAGACCGGGGTTGCCGTTGCCGTCGCGGCGCAGGGTCGACTTCGATATCGCCGTCGCCAGCGACAGGTTGTCCACCATGTGAAGGCGGGACTGGATCACCAGCCGTTGGAACGCCCGGATGTCGCGACCGCCATCCTTGCCGGCGCCGACGCGGCGAAAGTCGATAGGCCAGCGCACGGCCGCCCGGTCGAAATAGTCCTTGGCCTCGCTGTCCTTGTAGCTGTCCGCCGCCGCCGCCTCGACACGACAGCCGGCGAGGTCAGCCTGTAGATCGCCTAGGAAGGCTTCAGGGCGCACGATGCGGCCCGGGTAGGTGCGCAGCTCGCCACGGCCGGCCATCGCGACGTAGGGCGCGCTATCGCGCCGCTGGCGGTCGAGCAGCGACGGCACGTCGCCGAACGCCATCCAGCTCTCGAACCGCCCCGTCGCCGGCCAGATCGCCACGGCGGCCGTCGCGCTCGTCGCCTCGCCGAAGTCGAACCCGAGATAGCATGATCCCTGGCGCGGCGGCAGCTCGTCGACGAAACAGCCCCGCAGATCGGCCGGCGTGCAGATCATCTCCCTCGTCGGGTCGAGGTTCTGGTTGAGGTCGTAGGCGCGGAAGCTCGGCTCATCGTGCGGGGCGCCCCGGATGCGCTCGACTTCCTTCTCCATGTACGACGTCATCTTGATCGTGCCGAGACCGGGATTCGCCGCCGCCCATGCCTCCCGGTCGTCGATGTCGCAGCCCTCAGGCGCCGCGTAGACGCGCTTGACCACGGCGGGGTTGTCCAGGATCTCGCCGAACAGCGGGCTATCGCCGCGAACGGATATGTGGATCACTCGCCCGCCCTTCGCCGACACGCTCGACCGCAAACCGGCCAGCAGCTCGCGGGCGCGTTCCGGTAGCAGCCCGGTTTCGTCGACGATCACCAGGTCGAAGCTGGACGAGTGCCCGGCCGTGCGCTCGCTCGCCAAGGTCTCAAGCATGCCGGTCGAGCTGATGATCCTGCCGGGATACGGCGCCTGCCGAATCGTGATCTCCGACAGCTTCGACGCCTCGGCGATCGCCGCCACCTGATTCCTCAACTCGCTCGCCTTCTCTTTGCTGACGCTCGCCACCGCGCCACGCCACCCCGGGGTCCGCAGCGGCCCGCAGAGATGCCCCAGCGCCAGCACCGCGCAGATAGCCGATTTGGAATTCTTCCGTGCCACCGCCAAGGCGGACTCCTGCGCGTCCCAGCCGGCTCTCAGGAAGTCCTCAGCGAAGGCAGGGAGCGCCATCGGCTGACCGGCAAGAGGATGCCCTGGCGGAACCACCAGCGTCGCCTTCGCCCACGCCGCCAGGGCGGTGACCGGATCGTCGGGGAAAGGTGTTATTGGCGATAACGGCTTTTCCACCGCCTCGCGCTCGGCTTTTTTCTGGGCGCGGTACTGCCGCATGTAGAGCCGTCGCGCGTCTCGATCACGGTATGCCGGCACGGTGGTTACGCTCCTTGGTTTACGTTGCGGAAAACGTGATGTGGGGACCGCCGATGGGCGCCCGTGCTCAGGAAGCTGACGGTGCCATATCGCGGGGCGCAACAGCGTTTTGCACGTCGCGCGACATGACCGCTCTGGGCTTCCAGCCCGCGCACCATCCATCCGGCTCGATCTCCGGAAACCTGGTCATGCCGCTGCTGTCCACCACTACAGGCGGTTGCGCTCGACACTGGCCGTAAGGGTTGCCCGGCCACCAGCTCCTGCAGTTCTCGCATCGCTGCATGTCCATCGTCTCATCCTCCCGTTATGTGGCGTGTTTCATGCGTTGACGCGCCGCCACGTCCCGCGCCCGTTCCCTGCATAACGGGCAGAGCTTGAATTTGCCAGCATCGGGGTTCGGGTTGTGGCACTTGATGCAAGCCGTGCCGTCCGCCTCGGCGCGCATCCTCGCCATGCGCCTGCGCTGTAGCCCGGTCGTATCCTTCCGGCAGGCCGCACAACGCTTGTAGTGGGCGCTATCCCGCGGCCCGTGGCATCGGGTGCATACCCCCAGGGTGTTCGCCGTGCGCCTTCGCTCGGCGTGCTCGATACGCTTCACCATGAGCACGGCCCGCCCGGTCGGAGCAAACCGCCAAGCAACGTGTCGTTTCCATAGGTCGAGCATTGCGGTCCTTTCCGATGACGGGTGACACTTGGTGACACTTCTTTCTTATATGCCGGGTCAAGGCCGAAAACGGCAAAGCCATGTCCTTTGGAAAAGGTGTCACCAAGTGTCATCTGTCACCTTTCCACGCCCAATATCGCCCGTCTTTCGTCCGCGCTTGTTCCCATCCGGCGTTACGAAGCGCCCGGATCACGCGGAATTGGCTCATGCCGTTGGCCACGTCGCCGAGGGTGGAAAGGATCTCGCCGAGCTTGTAACGCTGACCGGTGGGCAGGGTTTCGATAGCGTCTTCTATGAGGTCGTCCCGGTCCCGGTGTTCCTCGGCGCGCGCGCGCTGGGCATCGTGCAGCGACCGGGGAAGCGCGGCGCCGAGCCCGTGGTCGTGATAGGCGACCATCGCCTCGGCCCAACATTGATCGCGGTTTTCCGCCATGAACGCCTCGATGTCCGTGCCAAGGCGCAGCTCGACCGGGACGAAACGCCGATTGCCGCTCGGATCGTTCGGCAGGTCGCGGCGCTCGTTGGTCGTCCCGATCATGACGAAACGGCGCGGGCATGGCTCGGCGGAACGGTGCCAGGCAAGGCGAACGATCCCGTCATCCTGGCGGGACACGAATTGCTTGATGTGCTCGATTTCCGCCTTGCCGCGCCCGGCCATCTCCGATACCTCGATCACGGCCCGGCCTAAGACGGCCTCGACTTGTTCCTTGTCGCGCATGTCGAACCTCACGCCGTCCGCGAACAATTCGGGCATGTCGGGCGGAACCGCGGCGCGGACGAATGCGCTTTTGCCGATCCCCTGCCCGCCCACCAGCACCGGCATTTCGTCCAGCTTGCAACCGGGTTGATATGTGCGCTGTACCGCCCCCATGAACAGGAAGCGCCCCGCCCATGCCGACAGCGGATCGGCCTCGGCGCCGAACAGCACGGGCAGCAGGCTCGCGAGTCGCGGATAGCCGTCCCACGGCGGCAACGCTTCCAACCATTCCTCGAACGGGTCGACCTCCCGATGAAAGAGGACCGCGTTTAGCGTGTCCTGGAAACCGTCGCGGCCCCAATAGAGCGCGCGCGGCCCTTCCTTTGTGTGGACGAAATATTGTCGCGCGATGCGCTCGCGGATGCTCGACAGCGATCGGTCGCTCACCAACTCCCATCGGTCGGGATTGGTGAGCCGTTCGCCTCGCCATTCCGTGCGGTGACTGCGGAGGTTGTAGCGGACGGCCAGCACCATATCGGCCAGCACCAAGGACAGGGTTTCGGAGTCCTTGCGCCAGAACGGCCGTTCCTTCGTACCGTCCGGGTGCCGGTCGAGCGGGACCGGCTTGTCGGAATTCGGCCGTTCGGATACCTTGTGAGGGTCCGTCACGTTGTCGCCACTTCGGGGCCGGGCATTCAAGAGCCCGCCGGGAGTCTCCCTCGGCGGGTTCTTTCTTTGCCGGTCAGGCGGCGGCCGGGCGGACGGTCTGCGCCTCGATCCAGCGGTTCAGGTCGGCGCCCTTGTAGGCCACTTTCGGGCCGATCTTGACGTAAGCCGGGCCGCGTCCCTCGCATCGCCAGTGCGCCATCGTCGAGGCGGGCGCGATGCTGCGCAGCGCGGGATCGGTCGCGAAATAGAGCGCGTCTAGATCGAACATTTGCCATCCTTTCGTCGGATGGCGAGACTATACGGACGGTTGCGGCCCCCGTCTGGATACAAAACGGAGCGGCTTGGTCGGGCCGATTCGGCGAACCGCTTGGCGAACGGCGATGTCGCTCTCCAAGCTATGCTCGGCCGCAACCATGTCGAAGACGATCTTGCACGCAGCGCGCTCCGACATGCCGGGCGAGAAATGCCGCAACAGCGCGACGGCAAGATGCCACTCCAATTTTCGGTCCCGCCGCCGCTCGTATGGCTCGATCTTGATTCGGATGTCAGCCACGGCGGAATTCCCGCACGTCCGCGGCCTTGCCGTCCAGCAGGCCGGCCATCTTGCTGGCCATGGTGTCCTGCGTCGCCTTCAACACGGAGCCGGCGCGCCTCGCATAGCGCGCGGCCATCGTCGTTGTCTTGTGGTTCAGCAGGTCGCGGAGCCCGATCAGGTTGAGCCCGGTCGAGGCGGCGTTTGTCGCCATGGTGCGGCGAATGTCATGCAGCCGCGCGTCGGCGATGCCGGCCCGCTCGCACGCCCGCTTGAATGCCGAGTGCAGCGTCTTGTACGACAGCGCCTTGCCATAGGCGCCAGCGAACACGAACGGGTTGCGGTTGATGCGCGGCAGGCTCGCGACGATCTCCAGCGCGGCGCCGCCGACCGTCCGCCGGTCGCGGCCCGTCTTGGTCGATGTCAACAGCACCTCGCCAACCTCCATGTTGACGTTCTCCCATCGCAGCGACAGCGCCTCGCCGGTCCTCCAGCCGGTCAGCACCAAGAATCGGAGAGCGCCCGCTGTGAAGGGCGAGTCCAGTTCAGACAGGGCGGCGCCGAGCGCGGCGATTTCCGACGGCACCAGCACGCGGTCGCGGGGTTCCTCGCGGATCTTTTCGATCAGCCGCGCGGGGTTGTGTCCAGGCTCGCACCATTCCCACCGCTGCCACAGATTGAACAACCGCGACAAGAGCGCCAGTTGCCGGTTGCGTTGAACAGGGGCGGTGTTCGCCAGCGCCCGCTCTATGTCGTGCCGCGATACGTTCGCGATCTTGATGAAGCCGAGGCGCGGACGGATCGTGCGGCCCGACTGTTTCCTGTAGTCGTAGACGGTGCGCTCGGAAATCAGCCCGTCGGCGATCCGGCGCGGCGCATAGTCGCCAAAGAACCTGTCCAGACCATCGGCCACGGTCGGCGCATCCTTCGCGGCTTGGCGGTCGCGAACCGGGTCCGCCTCGCCCGCCCGGATCGCGACCAGCTCGCGCCCGGCCATCGCCCGCGCTTCTTTCAGGGAGATTTCGCCGACGCGGGCGAGGGTGGCGAGGCGGCGCTTGCCGCCGGCCCTGTAATCGAGGCAATAGGCTTTCGTGCCGCCGCTCGCGATCCGCACGCACAGGCCGACGACGTCGCGATCCCGGAGCATGATCGTCCTGGCGCCCGGTTTGGCGTCCCGGATGCGCCGCTCGGTCAGGGAAACGGATTTTTTATCCGCAGTCATGTCATGTCGCCAATATGTCACCATGTCGCCAGAATACGGTCGCAATGTGCCGCAGTCAAGCGCAATCGACTATGGAGAGGAAAGCGTTGTGGTTCAGGGCCTTGCGGGCAATTCCCGCAAGCCGTCGCAGTGCGCGGAAACCCGCTTTGGCGGGACTTCTAATCCGCAGGTTCCAGGTTCGAGTCCTGGCGGGGTCGCCATGTTTGCAAGGGATTAGAGGGATTATCAGGAGAACGAAGAGCCATCGTCAGGCTCTTGTCAGACTCTGTGTGCCGGTACGTTAACTTTCGCCATCCCGCCGTCCTGGTTGAGCCGTGCTTGGCGCTACGCGCACCCGAGCCCTTCGACCGGCACCGCTTCCGGCCCCTCGCCGCGGCGCGCATGACCGTCCTCGAGCTCGTCGAGGGTTGGTACAGTCCCCTCCGGCGCCACTTGGCGATCCGCTATCTGTCACCCGTCTACGACGAAAGGAACAAGCGATCCCCGCTCGCCCAAACCCATAACCATCCATAAAACCGGGGTAACTCCAGTGGGATGGCCGCACGGGCAAGATTGTTCTAGTGGCGGCGGGAATTGGGTACAGTCGGCGTGGAATTGACGGTTGTCTGGGGAATTTTGGTGGAACGAGGAGATGGATCCCATGACCGAGCGCCCGACGCGCATCGTGAAGCCCGAGGTTCTGCGCGACCTCATGGAGCGTCTTTTGCGCGCCGCCGGATGTAGCGATGTCAACGCGCGGGAGACGGCCGAGGTGTTCCTCGAGGCCGACCTGCGCGGCATCGGCCTCCAGGGCTTCGACCACCTCTTCGACATGCTCGACGATATTCGCCGCGGCGCCATCGACGGCACCGGCCGGCCGGAAGTCGTGAAGGAAGGGCCCGCCACCGCCCTCGTCGACGGCCACCGGGGGCCGGGCCAGCCGGGCGGGGTCTTCGCCACCGACCTCGCCATCCGCAAGGCGCGCGAGGCCGGCACCGCCACCGTCGGCCTCGTCAACGGCGCCGACATCTACATGATCGGCTACTACACCGAACGCATGGCGCGCGCGGGCATGGTCGGCCTCGTGTTTTCGGCCTCATCCTCCCTCGTCCATCCCCATGGCGGCGTCGAGCGCAAGCTCGGCACCAATCCGATCGCCATCGCCGTGCCGACGGCGGGGGCGGACCCGGTGCTCCTCGACATGGCGACGAGCGTGCTCTCGGCCTCCCGCATTCGCCAGGCCGCCTATCATGGCGAGCACGTGCCGCCCGGCTCGGGCGTCGATGCACGAGGCCGGGCGACGACGGAGGCCGCGGCCATCGAGGCCGGGGCGATTGCCCCTCTCGCCGGACATAAGGGCTTCGGCCTCGCCCTCTGCGTCGCCCTCCTCTCGGGCCCGCTGGTGGGCGGCGAGGTGGGCAGTGCCATCGACGGCTGGCATACGGAGGACGGGTCCCGGGGCCGGCGCGGGCACCTTTTCATGGCGGTCGATCCGGCCGCCTTCGGCGATACGGACACCTTCCGCCGGTCGGCGAGCGACTATCTCGACGAGGTGCGCGCCTCACGCACCGCTCCCGGTGTCGATCACGTGCGTATCCCGGGCGAGCGCACCTACGCCAGCCGCGCGCGCAGCCTCGCCGACGGCATCGAGATCCTCGAAGCCACCTGGGCAATTGCCGCCGATCGCGCCGCGCGGCTCGGTGTCGAGATGCCGGGCTGATATCGGGGCCCGCGGCCGCGCTTCACTGGCGCTGCCGATTGCCTGGGGTGGGTGTTTGATGGCCCGCTTCCTTGCGTGGCCATCGCATTATTGGACTCCCGCGCTGGCCAGAGCGCCGCGCTCGACCAGGGTGACGTCGACCGTCGCCCGGCCCACCGCCGGCACCTCGATCGGGATGGCCAGCGGCTGATAGCGCCGGTTCTCGATCACGGCGCGCAGCATGTAGCGGCCCGGCGGCACGTCGCGGATGATGTAGCTGTTGTTTTCCAGCAGGTTGAACCGCGTGCTCGGCAGCACCAAGACCTTCATCGCGTGGTCCGAGGTCTCGACCGTCCGCACGGTCAAGCGGCTTTCTTCGGGGAAGTCGACCACAACCTCGTCGCCTGGCGTGAGCACATGGTGAAAGGCGGCGAGATCGGACTCGCTGAGCAGCGTATAGCTCGGGCCATCCTCCGCCTCGCCGTTGTGGAAGCGGATGGCGCCGCCCACGGGGACGGCGATCACGCTTTGTCTGAAACCCTCGTTCAGCTCCATCTGCACCGGCCGTCCATCGTGCGGCGGCAGATTTTCGCCCTCGAGGTAGAGCGCCACGTGCCCCGGCTCGTACCGGTCGCTACCGTTGGTGATGATGCCCTGGACGACGCCGGGATATTGCATGGTGGGCGCGACCACCGTGCCCGGCACGGGCCAACCGGTCACGTCTGGGACCGGCTCCAGGGTCGGGCCGCCTGGCGGGTCGTCGTCGGTAGTATTGTCGGTGTCGTCATCGGTCGTGTTGCCGGCCGTGTCATCGGCCGTGTCGCCAATGTCGGCAGGGGCGCCGTCTTCGTCCTCGTTGGCCGTCTCTCCGGCGTTTTCGTCATCTTCGTCCGGCGGCGGGTCCGGCAGCGCGGCGATCTGCGGCTCCTGCGGCCACGGCGACGGGCCACCCGGATCTGTATTGTGTTCTATTGCCCAGCGATAACGGACCTCGCAGAAATCGGGGGCATCATTGTACGGCGTGGTGCAGGTCTGGCTTTGACCGAGGATGCCGCCGGCGAGCCGGCCATCCTCCAACCGACCCGTAATCACAAGGACCGACTCGTCGCCCAAAAGATGTTGCGGGAACGTGCGGTTCGTCACTTGCATCTGCGTACCCTGCTCGAGCGTCCACTCAAACCCGGCAATCGCTTCCAGGCTGTGCGCCGGCATAACCGGCGGTTCGGCGACGGGGACGGACTGCACGTCCTGCCAAAGGCTCGAGCCGTCGAACTCGCCTTCGTCAATGTACTCGGTCAAACCGTCGGAATCCCAGAATCGCCGGATTTGGCGGTATCGACCGTCGACCGGAATTGGCCAGACATCCGCAGGTTCGAAGATGACCCGGATCAAAGGTCCCTCGGGGAGTGCGGGCAACGACAGCGTCCCGTCGTCAAACATGACGTTGCCGCTGGACTCGATCCGCGCCACCTTCCCGTCGTCGTCGGTTAGCGCAAACCGCCAGGCGACAATCGTGACCAGGGCCAAAGCATCATCGAATACGCGCGCAAACGCCTGTCTGGCGGGCAACTCTTCGATGAACCCCGAGCGCGCTACGTCGTCCGGCACATCGAACCATAGATGGGTTAACCCCGCCGGCAGTTCGCCCCGGTCATTGCCGCGGATAAAGGTTGTCGCCGGAACCAGCAACAACAGGTCGCCAGCAAAGTCCGCACCGAGCCTCTCGATCGGTGGATTGGCTATAAACTCCTGCGCGCGCGCGAGGTCGGCCGGGTCATAGTTCCAAACCTCGATCGCGGGACAGACCAAGTTTTCGTAGGCAAGATAATCCCATCCCAGCGATTGTGAATCGTTGCTCTGCCACGCAGGAGCCGTTGCCGCATGTTCAACGGTGCTGCTCGACCCCCCATTGGCCGACCAGCCACGCCAGGTGTAGGTCGAGTCCATGCCACCGAATCGGGCCGGCACGGGTCCGAAGTCGTCAAAGAAACACCCGCCGTAGGATCCGGCGCCTTCGAGCAGCCGGATCAGGACCCGGAATTCCGCGTCGAGATCGGCCAGCGCCGCTTGCTCGGCATCCCCGGCGGCAGCGCCGATCCAAGTCATCAGCCGTTGCCAAGATATCAGCAGCTCCGGGGCCGCGAGCGCGCCGGAGATGATACCGGACAGACTATTTGCGTGGCGAGCCTCACTGACCGGCAAGGCTCGGAACTGCGCTTCGAAGGGCCGATAGACGACGTCCCACGTTGCCTGGTAGTCGGCACCTGCGTACGCGCCGTCCCACCTGCTTTCGACCGACAGCGTGGCGAGGTAATAGTCGTCCATATTGAGGAGCGCGAAGTGCCGTGTGTCGCGCTGGTCGCCAGGTGTTGCCGGGTCGGTGTCGAGGACGACGTCGGTCTCCGAGATCGCGGAGATCGAAAACCAAAGCAGGCCGCCCAATGGGGCCGCCATTTCGGGGATCGTAAGTTCGGTCTCCAGCAGCGCTTTTCCCCCGGCGATCGTCGGATCGTCGGGGTCGGCCCAAGTGCTCCACGTCGGCACGTCGGAAAACTCGGGATCGACGGGGACCTCGTATGTGTCGTAGGGCGGCGCGAAGCCGGCGGTAATGCTGGCATGACCGGTCGGTACGGGCGTCGAGAACCAGACCTTCAACCGCAACGTATAGGCACCGTCCCCGAGCCGGAGCATCGGCAATGTTACGCCCTCGGGAAGTTCGAATTCGGTTCCGCCCACCGGTCTGACGCCAAACCGCGTCATGTCCTGGCTGTCGTAGACCACCTCGCCGCCCGAGATGACCTGCAATCGCGAGACCTCCGGGACCGGATCGCCCACCCGCAGGGTATAGCTTTCGTCGACTTGGCGGTCGCCGCCGCCCAGGTTCAGCAGCGAGGTCAGCTCGACCCGGACTCTGCAGTCGCCGGTGACGGTGTTGTCGGGGTCGACGCGGCCGCTGAGGAGATAGAAATAACGCCCGTCGGGACCGTCCCGCGGCGACGGGCTGGCGGCGACCTCGATCGTCTGTCCATCCTCCTCCGCCAACAGGACGGGCCGGTCATCGCCGCCGCAGACGATAGCCAGTTGGATTGTCCGCTCATCCTCTGGAATGTTCTCGCGCGAATCCGCGCCGAGATGCAGCTTGCCGGTGACCGCGACCTCGAATACGAAGCTGTCGCCGTTTTGGAACAGATGACGGCGTTCGGCGGCATAAGCCGAATACGCCGAGCCGTTCACCAGGCGCACCGGCGTGATATGCTGGAAATCGAAGAGCCGGCTTCGGGTGGGCGTGGGAATTATGCGCGGCGAGGCAAGATAGGCCCATGAGATTTCGCGCGAGGCGCTGTCCGGGCCGGAGTTCACGAGGCCAAGATTGATGTAAGTGTTGTCCCCGCCGCTGGCGGGTATTTCCCCTTGCTCGCTGACCACGGTGCCGTCGGAACCGATGAGGGAAAAATCGTCTATGCGTTCGAACGATCCGAAATTACGATGCTCCCAATCCCAGTAATCAGGCACGTTCTGGCGCAACAGAAACGCGTTGGTGCCTTCGGGCCCGCGGGCATAGACGAAGACCGGCCGCGCCTCGACAGGCCGCGGAACCGGGTCATCCAGACCCTGCGTCTCGTAGACATCCTTCAGAACGTTCAGCTCAAGCACGTTGTAGATATAGGCGAAAGGGGCAAGCCGGGCCGACCGACCGGGCGACCGCTGGCGTTGCCAGGCGCTCCGCCGAGGGTCGCACCCGCTCGGGAAGAAACGTCGTCCGCGGCCGGTGTCTCGTAGATGCGCTCGGGCGCCCGCAAATAGTCCCGCCGGTGGGAACTCATAGGGAAGAAGGTGCTACCTGTAATGTCGGCGAACGCGTCGTCGTGAAAGGCCAGCTGGCTGCCGACGCCGCCAGCCACCGACGGCCGCCGCACCAACACCGCGGCCGCGAAACTCGTGTAGAAGCGTCGCCACCGTTCCTGCCAGGTGGCGCCGGTGAAGCGGTCCGCCGGCAACCCTTCCGCCAGGGCCTGGAAGAAGTTGTCCATGGTGAACCGCCGACTGGCGACGCGGGCGATCAGGTCGAGCACGACCTCCGGCATGGGAGTGTCGCTGCCACCGGCGATCTGCTCGACGTAGTACTTGACCAGCCAGGAAACGCAGTAGGGGTTCCGCTCGAACAGGTCGGTCCCGATTTGGTCATACGGAGGGGGGCAATCAGAGGCGTAGTCTGTGTCGATGTTGCGACCCGGAATCCCGCCGGCACCGGCCGGCACGCTGATCGGCTCGTCCTCCGACCATGTGGCGGTACTCTCGAAAAGCAGGTTGGGAAGGCCAAGGTTGTCTAAAAGGCCTACCAGGGCCCAAAGACGGTTGATTTTCGCGTCGCGGAATCTCGTTTGAATGATAGCGTGCGTCAGGATGTGAAACAGCTCGTGGATCGGTGTCGTCTCGAGCTCTTCATCGTGGAGGTCGTGCCGCAGGCGAATCTCTTGCCGGAAGAAATTGGCGAAGGCGCGTATAGACGCCGCATAGACGAAGTAGCCGATATTGACGTCGATCGGCTCGCCGGGAGCGACCAGCTCGAAGCTGTGACCGCTCCGCCCGGCCGCCTCGTTCCAGTAGTCCTCGGCGGCCAGCAGCGCGCTGCGGATGCGCAACAGCTTGTTGGGCACCGGAATCGTCGACTCCACCGTGCTGCCGTCGGCGTAGGTCAGCGTATAGGCGTATTGGGTGGACCCTCGGCTGCCGAACCCCCCGGAATCGTAGAGAATTGAGATCGGCAGGATGAACCGAAAGCTCTCGCCCTCCGCAAAGGTGAGATGGAAGACGGGCAAGGGAATGGCCAGTATTGTCAGGTTTTCGTACGTCTTCTGCTGGTCAAATCTGGGCGGGAGGGCGGCGCGTACGTCCGGCGGATGCTCGGCCGCCTGCAGCAGGACCTGGTGCAGGCGCGGCAGCGTCGGGTCAGCGCGGGCCGGGAGCGGCGCAAGCGCAAGCAGAATCGCCAGCGGCACCACGGAGAGCGCCGCCACGAGCAGGCGGAAAGCGCGGCGGTCAGTTGCGGTGGACAAGCGGCACATCGATCTCGGTCTCCCCGTCGAGTGTGATGTCGAGCGTGGCAGCCTCGAATCCCGGCACGTCGACCGTCAGGCGATACCGCCCCGCGGGCAGATGCACCGCAAACGTGCCGTCCCGCACGGGGATCGCGATGATGGCCGAGCCGCCCGGGTCGTCGGGGCGGGCAAACATGGCGAAGCCTGTGTGGGCCTCGGCCCAGAGCGTCCGCGTGGCGTCGTCGGGCTGTCCCGCCGGATAGGCGATGCGCCCCACGGCGCGGGCGGGCGCAGCACCGGCCTCGACGAGATCGAGCACCCGGTGGAACAGGCGGGCGGCCCCGGCGTGGCGCGGCATCGCGTCGAGCAGCGTCTCGAGCGCGGCCAGCGCATCCTCATAGGGTCCCTCGCGCGCGAGGCGGCGGGCATCGTCCAGGGTCGTGGCCAGATCGACCTCGGCGAGCGCGACCGGCCCGTGATCCACGGCGACGACGCGGGCATGGAACGTCACGCCGTCGTCGCCGGACGCCAGCGGCCCCACTTCCGCCAGCACCGCCTCGCGCGACGGCATGCCGGCCTGCGGCACACCCGCCGCCGCGTAGGTTTTCAGCACCGCGTCGGCAAATTCGTCCAGCGTGACAGTGCGTTCGCCGACCGCGATCGCCGTCGGTGCGCCTGGGGCCAGTCTGTGCGCGACGCCGCCCACCGCGACCACGATGTCGCCGTCGTCGACTTCGGAAATCGTGATGTCGAAGGTCGGCGTGATGGCCGAGGTGGATTGCAGGTCCGGGGAATAGGGCAGCGCGGCAATGGGCTCCAGCGTCTTGGTATCCGCGCCCACGCCGGCAAGGTGATCGCGGAAGCGCAAGGCTGCCCACAGGCCGGTCTCGGGGCCCTTCGGCGCCGGCGCGTCCAACGCCTGGTAGAGGATAGGCGGCCCGCCCGCGGGGTCGGCAACAAGGACATATCCGTCGGGATCCACCGTCGCGTCCGTCTCGAATGTCGGCAACGGCCGCCCGTCGAGCGCGCGCAGATCCAGTTCGTAGATGATCTCGATGAGACGAGCTTGCCCGGCCAGCGCCGGCGACGCAGCCACGAACGTGAGGACCAGGAGCGGCCCAGCCCAGCCGCCGAATCGTCCATTCCGTACGCCGGGATTTTCCATTTGGCTCTCGTTCCAGCCGCCATCCTGTCCAAAGGACGGTTGGGAGGCAACAGCCGGAATCCTTTGACAGCCAGCCCCGACTCGAAGGCCATCCGGTTCCTTTCGACAATATAGAAATAGCCCGCGTTCGCGTGGTTGTTAGGTCAAGTCTGGGAATATCCATTCCTGCCTACATCCGGCTGTTCCATCGTCACACTCGGAACGGCCGCTTTCACCCGCTGTGTAGAGATTCGACCCCACTTTGCGCTTTCAATGCATCGAAATTCAAACTGACGCACGCCGCCGCCGTTGCGCGGGCGGTGCTGCTTCCGGGAGAATGGGCGCGAACCTTAGGGAGGGGCGGGGCGGTATGCGGAAATCGGAATTTTGCCAGCGCTTGGGGCTCGATGTGCCGATCGTCCAGGCGCCCATGGCAAGCTCGACGACGCCCGAGCTGGTGGCCGCCGTCTCGAACGCGGGCGAGCGCACCTACGCCAGCCGCGCGCGCAGCCTCGCCGACGGCATCGAGATCCTCGAAGCCACCTGGAAAATCGCCGCCGATCGCGCCGCGCGGCTCGGTGTCGAGATGCCGGGTTGATATCGGGGCCCGCGGCCGCCATTGCGTCAGGTGCGCCACCCGGGCTCCGAAATACGATTGAAGACTTCGTTGAACCGGCCCTCGCGCCCATCGGCGTAGAGGCGGGAGAAGATCGCATTGCGGTTGGGGTAGAGGGTCCGGCATTGCCGGATCAGGCGGAACGATACGGCGCGCGATTCAGCGTGAAAGGTCATGAGCACGAAGGCGTCGCCGTCGAGGCACTCCTCGTAACTCGGCATGCGGCCCCCGGCCACCCAGGCCCGCCCCAGCGCCTCGTCGCACAGGGCCCACCCGATATAGCCCGCGATCCGCCGGTCCTTGACCGCGAACAGGTAGTGGCGCCGATTGACCTGTCCGGCCAGGGTCGAGACCAGGTCGGCCATCTTCATGGAGGCGAAGGGCTCGACCTTGTGCAGGAGGTTGACCGCCCGGCCCAGGGCCGCGAGCGGGTCGGAGAAGCGTTGGCAGCTCAAGCCGCGCTCGGGGGGGCCGGCCTGGGCCGGGTCCTCGATCGGCGGCTCAACCGGTATCTCGGCCATGGGAAATCCGATCGCGGCGATGGAAAGTCGTGCCGGGCGGCTGGCGCCGACCCGGCGTGCGAGCTTAGCAACCGTGCCGGGCGGCGGCGAGCCGGGGGTCAGAACACGAAGTCGTCCGTGTCCAGGGTTGCGGGATCGACGCCGATGAGGGTGATCGAATCGCCGCCGCCGAAATCGACAAGCGCGTCCCCGCCGACCGCGCTGATGGCGAGGTCGCCGAACCCGCTGACCGAAGAGACGCCGCTCACATCGATGCGGTCGCCGCCCGATGCGGGGTCCTCGAAATCCTCGATCCGGTCGGCCCCGTCGCCATCGGCGAAGACGAACAGATCGTCGCCCTCACCGCCCTCGAGTGTGTCGTTGCCGGTCCCGCCGTCGATCGTGTCGTCGCCGTCGCCACCGAGCACCGTGTCGTCGCCGCCGAGCGCATCGACCAAGTCGTCGCCGTCGCCGGCGTCGATCAGGTTGGCCTCGTCGCTACCCGAGATCCGGTCGTTGCCCGCCGTGCCGATGACGTTCTCGATGCCGGCAAGCGAGTCGGTCATCACGGACAAGCCGCCGATCTTGCCATTGGCCTCGCCGGCGGCGAGGATGAGGCCGCCAACGCCCGCGTCCGAGTCGCCGATGTTGACGAAGGCCTCCTCGAAGGCACTGTAATCCACTGTGTCCGAGCCGTCGCCGCCCTCGATGGTGTCGTCGCCCAGGCCGCCTATCAGGGTGTCGTCACCGCCGAGCGCATCGACCAAGTCGTCGCCGTCGCCGGCGTCGATCAGGTTGGCCTCGTCGCTACCCGAGATCCGGTCGTTGCCCGCCGTGCCGATGACGTTCTCGATGCCGGCAAGCGTGTCGGTCATCACGGACACGCCGCCGATCTTGCCATTGGCCTCGCCGGCGGCGAGGATGAGGCCGCCAACGCCCGCGTCCGAGTCGCCGATGTTGACGAAGGCCTCCTCGAAGGCACTGTAGTCCACCGTGTCCGAGCCGTCGCCGCCCTCGATGGTGTCGTCGCCGAGAGCACCGATCAGGGTGTCGTCGCCGCCGAGCGCATCGACCAAGTCGTCGCCGTCGCCGGCGTCGATCAGGTTGGCCTCGTCGCTACCCGAGATCCGGTCGTTGCCCGCCGTGCCGATGACGTTCTCGATGCCGGCAAGCGTGTCGGTCATCACGGACACGCCGCCGATCTTGCCATTGGCCTCGCCGGCGGCGAGGGTGAGGCCGCCAACGCCCGCGTCCGAGTCGCCGATGTTGACGAAGGCCTCCTCGAAGGCACTGTAATCCACCGTGTCCGAGCCGTCGCCGCCCTCGATGGTGTCGTCGCCGAGAGCACCGATCAGGGTGTCGTCGCCCCGGCCACCGATCAGCGTATCGTCGCCCTCGTCGCCGTCGATGATATCCGCGCCGTCGCCGCCGTCGAGCAGCTCGCCGTCCGTGCCACCCGCCAGCAAGTCATCACCGGACGAACCGATGGCGTCCTCGATGCCGTCGAGCGAATCGGTGGACGCCACCGTCCCGCCGACCAGGCCGACGGCCTCGAACGCACTCAGGACGACACCGCCGACCGTTGCGGCCGAGGCGCCGACGTTGACGTGGACCCGTTCGAGGGCATCGTAATCGACAACGTCGCGGCCCGAGCCGCCGATCAGCTCGTCGTCCCCCCGGCTGCCGACCAGGATGTCGTTGCCGCCGAAGGCGTCGATCGTGTCGTCGCCGTCGCCGCCGTCGAGGCGGTTGGCGTTCCCGTCCCCTGCAATCACGTCGCCCCCATCCGTGCCGATCACGTCCTGGATGCTCGAGAGCGTATCGACGAAAGCAAGGCTACCGCCGATCTTGCCGCCGGCCCTGTTAGCGTCGATCGTGATGCCAGCCACGGTCGCGTCCGAAGAGCCGACGTTGATGATGAGATTCTCGAAGGCGCTGTAGTCGACCGCGTCGCGGCCCGTACCGCCGCTCATGATGTCGTCGCCCAGGCTTCCCACGAGCGTGTCGTTGCCGGCATTGCCGATCAGCGTATCGTCGCCTTCGCGGCCGTCGATGATGTCGTTGCCGCCGGCGCCGTCGAGCAGGTTATCCAGTGAGCTGCCCGCGATCAGGTCGCCACCGACCGAGCCCACCACGTCCTCGATGCCGATCAGCCGGTCGACGACCTCCTCCGTGCCTCCGCCGGCCTTACCGTGCGACTCGAAGCTATCGAGGGCCGTTCCGCCGACGGTAGCCGGGGACGAGCCGATATTGATGGAGGCGAAGGCGTAGTCGCCATAGTCCACCGTGTCGCGGCCGGCGCCTCCTTCGAGCCGGTCGTCGCCGTCGCCGGCGATCAGCGTGTCGTCGCCCGAGCCCGCGATCAGGGTGTCGTCGCCGCCGCCGCCGATCAGCGTATCGTCGCCGCCCAGCGCATCGATCACGTCGTCGCCGTCGCCACCGTCGATCACATTGGCGCCGTTGCCGCCCGCGATCCGGTCGTCGCCCGCACTGCCGATGACGCTCTCGAAATTCTGGAGCGCATCGGTGAATGCGAAGACGCCGCCGAGCTTGCCCTGGGCGCTCTCCGCATCCAGGCTGAAGCCGCCCACGGTCCGGTCGGATGTCCCGATGTTGACGAAGGCTCGCTCGAAAGCGCTGTAGTCGACCGTGTCGGCGCCGTCGCCGCCTTCGAGCTCGTCGTCGCCGAGGTTGCCGATCACCGTATCGTCGCCGTCGAGGGCATCGATCGCGTCGTCGCCGTCGCCACCGTCGATCACGTTGGCGCCGTCGCTGCCCGCGATCAGGTCGTCGCCCGCCGTGCCGATGACGTTCTCGAAGCCATCCAGCGTGTCGGTGAGCACGACCGAGCCGCCCACTTCGCCTTTGGCCTTCTCGGCACCCAGGAAGGAGCCGCCGACGGTCCTGCCGGACGTCCCGATGTTGACGAAGGCCCGATCGAAGGCGCTGTAGTCGATGGTGTCGGAGCCGTCACCGCCGGCTAGGTCGTCGTCGCCCAGGCCGCCGATCAGCGTGTCGTCACCGCCCAGGGCGTCGATTACGTCGTCGCCGTCGCCGCCGTCGATCGCGTTGGCCTCGTCGCTGCCGGCGATGAAGTCCCCGCCCGCCGTGCCGATGACGTTCTCGATGCCCTGGAGGGTGTCGTTAAGCTCGGTCGTGCCACCGATCTTGGCCCGGGCACCCCCGGCGTCCAGGTCAAAAATGGCGACCGTTTGGTCCGAGTCCCCGATGTTGACGAAGGCCTGGTCGAAGGCGCTGTAATCAACCGTATCCCGACCCGAGCCGCCGATCATCTCGTCGTCGCCCTGGCTGCCGACCAAGGTGTCGTCGCCGCCGCGCGCGTCGATGGTGTCGTCGCCATCGCCGCCATCGATGCGGTTGGCGTCGTTGCTGCCCGCGATATGATCGGCGCCCGCGGTGCCGACCACGTCCTCGATGCCGCTGAGCGAATCGGTGAATACGACCGAGCCGCCGATCTTGCCCTTGGCCTCGCGCGCGTTCAGTTCGAGCAAGCCGACCGTCGCGCTCGTCGAGCCGATGTTGATCCAGGCCTCCTCGACCACGCCGTAATCGACCGCGTCCTGGCCATCGCCGCCTTCGATGCTGTCGTCTCCGAGGCTGGCGAGGACGGTGTCGTCACCCCCTTCGCCGTCGATGTCGTCGTCCCCGTCGCCGCCGTCGATGAAGTCATCCCCGAGCCCGCCCCGCAGTGTGTCGTCGCCCCCATTGCCGGCCAGCCCATCGTCCCCGTCCCAACCGATCAGGATGTCGTCGCCCGTATCGCCCACGAGGTCCTGGATGGAGGTCTGCTCGGGAAAGACGCTGAGGCTGATTGCGACCGTGCCGACGGCGCTGCCGCCCGCGCCGTCGGTCACCTCATAGACGAGGGAGGCGGTATCGCCTTTGGCGCCGGGATCGGGTGTGAAGGTGAGGCCGCCAAGCTCGGCCAGCGCCAGGGCCCCGACCGATGAGACGGCCGTGCCGTCGGCCAGGCGGATCGTCCCGTTGCCTGGCAAGGCGGTGATCTCGAGGCTGAGCACGTCGCCGGCATCCGAGTCCGTGGGCGCCTCGATGCCGAGCGCCACATCACTATAATTGGGCGGCAGCTTGACGATCTTGTCCGCGCCCACCACGGGATCGTGATTCACGTCGCTCACGGTCAGGGTGAAGCTGTCCGTGACGCTGGCGCTGGCCTCGTCCGTGGCCGTCACCTTCACGTCGATGGCGCCGACGTCGCTTGCACCCGGGGTCCCCGACAGAATGCCGGTGCCGGCATCGATGGCGAGCCAGGCCGGCAGCGACGAGCCGTCGCCGAGGGTGGCCGAGAAGCTCAGGCTGTCGCCGTGCGGAATATCCACGTCGGCGAACGAACCGGACACGTCGTAGGTGAACGGATCGGAATCGGTCGCCGACTCGTCCGCGATGGGCGTCGCCAGGGTCGGCGCGTCGTTGATGGCGGCGACCTCGATCGTGACGGTCGCCGTATCGGTGAGGCCGCTCTCGTCCGCGACCGTATAGGTGAAGGCGTCCGTGCCGCCGAACTCGGCATCGGGAGCGTAGGTGAAGGTGCCGTCGCCGTTGTCGGTCAGGGTGCCCACGAGGGCGCTCGTATCGACCGAATCGAGGGTGAGGTTCTGGCCATCGAACTCGCGGTCGTTGGCCAGCAGGTCAGCGAGGGCGAAGTTGAGCGGCACATCCTCGTTCGTCGCCAGATCGTCACCGACGGCAAGTGGTGCATTGTCGGTGCCGTCGAGGAAGACGGTCAGGTCCGTGAAGACCAGCCGCTCGACGCCGGTCACCGTGTCCGTGCCGTCGTCGCCTTCGGTGGCGGGATCCAAGTCGGTCACCGTGGTGACGCCGCCCACCGCCGAAATGTCGTAGCCCAGCACCGAGCCCTGGTAGAAGGCCGCGTCCACGCCGCCGCCACCATCCAGCTCGTCGTCGCCCTGGCCGCCGACCAGCTCGTCGTCGCCTTCGCCCGCGCTCAAAGTGTCGTCGTCGACCCCGCCCTCGAGGCGGTCGTTGCCGCTGCCCGTGGTCACGTCGTCCGCGCCGCCGAAGGTGAACGCGACGATGCGCTTGTCGGCCCCGCCGGCAGCGATCAGGTCGTCTCCGATGCCGCCCAGGATGGTGACGGTCTCATCGGCGATGTCGGTGCCGGCCAGCGCGCCGATATCGATGGTGCTCCCGCCATCGCCGGTATCGATGGTGAGCTCCTCGATGCCGGTGAGCGTCAATGTAAACACCTCGCCACCGCCGCCGGTGATGATGACGGTCGAGCCGTCGGCTGCGATGTCGAGGGTGTTCGTGGCGCCCGGCGGCAGGTTGACGATCAGCTCGTCGTTGCCGGCGCCGCCATCGATCGAATCGTCGCCGCCGCCCGGGTTCCAGACCACAGTGTCGTCGCCCGATCCGCCGACGATCAGGTCTCCCCCCTCGCCGCCCTCCAGCGTGGCGGCGGCGGAGTCGTCGATGACCTGGATGGTGACGGCGCCCGTATCCGTGAGGTCGCCGTCCGAGACCAGGTAGGTGAAGCTCGCGGTCTGGCCGGCGGCACCCGCATCGGCCGAGAAGGCGAGCCCCGCCAGTTCGGCCGGCGTCAACACATCACCCGCGTTGACGACACCAGCCCCCAGCCGCAAGTCGCCATTGTCCGGCGCACTCAGAATCGTGACCGTGAGCGCATCGCCATCCACGTCGGTGGGGGCATCGATACCGAGGGCGATGTCCGCGGCGCCCGCGGGCAAGATGACGAGCTTGTCCGCGCCCGCCACGGGCGCGTCGTTGGCGCCGCCCACGGTGACGGTGACTGTCGCCGGGTCGCTCGTCACCCCGTGGCTGTCGGTCGCCGTGTAGCTGAAGCTCACGTCCCGGCTCTCGCTCACGGCCAGATCCTGGAAACCGTCCCCTGGCGAGAATGTGAAGGTGCCGTCACCATTGTCGATCACCGAGCCCTCGGCGGGCTGGTCGAGGATCGCATAAGCGAGCGTCGTCGAGTCGTCGTCGCTGTCCACGTATTCGCCGGCGAAGGCGCCTTCGACCGCCGGGCCGTCTTCCGTGGCCGCAAGGGCCACCGCCGCCGCCTCGGGCGCGTCGTTCACGCCGCCGACCGTGACGGTCACTGTCGCCGGATCGCTGACCGCGCCGTGGCTGTCGGTTGCGGTGTAGGCGAAGCTCACCTCGCGGCTCTCGCCCACGGCCAGATCCTGGAAGTCGTCTCCCGGCGAGAAGGCGAATGTGCCGTCGCCGTTGTTGGTCACCGAGCCCTCGGCGGGTGGCGCGAGGACCGTGTAGACGAGCGTCGCCCCATCGTCGTCGCTGTCCACGTCGTCGCCCACGAAGGCGCCGTCGACGGCCGGGCCGTCTTCCGTGGCCGCCAGCACCACGGCCGTCACTTCCGGCGTATCGTTCACGCCGTCCACGGAGACGGTCACCGTCGCCGGATCGCTGACCGCGTCGTGGCTGTCGGTGGCGGTATAATCGAAGCTCACCTCGCGGCTCTCGCCCAGTGCCAGGTTCTGGAAATCGTCCTCGGGGGAGAATGTGAAGGTGCCGTCGCCGTTGTCGATCACCGAGCCCTCGGCGGGCTGGTTGAGGATGGTGTAGGCGAGGGTCGTTACGTCGTCGTCGCTGTCCACGTCGTCGCCGGCGAAGGCGCCATCGACGGCCGCACCGTCTTCCATGGCCCCCAGCGCCACCGCCGCCGCTTCGGGCGTGTCGTTGGTGCCCGTGACAGTCACCTCGACCGTTGCCGTCGCCGTGGCGCCCGCGAGATCCGAGATCACGTAGGTGATCGTGTCCGTCGTCGTCTCGTCCATGGCCAGGGACTCGAACGCGAAGGTCGAATCCGGGTCGTATTGAATCGGATCCCCCGCCAGGCCCGTGAGCGCGATGCTCGCCCCCGAGGCGGCCGTCGCCGAGACCACCGTAAGCGCGTCCAAATGATCCACGTCCGTGTCGTTCGCCAGCACGTCGATCGACACAACCGGGCCGTTCTCCACAGCCGCCGCCACGTCGTCGTTCGCCACGGGCGCGCTATTGATCAGCACGACCTCGAAGGACTCCCAGTCCGTCAAATCGAGGTTGGCGTAAGCGGTCCAGGTATAGGTCGCGCCCGAATCCGTCGATGGGTCTGAGCTCACTGCGAGGAACGCCGCGAACGCCGCCAAGTCCGCCTGCACGCCCGCGTCCGCCGCCTCGCCCCAGGTCAGCTCCAATATCACGTGGTCGGTGCCGAGCCCGCCGTCGTAGGCATCGAAGGCGCCCAGGTTCTCCTGCAGGTTATAGACGCCGGTGTCGTCCCCCTGCTGGCCGAACACGAGGTCGTTGCCGGCACCGCCATCGAGGTAGTCGTCGAACGACATCGCGCCGCCCGAGCCGGAGCCCGAGCCCGAGGCGCTGCCCTTGCCGGAGCCGCTTCCCGAGCCCGATCCGAAGCCGAAGTCGCCATGGATTATGTCGTCGCCGTCGCCGCCCAGGATCGTGTCGGCGCCTTGCCCGCCGAACGCGAGGTCGTCGCCCGCGCCGCCGCGCAGCTCGTCCGCGCCGTCGCCGCCGTCGAGGATATCGTTGCCGCCGTTGCCCCACAGGCGGTCGTTACCGAGGCCGCCCTCGATCAGGTCGTCGCCATGCCCGCCTTTGAGGCGGTCATCGCCATCACCGCCATATAGGGTGTCGTCGTCCTTGCCGCCGTCGAGGCGGTCGTCGCCGTCGCTGCCGAACAGCGTGTCCGCACCCTTGCCGCCCTTGAGCCTGTCGTCGCCGTCGCCGCCCGCGATCGTGTCGTCACCGGCCATGCCGTTGGCGTCGTCCGCGCCCGGCGTGCCGACGAGATCGTCGTCGCCCTTGGTACCCTTGATCTTGTGCCGCTTCTTCGCCATCGGTCACCACCCTCGTGCGGATGAGCCGGTTCCGGCTCATCGTGTGGTTGCTCGCACAAATGGGGGGTTCGATCGGTGCTAAGACGATCGAACAGCCGACATCCTGTCTTTTGGGGCCCGCGTCAACGCCCGGCCCGCATTCCGCGCGCGGGTCTTAAAGCATTGCACGAATTGTTATCGCTCCCCGTTGGCCAATCCCCACCAGTTCGATCTCTCCCCCAACCGTCAACGAGACGGCCGGCAAGTCCGACAGCGCACCTTGGATTATACCGGGTTTCTCTTTGCGGAACCCTTCCGGTAGCGTGAGCGTCACATGTATTCGTTCGCAAAACAAGGTGCGGGCCGCCCGCGGTCATGTTCCCAATTATAGGACCGCGCCCATCCAACCCTCGGCATTCGCCCACTACCTTCGTGAGTTGTCCCGTCTAGCCCGACCATAACGATTGCTTGAGGTCGGGAGCCGGGGCCTTGTTCCGGGTGCGCGCATGTGCGACATGATTGCGTGAAATCCAGTCTACGGAGTGAAACCGTGACGCGCATCAAGGCATTGGGACGAACGGCCCTGGTCGTGGCCGGCATCGCCGCCCTCGCCACCATGGCCAGCGCGGCGGAGGAGCCGCCCTTGAGCCCGACCCAGGAAGAGGCGGTCGAGCGCATCGTCCGCGACTACCTGCTCGAGCACCCGGAGGTGATCCTCGAAGCTATCCAGCGCATGCAGGACGCCGAGCGCGTTGCCGAGCTCGAGCGCCAGCAGGCCTCCCTCGCGGAATTCCGACCGGCGCTCTACGACAGCCCGGGCTCACCCATCGCCGGCAACCCCGAGGGCGACGTTACGGTGATCGAGTTCTTCGATTACCGCTGCCCCTATTGCAAGCGGGTCGTCGAGCCCTTGCTGTCGGCCGTGGCCGAAGACGGCCAGGTGCGCCTCGTGTTCAAGGAGCTCCCCATCCTCGGCGCCGATTCGGTCTTCGCCGCCCGCGCGGCCCTCGCCGCCCGGCTCCAGGGCGAGGCGCTCTATCGCGATTTCCACGTGGCGCTCATGGGCTCGAAGACAAGTGTGACGGAACCGATCGTGATGGCCATCGCCGAGGCGATCGGCCTCGATACCGAGCGGCTGCGCGTGGACATGGAAGCGCCCGAGGTCGAAGAAGAGATCCGCCAGAACTACATCCTGGCCCGCGCGCTCGATATCGACGGCACCCCGGCCTTCATCATCGGTGACGAGGTGGTCCCGGGCGCCGTTGGACTGGACGATCTCGAGGACATGATAGCCAAGGCGCGAAACGGCGAGGGCTAATCCCTAGTACCCACTTTCATAATTCCGTGTGCCATACGACGGCGCCCCGAGGTTCCCGGCTAGGAGGGTGGCGCGCCGCGATGCCGGGGCATCACAAGCGTCGCGCGACGACGTCCGGGGGCCTCGGGGCGCCGCCCGACCGGTCGCTTTTCCCGCCCCCTCGGGGTGTCGGGGATGCTTGACGATGCCCCGGCATCGCCGGCGCGCCCCCTCCTACCGAGGAGACGGGAAAAGCGATCGTATGGCACACGGAATTATGAAAGTGGGTACTAGAACTTCCGTGGGCAGGATCGGCTGGCCGATCGGTGCTACAGTCCCTTGTAGATGCGCAAGGAGTCGTAGATGGCGGCGTGGATGTTGCGGCTGGTGACCGCGTCGCCCACGCGGTAGAGCTCGAACGCGCCATCGGGGTTGTTTTCGATCGCTTGTGGCGCGCCCGCGGCCATGCCGGCCAAGTCGAGCTCGCCCAGGTTGGACGAATTCGGGGCGAGCGCCTTGAAGATGGCGTCGCGCGGGATGGTGCCGTGCTCGGCCACCACCTGGTCCACCAGGCGCTCCTCCTCGGCGCGGGTGAAGGTGTTGCGCAGGACGGCGACCAGCTTGTTGCCCTCGCGATAGACCTGGACCAGGCGCATGTCGGAGGTGAGCACCACGCCGTTCTCGTAGAGCCCATGCATCTGGGCACCGATGTTCATGGCGCCCGTGTCGTGGCTCGTGTGCGGGTCGGGCGTGGCCAGCTCCACCTTGGCGCCGCGCGTGGCGAGGAATTCCGCCACGCCCGGGGCCGGCTGGCGCCCATCGTCGTCGTAGACCAGCACGGTCTCGCCCGGCTCGACCCGGCCGTCGAGGATGTCCCAGGTGGTGACGGCCAGCTCGGCGCCCGCGAACGGTCCCACGTCGGGATCGCCGCCGGTGGCGACCACCACCACGTCCGGAGTCTCCGCCGCCACCATCGCGGCCGTGGCCTCGGTGTCGAGGCGCAGGTCGACGCCGAGCTTCCTCACCTGGCCTTCGAGCCAGCGTGCGATGCCGGCCAGGGATTCGCGCTTGGGGCCCTTGGCGGCGGTGTTGATCTGGCCGCCCACCTTGTCTGCCTTCTCGAACAACACGACCTCGAGCCCACGCTCGGCCGAGACGCGCGCGGCCTCGAGCCCGCCCGGCCCGGCGCCGATCACCACCACCTCCCGCGCCGCACCCGGTGAGCGCGGAATCGCGTGGGGCATGGTGGCCTCCCGCCCCGTCGCCGCGTTCTGGATACACAAGGCCTCGCCGCCGCGGAACAGGCGGTCGATGCACCAGGTGGAGCCGACGCATTCGCGGATGTCCTCGGGCCGGCCCTCCATGAGCTTCTTCACGATGTGGGGGTCGGCGATATGGCCGCGGGTCATGGACACCATGTCCACGTGGCCTTCCTCGACCGCCCGGGCCGCGGTGGCGAGGTCGGTGATGCGCCCGCCGTGGAAGACCGGGAGGCCGAGCTCGCGCCGGAAGGAGCTGGCGAGGGCGAGGTAGGGGGCCGGCGGGATCGCCATGGTGGGCATCGAGTGGTAGGAGGTCTCGCTGTCCCATACCAGGCCGGCGACCACGTCGAAGAAATCGACCATGCCGCTCTCGGCGAAGATGTGTCCGATCTCCAACATGTCGCGATGATCGAGGCCGCCGTCCAACAGCTCATCTCCGGCGATACGCATGCCGACGATGAAATCGTCGCCCACCTGCTTGCGGACCTCCTCGAACACCTCGAGGCCGAAGCGGCAGCGGTTCTCCACGCTACCCCCATATTCGTCCGTCCGCTTGTTGGCCTCGGGCGTGAAGAAGCTGTCGACCAGGAGCTGGAACCCGGCCTGGACCTCGAAGCCGTCGAGACGGCCTTCCTTGCAGCGCCGGGCCGCCTGGCCGAAGTCGCGGATCACCCGGCGGATATCGAATGCGTCCATCTCCTTGGGGTAGGAGCGGTGGAAGGGCTCGCGCACCCGGGAGGCGGAGATGGGCGGCAGCCAGGGGCCGAGGTCCCATTGCACCTTGCGGCCCTGGTGGACGAGCTGGCACATGAGCTTGGCGCCATGCCCGTGCATGCGGTCGGCGAAAGCTTGGAGGTGGGGGACGATCGAATCGTCGCCGGCGAATAGCTGGTTGTACTCGATGGCCGGGCAGTCGACGGAGAATGTGGTGCTGCCGCCGAACATGCTGAGGCCGATGCCGCCCTTGGCCTTCTCTGCGTGGTAGAGTTGATAGCGCTCGCCCGGCTTGCCGCCATCGCCGTAGCCGGGCGCGTGGCTGGTGCTCATCACCCGGTTGCGGAATGTAACGCCCTTCAGGGTGAAGGGCTCGAGCAGTGCGTCGTATTCGGCCATGCCCACCTCTCCCGGCTCAGAGCCCGTGGCAGATGCGCAAGCTGTCGTAAATGGCTGCGTGGATGTTGCGGCTCGTCAGCGCGTCGCCCACGCGGTAGAGCTGGAAGTGGCCATCGGGGTTGTTGACGATGGGCCGGGGCGACCCGACTGCCATGCCATCGAGGTCCAGCTCGCCCTGGTTGGCCGATGCGTCCTTGAGGGCGAAGTAGATGGCCTCGTTGGGCCACGTGCCTTGCTCGGCCACCACTTGGTCGACTTCCCGCTCCTCCTCGCGGTCGTTGAAGATATTGCGCAGGATGGCGATCAGGCGGTTGCCTTCGGCCTGGAGGCGGACGAGGCGGGTGTCCGGTGTGATCACCGCGTCGTGGTCGTAGAGGGCGCGCATGTGGAAGGGGGCGGTGAGGTAGCCGAGCTCGGTGACCGCGTTGCTGTCCGGGGTCACTAACTCGACCTCCGCGCCCCGATCCATCAGCATCTCGGCGCAGCTCGCCGCCGCCTGCTGGCCCTGGTCGTCATGGACCAGCACCCGCTCGCCCGGTGCTACGCGGCCTTCGAGGATGTCCCAGGTGGAGACGGCGAGCTCGGTCCCCTCGAAGGTGCCGATGCTGGGCTCGCCGCCGGTGGCGATCACCACCACGTCCGGGTCTTCCGCAAGCACCATCTCGGCCGTGGCCTCGGTTTCGAGGCGGAGGTCGACACCGAGCTTCGCGACCTGGGCCTCGAGCCAGCGGGTGATACCGGAGAGGGACTCGCGCTTTGGTGCCAAGGCGGCGATGTTGATCTGACCGCCGACCCTGTCGGCCTTCTCGAACAGGACCACGTCGTGCCCCCGCGCGGCCGAGACCCGCGCGGCCTCGAGCCCGCCGGGGCCGGCGCCGACGACGACCACCTTGCGCCGCGGGCCCCCCCGGGCTCGACCACCTGGGGAAGGCGCATCTCGCGCCCGGTGGCCGCGTTCTGGATGCAGAGCGCGTCCTGGCCCGCGAAGGCGCGGTCGACGCAGTAGGTGGCGCCCACGCACTCGCGGATATCCTCGGGTCTGCCCTCGGTGATCTTGTTTACGATTTGGGGGTCGGCCATGTGGCCACGGGTCGTGCCCACCATGTCCACATGGCCGTCGGCGATGGCGCGGTTGGCGGTCTCGGGGTCGGTGACGCGCGAGGCGTAGACCACGGGGGCGCCGGTCTCCGCGCGCACGGCGCTCGCCAGGTGGAGCTGGGCCGCCATGGGCTGGTTCATGCTCTGGATCGACCAGCCGAAATCCATCCTGTCGTGCATTTGCCCGCCGATCACGTTGAGCATGTCGACGAGACCGTCCCGGGTCAGGCGCTTGGCGATCCGCAGGCAGTCCTCCTGGGCCAGCCCGCCCTCGAGGTATTCGTCGCCCGACATGCGGGCGCTGATGATGAAACCGTCGCCGACCTGCTTGCGCACTTCCTCGAACACCTCGAGGGGGAAGCGCATGCGGTCCTCGAGGCTGCCGCCGTACTGGTCCGTGCGCTTGTTGATGTGCGGTGTCCAGAAGCTGTCGAGCAGTTTCTGGTAGGCGCATTGCAGCTCGACCCCGTCGAGCCCGCCTTCCTTGGCCCGCCGCGCCGCCTGGCCATAGTCGCGGATGACGCGGCGGAAGTCCCAGTCCTCCATCGCCTTGGGGTGGTTGCGGTGCAGGGGCTCGCGCACCCGGCTGGGCGCGATGGGCGCCAGCCACGGGTCCGCATCCCACGGCATCTTGCGGCCGATATGGGTGAGCTGGACCATGAGCTTGGCGCCGTGGCCGTGGACCCGGTCGGCGAGCTTCTGGAAGGGCTCGATGATCGAATCGTCGGCGGCCGAGATCGAGTTGTACTCGACGGCCGGGGCGTCGATGGACATGGTCGTGGTGCCGCCGAACATGGTCAGGCCGATGCCGCCCTTGGCCTTCTCCTCGTGATAGCGGCGGTAGCGCTCGGTCGGCTTGCCAGCCTCGCAATAGGCCGGCGCGTGGCTGGTGCTCATCACCCGATTGCGGAAGGTGACGCCCTTGATGGTGAATGGCTGAAGGAGCGCGTCGTATTGGGCCATGGTATCCCCCGGTCTTGGCGATTGACGCTGTGGAATATTCTCGCGGCCCCGTGGCCACCGGTCAACGCGGACGATGGGTCGGCGGGGGTCCGTTCCCGGAGGTGAATTGGACGAAATCGGGGGCAAAGCAGACGTTGCCACTCGGAGGTCGACTTTCGGGGGACGACCGGCGCGAACGGCCTAGTACCCACTTTCATAATTCCGTGTTCCATACGACGGCGCCCCGAGGTTCCCGGCTAGGAGCGTGGCGCGCCGTGATGCCGGGGCATCACAAGCGTCGCGCGACGACGTCCGGGGGCCTCGGGGCGCCGCCCTTCGGGTCGCTTTTCCCGCCCCCTCGGGGCGTCGAGGACGCTGGACGATGCCCCGGCATCGCCGGCGCCCCCCCTCCTACCGAGGAGACGGGAAAAGCGATCGTATGGCACACGGAATTATGAAAGTGGGTACTAGGAGCCTGTCCGAGAATTCGGATTTGGCTCGACGTGGGTATCGGAGTGTGATTCGTTAAACGGCATGAGCAAAACCTTTCGAGCTTGGGACGTGGATCAGGTCTGGCTGTTGCCGGCTTCGGTCCATGACTTCGTGCCGGCGGGACACGCGGCGCACCTGGTGCGGGATGCGGTGCGCGAGAGCCTGGACCTGTCGGCGATCTTTGCGGCCTATGGCGAGGCGCGCGGCCAGCCGCCCTACCACCCGGTGATGATGGTGGCGCTGTTGCTGTACGCCTACAGCGTCGGCGTCTATTCGTCGCGCCGCATCGCCAGGGGGTGTGAGGAGCGCGTCGACTTCATGGCGGTGACGGGGATGCAGCGGCCCGACTTCCGCACCATCTCGGATTTCCGCAAGCGCCATCTCGCGGCGCTGTCGGGGCTGTTCGCGCAGGTGCTGGCCCTGTGCCGCCGGGCGGGGCTGGTCAAGCTCGGCCATGTGGCGCTGGACGGCACCAAGATCAAGGCCAACGCCTCCAAGCACAAGGCGATGTCTTACGCCCGCATGGTCAGGGCGGAGGCCGGGCTCGAGGCGGTGGTCGAGAGCTGGCTCGATCGGGCGGCGGCGGCCGATGCGGCGGAGGACGAGGCGTTGGGGGTCGCGGCGCGGGGCGACGAGATGCCGGCCTGGGTCGCCGACAAGGCCAAGCGTCTGGCCAAGATTCGCGAGGCCAAGGCCGCCCTGGAGGCCGAGGCGCGGGACGCGGCCGCGCGCGCCGCCCAGACGCGGGCGCCGAAGCGCCCGGGACCCAAGCCCAAGCCGCCGGCGGATGTGCCGGCGGACAAGGCGCAGCGCAACTTCACCGACCCCGAGAGCCGCATCCTCAAGACCAAGGACGGCTTCATCCAGGGCTATAATGCCCAGGCCGCGGTCGATGCCAAACGCCAGATCATCGTCGCCCACGCCCTGACCGATTCGACCAGCGACCAGGGCCAGCTCGAACCCCTGATCGACGCCATCGAAGCCAACCTCGGGCGGCGTCCCAGGGAGATATCGGCGGACGCCGGCTACTGCTCGAAGGCGAACCTGGAGGCCGCCGATAGGCGGGGCATCAAGCCCTACATCGCGACCGGGCGGCAAAAGCACGGCCAAGCCGCCGCCGTGGGCCCGCGCGCCGCGCCGCCCGGCGGCCGGGTCGCGGCCATGGCGGCCACCCTCAGGCGCGCCGGGCGCCGCAGCCGCTACCGCCTGCGCAAGCAGACCGTCGAGCCGGTGTTCGGCCAGATCAAGCAGGCCCGGGGCTTCCGTCAGTTCCTGCTGCGCGGCCGTGAGAAGGTCACATGCGAATGGGCGATGATCTGCACCGCCCACAACCTGGCCAAGCTCGCCGTCGCCCAAGCGCCATGAGACGCCGAGACCAATCATGCCTCTCGCCGCGCCAAGCTCCTGAAGGCAACCACCCATGAGCCAAACCACCAAAATCACGACAAGACCACTCGCCATCACCCCAATGCTTGCCAACAACATCAAATCTCGGACAGGCTCCTAGGCCCACCAACATCCGCTATGGGTGGTCGTGACCTCCGCCTAGGTAGGACGCCAGATGGTCGCTGAGATCGCGCGCGTCGTCGCCGTCGCCGTCGATAAGAGCGGACTTGCGGCGGCGGAGAAACTGCATGCCCATCAGGTACAGCCCGGGTGATTCGACCACCCCGCCGTCGTGGCGGACTTGTCCTTTGCGATCGAGCACGGGCACATCGAGCCACGAGTGGTCGGGGCGGAAGCCGGTCGCCCAGATGATCGTCCGGATCTCACCACTGGCGAGGTCCATGCCGAGGGGCGGCGATGCCTCGACCACGGTGGGGGGCAAGCGGCACGGGGCTTCCACGTCGCCGTCGAGGCCGTTCTCGGTCGCCCACTGGTCGATGGTGTCGAGCAGCCTTCCCATCTTGAGGTCGGACAGCGCGCACTGGTTGCGCAGCGAACCCGAGAACTGGACCTTGGTGTCATGGATGCCGGCGAGCCGGCCGACCAGCTTCACGCCGATGGCGGTGAGCGCGTTGAGGTCCAGAGTCACCCGCCCGGGCGAGCCCGTAAGCTGCAAGGAGGGGACCTTGCGCGCCCTGGTGATGTCCTCGACCTCGTCGTAGCGCTCGTCGAGCACGCCGGTGGCATCCATCCACCACTCGATGTCCTTTCCCCGGTAGACCCGGGGCGCCCGGATGTGCTCGCCCACGGCCAGGGTCACCGGGCGGCCCGACCGGTGGATCTCGTCGGCGAGCTGGGTGCCGGTCGCCGACGCGCCGACGACGAGCACGCCGCCCGCTTCGAGCTGGTCCGGGTTGCGGTACTCCGTGGGGGTGAGCGCGGCGATCGCCGACGGCACCGCCTCGGCGGCGGCTGGGATGCGCGCGATGTTGCACGCACCGGTCGCGAGCACGACCGTCCGGCAATGCCAGTCGCCCTGGTCGGTGCTCACCTGGTACCCCGCGTCGGTGCGGCGCACCGAGGTCACGGTGGTGTCGGTCCGCACCGGGGCCGAGATCACGCGCGCGTAGCGGTCGATGAAGTCGATGATCTCGGGCATCGTGCGGTAGCCGTCGGGATCGTCGCCCTCGTAGCCGAAGCCCGGCAGCCGGCTCTGCCAGTTGGGGGTGAGCAGCCGCAACGAATCCCAGCGCTCGGTCTTCCACGAATTCGCGACGACTCGGCGCTCGAGCACCACGTGGTCGATTGCGCGCTCCTCGAGGCAGCGGCTCATGGCCAGCCCGGCGTGCCCGGCGCCGATGACGACGGTGGTGATCGCGCGAACGGGACTCGCCCCCTGATTTGCGGGGCGTCAGGTCACTCCACCTCGACGGTGACGTTGGTCGGGTTGACGATGATGTCGTAGACGGCCGAGCGTTTCTGCGACTGGGCGACGAGGGCCTCGATCTCGTCACGCTTCGCGTCGGCGTCGATCTTGTAGGTGACCTTGATGCCGTCGAAGCCGTAGTGGACGTCGCCGTCGATGCCGAGGATGCCTTGGATGTCCATGGCGCCCTCGAGCGTGGCCGAGACCGAGCGCAGCTGGATTTCGCGATGCTGGGCAATCGCGGCGACGCCGGCGGTGAGGCAGCTGGCGAGGCCGACGAGCACGTACTCGACAGGCGTGGCCCCAATGTCCTGGGACGCGAAGATCTCGGGATGGTCGGCGTCGAAGGTGAACTCTTTCTTGTGGTGCTGCTCCGCGCCAAGGCCGAAGTAGCTCTCGATGGTCGAGTGACTGTGGGTGCCGTTCATCCACTTGCAAGTCGCCCGCCACTGAAACTGAGCGCCTTCGGGCGCATCGGTCAGTGCCTCGCGGGCGTCGAGCAGTGCTTGGACGTTGACGCCATTGTCAACCGGGGTATCGGAATCGGCCATTTGCTTGTTCCCTACCTTGCGGTCTGAATCGGGGCTCTCCGAATCCACCATCCGCCAAACCGCCTTTGGAATTCCGACGACGGAACCCGCGCCATTTACCCGACCGATGGCTCGACGCTTCCATGGATGGTTGTTTCGCCTGTCCAGTCACGTTGGCAGCGTAGAGTCCGAAGTGCTGGAGTCAAGCGAGATCGGAGGGAGACGCCATGGGCTTGCCCATCGGTGATGTTGCCCCCGGACTTCCGCTCCCGGCCTCCAACACAAGCGCCTGAAATTCCAGGAACAGCCGGCCGAGTCCGGGGATCCTATCGTCGATCCCGGCCAGGCGCAGACATGTCAATCTTCTCCGCCATGTGGGTCCCGCGCCGGTGGCCGCGTTCAAGCCTTGTGGGAGCCGCGCGCCGCGCGCACGCTCTCGCCGAGCCGGGCGATGCCGGCCTCGATCTCGGCCACTGTGGGAAAGCCGAAGGCCAGCCTGATATAGTGCCCGGCATCGCCATGAATATGGAAGCTCGAGCCGTGGGCGAAGCTCACGTCCCGGTCGGCCGCGACCGCCTGTAGATGCGCGATATCGATATCGTCGGGCAGCCGCACCCAGATGAACAGGCCGCCGACCGGGCGCGAGAACGAGCACAGGTTGCCGAGATGCATCTCCAGCGCCGCCAGCATGGCGTCGCGCTTGACCTTCAGCGCGGCATTGACCATATCGACGTGCTGCCACAGCCGGTCGTGGAGGTATTCGTGGGTGATGGCGGCGGCCAGGGTGTTGGGGCCGGCGTCATGGCGCTTGGCAAGGATGCGTTCCAGCATGGCCGGCGCCGCCGTGAGGTAGCCGAGCCTGACGCCGGGCGCGAATATCTTCGATAGGGAGCACAGGTAAATCTGCCGGGGGTCGTCGTCGAGCGCGTAGAGCGCCGGCGGCTTCTCGCCCTCGAAATGCACGTCGGCATAGCAGTTGTCCTCGACGACAATGCAGTCGTGCCGCCGGGCCAGCTCGATCAGCTCCAGACGGCGCTCGCGCGGCATCATCGCGCCGGTTGGGTTCTGGTAGGTCGCCAGGGTGTAGATGAAGCGGGGCGGCCGGCCCTCGTCGGCCAGCCGCCGCAGGGTCTCGGCCAGCGCGTCCATGCGCATGCCGTGGGCGTCCAGCGGCACGCCGGCCATCTCGATGCCCATCGCGTTGAAGGCATTGATGGTGCCGACGTAGCAATACTCCTCCATCACCACGACATCGTCCCGGCCTTGGCACAGGGCCTGGGCCACCAGGGTAATGGCCTGCATCGAGCCATTGGTCAGAATGATGCGCTCGGGGTCGAGGCGGACCCCTTCGCGATCGAACTCGCGTTCGGCCATCAGCCGGCGCAGGCCCTCGTGGCCGAACTTACCGGGATAGCGGTTGAGCGCAGTGGCAATTGCCGGGATCGACCGGGCCGCGGCGGCGGCGAACCCCTCGGCTGGGAAGGTCTCGGGGTTGGTATTGCCGGTGGCGAAGTCGAAGGCGGTCATGGGGCTCTATCTCCTTGCGGACGGCCGCCGCGGGCGCTTCGATCGGGCGCAAAAATCCGCCATGCTCGCCTTCCGGAATAGGCGGATTAGTATGAAATCAGCGGGCGCCAACGAGGCCGGATGGGGACGGACGCGGCCGCGGTCAATCGGCCTCTCTCTCGCGCGGCTCGTGGATGTCGACACCGGCTTGCTCGGCGATCAGATTGACCACTTCGTTGTGGTCCATGTGTCCGCGGCCCTTGGCGCGCAAAGCCTGAAACACCTCGAGGGTGACGCCGTTGAGCAACATCGGCACGCGCAGGCGCTGCGCGAGCTCTCCGGCCAGACGCATGTCCTTGTAAATGAGGTCGACCGTGAAGCCGGGCTCGAAATCCCTGGCCATGACGCGGGGCCGCAAGTCTTCGTCCAGGACATAGCCGCGCGCCACGGACTGGGACAGCACCTCGAGCGTCCTCTCGGCCGAGAAGCCCGCGGCCGCGGCGACCGCGAGGCCTTCGGCGACGGCCAGGGTGTAGATTTCCGCGATCGAATTGCTGATCAGCTTCATCACGCTGGCCGACCCTGCGGGCCCGAGGTGAATCAGGGTCTCGCCGATGAGGTCGAGGACCGGCCTCCCCCGCTCGAAGTCCGCCACCTCACCGCCGATCAGCACCGTGAAGGTGCCGTTGCGCGCGGCCTCGATGCCGGGGCTGCCGGGCGCGGCGCTGGTCAGAGGCGCCTCGAGATACCGCACGCCCCGCGCCTTCGCCGCCGCGTGGACCGTCTCGACGGTAAGCGGGTCGATCGAGCTGGTGTCGATGACGAGCGTGTCTGGGCGCGCCCCGGCCAGTACGCCGTCATCGCCGAGCATGACGCTCCGCACCGCCCCGGGCGACGGCAGCGACAAGAGGACGATGTCCGACTCCGCCGCCAATGCCCGCGATGACGCCGCCGCCGTCGCACCCCGCGCTTCCAGCGCCAGCACCTTGCCCCGATCGACGTCATGGACGAGCACCTGGCCGAACGCTTTCAGGAAACGCGCGGCGAAGTGCTGGCCGAGCGCGCCGATGCCGATCTGACCGAGTTTTTCCTGTGCCATGGTCGCGCGCTCAATCGAACGCATATAGCCGGTTGCAGTTGTCCCACAGGATCTTGCGCTTGGACTCCTCCGAGAAGGGCTGCTCCAACAGCGTTTCGGTCGCGTGCGGGTAGCGGCAGTCATGGTGCGGGAAGTCGGTCGAGAACACGAAATAGGAGTCGCCCATCCAGTCGAACACGTAGCGCGCCATGTCCTCGTCGGCCTCGACGCCGGCGAAGCACTGGCGCTTGAAATACTCGCTCGGGCGCATCGGCAGGTCCTTCTTCAGCTTGTGCTCGCGGACCTCGTAGTGCTCGTCGAGGCGCCACAGCCAGAAGGGCAGCCAGCTGCAGTTGCCTTCCAGGAACGCCACCCTGAGCGCCGGAAAGCGTTCGCACACGCCGCCGGCGATCATCGACAGGCAGGCGTACATCTGCTCGATGGGGTGGCAGGCGACGTGCTCCGTGAGCCAGAAGTCCTCGTGGATTCCGTCGAAGCGGTCGCCAATGGCCACCGGCAGGACGCAGGGCATGCCTTCGTGGAAGCCGACCGCGAGACCCTGCTTCTCGCACTCGGCCCATAGCGGGTCGTAGGCCGGGTTGTTCCAGTTGCGCCCGCGGATCGGGTTGGGACGCAGGAACACGGCCTTGAAGCCGAGCTCCTCCTTGGCCCGGCGCGCCTCCGCCACGGCCGCCTCGACGCTCTGGGCCGGCAGCATGGCGGCGCCGTACATGCGGTCCGGCGCGATGGCGCAGAACTCGACCAGCCAGTCGTTGTAGGCGCGGCTGATCGCCGCGGCGAGGCCGTCGTCGTCATACTCCTTGGCATGCACCACCAGGCCGCGGGTCGGGTACATGACGGCCACATCGATGCCCTCGGCGTCCATGGCCTCGACCTGGACGTCGGAGCCCCAGCCGCGCTCCTGGAAGTCCGCGAAGGTCTCGACCCGGTCGAAGCGCTCGCACTGCTTAATGGCAATGTCGTCCTCGACGAGCATTTTCTTCGAGCGCGAGATCACTTCGCCGTCGTGCAGGAGATGCAAGTCACCGAGATACTCGTTGGTGCCCACCGGCGCCCGGTCCTTGTATTTCGGATCGATGTAGCGGACCCACAGGTCCGCCGGCTCGAGCACGTGCATGTCGCTGTCGAACACCTTGAAGCCGTTATATGCCATGGCTGACCTCCACCGAGTGCCGGCCACCCGACCGGCGCGAGCGCGATATTACGCCCAATGGCGCGCGCATGCATCCGGTCATTTCTTTTCCACCACGCAGTTAATCGGGGCGTCCGGCTCCCGGGCCGGCGGCCGGCGGTGGGGGCCGATACCGCCGCGGAAATGCTTCAGAAATGTCGAGGTTTGTTAAGGTATTTTCAATGATATTTCTTTGATTTCAATAGGTTAGAGGAATAGGGCCCGAACCTTGACAAACCTTGACACTTTTGGGTTCGGCGCCGGCCCAGCCATTGGCATATGGGTGCGGGGCCAGGTCGAGTCAAGAACGAATTCCCATTTTCTGTGTGGCCGCCCGGCAAGCGGGGTTGGAAGGACATCCAACCCGCGGCTGGGTCGATAGCCCTCGGTCGGGGATCGGTGGCTCCCGCGAATATGGATGCTTTAGGGCGGAAGACCGGCGACGGTCGTGGGCTCGGACGCTATGGTCGGCCTCGGCCGCGAGGAAGGCGGGACAGGACTGGGGGACGGCGGCGATGGCGCGTGGCGGAGAAGAGCGCTTCGACTTCGTGATCGTGGGGGCCGGCTCGGCCGGATGCGTGCTGGCCAGCCGCCTGACGGCGGACGGCACCACACGGGTGCTGCTCCTGGAGGCTGGCGGGCGGGGCTGGCATCCGCTGATCCAGGTCCCCCTCGGCTGCGCCGTGCTGATGCGGCACCGCCGGCTGTCGTGGGACTTCGAGGGCGCGGCGGAGCCCAGGCTGCCCGGTCGCGATATCCGGATCCCCCGCGGCCGCGGGCTCGGCGGCTCCTCGTCCATCAACGGAATGCTTTATGTGCGCGGCCATGCGAGGGACTACGACGAATGGCGGCAGCTCGGCTGCACGGGCTGGTCCTACGCGGACGTGCTGCCCTACTTCCGGCGCCCGGAGCGCTTCGAGGGCGGCGAGGACCCGTGGCGCGGCGGCGACGGCCCGATCCAGGTGCGCCGACAGATGGACCATAACCCGCTGTTCGACGCCTTCACGGCGGCCGGCCGCCGGGCCGGTTACCCCGCGACCGACGACTACAATGGGGCCGAGCAGGAAGGCTTCTGCCGAAGCCAATACAATATCAGCCTCGGCCGGCCACGACGGGTTTCGACCGCGGGGGCGTTTCTCCGTCCGGCGCGCCACCGGTCCAACCTCACCGTGCGGACGCATGCGCGGGTGACCGGCGTACAACTCGACGGGCGGCGGGCCGTGGGCGTGGCCTATCTCCGTGGCGGACGGGCCCGCACCGCGCGCGCCGAAAGCGAGGTCGTCCTCGCGGCTGGCGCCCTCCAATCGCCGCAGATCCTGATGCTGTCGGGCATCGGCCCGGGTGATCACCTGCGCGCGACCGGGATCGAGGTGCGACACGACCTGCCCGGCGTGGGCCGTGATCTGCAGGACCACTTAGGCGCGCATGTGCAGCACGCCTGCACCCAGCCGATCACCTTCTATCCGGACCAGCGACCGCTCGGTATCCTGCGCGGCGGCCTGCGCTACCTACTTTTCGGCACCGGGCCCTGGACTCATTTCCCGGCCGACGCGCAGGCCTTCCTCAAGAGCGATCCGGCGCTCGAGCGGCCCGATCTTCAGTTCTATATGGCCCCAATCTTGCGCCAGGATGTCGCCAGCATCGGCAAAATCGACCGCCACGGCTACTGCATCAGCTGGTGCCAGCTGCGGCCGGAGAGCCGTGGCGAGGTGACCCTGTCCAGCGCCGATCCGCTCGCGCCGCCACGTATTTTTTACAACTATATGACGACCGAAGCGGACCGCGCAATTCACCGGCGGGCCGTGGCGATGGCGCGCGAGATGCACGCCCAGGCCGCCTTCGACCCCTTCCGCGGCGAGGAGCTCGACCCCGGCTCCGGGTGCACGAGCGCGGCCCATATCGACGCCTATATCGCTCGGGTGGCGAGCTCTCACTTTCACCCGGTCGGCACCTGCCGCATGGGCACCGACGAGGGCGCGGTGGTGGATCCGGCGCTCAGAGTCAACGGCATCGAAGGCCTGCGCGTGGTGGACGCATCGGTCATGCCGCGGCTGGTGGGAGCGAACACCAATGCACCGACCATCATGATCGCCGAGAAGGCGGCGGACATGATCCTTGGCAGGCCACCCTTGGCGCCGGCGGACCCGCCGGCGGGGCGATAACCCAAATCGCACTTTCCTTTTGCGCGCGACGATGGGAGAATTGGCCGGCAAGGAAGGGGAGGAGCCAATGTCCGTGTCCCAGCATATCGGGCGGCGGACGAGACCGCGCCGGGGCCGTCGATCCAACATGGTCGAGCTCGATGTCTGGCCCATCGCCGGCGCCCTGGGGGCCGAGATCCACGGTGTCGATCTGAGCCGGCTGGACGACGCCACCTTCACCGCCATCCACCGGGCCTTCCTGGATCACCTGGTGGTGTTCATACCGGGCCAGTCCCTGACCCTGACCCCGAACCTGCACCGCGACTTCGCGGCGCGATTCGGCGAGGTCGACACGGCACCCTTCGTCCACCCACTCAAGGTGCCCCTGGTGCCGGGGCATCCGGAGATCCTCGACCTCGTCAAGGAGCCGGAGGACCAGTCCATCAACCAGGGCGGCTTGTGGCACAGCGACGTCACCTTCCGCGAGCGTCCGCATATGCTGTCGGTGATATATGCGCTCGAATCGCCAAGCTGTGGCGGCGATACCATGTTCGCGAACCAGTATCTGGCCTACGAGACCCTGTCCGAGGGCATGAAGCGAATGCTGGCTGGCCTCCATGCGGTGCACAGCAGCACCATGCCCTATGGCGGCGACGCCCGGACCGGGGCGGTCTCGCGGACCCATGCGCCGCGTCCCGAGCAGGGAAAGGCCGCGGCCAGCGTCAACGTCCATGACGAGCCCGTAACAGTCAGCGAAATCGAGCACCCGGTGGTGCGCACCCACCCGGAGACGGGCCGCGAGGCGTTGTACGTCAACCGCGCCTTCACCGCCCGCTTCGCCGGCATGACCGAGGCGGAGAGCCGGCCGCTACTCGAATTCCTGTGGGAGCACGCCGTCCGACCCGAGCTCACCTGCCGCTATCACTACGCGGCCGGGACCGTGGGCATCTGGGATAATCGATGCGCGCAGCACTACGCGCTCAACGATTATTTCGGCGCGCGCCGCCACATGCACCGCATCTCGGTCCACGGCGACCGGCCGATTTAATACATAACTCTCGGCGAAAAGCCGCGGCGCGCCCTACGCCGCGCCCGAGAGGCAGTCGTCGGGCAGCGGCTCGATGGGCGTGAAGTCGCGGTGGGCGATCCACTCGGGGCGCTTGAAGCGGCGGATATGGTTGTCCACGTGGCAGGCGCTGATATAGACGATCGTCCGGCTCATGGGCGACATGTTGCTGGGCGAGCCGTGCACGAGATTGCCGTGGAAGAGGAGGCCCGAGCCCGCCGGCCCCTTGGGCGCCACGATGCCGCCCGCCCCGACGAGCCGCGCGATGGTCTCGTCTTCGATGGTCCAGAGCGGGTAGCTGGTGGTTGCCGTGTCGTGCCCGGCGGCAAGCGTGCCCTCCTTGTGGGAGCGGGGGATGACCATCAGCGGCCCGTTGAACTGGGTCACGTCCTCAAGGAACACGGCGAGGTTCATGGCCCGCACCGTCGGCATCAGGTCGTCCCGCGCCCAGGTGCCGTAGTCCTGGTGCCACTGCCAGACGTCGCCGTCGAACGCGGCCTTGGCGTTGACCTTGAACTGGTGGATGTAGACGGGGCCGCCCAGGAGCTGCATGGCCGGGCCGATGAGGCGGGGGTGGCGCGCGAGGCGCGCGAAGGCGTCGTTGTAGGTCTGCGCGGCGAAGGCGGTGCGCACCACGTCGCCGCTGCGCTCGCGCACGTTCTCGGGCCGGCGCTGGGCGAAGATGGCCGGCACCTCGGCCATCAGGCGCCCCACCTCGGCGCGGCTGAACAGCTCGGGCAGGAAGACGTAGCCCTCCTCCTCGAACGCGCGGACCTGATCCTGATCGAGCTCCATGGCGCTCGCCTCCCCGGGTGGCGGCCGCTCACCGCAACGTGATTGGCCGCGATACTTCTCGCCACCTATTTTCCCTGTTCATGAGCAAAATTGCAAAGCTGCTGGCCTGCCTCCCGCTCCTCGCCGCCGTGCCGGCGGCGGCGGGCGAGGGGCCGGTGACGGTCGAGCTCTTCACCTCGCAAAGTTGCTATTCCTGCCCGCCGGCCGAGGCGTTCCTGGGCGAGCTGGCGGGAATGCCGGGCGTGGTCGCGCTCGAGTTCCACGTCGATTTCTGGGACGACCTGGTCTACGGCTCGGCGGGCCAGTGGAAGGACGTCTTCTCGAGCCCCGCCAACACCACGCGTCAGCGGGCCTACAATCAGCGCATCCGGGGCCGCAGCTCGGCCTACACGCCCCAGATGGTGATCGACGGTGAATTCGAGGCGGTCGGCTCCCACCGCCAGGACGTGCTGGGCGCGATCGAGAGCGCGCGGGAAGGGGAGCGCCTTTCCGTCGCGGTCTCCATTCCCGCCGCCGGCGGAATTTCAGTCGACGTGGACGGACCGGTTGCGGGATCGGCCGCCATCTGGCTGGTGCGGTTCGAGCGCCAGCGGACCACGGAAATCTGCGCCGGCGAGAACAAGGGCAAGATGCTCGTCAACCACCATACGGTCCAGGCGGTGCGCCGCATCGGCGACTGGGACGGCGACGCCACGACGGTGAGCCTGCCCGACTTCTCCCTCGCGCCCGGCGAGGGTTGCGCGGTGCTCGTTCAGGGCTCGGCACCCGGCCCCGTCCTCGGTGCTGCCCTTTGCCCGGCTGGTGGGGCCTGACCTTCACCCGAGCGCTCTTTGCTCGACCGTCGTGACGTGCGACCTTGGGCGTGAAATTCCACGCACGAGGGAGGAAGGCATGAACTATCCGACGGCCATCGTCATCGCGGCCGCCTTGATCTCGGGCTCGGTCCTGGCGAGCGCGAGCTCGCAATCGCAGTCCCAGGCGGGCCCCAAGCCCAGCTATACGATCGCGGCCGCGGGCGGCCCCGGCCTGCTGCAGGCCTGGGAGGTCCGGGAGTCCAATGGCGCCGTCCGCGCCTGCATCGCCCTCGGCGAGGACACGGCGCGGAACCTGGGCCCCAACGCCATATGCGGCCAGTGGGCCGGCGGCAGGCGCTGATACGCGCCCTTCAGCGCCCCTTGAAGTCCGGCGGGCGCTTCTCGAAGAAGGCGGCGCGGCCTTCCTCGCCGTCCGCGCTCCCGTTCACGCGGTCGAGGTCGCGCCGGGCGATGCCGGCCCGCTCGCTCGGCCCCTTGGGCGTGGTCTCGGCGACGAAGCGCTTCAGCATGCGGCTCGCCAGGGGTGCCGTCGCCGCTATCTTGCCGGCGATCTCGAGGGCCGCGGTAATCTCCTGGCCGTCGGGGACGACCCGGTTCACGTAGCCCACCTCGTAGGCGCGCCGGGCATCGATGGCCTCGCCGACCAGCAACAGCTCCATGGCGATCTTGTGGGGGATGCGGGCAGCGAGGTTGGCGATCAGGCCGCCGCTGAACCCCACCTTCACCTCGGGGTAGATGAACTTGGCCGATTCGGCGGCCACCAGCAGGTCGCACATGGTGGTCAGCACCATGCCGCCGCCCACGCACCAGCCGGCGACGGCGCAGATCACCGGCTTGTCCACGGCGACGCCGACGCCGGGGATGCCGCGATGGAGGTCGTGGGGGATGTCCTTGAGGTCCGCCCCCACCGTGAACGCCTCCGTCGTCGCCGAGCACAGGACGGCGACCCGGTCACCTGAGTCCATGAGCCGGCGCCACGCGGCGTTGAGGCCGTCCACCATGGCGTCGGTGAGCCGGTTGCGGGCCTCCGGGTGGTTGAGGGTGATGGTGGCGACCCGGTCGTGGGATTCGTAGGTCACGGCATCGGTCGTCATGGCGTCTCCCTCCTCATGTCTCGTCGCGCAGCACGGCGCGTCCATCGGCGATCACCGCCCCTTGGCCCACGGCGCGGGCCATGACCGGGTTGAGGTCCAGCTCTTCGAGGCGCGGCCCCAGGTCCGCCGCGACCCAGCTCGCCCGCGCGATCAGGTCCGCGAGGGCCGGGGTGTCCGCCGCCGGGCGGCCCCGCGCGCCGGCCAGGAGCGGCCACAGGGCGAGGCGGCGCAGCATGGCCTCGGCCTCGGCCGCGCCGACCGGTGCCAGGGCCGTTTGCACGTCGCGCAGGATCTCGACGAAGATGCCGCCGCAGCCCACCAGGACAAGCGCGCCGAACTGAGGGTCCCACTTGGCGCCGACGAAGATCTCGGCCACGCCGGAGACCATTTCCTGAACCAGGCAGCCTTCGAAGTCGGCCTCGGGCGCCGCGTTCGCCACGGCGCCGGCGACCTCTTCGAACGCCGCGCGGACCGCCCCTTCGTCATCGAGGCCGAGCCTGACGGCGCCGAAATCGCTCTTGTGGACGAGGCCGCGGGCGACGGCCTTGAGCGCCACCGGGTAGCCGATCCCGCCGGCTGCGGCCACCGCGGCGTCCGGGGTCGCCGCCAGGGTCTCCGCCGTGACGGCCGCGCCGGCTTCGGCCAGCATGCGTTTGACCTCGGGCTCGGTCAGAAGGCCGGGCGCGAAGTTGGCCGCGACGCCGCGCCGCGCATCCCCCATTCCGCCGGGCCTTTGCGGTGGGTCCGGCTCTTTGGCGCGCCCATGGGCGATCAGCACCTCGGCCACCCGCAGCGCATCGTCGACCCGGTTGTGGAAGGGAAAGCCGCGCGTGCGCAGGGTCTCGCGGATGCCGTCGGCGATACCGCCCACCGAGAGGACGAGCAGCACCGGCTTGCCGCTCCTCTCGGCCGCCTCGACCAGGATGTCCGCCACCTCCACCATGATGGGCTGCGGGGTCATGACGTAGAGGAGCATGGCGACGTCGGGGTCGGCGAGCAGGCCCTCCATCACCTCGGCCACGATGGGCGGGACGAAGGACTGGCCGAAGCCGCCGATATCGACGACCCCTTGGATGTTGGCCGGCGGGATGTGCCGGGACAGGAGCTCCGTGGTCTTGGGGGCCAGCCGGGCGAGGCGCAGCGGCCCGCCCTCGATGCGGTCGGCCACCACCGAGGCGCCGCCGCCCGAGCCCGAGACCACCGCCACCCCGCCGCCGCCAGCGCCGCCGCCGGCCCGGCCGCCCCAGCGGAGAAGCGCATCGGCGCACAACACCGAAGTCTCGGGGTCGTCGCAGATTTGCACGCCGAGCGACCGGCACGCGGCCTCGAAGGCCTCGTAGGAGCCGGCGAGCCCGGCCGTGTGGGAGGCGGCGGCCTTGGCGCCGGCGACCGTGCGACCGGCCTTGACGGCGACCACGGGCTTCCCCGCCGCCCGTGCCCGCCTGGCGGCGGCCGCGAGGCGGCCGGCGTCCCTCAAGCCTTCGAGGTAGAGGCAGATGGCCTTCGTGTGGGGATCGTCGACGAGGGCGTCGAAGACCTCACCGACTTCGATATCCGCCTGGTTGCCGACCGAGACGCAGGTGCTGAAGCCGACGCCGCAATCGTGGCCGCGATTGAACATGCTGGTCATCAGCGCGCCGCTCTGGCTGACGATGCCGACCCCGCCCCGGGGCAGGGCCGCGACGGCCATGGTGACCGAGGGGGTGAGGGCGAGGCTGGCCGGCACGTTGATGAGGCCGAGGCAGTTGGGGCCGAGGATGCGCATGCCCGCGGCACGGGCGATGCCGACGATCTCGTCCTGGAGGGCGGCGCCTTTCGGCCCCGCTTCGGCGAGCTGGCCGGTGATGACTATGCACACGCGCACCCCGGCCTTGGCGCAGTCGCGCACGCTCTCGGCCAGCATGGCGGCGGGGAGGGCGACGACGGCCACGTCCGCACCCCCTGGGATGACCGAGGCCGTGGGATAGGCCTCGAGGCCCATGACCGATTTGCGCCGCGGGTTGACGGGATAGAGCGCACCCTGGTAGCCGTGCCGGATGAGGCCATCGAGCGCCCGGCCGCCGAACTTGCCGAGATCGTCCGAGGCGCCGACGACCACGACCGAGCTCGGGTCCAGGAGGCAGGCGATCGCGTCCCGCTCCGTCATCGCTCATGCCCCTTCTCCCGCTTCGCTTGGATGTCGCCTCAGTCTCTACGGGGTCTTGGTTCCGAATGCAAAATGGAATATGGGACGCAACCGGCAAACGCGCCGGCCCGCGGCGAGGAGGTCCCTTGTGAAGCGTTTGACGGCCGCCGTTCTTGTCCTTCTCGCCTGGGCCGCGCCCGTCCAGGCGAACGGCTGGGAGCACAACGCCATTCCCTTCGCGGCGCTGGTGGCCGCGTTGGCCGGCGAGGACGCTTTCCTGCGCGGGCAGGCGGCCTTCTCTCTCGGTGTCCGCGGCGAGGCCAGGGCCGTCGGCCCGCTCCTCGCCCGGCTCCAGGCGCCCGAGCCCGCGCCCGGCGTGCGGCGCGCCATATACCGGTCGTTGGGCGGTATCGGGGACGCGCGCGCCATCGATGCGCTGCGCCAAGCGTTGGCGTCGGAGACGCGGGAGGAGCTGCGCGCCGAGGCCGTCGAGGCGCTGGGCCGCATCGGCACCGGGGATGCCCTGCCGGCGGTCCTGGGCGCCTTGGCGGATGATCCATCCATCGTCGTCCGCTCGCGCGCCGTCGACGCCCTGGGCGGTTTCGGCGATCCCCGGGCGGTCGCGGTGCTGAGCGCTCTCGCCCTCGGCGATGGCGGCCAGGCACTTCGCCCCCGCGCCGTGCGCGCGCTCGGCCGCACCGGGGCCGCGGCCGCGGCGGCGCCACTCCTCACGGTCCTGGAGGGCGCGCGAAGCGACAGGTTACGCCTCGACGCCATCGATGCACTGGCCCGTCTGGGCGCACCCGAGGCGCGACCCGTCCTCGAGGCCCTGCTGGCCGCCGCCGACGACCCGGTCATGCGAGTGCGGCTCACCGTGGCGCTCTCCCGGGTCCGGGACGGGAGCGCGTTCGCGACCCTGGTGGGTCTGCTCGCCGACCCACTGCCGGCGGTGCGCTATTTCGCCCTCGATGGCCTCATCCGGAGCGGCGATGCGGTTGCCGCCGGACAAATCGGTGCGCTCTACGGCTCGGTGGCCGGGACGCTCGCCGCGCGCGACCCGGTGGCCGTCCTGGACGATCCCGGGCCGGCGCTCGCGGACCTTGGCCTCATGATGGCGGCGCTGCGCGCGCTTCTCGCGCTGGACCCGTCGGCGGGGCTCGACGCCTTCCTCGACGGTGCCGCGCCGCGCGCCTTTCCGCGCGATTCGGCCGCCGGGCTCGCCCTCGCCGAGGGGGCCTACGAGCTGCGCCGGCTGGCCCTGGTCGGGCTCGGCTATACCGGTGCTGGTGCGGCCGCGACGGCGCTGGTCGAGGGCGGCGCTCTTTCCGACCCCGACCCCCGCCTGCGTGCCGCCGCGGTGCGCGCCATCGGTGTCCTCGGCTTCCCGGGCGCGGCGGGGGCAATTCTGCCGGCGCTCGACGACACGAGCGGCGACGTGCGCCGCATGGTGGCCGTGGTGCTGGGCCGCCTGGCGGACGCGCGCGTTGTCGCCGCGCTGATGGCGGCGCTCGACGATCCCCATGCGGGCGTCCGCCGCGAGGCGGCGCTCGGCCTCGGTTATCTCGGTGACGCACGGGCCAGATCGGCCCTCGAATGGCGCGCCGAGGCCGACGCCGACGCGGCCGTGCGCGCCGCGGCGCGGGCGAGCCTCGGCCTGTTGGACTGACGGCTCAGATCATCACCGCGCGCTGGAAGATCCAGAAGCCGGCGACGAGGAGGATGCCGGCGGAGGCGGCGCGCGCGGCCGTGTCGTACCACCGCTTTTCCGTCCACCAGACGAGCGCGCCGTAGGCGGCCGCGACGATGGCGAGCTGTCCCGCCTCCACACCCAGATTGAATGCGACGAGCGTCGTCGCCATGTCGGTGCGCGCCAGGTCCAGCGCCGCGAGCACGCCGTAGAAACCGAGGCCGTGGACGAGCCCGAAGACGAAAGCCACGAGCCAGCGGTGGGAGAGTCCGCGCCCGATCAGGTTCTCGACCGCCACATAGGCGATGCTGGCCGCGATCAGAACCTCGACGAGGCGCCCGGGTGGCTCGAAGACGCCGTACCAGGCCAGTGCCAGTGTCAGGCTGTGGGCGACGGTGAAGGCGGTGACCACCTTGGCCAGATGCCAGAATCGCACCCGCACGATCAGAAGGGCGAGCAGGAACAGGACGTGGTCGATGCCGCCGGCGATATGCTCGACCCCGAGCCACAGCATGCGCGCGAAGCGCTCGTGCCAGGGGAGCTGGGGAGCGGGGGCGCCGATCTCGAGCTCGAGGGTGGTGAGCGTGCGGTCGAACAGGAACGCCTCCTCGCCGGCCGTCGTCACGAGCTTGCCCAGGCTGCGATGCTCCGGGTCGATGTCGAAGAACAGGCGGTAGGTGACGACCACCCAGTCCGGCGCCTTCGCGCAGATATAGGTCATGCGGAGGGTGAGGGTGTCCGGCAAGTCCGCGTAATCGGCTGCCATGGCCTCGAGCGGACAGGGCGCGCCGTCGTCCTCGATGCGCAGCCGCGCGCGCATATAGTCGGTGAGCGCATCCCGCCGGGCCTCGAATTCGGCGCGCGGCACGGGGGCGAGGAGATCGGTCTCGATGCCGAGGGCCACGGCCAGGTCGTGGGGTGAGACCTCGAGATCGAAGGTGACGTGGCTGCCATCGACCGTAAGCGTCCCGGTCGTGAGGTTGGTCCGGTGGGCGAGGGCGCCGCCGCCGGCCCCCACGATGAGGAAGCCGGCGACGAGGATGGAAAGAAGGGGCGAGCGGCGAGGCGCTACCGTCGCCCCCGGCCTCACTTCTCGCAAACGGCCAGGATGCGCGATGGGCCGCCCGTGCCGCGCACATGCTTGGGCGCGCCGACGAAGAGCGTGCAGCTCCTCGCTTGCGCCATGGCGAGCTGGCCGAGGTTGGCCGCGTTCTCGACGAACTTCCAGCCGCGCTGCAGCCCGCGCACGTGGGAGTGGAAGGAGTTGGACCATTTGTCGTCCGTGCCCTTGGACCCTTGGCCCGTGTCGATGCCGATATTGTCGATGACGATGCCGTTGACGCGGATGCCTTTCTCATCCTCGATCTCGATCAGCCTGTCGACCGCCGCCGCGTTGAGGCCGGGGAAGTTCCAGCCGTTGAAGTAGGGCGTCGTCTCCCAGTTGGCGTCGCGGAAGAAGCGCGACCAGCCGAGGTTGACGACGAGCCAGACCCCGTCATCGAGCTGGCCCGCGACGGCGTCAATATCGTCGGCCGTCACCACGTTGGCGGAGGCCTCGGAGAAGTCGGTCACGGCCATATCGGGGCTCGGGTTGCCGCCGTTCTTGTCGAGCTCCGCCTGGACCCGGCCGCTGATGTCGATGAGCGCGATCGGACCAAACAGGTCCTCGGGGTCGAGCTCGTGTGCGAGCTTGCGCGGCGGGTTGCCCGCCTCGACCGTCTCGTCGTTGTTGATGTAGTGGCCGGGCGTGTCCATGTGGGTGCCGTGATGCTCGGAGATGACGAGTGTCCCGAGATCGAAATAGCCCTGGTTGGTCGGGAACTGGCCGATTTGCAGCACGGCCTGGGTCCCGAAGGTGGGGATGGGCTGGCTGTCCTCCCAGGGGTTGTCCATGTCCGGCTTGGTGAGGTCGCCGTCGAGCGGCTGGAAGGTCGGCAGCGGGTGGGTCAGGTCGACCACGAAGGTCTCGGCCAGGGCGGCCGAAGCCCCGTATGCGGCGGTGAGGCCGGCAACGACCGCGGCCAATGCAAGATCTCTCCTCGACATGTCTGTTCCTCCCTGGGCTGTTGATATCCGTCGGGCGCGCGGGGCGCTTGCCGCGCCCGTCCGTGAACGCCGTGCGCGAATTTGGCGCGATAGGCCGGCGCGGTGTCAAGACCCGGACCGCGGCCCCCCAGTGGCGCGCTTGTTCGCATGCCGCGCAACCGCTAGTTTGATACTCGGAACAGCGCGAGGGGACGCCTTGATGATCGACCTCTACACCGGCCGCACGCCCAACGGCCAGAAGATCCACATCTTCCTCGAGGAGGCGGGCCTCGAATACCGCGAGCACTATATCGACATGGACAAGGGCGACCAGTTCGCGCCCGATTTCCTGGCCATCAGCCCCAACAACAAGATCCCGGCCATCCTCGACTCCGACGGGCCGGGGGGCCAGCCCATCTCCATCTTCGAATCGGGCGCCATCCTCATCTATCTCGCCGAGAAGACGGGCAAGTTCCTCCCCGAGGAGCCGCACGCGCGCTGGGAGGTGCTGCAGTGGCTCTACTGGCAGATGGGCGGGTTCGGGCCGATGCTGGGCCAGGCGCACCATTTCAACGCCTACGCGCCGCAGCGGGGCGAGACCCATGCTTACGCCCAGGCGCGCTACACCAACGAGGCCGGGCGACTTTATAGGGTGCTCGACAAGCAGCTCTCGGATCACGAGTACGTGGCCGGTGGCGGCTATTCCATCGCCGATATCGCGATCTTCCCCTGGTGCCGGCTCTACGCCCGCCAGGGCCAGAAGATCGAGGACTTCCCGGACGTCGAGCGCTGGTTCGAGCAGATCTCGGCGCGACCGGCCGTGGCCAAGGACTTGGTCAAGCTCGAGGACAAGCCCGGCACCTTCACCGAGGAGAGCTGGAACGCGCTGTTCGGCTCCGACCAGTACAAGCGCCGCTAGCGCTCGCTCGCAAGGACCCGAGAAAACGGAGACAGAAGACCATGATCGACCTCTACACATGGCCCACGCCGAACGGGCACAAGGTCCACATCATGCTCGAGGAGTGCGAGCTGCCCTATAACGTGATCGCCATCGATATCGGCGCCGGCGACCAGTTCGAGCCCGCGTTCCTCGCGTTCAGCCCCAACAACAAGATGCCGGCCATGATCGACCCGGACGGGCCGGGCGGGAAATCGATCTCGATCTTCGAATCGGGCGCCATCCTCCAGTACCTGGCCGAGAAGACGGGCAGGTTCATGCCGTCCGACGCGCGCAAGCGCATCGAGGTGCTCGAATGGCTCATGTTCCAGATGGGCGGCATCGGGCCCATGCTGGGCCAGGCGCACCACTTCCTCCAGTACGCGCCCGAGAAGATCGAGTACGCCATGAGACGCTACGCGAACGAGGCCAACCGGCTCTACGACGTGTGCGACCGGCGCCTGCGCGACCACGAATATTTGGCCGGCGAATATTCGATCGCCGACATGGCCGTGTTCCCCTGGCTGCGCTCGGCCGACAAGCAGGGCGTGAACATAGACGATTACAAGAACGTCAAGCGCTGGTTCGATACGATCAACGCCCGTCCCGCCGTCGAGCGCGCGCTCGAAGTCCTGTCCGACCGCCGCCGGCCCGGCCCCATGGACGAGAAGACCAAGGAAATGCTCTTCGGCGCGGCGCAGTACGAGCGGCGGTGAGGGGCGCACGGATCGCGCCCATTCAGTCGGCCGAGCGCACCACGATTCTTCACGGGCTTTACGATAGAGGGTTCTGAAGAGGCGGGTTCGCGCGAGCGAGCGGCCGAATCCAGTCCAGCGTGGGCGCCGGCGGCATCCCGCCGGCGTGGGGAGGCGGCGCCTTAGTGCGCGGAGGCGCGGCGCGGGGCTTTGGCGCGGCCGTTGAGGCTCGCGGCCGCCACGGCGGCGGGATCGCGGGCCATGGCCTCGAGCTCGTCGCGGCAGCTCTCGAGCAGGGCCTGCTCGCGCGTCCTCGCGGTCGAAGATCTGAATGGTGCTGAGCTTGATCTCTACCAGATCGAGCAGGGTGCCGATGGCACGTTTGGATAAGGACATGGGTGCCTCCCGAATTGGACCAATGTTCAACCAAGCCCCCCGACTATCCACGGCGCGTGTTTACAAATGGTAAATCATAATCGCTAACCATTCGGCCGCGGCGCGGGCCGGCTTGGGGCTGTCTCGACGAAGCGTCGCTAGAACGTCTATGCATACGCCGTGCCACGGGCCCGGCCGGGCGCAACACCGGCGCGGTAGCTCGTCCGCGAGAGCTTTGCCCAGGCCGAGACCATCGCGGAGGCGGCGTTGCCCTATTCCACGACCGTCTGTTCGAGCTCGATCCCGATCCGCGGGTGCTTTTCAAGGGCGACATGGTGGGACAGGGCGGCAAGCTCATGACCATGATCGAGGCCGCCTGGGTGGCTGCCCAGGGTGTCCTCGCGGGCGTCATGCGCGAAGCCGCGGCCATCGAGGCGTGCGCAGGCGGGCCGTCGTTGACACTCCGAGGGGCGGCCGCTAGAACGGCTTCGGCAAGCTGCGGAGGGTTGGCAGAGTGGTCGAATGCAGCGGATTGCTAATCCGTCAACGGTAACACCGTTGCGTGGGTTCGAATCCCACACCCTCCGCCAAATATATGTCTCGCACATTCCCGGGAATGCTCTACAACGGGCTTTATAGAAGGTTTTATTTGTTCCAGAAAGTGTTGCGCGGTCGCGCGCGGTATCATAAATTCCTGCTTGGATTGATGGGCAAATTGATGGGCAAGGACCATGATGGCACTCACGGCGGCAAAGGTGAAGGCGCTCACCAAACCGGGCATGCACCATGACGGCAGGGGCCTGTATCTTAAGAGTCGCGCCTGGCGGCTCGAAAGGCTGGATGCTTCGGGCAACGATTGACGGGCGGCGTCGCGACATAGGGCTGGGCGGCTATTCGTCCGTTTCGCTGGCCAGGGCGAGGCAGCTTGCCGACGGGCACCGGCTCGCGGTCGCGGAAGGGCGCGATCCGCTGGCCGAGAAGCGCCGGGCGAAGATGCCCACCTTCCGCGAAGCAGCCGAGACGGTCCATGCGGCAAACCTGCCCCGCTGGCGCAATGGCAAGCACACCGACCAATGGATCAACACTCTGCGGACCTACGCCTTTCCGGGCATCGGCAACTTGCGCCTCGACCGGATCACGCGCCGCGACGTGGTGGCGGCGCTCACGCCGATATGGACCACCAAGCCGGAGACCGCTCGGCGCGTCCGGCAGCGTATCCGCACCGTGCTCAAGTGGGCCATGGCGCATGAGTTTGTCGAGCACAACGCGGCAGGCGAAGGTATCGACGGCGCGTTGCCGGCAATGCGCCGGTTCAAGTCGCACCATCGCGCCCTACCCTATGCCGAGGTGCCGGCCGCGCTCGAAACTATAGACGCCTCGACCGCCGGCATGGCCGCCAAGCTCTGCCTACGCTTCCTGATCCTGACTGCCGCCCGCTCCAGCGAGGCGCGCGGCGCAACATGGTCCGAGATGGACCTCGACAACCGCCTCTGGACCATCCCGGCCGAGCGGATGAAAGGCGGCGCGGAACACCGCGTCCCGTTGTCCGACGCAGCCTTGGCCGTGCTACATGAAGCCCTGCCATTGTGCGACGATAGCGGGCTGGTCTTCCCGTCGCCTCGTAAGCGCGGCTCCCCGCTCTCCGACATGGCGTTCACAGAATGCTTGCGCAGGGTCGGGCTCGCCGATTGGGCGACAGCGCACGGCTTCCGGTCTACCTTCCGAGACTGGGCAGCCGAGAGCACCAACGCGCCCCATGCCGTCATGGAGCGGGCCTTGGCGCATACGGTCGCGGATGCGGTCGAGGCGGCATACGCGCGCTCCGACCTGCTAGAACGGCGCCGGGCGCTGATGGCCGAATGGGGCCACTTTGTGACAGGGAACACAGGCGCGAAGGTCGTTTCCTGTCTGACGTCAGCGCCTTTGGGACGAATTGAGGTAATTGCATAACGGAGGATTTCTGGCTCATCGTAGTGACCGAAGGGAACGAAGATGAGACAGAAATCAATGAGCAAGAACGACCCGGCGGAAAGAACGGTTCGGGATATTCGCCGCAAGACACGCAAGCAGTATACGGCTGAGGAGAAGATCCGGATCGTGGTGTCGGGCCTGCGCGGCGAGGAGAGCATCGCCGCCTTGTGCCGCCGCGAGGGCATCGCCGAGGGTCTGTATTACAGCTGGTCGAAAGAGTTTTTGGAAGCGGGCAAGAAGCGGCTCGCCGGCGACACCGGGCGCCAAGCGACCTCGGGCGAGGTTAAAGGCCTGCGCCAGGAGATGCGCGACTTGAAGGAGTTGGTCGCCGAACTTTCGCTGGAGAACCGTCTTCTTAAAAAAAACATGATCGGGCATGGGGGAGGCGAGGAATGAGGTGCCCCGCATCCGAGAAGCTGGAGATCATCCGCCTGGTCGAGCAGTCCCACCTGGGCGTCGGGTCCACTTTGGACGAGCTGGGCATTCCGAAGACCACCTTTTATCGCTGGTACGATCGCTTTCTGGCCTTTGGCGACGCCGGTCTTGAGGATCGCAACAGCAGCCCAGGCCGGGTGTGGAACCGTATCCCGGATGATGTCCGGGGGCAGATCATCGATCTTGCCCTGGAGGAGACGCAACTGTCGCCCCGGGAACTGGCCGTCAGGTTTACGGACACCAGGGGCTACTTTGTCTCGGAAGCCTCGGTTTACCGACTTCTCAAGGCCCACGACCTGATCACCAGCCCCGCTTTCGTGGTCATCAAGGCAGCCGATGAGTTCCGCGACAAGACCACGGCGCCGAACCAGCTGTGGCAGACCGACTTCACCTATCTCAAGGTCATCGGCTGGGGCTGGTTTTACCTGTCGACCATCCTCGACGACTATTCCCGCTACATCATTGCTTGGAAGCTCTGCACCACTATGAAGGCGGATGATGTGACGGCAACACTCAAACTGGCGTTGAAGGTATCAGGCTGCGACCAAGCCAAGGTCATCCACAAACCCAGGCTGCTCAGCGACAATGGCTCGTCTTATATCTCCGGTGATCTCGCGGAATGGCTCGAAGACCAAGGTATCAATCATGTCCGTGGGGCTCCCTATCATCCCCAGACCCAGGGCAAGATCGAGCGTTGGCATCAAACCCTGAAAAACCGCGTCCTGCTGGAAAACTATTATCTACCAGGCGATCTCGAAAACCAGATCGGCGCTTTCGTCGATCACTACAACAACCGCCGCTACCACGAGAGCCTAGCGAATGTAACCCCCGCCGATGCCTACTTCGGGCGCGATACCGCCATCATTGAAAGGAGGAACAGGATCAAAAAACTGACTATCCAACACCGCCGCTTGAACCATCAACAACAAGCGGCTTAACATCAATCCAAGATGAGCCAGATCCTCCGTTATAAAACAGGCTCAACAGTCCCAAATGTTTTGACGACGGACACTTTTCTCAACCTCCTGTTTTTCTTCATTAAAATGCGCCAGCTCGCGGGCCGATAGCCTGAGAGGGGTCCGTATCCCGCTCGAGCCCGATTGCCTCCAAGCATGCCCTGATACCGACCGACCTTAAGGGAGACCGATCGTATGATCCCTCAAGCGCCGGGCGGCCGCATCCGCGGCCTTGGCTTCTTATTCCGCTCAAGCGCCGCTAAGGCACTTCTTTCGCTCAAGCGCCGCTAAGGCTGGCCTCGCATGAGCTCGGGCGCCCACGCGGCGCTTGCCAGACGGTGATGAGTCGAGCTCATCGCCGCCTGGTATAACCCTTTCGTGACCTATCCGGGGTAGCTGCCTTAGCCGCCGGCTCCAATGCCCCGTCCCTGCCAATGCTTTCCACTGAACAAGACCAAACGTTCGACTGAAGGCGACTTTGCCGATCAAGTGGCAGCTCGAGACGCTTGGGCGGGCGTTGGCATGACCCTCGGCCGGGCCCCGGGGTACTTTGACCCTGAAGCATGCGGTCGATCGACAGGTCGAAACCCTTCCGACCACCCCGCGGCACGGCCGCGCTTCACGCGCCCCGTGCGGGTACGGGGGTGCACTTTCCATTCAATGGGCGGCCACGAGTAACCGCCCACGAAACCGGAGCAACTCCCGTCTGATCGACAAACTCGAAATTTTAAGCCGCCGCGGTGTTTGGTGCACGCACCGGCCGACCCGCCGCCGGGAACGTCTAGGGCGCCCTCAGCCGGCGCGCCAGGCGGCGGTGGACTTGCACCGCGGGCAGACCCGTTGGCCGGCCCACTCGCTGACGAAATGCTCGAGGCACATCAGGCAGCGTCTCGCCTTGGAGTCCGCCTTGACCTCCTCTTCAACCGTCTCGACTTCCGCTTGCATGACACACATTCCCAATTGAGATGGGCTGGCCACCCACCCACGAATTCGTCCGGCTCATGGGCCGGTCCCGGCCGGCCGAACGCCGGCATCCTCGCGCTGAACGATCCTCCGAGCGTCGTCTCCCTGACGACACTGGATTTCTACACCAAGTTCGCCAGCAACGCCACCAATTGCGCCGTCGGTCGCTCTTCGAGGGGTGAGGCGCTAACGATCTCTATTTCATAGATCTAAGCCGATTTTAAGTGATTTCAACAAGTTGCATAATATATCTAAGTCCAGAATTTAATTAATGTTTTGTGCTCCGGCTAGACGGGCCGCGCGTCAGCCCCGGCGGCGCCAGCCCGGGTCGGTGAGCATATAGACCAAAGGGACGATGCAAAGCGCTGCAATGGCCGCCACCACGAAGGTGTTGTTGTAGGCGATCATACCGGCCTGACGGGTGATCTCGCCGGCCAGGGTCGCGGCCGTCGCCGGGTCGGCCACGTCCCAGCCGGGCGGCAGGAACGGCGCCCGCATCGCCTTGTTGAACGGCGTCACATACTCGGCCAGCCGGGCGTAGTTGGCCTGGGCGCTGTTCGCCCAGTAGGTCAGGGCGGCGGCGATACCAAAGCTGAATCCGATGTTGAAGGAGAGGAAGTAGATCGGCACGCCATGTGGGCGCAGCCGCGAGTCGAGTGTGGAGACGGTGAGGGCGTTGAAACAGACCCAGGTGGACCCACCGCTCACCCCATGAAGGATGGCGGGCCAGAGCACTTGCCAGGGAGAGACGTCGACCGACCAGCCCGACATGATCCAGGTGGCGGTCGCGGCGGTGAGTGAGGCGAGCGCGATGAGGTGGCGCGGGTCCACACGCGTGATGAGAACGGAGACCGTGTACTGGGCCATCATCGAGCCCACCAGGCGCACCGCCATGATCAAGGCGACGAGCTCGATGGGAAATCCGAGCTGATTCTTCTGCATGAGCGGCAGGAAGATGATGATCGACATGTTGGTGGCGCCGAAGACGAAGGTGCCGATGATCCCGAAGGAGAAATTCCGGTTCCGGAACAGCTCCGGCGGAATCAGGGGGCTGTGCGCGGTCAGGAGGTGGACGACGAGCATGTAGGCACACAAGGCGGCGACGGCCAGGGCGGCGACGATGGCCGTCGATTCGAACCAGTCGAGCCGGGCGCCGCGGCCGAGTACGAACTGCATGAGCCCGAATATCAGCACCAGCATCAGGAGCCCGAACCAGTCGAGCCGGTGGCGGGGCTCGGCCTGGGGTGCCGGTACGAAGGCAACGGCGCCCATGAGCGCCAGGCCGCCGAACGGCAGGTTCATGAAGAACACGCTCTGCCAGCCGAAGAGATCGATGAAAATTCCAGCCAGGGGCAGGGCGATGATGGGGGCCACCATGGTCCCGACGCTCCAGACCGCGAGGGCGCGGCCATGGGCCTCGCGCGGGTAGGCGTTCATTATGATCACCTGGCAGAGCGGCAGGATGGGTGCCCCCAAGGCGCCCATCGCCAGGCGCCACAGCACCTCCTCCTCCAGCGTCCCCGCCTGTGCCGCCATCACCGAGAGGCTCATGAAGCCCGCCATCGAGATCAGGAAGAGGCGCTTGCCGCCGATCCGGGATGCGAGCCATCCCGTGGTGACGATCATCGCGGACGAGCCGAGGACGAACGCCGTGGCGACATAGGAAATCTGATCAGGCGTCGCCGAGAAGGCGCCCTGCATGTGCGGTAGCGCCACGCCGACCACCGAGAGGTCGCCGGAGAACATGGCGCTCGCCAGGATCACGGTCGCCATGATCGGGATGCGCTGGCGTCGGCCGGCCGCGCTGTCGACGGCGAGGTCGATTTGGGTGGTCATGCCTGGCGCCCCACGTCCACTCGGTGCCGCGCGCTCGGGCCTGCCATCCTGACCATGACGCGCACGAGCCCGGTCATTCCTCCGCGGCCACCGCCGTTGGTCCGTCGCCCGTCCGCCTGTGCGTACCGGCGTGCAAACCTCACCACGTTCACGCACCCACCGCTAGTGCGCCTATACTGCTATCGGTGCCCAAAGCGGCCGGGACGTGAGCCGACGCGCCGGTGGGCGTCCTCACCGGGCCGCGCGCCAGCCCGGGTTGGCAAGCAGGTAGCCGAGCGGGATGATGAAGAGCGCCGCGACCGTCACCAGCGCGAAGCTGTTGATGTAGGCGATCATGCCGGCCTGGCGCGATATTTCGTCGGCGAGTGTCGCGGCGGTCGCCGGGTCGCTGAGGTCCCAGCCCGGTGGCAGCAGCGGTGAGCGCATGGCCTGGTTGAACGGCGTCACGTGCTCGGCCAGCCGGGCGTGATTGGTCTGGGCGCTGTTCGACCAATAGGTCAGGATGGCCGCGACGCCCAAGCTGAACCCTATATTGAAGGTCAGGTAGTAGAACGGCACGCCGTGCGGGCGCAGGCGGGCGTCGAGGGTCGAGACGGTCAAGGAGTTGAAGCTGACCCAGAGTGAGCCGCCGCTCACCCCGTGGAGCACGACCGGCCAGACCACCTGCCACGGCGAGACGTCGACGGACCAGCCCGCCATGATCCAGGTAGCGCTCGCGGCGGTGAGCACGCCGAAGGTGATGAGGTGGCGCGGGTCCACCCGCGAGACGAAATAGGCGACGATGTATTGCCCCACGATCGAGCCCGCGTTGCGTGTCGCCACGATCAAGCCGATCAGCACGATCGGGTAGTTGAGCTGGTTCCGCAGCATGAGCGGCAGCAGGATGATGATCGTCATGTTGGTGGCGGCGAAGACGAAGGTGCCGATGAGGCCGAACGTGAAGTTCCGGTCGCGGAACAGCTCGGGCGGGATGAGCGGGTTTTGCGTCGTCAGCAGGTGGACGACGACCAGGTAGGCGCAGACGGCCACCACCACGAGGGCGGCGACGATCACGGTCGAATCGAGCCAGTCGAGCCGGGCGCCACGGCTCAGCACGTATTGCAGAAGCCCGAAGATGACGATCAGCAGCAGGAATCCGAACCAATCGAGGCTACGCTGGGGCTCGGCCTCCGCCCTGGGCACGAAGGCGAGGCCACTTAGAATCGCCAAGCCCGCGACCGGCAGGTTCATATAGAACACGCCCGGCCAGCCGAAGAGCTCGATGATGACGCCCCCCAGCGGCAGGGCGATGAGGGGTGCCGCCATGGTCCCGACGCCCCAGACGGCAAGCGCGCGGCCGTGCTCCTTGCGCGGGTAGGCGTTCATCACGATCACCTGGCAGAGCGGGACGATCGCCGCGCCGAAGGCGCCCATCAGCAGGCGCCACAGCACCTCCTCCTCGAGGGTCCGCGCCTGCGCCGCCAGCACCGAGAGGGCCATGAAGGTCGCGATCGAGATGATGAACAGGCGCTTGCCCCCAATCTGGGCGCTGAGCCACCCAGTGGCGACGATCATCGCGGTCGAGCCCAAAACCGAGGCGGTAACGACCCATGAGATCTGATCCGGCGTGGCCCCGAAGGTGGCCTGCATATACGGGAGGGCGATGCCGACCACGGTGAGATCGACCATGTACATGGCGCTCGCCACGATGGCCGTCCCCATGATGAGCATGCGCCGGCCACGGCCGGGCAGCTCGCCGACGGCGTGGTCGGCGTTGGCGCTCACGTCACGCGGCCCGCAGCCTGCCGGTTCGCGTGGTCGGGCGCGTCACAGATCTGATTCCGATCATACCTTCGAAGCCATAGCCACTGCTCCGTTGCCCGTCAGTTTGCGAGAACCGGCGCCTCCACCTCACCACGCTCCCGCGCGCGCCGCAACCTCCCCGCCCGCCCTGGATCGGGTGGCTTCCAGCGGGTTGGAAAATACCCTAGCCTCGGCCCCGCGCCGGGTGACGGAGGGACCATAGCCATGAGCCGGATGTTTCCGAACCTGTTCTCAGCGTTCGAACTCGGGCCGCTCGCGCTCAAGAACCGGATCTTCGTCCCCGGTCACGCGACCTCCCTATCGGTGGAGAGCCGCATAAGCGACGACCTCGTCGCCTACCACGAGCGGCGCGCGGCCGCGGGCGTGGGTCTCATCATCACCGAGGTCAACATGGTCCACGCCTCGGCCGTCTACAGCCCCAAGTTCCTGTCGGCCGCCGACGACGGCTGCATCCCCGGCTTGACGCGATTGGCCGAGGCGGTGCGCGGCCATGGCTGCGGCCTGATCGGGCAGCTATACCATCCAGGGCGCTCGCTGCGCTCCTCCCTGGACGGCAGCCTCCTGGTGGCGCACGCGCCGTCCGAGGTGCCGGACGAGGTGTTCCACGTCACCCCGCGGCCGTTCCCGCTGAAGCTCATCCGCGAGGTGATCGAGTCCTACGGCCTCGCCGCCGGGCGCATGATGGCGGCGGGTCTCGATGGGGTCGAGGTCGTGGCCAGCCACGGCTATCTGGTGAGCCAGTTCCTGAACCCCCGCATCAACCTGCGCGACGACGAGTTCGGTGGCGATTTCGAGCGCCGGCTGCGCTTCGCCCGCGAGGTGATCGGCACCTGCCGCCAAGCGGTGGGCGTGAAGAAGGTCATCGGCATGCGCATCAGCGGCGATGAGATGGATCACGAGGGCCTGCGCGCGGACGAGGTTCGCGCGATCTCAGCCGCGCTCGATTGGGACGGCGTTCTCGATTACTTCAACATCATCGCGGGCTCGACCCACAGCACCGCGGGCTTCGTCCATGTGGTCCCGCCCATGGCGGTCGAGGCGGCGTATGTCGTCCCCCTTGCCGCGGCCATCAAGGCCGAGGTCCGGCGGCCCGTGCTGGTGGCCGGGCGCATCAACGACCCCCAAACGGCGGAGCGGGTAATCGCCGCCGGCCAGGCCGATATGTGCGGCCTGGTACGCGCCCATATCGCCGACCCCGAGTTCACCCGCAAGGCGGCCGAGGGCCGGCCCGACGACATACGCGCCTGTATCGGCTGCGACCAGGCCTGTATCGGCCATATGATGGAGTACAAGCCCATCTCCTGCATCCAGTACCCCGAGACCGGGCGCGAGCGGCGCTTCACCGTGAAGCCGCCGGCGGCGGTGGCGCGCCGGGTCTGGGTCGTGGGCGGCGGCCCCGGCGGTATGAAGGCGGCGGCGGTGGCGGCCGAGCGCGGGCACCGGGTCACGCTCTACGAGAAATCGGCGCAATTGGGCGGCCAGGCGTTGCTGGCCCAGGCACTACCGGGGCGCATGGAGTTCGGCGGCATCGTCGCCAACCGCGCGCGCGAGGTGGCGGCGCACGGTGTCGAGGTGGTCCGCAATAACGAGGTGAGTGCCGAGATGGTGCGCGAGGGCGCCCCCGACGCCGTCGTGCTGGCGACGGGTGGCGAGCCCTACCTGCCCAATATCGAGATGGGGGAGGGTGCCCATGTGGTGGATGCTTGGGCCGTGATCCGGGACGAGGCCAATGTGGGGGCCAGCGTGGTGATCGCCGACTGGCGCTGCGACTGGGTCGGCATGGGGGTGGCCGAGAAGCTGGCCCGCGCCGGCTGTCACGTGCGCATCGCCGCCAACGGCATCTCGCCCGGCGAATCCCTGGTGATGATGGTGCGCGACCAATGGCTCGGCACTCTCCACAAGCTCGGCGTGGAGATCTTGCCCAATGTCCGCCTCGCCGGGGCCGACGGTGACAGCGCCTATTTCGTCCACCGCGCGAGCGGCGAGCCGGTGATCTGCGAGGGCGTGGACACCCTCGTCCTGGCCCAGGGGCACAAGCGCGTCGCCGCGCTCGAGGACGCGCTCGAGGATTGGGAGGGTGAGGTGATCCCCATCGGCGATTGCCTCGCCCCCCGCACCTGCGAGGAAGCGGTCCTCGAAGGCCTGAAAGCGGGTATGGCGCTTTAAAAGGGGTTTTCCACGACGTCCCGTGGTCGCTCAGACAGGCTCGGCGGTGACGGGGGGCAGGTCCCGCGCGGTGATGCCGAGGCGCCGGAACAGGCCGGCGTCCCGATCCTGTTCCGGATTGGGCGTGGTCAGCAGTTTCTCGCCGACGAAGATCGATCCGGCCCCGGCGAGGAAGCACAGCGCCTGCGTCTCGTCGGACATCTCTTCGCGCCCGGCCGAGAGCCGCACGGTCGAGGCCGGCATCATGATCTTGGCGGCGGCGATGGTGCGAACGAAATCCAGCGGGTCGGGCGCGGCGGCGCCTTCGAGCGGCGTGCCCTTTACCCGGATCAACATGTTGATGGGCACGCTTTCCGGATGCGGGCACAGGTTAGCCAGGGTCACCAGCATCTCGGCCCTATCCAAAGTGCTTTCGCCCATGCCGAGTATCCCACCACAGCAGACCTTGATCCCGGCGTCGCGGACTTCCCGCAGGGTATCCAGCCGGTCCTGGTAAGTCCGGGTGGTGATGATCTCGCTATAGAAGCCCTCGGAGGTGTCGAGGTTGTGGTTGTAGTATTCGAGCCCGGCGCCCTTCAGGCGTTTTGCTTGTTCCCCGGTCAGCATGCCGAGCGTCACGCAGGTCTCCATGCCCATGGCGCGCACGCCCTCGATCATGGCGCAGACCGGATCCAGGTCCCGGTCTCTGGGCGAGCGCCAGGCCGCCCCCATGCAATAGCGCGTCGCCCCCGCGTCGCGGGCGCGTCGGGCCTCGGCCAGGACGGCGTCGACCGCCATCAGCTTCTCGGCCTTGATCCCGGTCTCCGCATGGGCCGATTGCGGGCAATAGGCGCAATCCTCCGGGCAGCCGCCGGTCTTGATCGAGAGGAGCGACGACATCTGCACCGTGGCGGCATCGAAATAGCGCCGGTGCAGAACCTGGGCCCGGAAAATCAGGTCGGTGAAGGGCAGGGCGAACAGCGCCTCCGCCTCTCCACTGGTCCAGTCATGGCGGATTGCATTCGCCGTGTCGTCGGTCATTCTCATTTCGCCCATGCTGGGATTCCCCAGGTGAGTTCCGCTGATGGGATCGATGATGCCTCAATCGCGCCAGACCGTCCATTGCCGCGCGGAGAATGTTCTTGCGGCGTGGCTCCGCCTTGCCGCCTACGGCAACCACGCGCGCGCTCTATAGGCCCTTAGGCCGAGCTCGTAGGAGGCCGCGCGCAAAGCGCGGAACGGGATGGGTCGGATGGGGCGGACGGGCAGGGGGCATTCGCCCTCGGCCATGGTGCCGCGGATGCGCTCGGCGACGATGCGGCCCCCGAGGGTGGCGGAGGTGATGCCCCTGCCGCTGAAGCCGCAGCAGATGGTGACGCCCGGTGCCGGCTCGTGCAGGCGCGGCAGGCGATTGTCCGAGAGGCCGATGGTGCCGCCCCACTTGAACTCGAACCGGGCGTCGCCGGCCAGGGGGAAGTGGCGGCGCAACTGGAGGCGCGGCCAGCGGTCGAGGGGCGAGCCCTTGAACAGGGGCGGATAGCCCAGGGTCGCGATCATGATTCGGCCCGAGGCGACCATATGGAGATAGGTCGAGACCTTCGCCGTCTCGAAGGTCGAGGCGCGCTGGGGTAGGATCGTAGCGCGCAGGTTTTCGCCCAGTGGCTCGGTCGCCGTGGCGAAAGTGCCGATCGGCACCATGCTCTGCTTGAGCCCGGTCCAGAGGTTGTCGGAATAGGAGTCGGTGGCGATCACCACGCGCTCGGCGGTGACCGCGCCCCGGTCAGTCTCGGCCCGCCAGCCGCCCGCCGTGGGTGCCAGGCGCCGCACCCGCGAGCTCGTATGGACCGCCACGCCGAGCGAGAGCGCGCCGCCCGCCAGGCCGAGCACGTAGTTGAGCGGGTGGATGTTGCCCGAGCGCTTGTCCAGCATGGCGGCGTGGTAGCGCCGGTTGCCGACGATCGCCGCCGTTTGCTCCGCATCGAGCAGCTCGACATTGAAACCGAGGGCCGAGAGCTGGGCGTGGCGCGTCTCGACAGCGCGCACGGCCTTGGCGGAATGGGCGACGTAGAGGTTGCCGGTGCGCTGCAAATCGCAGCGGATGTCGAAGCGCTTCACCAGGCCTTCGACCAGCTCGTAGGTGCGTCCGAAGGCCTCGTTGAAGCGCCGTCCGACCTCCTCGCCGAGATGTCCCACGACCGCCTCGGGGTCGGCCCAGACCCCGGGGTTGACCTGGCCCATGTTGCGGCCCGACCCGCCATGGCCGATGCCCTTGGCCTCCAGTACCACGACGTCGACTCCGGCCTCGGCCAAACGGATCGCGCAGGAGAGGCCGGTGAAGCCCGCGCCGACGATCACTACGTCGGCCCGCCGCTCGCCCTCCAGGGGATGGGTCTCGGGCGCCTCGTTCGCAGTCGCCGCCCACAGGGACGGCCCCAGATGGTCGAGCGGCTTCATGCGGCTTCCGCCTGGCCGTCTTACTGTAAGATGAATCCGCCGTCGGTCGGGACAGCGGCGCCGTGGACGAAGGAGGCCTGGTCGGAGGCGAGCCAGAGCACGACGTCCGCGACCTCATCGGGGCGGCCGATCCGCTGGGCGGCGGGATATTTCTCGCGTACCCGCGCCGCCCATTCCTCTTCCGTGAAGCCGACCGTGAAGGGCGCCATGAAGGCGGTGTCGATGGCCCCCGGGCAGACCGCGTTCACTCGGATACCCTCCCCGCCATACTCGAGGGCGGCGGATTTCGTCAGGCCCAGAATCGCGTGCTTGGTCGCCGAATAGACGCCGTTGCGGGCTTGGCCGACGAGGCCCATGGTCGAGGACATGGTGACGATGGCCCCGCCGCCGCGCCGCCGCATGGCCGGGATCGCGTGCTTGATGCAGAGCCAAACCCCCCGGACGTTGATCGCGAAAGCCTCGTCAAAGACCGCATCCTCGACTTCGCCCAAGGGGACGCCGCCCTCGGCCCGGCGCGCGGGCACGCCGGCATTGGCGAAGAGGATGTCGATGCCGCCGAAGGCCGCCTCGGTCTCCGCCATCAGCCCCGCGACGGCGGCGGCATCGGAGACGTCGGTGGCGATGAAACGCGCGGTGTGGCCCGCCGCCACGATCTCCGCCGCGGCCGCTTCGCCGGTCGCCGCGGTGCGCGAGGCGAGCACGACCTTGGCACCCTCCGCGGCGAAGGCGCGCGCCGTCGCGAGACCGATCCCCGTAGCGCCCCCGGTGACGACGGCGACCTTGCCGGTGAAGCGCTGAGTCATGCAGTGTCCTGACACCTACCGTCCGCGAAGACGGTAGCACGATCGCGCATCGATCGACAGCGCGGCCGTTCATCCCGACCGGGCGCTTCAACGCTCCCGTCAGTCGCGGAGCACGGCGTTGAGCTTCCGCGCCAGCTCGGCCATGCGGAAGGGCTTTTTCACCACATGCGTCTCGGGTTCCGGCCCCTCGCCGCCGTCCCTCTCGACCTGGCCGTGGCCCGACATGAAGATGATTCCGAGGCCGGGGTGATCGAGGCGCGCCAGGCGTGCCACATCGGAGCCGTTGAGACCGCCTGGGAGCATCAGGTCGGTCAGGATTGCGGCCACGGCGGGATTGTCGCGCAGGGTGGCGAGCGCCGCCTCTCCATCCGCGGCCTCGATGGTGACGTAGCCGAGGCCTTTGAGCGACCGCGTGACCATGGCGCGGACGGCGGGGTCGTCCTCGAGGACGAGAATCGTCTCGCCCCCGCCGCGGGGCATTTTCTCGCTCGCCGGCGCCTTGCCGGCGGTGGCGCGTTCGCGCGCGATGGGGAGATAGAGGCGCACCGTGGTGCCGCGCCCGGGCCGGCTTTCGATCTCAACATGGCCGCCCGACTGCTTGGCGAAGCCATAGACCATGCTGAGGCCGAGTCCGCTGCCCTTGCCCGTCGCTTTGGTCGAGAAGAAGGGGTCGAAGGCGCGCTCGACCACCTCGGCGGGCATGCCGGTGCCGGTGTCGGTAACGGAGATCAAGGCGTAAGGGCCCGCCGCCACGTCTGGGTCCCGGTGGGCGCGGTCCATGCCGATGACCGCGTTCTCAGTCTGTATACGGAGGCTGCCGCCGCCCGGCATTGCGTCCCGTGCGTTGACGGCGAGGTTTACGAGAGCGTTCTCGAACTGGTTCGGGTCGACGAGTGCCGGATGCAGGCCGGCCCCAAGGTCGGTCTCGAGCTCGACCGTCTCGCCCAGGGTCGGGCTCAGCAAGGCGATGATGTTGGCGATCTCGATGTTGAGGTCGGTCGCGCGGGGCTCCAGCGGCTGCTTGCGCGAGAAGGCCAGGAGACGGTGCGTCAGCGTAGCCGCGCGGCCGGTGGCATCGAGGGCCATGCACGCGAAGCCGTCGCGCTCGTCCGACTCGTCGAGCGACGCCCGGATGAGCTCGAGGTTGCCCTGGACGATGGCGAGGATATTGTTGAAATCGTGTGAGATGCCGCTGGTGAGCTGGCCCACGGCCTCCATCTTCTGGGACTGGCGGAGCTGATCTTCGACCCGCCTATAGCCGGCGATGTCGGTATCGATGGTCGCGGTGCCGTGGAACGCGCCTTGGGAATCGAGGACCGGGAACTTGGTGACCTCGAGCAGGTGGGCTGTCCCGTCCGCGAACGGGATCTTGTATTCCCGGCGCACGACGGTCATCGCCGCCAGAGCTTCTTGCTCGTGTTCGACCAGTATGTCGACTAGGGGAGAGGGGTAGAGGTCCGTGCTCGTCCGGCCCAACACCTCTTCGCTGGTCACGCCGAACCATTCCTCGAACTTCTTGTTCACCAGCCGGTAGCGGCCCTCGCTGTCTTTCATGGAGACGGCGTTGGGGGAGTTGTCGATAACGCTTCTAAATTCAAACTCCCGCTCGCGCATGGCCGCTTCGGCCTGACGGCGCTCCGTCACGTCCGTGCCGATGCCGCCCGTCCCGATCAGAACACCGTCACCGTCGAGGATGGGAAATTCGATCAGCAAGTTCGTATGCACGGTTCCGTCGCATTCGAAATTCTCTTCCCAACGAACCTGGCGTTCGGTCTCGATGACCCGGCGGCGAACGGCTTCGGGGTCATGCAACTTGCCGGCGGAGCGGGTCTCGCGTTGGCATTTCCGAGACTCGCCGCCATCGCACAACTCCGCTCGCCGACGGTGCTCGCTGTTCGTATACCTGTAGATACCGTCGAGATCCTAGAGAAAGATCTCCGCCGGCGCGTTGTCCATAAGGCTGGTGAGGCACGCCTCGCTCTCCTCGAGGGCATCCTCCGCACGCTTGCGGGCCGTGTGGTCCTCGACCGTATGCACCACGCATGACCAGTCTTCACGGTGTGCGGACGGGATCGCGATGGTATCGCGCAGGTAGATCCACTCGCCGTCGAACGCGCACTTCCAGCATGCCACCACCACGGACTGGTCGCCCCGGGTGAAGGCGGCGAGCGCTTCGCAAAATGCGTCGTATTCTTCAGGCGTGAGAAACTTGTCGGTCGCCCGGGCCCAGTACCCGTCCCTGTTGCGGGCGCGGTAGAGGTCGGCGGTTGCCTGGTTGAAATCGAGGAGCAGGGTCTTCCCGGCCAGCCAGCGAACATATTCGGGCCGCTCTTTGAAATAGACCTCAAGGTCCTTGATGGGCTGCAGGCGAATCTCCTCGATCGTCGGCCGGATTCCGGACCAGTCCTCATCCCAGATCGCGATCGGCGACTGGTCGTACAAGTGTTGCAGCCGGTCCGCGTCAGCCCTGGCTACGTCCTGCTTGTCCAGGTCCGTCGCCAGGGCGCGTAGGCCACGCTTCAGGGTCTCTACTTCTTCGATAAGCTCGGCCTTGGTCTTCCGAGCCAGGGACAGCTCCGCCATGATCCTCCCCTCGGGTGCGCCGGATGGCGGGCCGTCTCGGCCGCCCCAGGCTGTTGCGATTGCCTCTCTATCGAGAGGAAACGCAAGACCCGTGCCAAGCGCGGCACGGCCTTCGAATGAGACGTGAGGGAGGGTTGCGCGATTCAGAACAGCTCGGGCACCGCCTCGCGAAAGCGGCGGAAGGCGTCGATATGGGCGTGGGGGTTGGGCAGGCTCCGGAGCGGCGCCTTGTTCCACCGCTTCTCCTCCGGCAGCCAGAGCTCGGGGATGGTGCAGAGGGTCACGTGGCTGGCGCCGAGCGCCCGCCAGCCCTCGATCTCCTCGACCACCTCCTCGAGCGGCCGGTCGATGATCGTGACCGTGGCCTCGATGCCGATACCGGCGGGGTCGCGGCCCGCCTCGCGCGCGATTGCGTGCAGCGCCTCGACGCGCTCGCGCCCATAATCGTTGGGCGGGAAGTTGGGCATCCAGCCGTCGCCGAGCTTGACCAGGCGGCGGATGGCGAAGTCCGAGACGCCGCCGACCCAGATGGGGATGGGCCGCTGCTTGGGCAGGGGGTTGATGCCGCCATCCTTGATCCGGTGGTAGTGGCCCTCGTAGGTGATGAGGTCGTTGGTCCACAGGAGGCGCAGCACCTCGATCTGCTCGTCCGTGCGCCGACCGCGGTTGCGCCACTCGACGCCGCAGGCCTCGAACTCGTCAGGCTTGGCGCCGACGCCAATGCCGAGGCGAAAGCGCCCGCCGCTGAGCAAGTCGATCTCGGCCGCCTGTTTGGCGACGACGGCCGTCACCCGCTGCGGCAGGATCAGGATGCCCGGCGCGAAGCCGATCCGCTCCGTCACCGCGGCCATGAAGCCGAACAGGATCATGACTTCGTGGAACATGTCGGCGGCATCGTGGACATAGCCCCAGTCCGGGCGGCTCGCCTTGTTGAGGCCGACGATCTGGTCGAACGCCGTGATGTAGCGGTAGCCGAGCTCTTCGGCCGTCACCGCGAAATCCTTGATGACGGCCGGATCTTCGCCGATCTCGAACTGCGGAAACAGGGCGCCCATTTGCATCGTCGTGACTCCGCGGCTGTGAGACTGGCGCCGAAAGGTCTAGCATCCATTCGAGACGACGTGCAAAGGGAGACCATGCCGATGATCAGGAATGCCCCGCCTTGGCCGAACGGCGCGCGCTGCGCCGTCGCGTTCACCTTCGACGTGGACGCGGATTCGATTGTCCATGTCGCGCACCGGGAGCGGGCGCCGGGTCTGATCAACGCGATCGCGCACATGCGCTACGACCCCTTTGTCGCCATGCCGCGCCTCGTCGACCTCTTCTCTCGTTACAAGGTCCCCGTGACCCACTTCGTGCCGGGGTGGGTGGCGGATACCTATCCCGATGCGATCGCCGAGGCCTTCGACGCGGGGTGCGAGATCGCGCACCATGGCTATCTGCACGAATGGCCGAGCGAGCAGACCATCGACGAGGAGCGCCGCGCCCTGGAGCTTGGCATCAAGGCCATCGAGAAGCTGACCGGCCAACCGCCTGTCGGTTACCGGGCGCCCTATTACGGCGTCTCCCCCGACACCTTCGGGCTCTTGATCGAAGGGGGGATCGAGTACGACTCCTCCCTCTTCGCCGACGATATTCCAATTCTGCTCGAGACCGGCCGCGGCAGCCTGCTCGAGATCCCGGTGCCCTCCTCGGTCGACGATTACAACCAGTACGTCTCCAGCCGAGCCTTCGACTACCTCATGAAGGTTTCCTCGCCACGCCAGGCCCTCGAGGTGTTCCGCGCGGACTTTGATGCCCTGTGGGAGTTCGGCGGCCTCTGGGTCTCGGTCTGGCACCCGGCGGTGAGCGGCCGTCCGGCCCAGTCTCTGGCCATCCGCGATCTGATCGAGCATATGCAGCGCAAAGGCGGAGTCTGGTTCGCCACCATGAAGGAGATCGCCGACCACGTTGCCGCCCTGCGGCGGGACGGGATTTGGACCCCGCGGACCGAGCGCATCCCCTATTACGACGAGCCGGTGCTGCGCTCGCCCGGATAGGAGGCTGCTAGAGCGTTTCCAGTTCGACTGGAATCGCTCCAGGCCGCAAGGCGGCCCGCCGGTCGCCCGGCGCGCCCGCGCAGGCGCGGACCTCTTGGTCCGCTGCCGCGAGCGACAAAAAGGGCTAGAGTCGCCACCATGAAGGAGATCGCCGACCACGTTGCCGCCCTGCGGCGGGGCGACGGGATTTGGACCCCGCGGACCGAGCGCATCCCCTATTACGACGAGCCGGTGCTGCGCTCGCCCGGATAGGAGGCTGCTAGAGCGTTTCCAGTTCGACTGGAATCGCTCCAGGCCGCAAGGCGGCCCGCCGGTCGCCCGGCGCGCCCGCGCAGGCGCGGACCTCTTGGTCCGCTGCCGCGAGCGACAAAAAGGGCTAGTCCCAGTGGGTCCGATCAAAGCGGAACCGCTCTAGCCCGCTCAATCGCCCCGGAAGCGGGTCAGCACGTTATTCACGATGCGCGAGATGTTGTTGTCGTAGCCGTTGTGGGGGAGGCTGCCGCAGAAGACGATCGAGCCGACGGAGAAGACGGCGCCCCCCTGGGGCATCTCGAAATAGGTCATGTCGGCGCGGATCAGAGCCTCGGGCGGCGGGCCGGTCACGGTGTTGTTGTAGTCCAGCAACTCCTCGGGCACCAGTTGGTGGTCGGCCGAATGGGCCTCGGAGCTGGCGACGACGAGCGCGTGGGCGGGCGTGCCCAGGCGGTGGTCCACCCGGTCGAGCTCGAACCCGGCCGCACCCCCGCCCGAGAGGCCGAAATCGCCCAGCACCTCGTCCTCCACGCCCTCGAAGATCCAGGCGGCGCGGGGGTCGTCGGCGCCGGGTGCGCGCCGGTAATAGCTGCCGATGAACTCCCCCTGGCTGGTGAAACCGATGCCGGCGAGGCGCTGGGGCGGACGTCCGTTCCGCCGCCATAGCCCGCCATAGGCGCCGTCGAAGCTGTGGTGGTACTCCCCCGGCTCGGCCGCCCAGGTGCGGATGCCGCCCTCGGTCCGGCGGATCTCGAGCACGCCAGCGAGCTCCCGGTGCCGCGCCACGCGCCAGTAGAAGCCGTTGCCGCCCAGGTACATGAGCCGGCCGCCGCGTTGGGTGTAGGTCGCCAGCGCGTCGAGGGTCTCGGGCGTGTGATACTCGGGGTGGGTCGTCGTCATCACCACCTTGTAGGGGGCGATGAGCGCGACGCCCTCCTCATGCAGGTCCTCGTCCGTCACCACGTCGAAATCGTGGCCCATGGCGTCGAGCCAATCGAACAGGTGGGTATCGGCGGTGAAGTGGCGGAGGCCCGAGCCGCGTGGGTCGTAGTAGGCCAGGAAGGCCGAACGGAGGTTGAGGATGGGGCGCAGGCGCGAGGAGTAGCAGACCCCGCTGCCGTCGCTGTGGAAGTTGTAGGTGGAGATGCCGAAGGCGGGATGGTCGTCGGGCGTCCAGGGCCGCGCGCCCCAGGCGGCGGCGCGCGCGCGGTACTGGTCGTCCGTGCAATCCCGTGCGTAGTTGGCGTAGACGATGTAGGTGAAGGTGGGCACGAGGACGCAGGCGCGCGAGGTAGCACCTCCGCGGGGCGGGCGGACGAAGAAGGGCACCATGTCCTCGTCTTCGCCGCTGGTGAGGCGGACGGCGTAGACGCCGCTCCTCATGTCGGCGGGCACGGTGAAGGTGAAGTCCGTCTCCCAGCCGCAGTCATAGAGGTCGTCGTCGTGGAAGTGGACGGCGCCGTATTCGGCCGTGGCGTGGCGCCAGCACATCTCTGCCCCCGTCCAGCCCGACCCCGTCATGGCCCGCACCGGCAGGTTGATGAATTCACCGTGGAGCCCGTGCGGGCCGGTGTCCACCATGCGCGTGCCGGGGATGTCCTGGCTGAAGTCCCAGGCCGCGAGGGCGCTCTCGGACGGGGCGGCGGCCGGGTCGGCGAGCGCCCGGTCGAAGAGGGCGGGCCGCTCGATCTTGCCGTTGTAGTGGCTGGTGGCCGGATCGCCGCCGAGGGCCGCGACCAGGAGCGGCGCCGCCGTATCGAGCTTGGGCGTGAAGCCGGGCGTGGCCTCGGCCGTGCCGGCATCCGCCACCTTGAAGGCCGGCTCGAGCGGCGCTTGACCGGCGCTCAGCTTGCCGCGCTCGGCATCGTAGACGGCCCAGACCCGGTACCAGGCCCGCTCCCGCATGGGCGCCGCCACCTCGGCTCGGGCGACCCCGCCGGCGCCGTCGCCGACCACGGCCGCGATGCCGCCACCGGCCCCTACGATGAGCGCGAAGCCGGCCCCGCTCCCCACATCGAGCTTGGCCAGGATGCCCTGCTCGCCCTTGGTGGGCGTCGTCGGCCAGATGGCGGCCATGAGGGTGAAGCTCTCGATCCCGCGCAAGTCCGGCGCGTCCTCGATGCGCCCGTAGGAGCCCCGATGGACGGCCTGGAAGCGGGAGGGGTAGGGGCCGCCGAGATCGGCTTCGATCGCCTCCTCCTTGATGCCGGGGCCGGCCGGGTTGGGGTCGCCGCAGATGATGCGGACGAGCCGCGCTTCGAAGGGCTCGGTCCCAGTGCTGCTCACCTTGAACGCGATGTCCTCGCCGGGGGCGACGGAGAGCCGGTCGGCGTAGGCGACGATCGGTATCATGAGTCGCGTCCTTTCTGTCATGGGCTTGGACGGGGGTTGCTCGACCGCCGATGCCCTAAGCCTCTCCCAGCCATACCGCCACCGCGAGCGGTACCGACGCCCGCGCCCGCGCGGCGATCTCGGCGTCCGAGAGGGTGCTGAGCGGGTGGTCGATCACAACGGGCTCCAGGCCCTCCAGGCCGAGGGCGGCGCGCTGCACCTCGACCTCGCGCACGAACGGCGCCGTCACCACGAGCGCCGTGGGGATACCCGCAGTCTCCAGCTCCACCGTGTCCCGCGTACAGCACGACGCGCAGGAGCCTCAATCGCCGATGGCCGTCAGGACCACGTCGCTCTCGGCCGCGATCCGGGCGATCAGCTCGGGCGGCGCGGGGAGGGCGAAGGCGTCCTTCTTGTAGTGGTTGACAGCGGCGAAGCCGTGCGCCTCGGCCAGGAGGCCGGCGGCCTCGCGCAGTAGTCGGCCGGCGTTCCATTTCGAATTGTCGAGGACGCCGAGGCGGAGTCCTTCGAGCGAGGTGACGCGGGGGGCGAGAGGCTTGGCCTCGGCCTCCACCACCCCGCGCGGGTCGTAGACGGCTTGCGCTTCATTCATATGGATCTCCTGGACATTGGCTCCGAGTTTCATGTCGGCGAGGCGCCGCCGATGCCTTCCAGCACCGGCGCGCTCATGTTGCCCCAGCCGGGGATGAAGGCCGAGAAGCGGCCCGCCTCCGCGCCCGCAACGAAGAGGTGGATGTCGTCGGGGCTCGGCACGATGGGGATGCGCGCCTCGGGCTCGCGCTTGTACCAGCGCGGCAGCGCCCGGTTGTAGACCTTGCCGTAGCGGTTCGAGAAGCTGATATCGGCGAAGGTGTTGGTGGTGTTCATCCACAGATAGCCGCGCACGTCGCCCCGGGTCCAGCCGTGCCGGGCGATGGTGGCCGCGTGTTCGGGGCCGACGACGACGGCGCAGGCGCCGCTCGAGACGGCGTTGTTGTGGGCGATGGTGCTCATGGCCGAGGCGATGCTGTCGAGGATGCCCTGGGGGTCGTCGGCCACGTGGTTGGTGACGCTGTGGGGCGGCTCGGCGGCGAGGGCGAAGACGGTGCTGTCCCCGGGCGCGTAGCCCTTCTCCACATGGTAGGGCGGCCAGGGGCTCAGCCCCTCGTTCTCGGCGATGCAGTAGGTGTACTTGCCAGGATGGCCGAGGGTGCTCCGGTCCAATTCCCCCGGCCAGGCGCCGCCCACGTTCAAGAGCACGAGGCGCACGGCGCGGCCGATGGTGGCGTTGGCCCGGTTGCCGGGGCCGAAGCAGTTGGCCCCCCCGTTCATGCCGATGGCCGCGCCCACGGGGCCGTTCACCACCAGGAGGGGGGCGGCCATGTGGGTCGTCGCCTGCACGCCGTTCAGGTTGAAGGCGGGGCGGGTGAGGGCGGCCATGGCGGCGCGCACCACGGTCGCGTATTCGGGCCGGCAGCCGGCCATGACCATGTTGATGGCGAGCACTTCGCGGGTGAGGTTGCCCCAGCGCGGCGGCACCCGGCATTCGAGGTGCGCGGGCTCGCCGCCCAGCGCCGCGACCGTCTCGGCGACCGTCTCGGGCGTGGGCGGGACGACGGGCAGCCCGTCGGTCCAGCCCTGCTCGAAATACCATTCGACCAGGTCCACCGACCCCGGCACCGTGCGCGGGATGTCCGCCGGATCGCGTCCCGTGTCCTTGGCGGCTTGCGGCATCGGCCCCCCGCGTTCGCGCGAAATCAGCCGCAAGAATGAGCCACGCGTGGCCGATACGCCAGCCTTTAGGTGGTCCGGAAGCGAACCGGAAAAGGTGCTAAATCGTTAGAATTTGTCTAGGTTTGTCAAGGTCAAAAGATACGAAAACGTTTAATATCAATGAGTTAATAAAATAGGGCTCGAACCTTGACAAACCTTAACATTTTCGCGGCTCGCGGCCCGGCATGCCAGTCAATTCGGGATATGGGGATGGCGCTTTGGCGTTTCAAGAAAATTATCCTATTAGCGAACCAGGTCAGTCCGTCGCCGCTCCCGCGTGGGCGCGTTCGGTGGTGACGGCGAGGCGGGCGGCGAGCTCGCGCGAGAGGTTGAGGAGGAGCTTGGCGCCGATGGCGGGCTCGCTCGAGATGAAGCGCTCGAGGAACTCGCCGGAGAGGACGAGGACCTCGCATTCGGCGCTGGCGACCACGTTGGCGGTGCGCGGCACGGACGTGAGGAAGCCGATCTCACCGAACGTGTCGCCCGCGCCGATGATGGCGACGGGCGGGGCGTCCGGATCGTCAAGTGTGACTTCGGCGATGCCGGAGAGCAGCAGATAGATGGTGTCGTCCTTCTCGCCCTTGCGGATGATGAGGTCGCCCTTGCCGAGCTTGATGAGGCTCGCGCGGGCGAGCAGCTTCTCCGCCTCGGCCCGCTCGAGCCCGCGCAGGAGAGAGACGCTGTGCAGGGGCGCGTCGGCGACGCGGCCGGCCAGGAGGTCGAAGAACACGTCCTCGGGCATGAAGGCGGCGCTTTCGAGGCCCACGTAATCGGGGTAGGTGGCTTCGAACCAGGCCCGCGCGCCTTCGTCGTCCGGTGCCTCGTCGGCGAGGCGGGCGAGGGGCGAGCGCACGCGCCTGAGCTGCTCGCGGTCGCCCATCAGCATGACGATGGGGATCTTGTAGCCGTAGGCGGTGTCGTTGTAGCCGCGGGTATAGCGCCTGAAGCCCAGATGCTCGTAGAGCGGCAGCATGTGGGGGCTGCAATCGCCGAAATTAAAGCGCACGCCGCGGTCGCGGGTCTCGCGGAACGCCGCGCGCATGAGGCGGAAGATGACCGTGCGTGGCGCAGGCGCCGGTCGAGGATGAAGCGGCTGGTGGTGCAGACCGCGCCCGCGCCAAACGCGTCGAGGAGGGGGCCGAGCCCGAACTTGGCGACCAGCGGGGCCGGCTCGGGCACGTCCTCGAGGAGGATGACGCGGAGCGAGCCCACCACCGCGCCATCCTCGTGGACGGCGTAGGAGACGGCCGTCTCGTCGAAGGCGTCGTAGAGCATGCGGCGGTCGTGGTCGGCCTCCGGGGTCATCGCCGCTTCCTCGACATAGACCCGGTAGCGGAAGGCATAGATCGCCTCGCGCTCCGCCACCGTCTCTACCCGTCCGATCGAGAGGGCCATGGCCGTCAGTCCCGGCTTATTTCCTCGAACATGCGGACGTAGAGGCCAGCGATGACGTCGGCCACATGGTTGACGTCGGCCGCGTCCCCGTCACGCACGTTCTCGGCGATCTGCTCGGTCAGGTCGACGGTATGCTCGGCGTCCGCCTCGCCGTGGCCGGCGAGGAACTTGACGCCGCCGGCGAGGCCCATGCTGCTCGATATGCTGTCCGAGGCGAGGAAGCCGAGATCGTCGCCCATCGCCTCCAGGACATACATCCAGCCGAAGAGGCCGACCGGGTTGGCGTGCATGGCGGTATAGTATTCGACCCCGACCATGGCGGCGCAGGAGGGGGTGGGACGCGAGGCGCGCACCGCGTCCTCGCCGATGCCCATGGCCGCGAGGTCGTCGAGCGCCCATTGGTCGTGCCCCAGCTCCTCCCGCGCGTGGTGCAGGAGGTAGTGGGCGAGGGCCGGGTCGTCGGTGACGCAGCGCGACCCGGCCGTGCCGATGACGATGGCGCTGTGCTGGGCGTAGTGCCAGACGTTCGTCAGGTAGCGGGCGTAGACGCGGGGCTCGAGCGCGATCAGGTTGGTGAGGGTGTCGGTCGCCTTGATCCCCTCCAGCACCTGCGGCGGACCTTCACGATGACGATGGCGCTGTGCTGGGCGTAGTGCCAGACGTTCGTCAGGTAGCGGGCGTAGACGCGGGGCTCGAGCTTACCCGCGATCAGGTTGGTGAGGGTGTCGGTCGCCTTGATCCCCTCCAGCACCTGCTGGCGGACCTTCAAAAGGTAGTCCATCCGCATTGCAAACGACCTCCCGATCCGTTCCCGCGGCGATCATCCTATGCCGACCCCGCGGCGATCATCCTATGCCGACCCCGCGGCGTCCAGCGGGCGCGGCGATATTTCATGGTGATGGCGGGTGCAGAGAGCGGATAGGATCGTCCGCCGAGGACGACGACGGGACGGCCATCCATGTTCACCGATTTCGTGAGCCCGCCGCGCGAGGCGCTGCACCGGGAAATCGAGGCGGCGGTGCTTCCCCCCAGCCTCGGCACCCTCCTCGACGAGACGGCGGCGCGCCATGGCCGGCGGCTGGCACTCTCTTTCTTCGATGAGGGCGTGGACCTTACCTGGGAAACCTTGCGGGCCGAGGTGGGGCGGGCGGCCAACGCGCTCCGCCGCCTGGGTGTGCGCAAGGGCACGCACGTGGCCGTCCTGCTGCCCAACCTGCCCGCGTTTCCGATCGCCTGGCTGGCGCTCGGCCGCCTCGGCGCCATCATGATCCCGGTCAACATCACCTATAGGTTGCGCGAGATCGAGTATGTGCTGACCGACGGGGTGGCCGAGCTGCTGATCGCCCATGCCGAGCTGCTGCCGGCCTATGAGGCGATCGAGAGCCGCCCGCTGGCGGCGGACCGGGTGGTGGTCGTTGGCGGCGCGCGCGCGGGCTACGCGCACGACTGGCGGGCGCTGATGGCGGCGGCGGAGCCTGAATTCACCGAAGTGGAGGCGGTCGGGCCCGACGATCTCGTCAATATCCAGTACACCTCGGGCACCACGGGCTTCCCCAAGGGCTGCATGCTGAGCCACCGTTACTGGATCTCGCTCGGGTACGTCACGGTAAAGCTCTGGGCCACGCCCATCCGGCGCATCTATGGCGGCGCCAACTTTTACTACATGCTGCTTCAGCGCATGCTGGTGAACGCGGCCTTTGGCGGCGGCGCCCTCTTCGTGCCGCGGCGGCCGGCGGCCAGGCGCTTCATGGCCGAGGCGCGCGCCCACGGGTGCGAGAACGCGGCCATCTTCGAGGCGGTCTACAAGCAGCCGGCCCATCCGGATGACGGGCGGGGCGCGTTGAAGATCGTCAATATCTTTGGCTTCACGCCCGAGAGCCAGGCCGATTTCCAGCGCCGCTTCGACGTGGCGGCGCAGGAATTCTACGGCATGACCGAGACCGCCCATATCACCTATATGCCGGCGCCTGAGATCCTGGCGCGGACGGGAAGTGGGAGCTGCGGCATCGTGGCACCGGGCCGGGACGTAAGCCTGCGCGATGCGGACTGGCGCGAGGTCGGAGTTGGCCGGGAGGGCGAGCTGTGGGTGCGCGGGGCTGGCATTCTGCAGGGCTATTGGGATAAGCCCGAGGCCAACGCCGAGTCCTTTCGCGACGGCTGGTTCCGTACCGGCGACGTGGCGCGGGTGGACGGCGAGGGCTATTACTCGATCGTGGAGCGCATCAAGGACATGATCCGGCGCAACGGCGAGAACATCGCCGCGCGGGAGGTCGAGGCGGTCATGCGCCTCCTGCCCCAGGTGCGCGAAGCCGCCGCCCTCGCCGTCCCCGACCCCTATAGCGGCGAGGAGGTGAAGCTCTATCTCGAGATGCAGCCGGGCCTCGGGAGCAACGACCTGACGCCCGAGGCGGTGTTCGCCCATGCCGGGGCCAACCTGGCGCCCTTCAAGGTGCCGCGCTACCTCGCCTACCGGGAGGCGCTGCCGCGGACGATCGAGACCGATCGGGTGGAGAAGAAGAAGCTGCGCGCCGAGGCGGACGACCTGCGGGCCGGCGCCTACGACCGCCGGGACGGTATCTGGCGTTGAACGAAAATGGAGTCTGACCCCATTGAACGATTCGAGGGAGGAGGGAGCGGGCCATGCCGATCCATTACGAGAAGCGCGGGCATATCGCCCACATCACCATCGACAACGGGCGGCTCAACCTCATGCAGCCGGGCCTGCACCGCGAGATGTTCGGGCACCTGGAGGAATTCATAGCCGACGACGAGGTGCGCGTCGGTATCCTCGCGGGCGCCGAGGGGCGCTCGTTCTGCGCCGGCGACGACCTCAAGGTCGAGACCCCGGAGCGGACGAAGAAGGAGGTGCTCGAAGCCCACCTCTATGCCGCCAAGCGCCATAGCGACCCGCCGGGCCGGCCCGGCTGGGACCAGGACACGGTCAAGCTCGAGCGCTTCAAGCCCATGGTGGGGGCGGTGGACTACTACTGCCTCGGCCAGGGCCTCATCTATCTCCTCCTGCTCACGGACATCCGCTTCGCCACCCCGCGGGCCGAGTTCGGCCTGCCCGAGGTCGCCTACGGCATGGGTGGCATCGGCGGGCTCACGCGCATCGGGCGCCAGGTGCCGCACACGGCCGCCATGTGGATGATGCTGACGGGCGAGCGGGTGGGAGCCGAGCGGGCGCGCGAATGGAGCCTCGTCAACGAGGTCGTGGCGCCCGAGGACTTGTTCGCGGCGGCCCATGCGGCGGCCGAGAAGATCGCCCAGATCCCGCCCCTCTCGATCCGCGTCGAGATGGAGGCCTACCAGCGCGGCATGGACCTCTCGCGCCACGATTCCCTGGCGCTGATGGGGCATTTCTACCGCATGCAGGCGCTGGGCGGCGGCACCGAGGGCATCACCCCCGCCTTCATGCGCAAGAAGGAGTAGGGCGGCGCCCCGACTGACAGCTCGTCAATGTGGGGCGATTACCACATAATTTCAATGCATTAAAGAGGGGCTCTCGCGCCTTCCACCGCGCGCATACGATTTTTTTTGCCCGCCGCGAAGTACGGTCAAAATTTACAACAAATTATGAATTGTCGGACAGAGTTCGACGCCGACATATGGGCGAATAATGGTGGACAACATGGACACTATGCCTGCGAGCGAAACGAGCAATGACCCGGCCGGTGTGTTCGATCCCGACAGCGTGACCGAACCGCATGCCCCGAAACGTATTCGACACATGACCGGCAAGCTCAATATCCGTGCCCGACTGATCCTCGGATTCGCGGTCATCACCCTCACGCTCGCGGCCGCGGTCGGCGTCACCGTGTGGAAGGTCGACAGCGTCGAGCGCCTGACCACCCGCATCGTCGATCTTCGGGTGCCCACGGCATTCGCCAGCGCCGGCCTGGTGAACGACATCAACAGCACCCTGGCCGCCCTGAGCGGCTGGATGCTGACGGGCAATCCCTCATTCAAGCAACAGCGGGCCGCAGTCTGGGCCGACATCGCGCGCATTCGGGGCGAGATGGACCGCCTGTCGGCTAATTGGACCAACCCGGCGAATGTCGAGAAGTGGACCGACTTCAAGGTCGTTCTCGGCGAGTTCGCGGCGGCGCAGCAGCGGGTCGAGGATATCGCCCACACGGCGGACGAGCAGCCGGCCAGCAAGCTCCTGTTGACCGAAGCCGCACCCCGGGCGGCCACGTTCATCAAGGCGATCACCGCCATGATCGATGCCGAGGCCAGCCTGGCCGCGACGGCGGAGCGCAAGGCGCTTCTTGGCATGATGGCCGACGTGCGCGGCAGCATGGGCATGGCCCTCGCCAATATCCGTGCCTACCTGCTCAGCGGCGACGAGAAGTTCAAAGAGGGCTTCGAGCGCTTCTGGGCGACGAACGACAGGCGCTTCGCCGACCTGAGCGACAATGCCTACCTCCTGTCCCCGAACCAGAGTGCGTCGTTCGATCGGCTCACGGCCGCGCGCGCGGAGTTCGAGCCGCTGCCGCCCCGAATGTTCGCCATCCGCGGGTCCGACAAGTCGAACATGGCCAACTATTTGCTGGTGACCGAGGCCGCGCCCCGGGCGGGCAAGCTGCTCGAGACCCTGGCCGGCGCCAAGCAGGAAGACGGCTCGCGCACCGGCGGCATGGTGGTCAACCAGAAGCGGCTGCTCGCCGACGACGCCCAGGCCATGGCACGGGATACCGCCCTTCTCGAGTCCTTCGGATGGGTCCTGCTGGCCATCGGCCTGGTCATCGCCGTCGCCGTCACTTTCCTCACCGCGCGTTCGATCGTCCCCCCGTTGCTGGCCATGACCGCGGCCATGACCAAGCTGGCCGAAGGCGACACCACGGTCGAAGTCCCGGCCATTGGGCGGAAGGACGAGATCGGCGAAATGGCCGGCACCGTCCAGGTGTTCAAGGAGAACGCCATTCGCATGGCGGAGATGGCGGCCGAGCGGGTCGAGCAGGAGCAGCGTGCGGAGGTAGAGAAGCGCCAAGCCATGAACGCGCTCGCCGACAGCTTCGACGAGAACGTCTCCGGCATCCTCAAGACCGTAGCCTCGGCAGCGACGGAGATGGAGGCCACCGCCCAGTCCATGTCGGCGACGGCCGAGGAGACGACCCAGCAGGCCGCGACCGTGGCGGCGGCGTCCGAGCAGGCCACCGCCAACGTGCAGACGGTGGCGACGGCGGCCGAGGAGCTCGCGAGCTCGATCGCCGAGATCAGCCGCCAGGTGGGCGATTCGGCCAAGATCGCCGAGGAGGCGGCGGCCGAAGCCGAGCGTACCAACGAGCGTGTCGCCGGCCTCAGCGAGGCGGCGCAGAAGATCGGCCAGGTGGTCAGCCTCATCAACGACATCGCCGAGCAGACCAACCTCCTGGCGCTCAACGCCACCATCGAGGCGGCACGGGCGGGCGAGGCCGGCAAGGGCTTCGCCGTCGTCGCCAACGAGGTCAAGTCCCTCGCCACCCAGACGGCCCAGGCCACCGGCGAGATCGCGGCCCAGGTCACTTCCATGCAGGAGGAGACCGAAGGCGCGGTGGGCGCCATCCGGACCATCAGCGAGACCGTCGGCAGGATCAACGAGATCGCCGGCTCGATCTCGGCCGCGGTGGAGGAGCAGGGTGCTGCGACGAGCGAGATCAGCCGCAACGTGCAACAGGCGGCCCAGGGCACCCAGGAAGTAACCTCGAACATCGCCGGGGTCAGCCAGGCCGCGACCGAGACCGGCTCGGCCTCGACCCAGGTGCTCTCTGCGTCCCAGGACGTGGCGCGCCAGTCCGAGGGGCTGAGCGCCGCGGTCGAGAGCTTCCTTGCCGAAGTGCGGGCCGCCTGAGGCGACCCTCACGGCACTTCAACCCGAGCCAGGGAAGGGCGTCCCGCATCCAGCGGGGTGCCTTTTCCGATTCGCGCCTCCGCCGAGGGCCGGCGGGCTCAATTCACGACGAGGCCCTCCTCCGCCAGCGCGCGCGTCGGATTACCGGCGGGCCGCCTTGCGGCCTCGAGCGATTCCAGATGAGGTGGAACCGCCCTACACCACGACCAGGGTGCGGGGGTGATTGGACAGCACTTCGAGCCCGTCTTCGGTGGCGAGGAAGGTCTCGATATACGCGGCGCCGCTGCCGCCCGGCCAATCCTCCCAGACGTCGAACTGGTTCTCGAGGTTGAAGACCATGCCGGGCTCGAGCATCCGGTCGGTGATGTCGTGGCGCGGGCTGAGCCAGTGGTTGGAGCACCAGTCGGGCGGGATGCCGATGCCGAGGGCGTAGCCGCCGACCCACCAGACATATTGCCGCAGGCCCGCCTCGTCGATGTAGCGCTGGGCGATTGTGTCGATGGCGCTCAAGGGCTCGCCGAGCCTGGCCTGGGCGATGACGGCGTCGATACAGCCGGCGGCCTTGTCCATGAGAGCGGCCCAGCGCGGGTCGGGTGCGCCGAGGGAGAAGGTGCGGTTGATGTTGACGTGGTAGCGATCGTAGCAGCCGCAGAAATCGACGAAGACGAGGTCGCCAGCTCGGAACTCGCGCAGCGTCGGCGGGCTGTGATGGGTGCCCGAGAGGGGGCCGGAGCCGATCATGGTGCGGATCCCGGGATAGCCCCCGCCCGCCGCCATCATAGTTCCCATAACGACACCTTCGAGCGCCGTCTCGGTGAGGCCGGGACGGATGGCGTCGCGGGCGGCGGCCATGGCCAAGTCACCGATCTCGGCCGCCTTGCGCATGTGGGCGATCTCGCGCGGGGACTTGACGAGGCGCACCTCGTCCAACAGGGTCCAGTGGTCCTCGATTCGGGCGCCGCCGGCGCGGAGGGCGGTGGCGAGGCCCTCCATCACGCTCGCGTGCGGCGAGCTTCCCCACATCTCGAGGCCGATCCTGGCGCCGCCGAGGCCGCGGCGGCGGACCTCGGCCACGATGGCCTCGATGCATTCGCCGGCGGTGCCCGAGACGGCCTCGGAATCGAGCCACACGACCTCGCCGATTTCGGGTGTAGTGGAGAGAATCGTGGTGTGGGCGACACTGTCGAAGAAGACGGCCGCCTCCGCCTCGGCCCGCACGAGCACGCCGGTCAGGTTCTGGAGGTGGTACCAGACCATGTCGTAACCCGTGAGCCAGGTGATGTTCGCGGGCGCGGTCACGTAGATCGCATCGAGGCCCGCCTCGGCGAGCGCCAGACGCACGCGCGCCCGGCGCTCGGCATACTCCTCGGCGGGGAAGGGCTGGGGCCGGTCGACCTGGCCTCTGAGATGGGCTTGCAAGATGGCCTCCGGTGCTGGGGCGGGCGGTGCGCCGGCGGAGTCTAGCTCCGTGCAGCGACCGGTTCCAGATCGTCGGCTGGCGCCTCGACCGAATTCGCCATGCATCGCCGCGCGTTAACCGGTAATCTCGCGCCATGACGGGACCCATGCCAGAGCCCGGCGATCCCGAGCTCGCGGCGCGCCTCGCGCGCGCGGTCGAGGGCGAGGTGCTGTTCGACCGATTCAGCCGCGGCCGGTATTCGACGGATGCCTCGATTTACCAGATCGAGCCGCTCGGCGTCGTCGTGCCCCGCCGGGCCGAGGATATCGATGCGGTCCTCGGCGTCGCGCGCGAGGCGGGGGTGCCGGTGCTGCCGCGCGGCGGCGGCACATCCCAGTGCGGGCAGACCGTGGGCCGGGCCATCGTCGTCGATGTGAGCAGACATCTAGACCGGGTGCTCGGTTTCGACCCCGCCGCCCGGCGCGTCACGGTCGAGCCCGGCATGGTGCTCGACGACCTCAACCGCTTCCTGGCCCCACACGGCCTCTTCTTCCCCGTGGACGTCTCGACCTCCAGCCGCGCGACCATCGGGGGCATGGCGGGCAACAACAGCTGCGGCGCGCGCTCCATCCGCTACGGCAACATGGTCCACAACGTGCGCGGGATCGAGGCGGTGCTGGCCGACGGGGCTGAGATGCGCTTCGGCGCGGTGCCTGGGAACCTGGGCGAGATGAGCGGCGGGGCGCGCTACCGGGACATCGTCGCGGGCCTGCGCGACCTCCACGCGCGCGAGGGCGACGAGATCGCGCGCCGCTTCCCAGATCTCCTGCGCCGGGTCGGCGGCTACAACATCGACGAAATATCGCCCACGGGCCACAACATGGCCCACATGCTGGTGGGCTCGGAAGGCACCCTCGCCTTCTTCAAGCGCATCGAGCTCGACCTCCAGCCCATCCCGGCGCAGAAGGCGCTCGGCATCTGTCACTTCCCGAGCCTGCACGCGGCCATGGCGGCGACGCCGCATATCGTCGCGCTCGACCCGGCGGCGGTCGAGCTGGTGGACCGTGCCATGGTCGATCTCGCGCGTGAGAATCCCCTGTACCGGCCGGCGATCGAGCGCTTCGCGCCGGGCGATCCGGCGGCCCTGCTGCTGGTCGAGTTCGCGGGCGAGACGGGGGATGAGCAGGCCCGCAAGCTCCGGGAGCTGGGGGCGCTGCTGGCCTCGCTCGGCCACCCGGGGGCGGTGGTGGAAGCCACGGAGCCGGGCTTCCAGACGCAGGTCTGGGAGGTGCGCAAGGCCGGCCTCAACATCATCATGTCCATGAAGGGGGCGGGAAAGCCCGTGTCCTTCATCGAGGACTGCGCCGTCCCGCTCGACGACCTCGCCGCCTACACGGACCGCCTGACCCAGGTGTTCGCCAAGCACGGCACCACGGGCACCTGGTACGCCCATGCCTCGGTCGGGTGCCTGCATGTGCGGCCCATCCTCGACATGCGGGAGGCTGGGGACGTCGAGAAGATGCGGGCCATCGCCGAGGAGGCCTTCGCCATCGTCCGCGAGTACAAAGGCTCGCATTCAGGGGAGCATGGCGACGGGCTCGTGCGCTCGGAGTTTCATGAGGCCATGTTCGGCCCGCGGGTCGTGGCCGCCTTCCGCGAGGTGAAGGCCCTCTTCGACCCCGAGGGGCGCATGAACCCCGGCAAGATCGTCGACCCAACCCGCATGGACGACCGCTCGCTGTTCCGCTATCCGCCCGGCTACGCCGCCCTGCCGCTGGACGCGGCGCTCGACTGGGGCGCCTGGGGCGGGTTTTTAGGCGCCGCCGAGATGTGCAACAACAACGGCGCCTGCCGCAAGGCGGGGCCGGGCGTCATGTGCCCGTCCTTTCGCGCCACGGGGGACGAGAAGCACCTGACCCGGGGACGGGCGAACACCCTGCGCCTGGCCCTCACCGGCCAGCTCGGGCCCGGGGCATTGGAATCGGACGGGATGCTCGCGGCCATGGCGCTCTGCGTCGGCTGCAAGGGCTGCCGGCGCGAATGCCCGACGGGCGTCGATATGGCGCGCATGAAAATCGAGTTCCTGCACCACTATCGTCGCCGCCACGGTCTCCCCTTGCGCGATAGGCTGGTCGCCTACCTGCCGCGCTACGCGCCCTGGGCCGCGCGCGCGGGGCCGCTTCTCAACCTGCGCGACCGGGTGCCGGGCCTCGCGCGCCTCTCCGAGGCCGCCCTTGGATTGAGCGCCCGGCGCACCTTGCCACGATGGCGGCGGCCCCATGGGGGCGGCGAGGCGGGACCGGCGGGCGGCCTCGAAGTGGTGCTGTTCGCCGATACCTTCAATACTTATTTCGAGCCCGAGAACCTGGGCGCGGCGCGCGCGGTGCTGGCGGCGGCCGGTCGGCGGGTCCGGGTGGCCGGGCCGGTGGGTGGTGGGCGGCCGATCTGCTGCGGGCGTACTTTCCTCGCCGTCGGCCTGGTCGAGGAGGCGCGGGCCGAGATGCGCCGCACGCTGGCGGCGCTCCGTCCGTTCGTCGCGCGCGGGGTGCCAGTGGTCGGGCTCGAGCCCTCGTGCCTCCTGACCCTGCGCGACGAGCTGCGCGCGCTCCTGCCCGGGGAGGAGACCGAAGCCTTGGCCGAACACGCCGTGCTGTTCGAGGAATACCTGGCGGCCGAGCATGATGCCGGGCGGCTCGACCTCGACTTCCGGGCCCTGCCGGGTGCCCGGGCGTTGGTCCACGGCCATTGCCATCAGAAGGCCTTCGACGCCATGGGCGCGGTGGAGGCGGCATTGCGGCTGGTGCCGGGCCTTACTGTCGAGACGATCGAGGCCGGCTGCTGCGGCATGGCCGGCGCCTTCGGCCACGAGGCCGAGCATTACGACATCTCCATGAGAATAGCGGAGCTGGACCTCCTGCCGGCCGTCCGCGCCGCCGACGGCGCACGTCGCCCGGGTGCTGGCCTCTGCACTCGTGGATTGAATTTGACGCCTCTACGCCTCTCCCCGAGGGGAGAGGCGTATTCCTAGTGTGCCTGGCATCGTTGATCTAGGAGGTGGAAGTCCTCTACGAGCCGTGACGACGCGTAAGCTGGAGGCGGGGGATGTCCCGGGCGGCTGAAGTAGGCGTCGTCCGCCTGGACGGCATGAGCGTCGATCGCGCACGGCGGACGCGGACGTGCGGTTCGCGCCACGCCCGCTCGGGCGAGCGCAAGGGCCATCGATGGGGCACGACCCGGAGCGAGATCGCCTACCACGGCGGCAAAGTGAAGGTCGAGCGCCCTCCTCGTCGCGATGAATCTGATGGTGATCGACGGCGGTGCGCCTGCCGGACGAGCTGCCGGCGCCAGATCCGCGATGGCGCGGGGCGGGAGGCGGCGCACGTCGCCCGGGTGCTGGCCTCTGCACTCGTGGATTGAATTTGACGCCTCTACGCCTCTCCCCGAGGGGAGAGGCGTATTCCTAGTGTGCCTGGCATGGCGTTGATCTAGGAGGTGGAAGTCCTCTACGAGCCGTGACGACCGGAATCGTAAGCTGGAGGCAACTGCGTCGCCGCGAGGCGGGGTGGGGAGGAAGCCCGAGGCGAAATCCGGAGCGGACGAACAGGAACCGGATAGAAGGCCGGTGCGATGGGGTAAGCCAGCTATGGGTGGCGCGACCCGATAGTCGTTCGGACATCGCATTGGTAAATCCGGCCGCGACCGGAGGAAAGATCAGGGTCTTACCCAGGGAGATCTCCGCCCCTCTCGGGCGAACCGAGTAGCGCCCCGGCGACGGGAAGCGATGGGGGTGGAGAAGTCAGCAGAGGCCGTAGTAGTCGGCCAGGTAGGCGGATGAAGGGCCGAATCCGGAAGCAAGGAGCAGTCTGGTCCAACTCGATGAGCGTGGAGCGGCAGCAAGGCAGGGCTTATCAGCTTGACCTCTTCGACGAGGCGCTGCTGAAGGCCCTGCGCCACGGCGCGCCTGGCGACGGCGGAACCGGCGCTGGGGCGTTCGCGGAGCCACAAGCGCTCGCGGTGTTGGGCCAGCAACGAGCCTTGACGCAAGACCTGATGGAACGGGTGGCGAGCGCGGCCAACCTGAGCCATGCCTACAAGCGTGTGAAGGCGAACAAGGGGGCGCCGGGAGTGGACGGGATGACCGTCAACGACCTTGGGCCCTGGCTCGCCGATCACAAGGACATGCTGGTGGCGCAACTGGTGCGAGGCGGCTATCGGCCACGACCGGTCAAGGGGGTGGAGATCCCCAAGCCGGGCGGCGGGGTGCGGCAATTGGGCATCCCGACGGTGGTCGATCGCCTGGTCCAGCAGGCCATGCTGGGTGTCCTGCAGCCGATCCTCGACCCGGCGTTCTCGGCGTCGAGCTTCGGCTTCCGCCCGGGGCGGAGCGCCCACGGCGCTCTGGCCCAGGCGGGGAAGCACGTTGCCGCGGGTTACGGGATCGTGGTCGACCTCGATCTGGAGAAGTTCTTCGACCGGATCAACCACGACATCCTCATGGCCCGTTTGGCGCGGCACATCGGCGACAGGCGCCTCTTGAGGCTCGTCCGCCGCTTCCTGGAAGCGGGGATGATGCGAGAGGGCGTCTGCACGCGGCGATACGAGGGCACGCCCCAGGGTGGCCCGCTCTCGCCGCTGCTCGCCAACCTGCTCCTGGACGACCTCGACAAGATGCTGGAGGCGCGAGGCCACCGCTTCTGCCGCTACGCCGACGACTGCAACATCTATGTGCGGTCGAGAGCGGCGGGAGAGCGGGTCATGGCCAAGGTCGCCGAATTCCTCCGCAGCAGGTTGCATCTCGAGGTCAACCGGGAGAAAAGCGCCGTCGCCCCGGTCGGGGAGCGCTCATTCCTCGGCCACCGGCTGTTGTGGGACGGGCGCTTGGGCATCGCGCCCAAGAGCCTGGACCGCGTGAGGCAACGCCTGCGTCGGATCACCAAGCGCAACCGGGGTATCTCGCTTGCGCGCATGATCGCGGAGGTCAATGCCTTCCTGGCCGGTTGGGTGGGCTACTTCCGCCACGCCCACTGCAAGAGGCACCTGCAACGCCTCGACGAATGGATTCGTCGAAAGCTGCGCTGCGTGCGGCTCAAGCAGTGCAAACGCACGAAGGCCATCGCCGACTTCCTGCAAGGGCTCGGCGTGCCGGAATGGCGGGCGTGGATACTGGCGCTGACCGGCAAGGGCTGGTGGCGCATGGCCCTCAGCTACCAAGCAACCGAGGCCATGACCCTCGCCTGGTTCGTCCGGCAGGGCCTCGTGCCCGTCGCCGACAGGTACCTTGCGTTACAGACTGACGGAAACCGCCGTGGTACGTAGAACGTATGCCCGGTGGTGTGGGAGGAGGGGCGCCGCGAGGCCCCCCTCCTACCCGATTGGCATTCGGATTGGCGCGGCGTTAAGGCAATTTTTACCAACCAGGGGCGAGGATGCCGATACGATCCGTTTCAGGATTTGCAGAAAGGGTCCGGGCCACCGATGAAAGTCGATCCAAACCGTCCCATCCAAACGCGGGCGCCGCGACGCGGCGGAAGCGCCGGCGGCGTCAAGCATGGGGGCTTCGCCTCGAACCTCGAGGCGCCGTCTTCGACGGCGGCGTCGGCATCCGTGCGGGCGGGCGGTGGAGTCGACTCCATCCTCGTTCTGCAAGAGGTCAGCGATGCCACGGCCGACTCGGCCGAGGGCAAGCAGCGTGGCGAGGAGCTCCTGGACCGGCTCGATCAGATTCGTCATGGGCTGCTCCTGGGCGAGATTCCGCATCATAGCCTCCGGGCGCTGGAGGCGGCCGTCATCCGCACGCGAGACGCGGTGACCGACCCGCGTTTGCGTGAGATTCTGGGTGAGATCGAGCTCCGCGCGCGGGTCGAGCTGGCGAAGCTGTCCCGCGCTGCCTGAAGCCCGGAACTCTCTGGATTTGTTACGACTTTGTGAATGCGCGAGGCGCCGATTCTGGCGTTGCGAAGCCATTGTCTTGCCACTAGTATGCGGCCCTCTTTGAACCTAGGGAGGTCTGCGAAATTGGCGAAAAGGCAGATGCCCGTACCGAAGAGCTACCGCCCTTCGGAAACCGAGCCGTTCATGAATGCGCGCCAACGCTTGTATTTCCGGGAGAAGCTCCTGCGCTGGCGCCAGGAGCTGCTCAACGGGTCGAGCGAGACGCTCCACCACTTGCAGGATGGCGGCGGCGCCCAGGAGCCGGACTTGGCGGACAGGGCCTCGGCCGAGACGGACCGCTCGCTCGAGCTGCGCACCCGGGATCGCGAGCGCAAGCTCATCGCGAAGATCGATGAGGCGCTGGAGCGCATCGAGGTAGGCACCTACGGCTATTGCGTCGAGACGGACGAGCCAATCGGCGTGCGGCGGCTCGATGCGCGCCCCATAGCCACCCTCAGCATCGAGGCCCAGGAGCGCCACGAGCGCATGGAGCGCACCTACCGGGCCGACTGACGCCAAGCCGCGGTGATCGTCGGCGGGCTTCGGCTTGGCCCTATTCCTTGGCGCGTTGAGGGTTCGAGATCAGGAGTATCAACGGGATCAGGGCCAGGGTGAGGATCATGAGCGCCAGGAAATCATCCACATAGGCGATCATCGCCGTCTGGCGGTCTATGACGCCGCTCAGGCTCGACAATCCCGACAGCTCGTCGAGGCGCCAGGACTCGGGCAGGTAGGGTGAGCGGAAGAGGTTGTTATAGGGGTGTCAATGGCGGAGCAAAAAGGGACCACCTCGGCGGTGTAAGAAGGGACCGCTTGGCGGCTGCGGGCTTGTCCCCGTAGTCCACGGGAGGGCCCCGCGCGCGACGCGGTGTGCCCTCAACAGGCTGACGCGGCGGCGCGCGCGGGAGGGACCTGTGGGCCCACGGGGTCAAGCGTGGGCTGGGTGGTCGGTTCAGTTAGCAGTCGGGGTTTGACGCCTGCGGCTCTGGTTGAGCCTGTAGCTGTCACCGTTCATCTCGAGGATGTTGACGTGGTGGGTGAGGCGATCGAGGAGCGCGCCGGTGAGGCGCTCGGAGCCGAACACCTCGGTCCATTCGTCGAAGGGCAGATTGGTGGTGACCAGGGTCGAGCCCCGCTCGTAGCGTTGGCTGAACACCTCGAACAACAGCTCGGCGCCGGTCTTCGACAGCGGCACGAAGCCGAGTTCGTCGACGATCAGAAGCTTGTAGGTGGCGAGCTTCTTCTGGAACCTCAGCAGCTGCTTGTCATCGCGGGCCTCGATGAGTTCGTGGACCAGCGCGGCGGCGGTGATGAAGCCGACCGAGAGGCCCTTCTGGCAGGCCGCCAGGCCGAGACCGAGGGCGATGTGGGTCTTGCCGGTCCCACTGTTGCCGAGCGCGATGAGGTTCTCGCGGCGCTCGATGTACTCGCAGCGGGCCAGCTCCAGGACCAGCGCCTTGTTGAGCGAGGGGATGACCTTGAAGTCGAAGCTGTCGAGGCTCTTGACCACGGGGAAGCGCGCCGCCTTGATGCGCCGCTCGACCATGCGGCGCTCGCGGTCGATCAGCTCGAGCTCGGCGAGTCTCAACAGGTAGCGGACGTGATCGACGCCTTCCGAGGCGCACTGCCGGGCGATCTTGTCGTACTCGCGCAGGAAGGTCGGCAGCTTCAGCGTCTCGAGGTGGTGGGCGAGCAGCACTTGCGGTGTGTCGGTCATGCGCCGAGCCCCGACAGCAGGCTCATGTACGACTTGGCGGACGTCATCGCGACCCGGGCGCGCGGCAGATACGGATAGACGTCGAGGTTGAGCCTGGGCGGCGGCCGCCGCTCGATGCGGCGCCGACAGTACCAGGTGCTTCACCGCATCAAAGCCGATTGCGCCGAGCCGCAGGGCGTCGCCGACCGCACCCTCGACCTCCTCGAGCCGGAAGGTCTCCAGTAGACGGAGCACCTGGACGTACTCGCGCTTGCCTGCGATGTTGCGGTAGATGCGACCATGGATGATCTGTTCCTTCAGCGTGCGATTGAACCGCTCGGCGACGCCGTTGGTCTGGGGCTGTTCGACGAAGGCGTAGGACGGCTGGATGCCCCAGAACCTTGGTGAAGTGGTCCCATACGAGCTTCGAGGAGCCGCCGCAGAGTGATGAAGGCCTCGGGCAGGTCCCAGCCCGCCAATGGCGCGGCCTGGTCGAGGGCGCCGATCTTCTGCTCGATCAAGGGCAGGTAATGCAGCGGGTCGAAGATCAGGCGGGCTCCTCGCTGTCGTAGGACCGGCGGTGCCGGGCGATCACCTCGGCCCCGCAGCTGATCACCACCTCATCGACGTAGCCCCGGATGAGCACCTCACGGCCACTGCTGGCCGTAGGCCACGGGCACGGAATAGTCGTTGCTGCGGTAACGCACCAGCGACAGCGAACTCGCCCGTCCTCCAGGGCGCTTATCGCAGGCATCATAGGGAGCAGGCGGCAATGGCAAGAGAACTTGACGATCCCGCTCGAGACGCTCGCCGATGGTCTCCTTGTGGCCCCGCAGCCGCGCCGCCTGGCGCCGGCGGCACTGTTCGGCGAGAGCATCGTTGAGGGCCGCGAAGCTCTCGGCACGCGGGACGGGGACCAGGAAGTTCCGCCGGATGAAGCCGACCAGTCCCTCGACCTTGCCCTTGTCGTTGCCCTTGCCCGGCCGGCCGAACCTGTCCTCGAACAGATAGTGGGACTGAAGCTCCGTGAAGACGCGCGTTCGCTGCCGCTTCCCATCGCCCAGGATCCGGGCAACCGCCAGCTTGGTGTTGTCGTACAGGATGGATCGGGGGACGCCGCCGAAGAAGGCAAACGCCGCGTTGTGGCCATCGCAGAATGCTTCGGTCGTCTCCGCCGGATAGGCCGCAACAAAGCAACCATCACTGTGGGGAAGGTCGAAGGCAAGGAAGTGGATCTTCCGTAACGCGCCGCCGATCACCGCCATCGCTTCGCCGAAGTCCGCCTGGGCGTGACCGGGGGAATGGGAGAGTGGCACGAACACCTCACGCGACCGAAGCCCCTGCTCACGAACGTAGTCCTTCACGATGGTGTAGCCGCCCGTGAAACCGTACTCGTCCCGGAGGCGGTCGAAGATGCGCTTCGCAGTGTGCCGTTGCTTGCGGTGGCTGGTCCGATCGTCTTCCAAGATCCGATCGATGATTCCCGTGAACGGACCCAGCTTTGGCCGCCTCGGCGGCGCGCTTCGGCGATACCCTGGCGGCACCGAGAACGACAGCATCTTACGGACCGTCTTGCGGTCTACACCAAACACCCGCGAGGCCTCGCGGGTGCTCATCCCCTCGACATGACACGCCCGCCGAACCCGTGCGTACAACTCCACCCGATACATCCCCCCCCGCCTTCCAGTCAGAGCAACCCTGACAGAAGGCTATACGCGGTCCCATTTTGGTCCGCCGCAGCCGGATCGACCGGCCGCTTCAGTGGGGGATTATTGCTCTGCCGTTCTCATAGGGGCTGACCTGCTCGACCAGGCTGGCCCGATTGACCTGGGCGTTGCGGGTCAACAGGGTGATGAACACAGAGATGCCGAGGCTCGCGCCCAGGCTGCGCACCACCGCATAGATGCCGGCGGCCTCGGTTCGGGACTCCCGGGGCAGGGTGGAAAAGGCCGTGGCGCTCACCGGGATGAAGACGAGGCCGAGGCCGACGCCCTGGATCAGCCCGCTCCAGACGATCAGCGGCCGCCCCACATCGACGGTGAAGCGCGACATCTCCCAAAGGCCGTAGGCGGCCAGCAGGAGGCCCGCGAGCATCATCCAGCGCAGGTCGAGGCGGGCCGACAAGCGTGCCACCACGAACATGCCGATGATGGTGCCGAGGGCGCGCGGGATGAAGAGGAAACCCGCCTCCAGCGCCGGATAATTCAGCACCTGCTGGAGCAGGGGCGGCAGCAGCGCCACCGTGGCATAGAGCGTGGCGTGGGTGCCGAAGCCAAGGACCAGGCAGGCGGCGAAATTGCGGTCCCGGAACAGACCCATGTCCAGGAACGGCTCGCGCGTCGTCAGGCTGTGGACCACGAACCAATAGAACCCGAAGCCGGCGAGAAGGCCGAGCACGATGATCTCGGGCGATGCGAACCAGTCGAGGCGCTCGCCCCGGTCGAACATCATCTGCAGCGATCCGACGGCGAGGGCGAGGGTGGCGAAGCCGAAATAGTCCATCGGCCGACGGCTCCGGCCTTCGGAATCCGGGATGTAGGCGAGAATCGCGAGAAGCGCCATGATGCCGATCGGCAGGTTGATGTAGAACACCCAGCGCCAGCTGTGGAACTCGGTCAAATAGCCGCCCAGGGTCGGCCCGAGGATGGGGCCGGCCATCACGCCCACACCCCAGATCGCCAGGGCGCGGCCGTGCTCGCGCGGCGGATAGGTGTCGAGCAGGATGGCCTGCGAGAGTGGGATCAGGCTGGCGCCGAAGCCGCCCTGGAGCAGGCGGAAGAAGACGATCTCGGTGACCGAGCCTGCGACGCCGCACAGGACGGAGGCGGCCGTGAACCCGAACACCGAGAACAGGAACAGCCGCCGCCGGCCGATGCGCGCGCTGAGCCATCCGGTGGCGGGCGTCACCAGGGCGATGGCCACGAGGTAGGCGGACAGCACCCAGGCGATCTGATCCTGGGTCGCTGAGAAGGAGCCTTGCATGCTCGGCAAAGCCACTGCCACGATCGTGATGTCGATCGAGTGCATGATGGTCGGCAACATCACGGCGATGTTGACGACGAGCCGGCCGGCGTCCCGCCCCGCGGGCGACGGCTCGGCGGTCACGTGGTGCGGGCGCCTGTTGGGAGTCTAGTACCCACTTTCATAATTCCGTGTGCCATACGACGGCGCCCCGAGGTTCCCGGCTAGGAGCGTGGCGCACCGTGATGCCGGGGCATCACAAGCGGCGCGCGACGACGTCCGGGGGCCTCGGGGCGCCGCCCACCGGGTCGCTTTTCCCACCCCCTCGGGGTGTCGGGGATGCTTGACGATGCCCCGGCATCGCCGGCGCGCCCCCTCCTACCGAGGAGACGGGAAAAGCGATCGTATGGCACACGGAATTATGAAAGTGGGTACTAGCCTTCGTCCTGGATCCAGCCGAGCGCCGAGCGCAGAAGGGACGGCATCTCGCGCTCGTGCAAGGTATCGATTTCCACCAGGACGCTCATGCCCGCGCGCAGGGCCGGCATCGAGCCACCCGCATCTTTGATCTTGAGCTTCACGGGTATGCGCTGGACCACCTTGACCCAGTTGCCGGTCGCGTTCTGGGGCGGCAGGAGCGAGAATTCAGCCCCGGTCGCCGGGCTGATGCTCTCGATCTGGGCCCGCCAGACGATGCCCGGGTAGGCATCGACCTTGATCGTCGCCTCCTGCCCCACGACGACGTTTGTGAGCTCGGTCTCCTTCAGGTTGGCCTCGACCCAGACCAGATCGGTCCTGACGATGCTGAAGATCGGCTCGCCCGCCTCCACGTATTCACCTGGCTGCAATGTCATGCGCGTGGCGATGCCGTCGATGGGGGCGTAGATCTCGGTCCGGCGCAGGGCCAGCGCCACCTCGTCGCGAACCGACCTGACCTCGAGATAGCTCGGGTGTTTCTCGACCGCGATGTTCGGGTCGCCGGCGAGGTTGGCGATGACCTCGTTGATTTCCTCGTGGATCTCGTTGGCTGCCTGCTGGGACGACTCGAGGCCGTGGATGGCCTCGTCGTACTTGGCTTTCGACGCATGACCCTTCTCGACGAGCTGGCGCTGGCGCTCGAATTCGCGCCGCATGTAGCTGATGTCGACCTCGGCCATGTTGAGCTCTTCATGCTTCTGGCGAAGCTTGGCGCGGGTGGCCTCGACTTGCGCGCCCACGGTGCGCATATTGGCCTCGGCCTCCTCGAGGGCGATGCGGAACGGCTCGGGGTCGAGGCGGAACAGGAGCTGGCCCGCGCGAATGGGTTGGTTGTCGGTGACCGAGACCTGGATCACGCGGCCGTCGACATCCGTGCTGACCGCGACCTTGTCGGCCTTCACGTAGGCATTCTCGGTGGACACGATGCGGCCGCCCGTGACGTAGAAATAGCCGCCCGCCAGGACTGCGACTATGGGGGCGAGGGCGAGCAGGACGACCCGCAGCATGCGCTTTCGCGGGCCAATTCGCCGGTGCTCCGGCAGTGCTTCGGTTTCCGTTGAAGACATCGTCTAGCCTCCAGCCGCGGCGCGGCGACGTGACTCCAAGTCCGGCGTCTCCGTATCCTCGTCCGCGGCGTTCGAGTTGAATTCGAGAAGATTGCGTTTGACCATGAGCAGGCTGTTTACGAAGTCCATCTGCTCTATTGCCGAGAAGCCCCTGAACACCTCCTGTTCCAAATCGTCCGATATATCGAAGATTTGGTCGATCACCGCGGCGGGCCGGTCCGTGAGGAACAACCGCTTGGCCCGCCGGTCCTTGTCGCACGGGCGTCGTTCCACCCACTCGGCCGCTTCCAGCCGGTCGATGAGGCGCGCCAACGTCGCCGGCTCGATCTCCAGGATCTCAGCCAGCTCGGTCTGGGTCACGCCTTCCGTGCGATATAAGTGCGCGATCACGCGCCATTGGGAGCGCGTCAGGTCGAGATCGCGCACGCGCTTGTTATATTCCTTGCGCATCAGGCGCGACACGTCGTGGAGCAGGAACCCGATGTTCCGTTCGAGATTGCGTTTCGGCATGACACCAATTTAATAAGCCTGCTAATTATTAGGCGCCTTATTAGTGTCATTGCAAGCGTTTTTGATGCATGGTGAGAACGGCGGTGACAAATTAGTCCACGGAAGCGGCGGGATTTCCCAGCCGCGGGCGGAGTAAAACTCTGCCACCTGTAGCCTTCGATCTTTTTTGAGATGGAAGGCGGGAGGATGTACACCGTGGACCTATATCTGCGCGTTCGGCTGGCCTGCCATGTTGATGGTCTGAGCCAGCGAGAGGCGGCAAGTCGGTTTGGCATTGCGCGCGAGACGGTGAGGAAGATGCTGCGGCATTCGGAGCCGCCGGGATATCGGCGACGCCAGCCACCGAAACGCCCGAAACTGGCCCCCTTCACGGATATCATCGACCGTATTCTGGAGGAGGACCGAACGGTTCACCGTAAGCAGCACCACACGGCGAAGCGTATATTCGAGCGCCTTCGCGACGAACATGGCTTCACGGGCAAAGAGACCATCGTGAAGGATTACGTTCGGGAACGGCGCCTTCGTCGGCGTGAGATGTTTGTGCCGTTGTCACATCCTCCGGGCCATGCTCGAGCGGACTTTGGCGAGGCGGATGCGATCATCGCCGGCGTCAAGTATCGGGCGCATTTTTTCGTCATGACACTTCCCCACAGCGATGCCTGCTTCGTTGCGGCCTACCCGGCGGCGACGACGGAGGCCTGGCTGGACGGGCACAACAGAGCCTTTGTTTTTTTCGGCGGCGTTCCCCAATCGATTCTTTGCGACAACGACAAGTGTCTGGTGTCGCGCATCTTGTCAGATGGCACGCGGCAACGAACGCGGGCGTTCAGCGGGCTGCAGTCCCATTACCTCTTCGAGGACCGCTACGGCCGTCCCGGCAAGGGTAACGACAAAGGCAATGTGGAGGGGGTGGTCGGCTATGCCCGGCGGAACTTCATGACGCCGCGTCCCCGGTTCGCGAGCTGGGACGCCTTCAATGGCCACCTGGAAGAGCAATGCCGCAACCGGCAAGGCAACGTCCTGCGCGGCCACCGCGAGAGCATCGGCGAACGGTTTGTGCGTGACCGCGAAGCGTTGAAGAGGCCACTGCCGGCACCGTTCGACGCGTGCGACAAGCAGGGCACGCGGGTCAACTCGCTGTCCCTGGTGCGCTACCGGACGAATGACTATTCCGTGCCCGTCGCCTACGGCCATCAGGAAGTCTGGATCCGTGGCTATGTCCACGAGGTGGTTATCGGTTGCGGCGCCGGGATCATTGCCCGACACCCCCGTTCCTACGACCGGGAAGATATGGTCTTCGATCCGATCCACTACCTGCCTTTGCTGGAGCACAAGATCGGTGCCCTGGATCAGGCCGCGCCGCTAGCCGGATGGGAACTGCCTGATGCCTTCCCAACCCTGCGCCGTCTCCTGGAGGCGCGCATGGGCAAGGCCGGCAAGCGGGAATACGTCCAGGTCCTTCGGCTTGTGGAGACCTTCGATCTCGAGGTGCTTCACGGCGCGGTGAAGGACGCCCTGCGCCTGGGTGCGATCGGCTACGACGCCGTCAAACACCTTGTGCTGTGCCGTATCGAGCGACGCCCGCCCAAACTCGACCTGGATATCTATCCCTACCTGCCTCGGGCCAACGTGGCGACCACGGCCGCCGCCAGTTATATGAGCTTGTTGGGTGGAGGCGCGTCATGACCGATACGCCGCAAGTGTTGCTGGCCCATCACCTCAAGACCCTGAAACTGCCGACGTTCCTGCGCGAATACGACAAGCTGGCCCGCCAATGCGCCACCGAGGGCGCCGACCATGTGCGGTATCTTGTCCGTCTGACCGAGTTGGAACTGATCGACCGTGAGCGCCGCATGGTCGAGCGGCGGATCAGACAGGCCAGGTTCCCCGCCGTCAAAAGCCTCGACAGCTTCGACTTCAAGGCCATCGCATCGCTCGACAAGATGCTGGTTCTGGAGTTGGCGCGATGCGAATACGTCGAGCGTCGTGAGAATATCATCGCGCTCGGCAACAGCGGAACCGGCAAGACCCATATCGCCCTCGGTCTCGGTCTGGCGGCCTGCCAAAAGGGGCTCTCCGTCGGCTTCCTCACGGCCGCTGCCCTGGTTCATGAACTGATGGAGGCCGGGGATGAAAAACGCCTGTTGCGCCTGCAGAAGCAACTGGCAAAGTATCACCTTCTGATCATCGACGAACTCGGCTTCGTGCCGCTCTCGAAGACCGGCGCCGAGCTGCTGTTCGAAGTCTTCAGCCAGCGCTACGAGCGGGGCTCGATCCTGGTGACCTCCAACTTGCCGTTCGATGAGTGGACGGAGATATTCGGCTCGGAACGCCTGACCGGGGCTTTGCTGGACCGCCTCACCCACCATGTCCATATCCTGGAAATGAACGGCGAGAGCTATCGTCTCAACCAAAGCCAAAAACGGCGGAAATCCCCAAAAATACCTGCTTGACCGCCGGTGCAATGGTTGACCCGGTGGGTCCACAGGAACCTCCCACGCTGCTTCGCTCCGCGTAACGCAAGCGCTACACGAAGCAGCGCGGGTCCCTCCTATGGACTACCGGGACAACCCCCCAACACCGCGTACCGCATAACGTCAAGTGGACTAGTTTTGCTCCGCCCGGGTGGACTAATACCAGTGAGCGCCTGAATTGACTCTCGGGATATTCATTGATGGCGGATGATGGCGGATTGTGATTCTATGGTCTCCCACCAGATGTGGGGGATGTCATGGGATCAGCACTCAAGATACGGGATGATTTGACGCCTTTGGAGCTTCGGCGCTGGGCTCGCGTGGAATCGTACGGTCGAGCGGCGGCGCGGGCCTATGGGATCGCGAATGCTTTGGAGGAGATGCCCCGGGCTGATGCCGCGCGGCTTGCGGGGATGGATCGCCAAACGCTTCGCGACGCGGTTGTTCGTTACAATGCAAAGGGATTGGAGGGGCTTCACGACCGTCCAAAGGGCTACTCGCCGCGGCGGCTGACGGCAGACGAGGAAGCGGCGCTGGCGGCGGTCATCATCGCCGGGCCGGAGCCTGAGCGCGACGGGGTTTGCGCCTGGACCCGGGCCGATCTGTGCCGCTGGCTGGAGGAGCGCTTCGCCAAGACCTACCACCCCTCGAGCATGACCCGGGTTCTACGGCGGATGGGATTTTCCCGCCAGAAGGCGCGCCCGAGCCACCCGCGAAGGGACGCCGAAGCGCAGGAGCGCTTCAAAAAAGGGCCGCTTCGCGACATCCTGAAGGCGACCGCCGCGGCGCATCCCGACAAGCGCCTACAGCTGTGGTTTCAGGATGAAGCGCGCGTCGGCAACAAGGGCCGGGTGTGTCACCGGTGGTGGCGCAGGGGCGAGCGTGCCCCCGGGACGCGTCAAATCGGCTACCAGTGGGCCTACATCTTCTCCGCCGTGCGCCCGGACACCGGCGACGACGTCACCCTGGTGATGCCGAGCGTCAACGCCAAGGTCATGGACCTGTTTCTCGCACACTTCGCCGATACCCTGGACCAGGATGCGCACGCCGTCATGATGTGCGACGGCGCCGGTTGGCACGACGAGCGCGCCCTCACCGTCCCCGACAACGTCACCTTGGCGCTGTTGCCGCCTTACAGTCCCGAACTCAACCCCGTCGAGCGGGTTTGGCTCTACCTACGCGAACGCTTCCTATCGCTCCGCGTCCTCGACGACACCGAGGCCATCATCGACGCCTGTTGCCAAGCATGGATCGACCTCATCGCAGAACCGGATCGTATGCGAACCCTCTGCGCCTATCCATGGATCATGAAGGTGATTTCATAGGCTCACTGGTATAATTTTGCTCCGCCGTTGACAGCATGGCCGGTCTGGCCAAAAACGTGCGCGGCGCCCCCTTTCGAGGGCGCCGCGCGCGGCGTGGCCGTGGGGCGGCGGCGAATGTTCCGGTCGGGCCGCCCCGGCGCCCGCCTAGAACGGGAAGACGATGTCGTAGAACTGCTGGCCGTAGCGCGGCTGTTGGACATCGGTGATCTGCCCGCGGCCGCCATAGGAGATGCGGGCCTCGGCGATCTTCTCGTAGCTGATGGTGTTGGTCGAGGAGATGTCCTCGGGCCGGATCACGCCGGCAACCTCGAGGTCGCGCACCTCGAAATTCACGCGCACCTCCTGGCGGCCGTAAATGACCATGTTGCCGTTGGGCATGATCTGGGTGATGACGGCGGCGATCATGAGATCGATCTCTTCGTCGCGGGTGACGGTGCCCGTGCCCCTGTTGCTCGTCTCGCTGTCGAGGTCGACGAGGTTGCCGGGGTTGATCGCCTCCGGCAGCAACCGGTCCATGCTCGATTCGTAGCCGAGGAAGGCGGCCGCGGTTGCATCCTCGGTGGAGAGGCGGGTGCGCGTGGTCTCGTTGCTGATCTCGCCCTTGTCCTCGATGTCGATTACGACGGTCAGGATGTCGCCGACGTCGCCCGCGCGCTGGTCCTTGAAGAAGGCCCGCGCGCCCGGCCGCCACATGGAGTTGAACATGGGCTGGGGCGCCACGGGCGACGGCATGGGAAAGCTCACGGGCTGGTAGTTGGGCTGCGCCGTCGGGCTCTTGACCGGGGTCAGGTCCGGGGGGCTGCCGACATCCGCCAGGCGGCTCAGCACGTTGCAGCCGCCGAGCAGTGCCGCGCTCAGGACGAGGGCGGTCAGTCGGGCGGACGGCCTGGAAGCTTTCATCTGGTTACTCCTGAACGGCGGCTAATCGGGTGCCCGACCAGACGATGACGGCGTCCGGGCCGGATACTTCGGCGTCGATGATCCTCTGGCTATGGGTGTTCATGACGCGGATGGTGTCGCCCATGGCGCCATCGTCCATGGCGCGGCCCTGGGCTGAGATAATCATGTTGGCGACGCGCAAGGTCATTATGACGATGCTGTTCTTGGCGATCACGACCGGGCGCTGGATGTCGGATCCGGGAATGGGCTTGTCTGGCGAAAGAGCCCGGCGCGGGGTCATGCCGACGATCGCCTCCAGGTCCATCACCGTGTCGCGCGTGAGGCGACCGACTCGGAACTTGATCCAGGCCAGATCGTCTTCCCGGATCACCTCGCCGCGGGCGATACGCCGCAGCGGCACAGGCACATCCACGGTTTCGTGGACCCGGCCCGAGATGGCGGCGAAGGCAACCGGCTCGCCGGCCGGCGCCCCGACCTTGCCGGTGAACCGCCCGGTGATTCGGTCGTAACGCAGCTCTCGGAACTCGACGGTCGCCGGGGTATTCACGGGGATGGATAGCCGGATGCCGCGGTTATCGATCACGACTTCATGGCCGATGTCCACGCCGGCCAGAGCGAGCGCGGCCATGAGCTCGGCCTCGATGGCTCCGAACTCGATGGTCTGGCTCGCCCGTTCGACGATCACGCGGTCGAAGCGGCTCGTCGCCTGCCAGTCGAGCTGATGGGCGCGGGCCAGGCGATTGAGCCAGTTTGCGTCGTACACGGCCCGCCGGCCGAGGTCCGGGGCATAGCCGACCGGAATCTCCGACTTCTCGCCGGTGTTGAGGAACAGGTCGCCCAGCACGATGAGCTCGTCCTCGACGACGGCCTGACGGTTGAGGGTGACCATGCCGGCGTGTGCCGTGCCGGACAGGGCGAGAAGGATAAAAGCGATCGCGATCTTGCGCATCAGGACTCTCCGTGCGGCTCGTGGCCGCCGAATGGGGCGCCGCCGTTAGCGGAGCTGGTTGAGCTGGGCCATCATCTCGTCCGATGCCTGGATGACCTTGGAGTTCATCTCGTAGGCGCGCTGGGCCGTGATCAGGTTGGTGATCTCCTGCACCACGTTGACGTTCGAGGTCTCGAGGAAGCCTTGGAGCAGGCTGCCGAAGCCGTTGGAGGCGGCGACCCCGGTCTTGGGCGTGCCCGAGGCGGGGGTCTCCAGATGGAGGTTGTCGCCGATGGCCTCGAGGCCCGCATCGTTGGCGAAGGTGGCGAGCTGGATGGAGCCGACCTTCGTCTCCGTCACCTGGCCATCGAGCTTCACCAGCACATCGCCGCTCGTGTTGATGGTCACGTCGACCGCGTTGGGGGGAATGGTGATGGTGGGTTCGAGCTTGTAGCCGTCACCGGAGACCAGCTCGCCATCGGCGCTCAACTGGAAGGAGCCGGCACGTGTAAACGCCGTCTCGCCGGTCGGCAGGGTTATCTGGAAATAGCCCTTGCCCTGGATCGCGAGGTCGAAGGAATTCTCGGTCGAGACCACGCTGCCCTGCTCGGTGACGCGGTAGACCGAGGCGGTCTTGACGCCGAGGCCGATCTGGACGCCGGAGGGCACGATGGTGCCGTTCGCCGAGGAGGTCGAGCCCACGCGCCGCTGGCTCTGATAGAGCAGGTCCTGGAACTCGGCGCGCCGCCGCTTGTAGGCGCTCGTGTTCACGTTGGCGATGTTGTTGGAGATGACCTCGACATTGAGCTGCTGGGCCAGCATGCCCGTGGCCGCGATACTGAGAGAACGCATTTATTCCGCCTCTTCCTTTACTGATTCGGTCAGCGTCTCGATCGCGGTGCGCTGACGTTCGTGCTCGGTTTCGACGATCCGCTGCGCGCCCTGGTAGCCGCGCATGGCGTTGATCATCTTGGTCATTTCGATGATGGGCTGGACGTTGGACTCCTCGATCATGCCCTGGACGACGCGGGCCTCGGTCGACACTTCGGGCGCCTGATCGGTCTCGAACATGCCACTCTCGGTCGGCCGCATCGCCTGTTCGTTCGCGAACCGGACCAGGCCCAGCCGGCCGATCACGCCGTTCTCGGTCGAGATCGTGCCGTCCGGCGTGATGTCGATCGTCACCTCGTTGCCGGTCAACTCGATCTCGCCCCCGCCCTCGTCGAGGATGGCATGGCCGGTGCTGGTGACGATGCGCCCCTCTTCGTCGAGGCGCAGGCGGCCGTTTCGCGTATATTGGATGCCCGAGTCCGTATTGACGGAGAAATAGCCGTTACCGTTGATGGCGAGGTCGAGGGTGTTGTCGGTATTGACGAAGGCGCCTTCGCTGGTGTCGCGAATGACAGCCACGTCCTGTACGAAGGACAGGGTTTCGCCCTGGGTCGTGCGGCCGACATACTCGGCGAACATCAGGCGCTCGGCCTTGAACGCCGTTGTCGAGGCGTTGGCGATGTTGTTGGCGAGCACCGCCATCTGGCGGCGGACGGCATCCTGGCGCGAGAGCGAGATATACGAGGTGTTTTCCATCGGCCTATTCCGAGGGCCCCTGTTTTGTGATTTCCGATCGCCGCACCATAAGCCATGGCTCGACACGCCAACGGGGTGCACGGCGCATGCCAACGAAGCTGATAAATGATTTCAAGGTGTTAGGAGGAGAGGCCCCCGGCCGGCCCTCGCCGCGGGCCGTCTCGACGGCAGGCTTTGCCCGGTAGGTTTTGCCCGGAATACTGCATTCCATCAACATGTTATTAACCAGCATTGGTTACGGTACGGTCATCAAATGAGCCCGGCCATGAGGTGCGGGCAACGGTATCGGAATGGAAGCCAGGCAATGACTGACCGGACCATGGAGGATGGCCTCGAGGAGCTCGAGGTCGAAGAGGCGCCAGCCAAAGGCAAGGGCGGCAAGCTCAAGAAGCTACTGTTGTTCGTCGTCGCACCGCTTGTCCTTGTCGTTGCGCTCGGCGCCGGCGCCTTCATCATGCTGGGCTCCGAAAGCGACGGTATGGCCGAGGGCGAGACTCCCAGGCAACCGACCCACGCGCCCATTTTCTACGATCTACCGGACATGCTGGTGAACCTGAATGGGTCCGGCCGGAAGCTCAACTTCCTCAAGATCAATGTCAGCCTCGAAGTCGAGAGCGAAGAGGACATTCCGGCGCTCAAGAGCATGCTCCCGCGCATCGTCGACAACTTTCAGGTCTATCTGCGGGAGCTGAGAATCGAGGATTTGCGAGGGTCGGAAGGCATCTATCGCTTGCGCGAGGAGCTTCTGCGCCGCGTCAACATGGCCGTCCAGCCCATCCGGGTGAACGACGTGCTGTTCAAGGAAATGTTGGTCCAGTGATGCTGGGCGGGCGTGAAACCGGGTATGGGGGCTGACGCCACCCATGGCTGACGACAGCGAAGAACAGGCCGAGGCGCAAGATCCGGCCGCCACGGACGCCGAGTCAGACGCCGTCACCAGCCTGCTCGGCGACGTTGCCGGCGGGCTCGATCAGGAGGAGATCGACAGCCTTCTCGGCTTCGGCGACGAGGAGGAGGAGGGGGCCAACCTCACCGGCCTCGAGGTCGTCCTCAACAGCACCCTGGTCGCCTACGAGCGCCTGCCGATGCTGGAGGTGGTTTACGACCGCCTCATGCGCATGATGACCACGAGCCTGCGGAACTTCACCTCGGAAAACGTCGACGTCCTGCTCGACAACGTCACCTCGATCCGGTTCGGCGACTACCTGAACGCCGTGCCTCTGCCCGCCATTCTCGGCGTCTTCAAGGCTGAGGAATGGGACAATTACGGCCTCATCTACGTCGACGGCAACCTGATCTACTCCGTCGTCGATACCCTGCTAGGCGGCCGCCGCGGCACCGCGCCGCTGCGCATCGAGGGGCGCGCCTACACGACCATCGAGCGTGGCCTCGTCGAGCGCATGCTTCATGTGGTCCTCAACGACCTCTCGAACGCATTCGAGCCGCTCAGCAAGGTCCATTTCAAGTTCGAGCGGCTAGAGACCAATCCCCGTTTCGCGCGCATCGCCCGCTCGGGCAACGCCGTCATCGTCTCCAAGCTACGCATCGACATGGAGGACCGGGGCGGCAAGATCGAGCTGCTGCTGCCCTACGCCACCCTGGAGCCCGTGCGCGAGCTGCTGCTGCAGATGTTCCTGGGCGAGAAGTTCGACCGCGATTCGATCTGGGAGGAGCATCTGGCCACCGAGCTGTGGGAAACGGACGTGAACATCTCGGCCGTTCTCGACCAGCAGGTCATGATGCTGGGCGACATTATGGAACTCGAGGTCGGCTCGCATATCAGCCTCAACGCCTCGCCCGACAGCGAGATCGAGTTGCGTTGCGGCGGCGTGCCGATGTTCTCGGGCAGCATGGGCCGGCGCGGCAAGCGCATCGCCGTGCGGATCAAGAACGCGTTCGGCGAAGGAGTGGCGGGCGAATGACTGTTGGGCTGGGGATCGATCTCGTCGTCATCCCGCTTCTCGTCGCGACAATCTGCTTCGATGTGATTTTGAATAGGAAGCTGGCAAAGCTGCGCCATGCGGGTGAGGACTTTCAGGTACTGATGGCGAGCTTCCAGGATGTTGTCGCAACGGCCGAGAACAGTATCGCGCGGCTCAAGTCCGCCGGCGAGGCGGGGGCCGGCGGGACCGAGATGGGCGCGAGCGGCCTGGCGGTCCTCAAGGATGATCTCGAATTTCTCGTCGCGCGCGGCGAAGCGCTGGCCGAGCGCCTGGCCGAGGAGACCAGCGCCGGCCGCGTGCCGGCGGCCGATCCGCTGCGCAACGTGACGCGCCTCGCGCCGACTGGCGGGGCGCCGGCGGCCGGGGCCACCGAGGATCGAGAATTGCTGAAGGCGCTGGAGGGCGCGCGGTGAGGGAGGTGGTGTCGAGATTCCGCTTCCGGCTGCTGCCCCTGACCATATTTGGCGTGGTCCTCATGTTGGGCGCCCGCCTGGGCGACGTCTGGGAGGGCGATGCCGAGGCGCAGGAGGCGGCGCCGGCCGCGTCCGCGGTGCAACAGGGCGCGGCGCCGTCTGAAGGGGCGGCCGTCGCGCCCGCCGCGGCCGGGGCGCCAGAAGGTCCCGCGGGCCTCGATCACGAGGTCGAGGATTTCAGCGATTCGGAGCTCGAGGTGCTGCAGAACCTCTCCGCGCGCAGGGACGAGCTCCAGCTGCGCGCGCGCGAGCTCGACATGCGCGAGAACTTGCTCAGGGTGGCCGAGCAGCGCCTCGACGAGAAAATCGCGTGGCTCGACGAGCTGCGCGCCATCGTCGAAGCACATCTCGACGCCTACGATCAGCAGACGGACGCGAACATGAGGCGCTTGGTCAAGATCTATGAAAGCATGAAGCCCAAGGACGCGGCCCGGATCTTCGCGGAGCTGGAGTTGAGCATCCTGCTGGACGTCATAAGCCGCATGCGAGAACAGAAGAGCGCCTCGATCCTGGCCGCCATGGACCCTATTCAGGCCAAGACGGTCACGTCCGAGCTGGCCCTGCGCAACCAGTTGCCGGAGCCTGGAAGCTGAGCGTGGGAGCACGGCCCCGTCGTCGTTAAGCGGCGGTTAACCTTGTCGCACTAGCCTTCGCCGCCAGGACGCGCCTCCGGGCGACCCAGGCGGAACGCGGACGGCCATGACCGACACAGAGATGCCGAACAAGGAAGCCGGGAGCAGCATGAACAATGTGCTGTATTTGGGCCTCTACCTGATCCTGCTCGCTTTCTTCATTCTGCTGATCGGAATCTCGAAGTTCGAGGAAAAACGCACGCAGGCGGTGGTCGGCAGCATCACCAACACATTCCAGGCCAGCATGACCGAGGGTAGCGGCATCGATGTCGAGCGCCTGCCGGCGGCGTTGGCCGATTTCCTGTCGGCCCAGGCCTTTCAGCGCAACGTAGAGGATTTGTTTCGCAGCCTCTTGCCCCATTCCGAGGTTCAGGTGTCGCGGCCGGGCGAGCTCATGCACGTCGTCCTTCCCGTCGATGTGCTGTTCGCGCCGGGCAGCGACGTGCTCCGGTACGAGCGCCTGCCTCTTCTGAGGCGTATCGCCAGTGTCCTCGAAGATCATCCGCCGAACCAGCGCTTCGACATCGAGTTCGTCGTGGGCGGCCCCTTGCCGCGATCGGGAGACGAGTCCGACCCACTCCCGCTGGCGATCTCGCGGGCGGCCGAGCTCGCCCGCAGCCTCAAGGACCACGGCGCCCCCGGCGGCAGCCTGGCTGCCGGCGTCAAGAATGGCGGCGCTGGACGGGTTTTCATCACCTTCGTGACCCGAGATCCCGCGGTGGACCAGGCCTCGTTCGGCGGCGGAGGTGGCGGTTGATCTTCGAGCCGGCTCGGCCCAAGAGGAGCGTCGGCTTCGCGAGCCAATCCTGGCTTATGACGTTCGCCGACCTCGCGGCCTTGCTGGTGACCTTCTTCGTCATGCTTTTCTCCATGTCGACGGTGGAGATGGACAAATGGGACGACATCGAGGAAGCCCTGTCGCGCTATCTCAATCCGGCGCTGCTGGCCGAGAATTCGGGTCCCGGCGTACTCATCGAGCTGCCCGTGATCGCGGCGCAGGAAGGGACGAACCTCGACTATCTCGCCGGGATCGTCGCGGTGCAGATGAAAGAGGATGCCATCCTCGGCGCCGCCCTGGTCCAGCGTACCGAGGACCGGTTCGTCATGTCGTTGCCCGGGAGCCTTCTGTTTCAATCGGGTGCGATCGCAGTCTCGGCGGGCGGTAACGCGGCCTTGCACCGCTTGGGTGGAATCCTGCGAAATATAAACAACCACATCGATGTCGTCGGCCACTCGGATCCCACGAGAAAGGTCGAAGACGGTAAAGACGTGAATTGGGAGTTGTCGGTGACCAGGGCCTACGTGGTTTCGCGGGAGCTCCATCGTGCCGGCCACCAACAGGAAATCGTGGCCTATGGCTTCGGCTCGACGCGGTTCGACGACCTGCCGACGGACGTGTCCGCCGAGCGCCGGATGGAACTGGCCCGACGCGTCGATATCATCATACGGTCCACAGTGTCGGGGCGGCAATGAAGGCCCGCGCGTTACCATTTCTGGCTATCTCCCTCTTGGCCGGGCTCACCGCCTGGCCGGTCGCGGCGGTCGCGGAGCGGCCCGAATCCGTCCTCGTCCGCGCGCGGACGGGCGATGGTTTCGGCGGCATCGTGTTCGACTGGGCCGAGCAAGTCGGCTATGAGGCCAGAATCGGCGGACGGCGCCTCGCCGTCACCTTCGAGCGCCCCATGCAGACGTCGTTCCGAACCGCGCTCAAGATTCTCCGCAAGTATATAAAGACGGCCAATCTGGAGCCCGACCTGCGGACGGTCGTGTTCAGCCTGACCGCCGACTTCGCGCTCATGGCCTTGGAGGAGGGAAGCTCGGTCACCCTCAACCTGTACCGCGGCACGAATCCGCCGGCCGCGCTCGAGAACGCACGCGCCGCCGCCGAGTCGGTCCCCGAGCCGGCGCCCGCTCCCGAAGAGGATGTCGTCGAGCCGTCGGATTTGGCCGCCGAACCCGAGCCGTCCGAGCCCGCCGCGCCCGCGGCGGCGCCGGTCCCATTGGCGTCCGGCGATGGTGTGCCCCAGCCACTCGCGCCCGCTCCCGGCGCGCCGCGGCCGCTCGCGGCCGTCATGCCCGCCACTGAATCGGCGGAACCGGCGACGACCGCGGCCCCGCGCATCACCGTGGGGAGAATTCTCTACAAGCCGGACCCACCGACGCGCCGAAACGCGGCCAGCGACGCCGAGCCCCAGAGCGCGCCGGCGGATCAGCCGGTCGACCTCGCCGGCGCTGCCGGGGACGATGGGGAACGGTTCGTGGCCGTGGATATTCGCGGGTCGGATGTAGACCTCAAGTTCGGCTGGATGGAGGCCGTGGCGGTGGCGGCGTTCCGGCGCGACGGCTTCGTCTGGATCGTGTTCGACCGGCCGCGGATACTGGACCTGACACCCCTGCGGCGGGCACTCGCCGATCACGTGGCCGACATCATCCAGGTGGCCGCCGAACATGCAGTCGTCCTGCGCCTGAGCGCGGCCGAGGGCCTCAATCCGGTCCCGCGTCGCGACGGGATGGCCTGGGTCGTCGGACTCAGGCACTCGGCCCAACGACCGCGCGAGCCGATCGAAACCGAGACGCGCATCGACGGGGCCATGGGCCCGGTCCTGGCACTGGCCTTCGAGGGGGCCGGCGACCTGGTCGGCTTCACCGACCCGGGCGTGGGCGACAGGATGCTGGTGGTGCCCGTCGCGACACCGCGGCTCGGCGTCGAGGCCAGGCGCCGGTTCAGTCAGTTCGAGCTGCTCCCGACCGCCCAGGGCGTGGCGATCGTCGAGCATGCCGACGTTCTCTCGGTGCGCCACGAGGCCTGGGGTGTGGGGGTCGGGTCGGTCGATGGCCTCGCGTTGTCCGACACGCGGGACGCGGCGCCGGCGGTGGCCGGCGAACGCGCGGGCGGTGCCGGCCGCACCTTTGATTTCGAGGCTTGGCGCCTTGGTGGCGCGACCGAGAATATCGCCGACAGGCAGGCGTTGCAGCACGCCATCACCCAGGCCGGCCCCTTGGAGCTGAATGGGGCGCGGCTCGACCTGGCCCGGTTCTACTTCGCCCATGGCCTCGCCAACGAGGCCGAAGGCCTGCTCGTACGGATCGGACAGGACGATCCCGAGCTCGCCACGCGGCCGGCGAACCGCGCCCTTCTCGGCGTCGTGTCGTTCCTCGTGGGCGACCGGCGTACCGCCGAGCGCGAGCTGCTGTCGAGCACGTTCGACGACGATCCGGAGATCGGGCTGTGGCGCGGCCTGCTCGCCGCGGCGTCCGGGGACATGGATGCGGCGGGCAGAGCGTTCTCGGGCGGCGACGACCTCCTCCTCAACTATCCGGAGCCGTACCACGCCCGCATGCTTCTGGCCGCCATGTTCGACGCCCTCGAGCGCGAGGACGCGGGCAAGGCCGAGGCGTTTCTTCGCCAGCTCGAGACCGGTGAGCTGAGCGGGCCGCAGCTGACCAGGGTTACCGTCCTGCGTGGCCGGGTGCTGGCCGCCATGGGCGTGATCGACGAGGCCCTGTGGCTGTGGGATGGGGTGATCGAGAGTGGCGACAGGAGGGGCCGGGCCGAGGCGGCGCTCGCACGCATCTCACTGCTTCTCGACCGCGGCGATATGCCGCCCGAGGAGGCGATCGAGCTGCTCGACCTGATCCGCTTCGCCTGGCGCGGCGACGATCTCGAGTTCCGCATCCTCGAAAAGCTCGGCCGGCTCTACATCGCCGCCGGCGATTACCGCCGCGGGCTATCCGTCTACCGCACGGCCGTCACCTACCTGCCCGGCGACCCCGCCGTCGGGAGGACCGCCCAGCGCATGTCCGAGATCTTCGCCAAGCTGTTCCTCGAGGGTGCCGCCGACAAGCTGCCGCCCATCGTCGCGTTGGCGCTCTATCACGAATACAGAGAGCTCACCCCACCCGGCGAGAAGGGCGAGAAAATGATCCACCACCTTGCCAATAGGCTGACCGAGGCCGACCTGCTGCCACAGGCGGCGGAGCTGCTCGACCATCAGGTCCGATTCCGCCTGAAGGGCGCCGAGAAGACGCGCGCCGGCCTGCAGCTCGCGCGAGTCTATCTACTGGATGGCCACCCCGAGACCGCCCTCGAGGCGCTCGCCCTCAGCGAGAGTCCGGGCATGTCGGAGGGGCTGAGTCGGCAACGTCAGGAGCTACGCGCGCGCGCCTTGCTCGATAGCGGGGAATTCGGGCCCGCGCTCGCGGCCCTCGCAGGTGATACCAATGACGCCGCACAAGCCCTGCGCGGCGAGATCCACTGGCGCTCCGGCAACTGGGCTCAGGCGGCGCAAATCTATGCCCAACAGGAAACGGACACGGGCGTGCGCGACGATGGCTTGAGCGCGGAGGGCGCCGTGCGGGTGCTGCGCTGGGCGCTCGCGCTCGCGCTTGCCGGGGACGAGGCTGGGCTCGACAAGGTCCGGCTGCGCTACGGCGAAGCCATGTCGTCGGGCGCCCACGCGGAGGCCTTCGGCATCGCGGTGTTGCGCGAGCCCGAGTCGGCCGAGGACCTCCGCGCCCTCGTTGCGCAAATCGGCGCCGTCGATGAATTCGAGGCCATCCTCACAGGGGCTGGCGGCTGAGGGGAAGCGCCCTTGCGCGCCGTCGATCGATCCCGCCGGCATGGACCCGCGGCTAGAGCGTTTCCAGTTCGACTGGAATCGCTCCAGGCCGCAAAGCGGCCCGCCGGTCGCCCGGCGCGCCCGCGCAGGCGCGGACCACTTGGTCCGCTGCCGCGAGCGATAAATAAGGCTAGAGTAGGTCCGATCAAAGCGGAACCGCTCTAAAGCGCGCGCGCCCGCTCCAGCACCGCCTCGACATGGCCCTCGACCTTGACCTTGCGCCAGATGCCGCGCACCACGCCTTGGCCGTCGATGAGGAACGTCGAGCGCTCGATGCCCATGTAGGCACGGCCGTAGTTCTTCTTCTCGACCCAGGTGCCATAGGCCCCGCAGACCGCGCCATCCTCGTCCGACGCCAGGGAGAAGGGGAGCGCATACTTGGCCTTGAACTTGTCGTGCCGGGCGACGCTGTCCCGCGAGACGCCGATCACCTCGGCCCCCGCCACCGCGAAATCGGCCAGGGCGTCGCGGAACCCCTCGGCCTCCTTGGTACAGCCGGGCGTATCGTCCTTGGGGTAGAAGTAGAGCACGACCTTGCGCCCCAAATGGTCCGATAGCGAGATCCGGCCACCACCGTCCGTCGGCAGGGTGAAGGCGGGGGCCTCATGTCCAATGTCAACCATTCTCGTCCTCCGCGATTCGAGGGATCGTTCGGCGGCCAGAGGGTTTCCACCTCGACTGGAATCGCTCCAGGCCGCAAGGCGGCCCGCCGGTAATCCGGCGCGCCCGCGCGGGCGCGGACCACCTGGTCCGCTGCCACGAGCGACAAAAAAGGCTGGAGTGGGTCCGATCGAAGCGGAACCGCTCTAGCCGAAGGGGATCTCGCGGAACTCGACCGTCTCGGCCGTAAGCTGGTCGTGGCCGTCCGCGGTGATCACGTGGACATCCTCCCATAGGAGGTTGAGCGCGACCACGGGCTCCGTGCTGATGACCATCCCTTCCTCCAACATGGTATCGTCTTCCGGGCAGATGCTCGGCGGCTCGGTGAACTGCAGGCCCTGGCCATGGCCCATGCGGCCCGTGGGGGCGATCTCGTAGCCGGCCCCCGCCACCACCGCGGCGGCGATTTGGTGGAGTTCCACGCAAGTGACGCCGGGCTTCAATGCGTCGATCATGCGGGCGTTGGCCTCGAGAAGCACTTCGTGGCCGCGCCTGTCCTCGTCGGTGGCCGGCCCCAGGGAGGCGAGCCGCGCATAGTCGATCGTGTAGTAACGAACGTACGCGCCGGCATCCACGTACAACACCCGGCCCTTCTCCAGCGGCCGGTCGAGATGGTGCTGGGTGTGGCACGGGGGGAAGCTCGCGATCAGGTGGACGAAGGACGTCCGGTCGGCCCCTTCCTCGAGGATGAGGCGCCTCATGCTCCGCACCACGTCCCGCTCCGTCATCCCCGGCACGATCTCGTCGAAGAGGCGCTGCCGCGCCCGGCCGGTTATGTCGGCGGCTTGGCGCATGTAGGCCACCTCCTCGGGTGTCTTCACCATCCGCATTTTGACGATCAGATCGGCGGCATCCTCGAAGGCCACGTTCGGCATGGCGTCGACGATGCCCATGTAGTCGCTGACGGGGATGCCCATGCGCTGCTCCTGGCCGAGCTCGGCCCCGACGCGGCCGGCTTTGCCTTCGAGGCCGCGAATCGCGTCCACCACCATCTCCGCGGGGAAGGTCACGACGTTCGTGTAGCCGCGGACATCGCTCAGGTAGGTGGTCATCCTGACCGAATGGGTCAGGACCTCGCCGACGACGGCGACCGGATCGCCCACCAGGGGGAAGACGAGGACCGCGGGCCGGGTGAGCGAATAGTGCAGCCCGAGGGTGCCGGTCGTCCCCGTGAAGTATTGAAAATTCTCCTCGTTGCTCACCAACAGCGCGTCCAGCCCGCGGTCCGCCATCATGGCCCTGGCCCGCGCCCAGCGGCGCTCCATGTCGCCTTTCGAGAAGGCGGCCGAGCTTCCGTCAACACCGCTGGTAGCGCCCGACGTGTTCATCGCTCACTCCTCCTTGCATCCTGCCAGGCTCCGGGAATCGGAGACTGTAGTGGGTTCTTGTGATCGAAACAGTACCTTGCCGTTCGGAAACTATATCCTGTCCCGGGCGCCGGGAAGACCGGCGAGGAGTCGCGGATGAAAGAGCCGCGGTGAAGGGCGGGTCGGGCCGGCCGGCGCGGACCTGGGCGACGGCGCGCGCAGGCGCCGGGTCACCGAGGCGCCCGCAGGCTAGCCGAAGGGGATCTCGCGGAATTCGACCGTTTCCATCGTGAGCTGGTCATGTCCGTCCGCGGTGATCACGTGGACGTCCTCCCAGAGCAGGTTGAGCGTGACCTCAGGCTCGGTGCTGATGACCATGCCTTCCTCGAGGACCGTGTGGTCCTCGGGATTGATGCTCGGCGGCTCCGTGAACTGGATGCCCTGGCCGTGGCCCATGCGGCCGCCGGCGTCGATCATGTCGTGGTAGCCGGCGCCGCCCACCACCTCGATGGCGATGCGGTGGAGCTCGGCGCAGGTCACGCCGGGCCTCAGCGCGTCGATCATGTGGCTGTTGGCCTCGAGAAGGACGTCGTGCGCTCGCTTGTCCTCGTCGGACGCCGGACCGAGGGAGGCGAACCTCGCATAGTCGATCGTGTAGTAGCGCACGTAGGCGCCGGCATCGATGTACAGCACCCGCCCCTTCTGCAAGGGACGATCGAGGTGGTGCTGGGTGTGGCAGACGGGAAAGTCCGCGATGATGTGGATGAACGAGGTCCTGTCCGCCCCTTCCTCGAGCATCAACTGGCGCAGCCTGCGCACCACGCCTCGCTCGGTCATCCCGGGCACGATCTCGTCGAACAGGCGCTGCCGCGCGCGGCCGGTGATGTCGGCGGCCTGGCGCATGTAGGCCACCTCCTCCGGGGTCTTCACCATCCTGAGCTTGACGATCAGGTCGGCGGCATCCTCGAACTTCACGTTCGGCAGGGTATCGACGATGCCCAGGTAGTCGCCGACCGGCATGCCCATGCGCTGTTCCTGGCCGAGCTCGACCCCGACCCGCGCGACCTTGCCGTCCAGCCCCGCGATCGCGTCCACCACCGTGCCTTCGGGAAAGCTCAGGACCTCCGAGTAGCCACGGACGTCACCGAGATAGGTGGTCATCCTGACCGAATGGGTATGCAACTCACCGACAATGGCGATCGGCTCGCCGTGCAGGGGAAAGACCAGGACCGCGGGGCGGGTCGCTGAGTAGTGCAGCCCGAGCGTGCCGGTCGTCCCCGTGAAGTACTGGAAATTCTCTTCGTTGCTGACCAGCAGCGCATCCAAGCCACGATCCGCCATCAGGGCCTTGGCCCGCGTCCACCTGCGCTCCATGTCGCCCTTGGAGAAAGCGGCCCAGGTCCCGTCGATGCCGCTGGTATCGCTCGACGTATTCATCCTTCATTCCTCCCACTCGACCCAATCCAACACAAGCCGGAACGGCGACTATAGCCGCATCAGGCGTCCGAACCCCTCGATTTTTGCGTCGCAGCCGGCCAGGCGCAGGGCGTGCCAGAACAGGCACTGGACCGCGCTCAGCACCGGCTTGCCGAGTGCGCGCTCGGCCGCCTCGACAATCTCGGCCGCACGCAGCGCGGTCGAGGAGATGAACAAGGCATCGGCGTCCGCGTGGCAGGCTTCGAGCGCCGCCTCGTGGATGGCGCGGGGCGGGACCTCGGCGACCGCGATGTCGTCGTCGAGGCAGAAGCTGCCGATGTTCGAGACGGTTATGCCGTGCGCTTCGAAAAAGCGGCGCGTCGACTGGTTGACCCCATCCGGATGGGGCGTGAGGAGCGAGATCGATTCGACCCCGAGGATCGCGAAGCCGGCCAGGGCGGCGGTGATGGGGGTGACCACGGGCACGTCGGGCCGGCCGCCCGCGCGCACCTGTGCCGCGACCTCGTCATAGCCGATGGCGGCCGTGGCCGACGTGCAGCTATAGGCGATTGCGTCGAGGCGCTGGCCCGGGACCAGCATTCCCGCCGCGGCCGCGAGCTGTGGCCCCATCTTGCGCAGGTTCGCGACGCTCACCGGATTCACGTGATGGACGCGGGTGGTATAGAACATGACGTCGTCGGGCAGCATGCGGTGTAAGTCCTGCTCGGTCGCCACGTCGCTGTCGAGCGCGATCAGCCCGATCCGATGGCGGGCGGGGCCGCCGTCCCGTGGGTGGGCCGCGACGATCTTTCGCGTGGCGAGGCCGGGGGCCGCCTTTGCCGCGCTCACGGCCGCACCGCGGGGTCGCTGGCGCCCGGTCGCGCGGTGGGAATGGGCACCGTGAATGCAAGCTCCGCGGACATCTCGGTGCCTCCCGTCAGGCTCGATGTTCGGTGCGTGGGTCGGGCTCGGGCGCGGCGCCGAGCGCCGCCCCCGGTTCGGCGACGAGGGCGCCAAAATGCGCGGAGGCCCGTTCGGCCACCGCCGACATGCGGCGCTTGAGCGCCTCGAAATCGGGGCTGCCGGCATAGCGGGCCAGGGCGGCGCGCAGGCCCTCGGTCGCGCGCTCCTCGACGAAGGCTCCCTCGACCGTGAGGCGCAGCATGCCCTGCACCCGGCGCCATAGGGCGAGCGCCTCGCCCAGCTCCCCGGCCGCGCGCTCGTCCAGGCATCCGGCCGCCGCGAGGCGATCGAGGGCCTCGCCGGTGCTGGGGGACAGAACCTCCGGGTGCGCGTCGGCGTGCCGCAGCTCCAGGTACTGGGCGATGAACTCGATATCGACGAGGCCGCCGGACAGGTGCTTCACGTCCCAGGGCGAGAGCGGCGGCCGCTCCCGTACCATTCGCGCGCGCATGTCCGCGACCTCGCGCAGCAGCCTGTCGGGATCGCGCCGGCGGGTGAGCACGGCATCGATCGCGCCCCGCACCCGCCCGGCAAGCGCCGACCCGCCAGCCACGACCCGCGCCCGGGTGAGCGCCATGTGCTCCCAGGCCCAGGCATTTTCCGCGTGGTAGCGGACGAAGGCCTCGAGGCTCGAGGCGATGGGGCCGGCATGGCCCGAGGGCCGCAGCCGCATGTCGACCTCGTAGAGCCGGCCTTCCCCCGTGAGCGCCGTGATGGCGTTGAGGAAGCGCTGGCTCGAGCGCGAGAAGTAGTGCCCCGGCGCCAGCGGCTTGGCGCCGTCCGACGCCTCGGCGTCGGCGGGCGCGTCATAGACGAAGAGGAGGTCCAGGTCCGAGGACATGGTCATCTCCCGCCCGCCGAGCTTGCCCAGCGCGACCACGGCCACACCGCCGCCCGGTACGCGGCCGTGGCGTGCCGCGAGCGCCGACTCGACCGCCGGCATAAGCGCGCGAATCGTCGCTTCGGCCACGTCGCTGAGCGCACCGCTGGCGGCCTCGGCGGCGATCGAGCCGCGGAGCATCTGCACGCCGACCTGGAACTTGCGGTCGTTGGCCCAGCGCCGGGTGATGTCGAGCACGTCTTGGAAGTCGCGGGCCTGTTCGAGCGCGGCCGCGAGGTCCTCCTCGAGCGCTTTTGCGGGTGGCGGCGGGTCGAAGAACCCGGCCGAAAGCACGGCGTCGAGGACGGCGGCATGGCGGCTCAGGTGGTCCGCGAGGCGCGGCGCATCGCCCATGATCTCGGTGACCAGGGTGAGGAGGCCCGGGTTGGCGTGGAACAGGGAGAAGAGCGGCACCCCGGCCGGAAGGCGGGCCAGGAACTCGTCGAACTTGACGAAGGCGACGCTGGGACTCGCGGTCTTGGCGAGGGCGTCGAGGAGGGCCGGTGTCAGCTCGGTCAGGAGCTCCCGCGCGCGCGTGCTGCGCATTGCCCGGTAGCGCCCATGGTGCCAGGCACGGATGAGGGAGGAGACGGCCTCCGGGTCCGAGAAGCCGAGCGTTTCGATGGTCGCCAGGGTATCGGGATCGTGGTCGCCGCCGGTGAAGACCAGGTTGCCCGGGCCGCCGAGTGCCGGTGCTTCCTCGAACAGCTCCGCGTAATGGCCTTCGACCGCCCGCAGGTGGCCGAGCAGCTCGTCGCGGAAGGCGGCGCCGTCGTCATGGCCGAGGAACCGGGCCAGGGCCTCGATCCCCGGCTCGTCCGTAGGCAGGGTGTGGGTCTGCTCGTCGTCGATCATCTGGAGACGGTGCTCGACTCTTCGCAGAAAGCGGTAGGCCGAGATCAGCCGCTCGGCCGTCTCGGCGCGGGCGTGGCCGGCCGCGGCGAGTGCGCGGAGCCCATCGCAGGTGGCGGAATCGCGCAGGCCGGCGTCGCGTCCGCCCCAGATGAGCTGCTGGGTCTGGGCAAAGAGCTCGATCTCCCGGATGCCGCCGCGGCCGAGCTTGATGTTGTGCCCGGCGACGGCGATGTCGTGGCCGCCGCGCTGGGCCATGATCTGGCGCTTGATCGAATGGATGTCGCGCAGGGCGGCAAAATCGAGGTGCTTGCGCCAGATGAAGGGTACCAGATTGCGGAGAAAGGCGGCGCCGGCCCGCCGGTCGCCCGCGACGCACCGGGCCTTGATGAAAGCGGCCCGCTCCCAGTTCTGGCCCATGCTCTCGTAGTAGGTCTCGGCCGCGAGGGTGGAGATGGCGGGGGGCGTGGCGCCGGGGTCGGGGCGCAGGCGCAGGTCGGTGCGAAAGACATAGCCGTCGCGCGTCCGCTCGCTCAGCATGCGGCCGAGGTTGCGCGCCAGGCGCGTGAAGTGGGATTGCAGGCCGTCGGCGTTCGCCGTGTCGATGGAGTCGCGGTCGAACAGGAGGATCAGGTCGACGTCGCTCGAATAGTTGAGCTCGCGCGCGCCCAGCTTGCCCATGCCGAGGATGATGAAGCCCGATCCCGGCTCGACCCGCTCGGGATCGGCGAGGGTGAAGGCGCCGGCCGCCGCGGCCTCGCGCAGGAGGGTGCGCGACGCCGCGCCGAGGACCGCCTCGGCGAACCCGGTCAGGGCTCCCGTCACCCGCTCGAGTGGCCAGGCGCCGGCGATATCCGCCAGCGCGATGGTGAGGGCCGCGCGCCGCCTGGCCCGGCGCAGCCCGGACATCACGTCCGCCGTCCTGGCATCGGGCCCATCCAATGTGGCAACGGACTCGAGGATCGCCGCGAGGCTCGCGTCCGGCCCGTCCTCGATCAGGGACCGCACGAACGGCGGATCCACGATCATGCATTGACTGAGGAACGGGCTGTTGCCAAATACAGCCTCGAGAAGGGCACGGCCCGCCGGTTCCGCGGCGAGCCGCGTCGCGTACCCGGAGAGCTCGGGGTCGCCGATCCCGTCCGCCGCGTCCCGCCAGCGTTCGAGGCCCACGGCCGCGCGTTCGGTATCGCTCGGCTTCGGGAGCCTGTCGGGATCTGGTGGGGGGAACGAATCCATGGTCGGGCGGGCTGGTTTCCTGCACACTGGGGGAAGCATGATCGAGGGTCAATACCCGCCGCGAGGCCGCTTGCCGTGATCCGCCGCACCACGATACTGGCACTCGAGCTGGCCGCCGGCTTGCTCGTGGGCTTCGCCATTCTCGTAGGTATCGCGGCCTGGCGCCTGTCGGTGGGGCCGATCACGCTCAGTTTCCTGAACCCCTATATCATGGAGGCGCTGAGCCCGGACGCCGGCGGCTTTCGGGTCGAGATCGAGGGTACGGTTCTGACATGGGCGGGGTGGGACCGGACGTTCGATATCCGCGCCCTTGGCGTGCGCGCGATCGGCGAGGGCGAGATCGAGCTTGCCCGCGTGCCCGAGATTGCCCTCAGCCTCAGTATCGGGGCCCTTACAAGAGGGCTCGTGGCGCCGACACAACTGGAGATCATGGGCGCCCGCCTGCGCGTCGTGCGCGACGCCGACGGCGGAATCGAGTTCGGCGCGGGGGAGGGCGGGCACTCTTCTCAGAGCATTCTCTCGGAAATCAGCGCCCGACTCGCCGCCGGGCCCGACGGCGACAGCGCCCTCGGCTATCTCAAGACCGTCAGAATCGTCGATGGGGAATTGACCATCGACGACCGCAAGACGGGCATGCTCTGGCGCGCGACGCTGGTCCGGATGGCACTGGAGCGCGATGCGCGCGGCGTCCGCGGCGACGCCGATCTCGACCTCGTGGTCGGCGATCAGGCCCCCCGGTTCCGCCTCGACGGCCTTTACGATGTCCGGGAGGGGACGATCGAGGTCGGTGCCGGCTTCGCCCAGGTCAAGCCCGCGGCTTTCGCCCGCGCGATGCCCGAATTGGAGCGATTGGGAATCGCGGACCTGCCGTTCGGCGGTCAGTTTCGAATTCGCATGGACGGCGACGGCCGAATCCTGGCCGGCGGCTTCAATCTGAGCAGCGGCGCCGGCACCGTCGAATTGCCTGGGCTCTATCCGAATGGCCTTCCCGTCACCATGGTGCAGGCGAGCGGGCGGGTTTCCGATGGGCTCGGCCGAATCACGATCGAGAACCTGTTGGTAGACCTGGGCGGGCCGACCTTGGTGGCCACGGCCGAGCTGGAGCCCGCCGGTGCCGAATCTCGCCTTTATATCGACGTGGCGGTGCACGCCGTGCCGATCGAGGATCTGGGCCGCTATTGGCCCCAGGGCGTGACCGCCAACGCGATCGCCTGGATCGAGAAGAACCTGAGCGTGGGCACGGTCGAGGAGGCCAGCGCCAGCATCGTCGGGGTGCTCGGCTCCGGCGGCAATTTCGACATCGCGTCGATCGATGGCACGTTGGTCTACAAGGCGCTGAGTGTCGGGTATATCGATGGCATGCCACCCGTTCGCGGCGTTGATGGGACCGCGCGGTTCGACGCCGAGCGGTTCGACCTGTTCCTCGAGTCGGGCGACCTCGAGGGCATCGCCCTGCGCGAGGGCACGATCGAGATGACCGGTCTCGATACCGGCGTCGAGATAGCCGACATGGCCTTCAGGCTCGACGGCTCGGTGCCCGATTTTCTCCGCCTCATCGATCGCGAGCCGCTCCATTACGCCAGCAAGCTGGGCGTCAGTCCCGACGATCTCGGCGGCGCGGCCTTCGTCGATATGACCGTCAGCCTGCCCTTGATCGCCACCTTGCCCCTCGTGGACATCGATATTGGCGTCACGGGGGCGCTCGACGGCCTCGAATGGCGCCAAGTGGCCATGGGCCTCGACGGGAAGGGCGGCGACCTCCGCCTTGCGCTCGATACCGCGGCCATGAGCGTCGAAGGGCGCATCAGCCTAGGCACCATTCCCCTGGACGTGGTCTGGAACGAGAGCTTCTCGGACGACGCCCCCGTCGCCACGCGGATCGATGTGACCGGGATCCTGGACGACGAGGATCGGGCGCTCCTCGGCCTCGATGCGCGGCCCGCGGTCACGGGCCCAACCCCGACGCGGATCCAATACGCCTCCGCCGGCGGCACCGCGGCCACGGTCGTTGCCGAGCTCGATCTCACCGATGCCCATCTGAGCCTCGCGGACTTCTCGTGGGAGAAGGATTCTGGAATCCAGGCCAGCGCGCGGGCGGAGCTGCACCTGGTCGATGAGCGTCTGTCGGAGATCGCGGCCTTTTCCGTCGTCGGCGGTGGCCTATCGGCGGAGGGTACCGCGCGCTTCGGCCCGGGCGGCGGGCTGACCGGGGCGACCGTCTCGCGCATCGCCTTCAATGGCAACGACCTTCGCGGTGCCCTCGCACCGCGCGAAGGCGGCGGGTACGATGTCGAAATCGAGGGCGCGCACCTGAACGCGGAGCCGTTTCTGGCGGAAGACGACGAGGAGCCGGAGGAGGGGCCGCTTACCCCCCTTCGCGTGACCCTCGACCTCGCGCGCGTGACCCTGGGCCCGGGACGGGAGGTCGGCGCGGTCACGGGCGAGCTGGTCCGGGACGACCGGTTCTGGCGCAAGGTGTTCCTCGACGCCACTCTGCGCGAGGAAGGGCTTGCGGGCGACCAGCGGCTAAGCGTGCGCTACGGGCCGAACCCCGACGGCCAGGAGCTGACCATCACGGCCGACGACGCGGGCGCCGCGCTGCGCACCTTCGACGTGGTGGACACCGTCGTCGGCGGCACCCTGGCCATCACCGGCCAAGCAGCGGACAGCGCCCCCGATTCCCCCATGACGGGCAAGGCGCTGATCGAGAACTACTACGTGGTGGATGCGCCGGTCCTCGCCCGCCTGCTGACCTTCGTTTCGCTGACCGGTATCGTCGACCTGTTGAACGACGAGGGAATTCAGTTCGAGCACCTCGAGGTTCCCTTTGTCAGGATCGATGGCGCGATCGAGTTCGCGGACGCGCATGCGCGCGGCTCGGAGCTCTGCCTGACGGCGAGCGGCAGGGTCGAAACCCAAGCCGACTCGATCGACCTCGAGGGGTTGATCGTGCCGGCCTGCACGATCAACAGTTTCTGGGAAGACATCCCCCTCCTCGGCGATATCCTGGTGCCGGAGAAGGGCGGTGGCGTGTTCGCCGCCACCTATTCGATCAAGGGGCCCATGGCAGAGCCAACGGTTCGTGTCAATCCGCTTTCGGTGCTTACCCCCGGCTTCCTGCGCGGCGTATTCGATATTTTCTCGGGCACCGACGAGCCGGCGAGCGGCGACCTGGAATCCGACCCGAATTCGCCCGATTCCCAGCGCTGATGGCGTCCGCGCGCCCGTCCTGGGCAATCAGGCCGGGCGGACGAGGGCGTGGTGCTTCTTGCCCGCCGACAGCTTGACGACGCCATCGGCATTGAGGTCGGCGAGGCCGAGGATGCGCAGCTCGTTGCCGATGGGCGCGTCGTTGAGCCGGCCGCCGCCGCCCCGGATGAGGCGCCGGGCCTCGCCCTTGCTGGCGCTGAGCCCGGCGCGGATGAGGAGGTCGAGAGCCGGGATGCCGGCCTCGAGCTCGGCGCGCGCGACCTCGATCGTCGGCAGGGCCTCGCCGGCACCACCTTCCTCGAAGGTGCGGCGCGCGGTCTCCGCCGCCGCCGCCGCAGCATCGGGGCCGTGAACCAGCCGCGTGGCCTCGTGGGCGAGCGTCTTCTTCGCCTCGTTGATGTCCGCATCCTCGAGGGATTCGAGTCGCGCGATCTCGTCGAGCGGCAAGTCGGTAAAGAGCCGCAGGAAGCGCCCCACGTCGGCGTCGTCCGTGTTGCGCCAGTACTGCCAATAGTCGTAAGGCGAGACTTGGCCCGCGTCGAGCCAGACGGCGCCGGCGGCCGTCTTGCCCATCTTGGCGCCCGAGGCGGTGGTGATGAGCGGCGAGGTGAGGCCGAAGAGCTGGCGCCGGTCGACCCGGCGGGCGAGCTCCACGCCGCTCACGATATTGCCCCACTGGTCGGACCCGCCCATCTGCAGCAAGCAGCCGCGGCGGCGCGCAAGCTCCAGGAAGTCGTAAGACTGAAGCACCATGTAGTTGAATTCGAGGAAGCTGAGCGGCTGCTCGCGCTCGAGACGCAGCTTGACGCTGTCGAGGCCGAGCATGCGGTTGACCGAGAAGTGGCGGCCGAAATCGCGCAGGAAGGGGATGTATTCGAGGCCATCGAGCCAGTCGGCGTTGTTCACCATGATGGCGTCGGTCGGCCCGTCGCCGAAGGAGAGGAAGCGCGCGAAGACCTTGCGGATGCCGGCCATGTTGCGGGCGATGTCTTCGTCCGACAGCAGCTTGCGCGCCTCGTCCTTGCCCGAGGGGTCGCCGACCCGGGTGGTGCCGCCGCCCATGAGCACGATGGGCTTGTGGCCCGTCCTTTGGAGCAGGCGCAGGAGCATGATCTGCACCAGGCTGCCCACATGCAGGCTCTCGGCCGTGCAGTCGAACCCGATATAGGCGGTGATCGGCCCATCGGCGGCGAGGGCGTCGAGCGCTTCGTTGTCGGTGCCCTGGTGGATGAAGCCGCGTTCTTCCGCCACACGCAGGAATTCGGAGCGGAGCTCGGTCATCGGGGGCCTACGGGCGGATCATGGGCGGCCGGGCAGCTTGCCAGGGGCCAGCTCGTTTAGCACACTCGCAGGCTCCGAACAACGCCGCCAGCCGCGGGAATCAAGCCCATGAAACCGACCGGGACATGAGTCCAACGGAGCCCGTCCGCGCGCTCGGCCTGATGAGCGGCACTTCCCTCGACGGCATCGATGGCGCGATCGTCGACACCGACGGCGAAGGCGTGGTGATGCCCGGCGCGTGGCTGAGCCGGCCCTACGAGCCGGCGTTGCGGACACGCATCCGCGGCGTCCTGGGCGGCCGGGGCGACGTGGCGGGGGTGGCGCGGGCGCTGACCCTGGCGCACGCCGATGTGGTCGAGGCGTTGCTCGCGGCCGCGGGCCTCGACAGCGCCCAGGTGGGCGTTATCGGCTTTCACGGCCAGACCATCCTGCACGAGCCGGCCGCGGGGCGGACCTGGCAGATCGGCGACGGCGCGCTCCTCGCCGCGCGCACGGGTATCCCCGTGGTCGACGATTTCCGTTCGGCCGACATGGCCGCCGGCGGCGAGGGCGCGCCGCTCGCCCCGCTGTTCCATGCCGCGCTGGCTCGCGGGACGGCTGGGGAGGGCGGCCCGCTCGCCATCCTCAATATCGGCGGGGTGGCGAACGTGACCTGGATCGAGGATCCGGCCCTGGGGGTGGGTGCGCGGCTCGTCGCCTTCGATACGGGGCCGGGCAACGCGCTCATCGACGACTGGGTCCGGGCCCGCGCGGGACTGGCGTTCGACGAGGACGGCGCCTTGGCCGGTGCCGGCAACGTCGACGAGCGCGCACTCGCCGCCCTGCTCGAGAATGGTTATTTCGACCGGCAGCCGCCCAAGTCCCTCGATCGCGACGCCTTCGACCTGGCCGTGGTCGGGGCGCTCACACCGGCCGACGGCGCCGCCACCCTCACCGCCTTCACCGCCGCCGCCGTCGGGGGGGCCCGCGCGCACCTGCCGGCGCCGCCCGCCCGCTGGCTGGTGACCGGCGGCGGGCGCCGTAACCCGGCCATGATGGCCGCGCTCGCGGACCGGCTCGGCGCGCCCGTGGATCCGGTCGAGGCGGTGGGCTGGGAAGGTGACGCGCTCGAGGCCCAGGCATTCGCCTTCCTCGCCGTACGGGCCGTGCGCGGTCTACCGCTCGGTTTGCCGGAGACGACGGGGGTGGCGCGCCCGGTGACGGGTGGGCGGCTTCATCCCGCGCCCGGTCGCTGAGGCCCGCGGGCGCCTCAGCGAGCGCGGGCAGCGGCGACGTAATCCTCGACCATCCGGGCAACCTCTTCGAGCTGGTCGCCGAAGAAGTGGTCGGCCCCCTGCATGAGGCGGTAATCGATTTTGATGCCGCGCTGCTTCGACAGTTTCTCGACCAGCGCCTGGACCGATTCAGGCGGCACCAGAATATCTTCCGAGCCCTGCAAGATGAGGCCCGAGGCGGGGCAGGGGGCGAGGAAGGAGAAATCGTAGATGTTGGCGGGCGGCGCCACCGAGATGAATCCCTCGATCTCGGGCCGGCGCATCAGGAGCTGCATGCCTATCCAGGCGCCGAAGGAAAAGCCGGCCACCCAGTAGTTCGTGGTGTTGGGGTTGACCGTCTGCAGCCAGTCGAGCGCCGCGGCCGCGTCGCTCAGCTCGCCCTCGCCCTTGGCGAAGCGGCCTTGCGAGCGCCCCACGCCGCGAAAGTTGAAGCGCAGGGTCGAGAAGCCCTGGCGCGCAAAGGCGTGATAGAGGGTGTAGACGACCTTGTTGTTCATATTGCCGCCATGCTCGGGATGGGGATGCAGGAGCAGGGCGACGGGCGCGTTCGGCAGCTTGGATATATGGTGGCGGCCTTCGAGGCGCCCCTCCGGACCGTTGACTATGATTTCAGGCATTCATCTCCCAATCTCGTTCGCGACCAGGCCGTGCGGACCATCCAATGCCCCAGCGGACTTCCTGGTTTTTGCCACCCAATCAACCCTGCATCGAGTATTTCGTGGGCGAATGCCACCGCATATACTTGACCGGCCTGCTCGGGCTTATTATATCCAAATCGAAATCGGAAGCTGCCGCGCGGCCAAGCAGCGGGGGCTTGAGAGGACCGAAAGTTGCGAACCGCTAATATCGTTGGCAAGGCCATGATTTTCAAGAACTTTCGCCAAGAAATCGATTCGATGATTGCGCGCGACCCCGCCGCCCGTTCGCGGCTGGAGGTCATGACCGTCTATCCGGGCTTTCACGCTGTGGTGTTTTATCGCCTGTCCCACGCCCTGTGGATGCGCAACTGGCGGTTCCTTGGCCGCTTCGTGTCCCAGCTCGCGCGCTGGCTGACCGGGATCGAGATCCATCCCGGCGCCCGTATCGGACGCAACCTCTTCATCGATCACGGCATGGGCGTCGTGATTGGTGAGACGGCTGTGATCGGCGACGACGTGACACTCTACCACGGCGTCACGCTCGGCGGCATCGCCCCGTCCATCGATTCGGAATCCCAGATCGACAAGAAGCGCCATCCGACGCTCGAGGACGACGTGATCGTCGGCTCGGGCGCGCAGGTGCTCGGCCCCATCACGGTCGGGCGCTGCGCCCGCGTGGGGGCCAATGCGGTGGTGGTGCGCGATGTGCCCGAAGGGGTGACGGTGACGGGTATCCCGGCACGCATAACGGCGCCGCGCAACAAGAAGCGGGATGGGGCTTTCATGGCCTACGGCACGCCGTCGGGCGATCAGCCGGACCCGCTCGTCGGCGCCATCGAATCCCTGCGCTCGCAGGTTTCGACGCTCACCGAGCGCATCGAGGAGCTCGAGGGGCGAAAGGCCGAAGGGGCCGCGGCGGCACAAGCGGCGGCCGACGGGGAAGAGGAAGCGTCGGCGCCGGCGCCTCGGGCGATCTCGCGCTGCGGTGGATGAGCTTGGCGGGTGTTGACACCGAGTCGTCTCGATCGCGCAGGCACGACTGGAGCGTTCCAGCTCGATTGGAATCGCTCCAGGCCGCAAGGCGGCCCGCCGGGCGTCCGGCGGGCCCGCGCAGGCGCGGACCGCTTGGTCCGCTGCCGCGAGCGACAAAAAAGGTTAGAGTGGGTCCGATCGAAGCGGATCCGCTCTAGGAGACTGGAAAGGGCAGAATCGTGAAACTGAGCACCAAGGGACGCTACGCCGTGATGGCGATGGTCGACCTGGCCGGCCGTGCCAGTCAACGGCCCGTGGCACTTGCCGATATCGCCGAGCGCCAGGAAATCTCCCTCTCGTATCTCGAACAGCTGTTCGCCAAGCTGCGGCGCGGCGGCCTGGTCAAGAGCGTGCGCGGCCCAGGCGGAGGCTATCTGCTTGCCCGCGCGGCGCCCGAGATGCGCATCTCCGACATCATCCTGGCTGTGGACGAGCCGATTCACGCGACCCGCTGCCGGCCGGGCTCGCCCAAGGGCTGCACCGGCGATTCGAGCCGCTGCCTCACTCACGACCTGTGGGAGGAGCTGGGCAACCAGATTTACCTGTTCCTGAGCGCCATCACCTTGGAGGATGTGTGCTCCCACCGCGTTCTCGGCACGAGCGGCTCGCTTCATCGCGAGAGCGCCGCCGTGGCGCTGGTGGCCGGCGGCGCGGAATAGCGGGGAGCGGAGCCGGGAAATGACACGCGCTGTCTACCTCGACCACAACGCCACCGCGCCCGTGAGGCCGGCGGTCGTCGAGGCCGTCGCCGCGGCGCTCGGGCGGTGCGGCAACGCCTCGTCCGTGCACGGTGCCGGCCGCGCGGCACGACGCACGGTCGAGGATGCGCGCGAGAGCGTCGCGGCGCTGGTGGGCGCGGCTCCGGCGCATGTCGTCTTCACCTCGGGCGGGACGGAGGCCAACAATCTCGCGCTCGCCGCCGTGGGCGGCCGCAGGGTCGTCGTCGGTGCGACCGAGCACGATTCGGTGCTGGGCGCCGCCCCCGGGGCGGACCTGGCGCCCGTCGGGCCGGACGGGGCTCTCGAACTGGCGGCTTTCGAGGCGCTCCTTGCCCGCGAGCCCGCGCCCGGGCTGGTCTCGATCATGCTGGCGAACAACGAGACCGGCGTGATCCACCCCGTCGCCGCGGCCGCGCGCCTCGCACATGCCCGCGGCGCCCTCGTCCATTGTGACGCGGTGCAGGCCGCGGGCCGCCTCGCGCTCGACCTGGGCACGCTCGGCGCGGACCTCCTGACCCTGTCGGCGCACAAGCTCGGCGGCCCCCAGGGGGTGGGCGCCCTCGTCATGGCCGACGACCTCGATTTCCCGCCCATGATCCTCGGCGGCGGGCAGGAGCGCGGCCGGCGCGCCGGCACCGAAGCCGTCCCGGCCATCGCCGGCTTCGGCGTCGCCGCCGGGCTCGCGCGCCTGGCGGCGGACGATGGCCTCCGCCTCTCGGCGTTGCGCGACCGGATGGAGGCGGCGCTTCTCGCGCTCAGCACCGGCGCGCGTGTCTTCGGCGCGGGCGCCGAGCGCCTTTCCAACACGAGCTGCATCTCCATGCCGGGGGTGCCGAGCGAGACCCAGGTCATGGCCTTCGACCTCGCCGGCGTCGCGGTAAGCGCGGGTGCGGCGTGCTCCTCCGGCAAGATTCAGCCCTCCCACGTGTTGCGGGCCATGGGCGTCCCGGCGGCGGAGGCGGCGACGGCGATCAGGATCAGCCTCGGCTGGGATAGTGACGCGCAGGGCCTCGATCGGCTGATCGAGGCCTGGCAACGGCTTTACGCGCGCGCCAGCGCGCGCCACGCGGCCTGAGCCGCGGTCGGGATACGGGAGGAAAAAGGACAGCATGGCAGCCAGCATCGAGACCGCGCAAACCGTCGAATCGCTCTCGGGCGAATACAAGCACGGCTTCATCACCGACATCGAATCGGTGCGCCCACGCAAGGGCGTCGACGAGGAGATCGTGCGTTTCATCTCCGCCAAGAAGAACGAGCCCGAATGGCTGCTCGAGTGGCGGTTGAAGGCGTTCCGCCTGTGGCGCGACCGCATGCTGCCCAAGGCCGAGCCGAACTGGGCCCGGGTCGACTTCCCAGCCATCGACTATCAGGATTCCTACTACTTCGCGGCACCAATTCAGACGGTCAAGCCCGAGAGCCTCGACGATGTCGATCCCGAGCTGCTCGCCACCTACGCGAAGCTCGGCATCCCGCTCAAGGAGCAGGAAGTCCTGGCCGGCGTGCGCAACGTGGCCGTGGATGCCGTTTTCGACAGCGTCTCTGTCGCCACCACCTTCAAGAAGAAGCTGTCGGAACTGGGCATCATCTTCGGATCTTTCTCGGAAGCGGTCGAGAACCATCCCGATCTAGTGCGCAAATACCTTGGCAGCGTAGTGCCTTACGCCGATAACTTCTACGCCGCCCTCAACTCGGCCGTATTCAGCGACGGCTCCTTCGCCTACATCCCGCCGGGGGTGCGCTGCCCCATGGAGCTCTCGACCTATTTCCGCATCAACGCGTCCAATACGGGGCAGTTCGAGCGCACCCTCCTGATCGCGGATCGGGGGAGCTATGTAAGCTACCTCGAGGGCTGCACCGCGCCCATGCGCGACGAGAACCAGCTTCACGCCGCCGTCGTCGAGCTGGTCGCGCTCGACGATGCCGAGATCAAGTATTCGACCGTCCAGAACTGGTATCCGGGCGATAAGAACGGCGTCGGCGGCATCTACAATTTCGTGACCAAGCGCGGCGCCTGCCGCGGCGTCAACTCCAAGATCTCCTGGACCCAGGTGGAGACCGGCTCGGCCATCACCTGGAAGTACCCGAGCTGCATCCTCCAGGGCGACAACTCGGTGGGCGAGTTCTACTCCGTCGCCATCACCAACAACCACCAGCAGGCCGACACCGGGACCAAGATGATCCATCTCGGCCGCAACACCAGCAGCACCATCATCTCCAAGGGCATCTCCGCCGGGCGCAGCCAGAACACATACCGGGGCCTGGTCCAGATCGCATCGAAGGCCGAGGGCGCGCGCAACTTCACCCAGTGCGATTCGCTCCTCATGGGGGACGAGTGCGGCGCCCATACCACGCCCTATATCGAGGTCGGCAACCGCACGGCCAAGGTCGAGCACGAGGCCACCACGTCGAAGATCAGCGAGGACCAGATGTTCTATCTGCGCCAGCGTGGGCTCGGCCCCGAGGACGCGGTCTCCATGATCGTCAACGGCTTCTGCAAGGAAGTCCTCAAGGAGCTGCCGATGGAATTCGCCGTCGAAGCACAGAAGCTCGTCGGTATCAGCCTCGAGGGCAGCGTCGGCTGAACGGTGCCCGAGGCAACAGCAACCAAGAACGGAATATCGACTTACATGCTTGAAATTCGCAACCTGCGCGTCGAGGTCGAGGGCAAGGAAATCCTCCACGGCATCGACCTCGAGATCGCTTCCGGCGAGATCCACGCCGTCATGGGGCCGAACGGCTCGGGCAAGAGCACGCTGGCCTATGTCGTCGCCGGTCGCGAGGGCTATGAGGTGACCGCGGGCGAGGTCCTCTATCAGGGCCGCGACCTGCTCGCGCTTGCCCCCGAGGCGCGGGCGCGGGCCGGCATCTTCCTCGGCTTCCAGTACCCGGTCGAGATCCCCGGCGTGGGCGGCATGACCTTCCTCAAGACGGCGCTCAACGAGGTTCTGCGCGGCCGCGGCGAGGAGGAGCTCGACGCGGTCGATTTCCTCAAATATGTGCGCCGCAAGATCGCCCTTCTCGAAATGGACGAGTCGATGCTCAAGCGCGCCGTCAATGTCGGCTTCTCGGGTGGCGAGAAGAAGCGCAACGAGATCCTGCAAATGGCGGTCCTGGAGCCTGCCTTCGCGGTCCTCGACGAGACCGATTCGGGACTCGATATCGACGCCCTCAAGGTGGTGGCGAGCGGGGTCAACACCCTGCGCGACCCCAAGCGCTCGATGCTCGTCATCACCCACTACCAGCGCCTCCTCGACTACATCGTGCCCGACCGCGTCCACGTGCTGGCCGGCGGGCGGATCGTCCGCTCGGGCGGCAAGGAGCTCGCGATCGAGCTCGAGGAGAAGGGCTATGCCGGGCTCGGCGACGCGGCCGGCGAAGAGGCGGCCTGACGCCATGGCGGACACAACGGCCAACTCGTACCTCGAACGCTTCGCCGCCGCGCGGGGCAGCCTGCCGGGCGGTGGCCTGCCGTGGCTCGACGGCCTGCGCGCGCGCGCGGTCGAGCGCTTTGCCGCCGATGGCTATCCCGGCCGCAAGGTCGAATCCTGGCGCTATACCAACCTCGACGCCCTTCGTGGCGATCGTTTCGCGCCCGCGATCGACGGTGGTGGTGGCGGTGATATCGACCGGCGGCACCTCGCGGGCCTCACCTCCGGGCTCGAAGACGCGGCGCGCCTCGTCTTCGTCGATGGCCGCTACCGCGCCGACCTCTCCGAGATTGGCGCGTTGCCCGCGGGAGTCACGCTCACGAGCCTCGGCCAGGCTCTCGATACGGCGCCCGACATCCTCGAGGCCCATCTCGGCGCGCCGGGCGGCGAGGGGCGCCACGCCTTCTGGGCCCTCAACACCGCCTTCATGGCCGACGGCGCGCTCCTGCACCTCCGCGATGGGGCCGCGTGCGAGCGGCCGATCCACCTCGTCCATCTCGCGACCGGGAGGAGCGAGGCGGCGGTCATTCAGCCGCGCCACCTCATCGTCGCCGAGGCGGGCAGCGCCGCGCGGGTGCTCGAAAGCTACACCGGGCCGGACGATGCCGACTATTGGACCAATGCCGCGACCCAGGTGATCGCCGGGCGGGGTGCCAACCTGCGTCACGACAAGATCCAGCTCGAGGGCCGGTCGGCGCACCACATCGCGGCGCGCCGCGTGGCGCTCGCCACCGACGCCGACTACGCCGGCTTCACCCTGGCGCTCGGCGGCCTTCTGGGCCGGGACGAGATCGACGCGGCGATCGACGGCGCGGGGGCTGCCTGCCGTCTCGACGGCGTCTATCTCGGACGCGGCCGCCAGCAGCTCGACACCATCACGCGCATCGATCACGCCCTGCCGGGCGGCGCCAGCAGCGAGACCTACAAGGGCGTGCTCGACGATGATGCCCACGCCGTTTTCCAGGGCCTCATCATCGTGGCCAAGGACGCGCAGAAGACCGATGCCCACATGCTCAACAAGACGCTTCTGATGTCCGATTCGGCGCGCATCGACACCAAGCCCGAGCTCGAGATCCGGGCCAACGACGTCCTGTGCAGCCACGGGGCCACCGCGGGCGACCTCGACCACGACGCCATGTTCTACCTGCGCACGCGCGGCATCGACGAGGAGCGGGCGCGGGGCCTCCTGGTCGCGGCCTTCGTGGCCGAGACCATCGATGGGGTGGAGACCGCGCCGGTGCGCGCCCGCATGCGGGCACTCGTCGACAACTGGCTCGCCCCCGAGGGCGGCGTGAAGGAAGCGGCATGAACGCGGCCGTGAGTGAGCTGGAGGCGGCTGTGGGCGCCTTCGATGTCGAGGCCGCGCGGCGCGATTTCCCCATCCTGGGCGAGCGCGTCCACGGCAAGCCGCTGGTCTTCCTCGACAGCGCGGCGAGCGCCCAGAAGCCGCGCGCCGTGATCGACGCCGTGAGCGGCGTCTATGAGCGCGAATACGCGAACATCCACCGCGGCGTCTACTATCTGAGCCAGCGGGCGACGGAGCTCTACGAGGGCGCGCGGGAGAAGGTGCGCGCGTTCCTCAATGCGGCCGAGGCGCGCGAGATCGTCTTCCTGCGCGGCACGACCGAGGCCATCAACCTGGTGGCCCAGACCTGGGCCTGGGACAACATGGGCCCCGGCGACGAGGTCGTGGTCTCGACCATGGAGCACCATTCCAACATCGTGCCCTGGCAGCTCCTGCGCGACCGCAAGGGCATCGTCATCCGGGTCATCCCGATCGATGATTCGGGCGAGCTGATGATGGAGGCGTACGAGAATCTCCTCGGCCCGCGCACCAAGCTCGTCGCCGTCACCCACTGCTCGAACGCCATCGGCACCGTCACGCCCTTGAAGGAGATCGTGCGCCTGGCTCACGAGCACGGGGCCAAGGTGCTGGTGGACGGGGCGCAGGCGGCACCCCACCTCGCCATCGATGTCCAGGACCTCGATTGCGATTTCTACGCTTTCTCGGGCCACAAGCTTTACGGCCCTTCGGGCGCGGGCGCGCTCTACGGCAAGGCCGAGCTGCTGGAAGCCATGCCCCCCTACCAGGGCGGCGGCGAGATGATCACCCGTGTGACCTTCGAATCGAGCATCTATCACGTCATCCCGCACAAGTTCGAGGCCGGCACCCCCAATATCGCCGGCACCATCGGCCTCGGCGCCGCCATCGATTACGTGACCGGCCTGGGCCGGGAGGCCATCGCGGCGCACGAGCATGCGCTCCATGAATATGCGGTCGCCCGGCTTTCGGAGATCAATAGCCTCCACATGATCGGCACGGCGCGCAAGAAGGCGAGCATCGTGTCCTTCACGCTCGGCGACGTCCATCCCCACGACGTGGGCACCATCCTCGACCGCGAGGGCGTGGCCGTGCGCGTCGGTCACCATTGCTCGCAGCCGACCATGGACCGCTTCGGCCTGACCGCGACCATCCGCGCCTCCATGGGCCTCTACAACACCAAGGCGGACGTGGACACGCTCCAGGCCGCCTTGCGCAAGACGCTGGAGTTTTTCGCCTGATGTTCGAGCTTCAGGACCTGTACCAGGAGATCATCCTCGACCACAGCAAGCGGCCGCGGAACTTCCGCTGCCCGGACGTGGCGAACCGCCAGGCGGCCGGCCACAACCCGTTGTGTGGCGATCGCGTGACCGTCTATCTCGAGGTCGAGGACGGCGTCGTCGCCGACGTGGGTTTCGAGGGCAGCGGCTGCGCCATCTCCACCGCCTCGGCCTCGGTCATGACGGAGCTGGTCAAGGGCAAGTCGGAGGCCGAGGCCCGCGCCATGTTCGCGCGCTTCCACGACCTCGTCACCGGCGAGGAGGACAGCGCGGACGAGATGGACAAGATGAACGCATTCGCCGGCGTGCGGCAATTCCCCATGCGGGTCAAGTGCGCGACCCTGTGCTGGCATACCCTCGCCGCGGCCCTCGACGGCGGGGACATGGTGTCAACCGAATGAGGCGGGCGTCACCGGCCCGCCGCCAGGAGTTGTGATGCAGAACGAAGACGGATTCGATTTCGCCACGCCCTCGCCCGACCCGGACATGGGCACGGTCGAACAGGGCACCGCGGAGGCCGCGGGCGACGAGGCCGCCTGGGCGACCGCGCGCCAGGGCGTGGCGGCGGGCCAGGAGGGGCTCGAGGACGGCATCATCGAGGTGATCCGCACTTGCTACGACCCCGAGATCCCGGTCAACCTCTATGATATGGGCCTCATCTATGGCATCGGGATCGATTCGGAGGGGATGGTCTGGATCGATATGACCCTGACCTCGCCGCACTGCCCCGTAGCCGAGACCCTGCCCGCCGAAGTGTGCGAGCGAGTGCGCATGTGCCCCGGCGTCAAGGACGTCCATGTTGAGATCGTCTGGGAGCCGACCTGGGACATGGAGATGATGAGCGAGGCGGCGAAGCTTGAACTCGGCATGTTTTGACTCCATCTAGCTAGGAGTTGCGGATACCAGAAGCGGAGGAGAGACCCCTTGGCCGAAAGACCCCAGGCGATCACCATCACCGACGCGGCGGCGAGCTACGCCCGCGGCCTCCTCGAACGGCGCGAGGAGCCGGCGGCGGGCCTGCGCCTCAGCATCGATACCAAGGGCTGCTCCGGCCTCTCCTACAAGGTGGACTATGCCGAGGGCCAGGAACCGATGGACGAGCGGGTCGAGGTCAAGGGCGTCACCATCTTCATCGACCCCAAGGCGGTCATGTTCCTCCTCGGCACCGAGGTGGACTATGTGGAGGATCGCTTCCACGCCGGGTTCGTGTTCAACAACCCGCTCGAGAAGGGCCGCTGCGGCTGCGGAGAGTCCTTTCACATCTGAGCCGGGCCACATCCGAGCCGGGCCACATCCGAGCCGGGCCACATCCGAGCCGGTGCGCCGCCCGGGATTTTCGCTACCAGGGACATAACGATGCCACGGATCACCTTCATCGACCGCGATGGTGCACGCCATGACGTGGAGGCGAAGGCCGGTGAGTCACTGATGGAGATCGGCCGCGAGGCCGGGCTGCCGATCGAGGGCGCCTGCGAGGGGGCCATGGCCTGCTCGACCTGCCACGTGATCGTCGAGCCCGAGTGGCTCGGCCGCCTTGAGGCGATGGGCGAGGACGAGGAGGATATGCTGGACCTCGCATTTGGCGTCGGCGAGCGCTCTCGCCTCGGCTGCCAGATCGACGTGACGGACGACCTCGACGGGCTCGTCGTGCGGTTGCCGGCGGACGTGCGCAACATGCTGCTCGGCTGAGCATGCCGCGATGACTGATATGACGACCGAGGCCGGCGCCCCGCCCGCGTCAGACCTGATCCCCGAGGGCAGCCTGTTCGCGCATCTGCGGGCGGCGGCTGGCGCCGATTGGCTGGCCTATACCGATCACCCCTTCATCCGTGCATTGGGCGACGGCTCCCTGCCCGAGGCCTGCTTCCGCCACTATCTCGGCCAGGACTACCTGTTCCTCATCCAGTTCGCGCGTGCCTACGCCTTGGCCGCCTATAAGAGCGAGACGCTTGCTGAAATCCGCCACTCCGCCGCGGCCGCCTCGACCACCCTCCACGAGATGGGATTCCATGTCGAATACTGCGCCGGCTGGGGGATAAGCAAGGCCGAGATGGAGGCCCTGCCCGAGGCGCGCGAGACCATGACCTATACCCGCTATGTGCTGGAGCGCGGCCTCTCGGGCGACCTTCTCGACCTCCAGACCGCGCTCTCGCCCTGCGTTGTCGGTTATGCGGAGATCGCGAACCGGCTCTTGGCCGACCCCGTGACGCGGCTCGACAACAACCCCTACCGCCCCTGGATCGAAAATTACGCCGCCGCCGGTTACCAGGACTTGGCACGCGACGCCGTCGCCCAGCTCGACCACCTCGCCGAGGCACGCGCCGGTGCCACCGTGCCCACGGGCGGGCGCATGGCCTCCCTCGTCACCACCTTCATCCAGGCGACGCGCCTCGAGACCGACTTCTGGCAAATGGGCCTCTCCGCCATCCCCTGACCGCCGCGCTTTCGCGCCGCCATGTCCGCTGGCCTCCAGGAGTGCTAGGCTTCGCCTCGCGAGTCACGCGCGGCGGGGAGGCATCGATGACGACCGAGGTGCGGATTGCGGGCGGCCACGGCGGCCGGGTGGACATGGTGGCGGGCCAGGTGCTGGAGATCGTCAACCTGGAGAGCCAGCAGATCTGCGACTTCTTCGCCTTCCGCCGCGACGACCCGCGCATCTTCCTCTCGCCCGCCCAGACCCGCGCCGCCCACCGGCGCTGGCGCATCGGCCTCGGCGACGTGCTCTACGACGAGACGCGCGAGCCCCTGTTCCGGATCGTCGCGGACACGGTCGGCCGCCACGACACCATGTTCTGCTGCTGCGACCGCTACCGCTTCGCCAAGACCTACGACGACCCCGAACACCGGAGCTGCCGCACCAACATGGCGGAGCAGATTCCGGACCTCGGTATCCCGTACGACTACCTGCCCGACTCCTTCAACTTCTTCCAGAACTTAGAGCCGCGCCCCGACGGCGGCTTCGACATGAAGCCTTCCATCGCCGGGCCCGGCGACAAGATCTCGCTCCTCGCGCTTGCCGACGTCATTGCCGTCGGCTCGGCCTGCCCCATGGACTATTACCCCGCCAACGGCGACCGCCTCACGGACCTCCTGTTCCGGGTGCGGGAATGGGCCGGGGAGGCGGCGGGATGAGCCGGGAGGTCCGCATCACCGGTGGCCGCGGCGGGCGCATCGAAGTCGCGGCCGGTCAGCTTCTCGAGATCGTCAACCTCGAAGGCGGGCAGGTGCTGGATCTCTACGGCTTCGCGGCCGAAGACCACCGCATCTACAGCTCGCCCTCCCATACCCGGGTGATGAACGACAGCTTCCGCCTGGCGGTCGGGCATTCGATCTGGACGGTCAAGCGCGACCCCATGTTCGAGATCCTCCACGACGACGTGGGCGTGCACGATATCTCCCTCGCGTCCTGCGACAAGCACCGCTACGCCAAGCTCTACGAGATGCCCGGGCACCGCAGCTGCCGCACCAACCTCGCCGAGCAGGTGGCGGATTTCGGCATCCCCTACGAATGGCTGCCCCATCCCGTCAACATCTTCCAGAACACGCCCATCCAGATGGACGGCACCTACGGCGACATGCTGCCCTCCCCGGCCAAGGCCGGGGACAAGGTGGTTTTGCGCGCGTGTATCGACTCCATCGCCGTGGGCTCGGCCTGTCCCTTCGACCTGCTGCCGCTCAACGGCGACCGCCTGTCCGACATCCTGTTCGTGACCCGCGACGGCTAACCCGTGCCTATCGGGTTAAGACAGACACCCACTACATATAGAGTAAACGTCTCGCCTGAGAACGGCGGTGACAAATTAGTCCACGGAAGCGGCGGGATTTCCCAGCCGCGGGCGGAGTAAAACTCTGCCACCTGTAGCCTTCGATCTTTTTTGAGATGGAAGGCGGGAGGATGTACACCGTGGACCTATATCTGCGCGTTCGGCTGGCCTGCCATGTTGATGGTCTGAGCCAGCGAGAGGCGGCAAGTCGGTTTGGCATTGCGCGCGAGACGGTGAGGAAGATGCTGCGGCATTCGGAACCGCCGGGATATCGGCGACTGGCCCCCTTCACGGATATCATCGCCAGCCACCGAAACGCCCGAAACTGGCCCCCTTCACGGATATCATCGACCGTATTCTGGAGGAGGACCGAACGGTTCACCGTAAGCAGCACCACACGGCGAAGCGTATATTCGAGCGCCTTCGCGACGAACATGGCTTCACGGGCAAAGAGACCATCGTGAAGGATTACGTTCGGGAACGGCGCCTTCGTCGGCGTGAGATGTTTGTGCCGTTGTCACATCCTCCGGGCCATGCTCGAGCGGACTTTGGCGAGGCGGATGCGATCATCGCCGGCGTCAAGTATCGGGCGCATTTTTTCGTCATGACACTTCCCCACAGCGATGCCTGCTTCGTTGCGGCCTACCCGGCGGCGACGACGGAGGCCTGGCTGGACGGGCACAACAGAGCCTTTGTTTTTTTCGGCGGCGTTCCCCAATCGATTCTTTACGACAACGACAAGTGTCTGGTGTCGCGCATCTTGTCAGATGGCACGCGGCAACGAACGCGGGCGTTCAGCGGGCTGCAGTCCCATTACCTCTTCGAGGACCGCTACGGCCGTCCCGGCAAGGGTAACGACAAAGGCAATGTGGAGGGGGTGGTCGGCTATGCCCGGCGGAACTTCATGACGCCGCTTCCCCGGTTCGCGAGCTGGGACGCCTTCAATGGCCACCTGGAAGAGCAATGCCGCAACCGGCAAGGCAACGTCCTGCGCGGCCACCGCGAGAGCATCGGCGAACGGTTTGTGCGTGACCGCGAAGCGTTGAAGAGGCCACTGCCGGCACCGTTCGACGCGTGCGACAAGCAGGGCACGCGGGTCAACTCGCTGTCCCTGGTGCGCTACCGGACGAATGACTATTCCGTGCCCGTCGCCTACGGCCATCAGGAAGTCTGGATCCGTGGCTATGTCCACGAGGTGGTTATCGGTTGCGGCGCCGGGATCATTGCCCGACACCCCCGTTCCTACGACCGGGAAGACATGGTCTTCGATCCGATCCACTACCTGCCTTTGCTGGAGCACAAGATCGGTGCCCTGGATCAGGTCGCGCCGCTAGCCGGATGGGAACTGCCTGATGCCTTCCCAACCCTGCGCCGTCTCCTGGAGGCGCGCATGGGCAAGGCCGGCAAGCGGGAATACGTCCAGGTCCTTCGGCTTGTGGAGACCTTCGATCTCGAGGTGCTTCACGGCGCGGTGAAAGACGCCCTGCGCCTGGGTGCGATCGGCTACGACGCCGTCAAACACCTTGTGCTGTGCCGTATCGAGCGACGCCCGCCCAAACTCGACCTGGATATCTATCCCTACCTGCCTCGGGCCAACGTGGCGACCACGGCCGCCGCCAGTTATATGAGCTTGTTGGGTGGAGGCGCGTCTGTCAACGGCGGAGCAAAATTAGTCCACCCGGGCGGAGCAAAACTAGTCCACTTGACGTTATGCGGTACGCGGTGTTGGGGGGTTGTCCCGGTAGTCCATAGGAGGGACCCGCGCTGCTTCGTGTAGCGCTTGCGTTACGCGGAGCGAAGCAGCGTGGGAGGTTCCTGTGGACCCACCGGGTCAACCATTGCACCGGCGGTCAAGCAGGTATTTTTGGGGATTTCCGCCGTTTTTGGCTTTGGTTGAGACGATAGCTCTCGCCGTTCATTTCCAGGATATGGACATGGTGGGTGAGGCGGTCCAGCAAAGCCCCGGTCAGGCGTTCCGAGCCGAATATCTCCGTCCACTCATCGAACGGCAAGTTGGAGGTCACCAGGATCGAGCCCCGCTCGTAGCGCTGGCTGAAGACTTCGAACAGCAGCTCGGCGCCGGTCTTCGAGAGCGGCACGAAGCCGAGTTCGTCGATGATCAGAAGGTGATACTTTGCCAGTTGCTTCTGCAGGCGCAACAGGCGTTTTTCATCCCCGGCCTCCATCAGTTCATGAACCAGGGCAGCGGCCGTGAGGAAGCCGACGGAGAGCCCCTTTTGGCAGGCCGCCAGACCGAGACCGAGGGCGATATGGGTCTTGCCGGTTCCGCTGTTGCCGAGCGCGATGATATTCTCACGACGCTCGACGTATTCGCATCGCGCCAACTCCAGAACCAGCATCTTGTCGAGCGATGCGATGGCCTTGAAGTCGAAGCTGTCGAGGCTTTTGACGGCGGGGAACCTGGCCTGTCTGATCCGCCGCTCGACCATGCGGCGCTCACGGTCGATCAGTTCCAACTCGGTCAGACGGACAAGATACCGCACATGGTCGGCGCCCTCGGTGGCGCATTGGCGGGCCAGCTTGTCGTATTCGCGCAGGAACGTCGGCAGTTTCAGGGTCTTGAGGTGATGGGCCAGCAACACTTGCGGCGTATCGGTCATGACGCGCCTCCACCCAACAAGCTCATATAACTGGCGGCGGCCGTGGTCGCCACGTTGGCCCGAGGCAGGTAGGGATAGATATCCAGGTCGAGTTTGGGCGGGCGTCGCTCGATACGGCACAGCACAAGGTGTTTGACGGCGTCGTAGCCGATCGCACCCAGGCGCAGGGCGTCCTTCACCGCGCCGTGAAGCACCTCGAGATCGAAGGTCTCCACAAGCCGAAGGACCTGGACGTATTCCCGCTTGCCGGCCTTGCCCATGCGCGCCTCCAGGAGACGGCGCAGGGTTGGGAAGGCATCAGGCAGTTCCCATCCGGCTAGCGGCGCGGCCTGATCCAGGGCACCGATCTTGTGCTCCAGCAAAGGCAGGTAGTGGATCGGATCGAAGACCATGTCTTCCCGGTCGTAGGAACGGGGGTGTCGGGCAATGATCCCGGCGCCGCAACCGATAACCACCTCGTGGACATAGCCACGGATCCAGACTTCCTGATGGCCGTAGGCGACGGGCACGGAATAGTCATTCGTCCGGTAGCGCACCAGGGACAGCGAGTTGACCCGCGTGCCCTGCTTGTCGCACGCGTCGAACGGTGCCGGCAGTGGCCTCTTCAACGCTTCGCGGTCACGCACAAACCGTTCGCCGATGCTCTCGCGGTGGCCGCGCAGGACGTTGCCTTGCCGGTTGCGGCATTGCTCTTCCAGGTGGCCATTGAAGGCGTCCCAGCTCGCGAACCGGGGAAGCGGCGTCATGAAGTTCCGCCGGGCATAGCCGACCACCCCCTCCACATTGCCTTTGTCGTTACCCTTGCCGGGACGGCCGTAGCGGTCCTCGAAGAGGTAATGGGACTGCAGCCCGCTGAACGCCCGCGTTCGTTGCCGCGTGCCATCTGACAAGATGCGCGACACCAGACACTTGTCGTTGTCGTAAAGAATCGATTGGGGAACGCCGCCGAAAAAAACAAAGGCTCTGTTGTGCCCGTCCAGCCAGGCCTCCGTCGTCGCCGCCGGGTAGGCCGCAACGAAGCAGGCATCGCTGTGGGGAAGTGTCATGACGAAAAAATGCGCCCGATACTTGACGCCGGCGATGATCGCATCCGCCTCGCCAAAGTCCGCTCGAGCATGGCCCGGAGGATGTGACAACGGCACAAACATCTCACGCCGACGAAGGCGCCGTTCCCGAACGTAATCCTTCACGATGGTCTCTTTGCCCGTGAAGCCATGTTCGTCGCGAAGGCGCTCGAATATACGCTTCGCCGTGTGGTGCTGCTTACGGTGAACCGTTCGGTCCTCCTCCAGAATACGGTCGATGATATCCGTGAAGGGGGCCAGTTTCGGGCGTTTCGGTGGCTGGCGTCGCCGATATCCCGGCGGCTCCGAATGCCGCAGCATCTTCCTCACCGTCTCGCGCGCAATGCCAAACCGACTTGCCGCCTCTCGCTGGCTCAGACCATCAACATGGCAGGCCAGCCGAACGCGCAGATATAGGTCCACGGTGTACATCCTCCCGCCTTCCATCTCAAAAAAGATCGAAGGCTACAGGTGGCAGAGTTTTACTCCGCCCGCGGCTGGGAAATCCCGCCGCTTCCGTGGACTAATTTGTCACCGCCGTTCTCAACGCGGTCGAGAACATCCATGGCGCGCTCCCCTATATCCGGTTTGCGCCCATTCTAGCCCTAGTGGGTGTGGGTGTAAACCGGATAGGCAAGGATTATTCGTCCTTGCGAAAGGGGGTGCTTGAATTCACCGCAGATATAAAAAATCGGGTTTATCCCCTTGGCGCAGGTAATCGCCCGATCTTCCCTACGGGTCACATAAACCCCCACAACTAACCATGACATTCCATGGCGCGCCGCACCACCCTCCTGACGGCGCGCCCGGCTAATAGCGTCAGAGATGGGGTTGCGCCCAACAACAAAACGTGATTTTATTGCCGTCCTACTCTGACGGTTGCTGGGGGTGCGCGTCATGGACCGATACGAGACACTGATGCGGGCGGAGATTGCTGAGTGCGGCGAACACGTCGTCAAGCTCCGCGCCGAGATCGAAGCGCAGGTGGTGCGGAAGACGACCTTGGAGCATGCGCTGTCGGTCTATGCTGACACGAGATCACGTGGTGCAAAACAGGGTGGGGCTATAGGGCGCCCTGGGTCCTACGCGTCTCGCGTCCTGGAGGTGATGCGGAACGCTGGAGCACGGGGCCTCACCACGAAGGAGCTCTATCAAAAGATCGAGGAAGCGGGACTCGATGTGCGGTCTGGCAACATCAGGTCCCTGCTTTATGAGCGGAGGAAATCGAAAATTCTTGAGCGCCTGGACAACGGGCGGCACCGCTTCGTGTCGTCTTCCTCTAACGGCTCTCAGCCACAAGAATCGGGAGCGGTGACAAACGCTTCCGCCGAGAATGAGGCGACCACAGACGCCTCAGAAGCGAACACCGGAGGCGCTGTCATCGCCACCGGTGTTCTTCATTCAACCTAGTCCGCCAAGGACGCATGAGACAAGGAGGGAGTGGTGGTTTGGAACCCGCCCGTTCTGTTAGACTAACAAAGCCCGCTCCCGGTGACGTCGCTTGGCGACGGTGACGGCACCCCACAACGCTCTCCCTACGTCTGCCTCTTTATGGTACGATGTTCCTTGCTCTATGTCCAGAGGAAGGACGTGAACGGTGAAGAGTGCTCCTCTTACGTTCGACGTGCTCGCCAGACTGAGGCTCGGAAGTCCGGGCGGTTACAGGACTTCATTGCTCAGGAAGAAGCGAACGGAATCAATCCGGTAGGCCAAGACGAGTTTGATGCGACCTTGGCGGCCGTGATCAAATCGCCCCGATCAGCAGATCGAACATCGCGTTCTCCTTCGCGCGATGGTTCTGCCGAAACGTGAACTCGTTCAGATATCGGTCCATGTATTTCGCCGACACGTGAATGTGTGTTGAGGCGACGGAATACTTGAATAGCCGCCAGAAGCTTTCGACATGGTTTGTGTGGTGCACCACGTCCGTGCTGCTGTCATACCGTGCAAATTCTTTCGCGCCGTGCCTCACTTGTCCGTGCTTGTAGCCATCCGCGTTCAATAAACCGTAGGACATGAGTTCGTCGGTCGAAACGGTCGATCCCGGCTCCACAGTGCGCAGCGTCGCCTCGCGGAGTGTCTTTTTGCGGACGTTCGGAACGATCTCAGTTTCCATGCGACCGCCCCGTTGCTTCATGCCGAACACGATAGTCTTGCCGGGCGCCCCGCGACCGCGCTTCCCACCAGACCTCTTGCCGCCAACATAGGCTTCGTCAAGTTCGACGTGTCCTTGCAGGATTTCGAAGCCATCGGCTTTGGACATAAGCGCGCGGATTTGTTGGCCCATGCGCCACGCGGTCTTGTAGGTAACACCAAGCGAGCGTTGCAGTTCTTTTCCGCTAACACCATGTCGCGTCGTGACGAATAGGAAGATGGCATAAAACCAAAGCTGCATCGACGTGCGGCTATCCTCGAAGACCGTACCGGCGCAGGGATAGACGTGATGACCGCAGCGTGCGCATGAATAGGCCTTGCGGTTGGCAAGACGATGGAAAGTCGCATCTTGTCCGCACTTGGCGCACACATGACGCAGCCCGTAGCGGACGTTCATGACATGTGCGATGCACGAATCGTCATCCGGGAACCGGTTGAAGAAATCGCGCACCGAGAACTCGGGGGAGCGACTTGGGTTACGTTCTGCTTTTGCGCGGGGCTTGCGGGTGCGAATAGCCATCGGTCATCTCCTTCTATGACCCTAATATAGGCGATCATTGTACCTGCGTCAAAGGGATAAACCCGTAAAAAATAGTCACGAAATGTTGGAGGAATTTCTTGAGACTAATCCAGAAATTACTCCGTTGACCAGTCTGCTTTCGGTTTTTTCTGGGGTGGCAATTGACCAAATTGGAACCATCGTTGCGAGCTTTATTGCATTTGGAATCCACTAGTGTCCGGTTAAAAATCGAATGAATTCAATTGGTTGGTTATTTGCGAAGCGTTGCATCTGTTTTCGTCTCCCGCAAGTGCTTGATGTATGGGCATTTTCTCGAAGAGGGTCACCGAGAGGATCTGTAACAAAGTGTAGAGCGAGGCGTCCAGGTCGAGGCGCTTCTTGACGATGGCGACGAGGACGTAGACCGAGACGGCAATCCAGATCTGCGTCTTCACCGCGTTCTCCGACGTGCCGTAGAACTGCTTGATCCGAAGATGCTGCTTGATCCACTTGAAGAAGAGTTCCACCTGCCAGCGGCTTTTGTAGAGCGCGCAGATGGTGGCGGCCGGAAGCGAGAAGTTGTTGGTGATGAAGACCAGCGTCTTGCCGGACTCGGGGTCCTTGAAGCGGATGCGCCGCAGAAGTTCGGGGTAATCCTGACGGGTGTAGAAGCCGTCCAGGGAGATGGTCTGGTCGCAAATGATGCCGGTCGAGCGATCCGTCGGCGCCGAATAGACGCGATGAGCATCGATGTTCGACTTGGCACGCGTGACGAAGAAGGCCCCGGCTTGGTGCAACACATAAAGGCGGGCAAAGTCGACGTAGCCACGATCCACGACGTAGATGGCTCCGGCTTCCGGCAAGAGCATATCGAGGGCATGAACGTCGTGCAGCTTGCCATCCGAGATGTGGATAAAACTCGGAATGTTGCCCCGCAGGTCGAGCAGCGTGTGCATCTTCACCGCCGCCTTGGTGGTGCGGAAGTGCGCCCACGGAAAGACCGACAGGCACAGAGCGATGGTCGTCGAGTCCAGGGCGTAGACGGTATTGGTCAGGTCCAACCCCAGTTCTTCGTCGACGTACAGCGTCCTCGCCTGGGTGATGAGCCGCTGGGCCAACGCCGCATGGATACGCCAGTCGCGCCTTTCGTTGGCATCGGCCAGCGTCGAGCGCCGGACCGGCTGGCGGAAGCCCATGTGATAGAGTTTCGATGCGTGGACCGAGAGGCAGGTCTCGATGTCGCGCAGGCTTTCCCGGTAGGTCAGCTGGGCGAAGGCCATGGACCGGTATTGCTCGGCGCAGGAAAGCGTCCGGACCCGGTGATCGCCGCCATACCGGTCGACGATCCGCGTGAAAGTAGTCCATGGCAGGAAGTCCATGAGCTGAGCGAACAGGGTCTTGCCGGTGTTCATGAGCATCTCCTCGGAGAAACTCCGAAAAGTGCTCCATCCAATTCAAATCGACACCATGCATTTTCGCTTCAAACCCCGCAGAAATCCTGGCTCTCAAAGCCAGCACCGCTCAGTTAACCGGACAGCAGTGTTTGGAATCATAAATTCAACAGACATAATTCAAGAAATGGAGCTGATAATCGTTCTTGCCACATTAGCGGTGACCAGCCTCGGCCCAGTGTTCTTGGGAGGCCTTGTCGCGGCGCATCTCGCAGAGTGCGCTGAAGCATTTCATGCAAGCGTAGTTGGTACAATCTCGGTAATTGTTGGGGTCGCTCTTTTTCAGTTTGCACCCGAATTTTCCTTGCCTATCCGGTTATCACCCACACCCACTATATGTAGCGTCCCTATCCGGTTAATGCAGGTAGCGCGTCGTTGGGTTGCAGACCGTGGATCAACTGGCGGTATGTGATGGTTGGCCGGGCCATGGCGCGGCTCAGGACGAAGTCGCCGAGGTCGTCGATCCGCCGGCGGCGGTTGAAGCGATAGGCCCATTCCCGGCCATAGCGCGGCAAGTGCTTGGCGCTGACGCCATGGTAGGTGCCGTTGAGCCAGGTCTTGAGGTTGCTGAACAGGACGTGGATGATCGGCATCTGCGTCTCGGCGTTCTTGCCTTGGCCTTGGACGGTGGGCTGGTGCCGGTAGACGGCGCCGAGCCCGGCATAGCCCTTGAAATCGTCGGTCAGCAGGCGCGCGCCCGGCGTCACGGCGGCCCGCACGAAGCCGCCGAGCTGCTCGGCATTGGCCCGGGGCAGGATGGCAAGCCGCGCCCGGCCGGCGACGAAGCCGCTGGCCTCGACCCCCTTGCCCGGCGCCACCGCCACCTTCTCCACCGCCAGCACGAGCAGGCTCTTGTTGGCATTGGCCATCCCGCGGCCCCGGCTCTCGGGCTTGCCGCGCCCGCCGTAGTAGCTCTCATCGACCTCGACCATGCCGTCCAGCAACGCCTCCGGCCGCTCCGCCAAGCCATGGCGCAGCTTGTGAGCCATCAGCCATGCGGTCTCATAGCGAAGCCCCAGCTCGCGCGCCAGGAACAGGGCCGAGACCCCGCGCTTGTCCCGCCCCATCAACCACGCCGCCAGGAACCATTTGGGCAACGGTGTGTGGGTGCGGTGGAAGATGGTTCCCGCCGTCACCGACTCTTGACGACCGCAAGCCGCGCATTCGAAGACGCGCGCCCGCGCCTTGTGCCGATAGCCCCGCCGGTGCCCGCAGCGGGCGCACGCAAACCCAGACGGCCAGCGTCGATCCGCCAAGGCCAGGATGCACGATTCCTCGTCTCGGTAGCGCTCTTGGAACGTCAACAAGCCGCTCATGCCCTGTCTCCCGACCAATCCTCAGAGGCGGGAACAGTACACCCTTAGAGCGAACATATAAAGAACACTCGGTCGCTACCTGCATTAACCGGATAGGGACGATATGTAGTGTGCACCCATTTTCCTGAGTAAAGCTCGGTGCAGGTCGAAGCGGAGATATCTCCGGCGATGCCGAGCAGGGACTCGGACGGCATTGTAGCGGCTTTTAGGCGACACTTTAGCGTGGTGGAAATCCTAATCATTGAGTCGGATTTGGCAAAACGCCACGTTGCATAAAGGACCGTCACTTCATTGAAATTTATCTGAAATCGGAGGTGAACGACACCGATGGAATATTCCAGGAAATCAGAGCTTCATTGAATTGTAGGATTCGAGTGCCGGATTATTCACAAATAGCTCTGTGAACTGGTTTTCAAGTTCGCTCAATACGTCATATGGAGTAAACGGATTGAGGATCACGTTCTTGCGTGTCGCTTCGTCTTCGCTGCGACTCAAAACGCGCAGGAGACTAACAGGCGCGGACGGGTTCTTCGCAACGATTCGTGCCAGCGCGTCGCTTTCTTCGACTAGTGCCGTCAATCGCTCAGACGATGTCGTTTCATCAGCAGCTTCCCGTCTGGCCGTGGGTTTCTTCGTTTTTCCCTTGGTCGCCACCGTTCCGTCCCCCGATGTTAAGTACGTGACGTGAATTAAACTCCGGTTCGGTTTTCAGAACAATCAAGAATTAGCCGGATCGCCTCCTCAATGCGCCTGCGCCGGCCCTTGCCTGCAGTCCAAGGAGACACACTACATATAGTGGGTGTGGGTGATAACCGGATAGGCAAGGAATTTTCCATTTCGACCACGGCACCACTTTGGTTCAATGTTTTAATAATTGGCCTTTTGTTACCTGTTGCCACGCTGGGTGGATTAGTGGCGAAGAGATGGCGGTATCTCCGTGAAGCATAGGGGCGCAATTATCATCCGCTCCTGGCTAATTGCTGCCGTAAAATGCACGTGTGCGGCAACCCTATATGTAGTGGGTATCTGCATTAACCGGATAGGCACGGGCTAACCCTCACTATCGCGAGCCCGTGCCTTGAGTTCGCCGCCCCGCGACCTATATTCGCGGCCATGACCAACTCTCTCGGCATCGACAAGCCCCCCCCGCGCACCCGGGTCGTGGTCGCCATGTCGGGCGGCGTCGACAGCTCCGTCGTGGCGGCCCTCCTTACGGAAGAGGGTTACGACGTGGTCGGCCTGACCCTCCAGCTCTACGACCATGGCGCGGCCGCGGCCCGCCCGAACGCCTGCTGCGCGGGGCGCGACATCCACGACGCCCGCCGGGTGGCGGACGCGCTTTCGATCCCCCACTACGTGCTCGATTACGAGAGCCGCTTCCGCGCCGAGGTGATCGACGCCTTCGCCGAGAGCTATATCAAGGGCGAGACGCCGGTCCCCTGCATCGAGTGCAACCGCACGGTCAAGTTCCGCGACCTCCTGGCGACGGCGCGCGACTTGGGCGCCGACGCGCTGGCGACGGGGCACTATGCACGGCGCGCGGTGGGCGCCGGCGGGCCCGAGCTCCACCGCGCCGCCGAGTCCGCCAAGGACCAGAGCTATTTCCTCTTCACGACGACCCGCGCCCAGCTCGCCTATCTGCGCTTCCCCCTGGGCGGCATGCCCAAGGCCGAGACCCGCGCCGCCGCCCGCCGCCTCGGCCTCCCGGTCGCCGAGAAGCCGGACAGCCAGGACATCTGCTTCGTGCCCGCGGGCGGCTATGCCGGCCTCGTCGCCCACTTGCGCCCCGAGGGGCAAGAGCCGGGCGAGATCGTCGACCGCTCGGGCGTCGTCCTCGGCCACCACGAGGGCATCATCCACTTCACCGTGGGCCAGCGCCGTGGCCTCGACCTCGGCGCCAGCACCGGGACCGACCCCCTCTACGTGCTGCGCATCGAGCCCGGCGCGAGGCGCGTCGTCGTCGGCCCCCACGCGGCGCTCGCGCGCCAGCACCTGGTCCTCGAGCGTATCAACTGGCTCGGCGACCGCCCGCTCGACCCGGCGGGAGAGGATGTCACCGTCAAAATCCGCTCGACCCAGGCCCCGGTGCCCGCGCGCGTCCGCGCCCGTCCGGGCGGCGGCGCGGATGTCGAGATGGCGGCGCCCGAATTCGGCGTCGCCCCGGGCCAGGCCTGCGTCGCCCATGCCGGCGCCCGCGTGCTCGGCGGCGGCTGGATCGCGCGCGAGCCGGCGGCGGAGGCCTGAGCCGGGCGCGTGACTCGCGGGCCGCCGCCCCGCCGCCAAACCCAAGTCTCGGGCGGGCTCCTCGTGGCGGAAATTTCCTTCCGCGCCACGATCAAGCCATATTCGGGGTCTAGTACCCACTTTCATAATTCCGTGTGCCATACGACGGCGCCCCGAGGTTCCCGGCTAGGAGGGTGGCGCGCCGTGATGCCGGGGCATCACAAGCGGCGCGCGACGACGTCCGGGGGCCTCGGGACGCCGCCCTCAGGGTCGCTTTTCCCGCCCTCTCGGGGCGTCGAGGACGCTTGACGATGCCCCGGCATCGCCGGCGCGCCCCCTCCTGCCGAGGAGACGGGAAAAGCGATCGTATGGAACACGGAATTATGAAAGTGGGTACTAGCACAGTCCTCGACCCTGTGCGTGGCGGCGTGGCGGGCCTATAGTTCCGCCATCGGCCCGCCTGTGTGCGCCCGAACCGGAATGCGGAGACCGGCATGCTGAGATGGCTCGTTAGGCTCCTGATCGCGGTCCTCACGGTGGCCGTGCTGGGGCTGGCCGGTGGGCTCTACGCCATGTGGGAGTATGGGCGCGAGCTGCCGGAGTACCGGCAGCTCGCCACCTACGAGCCGCCCACGGTCACGCGCGTCCACGCCGGCGATGGGCGCCTCCTCGCCGAATACGCGACCGAGAAGCGGGTCTTCGTGCCCATCGAGGCCATCCCGCGGCGGGTGATCGACGCCTTCCTCGCGGCCGAGGACGGCCAGTTCTACAGCCATCCGGGCATCAACGTCCTCAGCATCGTCCGCGCCACGGTGCAGAACGTCATGCACTACTTCGGCGGCAAGCGTCTCGTCGGTGCCTCCACCATCACCCAGCAAGTGGCGAAGAACTTCCTGCTCACGAACGAGGTCTCCATCGAGCGCAAGATCAAGGAGGCGATACTCGCATTCCGCATCGAGCGCGCCTTCACCAAGGACCGCATCCTCGAGCTCTACCTCAACGAGATCTATCTCGGATTCGGCTCCTACGGCGTGGCGGCGGCGGCGCTCAACTACTTCAACAAGGCGCTCGCCGACCTGACCATCGCGGAAGCGGCCTATCTCGCCGCCCTGCCCAAGGCGCCCAACAACTACCACCCCATCACCCGCTACAAGGAGGCCGTGGCGCGGCGCGACTGGGTGATCGGCCGCATGCTGGAATTGGGCTTCATCAGCGAGGACGAGGCCGGGCTGGCGCGCGCGTCGATCCTTCTGGTCCGCACCCGGGACGAGACGGAAGTCGCCGACGCCCCCTATTTCGCCGAGGAGGTGCGGCGCGGGCTGATCGCGCGCTATGGCGAAGATGGCCTGTACGGCGGCGGCCTCTCCGTGCGCGCGACCCTCGATCCACGCCTGCAGGCGATCGCCGACGCGGTGTTGCGCCAGGGCCTCGTGACCTACGACCGGCGGCACGGCTGGCGCGGGCCGCTCGGTCGGATCGAGGTGGGGGCCGGCTGGGTGGAGCGGCTCGCGGCGGTCGAGCGTCCTGGCGGCCTTGCCCCCTGGCGCCTCGCGGCCGTCCTCAATGTCGGCCCCGGGGAGGCGGAGATCGGCCTCTCGGACGGGGAGACGGGGACCATCCCCCTGGCCGAGGCGAAATGGGCCCGGCCGTGGCTCGCGGGCCAGCGCATCGGCGCGTCCATCAAGCGCATCGGCGACGTGTTGGAAGTGGGGGATGTGGTGGCCGTCGAGGCGGTCGCCGAATCGGACAATGGCGAGGCCTATCCCGAATATACCTACGCCCTGCGCCAGATCCCCGACGTTCAGGGGGCGCTCGTGGCGCTCGACCCCCATACCGGGCGGGTCCTGGCCATGTCGGGCGGATTCAGCCCCGAGACCAGCGAGTTCAACCGGGTGACCCAGGCCATGCGCCAGCCCGGCTCCGCCTTCAAGCCGTTCGTCTATGTCTCCGCGCTCGAGAGCGGCTTTACGCCGGCGACGGTGCTCCTCGACGCCCCCTTCGTCATGGACCAGGGCCCGGGCCTCGGCAAGTGGAAGCCGGCCAACTACACCAACAAGTTCTACGGCCCCAGCACCATGCGGCTCGGCATCGAGAAGTCGCGCAACCTGATGACCGTCCGTCTGGCCCAGAAGGTGGGGATGGAGAGGATCGTCGAGTATGCCGCCCGGTTCGGTGTGATCGATGACCTGGAACCGCAGCTCGCCATGGCGCTCGGGGCCGGTGAGACGACGCTGCTGCGCCTGACGGCGGGCTACGCCATGCTCGTCAACGGGGGCAAGCGCATCCAGCCGACCCTGATCGACCGTGTCCAGGACCGTCACGGCGAGACGATCTTCCGCCACGACGACCGCGACTGCGCCTCCTGCCGCGTCGTGGGGTGGGAGGAGCAGGCCGTGCCGCTCGTCCCCGATACGCGCGAACAGCTGGCCGACCCCATCAGTGCCTACCAGATCGTCTCCATGCTCGAGGGCGTGGTCCAGCGCGGCACGGGCGTGCGGGTGCGGGCGGTCGGCAAGCCGATCGGCGGCAAGACCGGCACCACCAACAATTCGAACGACACCTGGTTCATCGGCTTCTCGCCCGATCTCGCGGCCGGGGTCTATGTCGGCTTCGATCGGCCGCGCAGCCTGGGCCCGCGCGAGACGGGCTCGTCCGTCGCTGCTCCCGTCTTCCGCGATTTTGCCATTGCGGCGCTCGAGGGCGAGGCCGCGATCCCGTTCCGCATCCCGCCCGGCGTGCGGCTCGTGCGCGTCAATGCCGAGACCGGCCAGCTCGCCCGGCCGGGCGATGCGCGGGTGATCCTCGAAGCCTTCCGGCCCGGCACGGTGCCTGGTGAGAACGTGATACGCGATCCCTTGACCGGCGCCGCCTTCGAGGGCGCGGACGGGCTGGCGCCCAGCACCGCGACCACCGTGGGCACGGGGGGGCTTTACTAAGAAGCGCTGCCGGTTATCCTCCCGCTCAAGGACGCGACACTCCCGCGGCAACGAAGAGGCGAACATGCGTGCCGAGACCGGAGCGGTCATCGAGGAAATCAGGCAGTCGCTCAGGCTGCTGAGGAGGTCTCTTTGACGTCGATGCGTCGCGCGACCGCCTTTTGGAGTTGAACGCGGAGTCCGAGTCGCCCGATCTGTGGAACGATCCCGAGGCGGCCCAGCGGGTGATGCGCGCCCGCACGAGGACGGAAAAGACCCTGTCGACGTACGATGGGCTGGTCGCTGGCTTCGAGGATAATATCGAGCTCCTGGCGCTCGCCGAGCTCGAGGATGACACCGAGGTGGTGGCCGAGGCGGAAGCGGCCCTCGAGCGCCTCATGGGCGAGACGGCCAAGCTCGAGCTCGAAAGCCTGCTCTCGGGCGAGGCGGACGCGAACGACTGCTACCTCGAGATCCATGCCGGTGCGGGCGGCACCGAGTCCCAGGACTGGGCCGAGATGCTCGTGCGCATGTATGCGCGCTGGGCCGAGGCGCACGACCACAAGCTCGAATGGCTGGAGGAGAGCGCGGGCGAGGAGGCGGGGATCAAGTCCGCCACCATCCGGGTCTCGGGCGACAACGCCTACGGCTGGCTCAAGACCGAATCCGGCGTCCACCGCCTGGTGCGCATCTCGCCCTTCGATTCGAGCGCGCGCCGGCACACCAGCTTTGCATCCGTCTGGGTCTACCCCGTCGTCGACGAGACCATCGAGGTCGAGATCCTCGACAAGGACTTGCGCGTCGACACCTACCGGGCCTCGGGCGCGGGCGGCCAGCACGTGAACAAGACCGACAGTGCCGTGCGCCTCACCCACCTGCCCTCCGGCATCGTGGTGCAGAGCCAGAGCGACCGCTCCCAGCACCGCAACCGGGCCACGGCCATGGCCATGCTGCGCGCCCGGCTCTACGAGGCCGAGCTGCGGCGGCGGGAGGCCGAGGCCAGCGCCCGGCACGACGCCAAGAGCGACATCGGCTGGGGGCACCAGATCCGCTCCTACGTTTTGCAGCCCTACCAGATGGTCAAGGACCTGCGCACGGCCGAGGAGACCAGCAACACCCAGGCCGTGCTCGACGGCGATATCGACCGCTTCCTCGAGGCCGCCCTCGCGCACAGCCTCGAGGGCGGCGAGTCCCGCGCCGAGGCGGCGGGGGAGGAGTAGGGGCGCTGCCGGCCGCGGCCGGCACACCTATCGTCAACAGCCGAGGTCCCGCGCCATGAACAAGATCCACAATCCCGCCTCCATGCCGCCCGGCATCGGCTACTCCCACGGCATCGAGCTGGCGCCGGGCGCGCGCCTCATCTGCACCTCGGGCCAGGTCGGGGTGGATGCCGATGGCGTCCTGGCCGAGAGCTTCGAGGACCAGGCCGACCAAGTGTTCCGCAACATCCTGACCATACTCGACGATGCTGGCATGGGTCGCGAGGACATTATCAAGCTCAACGTTTTCATGACCCGGCGCGCGGACCTACCCGCCTACGGCCCGATCCTGGAGCGCCATTTGGGCGACTACGTACCGACCGACACCCTCGTCCTCGTCTCCGGCCTCGTTCGCGAGGCCTGCTATATCGAGATCGATTGCTGGGCGGCGAAGGCGTAACCAGGCGCCCGGTTAATACCGGAGTCGCCTACCCGAGGGGCGGCTCGCCGGGCTACGGCCCGAAGCTCTGCACCAGGCTGCCGGCGACCATGTACCAGCCGTCCACGAGCACGAAGAAGATCAGCTTGAAGGGCAGCGAGATCATGATCGGCGGCAGCATCATCATGCCCATGGACATGAGAATCGAGGCCACCACCATGTCGATAATGAGGAAGGGCACGAAGAGCAGGAAGCCGATCTCGAAGGCGCGGCGCAACTCGCTGATGAGGAAGGCCGGGACCAGGATGCGCAGCGGCATCTCCGCGGGCGTGGCCATCTCGTCGTTGCCCGACATCTCCATGAAGAGGGCGAGGTCCTGGCCGCGCACGTGGCGCATCATGAATTCGTGGACGGGGGCAACGGCGCGGTCGAAGGCCTCCTCCTCGGTGATGCGCTGTTCGATCAGGGGGGCGATGCCCGCCGCGTAGGACTCCTCCAGCACCGGTGCCATGATGAAGGCGGTGAGGAACAGGGCGAGGCTGATGAGGACCGCGTTGGGCGGCGTCTGCTGCAGGCCGAGGGCGCTGCGCAGGAAGGAGAGCACGACCACGATGCGGGTGAAGGACGTCACCATGACGAGGATCGAGGGCGCCAAGCTCAGGACCGTGAGCAGCGCCAGGAGCTGGACGATGCGGCCCGTGGTGGACGAGCCGTCGCCGAAATCGAGGGAGAAGGTCTGTGCCGCGGCCGGGCCGGCCACGGCGAGAAGGACGAGAAGCCCCGCCGTCATGAGGAGCGCCGTGCGCCTCACGCGCCCGCCTCCCCGCCCGAGGCCGCGAGGGAATCCCTGAAGCTCGCCCCGCCCTCCGCCGACGGCGCCGGCGGTGCCGGGATGCCGCTCTCGACCAGCAGGTCCGATCCCGCGCCGAGCACCACCAGATGCTCCACGTCGTCGCGCCGCACGAGGACGAGTCGGCGCTTGGCGTCGAGGGCGGTGACCTCGACGATGGCGAGGCGTCGGGACTTGCCCGCGCCGCGGGCGACGGCGCCGCCGCCGAACCCATAGCGCCGCGCGAGCCAGGCGAGGAGGCCGATCAGCGCCAGGACGAAGACGAGCGCGATCAGAAAGCGGAAATAGGTATCGAGATCCATGGGGCTCTAGTGGCGTGGACGCGACATGAGAGTCCCCCTCTCCCCACGGGAAGAGGGTTGGGGAGAGGGTTCGAATCGCCGCGTTCTCTCCACTAGTGGTTGGCGTCTGACACTTGGAACCCTCTCCCCACTTCTTCCCTTTGGGGGGAGAGGGAGGGCCCCGCGAAGCGGGAGGGTGAGGGGTAAGGATAGTGTCCCGCGAAGCGGGAGGGTGAGGGCTTGGCCGCCGGTAGGCGGCGCAAAGACTCTTGATAACGCGCCGACGCACGTCGCCTCACCCCGGCCCTCTCCCCAAGGGAGAGGGGGACTCTTTCGTCGGGTTCGAACCACTAGGGCTTCCCGCCGGTCTGCGTGCGGCCGTAGGCGGCGGTCGCGCGCTGGCGTCCGGCCAGGCCGGAAATCTCGCCGCGCATCTCCTGGTGCCGGGTCCGCAACTCGGTCGTCAGCTTGTCGAGCTCGTCGATGAAGGCAATGAGGGGCGAGCGATAGGTGCGGGCGGTCTCTTGCGGCAGGCGGCCGAGGGCCGCGCACATGGTGTCGATGCGGGCTTCGAAACCGGGAAAATCGGCTGGCCGCCCCTCGCGCACCGCCTCGCGCGAGGCGATAACGAGGTTGGTTACCGACTCGAGCTCCTGGAGGATGTTGGATTGTTTCACGATTCGCCCTCCGGCGCGGTTTCGGGCCGCGCGTCGCCATTGGCCCGGTAGACGTAGCTGAGGATCTCCGATACGGCCTCGAATGCCTCGATCGGGATTTCGCTGTCCTCTTCCAGCACCGAGAGGAGCTGGGCCAGATCCTCATCCTCGCGCACCCTGACGCCGGCGGCGTGGGCGATCTCGATGATCCGCGCGGCGAGCGCCCCGCGCCCGGTGGCCAGGACCTTGGGCGCGACATCGCTCCGCGGTTGGCGCCCCACGGCGACGGCGATGGCGCTGTCGTCATCCCGGATGGGCCGGAAATTGCCCGCGGCCTCGTGCCGTAATTTCTCTCTCAAGTCGCGCGCTTTCGAATCAGCCGCCCGTGCCTCGCGGGATACTGCACGGGGCGTGGTTAACAATTGGTTTAGGGCGGGGGCGCCTGGCGGTGCTACTTCGCTCTCGCGGCTCCGGCGCCCGTCACCGGCCGGACGACGAAATAAACCAGCGGCGCGATGACCGCGGTCCATAGCATGACCAGGCGGAAGCTGTTGTTGTAGGCGATCGTCGTCGCCTGGCGCTGGACCACGTTTTCGAGCGCGAGCAGTCCCTGGGTGGCGCCGAGGTCCCATGCCTCCGGCGTCGCACCCCCCTGGAAGAACTGGTTGAACGGCGAGACGAACTGGGCCAGGTCGTCGTGCGCCACCTGAACACCGTGGGTCAGGACGATGACGAGCACGGTGATCCCGACGCTCGACCCCATGTTGAGGACGAGGCTCAGCATGGAAGAGCCGTCGGTGCGGTAGCGCGCGGAGAGGGTCGAGAAGGCGAAAACGGTCAGCGGCACGTAGGCGAAGGCGGAGCCGATGCCGACCAGGAACCCCGACCAGAAAATCTCCCAGGTCGTTGGCTCGGTGGGCCACATGGACATCATCCACGCCGATGTCGAGATGCTGAGGAATCCGAAGGTGGCCACGATGTTGGGGCGGACGAGGCGTATCACCCGGCCGACCAGCAGCATGGCGATGATGCCGCCGAGGCCGCGCGGCACCAGGGCCCAGCCGATGGCGATGGCGGGGTAGTCGCCCACGTTCTGCAGGCGCAGGGACAGGAGCACGATGGGCGAGGCCACGGTCATCGACCAGGCGAAGATGAAGAAGAGCCCCATCACCATGTTGCGGTTGTGGAACATGGCGGGCTCGAGGAAGGGGTGGCGCGTCGTCGCGCTGTGGACGACGAAGAGATAGGTGCCGAGCATCGCCAGGCCGAAGGCGACGACGATCTCCGTCGATTCGAACCAGTCCAGCCGTCCGCCGCGGTTGAGCATGTATTGCAGCGCCGCGAGCGCGATGGCGAGGGCGGCGAAGCCGGCCCAATCGAAGCGCCGTCCCGTGCCCTCCTCGCGTACCGGCACGAAGGCGAGGACGGCGAGGAACAGCACGACCCCGAATGGGACGTTGAAATAGAACACCCAGCGCCAGTTATAGGCCTCGATCAGCATGCCGCCGAGGATGGGCCCCAGTACCGGCCCGATGGTGATGCCGACGCCGAAGAAGCCCAGGGCCGTGCCGTGCCGCTCCTTGGGGTAGATGTCCAGGACGATGGCCTGGGAGAAGGGCAGGATGGGTCCGGCGAAGGCGCCCTGGATCAGGCGGTAGGTCAATTCCATCTCCAGGGAATCGGCGGTGCCGCACAATGCCGAGGCCACGGTGAAGCCCGCCAGGGCCGTCAGGTAGACGCGCTTGCGGCCGAACCGGTTGCTGAACCACCCGGCGCAGGCCAGAGAGATGGCCATGGCCACGATGTAGGAGGTGAGGACCCAGGAAATCTGGTCCCGGGTGGTGGAGAAGGCGCCCTGCATGTGCGGCAGCGCCACCACCACATTGGTCTGGTTGAGGATATAGAGGGTCGTGCTGGTACAGACGGTCAGCATGATCAGCGCCCGCCTGAGCGGGGTGATCGCGATTGTGTCGCTTGCGTCCGTCATGGCGTCTGGGATGACCGTACTGGCCGGGGCCGGCCCACGCGCCATCCCCTCCGGGGAGCAATTGTCGGTCCAAACGCCCCACGAAGCCAAGCCCCCGGGGTGGACGCGCACTGTGGCCGGCTGGCAGACTGCGCCGCCGCCAACTTCCGAAGCGAAAGGCACGACGGATATGAGCGAGTGGCAGACCATAGAATACGAGGCGGCCGACCGGATTGCCCATGTCAGGCTCAACCGGCCCCATGTGCTGAATGCCATCGATCTCGTCATGATGCGCGAGCTGCCCCAGGCGCTCGCCCGGGCCGAGTCGGACGGCGAGGTGCGCGTCATCGTGCTGAGCGGCGCGGGCAAGAGCTTCGGCGCGGGCTTCGACCTCAAGATCGACTGGTCGGAAGCCTTCGGCGGGCGCGGCGCCGAGAACTGCCGCGATATGTTGAGCGCCTGCGTCGCCTTCGAGATCACCCCTTGGGACTGCCGCAAGCCCGTCATCGCCATGGTGCGGGGCCATTGCGTCGCCGGCAGCTGCGAGCTGGCGATGATGTGCTGCGTCACCTTCGCGTCCGAGGACGCCATCTTCGGCGAGCCTGAGATTCGCTTCTCGACGGCGCCGCCCGCCATCGTCATGCCGTGGGTCGTCGGCCTCAAGAAGGCACGCGAGCTGCTCTATACGGGCGATTTGATCGGTGCCCGGGAAGCCGAGGATATCGGCATGGTCAACCGCGTCTTCCCGGACGAGGACCTCGAGGCCGAGACCTTCCGCTACGCCCGCCGGCTGGCGGCCGTGGAGCTCGAGGCCCTCAAGGCCACCAAGTCGGCGATCAACCAGAGCGCCGAGATCATGGGCTTCCGGCAATCCATCCGTTTCGGTATCGAGACCGGCGCCATTCTCGATGCGACGCCGACGGAGATGTACAAGCGGTTCAGCGAGATCCGCAAGCGCGATGGGCTCGGCGCCGCCATCCGCTGGCGCGAGGCCCAGTTCGAGGAGTGACGGGCCGGTGCAACCGCGCTTGACCGGTGGTGCCGTCGGGCGCATCTTCGACGGGCTGCGGGCGCCGCGGCGGGGGACAACCGGGCGGGAGACCTTTTGTCATGGGTTACCAGGCAATCGACGTGCAACCGATCGCCGGCGCCCTGGGTGCCGAGCTCGCGGGCGTCGATCTATCGCAAGACCTCGACAACGAGACCATTTCGGACATTCACCAGGCTTTCCTCGACCACCTGGTGATCTTCTTCCGCGACCAGCACATCACGCCCGACCAGCACAAGGCGCTCGGGCGCCGGTTCGGGACCCTCAACATCCACCCCTACGTCCAGGGCATGGAGGGCCATCCCGAGATCGTGCAGGTCATCCGCGAGCCGGGCGAGGCTAGAAACTGGGGCGGCAACTGGCATGCCGACGTGACCTTCCTCGAGAAGCCGGCGCTCGGCTCCATCCTCTATGCCCGCGCCGTCCCGCCCCATGCCGGGGACACCATCTGGTCCAACATGTACCTCGCCTACGAGACCCTCTCGGACGGCATGAAGGCGATGCTCCAAGGCCTCCGGGCCGTGCATTCGTCGGGTGAAGCGGCCCGGTTCTCGCAGGCCTACAAGAGCATGCGCCTCAAGGAGGGCGAGCCGATCGAATCGGTCCATCCGGTCGTTCGCACCCACCCGGAGACGGGGCGCAAGCTGCTCTTCGTCAGCTCCGGCTTCACCATACGGTTCGAGGACATGACGGTGGAGGAGAGCCGGCCGCTGCTCGACTATCTGTACCAGCATCAGCGCCGGCCCGAATTCACCTGCCGCTTCCGCTGGCGCGAGGATTCGATCGCCTTCTGGGACAACCGCTGCACCCAGCACTTCGCCATCGCCGATTTCCATGACGGCCCCAACGGGCATGCGGACATGCGCCGCGTCATGCACCGGGTGACGATCGACGGCGACCGGCCCGTTTGACCCGGCCGCTCTGACGGCGTCCGCCCCGAGGGGCGGCGATCAGGTCTTGTCCGCTTCGGCCTGCACCGAGATCGCGAAGCTCGCCGCGAAGTCGGCGCCGGAAGCGGCGGCGGCGCGGTTTTCCGCCTGGATGCGATCGTAGAGCTCCCGCCGCAGCACGGTGACTTCGGGCGGGAAGGTGATGCCGAGCTTCACGGACTTGCCGTGAATCTCGACGACCGTCACCTCGATGTTGTCGTCGATGACGACCGAGTCACCCATCTTTCGTGTCAGATAAAGCATGGTCCTACCTGGCCCCTCGAAAATGGCGCGCGCTATGGGGCAATGTCCCGCCCAATGTTGAAAAGTGCGAGATAGGCATCGTCTGATCGAGAGGCTACGCGGCCACCTCGATGTCTTCAATGACGGACTTTGCTCCGGCCTTTCTCACCGCCTCCCGCAGGGCGGCGTCAAGGACGGGGAGCTGGCGGTAGGCCTTGAGGCGGCGGAAGGTCTTTTGCGCCTCCAAGAGGCCGGCGGCGGTCCAACGCAGCGCCATCTCGGCGTTGCGCCAGCGCTTGACGTTCCGCTGCACCGTCCGGACGGTGCCGATCGCGTTCTCGATGGCGTTGGTGCAAGCCAGCGAGTGTCGAAGTTGCGGCGGGAGGCCGAGCCGGATCACGGTCAGGATCTCGTCCAGGCCCTCCAGGATCGAGCCCGAGACGCCGGGTGCGTCATGCTCCAGACGGCGGGCGAGGTTGCGCAAGAGCCGTTCGGCCTTGGCCGCGTCGTCCTGCTGCCAGGCCTGCCGCAAGACCTTCCTGACGCCGGCATGGAGGCTCTCGTCCAGCCGGTCCGTGATGTTGCGCCCCTTGTGCACCTGGCAGCGCTGGAGGGCCGCCGCCCGCCCGAAGGTCCGCCGGATCGCCTTCGAGAGCGCCTTGGCGCCGTCGACGATGTAGAGCCGAGGCCGTTCGGGATCGAGACCGCGCTCGATCAGGTTGTCGAGCATGGCTTGCACCGTGGCCGCGTTCTCCGTCGCGCCCTCGGCCAGGCCCAGCACGTGCTTCGCGCCGCCGGTGTCGATGCCGATCGCCGCCACCATCAGGTGATCGCCGACATGGAGCCCGTCGATCTGGAGCACCACGAGATCGAGATCGTCGAGCGGGCTCGCCAGCCAGGCCTTCAGCTTGCTTCGCGTCAACGCCACGAAACGGCGCGAGACCGCCGACTTCGAGGTTGCGTCACCCGATGCCGCCGGCAGATCGCCGCCCGCATCGTCCGGCAGGCGCACCGCGCGGGCATACTTGCGGGTCGAGACGTTGATCACCATCAGATTCATCGCCCAGGCTTGCAAGAGTTCGGGTTCCGACAGCAGCTCCCAACTCGGCAGGCTCATCTCCCGACCCGCGAAGTCCCGCACCCGAGGGCGCTCGACCTTCACTTTGCCGCCGTGGTAGGCGATCTCGCTCCGGGTCGTGCCCCATCGATGGCCCTTGCGCTCGCCCGAGCGGGCGTGGCGCGAACCGCACAAGGCTTCCGCGTCCGCCGACATCATCTCGTTCAAAGACTCGAGGCCCGCCAAAAGGCAGAAGCGATCGACGCTCATGCGCAGATCGTCGAAGGCCTCCGGCATCGATGGCAAGAGCCGACAGGATGGTTCCGAGGAACGGTCGTTGCGTGTAGTCTTGGTCATGGCGTCGTTCTCCTTGATGGAATCAGCACCCAGAGCCTAGCGGCTCCAGGCGGACGACGCCTACTTCAGCTTTTCAACAGAGCCCGGGACATCCCCCGCTATGGCTCGCGGAGAGGATAATGTCTCAATCAGGTTTACGATTCGTTAACTAGGAGTGGCGATACTCTGGCCCAGGTCGAGGCAGCCTCCGAACCGAGTGCGTATGGATTACAGCGATCTACCACTGTTCAAGCTCGTGGGCCAGCGCATGAACTGGCTCAACCAGCGCCAACAGGTGCTGGCGCAGAATATCGCCAACTCCGACACGCCGAATTTCAGGCCGAGCGACCTCAAGCCCGGCAACTTCAAGGCGTTGGTGCGGGCCGCGACCGGGACGGGAATTGGAATCGGGTACATCGAGCCGGTGCGGACCAACGAGGCCCACATGGGCGAGGGCGGCGCCGTCGATGGCGTGTTCACCGCCAGGAAGCAGAAGGAGGTCTATGAGACCAATCTTTCCGGAACGCCGTGGTGCTGGAAGAGCAGCTCATCAAGGTCGGTGAAACGGACATGGACTATCAGCTGGCGGCCAACGTCTACCGCAAGTATGTCGGCATGTTCCGGTTGGCCCTCGGCCGCGGCGGGCGCTGAGCGGGCGGCCCAAGGAGACGCGGAATGGATATATCCAAGGCCCTCAAGGTCTCGGCCGCCGGCATGAAGGCGCAGGGCGTGCGCTTGCACGTGCTCGCCGAGAACATCGCCAAGGTGTCAATGGCGGAGCAAAAAGGGACCACCTCGGCGGTGTAAGAAGGGACCGCTTGGCGGCTGCGGGCTTGTCCCCGTAGTCCACGGGAGGGCCCCGCGCGCGACGCGGTGTGCCCTCAACAGGCTGACGCGGCGGCGCGCGCGGGAGGGACCTGTGGGCCCACGGGGTCAAGCGTGGGCTGGGTGGTCGGTTCAGTTAGCAGTCGGGGTTTGACGCCTGCGGCTCTGGTTGAGCCTGTAGCTGTCACCGTTCATCTCGAGGATGTTGACGTGGTGGGTGAGGCGATCGAGGAGCGCGCCGGTGAGGCGCTCGGAGCCGAACACCTCGGTCCATTCGTCGAAGGGCAGATTGGTGGTGACCAGGGTCGAGCCCCGCTCGTAGCGTTGGCTGAACACCTCGAACAACAGCTCGGCGCCGGTCTTCGACAGCGGCACGAAGCCGAGTTCGTCGACGATCAGAAGCTTGTAGGTGGCGAGCTTCTTCTGGAACCTCAGCAGCTGCTTGTCATCGCGGGCCTCGATGAGTTCGTGGACCAGCGCGGCGGCGGTGATGAAGCCGACCGAGAGGCCCTTCTGGCAGGCCGCCAGGCCGAGACCGAGGGCGATGTGGGTCTTGCCGGTCCCACTGTTGCCGAGCGCGATGAGGTTCTCGCGGCGCTCGATGTACTCGCAGCGGGCCAGCTCCAGGACCAGCGCCTTGTTGAGCGAGGGGATGACCTTGAAGTCGAAGCTGTCGAGGCTCTTGACCACGGGGAAGCGCGCCGCCTTGATGCGCCGCTCGACCATGCGGCGCTCGCGGTCGATCAGCTCGAGCTCGGCGAGTCTCAACAGGTAGCGGACGTGATCGACGCCTTCCGAGGCGCACTGCCGGGCGATCTTGTCGTACTCGCGCAGGAAGGTCGGCAGCTTCAGCGTCTCGAGGTGGTGGGCGAGCAGCACTTGCGGTGTGTCGGTCATGCGCCGAGCCCCGACAGCAGGCTCATGTACGACTTGGCGGACGTCATCGCGACCCGGGCGCGCGGCAGATACGGATAGACGTCGAGGTTGAGCCTGGGCGGCCGCCGCTCGATGCGGCACAGTACCAGGTGCTTCACCGCATCAAAGCCGATTGCGCCGAGCCGCAGGGCGTCGCCGACCGCACCCTCGACCTCCTCGAGCCGGAAGGTCTCCAGTAGACGGAGCACCTGGACGTACTCGCGCTTGCCTGCCTTGCCCATACGAGCTTCGAGGAGCCGCCGCAGAGTGATGAAGGCCTCGGGCAGGTCCCAGCCCGCCAATGGCGCGGCCTGGTCGAGGGCGCCGATCTTCTGCTCGATCAAGGGCAGGTAATGCAGCGGGTCGAAGATCAGGTCCTCGCTGTCGTAGGACCGGCGGTGCCGGGCGATCACCTCGGCCCCGCAGCTGATCACCACCTCATCGACGTAGCCCCGGATGAGCACCTCACGGTGGCCGTAGGCCACGGGCACGGAATAGTCGTTGCTGCGGTAACGCACCAGCGACAGCGAACTCGCCCGTCCAGGGCGCTTATCGCAGGCATCATAGGGAGCAGGCGGCAATGGCAAGAGAACTTGACGATCCCGCTCGAGACGCTCGCCGATGGTCTCCTTGTGGCCCCGCAGCCGCGCCGCCTGGCGCCGGCGGCACTGTTCGGCGAGAGCATCGTTGAGGGCCGCGAAGCTCTCGGCACGCGGGACGGGGACCAGGAAGTTCCGCCGGATGAAGCCGACCAGTCCCTCGACCTTGCCCTTGTCGTTGCCCTTGCCCGGCCGGCCGAACCTGTCCTCGAACAGATAGTGGGACTGAAGCTCCGTGAAGACGCGCGTTCGCTGCCGCTTCCCATCGCCCAGGATCCGGGCAACCGCCAGCTTGGTGTTGTCGTACAGGATGGATCGGGGGACGCCGCCGAAGAAGGCAAACGCCGCGTTGTGGCCATCGCAGAATGCTTCGGTCGTCTCCGCCGGATAGGCCGCAACAAAGCAACCATCACTGTGGGGAAGGTCGAAGGCAAGGAAGTGGATCTTCCGTAACGCGCCGCCGATCACCGCCATCGCTTCGCCGAAGTCCGCCTGGGCGTGACCGGGGGAATGGGAGAGTGGCACGAACACCTCACGCGACCGAAGCCCCTGCTCACGAACGTAGTCCTTCACGATGGTGTAGCCGCCCGTGAAACCGTACTCGTCCCGGAGGCGGTCGAAGATGCGCTTCGCAGTGTGCCGTTGCTTGCGGTGGCTGGTCCGATCGTCTTCCAAGATCCGATCGATGATTCCCGTGAACGGACCCAGCTTTGGCCGCCTCGGCGGCGCGCTTCGGCGATACCCTGGCGGCACCGAGAACGACAGCATCTTACGGACCGTCTTGCGGTCTACACCAAACACCCGCGAGGCCTCGCGGGTGCTCATCCCCTCGACATGACACGCCCGCCGAACCCGTGCGTACAACTCCACCCGATACATCCCCCCCGCCTTCCAGTCAGAGCAACCCTGACAGAAGGCTATACGCGGTCCCATTTTGGTCCGCCGCAGCCGGATCGACCGGCCGCTTCAGTGGGGGATTATTGCTCTGCCGTTCTCACCAACGCGGATTCGGCGTCGGGCGCCCCCGGCGTGGCCCCCTATCGGCGCAAAATGGTCAGTTTCGAGAACGTGCTCGACCGTCAGACCGGGATCGAGATGGTCCAGGTCAACCGCATCAGCGAGGACACCAGCTCCTTCGGCAAGCGCTACGACCCGCAGCACCCGGCCGCCGACCAGGACGGCTATATCGAGCTGCCGAACATCAAGCCGCTGATCGAGATGATGGATTTTCGCGAGGCGCAGCGGAGCTACGAGGCGAACTTACGGGTCCTCACCGTCACGCGCGGCATGATCAAGCGCACCATCGACATGCTTCGCGGCTGAGCCGTGCTCCCAACCCACATAAACAACGACAGGTGAAAGTATGCCCGTCAACCCCTTGAGCGCCATTGCCGCCTACAACAAGGCCGTCGCCAAGATCCAGGCGCCGGGCCTCGAGTCCCGCGACCGCGGCATGGGCGAGGCGTTCGCCGATATGGTCAAGTCGGCGCTGAGCTCGACCGTCGAGGCCAGCGCGTCCGGCGAGGCGATGGCCGCCCAGGCGGTCGCGGGCGATGCCAATATCAGCGACGTGGTCGCGGCGGTGACCAATGCGGAGCTGACGTTGGAAACCGTGGTGGCGGTTCGCGACAGAGTGGTCCAGGCCTATCAGGAAATCCTGCGGATGCCGATTTAGGGGCGTTGGCCGTGGAGACGAGAGAAGTCCTGGAGATCGCACGCGAGGCGATCTTTACCATGTTGAAGATCGGCGGGCCGATCCTGCTCATCGCCCTCCTCGTGGGCCTCGTCATCTCGCTGTTCCAGGCATTGACCCAAATGCAGGAAATGACGCTCTCGTTCGTGCCCAAGATGCTGGTCATCTTCCTCTCCCTGGCCCTGTTGCTTCCGTTCATGCTGGCGACCCTCACGAGCTTCACCGAGGGTCTTGTCGACCGCATCGTCAGCCTGGGCTAGCGGCGACGGATCGGCGCCCGGCATGCTTCAGGAGATCGTCCCGGCGGGCCTCTTCGCCTTCTTCCTCGTATTCGCCCGCGTGGGCGCGGCCTTGATGGTATTGCCCGGGTTCGGCGAGGCCTACGTCTCCCCCCGCTTTCGCCTGATCCTGGCGCTCGCCATCAGCCTCGTGGTGGTCCCTTTTCTGGTCCCCCTGCTGCCGGCCGCGCCGTCCAATCCGATCTCACTGCTTCTGCTGTTGGGTGGCGAGCTCGTGGTCGGTGTCTTCCTGGGCGCGATCGCGCGCCTGATGTTGTCGGCCCTGCAGATCGCCGGCATGGTCATCGCCTTCCAATCGAGCATGGCGAACGCCTTCTCGTTCGACCCGATCTCGGCGCAGCAGGGCGCCTTGGCGGGAGGGTTCCTGACCACGGTCGGGCTGCTCCTGGTCTTCGTCACCAACATGCACCATCTGATGCTGGGCGCCGTGGTGGACAGCTACGCCGTCTTTACGCCCGGGGTCTTGCCGCCGCTCGGGGATTTCTCCGACGCCTTCACGCGGATCGTTGCCCGCGCCTTCGTCCTCGGCCTCAAGATCGCGGCGCCCTTCATCATGATCGGGCTGATGTTCTCGCTCGGCGTGGGCCTGCTGGCGCGGCTGATGCCGCAGGTCCAGGTCTTCTTCATCGCCATGCCCTTGCAGATCACGGTGGGCTTCCTGGTGCTGGCGCTCACGGTCTCGGCGTCCATGCTGCTCCTGTTGAGCGACATCGAAGGCCTCTATGCCGGTTTCCTGGTGACGGACTAGCCCATGGCCGAGCAAACGGACGAATCACAAAAAACAGAAGATCCGACACAAAAGCGGCTCGACGATTCGCGCAAGAAGGGGCAAGTCGCCACCTCGCGTGAGCTGAACCACTGGCTCATGCTCCTTGCCGCCACGCTCGTGCTCATGCTGTTCGCCCCTTACGTGACCCGGGGCATCGGCATGACCGCCCTACCCTTTATCGAGGCGCCCCACCTCATCCACTTGGGCGAGGGGGCCGGCGTCGAGCTTTTCTCGGGCGTGGCTCTCAAGCTCGGCCTCGCCTTGTTCGTCCCCTTCGGCTTTCTCATGGCGGCGGCGATCGTCGCCGGTGTCATCCAGAACGGCCCCATCTTCTCGTTCGAGCTCATCCAGCCCAAGCTCGACAAGATCTCGCTGGCCAAGGGCCTCAAGCGTCTGTTCTCGCTCAAGTCCATCGCCGAGTTCATAAAGGGCCTGCTCAAGCTCACGGTGGTCGGGACGGTGGCGACCATCCTGATGATCCCGGCCTTCGAGCAAGTCGACGCGGTGACCAACCTCGACGCCTTTGGCCTTCTCGGCCTGCTCCGGGATCTCGCGATCCGCATGCTGATCGGTGTCGTCGCGGTCATGACCGTGATCGCCGGGCTCGACCTCCTCTATCAGAGGTACGAGCACAACAAGAGCATGAAAATGTCGCGCCAGGAGATCAAGGACGAGCATAAGCAGTCGGAAGGCGATCCCGCGATCAAGGGCCGGCTGCGCCAAATCCGGCAGGAGCGTGCACGCCAGCGCATGATGGCGGCGGTGCCCGACGCCGCGGTCGTCATCGCCAACCCGACCCATTTCGCCGTCGCGCTCAGCTACGAGCATGAGGTCATGGATGCGCCGAGGGTGGTGGCGAAAGGCGCCGATTTGATCGCGCTGCGCATCAGGGAAGTGGCGGAGGAGAACGGCGTGCCGGTGGTCGAGAATCCACCGCTCGCCCGCGCGCTCTTCAATGGCGTGGACTTGGATCAGGACGTTCCCCCGGAGCACTACAAGGCCGTGGCTGAGGTCATCGGCTACGTCATGAAGCTCAAGCGCAGGGTCGCGTGGGCCTGAGGGCCCGGAGATTGTGACGGAGCGGACGATGGTGAACCCGAATGCATCATGGTAAGTGATGACGACCATAGAGACCGATGAGCGCGAGAAGGCGCCGTGGCCGACTGATGGAGTCGTCGGCGCGATCGCGAGCTGGAGGCAAAAGTTGAGGCCGAAGCTTGGCAAGGTTCTGGGTGCGGCGCGCCACGGCGAGAGGGATCTGCTTCAGCGCGCCTTCGAGTCCGGCCCGGAGCCACGCCTGGTTACCAGTGCGGATGGTGTCGGAATCCATGCGAACGCCGCCTTTCGGCGGGTCTTCGATTGTTCGGCCCTTTCCCCGTTCGAAGCGCTGGAGGCGCGGTTCCGAGGCGACGCGGAGAGCTTGGAGACGCTCGAGCGGTTGCGCGGGACCGCCGCCGGTGGCGCCGAGGCGCAGGCCGAGCTTGCCGCGGCCGCGCAAGGCGGCGAGACGGTCTGGCACATCGTGCGCGCCCACCCCTTGCAGGGGCGGCCGGGTTACATCCTGTGGTCGGTCGAGGACGTCACCGACCGCCACGAGATGGAGCAAATCATCCGTGCCGAGCAGCGCAAGCTGTTCGACTTCTTCGAGAATGCGCCGGTCGGCTTTTATTCGGTCGACGCCGAGGGGCGTTTCCTGTTCGCGAACAACACGTTCGCCGAATGGCTCGGCCGGTCGGCGGAAGAGCTGATCGGATCGGGTGTGCGGCTCCGGGAAATCATGGCCGAGGATCTACCGGTCGACGCACCGGCGCACGACCCCTTCGGCCGTTCGGGCGAGGTGCTGCAAGGCCGCGTGGTGCTGCGCGGCGCGGGCGACCGGCGCTTCGAGGCGGAAATCAGCCAGTCCATCGTCCAGGGCGAGAATGGCGCCGGCCTATGGACCCGGTCGGTCGTGCGCGACCTCTCGCGCGAGAACGAGATGGCGCGCGCCCTCGAAGCATCGGAGCAACGCTTCCGAAAATTCTTCGAGAGCGCGCCGGTCGGTATAGCGCTCCTCGATCCGACCGGCGTCGTCGTCGAGGCCAACTACGTCTTCAACCGGACCATGGGCCAGGCGAAGAGTGGCTCCCTCGACGGCCGGCGGCTGGTCGATCTGGTCGACGAGGCCGACCGGGCCGACTTCACGGCCAGGCTCGAGGGGGTCGCCGAGCGTGCCTCCTTCGCGGCACCCATCAAGGTGCGCGTCGGTGAGGGCGGCGAGACCGTCATGAACTTCTATGTCAGCGCCGTCGACGAGGGCGACGGAACTATCTCCGGCTTCATCCTGCACGCGCTCGATACCACCGAACAGAAGAGTCTCGAGGTCCAGTTCGCCCACTCCTAGAAAATGCAGGCGGTGGGTCAGCTGGCGGGCGGCATCGCCCACGATTTCAACAATCTGCTCACCGCCATGATCGGGTTCTGCGACCTGCTGCTGCTCCGGTTCCGGCCCGGTGAGCAGTCGTTCGCCGACATCATGCAGATCAAACAGAACGCCAACCGGGCGACCAACCTCGTGCGCCAGCTTCTGGCTTTCTCGCGCCAGCAAACCCTGCAGCCCAAGCGGCTCGACGTTACCGACGTACTGGCCGAGCTGAGCTAACTCTTGCGCCGCCTGATCGGCGAGAACATAGAGCTCAAGATGATCCACGGCCGCGACCTCGGCCAGGTGCGTGGCGACCAGGGGCAGCTCGAGCAGGTGATCATCAACCTTGCGGTCAACGCGCGCGATGCCATGGCCGGCGGTGGCACGCTGACCATCCGCACCCGCAACGTCGCCGGCGCCGAGGCGTATAGGCATGGGCACGAGCTTCTGACGTCCGGGGACTACGTCCTTATCGAGGTAATCGATTCGGGCGAGGGCATACCCAAGGCGCATATCGGCCGTATATTCGAGCCTTTCTTCTCGACCAAGGAAGTGGGATCGGGCACCGGCCTCGGCCTGTCGACGGTCTACGGCATCGTCAAGCAGACGGGCGGCTTCGTCTTCGTCGACAGCGCCCCCGGCGAGGGCGCCCAATTCAGCATCTTCCTGCCCCGCGACCGTGAGGTCGATGGCGAGCAGGCCCAGTCGGTCGACGCGGCCGACGCGGGCACCCTCGACCTGAGCGGCGCGGGCACCGTCCTTCTGGTCGAGGACGAGGATCCGGTCCGCATGTTCGGCGCCCGCGCCCTGCGCAGCAAGGGGTACAAGGTCTACGAGGCGAAGTCGGGTCAGTCCGCGCTCGAAGTGCCGGGCCGGGTCGAGGAGAGGATCGACCTCCTCATCACGGACGTGGTGATGCCGCAGATGGATGGGCCGAGCCTCATCATGCGTGTTCGCGAGACCGCGCCCGAGACGAAAATCATCTGCATTTCGGGCTATGCGGAAGACGCCTTTCGCAAGCGCCTGGACCGTTCGGCCGATATCCATTTCCTGCCCAAGCCCTTCAGCCTCAACCAGCTCGCCGGCAAGGTGAAGGAGGTTCTGCGGGCCCGTTCCTGATGGGCGGAATCGTTTTTCGCGCCGGGCATGGGCTGGGCATTATACCAACGAGCATTAATCAGAACCCATGTGTCCATTTCCTCAGACCGATGGACATGATCTTCCACGGCTGGTCGATGAGCTTGTTCCAGGCTTGGCAACAGATGGCGACGATATCGTCGTATGACTTGAAGATCCGGTTGGACAGCCAGTTGTCGCGCATGAACTGCCAAATGTTCTCCACGGGGTTCAGCTCGGGCGCCCTCGGCGGCAAGGGCAGCAGCGTGATGTTGGCCGGGACTTCGAGCTTGCCGGTGGTGTGCCATCCGGCCCGATCGAGGATGAGCACGGCGTGGGCGCCCGACGCCACCTGGGACGAGATTTCATCGAGGTGCCATTGCATGGCCTTGGTGTTGCAGCGGGGCAGGACGAGGCCCGCGCCGACGCCGCGTTGGGGACAGATGGCGCCAAAGATATAGGCCGACTTCGTACGTTGGTCCTTGGCCGCCGTGGGCCGGCTGCCGCGTCTCGCCCAGCGCCGCGTGAGCTTGGTTTTCTGGCCGACCCGGGCCTCGTCCTGCCACCAGATCTCTATGGCGGTGTCGGCTGGAAGGCCGGTGCGGATCTCTTCCAGCTCGGCCGCGAAGTTTTTTTAACCCCCATTTCACTAGTGTCCGGTTAAAAATCGAATGAATTCAATTGGTTGGTTATTTGCGAAGCATTGCATCTGTTTTCGTCTCCCGCAAGTGCTTGATTGGCCAGCGAGAGGATCGAACAAAGTGTAGAGCGAGGCGTCCAGGTCGAGGCGCTTCTTGACGATGGCGACGAAGACGTAGACCTAGACGGCAATCCAGATCTGCGTCTTCACCGCGTTCTCCACGTGTAGAACTGCTTGATCCGAAGATTGCTTGCCCACTTGAAGAAGAGTTCCACCTGCCAGCGGCTTTTGTAGAGCGCGCAGATGGTGGCGGCCGGAAGCGAGAAGTTGTTGGTGATGAAGACCAGCGTCTTGCCGGACTCGGGGTCCTTGAAGCGGATGCGCCGCAGAAGTTCGGGGTAATCCTGACGGGTGTAGAAGCCGTCCAGGGAGATGGTCTGGTCGCAAATGATGCCGGTCGAGCGATCCGTCGGCGCCGAATAGACGCGATGAGCATCGATGTTCGACTTGGCACGCGTGACAAGAAGGCCCCGGCCGAAAGGCGGGCAAAGTCGACGTCCACGATCCACGACGTAGATGGCTCAAGAGCATATCGAGGGCATGAACGTCGTGCAGCTTGCCATCCGAGATGTGGATAAAACTCGGAATGTTGCCCCGCAGGTCGAGCAGCGTGTGCATCTTCACCGCCGCCTTGGTGGTGCGGAAGTGCGCCCACGGAAAGCGACAGGCACAGAGCGATGGTCGTCGAGTCCAGGGCGTAGACGGTATTGGTCAGGTCCAACCCCAGTTCTTCGTCGACGTACAGCGTCCTCGCCTGGGTGATGAGCCGCTGGGCCAACGCCGCATGGATACGCCAGTCGCGCCTTTCGATGGCATCGGCCAGCGTCGAGCGCCGGACCGGCTGGCGGAAGCCCGTTAGAGTTTCGATGCGTGGACCGAGAGGCAGGTCTCGATGTCGCGCAGGCTTTCCCGGTAGGTCAGCTGGGCGAAGGCCATGGACCGGTATTGCTCGGCGCAGGAAAGCGTCCGGACCCGGTGATCGCCGCCATACCGGTCGACGATCCGCGTGAAAGTAGTCCATGGCAGGAAGTCATGAGCTGAGCGAACAGGGTCTTGCCGGTGTTCATGAGTTCGGAGAAACCCGAAAAGTGCTCCATCCAATTCAAATCGACGCCATGCATTTTCGCTCAAACCCCGCAGAAATCCTGGCTCTCAAAGCCAGCACCGCTCAGTTAACCGGACAGCAGTGCCCCCATTTCCCAAGTGAACTCGATATTCCATGCCCCGTGATGGGAATTCTGCTATAAGAATCAATATGTTGATGCATTGATGGAGCAGCAGGTATGGGACACCCGATGGGTGAATCGAAACGGGACAGTTTACGGGTCGATTTTGACCGTCGCTTGAAGCTTGAATTCCATGGTTCCAAGATTACTTCTGACGCCGGGTTGCTCGCCTACCGGGAGCTTGACGATGCCCTCGGCCTGACTGAGATGGCCGAGGGTGTTTTCCAGGATAGCCGTACCGGCAAGAACGGATGGCACGGCAAGACGGGTCAGTTTCGCCAGTCCGTTTTCGGGCGCCTTGGCGGCTATGACGATGTGAACGACGCCGACCGTCTGGGACGCGATCCCGCCATGCGCTGGATTGTTGGCGGCAAGGCCATCGAAAGACAGGCCGCTTCCACCAGCCAGATGGGACGCTTCGAGACGGAGCTATTGGCCACCGACGAGAACGTTGAAGCCTTGGTCGACATGAACGGGGTGTGGATCGACAAGGTTCATGACCGCCATCCGCCGAAGATGATCATTCTCGACATGGACAGCAGCGTCAGCCCGACCCATGGCGAACAAGAGGGAACAGCGTACAATGGTCACTTCGGCTGTACCTGCTACCATCCGCTATTCCTGTTCAACCAGTTCGGCGACTTGGAGAGATGTTCCCTGCGCCCCGGTAATGTTCACAGTGCCGACGGATGGCGGAATGTTCTGGAGCCGGTGGTGATGCGCTATAAGGAAAGGAAGGTGCGGCTGTATTTTCGTGGCGATGCCGCCTTCGCCTCACCGGAGATATACGAATATCTCGAAGCCGAGGGATTACTCTACGTCATCCGCCTCAAAGCGAACGCGATTCTCCAGCGGAACATTGCCCATCTGCTTACGCGACCTGTCGGTCGCCCGCCCGACCATGTTCGCCGTTTCCACGCCAGCTTCAGCTATCAGGCCGGATCGTGGAACAAGAAGCGCCGTGTCGTGGCCAAAGTGGAGTGGCACCCCGGCGAGCTGGTTCCTCGCGTCGGTTTCATCGTCACTAATCTGTCGCGCCCTACCAAGCGGGTGGTGGCGTTCTATAATCACCGTGGCACGGCGGAGCAGCACATCAAGGAAGGCAAGAACGCCATCAACTGGACCCGTCTGTCATGTCGCAAGTTCCGCAACAATGCCGTTCGGCTCCAGCTTCACGCCCTGGCCTACAATCTGGGCAACTTCATGAGGACACTGGCTTTGCCGAAGGAGGTGGAGCACTGGTCGATGACGACGTTGCGCGACAAGCTGGTGAAGATCGGGGCCAAGGTTGTCCGACATGGCCGCTACGTTACGTTCCAATTGGCTGAGGTGGCGGTGCCGAGGGACCTGTTCCGGAAAATCCTGAGCTTGATTGATGATCTGCGACGAAGACCCGCTCCGGCGTAGGCCGAGGGAATCGACGGCGAGGAGAAAGCGACAGGAGAGGTGTGTCTGGATGGCGAGAAAAATGACCGAGTGGCCTTCCAAGCGCGGGCCGATTACCAAAATCATGCCATCGGATGGCTGCATAGGGGATACAGTTCCCTTGGCGGTGGGAAAGTGGTACGATTTCCACGAATTTGGATGGTATATGGGGAATGTCGGTTTAAAATCCTCGACCGCGAACTCGTTCTGCCCCTTGTGCCGCGGCCGCGCCGATATCTTGCTGAACCCCAGCGCCCGCAGCTCGCGGCCTACGCTCGACTCCTCAAGCGAGATGCCAAACTCCTCGAATATCCAAAGCGCCAAGTCCTTCCGGCGCCAGCGCACAACGCCGTGGATCGCCGGGATCGGCCCGTCCTCGACGAGCCGGGCAAGAGCCTGGCGTTGCGCATCGTCGAGCTTGCGCGGCTTGCCCGTCGCCTTGCCGTCAATCAGACCATCCGGCCCTTTGGCGTTGAACCGAAGAACCCAGTCGCGGATGACTTGAAGCCCGACATCGCCGAGCCGAGCCGCGTCCGTACGCCGGCCCCCATCGTAGATCACCGCCAGCGCAAGAAGACGCCGGCTCTGGCCCGCATCCTTCGATGCCTTGGCCAATCGACGCAAACGCGGACCATCAAAATCCGCGCGTAACGAAACCGCTCTGCTCATGGCGAACCTCCAAAGCCGTTCGCCTCATTGATTCAGACTTTTGACCGATTGGGAATCCCCTAAACGAGTCTCATTCAATGCCCGATGGTATTCACTAGTGTCCGGTTAACTGCGGCGGTTTTCCGGTTAGTGGGTTGTGGTTAAACGTTCTTTCGGGATATTCGCGTGTCACCGACTTGAACTCCCGGTGTTAAGCCAGCGTCCCTATCCGGTTAAGGCAGGTCGTGCGCCCTGGGGTTGCAAGCCGTGGATCAACTGGCGGTATGTGATGGTTGGCCGGGCCATGGCGCGGCTCAGGACGAAGTCGCCGAGGTCGTCGATCCGCCGGCGGCGGTTGAAGCGATAGGCCCATTCCCGGCCATAGCGCGGCAAGTGCTTGGCGCTGACGCCATGGTAGGTGCCGTTGAGCCAGGTCTTGAGGTTGCTGAACAGGACGTGGATGATCGGCATCTGCGTCTCGGCGTTCTTGCCTTGGCCTTGGACGGTGGGCTGGTGCCGGTAGACGGCGCCGAGCCCGGCATAGCCCTTGAAATCGTCGGTCAGCAGGCGCGCGCCCGGCGTCACGGCGGCCCGCACGAAGCCGCCGAGCTGCTCGGCATTGGCCCGGGGCAGGATGGCAAGCCGCGCCCGGCCGGCGACGAAGCCGCTGGCCTCGACCCCCTTGCCCGGCGCCACCGCCACCTTCTCCACCGCCAGCACGAGCAGGCTCTTGTTGGCATTGGCCATCCCGCGGCCCCGGCTCTCGGGCTTGCCGCGCCCGCCGTAGTAGCTCTCATCGACCTCGACCATGCCGTCCAGCAACGCATCCGGCCGCTCCGCCAAGCCATGGCGCAGCTTGTGAGCCATCAGCCATGCGGTCTCATAGCGAAGCCCCAGCTCGCGCGCCAGGAACAGGGCCGAGACCCCGCGCTTGTCCCGCCCCATCAACCACGCCGCCAGGAACCATTTGGGCAACGGTGTGCGGGTGCGGTGGAAGATGGTTCCCGCCGTCACCGACTCTTGACGACCGCAAGCCGCGCATTCGAAGACGCGCGCCCGCGCCTTGTGCCGATAGCCCCGCCGGCGCCCGCAGCGGGCGCACGCAAACCCAGACGGCCAGCGTCGATCCGCCAAGGCCAGGATGCACGATTCCTCGTCTCGGTAGCGCTCTTGGAACGTCAACAAGCCGCTCATGCCCTGTCTCCCGACCAATCCTCAGAGGCGGGAACAGTACACCCTTAGAGCGAACATATAAAGAACACTCGGTCGCTACCTGCATTAACCGGATAGGGACGTAAGCCAGACATGCTCCTGCCTTCCCGGTCAGGAGCATGGCTCATGTATGCAGGCAAGATCGTTTTCGCCCAGGTGATCGACCATCTGCCCGTGCACAGCTTGCGCCGTTGCGTCCACCGCTACGGCGGCGATCGCAGGCTGCGAAGCTTCTCCTGCCTCGATCGGTATCTGTGCATGGCCTTCGCGCAGCTGACCTATCGCGAGAGCCTGCGCGACATCGAGGCCTGCCTGCGCGCCCAGCACACCAAGCTCTACCACATGGGCATCCGCGGGCGCGTCGCCCGCGCCACCTTGGCCGACGCCAACGAGAGGCGCGACTGGCGCATCCATGCCGACTTCGCCCAGGCGCTGATCCGCATCGCCCGGCCGCTCTATGCCCAAGACAGCTTCGGCCTCGAGCTCGACCACACCGTCTATGCCCTCGACTCGACCACCATCGACCTCTGCCTCGCGGTCTTCCCCTGGGCCCCGTTCCAGCGCACCAAGGCCGCCATCAAGCTCCACACCCTCTTGGATCTGCGCGGCAATATCCCAACTTTCATCCATATCAGCGACGGCCGATGGCACGACGTGAGGGTGCTCGACGAGCTGGTCCCCGAGCCCGGCGCCTTCTACGTCCTGGACCGCGGATACATCCATTTCGCCCGCCTCCATCGCCTGAGCCAGGGCGCCGCCTTCTTCGTCGTCCGGGCACGGGCCAAGTTCCAGTTCCGCAGGATCGCGTCCCGCGCAATCGACAAGACCACCGGCCTGCGCTGCGACCAGACCATCCGCACCGCCGGCCAGCACACCGCCACCGACTACCCGGACAGGCTCCGCCGCGTCCGATACCGCGACCCCGAGAGCGGCAAGGCCTTCACCTTCCTGACCAACAACTTCACCCTGCCGGCGCTGACCATCGCCCAGCTCTACAAATGCCGCTGGCAGGTCGAGCTGTTCTTCAAATGGATCAAGCAGCACCTGCGCATCAAGCGCTTCTACGGCACCTCCGAGAACGCCGTCAAATCCCAGATCTGGATCGCCGTCTCCGTCTATGTGTTGATCGCCATCGTCAAGAAGCGCTTGGCTATCAACGCCAGGAGCTATGGCTGAATCTTGGTGACGGTATGGGTCAGGCGGCGGCTTGCGGTTGTTGCCTGACGGCTTCGATGCCGTCGATGAACTTTACACCGACGATCAGCTTGGGCAACTGGTTGTGTCCGTCGAGGCGGCGCCAACTGTTTTGTGCCCCCTGGGTGAGCTTGAAGACCATGGCGAGCGCCGTCTTGTTGGAGAGGCATCCCTTGGATCGCACGGTACGGTGTCGCACGGTGGCGAATGTGCTTTCGATGGGGTTGGTTGTCCGCAGGTGCTTCCAATGCTCGGCGGGAAAGTCGTAGAACGCCAGCAGCGTTTCGCGATCCTTGGCCAGGCATGCAGCCGCCTTTTCGTATTTGACGGCGTAGGTCTCGATGAAGGTGTCGAAGGCGTTGTCTGCGTCGCTCCTGGTCTCGGCCATCCAGATGTCCTGGAGAGCACGCTTTGCCTTCGATTGCTGGCTCTTGGGCAGCTTGTTCAAGACGTTCGCGGTCTTGTGCACCCAACAGCGCTGGCCGCGCGTCCGGGACCACACTTCCTCGATCGCCTTCCAGAAGCCGAGCGCGCCGTCGGCGACCGCGAGTTCAGGCCCCATCGCGAGCCCGCGCCGCTTGAGGTCGAGCAGCAGCTCGCGCCATGATTGGGTGCTCTCGCGCACGCCGTCGATGAGGCCGACGAGTTCCTTCTTGCCCTCGGGCGTCGCGCCGATGATGACCAACAGGCATTGCGCGTCGTCCTCGAGCCGGGCCTGCACGTGGATGCCGTCGGCCCAGAAGTAGACGTAGCGCCGGGCCGACAGATCCCGCTTCAGCCAGTGTGCGTGCTCCCCCGCCCAGACTTCGGTGAGCCGCGCGATGGACGAGGCCGAGAGGCCGCCGGCGTCCGGCCCGAGTAAGGCCGCCAGCGCCTCGGTGAAGTCGCCGGTGGAGATGCCCTTGAGGTAGAGGATGGGGATCAGGACCTCGAGGCTCTTCGAGCGCCGCGCATAAGGCGGCAGCAGCGCCGAGGAGAAGCGGATGCGATCGGCGCCCAGCCCCGTGCGGTCGCGGACCCGTGGCCCGCGAACCGCGACCGGGCCGATGCCGGTCATGATCTCGCGTTCCGGCAGATGACCGTGGCGCACCAGCCGTTGGCGGCCTTCATCGGTGCGCTCCTCGGCGTGGCTCCCGAGGAACGCGGCCACCTCGGCCTCGACCGCTTGGGCCAAAAGGGAACGGGCGCCGTTGCGCAGCACCTCGGTCAACGGATCGGAAAACGTCGATGGCTGGGAAAGCTTCAAAACGTTATTGTCGGTCACGGCGTATCACTCCTTTGCTGGAGAAGTGGAGGCTCAATCACCCCCACGATACGCCACCTTAACCCTTCACGCCGTCACCAACTTCTGGCCATAGCTCCAACGCCAGCCTCTACACAATCCTCCAGGTCCTCAGCCTCACCGTCTTCGAAAAAACACCGCTCCTTCAATTGCTTACAAATCCAGAAACCACAACACCAATCCACCCCCATGCTAACCAATTGAATCTATTCGACTATTAACCGGACACTAGTGGATGGTATTAGAAGTTTATTAAGCAAAGGGCTCTATAAGATATTCCAACATCGTATGACGATCCGAACACAAGGGAGTTGCGCTGTGACGGAGGCTGGATATGGCTGTTGACAAGGATCTTTCCATCCTCGTCGTGGACGATCAAAAGTTCATGCGGCAGGTGCATCGCTCTCTGCTGGGCGAGCTGGGGTTCACCAACGTGACCGAGGCGGACGACGGCGATGTCGGGCTGCAGAAGATGCGGATCAAGCGCTTCGATCTCGTTCTCTCGGATTGGAACATGGTGGCCATGTCCGGTATCGAGCTCTTGCGCAACGTGCGTTCGGAAGAGACGCTCAAAGCCACCCCCTTCATCCTGGTGACCACCGAAAGCTCGGTCGGCAACATCATGGAGGCCAAGAAGGCCGGCGTGTCGAACTACATCGTCAAGCCCTACACGTCCGACACCCTCAAGTCGAAGCTCAAGACCGTCCTCGGCCCATTCTAGAGCGGTTCGGATCCAACCCATCGAGGCCTCTCCCCTGGGGGGAGAAGGGGATTCTCTCGTCGCGTTCGCTTCACCAGCGGCCCCGGACCAGGCGCCCACACGTGACAGGCACTATTTTCGAGATCGTCGCCGGTACCCGGAAACCGGTGCAAAGACCGGCGCAATGAGAGGGGGCGGGACCTGGCGGTCCCGCCCCGTTCATGTCGCGCCCGCGCCGGCCTAGAACAGGTTCTGGGCCGATGACATGGCGTAGAGCATCGGGATCGAAAGAAGCGTGTTCGTGCGCGAGAACAGCTTCGCGGTGTTCGCGGCCGCCGCCTTGGCGTCCGCGCTCGCCTCGACGATGCCGAGCGCCTTCTTCTGGTTGGGCCAGATCACGAACCACACGTTGAACCACATGATGACGCCGAGCCACATGCCGATGCCGATGGCTGTCACACGGCCGCCGGTACCGTCGAGGCCGAGCAGAATGGCCGAGACCAGGTACTCGTTGAGCGCGGCCAGAATCAGGCCCGTGACGATGGTCGACATCGCACCCCAGCGGAACCAGAACAGCGCCGCTGGTGCTATGACCTTGCCAATGGCCGGCTTCTGCTCGTCCGGAATCTTGCCCATGTTCGGGATCTGGACGAAGTTGAAGTACCACAGCAAGCCGATCCACATGACCCCGCTCATGACGTGGGCCCAGCGGAACAGGAAGGTGATCCACGCCAAGTCGAAGGCGTAGAAGCCGCCGCCGATCACCCCAGCGACGATGATCATGATCACCGTGAGGACGAAACCGGCGATGACCGTCGACTGGAGATTGTTAAGCAAATTACTCATGGCCTTCCCCACCCCTCGATCTGATCTTATGTAACGATGACAGCGCAACATCTAGTGTTACACATGTATCCTGACACAATCCGTCGACCAGACCAAGCGTTGCGCGTGCATGGCGCCGGGTGACGGATTGCCGAGCAAAGTAAGCCGCATTCGGCGCGCGGACAAGGGGAGGGGTGGTTTCGGCCTCATGGTGGCTGGGAGTGGTGAGCCCTCGATTTGCGCCGCGGAGGTGCGCCGCGGCGATCGCGAGCGCTACCTGGCCGCCCTCTTCGCGCCCGCGGCGCGGCGCGAGGATCTGTTCGCGCTCTACGCCTTCAACCTCGCGGTCGCCAGGACGCGCGAGGTGGTGAGCGAGCCGCTCATCGGTGAGATGCGGCTGCAATGGTGGCGCGACGCCATTGCCGCCATTCACGAGGGCCGCCCGACGGCCCAACCGGTGGTCGCGGCGCTCGGCGCCGCCATCCGGCGCCACGGCCTCGCCCGCCCGCCCTTCGAGGCCCTGATCGACGCCCGGGCCTTCGACCTCGCGGACGAGCCGCCGGAAGACGAACGCGCCCTCGAAAGCTACGCCGAGGCATGCTCCGCCCCGCTGGCGCGCCTGACGCTCGATATCCTCGGTGCCTCCGGCAGTGACGCGGCGTGTGAGGCGGGGCGCCATGTGGGCATCGCCTGGGCGCTGACGGGGCTGCTGCGCGCCGTCCCCGCCCACGCCCGCGCCGGTCGCCGCTACCTGGTGCGCGCGGCGGACGAGAGGGCGAGCGTTGCCGCGATCGCCGCCATGGCGCGGGCCCACTTGCTGAAGGCACGGGCACGCCGGCGAGAGGTGCCGCGCGCGGCCCTGCCGGCGCTGCTACTGGCCCCGCTGGCCGATCGCTATCTTCGCCGCCTCGCCCGTGCCGGCCACGACCCCTACGCGGCCGGGATCGAGATGAGTGGCCCCGCGCGCCAGTGGCACCTGATGCGATACGCGGCCTTCGCCCGATATTGAGGGATTACTCGGCGAACTGACGCATCGCCTCTTCCATCATGTAGTCGAGCCGGACCTGCCCGGACCCGGGGCAGAAATCGGGCGGCAGGCGGCGCTCTTCCTCGCGCATCGCTAGGAGGAAAAGGTCGTTGACGGCCATCACGTCGGTCTCCGGCCGGCCGCTCTCGCGCCAGGTGCGGATGAACGCCTTGTAGAGCGGTCGCCACTCCATGTAGCAGAAGCGCGACGCGCCGGCGAGCGCGCCGATCTGGCGGACGTATCCGATCTCGCCCTCGCTCAGGCCGCCTTCCTCGGCTTGGGCCGCGGGCGCCCAATCGAGGATCGCCGCAAGGAGGATTGCCGCGAGGAGGATCGGGGCCACCAAAGGCGTGGGGAAGGGCATGGTGCGCTCCTATTCCGCGGCCTCGAGGCCCCCGGCCAGCCAGGCATCGAGGTCGGTGAGGGCGCGGATGGACATGGCGCGGCGGCGCTCGCGCCCCTTGAGGCGCCCGGCGAGAGGTGGGAAGAGGCCGAAGTTCGCGTTCATGGGTTGAAACCTGACAGCCGCCGTGGCGTCCGGCAAGTGCCCGCCGGTAATGTGTCCGAGGAGGGCGCCAAGCGCCGTCGTGGCCGGCGGGGGGGCGGGCGGATAGCCGAGCCGCTCGGCGGCGGCAAAGCGTCCGGCGAGGAGGCCCATGGCAGCACTCTCGACATAGCCTTCGACGCCGGTGATCTGCCCCGCGAAGCGCAAGGTAGGCCGAGCCTCGAGGCGCAGGAGGCCGTCCAGCAGGCGCGGGCTGTCGATGAAGGTGTTGCGGTGGATGCCGCCCAGGCGGGCGAAGCGCGCACCCTCCAGCCCCGGGATGGTGCGGAACAGCTCGGCCTGCGCGCCATGCTTCAGCTTGGTCTGGAAGCCGACCATGTTGTAGAGGGTGCCGAGCGCGTTGTCCTGGCGCAGCTGGACCACCGCATGGGACCGCCGGCCGGTGCGGGGATCGGTGAGGCCGACGGGCTTCATGGGCCCGAAGCGGAGCGTCTCGCGGCCGCGCGCGGCCATGACCTCGATGGGCAGGCAGCCCTCGAAATAGGGTGTCTTTTTCTCCCACTCCCGGAGCTCGGCCTGCTCGCCGGCGAGGAGGCCGTCGATGAAGGCCTCGTAACCGGCGGCGTCGAGGGGGCAGTTGATGTAGTCGGCCCCGTCGCCCTTGTCGTAGCGGGACTGGAGCCAGGCGACCTCGAAGTCGATCGAGTCGCGGTGGACGATGGGGGCGATGGCGTCGAAGAAGGCCAGGGATTCAGCGCCCGTAAGGGCGCGGATGGCCTCGGCGAGGGCCGGGGAGGTGAGGGGCCCCGTGGCGACGATGGCCGAATCCCAGTCGCCGGGCGGCAACCCCGCGACCTCGGCCCGCCGGACCTCGACCAGCGGCTCGGCCACGAGCGCCGCCTCGATGGCGCCAGAGAACCCAGCCCGGTCGACGGCGAGGGCGCTGCCCGCCGGCACCCGGTTGCGGTCGGCCGCGCCCATGACGAGGGAGCCCAGGCGCCGCATCTCGGCATGGAGCAGGCCGACGGCGTTGTGCTCGGCGTCGTCGGAGCGGAAGGAGTTCGAGCACACCAGCTCGGCGAGGCCGTCCGTCTCATGCGCGTCGCTGCGCCGGCCGGGCCGCATCTCGTGCACGACCGCCGGCACGCCCGCGCGCGCGAGCTGCCACGCCGCCTCGCACCCGGCGAGGCCGCCGCCGATTATATGGACTGGCTCAAGTTTCATCCGCGCGACTCCACTCCGTCTCCGGCATCAGTACGCCGGCCTCCCCGCCTTCCACGCCTCGACCCGCCTTCGCGCCGACGGGACCAGATCGGGCGCGAGGGCGGCCACGGCGCCGCTTGCGAGGGCGAGGGGCACGCAACCTATCGCCGCCCGGCGGAGCACCCGCGCGATGTCGGGGTGGGGGCGGCGGCTCATTCCTCGCCCGGGGCCGCCGCGCCGTCCTGGGGCCCGCCGCCGGCGTCGAGCCGGTCGAGCAGCCGCCGGCTCTTGAGGCCGATGGCGAAACAGCGCACGGCGTAGAGGCCGAGGAATATGGCGAACCAGCTCTGCTCGTCCTCGATCATGGGCAGTACGAGGTAGGCGAGGACGAACAGTGCCAGCCCGCCTGTGATGGCCTCCCACCGCTTGTACCCCTCGACATAGACATAGACGTAGAGGGCCAGTTGGACGAGGAGGACCGCGTCCAGCAGCGCCGCGAGGTCGAAGGAGAGGAACCAGCCCTCTTCCTGGTCGAAGCCCTCGGGGAAGAACACTGGCACGAGGACGAGGACGGTGGCCACGATCGCCCCGCGCCGGGCATAGCCGAGGGCCTTCCCGGCCCGCTCCCGGTCGTCGATTTGGGGCCATAGCCAGAAGACCACCGCCAGCTCGCGCCGATGCATGGCGGCGAAGAAGCCCGTGCCTGGAGTGCGTCTGAACATGATCGCTCCGCCGAAGGCCGCACCCGCCTCGCCCGGCGGCGTGGGGCGAGGCGAGGGGCGCCAGTCATAGCCCCTGCGTGGTTGGCTGACAACCGGCCGCGGCCCCTTCCCCCGTTTGCCCTCGGGGGATCGGGCCGATACCGGGCTTGTCCATTGTGGAATAGCCCATATTGCGTTATATGAAAACGATCAGCGCTCGGAGAATCTGGCGTGTACCGCTTCGTCGCGTTGGCCCAGCCGCTACTCCCCGGATGACGATGAGCTGAGACCCGTCGGCGCGGATGCGCGCTGGTGATCGCAACAAGTGACCGGGAACGACACGATGACAATAGGAACCGTGAAGTGGTTCAACGCCGCCAAGGGATACGGATTCATTACGCCCGACGACGGCTCGAAGGACGCATTCGTCCATATCTCCGCCGTCGAGCAGGCGGGGATAGGGAGTCTCAACGAAGGCCAAAAGGTCGAGTACGAGTTGCAGGAGGGAAGGAACGGGAAGTCTTCGGCCGAGAACCTCTCGCTCGTCAACTGACGCGCCGGCCCGCCATATAAGCCTCGAAGGCCCGCCTCGCGCGGGCCTTCTTGCGTCGGGGCGCGAAGTGCCGCCCCGCCGCCCGGCAGGGGCATCCATTAGTGTGCCTGGCATGGCGTTGATCTAGGAGGTGGAAGTCCTCTACGAGCCGTGACGACCGGAATCGTAAGCTGGAGGCAACTGCGTCGCCGCGAGGCGGGGTGGGGAGGAAGCCCGAGGCGAAATCCGGAGCGGACGAACAGGAACCGGATAGAAGGCCGGTGCGATGGGGTAAGCCAGCTATGGGTGGCGCGACCCGATAGTCGTTCGGACATCGCATTGGTAAATCCGGCCGCGACCGGAGGAAAGATCAGGGTCTTACCCAGGGAGATCTCCGCCCCTCTCGGGCGAACCGAGTAGCGCCCCGGCGACGGGAAGCGATGGGGGTGGAGAAGTCAGCAGAGGCCGTAGTAGTCGGCCAGGTAGGCGGATGAAGGGCCGAATCCGGAAGCAAGGAGCAGTCTGGTCCAACTCGATGAGCGTGGAGCGGCAGCAAGGCAGGGCTTATCAGCTTGACCTCTTCGACGAGGCGCTGCTGAAGGCCCTGCGCCACGGCGCGCCTGGCGACGGCGGAACCGGCGCTGGGGCGTTCGCGGAGCCACAAGCGCTCGCGGTGTTGGGCCAGCAACGAGCCTTGACGCAAGACCTGATGGAACGGGTGGCGAGCGCGGCCAACCTGAGCCATGCCTACAAGCGTGTGAAGGCGAACAAGGGGGCGCCGGGAGTGGACGGGATGACCGTCAACGACCTTGGGCCCTGGCTCGCCGATCACAAGGACATGCTGGTGGCGCAACTGGTGCGAGGCGGCTATCGGCCACGACCGGTCAAGGGGGTGGAGATCCCCAAGCCGGGCGGCGGGGTGCGGCAATTGGGCATCCCGACGGTGGTCGATCGCCTGGTCCAGCAGGCCATGCTGGGTGTCCTGCAGCCGATCCTCGACCCGGCGTTCTCGGCGTCGAGCTTCGGCTTCCGCCCGGGGCGGAGCGCCCACGGCGCTCTGGCCCAGGCGGGGAAGCACGTTGCCGCGGGTTACGGGATCGTGGTCGACCTCGATCTGGAGAAGTTCTTCGACCGGATCAACCACGACATCCTCATGGCCCGTTTGGCGCGGCACATCGGCGACAGGCGCCTCTTGAGGCTCGTCCGCCGCTTCCTGGAAGCGGGGATGATGCGAGAGGGCGTCTGCACGCGGCGATACGAGGGCACGCCCCAGGGTGGCCCGCTCTCGCCGCTGCTCGCCAACCTGCTCCTGGACGACCTCGACAAGATGCTGGAGGCGCGAGGCCACCGCTTCTGCCGCTACGCCGACGACTGCAACATCTATGTGCGGTCGAGAGCGGCGGGAGAGCGGGTCATGGCCAAGGTCGCCGAATTCCTCCGCAGCAGGTTGCATCTCGAGGTCAACCGGGAGAAAAGCGCCGTCGCCCCGGTCGGGGAGCGCTCATTCCTCGGCCACCGGCTGTTGTGGGACGGGCGCTTGGGCATCGCGCCCAAGAGCCTGGACCGCGTGAGGCAACGCCTGCGTCGGATCACCAAGCGCAACCGGGGTATCTCGCTTGCGCGCATGATCGCGGAGGTCAATGCCTTCCTGGCCGGTTGGGTGGGCTACTTCCGCCACGCCCACTGCAAGAGGCACCTGCAACGCCTCGACGAATGGATTCGTCGAAAGCTGCGCTGCGTGCGGCTCAAGCAGTGCAAACGCACGAAGGCCATCGCCGACTTCCTGCAAGGGCTCGGCGTGCCGGAATGGCGGGCGTGGATACTGGCGCTGACCGGCAAGGGCTGGTGGCGCATGGCCCTCAGCTACCAAGCAACCGAGGCCATGACCCTCGCCTGGTTCGTCCGGCAGGGCCTCGTGCCCGTCGCCGACAGGTACCTTGCGTTACAGACTGACGGAAACCGCCGTGGTACGTAGAACGTATGCCCGGTGGTGTGGGAGGAGGGGCGCCGCGAGGCCCCCCTCCTACCCGATTGCTACGAGCGTGGGAGCCCGGAGACTAGTGGATTGAACGCGACAAACGAATCCCCCTTTCCCACCGGGGAGAGGGCCGGGGTGAGGGGGTGCGCGTCCGCGCGCCACAAAGAGTCTTTCCGCCGCCTGCTGGCGGCCACGCCCTCACCCGGCGCGCCCCGCGCGCCACCGTCTTCCCCCAAGGGACGATACGGTGGAGAGGGTTCCAAGCGTCAGATTCGAACCACTAGCGCAAAGGAGGATGCCAATGGCGGCGCCCAGGCATGTGGAGATCGCGATCGTGGGCGGCGGGGTCGTGGGGTGCAGTATCGCCTACCATCTGACCAAGCTCGGCGCGAAGGACGTGGCGCTGTTCGAGCGCGGGGTCCTGACGAGCGGCACCACCTGGCACGCCGCCGGCCTCATCATGCAGCTCCGCCTGAGCCACAGCATGACGGCGATGGCACGCTACAATGTCGAGCTCTATGCGAGCCTCGAGGCCGAGACGGGACAGGCCACGGGCTTCAAGCAGAACGGGACCTTGGGCGTGGCGCACACCAAGGAGCGCTTGTTCGATCTCCAGCGCTACGCCACCATCGCCAAGAGCTTCGAAATCGAGGCCCATATCATCGGGGCCAAGGAAGCGAAGGCCATCTATCCGGCGATCGACGAGGACCTCGTCGCCGGAGCGATCACGATCCCCGGCGACGGCCAGACGAACCCAGTGGACACCACCATGTCCCTGGCCGCGGGTGCGCGCCAGCGTGGCGCCCGCATCTTCGAGGAATCGCCGGTGAGCGGGATCGCGCGCCTCGCCTCGGGCGCCTACCGCGTCGAGACACCGCACGGGAGCACCGAGTGCGAGAAGCTGGTGCTCGCCACGGGCCTCTGGACGCGGGACCTGGCGGCCCCCCTCGGCATCCCCGTGCCGCTGCATGCGTGCGAGCATTTCTACGTGGTGACCGAGGCGCTCGACTTCGCCACCCCCGGCCTGCCGGTCCTGCGCGACACGGACGGCCATGTCTACATCAAGGAGGATGCCGGCAAGCTGCTGGTCGGGGCCTTCGAGCCCCAGGGCAAGCCCCTGCCCATGGATCGCCTGCCGGCCGAGCAGCGCTTCATCGAGCTGCCCGAAGACTGGGACCATTTCGAGCTGCCTTACACCAAGGCGATGGAGATTCTGCCGGGCCTCGCCAAGGCCGGCATCGCCAAGTTCATGAACGGGCCCGAGAGCTTCACGCCTGACCAGCATTTCGCCCTCGGTGAGGCGCCGGGATATCCGCGCCTCTATATCGCCGCCGGCTTCAACTCCGAGGGGGTGGAGATGGGTGCGGGGGCGGGCCGGGCGCTCGCCGAATGGATCGTCGAGGGCGAGGCCGGAAGCGACCTCTCGGACGTGGACGTGGCGCGCTTCCACCCCTTCCAGGTCAACAAGCGCTACCTGGGCGAATGCGCGGGCGAATCCCTCGGCGAGATCTACGCCATGCCCTGGCCCTACAAGGACCGGGCGGCCGGCCGGCCGGTGCGCAAGAGCCCGCTGCACGACCGCCTCGCCGCGCGCGGAGCCTGCTTCGGCGAGGCGCTCGGCTGGGAGCGGGCGAACTGGTTCGCGCCCCCCGGCACCGAGCCCGTCAACCGCTATGACCATCACCGGCCCAACTGGTTCCACCACGTGGCGGCCGAGTGCGCGGCCGTGCGCACCAATGTCGGCATGCTCGAGCAAAGCTCCTTCGGCAAGCACCTGGTACAGGGGCGCGATGCATGCCGGGCGCTGCAGCGCCTGTGCGCGGGCGACATGGATACCGCACCGGGGCGCATCGTCTATACCCACATGCTGAACGAGCGCGGCGGCATCGAGGTGGACGTGACCGTCAACCGCTTGGCCGGGGACCGCTACCTGATCGTCTCCTCGGCCGCCTTCCAGCCCCGCGACCGGGCCTGGATCGAGCGCCACTTCGCCGCCGACGAGCATGTGACGCTCACCGATGTGACCTCGGCCTATGCGGTGCTCTCGGTCCAGGGGCCGAATTCGCGGACCCTTCTATCCAGCTTGACCGACGCGGACATGTCGAACGAAGCCTTCCCCTTCGGCGCCTCGCGCGAGGTCGATCTCGGCTACGCCCGCGTCCTCGCCAACCGCCTCAGCTTCGTGGGCGAGCTCGGCTGGGAGCTCTATATCCCCAGCGAATGCGCGCAGGACGTCTTCGACCGGATCGTCGCGGCCGGAGAGGCGTTCGACCTCGCGCTCGTGGGCTACCATGCCCTCGAGCACCTGCGCTCGGAGCGCGGGTTCCGGGAATTCGGGCTCGACCTCACGCCCGACGACACGCCGTACGAGGCCGGGCTCGGCTTCGTCGTCAAGCTCGGCAAGGCGGGCGATTTCATCGGCCGGGCGGCCATGGAGGCGCGGCACGGCCGGGTGCTGGAGAAGCGCATGATGCTGTTCAAGCTCCGCGACCCCGGGCCGATCCTCTTCAAGGACGAGCTGATCCGGCTCGACGGCCACATCGTCGGCTATATCAGCTCTGGCGCCTACGGCCATACGCTGGGCGCGGCGGTCGGTATGGGTTATGTCCATCACCGGGACGGGGTGACCGGGGACTTGGTTGGGAACGGTAATTTCGAGATCGAGATCGCGTGCGCGCGCTACCCCGCCGACGCCTCCCTCCGCTCGTTCTACGATCCCGAGGGCGCGCGGGTGCGGGGTTGACCGGGCGGGCGGGTATTACCAGGCGGCGATGAGCTTGACTCATCACCGCCTGGCAAGCGCGACCGCGCGCCCGAGCTTATGCGAGGTAAGCCAAGGCCGCGGACGCTGCCGCCCGGCGTTTGAGGGAATATACGATCGGTCTCCCTTATGGCCGATCGGTATAACGGGAGGGAGTGGTGATGAGCGAAGACGCCGCGTTTTCACTGGGTGCCTATCTGGCGGCGCTCGAACGCGCCCACCTCGAGGATGTCCTGCGGGTGCGCGAGCCGGTGGATCGCGACTACGAGCTGACGGCGCTCTCCTTCGAGCTCGAGCGCCGGGGGCGGACCCCCGTCATCTTGTTCGACGCCGTGCGGGGCACGGACATGACGGTGGTACAGAACCTCTTCGCCAGCCGGCGCGCCTTCGCCTTCGCCTTCGCCCTCGGCGTCGAGGAGGACCGCTTGATCGAAGTGTGGAGCGGACTGGATGCCGAGCCGATCGCGCCCGTGGTGCGCGCGGGCGGCCCCATTCTCGATTCCGTCACCCAAGGGTCGGCGGTGGACCTCGCCACGCTCCCCATCCCCCGGCATTTCCAGGAGGACGGCGGCGCCTATATCACGAGCGGCATCGTGGTCGCCAAGCATCCCAGGACCGGGGTGCGCAACGCTTCCTTCCACCGCATGCTGGTGAACGGCCCAAACCGCCTCGGCACCAGCCTCCACAGCCGCCGCCACCTGTGGCATTACGCCCGCGAGGCCGAGGCCATGGGGTTGGGCCGGATGCCGGCGAGCGTGGTGATCGGCTGCCATCCGCTCGTCACCTTCGGCGCGGGTATCTGGAAGGGGGTTCGAGGCGGACGAGTTCGCCATCGCCGGCAGCTTCATGGGCCGGCCCCTGGCGCTGGTCGAGGGGCGTACCGTGCCGGTCGAGGTGCCGGCCGAGGCCGAGATCGTGCTGGAGGGGCACCTGGTGCTGGGGGAGGAGGAGCCCGAAGGGCCGTTCGGCGAGTTCACGGGCTACGCGTCCGAGCGCTCCACCCACCACCGCTTCGAGGTGAGCGCCATCCTGCGTCGCGAGGGCGCGGTCTATCACAACATCGTCGGCGGCATCTCGGCCGAGCATACCCTGCTCCTCGCCGTGCCGCACGAGGCGCGCCAGCTCGCCAGCTTGCGCGCATCCAACCCCAACGTGGCCGCGGTGGCCTACCCCAAGTCGGGCGCCTGCCGCCTCCATGCCTACGTCTCGGTGCGCGACGCGGCCCCGGGCCAGGCGCGCAACATCGCCCTTGCCGCGCTGGGCGAGGATCTGAGCCTCAAGCTCGTGGTGGTGGTCGATGACGACGTGGACGTGCGCGACGATTCGGACGTGCTGTGGGCCATGGCGACGCGCATGCAGGCGGACGCGGACGTGGACGTGATCCGCAATGCCATGGGCGCCATCCTCGACCCCTCGAACGACGCCGGGCGCACCGCCAAGATGATCGTCGACGCCACCCGCCCCCGCGCGACGTACGCACGGCGGCACTCCCTGCCCGAGGCGGCGGAGCGAAGGGCGCGGGCGATGGCCGACGGGATGGGGGAGGGGTAGGTGGCGATGCCGGCTGACCGCCGGACTATTCCGGCCATGTACCCAATTGAGCTCCGTTCGTCGTTGCACTGCGAGCGGACACCGCAACGGGCCCCGAGCCGCCCCCCGGCGGCGCGCCTACGAGCCGGCCATGAAGAGTGCGGCCAGCAGCACGAAGAACGGCAGGGCGAGCAAGAGGCCGACGACGAACGCCAGGCAGTCGACCGAATGCCGGAACAGCTTGTGGGATACGGTTTCCTCGGTATTCATGATCCGACCCTCCCAGGTGTTGGCTGACGCACCCTTTTAGGGATTCGCCGCCAGGCACGCAGTGATCCCCGTCATATGACGGCGGTCACACTCGGACGGACGGTCGTGCGAGCCCGGCACGCGCGCCGGTAGGGTCGCGGAGAAAAGTTGCCGAAAAGGTGCCTGACACCTTTTACGCAAGCGCGCGGCGTCCGGCTCAGTCCCTGTAGGCGACGCCGGGCAGGACGCAGAGCATCTCGTAGAGCAGGTTGGCGCCCACGAGGGCGGTGTTGCCGGAAGGGTCGTAGGGCGGCGAGACCTCCACCAGGTCGCCACCGAGGATGTCGAGGCCGCGGCACCCGCGGACGATCTCCTGCCCCTGCGCCGAGGTCAGGCCCCCGATCTCCGGCGTGCCGGTGCCGGGGGCGAAGGCGGGGTCGAGGCCGTCGATGTCGAAGCTGATATAGACCGGGCCCTCGCCGAGCTGCGCGCGCACCTCGCCCATGAGCGGGGCGAGGGATTTGTTCCAGCATTCGGTGGCGAGCACGACGCGGAAGCCCTGGGCCGCCGGCCAGTCGAAATCCTCCGCCGTGTAGCCGGTGCCGCGGAGGCCGATCTGGGCGGTCCGCTTGCCCTCGATCAGCCCTTCCTCGACCGCGCGCCTGAACGGCGTGCCGTGGGCGATCGTCTCGCCGAACATGACGTCGTTCACGTCGGCGTGGGCATCCACGTGAACCAGGCCCACGGGCCCGAGCTTGCGCTTCAGCGCGCGCAGGATGGGGATGGTGATGGTGTGGTCGCCGCCCAGGGTGAGCGGCCGGCAGCCGTGGGAGAGGATACCGTCGAAGACCTCCTCGATGATGCGGACGCTGTCGAGGAGGTTGAACGGATTGATGGGGACGTCGCCGATGTCGGCCACCTGCAGGCTGTCGAAGGGGGCCGCGCGGGTGGTCATGTTATAGGGCCGGAGGAGGGCGGATTCGGCCCGGATCTGGCGCGGGCCGTGGCGCGTGCCGGCGCGGTTCGAGGTGCCGATGTCGAAGGGCACGCCGACAAAGCAGGCATCGAGCCCCGCGGCCGTCTCGGGTGCCGGCAGGCGCAACATGGTGGCGGGGCCGCCGAAGCGCGGCATCTCGTTGCCGCCGAGCGGCTGGTTGAAGCTTTCGGTCATGGCCTTTTTGCCTCCCCTCGTGGATGTCGTGGTTTCTCGCCCACGGCGGCGATCCTATCGTCGACCCGGCGCCTCCGCCAAGCCCGGCGGGCGCGGCCATCCTTGCGCATCGCTCGGCCGGATGCTGGAATGTGGCGCGATCTTCCAATCCGGCGACCGACGCCAAACCCTAACTATCGGAGTTGCAAACATGGCGAAGAAGGAAATTATTGGTGGCCCCATCGTCCTCGGCGGTGTGACCTTCCCGCTCTCGAAGGCGGTACGCGCGGGCGATTACGTGTTTCTCTCGGGCCAGGTTCCGTTCAAGGACGGGGCGCCGATGACGACAGGCACGATCGAGGATCAAACCCATGTCGTCATGGGCATGATCAAGGACCTCCTGGCCGCCGCCGGCTGTGAATTGACGGACGTGGTCAAGGCCACCGTCTGGCTTCCGAGCAAGGCCGATTTCATGGGCTTCAACACGGTGTATGGCGGGTATTTCCCGGACGGCCCGCCGGCCCGCTCGACCGTGGTCAGCGGCCTGATGGTGGACGTGAAGCTTGAGGTGGAAGTGCTGGCCTACAAGCCGCAATAGGGGCGTTTGCCACCCACGGCTCGAAATCAGGGCGGTGCGAAGGCGCCGCCCTATTTCGTCGCGGCAATCGGCAAGACGAAAGGGTATCGACGCTTATACGTTATACGTATAACGTATTTTCCTAGTGGACGACATGATCCGAAGTTTCAAGAACCGGCGAACGGAAGCATTTCACGGGGGCGAGCGAATAGCCCGCCCCAGTCATTTGCCCGCCAGGCGCACAAGCGCCTCAGGGTGCTGGACGCCGCGGATACCCTTGAAGCCCTGATGCGGCTTCCGAGCAATCGATTCGAAGCGTTGTCCGGCGACCGCAAAGGACAGTTCAGCATACGTGTCAACGAACGGTGGCGGATTTGCTTCGAGTGGCGTGAGGACGGCGCCCATAACGTCGAAATCGTTGATTACCATTGAAGGAGGATAGCGGTGGCCAAGCCCCCCATTCATCCCGGTGAAATCCTTGGCGACGAGCTGGAGGAGATTGGCTTGAGCGCGGCCGAGCTTGCGCGACGGATTCACGTTCCGGCGAACCGTGTCTCGCAGATCATCGCCGGTAAGCGAAGCATCTCGGCGGACACCGCGCTCCGACTCGGGCGCTGGTTCGGCACCGGACCGCGATTGTGGCTCAATCTCCAGCAAGCATACGAGCTTGACCTCGCCGAGCGTGATGTGGGCGCGGAGATCGAAAATATCGAGCCTCGTATCGAGGCGGCGTAGCAGTCTGGCCGGAAATGAATTGGGGACCGAAACGCTAGCGCATACCGCGTGAGGGAGAACGAAACATGGCGAAGGACGTACAAACAATGCTGGCCGAGGCCAATGCGGCCATCGGTACCGTGTCGGTCGAGGAAGTGCGGGCGCTTCTGGGCGATGCGGGCGTGCTGATCCTCGACGTGCGCGAGCCAGGCGAGGTCGAGAAGGGTAAGATCGTCGGCGCCATCGCCGTGCCGCGGGGCCTGCTCGAGTTCGAGGCCGATCCCGCGAGCCCGCTCCACAACCCTGCCCTCGACCGCGCCAAGCGCGTCGTCGTGACCTGCGGCTCGGGCGGGCGCGGGGCGCTCGCCGGCAAGACGCTCCTCGACATGGGGTTCGCCGATGTCAGCAACCTGGCGGGCGGCATGAAGGCCTGGGTCGCGGCCGGCGGGCCGACGGAGTAACCTGCCTCAGACGAGAACCCGGTAGATCACGTAGAGATAGACGGCCACCGTCGGGTAGAAAGTGGCGGCGAACCCGAAGGCGCGGGACGGGGCAGAGCGGTGATAGCCGGCCCAGAACGTCACCCGGGCCAAGACGAAACATGCCACCAGGACAGGGATGACCGCCATCGCCGCCGGAGGCAGGAGCGCCGCCAGGGCGAGGTGCGCGACGACGGCCAGCAGCAACTGCTCGGTCGTGTTCTGAACGTAGCGGAGGTTGATGCGGATGGCATGGTCGCGCGGCGATTCCTCGCCGCCGATGGCTTCGGGCGAGAAGAAGCGCTGGCGGGCCACCGTGCCGATGCCGAGGAGAAACGTGAGCCCGGCGAAGACTTCCGCGCGCAGGGTGAAGGCCAGCCTGTCGCCCGCGGTCTCCAGGGGCGGCAGCACGAACGGATACCACCGCGTCCCGGCCCAGACGAAGAGGGCGCCGAACACCGCCGCCCCGATCATGCCGGGAATGATGGAGCGCTGTTCCTTGGTCATCTTCCAGCCCGGTTTCCCTGCCGTCAGGCTACCAGGTGTCAACACGATCGCCTAAGATAGCCAACACGTGGAAGAAAGCCAGGCGTTGACGTCATGCGCGCCGGCTCGGAGGGGGGATGACGCGGTATTCGATCTTCAGCCTGGTGCGCAACGCCCTCGGCTATCACGAGGGCTGGCAGAAGGCCTGGCGCAGTCCGGACCCCAAGGCCGACTACGACGTGATCGTCATCGGCGGCGGCGGGCACGGCCTGGCGACCGCCTACTACCTCGCCAAGGAGCACGGCGTCACCAACGTGGCCGTCCTGGAGAAGGGCTGGCTCGGCGGCGGCAATACGGGGCGCAACACCACCATCGTGCGCTCCAACTACCTGCTCGACGAGAGTGCCGCCTTCTACGATCGCTCGCACCGCCTCTACGAGGGCCTCAGCCAGGACCTCAACTACAACGTCATGTTCAGCCCGCGTGGGCTCATCCTGCTGCAGCACTCGCACCACCAGATGGAAGGCTCGCAGCGGCTCGACCACGCCATGCGCTTGAACGGCATCGATACACAGATGCTGAGCCTGGCCGAGGTGGCGGCGCGGGTGCCGATCCTCGAAATCTCGCCCACGGCCCGCTATCCGGTGGTGGGCGGCCTCCTGCAGCGGCGCGCGGGCACGGCGCGGCACGACGCCGTCGCCTGGGGCTATGCCCGCGGGGCGGACGCGCGCGGGGTCGATATCATCCAGAATTGCGAGGTCACCGCCATCAACCGCGAAGGCGGCCGGGTCACGGGCGTGGAGACGACGCGCGGCGCCATCCGCGCCAGGAAGGTGGGAACGGCCGTGGCCGGGCATTCGAGCGTCCTCGGCGCCATGGCCGGCCTGCGCCTGCCGATCCAGAGCTTCCCCCTTCAGGCGCTGGTCTCCGAGCCCTTGAAGCCGATGCTGGACACGGTGGTGAGCTCGACCGTGGTCCATGTCTATATCAGCCAGTCCGACAAGGGCGAGCTGGTCATGGGCGCCTCGCGCGACGCCTATCCGAGCTACGCCCAGCGCGGCAGCTTCCACGTCATCGAGAACCAGATGTCCGCGGTGGTTCAGCTCTACCCCGTCATGAGCCGCTTGAAGATGCTGCGCCAGTGGGCCGGCATCATCGACGTGAGCCCGGACGCGAGCCCCATCATCAGCAAGACGCCTATCGAGGGATTCTACGTCAACGGCGGCTGGGGACCGGGCGGCTTCAAGGCCACCCCTGCCTCGGGCTGGTGCTACGCACACACCATCGCCCGTGACGAGCCGCATCCCTTGAACTCCGGCTACAGGCTCGACCGGTTCGCGAGCGGCCGGCTGATCGACGAGAACGCCGCCGCGGGCGTGGGGCACTGACCGTGGCGCGGTACTCGATCTTCAGCCTGGTGCGCAACGCCCTCGGCTATCACGAGGGCTGGCCCCGGGCTTGGCGCAGCCCCGAGCCCAAGCCGCGTTACGACGTGGTCATCGTGGGTGGCGGCGGGCATGGGCTCGCGACCGCCTATTACCTCGCCAAGGAGCACGGCGTCACCAACATGGCCGTGCTCGAGAAGGGCTGGCTCGGCGGCGGCAACATCGGGCGCAACACGACCATCATCCGCTCCGACTACCTGATGGACGAGAGCATCGCCATCTACGACAAGTCGCTCCAGCTCTGGCCCGGCCTCTCGGCCGACCTTAACTTCAACACCATGTTCAGCGCGCGTGGGGTGATGAAGCTCATCCATACCCGGGCGGGCGAGGCGGAGGCGACCCAGCGCATGGCGGCCATGCGCCTTTCCGGCCTCGATATCGAGCGGCTCGACCCGGCTGGCGTCAAGGCCATGGTACCGATGCTCGATTGCTCGCCCGGTGCGCCCCACGCGATCCTGGGCGCCACGCTCCAGCGCCGGGGCGGCATCGCGCGCCACGACGCGGTGGCCTGGGGCCTCGCCCGCGGGGCCGATGCGCGCGGCGTCGACATCATTCAGGGCTGCGAGGTCACGGGCTTCCGCATCGAGGGCGGGCGCGTCCTGGGGGTCGAGACCACGCGCGGCTATATCGGTGCGGGCAAGGTTGGGATGGTGCCGGCGGGGCATTCGGGCGTGCTCGCCGCCAGGGCGGGATTCCGGCTGCCCATCGAGAGCATCACCATGCAGGCCATGATCTCCGAGCCCCTGAAGCCGCTCCTGGATACGGTGGTGATGACGCCGACCCTCGTCTCCATGAGCCAGAGCGACAAGGGCGAGCTGGTCATCGGCATGAGCGTCGAGCCCTACAACTCCTATTCCCAGCGCGGCAGCCTGCCGCATGCCGAATATATCGCCGGGCGCATGGTCGAGCTCTATCCGGTGCTGAGCCGGGTCAGCATGTTGCGCAACTGGGGCGGGACGCTCGACGTGACGCCGGACGCGAGCCCCATCATGGGCCGCACGCCGATAGAGGGGCTCTACATGAACTGCGGCTGGGGCTCGGGCGGCTTCAAGGCCGTGCCGGGCTCGGGCTGGGTGTTCGCCCATTGCCTGGCCCAGGAGCGGCCCCACGCCATGGCCGCGCCCTTCGGGCTCGGGCGTTTCGCGTCGGGCGCGCTGGTGGACGAGCACCGCGCCGCCGGATCCTACGAGAGCTATTGAGACGGAGAGACGGAGAGGGACATGCTGCTGATCGAATGCCCATGGTGCGGGCCGCGCGCCGAGATCGAGTACCGCTACGGCGGCGAAGCGCACATCGCCCGCCCCGGCCCGCCCGAGGCCCTCTCGGACGATGACTGGGCCGACTATGTCTACATGCGAACCAACCCCAAGGGCCTGCATTACGAGCGCTGGCTGCACCTCCACGGCTGCCGGCGCTGGTTCAACATGGCTCGCGACACGGTGACCCACGAGGTGCTGGGGGTCTATCGCACCGGCGAGGCGAAGCCCGAGCCGGGTGCGAAGGGGGACGGGGGCTGAGCATGCAGAAGAACCGCCTCCCCGAAGGTGGGCGCATCGACCGGGCGCGGCCGATCACCTTCACCTTCAACGGCAAGTCCCTGACCGGCTTCGCCGGCGACACCCTGGCCTCGGCGCTGCTGGCGGGCGGCGTGCGCGTGGTCGGGCGCAGCTTCAAGTACCACCGGCCGCGCGGCATCTACGCCGCCGGGGTGGAGGAGCCCAATGCCCTGGTCCAGCTCGAATCGGGCGCCCGTACCGAGCCCAACGTCAAGGCCACCCGGGCCGAGCTCTACGAGGGGCTCGCGGCCGAGAGCGTCAACTGCTGGCCGAGCGTCGAGTTCGACCTGGGCGCCGTCGCCAACCTGTTCGCCAGGTTTCTGCCCGCCGGCTTCTACTACAAGACCTTCATGTGGCCGAAGAGCTTCTGGCTCAAGTACGAATACTTCATCCGCCGGGCCGCGGGCCTCGGCCGGGCGCCGCGCCTGCCCGACCCCGACCGCTACGCCAAGCTGTTCGCCCATTGCGACGTGCTGATAGCGGGCGGGGGGCCGGCCGGCCTCGCCGCGGCGCTCGCCGCCGGGCGCACCGGCGCGCGGGTGATCCTGGCCGACGAGCAGCACGAGTTCGGCGGCTCCCTCCTCGGCACGGGTGAGGAGATCGGCGGCGCGCCGGCCGCCGATTGGGTGGCCGCGGCGGTCGCGGAGCTCGAGCGCATGCCCGAGGTGCGCCTCGTGCCGCGGGGGACTGTCGCCGCCTATTACGACCACAACTTCCTCACCATCGTCGAGCGGCTGACGGACCATCTGGGGCCGCGCGGGGCGGCGGCGTCGGCGGGGCCGCGCCAGCGCCTGTGGAAGGTGCGCGCGAAGCAGGTGGTGCTGGCGACGGGCGCCTTCGAGCGGCCGCTGGTCTTCGCCGACAACGACCGGCCCGGAATCATGCTGGCGGAGGCGGCGCGGGCCTACCTCCACCGCTACGGCGTCAAGGCGGGGGCGCGGGCGCTCGTCTTCACCAACAACGACGGCGCCTATGGGGCGGCCCTCGACCTCGTGGACGCGGGCGTGGGCGTGGCCGGCATCGTCGACCTGCGCCCCAATCCCGGCGGCGGGCTGCCGGCGTGCGCCCGCGCCCGCGGCATCGAGATCGTCGGCGGGCATGCCATCGTCGGCGTCGAGGGGTCGAAGGGGGTCAAGAGCGCCCAGGTCATGGCCCTCGACGCGGCGGGCGAGGGCGTGGTGGGCGTACCGCGCCGCATCGCCTGCGATCACATCCTGGTCTCGGGCGGCTGGAACCCGGCCGTGCACCTCTTCTCCCAGTCCGGCGGCAAGCTCGATTTCGACGCCGTGCTGGGCTGCTTCGTGCCCGGAAGGTCGGTCCAGGCCGAGCGCTCGGCGGGCGCGTGCCGGGGCACCTTCGATTCGGCCGGCTGCCTCGCGGAGGGGCGCGCGGCGGGACTGGATGCCGCCCGTGCCGCCGGCATCGTCCGCAAGGGCCGGGCGCGCAAGAAGCCTGTCACCGAGGGGAGCGAGGAAGAGCCGCCGCGCCTCCTGTGGCTGGTGCCGGGCCGGACGGCCGTCGGGCGCGGCCGGGAGAAGCATTTCGTCGACGTGCAGAACGACGTGACGGCGGCCGACATCGCGCTCGCCGCGCGCGAGGGCTACCGCTCGGTCGAGCACACCAAGCGCTACACCACCCTCGGCATGGGCCCCGACCAGGGCAAGGTGGGCGGCATCGCCGGCCTGGCCGTGCTCGCGCGCGCGCTGGGCAAGGACATCCCCGAGGTGGGCACGACCACCTTCCGCCCGCCCTATACGCCCATCACCTACGGCCTGCTCGCCGGGCGCGACATCGGCGAATTCGGCGACCCCACCCGGCTCACCCCCATCCAGTCCTGGCATGTCTCCGCCGGGGCCGTCTTCGAGAACGCGGGCCAGTGGACCCTGCCCTGGTACTACTCGCGCCAGGGCGAGGCGATGGCCGACGCCGTCAAGCGCGAGTGCCTGGCGGTCCGCGGGGCCGTCGGCATCCGCGACGCCTCGACCCTCGGCAAGATCGACATCAGGGGGCCCGATGCGATCGAGCTCCTCAACTGGGTCTATACCAACGCCTGGGACACTCTCGCCATCGGCGGGTGCCGCTATGGCCTGATGCTCGGCGAGGACGGCCTGGTCATGGACGATGGCGTGACCGCGCGCCTGGGCGAGGACCACTACCTCATGCACACCACGACTGGGAACGCGGCCCACGTCTTCCACTGGATGGAGGAATGGCTGCAGACCGAGTGGACGGGCTTCCGGGTCAGGCTCACGTCCGTCTCCGAGCAGTGGGCGACCGTCAACCTGGCGGGGCCGCGCGCGCGCGACCTGCTGGCCGAGCTTACGGGCGATATCGACCTCTCGGCCGGCGCCTTCCCCCACATGGCCGTCCGCGAGGGCACGGTGGCCGGGATCCCGGCGCGGGTCTTCCGGGTCAGCTTCTCGGGCGATCTGAGCTATGAGGTCAATGTGCCCGCGGGCTACGGCGTCGCCTTGTGGAACGCCTGTCTGACGGCCGGGGCGAAGTACGGCATCACGCCCTTCGGGCTCGAGGCCCTCCACGTCCTGCGCGCCGAGAAGGGCTTCATCACCGGCGGGCAGGAGATCGATGGCACCGTCACGCCGGGCGACCTCGGGCTGGCGTGGATCGTGAGCAAGCGCAAGAAGGACTTCCTTGGCAAGCGCGGCCTCGCGCGCGCCGATTTCCAGCGCACCGACAGGCGCCAGCTCGTCGGCCTGCTGACCCGCGATGCGCGCGAAGTTCTGCCCCAAGGCGCCCAGATCGTCAGGGATTTGCGCCCGAGCCCGCCTATGACGATGATCGGCTACGTCACCTCGAGCTACTATAGTCCCGTGCTCGACCGTTCGATCGCCCTGGCCCTGGTCGAGGGCGGGCGCGCCATGCTGGGGCAGACCGTGCGCCTGCCGCTTCCCGATCGCACGGTCGAGGCCGAGGTCGCCGATACGGTGTTCTACGACCCCGAGGGAGGGCGCCTCCATGCCTGAGAGCTATCTGCGCCAGAGCGTGCTCGCCCATCTCCACCTGGAGGCCGTGGCGGTGGATGATCCGGGTGACGTGGCCGTGCTCATGTGCGAGCGGGCCCATCTCGGCATGGTGATCCTGCGCGGCGCCCCCGGTGACGACGCCTTTCTCGCGGCGGCGCGGGCCATCCTCGGGGCCGCCTTGCCCGTGGCGGCCAACACGGTGAGCGAGGGGGAAGGCGTCACCGTCCTGTGGCTCGGCCCCGACGAGTGGCTGGTGGTGACGGCGCCCGGCGAAGGGGCCGCCCTCGGCCGGGCGCTCGACGCGGGCGTGGCCCCCCACGGCGGCATCGCCACCCATGTGACGGACAGCCGCGCGGTGATCGGCGTCTCTGGCCCGCGGGCGCGGGACGTCCTGGCCAAGGGCTGCCCCCTCGACCTCCACCCCCGGAGCTTCGGGCCCGGGCGCTGTGCCCAGAGCCTGGTGGCCAAGGCCAGCGTGCTCGTCCACCAGCGCGACGACGGGCCGGGCTACGACCTCTATGTGGGGCGCAGCTTCGCCACCTACCTGTGGCGCTGGCTCGTGGATGCCGCCCATGAATACGGCTCCGCCGTCACCCACGGGTAGCGTGGGCGTCGATCAGACCGAGGCGACCGAGGCCCAAAAGACGCTGCGCGAGGAGAGCCAATGGTGAGGTGGGGCCGAGGGGCGGGCGCATGGACCGGGCGACGAATCTAGCGCTCATCGACCGTATCCTCGGCAACCTCGAAGCCGGCCGGCGGGAGGAGGCGGCGGCGTTGGGGGGTGCGGCGGTCGCGGACTACGTCTCCGCGGAGCGCGAGGCGCGGGAGTGCCAAGCCCTGTTCCGCCGCGCACCGCTCATCCTCGCCCATGGCGGCGAGCTGCCGGCGCCGGGCGATTTCGTGACCCACGACTTGGCCGGCGTGCCGGTGCTGCTCGCGCGTGGGCGCGAGGGCCGGGTGCGCGCCTTCCTGAACGTCTGCCGCCACCGCGGGAGCCGCCTCGTCGCGGCGGCGCGCGGCGGTGTCCGGCGCGGCTTCACCTGCCCTTACCATGCCTGGGCCTACGAGCTCGACGGCCGCCTCGCCGGGACCGGGGACGAGAGCGCCTTCGCCGGGCTCGACCTCGGTGCCCGCGGCCTCGTCGAGCTGCCGGCGGCGGAGCGCCACGGCCTCGTCTGGGTGCGGCCCTCGCCGGCCCGGGCCGGCGAGGAGGACGGGGCGATCGACGTGGACGACTTCCTCGGGGGATTGGCGCCCGACTTCGCGGCCTGGGGCCTCGTGGAGACGGTGCACCACGCGCCCGAGCATCTGCCCGGGCGCATGAATTGGAAGGTCATGGTGGACACATTCCTGGAGGACACCCATTTCCGCTGGGTGCACGGGGTGAGCGTCCACCGTTACTACCTGGACAATGCCTCGATATACGACCGCATGGGCCCGCATATCCGCTACGTCATCCCCAAGCGCACCATCACCAGCCTCCCGGGCACCGACCGGGCCGGCTGGCGCCTGCGCGAGCACGCGAACGTGCTCTATCACATCTTCCCCAACACGGTGATCGTGTTCGTGGCCGACCACGCGGCCATCTTCGCCATGTTCCCCGCGGGCGCGGAAGAATCCGTTATGCGCCTCTCCTTCTGCCTCCCGGCCGAGCCCGAGGGGGAGACACGCGCATATTGGGACCGCAACGTGGGTATGATCCGCGACGCCCTCGCCGAGGACTTCGCCATCGCCGAGGGCGTGCAGCGCGGCTTCCGCTCTGGCGCCAACCAGGACCTCGTCTTCGGCCGCTACGAGAAGGGCCTCATCTTCTTCCACGCCGCCGTCGAGGAGGCCCTCCGGGCGGCGGAGTAGGAGGCTTGCCGTCGAGGACACCCAATACGGGCCTCACCCTTCGACAGGCTCAGGGTGAGGTCCTCATGCTGAGCCTGTCGAAGGACGAAGTATGAGGGCCGATGGCGCGGTATCTGAATTCGCTTTAACACCGAACTATTCCGCCGAAAGCGGCGCCGTGCCGAACTGGACGCCGTAGCGCTGGCACCAGATCACCACCGAGCCGGCCGATGCCGGGTCGAATTCGGCCGGCAGGGGATAGCTCTGCGGCCCTTCGACGGCCTGCAAGCGGCCGGCCGAGAAGCCGGGGCCGCTGGCCACCGTGGCGTCGTCCTCGGCATCGGGCGCGGCGCTCACATAGACCACCAGATCGGGGCCGGGCACGGTGCGGAAGGCGCCGTCGAGGCGGAGCTCGTAACCGCCGCCGGCAAGCGCGTGGATCGCCGCCCCGCCAGAGATGGGGTGGCCGCCGTGCGGTCCCTCGTGAAAGCGGCCCGCGCGCACCGCCTCGTCCGCGGCCGCCGGCGCGGCGAGGGGAACCGCGAGCGCAATCGCGAGGGTAGCCAAAAGCCCGAGTCTGATACCGCCCATCGCAGCCTCCCACCAATTGAATGCGGGCGCCGGATCGCGGCCGGCGCTCGAATAACGGATAGATAGGTGCGAAGCCGGCCGACGACGAATCCCGATCGGGCGCCACGGCTTCACTTGTTCGTGAGCGGCGGCGGGGCTGGCGTGTGTGCTGGGCGGTCTTTAAGATCGCCCGAAGGCTGGCTGAGGAGGCAGAAGCCCATGGCGTATCAGGATGCCCCTTCCCGGGACTTGGCCGTGGTGAGCGCGGCCGAGCGTGAGTCCTATCTCGCGAACGGCTATCTGTTGCTCGAAGGGCTGATCGGCGAGGACTGGCTCACCCGTCTCCGGGCCGTGGTGGATGGGTTCGTCGAAGAGAGCCGGACGCACACCGAATCGGGCGACCTGTTCGACCTGGCACCAGGCCATTCGGCGGCGGTGCCGCAGCTGCGCCGCCTCAAGCTGCCCGACGAGAACCATGCCGAGTTCTGGGCCTTCGCCTCGGGCGTGGTCGCCGACGTGGCGGCGGATTTGCTGGGGCCGGACGTGGCCTTCCACCACTCGAAGCTGAATTTCAAGTGGCACGACGGTGGTGATGCGGTGGCCTGGCACCAGGACATCCAGTTCTATCCCCATACCAACTACGATCACCTGACCATCGGCGTCTACCTCACCGAAACGGGCATGGAAGAGGGGCCGCTCGCCGTCATGCCCGGTAGCCACGATGGGCCGCTCTACGACCAGTACGACGCGGACGGGAACTGGCGCGGCTGCCTCTCGGACTCGGATGCGGCGGGGCTCGACCTCTCGCGACTGGTCCATCTCGTCGGTCCCGCCGGCTCGGTCACGGTGCACAACTGCCGCACGGTGCATGGCTCGTGGCCGAGCGAGACGGACAACGGCCGGCCGCTCCTCCTCAACGCCTTCAGTGCCGCCGACGCGCTCCCCTACACGCCGCACCCGCAGCCCTCGTGCCATTCAGGCGAGATCGTGCGCGGCAGCCCCGCGCGCTGGGCCCGCCACGACCCGCGTCCGTGCCAGATCCCGCCCGACTGGTCCGGCGGCTACACCTCCATCTTCGCCGCGCAAGCCGGCGAGGACTCGGGCGCGGCAGTCGGAGACTAGTGGAAAGAATCTGACGCTTCGAACCCTCTCCCCACCGGGGGAGAGGGGGGACTCTTTTGTCGTGTTCGTACCACTAGCACCTACCGGCGGCGCTCGCTCAGGCGTTGACGGGGAGGGCGGCCCAGGCGGTGGCCAGGCCCTCGCGGAACTCGGGCGCGGCGACGGCGATGAGCGCTCTCGCGCGCTCCTCGACCGTGCGGTTCCGCAGCTCGGCCACCCCGTGCTCGGTGACCACGTAATCGGCGTCGCCACGCAGGACGCTCGTCACCGTGCCCGTGGGCAGCACCGGCACGATGCGCGAGATCGTGCCCTTGGACGCCGTCGCAAGCAGGGCGAGGATCGAGCGACCGCCGGGGGCCAGGCGCGCGCCGCGCACGAAATCGGCGAGGCCGCCGGTGCCGCTCACGAAGCGTCCACCGATCATCTCGGCGTTGGCCTGGCCGTAGAGGTCCACCTCGATCACCGTGTTGATGGCGCGCAAGTTCTCGATGCGGGCGAGCACGTCGATGCCGTGGGTGTAGTTGGCCGGGCGGAAATCGACCGCCGCGCCGGCCGCAAGGGCATCGTAGAGCCGGCGCGAGCCCACGGCGTAGCCGGTGACGGCGCGCCCGCGGTCGATGGACTTGCGCGCGCCCGTGACCACGCCCGCTTCCATGAGGTCGATGACCGGGTCGGAGATGAGGCCCGTATGCACGCCCAGGTCCTTGCGGTCGGTGAGGGCGGCCAGGATGGCGGCCGGCGCGCTGCCGATGCCGAGCTCGAGGGTATCGCCGTCGTCGATCAGGCTCGCGACGTTGCGCCCGAGGGCCGCGAAGGCCGCGCTCGGCGGCGGGCTCGCGAGCGCGCGCAGGGGGTGGTCGGCTTCGACGGCGTAGTCGAGCCTATGGAGCGGATAGGTCGGCGCCCCGGGGCTGCGCGGGATGGCGGCGTTGATCTCGGCGACGACTGTCGCCGCCCGCGCGATCGCACCCGGCTCGAAGGCGCCCGTGATGCCGAAGCTGCACAACCCACCCCCATCGGGCGGGGAGAGCTGGATCAGCGCCACGTCGTAGCGCCCCCGCGCGGTGATATAGGCGTGGGCGTCGAAGAAGTGGAGGGGCAGGACGCGGAGCCGGCCGCTCGCGCGCGAGGCCTCCACGTCGCGGATCGAGAAGAAGCATTCGAGCCGCGCGTCCGGGTGGAGGGCGCCCAGGTCCGCCCGGTTGACCCCGGGGACGTTGTAATAGAGGTAGGTGACGCCGGCACTCCGCCCGGGCGCCGCCTCGAGCGCTTCGATGAGCGCCATGGGCTCCCCGGCGCCGGTCTGCACATAGACCCGCATGCCCGGCGCGAGCAGGCCGGGCATGTCCGCGGCTTCAATCCATTTCACCATTCGACGACCGGAGCGGCTGGAATCGCGGCGCCATCCTAGGCCCGGCCCGACCGCTGTCAATCACGCCAGCGCTGTAGATAGCACACGATCTGTCCGTTCTATGTAGCACACGATCTGTCCGGTTTATTGAGCCTCCTGTTTGAAGGGGGTGGGATGAGACGGACAGATGTTTTGCAAGGTGTGCGCATGATGAGGTTTCGGGATGTTTTCGGTCGTTGTGAGGCGGGATCGTTGAGCCAGTTGGAGGCGGCGGAGGTGCTTGGGGTCGGCGAGCGCACGTTTCGGCGCTGGTGCCGTCGTTTCGAGTGTGAGGGCGATGCGGGGCTTCTGGACCGGCGTCTGGGCAAGCCGTCGCCCAAGCGGGTGCCGGTGGACGAGGCGATGCGGGTCGAAGCTCTTTACCGCGAGCGCTACGCGGGTTTCACGGTCAAGCACTTCCACGAGCACCTGGTGAAGGACCACGGCTTCCGCTGGGGTTACACCTGGACCAAGACGTTTCTCCACGGCCGCGGCCTGGCGGCGCCGGCGCCCAGGCGCGGGGCGCACCGGCGCAAGCGGCCGCGGCGGCCGCTCGTGGGCATGATGCTGCATCAGGACGGCTCGACGCACCGCTGGCTGCCGGGCCGCGACGAAGAGCAGGATATGATCGTCTCTCTGGACGATGCGAGCGGGGCGATCTACTCGGGCTTCCTGGTCGCCGAGGAGGGCACCATGTCGAGCTTCCAGGGGCTGGGCGAGGTGTTCGGCCGGCACGGGCTGCCGTGCGCGCTCTACACCGACCGCGCGAGCCACTACTTCCACACCCCCCAGGCGGGTGGCAAGGTGGACCGCGACAAGCCCTCCCAGCTCGGACGGGCCTTGGCCCAGCTCGGCATCGAGCACATCGCGGCCTATTCGCCGGAGGCGCGCGGGCGCTCCGAGCGCGCCTTCCGCACCTTGCAGGACCGGCTCCCCAAGGAGTTGGCATTGGCCGGCGTCTCGACGATCGAAGGGGCCAACCGCTTCCTCGCCGAGACCTTCATTCCCGACTACAATGCGCGCTTCGCGATCGCTCCCGAAGAGCCGGGCTCGGCCTTCGTCGCCGTGCCGGCGGAACAGTGGCGCGACGTGCTGTGCGTCCAGGAGACGCGCACCGTCGGCAACGACAACACCGTACGCTTCCACGGCATCGTCCTGCAGATCCCGCCGTCATCGCTGAGGCCGCACTACGTCAAGGCCAAGGTCCGCGTCCACCACTATCCGGACGCCACCTACGCCATATTCCACGGGCCGCGCCCGATCGCCCGCTACCGAGGCGATGGCGCGCTTCTGGAAGGAGACACCATGAAGAGGGCCGCGTGATGCCGCTCGACGCGACCCGCCCGTGGATAAGTGGACAGCTCGGCTACGCCGACCTGACCACTTCCCCACAGGCGCCACAACATCAACAGAGCGGTCAATCGATGTGCTACATAAACCGGCCAACTTAATTCGCTATCTACATCAATCACGCCAGCGCCTGACCGGGCGCCGCGCGGGTGCTATAGTCCCGCCCGAGCGTCCGCAACAGGGGAGGCGGCCATGAAGGCGGTGATCATGGGCGGCGGCGTCATGGGCGTGACCACGGCCTGGTTCTTGCGGCGCGAGGGCCACGAGGTCACGGTCGTCGAGCGCAACCAGGGCGTCGGCGAGGAGACGAGCTTCCAGAACGGGGCGCTCCTCGCACCCGGTCATTCCCAGGCCTGGGCCGCGCCGGGGGCGACCATGACCCTCGTGAAGTCCATCTTCGAGAAGGACCCGGCGCTCAAGTTCCGCCTCAGCCTCAACCCGCGCTTCTGGCTCTGGGGCTTGCGCTTTCTCGGCAACTGCACGGCCACGAAGTACCGCGCCAACACGCTGCGCATCCTGCGCGTGATGATGCAGGGGCAGAAGGTGCTGCGCGAAGTCGCGGCGGAGGCCGGCATCGATTACGCCGCCAACGAGGAAGGCATCCTCTACATCTTCCGTAGCCAGGAGAGCCTCGATGCCAACGCCGGGAGCTGGACTCTCCTCCAGGAGCATGGCCTCGGGCTCGAGGCGGTGGATCGCGCGCGGTGCGCGGCCATCGAGCCCGCCTTGGCTCCCACACAGGAGAAGGTGGCGGGCGGCTTCTTCGCGCCGGGCGACGGGGCGGGCGACGCCTACCACTTCACCCGCAATCTCGCGGCGAAGTGCGCCGAGATGGGCGTCGAGTTCCGCTTCGGGGAGGCGATCCAGGGCCTGCGCGCCTCCGGCCGCCGGATCGAGGCCGTCCTCACCGATCGCGGCGAGGTGACTGGCGACGCCTTCGTGCTCGCCCTCGGCCCCTACAGCCCCTTCCTCTCGCGCAAGGTCGGCCTCGACCTGCCCATCTGGCCGGTCAAGGGCTACACCGTCTCGGTGCCCATCGACGGCTATGGCGGGACTCCCCGTGTGGGCATCATCGAGGAGGACAACCTGGTCGCCTTCGCGCATCTGGGCGACCATCTGCGGGTCGGCGGCAAGGCCGAGTTCGCGGGCTATGATACGGGCCACCGGCCGCCCGATTTCCGCGGCGTCTTCCGGGTCGCGCGCGACCTGTTCCCCGAGGGCGGGGACTACGCCAACCCCACCTATTACGCTTGCCTGCGCCCGGTGACGCCGGGCGGCCCGCCCATCCTGGGCCGAACCCGGCACGAGAACCTCTACCTCAACACGGGCCACGGCGCCGCCGGCTGGACCCAGTCCTGCGCCACCTCCCAGGCCGTCGCCGAGATCATGATGGGTCGCGAGCCCGAGATGGACATGGAGGGCCTCACGCTGGGGGGGTGAGGGGGGCTCCGGGAAATCACGCGCCACCTCGCCAGTGGTGCGCACGGTGGTGGCGCACCGGAAATACTTCAGAGACAGATGGAAGCTCGAACCGTGCCTACCCGGTAAATGCAGATACCCACTACATATAGGGTTGGCGCACACTTGCCTTTTACGGCAGCAATTAGCCAGGAGCGGTCATGGAGACCGCTCACAAAATACTAAGCCTCCGCCCCCGTCCGACCACGATTAGCCGTCCGTCCCGGCAGTCGCCGCACGCGTCAGCCGCCGTCGCCGACGACGGAGAAGGGCGCCCAGAACATGGGGTGGGCGTAGGTGAACATCGTCCGGCCCGTGCCCTGATCGATATAGCCGGGGCCATCCATGACGCCCAGCATGGCCTGGCGCAGGGCCTCGGCCCGGCCCAGGGACGGATCGGCGCCCTGGCGCCGGAACAGATCGGTCGTCAGCGCCTTGGCCGAGATCGAGTGCACCGGCCAGTTGCTGACCAGGAGCGCCCGCGTGCCGGCATAGAAGAAGGCGCGGCCCAGGCCCGAGACCGCCTCGGCCCCGGCCCCATCGCCCGAGCCCGTGTTGCAGGCCGAGAGCACCACCCAGTCGGCGTTGAGCTCGAGGCCCAATATCTCGCCCATGGTCAGGAGGCCGTCGCCGTCCACGTCCGCCACCTCGGGTGCCGAGAGCGCCAGGGCCGGCTGGGTCAGGCCGTCGAGGTCCCCCGGCACCAGCCCGTGGGTGGCGAAGACGAGGACCCTGCGGTCCGAGAGGTCCATGGTCTTGACCCGCTGCTCGTTGGCCTCGCGGCCCAGGAAGACGTCCTGGGAGAGGTCGGCGTCGAGCGCCAGCGCAATGCTCTCGACTTCGGCACGGGTATCGGGCAGGCGCGGCAGGATGGCGAGCTGGGCGCTGCTCATATCCGCCACGTCCGGTGCCTCGCGCAGGGCAAGCTCGACCCCCGCCCCGGAGAACCCGCGCGACGCCAGCGTGTCGCCCGCGCCCGCCGCCGCCTCGGCCTGCGCGAAGGTGAAGAAGGGGTCGCCGAACCCGGCGAGCGCGCGCCGGCTCGGGTCGCCCGGCCCCAGCGCGCGGAGCGACTGGAGCGACGCCACCGAGGGCAGCACGGTGACCGCATGGGTGCGCGCGAGCCAGGGAATGTCGCGGTAGCCGGCGAAGGCGGGCACCGTATCGGCCACCGCCTCGACCGGCCCGGTGGGCAGGACCGAGAAGGGCAGATAGCCGAGCGGGCCGTGGGTCACGACGAAGAGGCTCTCGGCCTCCCACCAGCCGGCCGCGACCGGCTCCAGAAGCGCGACGTAGAGGTCGTAGGCCCCGGCGACGTCGAAGGCCGGCACCTCGTCGAGGGTGTGGGCGCCCGAATCGACCTCGCCGCGCAGGATCGCGACCTGGAGCGAGAGGTCCCGGGCGCTGATCGGTGCGGCTGTAAAGGCCACCGGGCCCGCCTTCGGGATGGCCCAGACATAGGTCCCGTCCTCGCCCACGAAGGTGGCGATGAGCGCCTCGCCCGCGCTCAAGTTGGCCTGCACCTCGGCGATGGTGGCGGGCCGCGGGCTCATGAGCTCGGCATATTCGGGGAACGCGTCCTCGATCTGCTCGGCGAAGGCCGCGCGCGTGTCGCGCAGGCCGTCGATCCGCGTCCGCAGCGCCAGGACGGCCGCGGGGTCGCGCTGGTCGTCGGGTGCGGCCATCATGTTGACGAGGAGGCCGTTGAGCGCCGCGATCTGCTTCTGCGCGTCCTGTTCCTGGCGGATGAGGTCGGCGAGCGCTGGATCGCGCACGGCCGCGCGCGTGCTGCTCGCCGCGAGCGCGCGCTGAACGTTGCGCCCGCGCGCCGCCTCGGCCAGGCGGAACGCCTCGGCCGCGAGCCTCGCCTGGTCCTCGGCGTCGCCCGCGGCCCCATGGAGCGCCGCCAGCAGGCCGATATAGGCTTCGAGGATGTGGCCGAGACGCAGATCGCGCATCGCCCGGGTCACTTCCTCCCCGGTCGATTGCCGCGACCGCGACAGCAGGATGGGGACGCTTTCGGCGAATAGCTCGCGCGCGGCCCCGTGGTCGCCGGTGGCGGCGAGCGCCATGGCCAGCACCGCGCTCGCCTCGGCCGTGTTGTAGTGCTTCGGCCCCAACAGGCGCGCGTTCCGGTCCATCGCCCTTTGCGCCAACCCGGCGGCCTCGTCCGCCCGGCCGACTCGAAGCAGGGCGAGGGGCCAGCCGAGATCGTGCCCGAAGGCGCCTTCGAGGAGGCCGGGATCGCCCGCCAGCGCCGTGCCGATCGCTTCGTACTCGGTCAGCGCCTCCTCCCAGCGCCCCTGGGCCAACAGGCTCTCGGCCAGCCAACGCCGCGTCTGCAGTCGGTTGTAGGAGTCGGCTGGGGCGCCGATGACGTCGTAGATCTCCAACGTCGCGCGCGCCAGGGGCTCGACCTCCTCGTGGCGCCCCTGCTCGGAGATCGTCGGGATCAGATGCGAGAGCGCCATTGCCGTGTCGGGGGTATAGCGGCCGGTGCGATCGAGGCTCGAGGTTAGCGCAGCACGGGCCTGAAGCTCGGCCTCAACTGGATTGCCCCCCCGCAAGAGGCTTAGCGCGAACTTGCCGAGGACGGCTTCGTACCAGAGGTGGAATTTCATGCGCGGCTTGTCGTCGAATTGATCGGCATTCTCCTCGAGCAGTTGGATGGCCGCCTCGTAAAACGGTTCCGCCTCCATGTACTCGCCACGGGAATAGAGCAGAATGGCCTTGGCGATGAAAATGTGCGACCGCCAGAGCCCGCCAAATTGACCCCATTCCGTCCAACCGCGGGCAATCTCCAGCGTCCGTTCCGCCTTCTCGAATTTGATCTCGGCTTGCGCCAAATTGCCCGAGCGTGCCAGACGGGCCGCCAGGATGCTCCGGTACCCGATACCTAGGCCGGCCCATTTTCGAGGGATCGCGTCGATGGCTTTGTTGGCATGTTCGATTGAATCGGCAAGGCTGCCGCCGACCGACTCGGCGATCGAGAGCTCCCACAGCAGCCGGTCCTTGTCCGCGTAGTGCCCCTTATAGGCGAGCTCCACCGCCTTCGTGTGGTCGTCGATCTGTTGCCGGACGCGGCCGATCCGGCCCGCCGCCATGCCCCGTTCCTCGTAGAACTCGACGAGGGCGGATCCTTCGAGACCCGCTGGCGGCGCCGCATCGGCCAGCGCGCGGTCCCGTTCCGCTGCTAGCACGTCGGCGCGCTTGTAGCCTTCGAGGACGGCCGTGATGTCGTCGATCGTTCGCGGCGGAGGGACAAAGCTGGCTGCCTCCCCGGCCTCGGGCGCCGGCTCCGTTTGCTCCTCGGTCTCTTCGGATTGTGCGGGTACCGTGGGCCACAGATCGTGGTCGCCCCGGTCGGCATTGGCGGGGCTGATGAGAAGCGCGCTCGAGATGACCGTGCCGGCGACCGCGAGGCAGGTGCGGCGCCATTTATTCGACATGTGCCACTTGGCTCATGTTCCAGCGTCCATCCTGCTCAAATGTTGGCTGGGCCGCAACAGCGAGAAACGTTTGACGACCATACCCCACTTGCTTGGCCCGCCGGATCACGCCGACCACCAGCAGTGTTCGCTGGTAACGGACGATGGACGTATAGCCCCTGTTCTCCCATTCGGGCGGCACCGTGATTGGATCGAATATGACTGTCGAGTTATCGACGGCGACGACCAGGCCGACGACGGCCATGACGGTGAAAATCGGAATCAGCAGAACTTCCATCGCGCACCACTAATGATCTCGGGACGACAACGCGTGGCAAAAGATAAAGAACCTGACAAATCCCGAACTTTCGCATCGACCGCATGTGCCTAGCGGGATACTGCGCGCGGAGTGGTTCACAATTGCTTAAGGCCGCGACTTCCCGAGTAATCTGGTGCCAGTTTCGCGGAGCGTGGATCACTGGTTGGCGCTCGGAAGCTGGCGGCCCGAAACTCACCGCGCTTCCTGCGGCGAGCGGTCTGAGCGCCGCCCTTTACCTCATGCCTTCGTCATCGGCGCTAGCCGAGGAATGCTAGAGTCCGCACCGAGTCAAAAGCAGCCGATTGGGCGGTGTCAGCATGGCGCGCCGTTTACTCTATATGTAGTGGGTGTCTGTCTTAACCGGATAGGCACGGTTCGAACTATAACTAACGTCCCTATCCGGTTAATGCAGGTAGCGACCGAGTGTTCTTTATATGTTCGCTCTAAGGGTGTACTGTTCCCGCCTCTGAGGATTGGTCGGGAGACAGGGCATGAGCGGCTTGTTGACGTTCCAAGAGCGCTACCGAGACGAGGAATCGTGCATCCTGGCCTTGGCGGATCGACGCTGGCCGTCTGGGTTTGCGTGCGCCCGCTGCGGGCACCGGCGGGGCTATCGGCACAAGGCGCGGGCGCGCGTCTTCGAATGCGCGGCTTGCGGTCGTCAAGAGTCGGTGACGGCGGGAACCATCTTCCACCGCACCCGCACACCGTTGCCCAAATGGTTCCTGGCGGCGTGGTTGATGGGGCGGGACAAGCGCGGGGTCTCGGCCCTGTTCCTGGCGCGCGAGCTGGGGCTTCGCTATGAGACCGCATGGCTGATGGCTCACAAGCTGCGCCATGGCTTGGCGGAGCGGCCGGATGCGTTGCTGGACGGCATGGTCGAGGTCGATGAGAGCTACTACGGCGGGCGCGGCAAGCCCGAGAGCCGGGGCCGCGGGATGGCCAATGCCAACAAGAGCCTGCTCGTGCTGGCGGTGGAGAAGGTGGCGGTGGCGCCGGGCAAGGGGGTCGAGGGCAGCGGCTTCGTCGCCGGCCGGGCGCGACTTGCCATCCTGCCCCGGGCCAATGCCGAGCAGCTCGGCGGCTTCGTGCGGGCCGCCGTGACGCCGGGCGCGCGCCTGCTGACCGACGATTTCAAGGGCTATGCCGGGCTCGGCGCCGTCTACCGGCACCAGCCCACCGTCCAAGGCCAAGGCAAGAACGCCGAGACGCAGATGCCGATCATCCACGTCCTGTTCAGCAACCTCAAGACCTGGCTCAACGGCACTTACCATGGCGTCAGCGCCAAGCACTTGCCGCGCTATGGCCGGGAATGGGCCTATCGCTTCAACCGCCGCCGGCGGATCGACGACCTCGGCGACTTCGTCCTGAGCCGCGCCATGGCCCGGCCAACCATCACATACCGCCAGTTGATCCACGGCTTGCAACCCTAGGGCGCACGACCTGCCTTAACCGGATAGGGACGATAACTAATTGAAAATACATTATTACTGTCCGATTTATACTGCTCAGCGACACGCCTTCAATCCTCATTCACATCCACGGCGCGGCGCCGATGCTTGGTTTCGCCGCGCTGCTTCTTCTTCCGCAGGCGCCGCTTCTCGAGGCCGGCGGGCAGGGGCACGCGGCGGCGGGCGGCGGGTGCCGTGGCCGCCGTCTCGAGGAGGGCCATGAGCCGCGCCCGCGCGTCGGCACGGTTGCGATCCTGGGTGCGGTAGCGCTCGGCCTTGATGATGAGGACGCCGGCGGCCGTCATGCGCCGGCCCGCGGCCGCGCGCAGGCGGATCAGCACGTCTGCCGGCACGCCGGGCGAGCGCGCGGCGTCGAAGCGCAGCTCGACGGCGCTCGAGACCTTGTTGACGTTCTGGCCGCCCGGGCCCGAGGCGCGGATGAAGCTCTCCTCGATCTCGGAGTCCCAGATGGCGATATTGGGGCCGATGCGGATCATGGGCCGATCCTACCACGCCCACCCGATGGCGCGCCCCGTGCTCATACCAAGCTGCGGTGATAGGAACCCATTGAGATCGCCTCTCCGGCTCCCCGGCTAGGAACGGGCGCGCGGGCGATGCGGCGCATCGGCAAGCGTTCGCGACGACGTCCGGGGAGCCGGAGAGGCGACCCTTCGGGCGCTTGTCCAAGCCTTTCGGACAGCGTCGCGCTCCGCTTCCGATGCGCCGCATCGCTACGCGAAGCGCTCCTTGCCGAAAGACTTGGACAAGCGTCTCATACCAACGAGCATTAATCAGAACCCATGTGTCCATTTCCTCAGACCGATGGACACGATCTTCCACGGCTGGTCGATGAGCTTGTTCCAGGCTTGGCAACAGATGGCGACGATATCGTCGTATGACTTGAAGATCCGGTTGGACAGCCAGTTGTCGCGCATGAACTGCCAAATGTTCTCCACGGGGTTCAGCTCGGGCGCCCTCGGCGGCAAGGGCAGCAGCGTGATGTTGGCCGGGACTTCGAGCTTGCCGGTGGTGTGCCATCCGGCCCGATCGAGGATGAGCACGGCGTGGGCGCCCGACGCCACCTGGGACGAGATTTCATCGAGGTGCCATTGCATGGCCTTGGTGTTGCAGCGGGGCAGGACGAGGCCCGCGCCGACGCCGCGTTGGGGACAGATGGCGCCAAAGATATAGGCCGACTTCGTACGTTGGTCCTTGGCCGCCGTGGGCCGGCTGCCGCGTCTCGCCCAGCGCCGCGTGAGCTTGGTTTTCTGGCCGACCCGGGCCTCGTCCTGCCACCAGATCTCTATGGCGGTGTCGGCTGGAAGGCCGGTGCGGATCTCTTCCAGCTCGGCCGCGAAGTTTTTTTAAAATCCTCGACCGCGAACTCGTTCTGCCCCTTGTGCCGACGGCCGCGCCGATATCTTGCTGAACCCCAGCGCCCGCAGCTCGCGGCCTACGCTCGACTCCTCAAGCGAGATGCCAAACTCCTCGAATATCCAAAGCGCCAAGTCCTTCCGGCGCCAGCGCACAACGCCGTGGATCGCCGGGATCGGCCCGTCCTCGACCTTGTGCCGCGGCCGCGCCGATATCTTGCTGAACCCCAGCGCCCGCAGCTCGCGGCCTACGCTCGACTCCTCAAGCGAGATGCCAAACTCCTCGAATATCCAAAGCGCCAAGTCCTTCCGGCGCCAGCGCACAACGCCGTGGATCGCCGGGATCGGCCCGTCCTCGACGAGCCGGGCAAGAGCCTGGCGTTGCGCATCGTCGAGCTTGCGCGGCTTGCCCGTCGCCTTGCCGTCAATCAGACCATCCGGCCCTTTGGCGTTGAACCGAAGAACCCAGTCGCGGATGACTTGAAGCCCGACATCGCCGAGCCGAGCCGCGTCCGTACGCCGGCCCCCATCGTAGATCACCGCCAGCGCAAGAAGACGCCGGCTCTGGCCCGCATCCTTCGATGCCTTGGCCAATCGACGCAAACGCGGACCATCAAAATCCGCGCGTAACGAAACCGCTCTGCTCATGGCGAACCTCCAAAGCCGTTCGCCTCATTGATTCAGACTTTTGATTGATTCAGACTTCCGATTGGGAATCCCCTAAACGAGTCTCATTCAATGCCCGATGGTATCAATGGGTTCCTATCACCGCAGCTTGGTATCAACCCTCGAACGGCTTGCACCAGGTCTCGCGCACGAAGAAGGACAGCACGACGGCCAAGGCCGTGGCGCCCGGCATGGTGAGGAAGGCCATATCGTAGGCCGCGTGCGAATAGATGCGGGCACCGGCCGCCATGCGGCCGTCCCAATTGAGGTCGAGGAACAGGCCCACGAGGGGCTACATGAGCGCGCCCGCGCCCACGGTGAAGCTGTTGACGAAGCCGACCACGGCGCCGCTCATGCGCGGCGGCGCCTGCTCCCGCGCGATGGCGAAGCAGAGGATCATGGCCGCGCTGATCGCGCCGATGAGGAACAGGAGCGGCCACACGGCCAGGAGCGGCAGCCCCGGCACGTAAAGCACCACGATCCAAACCACCAGGGTCAGGGCCGCGGCCACCATGAGGGGGAGCTTGCGCCGGCCGATGCGGTCCGAAAACCAGCCCGCAACCGGCGCGCCGACGGCCCAGCCGAGCAGCACGAGCGAGGCCGAGCCGGCCGCGGCGGCGCGCCCGAGGCCGTGGATATGCATCATATGGGGCACCCCCCAGAGGGCCGCATAGGACAGCATCGGCCCCGACATGGCGGCGCCGTAGAAGCCGACGACCCAGTTCTGCCGGCTGGAGAGCACGACGCGCAAATCGGCGAGGAGACCGGCCCTGCCCGCGGTGTGGCCCGAATCGGCCGCCTGCCCCGGCGGCCGGTCGCGGACCAGGAGCCAGATGGTGACCGCCAGCACGACGCCGAAGGCACCCGCGCCGGCGAGGGTGGCGCGCCAGCCGACGGCCTCGACCACGGGCGCCAAGGGCGCCTGGCCGAGGACGCCGCCGGCCATGGCCACCAGCATGGTCATGCCCGAGAGGAAGGCGAAGCGCCCGATCGGGAACCAGCGGCTCACCAGCATCAGGGTGCCGACGAAGCCCACGGCCGAGCCGGCCCCGATCATGAGGCGGCCGAGATAGGCAAGGGCCAGGGAATCGGCGGTCGCGAAGATGGCGCTGCCGAGTGCCGCCAGGGAGATGGCGCCCGTCAGCATGCGCCGCGGCCCCCAGCGGTCGAGCGCCATGCCGACCGGGATCTGGAGGCCGGCGTAGGCGTAGAAATAGATGGCGGAGAGGTTGCCGAGGACGGCGGCGCCGACGGCGAAGTCGCGCATCAGCTCGTCGACCATGACGCTCGGGGCCACGCGCTGGAAGAAAGCGTAGGCGAAGCAGAGCGAGCCCAGGGCCCAGATCAGCCAGGCGCGCGCGCCGCCATGCGCGCCCGCGCCGGCATCTGCCGCGGTCATGGTGCGGCGTGCCCTCCCACCTACCGGTCGCGACCGCCCGTCGCCTCGTCGAGCGCCTTCGCGAGCGCCTCGAAGGGCAGGAGGACGCATTCGTGGCGGCTCTTGAAATTGCGCACGGGCGTGAAGTCGGCGATCGCGGGCCAGCTCCCCGCTGCTTCTCCGTTCGCCGCGCCGCCATCGCCCCGCAGCAGGCGCTCGGCCGTCGCGCGCGCGGCGCGCAGGGCCGCCGGCGTCTCGCCGACCGCGTTGCAGCCGATCACCGAGGCCGCCGCCTCGCACAGGAGGCAGCCGCGCACATGGTGGCCCAGCTCCGAGACCCGGCCGTCCTCGATGTTGATGTCGACGGTCACCCGGTCGCCGCACAGGGGGTTGTCGACCGTGGCGCTCGCGTCCGGGCTCGTGAGCCGGCCCTTGCGGCAGCCGCGCTTGGCGTGGCCCTTGATGGCCTCCTGGTAGAGCTTCTCGCCCGCCATCACGTCTTCCCCGCCCGCTTGATCGCGGTCAGCGCATCCGGCGAATCCACGTCGAGCAACACGGCGTCGTCGGCCATCTCGACCTCGGCCACGACCTCCGCGTGCTCGCCGATCAGGTGGCGGGCGCCCACGTCGCCCGATACGACCTTCATCTCGGCGAAGAAGCGGCGCCCGAACAGGACCGGGTTGCCGCGCTTGCCCCGGTGGGTGGGCACGCAGATGGCACGCCCCTCGCGCGGGTTGAAGGCGTCGATCAGCCGGTCGATGACCTTGGCGCTCACCCGCGGCATGTCGCCGAGGCAGACGAGCACGCCGTCGCTATCCTCCGGCAGCGCCGCGATGCCTCGGGCGAGGGACGTGCTCAGGCCCTGGGCGTAATCGGGGTTGTGAACCCGCTCGACCTTGCGCCGGCGGCCGATGGCCTTGGCCACGCGCTCCTCCTCATGCCCGGTGACGACGACCACCGGGCCGGCTTTCGAGCCCAGCACGCCGTCGATCACCCGGTTCAGCATGGGCACGCCGTCGATCTCCGCGAGCAGCTTGTTGATGGCCCCCATGCGGCGCGATTGGCCGGCGGCGAGCACGATGGCGGCCACGCGCGGCGCCCGCTGCGCCGCCTTCCCGCGGGCCTCGGCCCCGCGGGTCTCGGCGCGGCCCGCGCGGGCGCGGGGCATGGGCCGCCCCTCGAACTCGGCCAGGAGGCCGCCCGCCCCCATGAGCATGATGTCGCGGCCGGTGACGGGGATGCCGGCGATGAGGCGCCGCAGCACCCAGTCGAAGCCGTTGATCTTGGGCGAGCGGCCGCAGCCCGGCACGCCGAGCACCGGGACGTCGCCGCGACGGCCGAGCATCAGGAGCTGGCCCGGATCGACCGGCATGCCGAAATGCTCGACCGTGCCACCGATGCGGGTGAGGGCGGCGGGGATCACGTCGCGCCGGTCGGTGATCGCCGAGGCGCCGACGACGAGGACCAACTCGCAGCCCTCGGCGATGAGGCGTTCCATGCCCTCCGCCACGTCCGCCTCCGTGTGGGCGCGGCGCAGCTCGCCCGCGATCCGGCTTTCGAGGTTGGCCAGGCGGGCGGCCATGACGGCGGCGGTCTTGTCGAGGACAGACTCCTTGGTGCCGGCGAGCCGGGTCTGGACGAGGCCGACGGCCGTCGCCTCGAAGGGGGCGACGCGGATCAGCGGCCCCCCCTCGCCGGCGATGGCCGCTGTCTCCTCGACCACCCGGCGGGGGGCGGCGAAGGGCACGATCTTGATGGTGGCGATCATCTGCCGGGGCTCGACGGCGGCGAAGGCGGGCACGGTGGCGATGGTCGCCGCCTCGTGCACCAGGTTGAGGCGGTCGAGCCGCGCGCGGTCGAAGACGGCCAGGCCGTGGCCGGTCGCGAACAGGTTGCAGCGCCCGGTGAAAGGCTTGCTGGTCCCGAGGTTGGCGCCGGCGGCGGCGGCGGCCAGGGTGGCGGCGGCCTCGTTCTCGTGCACGTCGTCGGGATCCAGGCGGGCTACCGCGATTTCGCGGTGCCCCGACGCGGCGAGGGCCTGGAGGTCCTCGGCCGACAGCACTCGGCCCTTGCCCAGGCGCCGGCCATGGGCGCCGTCGAGCTTGAGGCTGTGGGCGAGGATCGCGCCCTCGGCCTCGGCCACGGGGATGTCGGCGAACTTCATCGCGCTTTGGCGCCGTGGAGCACGGCCGTCAATTGCGCCATCACCGAGACGGCGATCTCGGCCGGCGACTTGGCGCCCAGGGCGAGGCCGGCGGGGCCGTGGATGCGGCCGAGCGCGTCCTCGGAGAAGCCGCGCTCGCGCAGGCGCTCCAACCGTTTCGAATGGGTGCGCTTGCTGCCGAGGGAGCCGATGTAGAAGCAGTCCGAGCGCAGCGCCACGTCGAGCGCCGGATCGTCGAGCTTGGGGTCGTGGGTCAGGGTGACCACGGCCGTGCGGCGGTCGATGTCGAGCGCCTCCAGGGCCTCGTCCGGCCAGTCGGTGCTGACCCGGGTGTTGGGGAAGCGCGCGTCCGTGGCCCAGGCGCGGCGCGGATCGACGACCACGACCTCGTAGCCCGTGAGCGCGGCCATGGGCACCAGGGTCTGGGCGATGTGGACCGCACCCACCACGATCATGCGCAGCGGCGGGTTGAAGACCTGGACGAAGAGGCGGCTGCCGCCCGCCTCGACCATGCCGCTCCTGTCGTCGCGCAAGCTCCCCCGCACCGCGTCCAGCATCCCGCCCTCGAGGGCGAGGTCGCCGCTCGAGCCTTCGTAATCGACGAGGGCCTGGGCGCCGGATGCGATCTCGGTCGCGAGCGCCAGGGGGCGCTTGGCGGCCCGCGCCTCCAGGATCGCGTCGAGGGTCCCGCGCTTCATTCCATGCGCTCGACATAGACCTCGACCCGGCCGCCGCAGGCGAGGCCGACCTCCCAGGCCTCCTCGTCGCTGACGCCGAACTCGAGCAGGCGCGGCTTGCCGTCGGCGATGGCCTCGATCGCCTCCTGGACCACGGCGCCCTCGATGCAGCCGCCCGAGACCGAGCCCAGGAAGGCGCCGTCCCCGTCGACGGCGAGCTGGCTGCCGACGGGCCGGGGCGAAGAGCCCCAGGTGCTGACCACCGTCGCCACGGCGACGCCCTTGCCCGCGTCGCGCCACGCGGCCACGTGCGCCAGGATATCGTCCTGTCCGCCGCCGACCGCGCTCAACCCATCCCCTTCAGCCATCGCTCTACCTCCTCCCGTGTTTCCGGCCCCGGTTGGGCCAGGGCGCCGGCCAGCGCCGAAAGGCTTTCGAGATTATGCACCGGCCGGAAGTCGTCCACATGGGGCATGATGGCCCGCATGCCCATGGATTTGGGTTGGAATGCCTCGTAGCGCAACAATGGATTGAGCCAGACCAGGCGCCGGCAGGATTTGTGCAGGCGCTCCATCTCCGCCGCCAGGCCCTCGCCGCCCTCGCGGTCGAGCCCGTCGGTGATGAGCAGGACCACCGCACCCTGGCCCAGCACCCGGCGCGACCACACGGTGTTGAATGCGCGCAGGCAGGCGCCGATGCGCGTCCCGCCCGACCAGTCCTCGGCCGCGTCCGCGACCCGTTCCATCGCCAAGTCCACGTCGCGGTGGCGCAGGTGCCGGGTGATGTTGGTGAGGCGCGTGCCGAAGAGGAAGGTGTAAACCCGGTCGCGGTCGTTGGTCACCGCGTGCAGGAAGTGGGCGAGCATGCGGGAATAGCGGCTCATGGAGCCCGAGATATCGCACAGGACGACGAGCGGCGGGTGCCGCCGCCGGCGCACGCGGCGCCTGAGCGGGATGTCGCGGCTGCCCGAGCGCAGGCTCGCCCGCAGGCTCGCGCGCATGTCGATGCGCCGGCCGCGGGGGCTGGGCTGGAAGCGGCGCGTCGGCACCGCCATGGCCGGCAGGCGCATGCGCCGCATGGCCGCCTTGGCCAGCGCCACCTCCTCGGTGGACATCTTCTCGAAGTCCCGGGTCTGGAGCTGCTCTTGGCCCGAATAGGTCATAGCCGCGTCGACTTCGACCTCGGGCTCGCGCCCGTCCTCCGCCTCCGCCGCCTGGTCGCCGCGCAAGGCCTCGGCCATGCGGCGGCTCAGCGCCTCCTCCACCGCCGCCGCCTCCAGGCCCAGGTCCGGCAGGATGAGGGCCTGGAGGCGCTCGAGGATGCGGGGGTTGCGCCAGAAGACGTGGAAGGCCTGGTCGAACAGCTCGCGCTGGTCGTGGCGGTTGACGAAGACCGCGTGCAACGCCCAGTAGAAGTCCCGGCGGTTGCCGATGCCGATGGCCTCTACCGCGCGCAGGGCCTCGATCACCGTGCCCGGGCCGATGGGCAGCCCGGCGGCGCGCAGGGCGCGGGCGAAATGCATGATGTTGGCGACGAGCATCCCGTCGCCTGGTCCCGTCGGCATGTCCATCGCCGCCATCCGCCTTCAGGCGCTCCCCGCCTCGGCCATCTCCGCGTGGACCTGGCGCAGGATCTCCGCCGCCTGGCTGCCGCGGATCTTGGCGATGTCGTCCTGGTATTTGAGGAGGGCGCCCAGGGTGTCGTTGATGGCCTCGGGCTCGAGGGTGAGCACGTCGAGTTCGATCAGCGCCTGGGCCCAGTCGATGGTCTCGGCGACGCCGGGGAGCTTGAAGAGGTCGAGCCCGCGAAGCTTTTGGACGAAGCCCACCACCTGGCGGCTCAAGGCCTCGGCCGCGCCCGGCACCTTGATGGCGAGGATGCGAAGCTCGCGCTCGGCGTCCGGGTAGTCCACCCAGTAGTAGAAGCAACGGCGCTTCAAGGCGTCGTGGATCTCGCGCGTGCGGTTCGAGGTGATGACGGTGATGGGCGGATGCTCGGCCTTGATGGTGCCGATCTCCGGGATGGTGACCTGGTAGTCCGACAGCACCTCGAGGAGGTAGGCCTCGAAGGCCTCGTCGGCGCGGTCGAGCTCGTCGATGAGGAGGACCGGTGGGCCGGCCAGGTCGGGCTCGAGGGCCTGGAGCAGGGGCCGCTCGATGAGGAAGCGGCGGGCGAAGATGTCCGATTCGAGGCGCTCCTTGTCGGTCTCCCCGGCCGCCTCGGCGACCCGGATCTCGATCATCTGCCGGGCGTAGTTCCACTCATAGACGGCCGCGGCCACGTCGAGCCCCTCGTAGCACTGGAGGCGCACGAGCTTGCGGCCGAGGGTCGCCGCCAGGACCTTGCCGATCTCGGTCTTGCCCACCCCCGCCTCGCCCTCGAGGAACAGGGGACGGCCGAGCTTCAGGGCCAGGAAGACGGCCGTCGCCAGGCTGCGGTCGGCCACGTAGTCGCCCGCGCCGAGCAGCGCCAGCGCATCATCGACGGACCCGGGAAGGGCGGGGGCCGTGGATGTGTCGGTGTCTTGGCGTGACGTGTCCGCGGGCGGCATGGCGGCTGATACTCGTTCGTGGTGGGGCGCTTGGGGAAGATAGCGCCCGCGACGGCGCTTGTCAGTGGCGCGGCGGGCATGCCGCCATGCGCGTTATACCAGACGGCGATGAGCTTCGCTCATCACCGTCTGGCAAGCGCCGCGTGGGCGCCCGAGCTTATGCGAGGCCAGCCTGAGCGGCGCTTGAGCGAAAGAAGTGCCTTAGCGGCGCTTGAGCGATATGAGAAGCCAAGGCCGCGGATGCGGCCGCCCGGCGTTTGAGGGATCATACGATCGGTCTTTCTTAAGACCGATCGGTATCAGGTCGCCGCCGCCACCGCGCGCTTGGCCATGACCATCACCAGGTGGGCGCGGTAATCGGCGCCGGCATGGATGTCGGAATTGAGGTCGTCGTCCGGGATCAGCATATCGGCGATGGCCTCGGGTGCGAAATCGGCGTCGAGCGCCGCCTCCATCTCGGCCACGCGGAAGACGCATGGGCCGGCCCCGGTCACCGCCACGCGCGCGCCGTCCGCCGTCTTGGCCACGAAGACGCCGACGATGGCGTAGCGCGAGGCCGGGTTGGGAAACTTCATGTAGGCCGCCTTCTCGGGCGCGGGGAAGGTCACCTTGGTGACGATCTCGCCGGCCTCGAGCGCCGTCTCGAACAGATCGGTGAAGAAATCGTCCGCCGGGATCGCGCGCCGGTTGGTGTGGATGGTCGCACCCAAGCCGACGCATGCCGCGGGGTAGTCGGCCGTCGGGTCGTTGTTGGCGATCGAGCCGCCGATGGTGCCGCGATGGCGCACCTGGGGGTCGCCGATATGCCCGGCGAGCGCCGCGAGGGCCGGGATTACCCGCGCCACGTCGGCCGAGCGCTCGACCTCGGCATGGATGGTGGTGGCGCCGATGGTCACGCTTGCGCCATCCACCGAGATGCCGCCGAGCCCGGCGATATGGGCGATGTCGATCACGGCCGAGGGCTGGGCCAGGCGTTGCTTGAGTGTCGGGATCAGCGTATGGCCGCCGGCGAGGAGCACGGCGTCCTCGTCCGCCTCGAGCGCCGCGACCGCCTCTTCGATCGTGCCGGCGCGCCGGTATTCGAACTCGTACATCCCGTCCGCTCCCTATTCCCGCGGCCCCGTCACGGCGCCGCGCCCTCGGCCCTCATACTTCGACAAGCTCAGCATGAGGCCCTCACCCTGAGCCTCCTCATCCTGAGCCTGTCGAAGGACGAAGGGTGAGGGCCGCGAGGCATTGCCCCTAGGCCGCCGCGCCCTCGGCGCAGGCTTTGATGGCCTTGACGATGTTGTGATAGCCGGTGCAGCGGCACAGGTTGCCCTCCAGCCAGGCGCGGATCTCGGTCTCCGTGGGGTCGGGGTTGTTCACGAGCAGATCGACGGCGCTCAACACCATGCCGGGGGTGCAGAAGCCGCATTGCAGGGCGTGGTGCTCGCGGAACGCCTCCTGCATGGGGTGGAGCACCTCGCCCGTGGCCAGCCCCTCGATGGTCAGCACGTCGGCCCCCTCGGCCTGGAGAGCCAGGACCGTGCAGCTCTTCACCGAGGTACCGTCGATATGAACCACGCAGGCCCCGCACTGGCTCGTGTCGCAGCCCACATGGGTGCCGGTGAGGCCGAGATGCTCGCGCAGGAAATGAACCAGGAGCGTGCGCGGCTCGATCTCGCCCGCGACCGCCTTCCCGTTCACGGTCATGGATACGCTCGTCATGGTCTGCTCCCTCGTTCGCGGGGGAGGAGCGGCTCGATTCTCCTCCCGTCCGGGCCTTGGTAGGCGACCGCCAATGTGTTGCCCTCGGCCTTATAGGTCAAGGTGGTTGAAGGGGTACCTCAGCCGCAGCCGCCCACCGCCGCGGCGAACTTCTCGAAGAACTGCCGGGCCATCTTCTTGGCCGTGGCGTCCACCAGGCGCGAGCCGATCTGGGCCAGTTTCCCGCCCACGGTGGCGGTGACTTCGTAGCGCAGGACCGTGGCGTCGCCGTCGGCCTCCAAGGTGAGTTGGGCGCCGCCCTTGGCGAATCCGGCGGCGCCGCCCTGGCCCTCGCCCGAGATGGTGTAGCCGTTGGGCGCATCGATGTCGCTCAAGGCGACCTTGCCGCCGAACCGGGCCTTGACCGGCCCCACCTTGACCAGCACCTTGGCCGTGAACGCCGTCTCGGACTCCTTCTCCAGCTCCTCGCAGCCAGGGATCGACTGCTTGAGGATCTCGGGATCGTTGAGCGCCGCCCAGACCCTTTCGCGCGGCGCCTCGAGGCGGTATTCGCCGGTCATGTCCATGGTGCTGGAATCCTTGATCTGGCTGTGTCGCGGGTGGCGAAACCCTCTCGCCGGAGCGGGCCTCGGGCAAGCCGAGCCGAAGCCGCGAAGCGCTCAGCCTCCGCCGCGCTGGAAGGTGCGGTCGAAGCGGGCAAGAGCGGTGGCTGCTGCCTCCTCGCCGTAGCCGGTGAAGGCGAGGCGCACCTCGGTCACGGGCATCTCGATCAGCGCGATACGGCGGCTCGATTCGGGGGCGAGGGTGATCTCGAGGCGGCGGCCGTCCGCTTCCTGGACGATTCGCGCGCCATCCACGGAATAGTCGGCACCGGCGAAGAAACGCTCCACCATGCGCAGGAAATCGCGATGGGTGATGCCCATCTCCTTTACGGTGGTGATAGTCTCGCTCATGGAGCGTGCAAATTCACCCACCAGCGACGGGCGGCCACATGGCGATTGTGTCCCCGTTCACGAGCGGCTCGGTGCCCCGCTTTCCGGGCTCGAGGAAGATGCCGTTGACCAGCACCAGGTGGCAGGCCTCGGGCTGTAGGGAGAGCCGCTCCATCACGTCGAAGGCCGTGGCACCCTCCGGCAGCTCCAGCTCGGCCCGGCGATCGGCCGAGCCCGGCGGGAGGTGCTTGCTCAGGAACGCGAAGAGCTTGACCGTGATTTGCATGGTCGAAACATGTGCCAGCCACGGGCGGGCGTCAACGACCATTGGCGGTCGCGCGCGGCAGCATAAAGAAACGGCGCCGGCGGCGGGGACGGCCCCACCCACCGGCGCCCGATCGTCTGAAGTCTAGAGCGCCAGGCGCTCCAGGGTCTCGTTGCTGGGCGTGCCGTCCTCGGTCCAGCCGCGGATCTGGTAGTACTCCGGCAGCATCTCCGCGAGCCCGCTGGTCTTGCCCTCGGCCGGCCCGGTCTTGGCCGCTTCCTTGAGCAAGCGTGGCGGCAGGTTGTCGTCCTTGGCCGTGAAGCCCGCGTCCATGTTGAACTTGCGCTCCAGGTTCCAGATCCGCTCGCCGACCTCGAGCAGTTTCTCGGTGGTCCATTCGCCCTCGCACGCCGCGTCGATCTGCGGTGCGATGTCGTCGAGCGACCAGGCGAAGGTCGTGAAGACGCAGATACCGGCCGAATCCACGGCCGCCGTCGCGTCCTGGAAGGCCCGCACCAGCCCGGCCTTGCCTTCGGTGACGAGCGGGTCGGTCTTCTCCGGCACGCCCAGCACCTCCGACGCCACCGTGTAGCTGCGCAGGTGGCAGGCGCCGCGGTTCGCGGTGGCGTAGCCGAGGCCCATGCCCTGGATGCCACGCGGGTCGTAGGCCGGGAATTCCTGGCCCTTGACGGTCATGGACAGCTCGGGCCGGCCGTACTTCTCGCACAGGCGCTTGGAGCCCATGCCGATCTCCTTACCGAAGCCCTCGCCCTTGCCCGTCGCCTCGGCGAGGGTCGTGAGCGCTTCGGCGGAGCCGAACTTGAGGGCCAAGCCGCCGGTGTGCTCGTCGGTGAGGACGCCCTCCTCGTAGAGGTCCATGGCCGCGGCCACGGTGGAGCCGAAGGAGATCGGGTCGAAGCCGTGCTCGTTGCACATCATGTTGGCGAAGGTGAGCGCCTCCAGGTCGTCGACCCCGGTGGCGGCGCCGAGGGCCCAGGACGCCTCGTACTCGAGCCCGCCTGTCGCACCCCAGTATTCGGGGCGGTTCACCACCGTATAGTGGTCCTTGTCAATGCGCGAGATGCGGCCGCAGGCGATGGTGCAGCCGAAGCAGGCCTGGTTGGCGACCAGGTTGGCCTTGCCGTCGGAGGCCCGCTTCTCGTGCATGGCCTCGCCACCGATCTTGTTCGCGCCGTCGAACTGAACGGCCTGGAAGTTGCGCGTCGGCAGCGCGCCCGTCTCGTTGATGACGTTCATCAGCACGTTGGTGCCGTATGTCGGCAGGCCCTGGCCCGTGACCGCGTTCTCGGCGAGGATCTTCTTGGCCGCGGTGGTCACCTCCATGAACTTCTTGAAGTCGTCGACGCCGACGCCCTGGGTGCCGCGCAAGGTGACGGCTTTCAAGTTCTTCGACCCCATGACGGCGCCCACGCCCGAGCGCCCGGCGGCCCGGTGCAAATCGTTGACGATGCATGAGAAGAGGACACCGTTCTCGCCCGCCTGGCCGATCGAGCAGACGCGCGTCTGCGGGTCGCCGCTCTCGGCTATGAGAGCCCCCTCGGTCTCCCACACGGTCTTGCCCCAGAGGTGGCCGGCCGGGCGCAGCTCGACCGCGTCGTCCTGGATCGAGAGGTAGACCGGCTCCTTGGCCTTGCCCTCGAAGATGATCATGTCCCAACCCGCGCCCTTTAGCTCGGCGCCGAAATAGCCGCCCGAGTTGGAGCAGGCGATGGCGCCCGTGAGCGCGCCCTTGGTGATGACCGAATAGCGCCCGCCCGTGGAGGCGGCCGTGCCGGTCAGGGGGCCGGTGGCGAAGATCATCTTGTTGTCAGGCGAGAGTGGGTCGACCTTGGGGTCGATCTCCTCCACCAGGTACTTGGTGGCGAGGCCGCGCTGGCCCATGTACTTCTGCACCCATTCCATGTTGAGCGCCTCGGGCGCGCAGGTTCCTTCGGTCAGGTTGACGCGAAGAATCTTTCTTGTCCATGCCATGACTGAATCCCTCCCTCAGGCTTCGGCTTGCGCGCCGGCGTCCGACTTGGCCGCCCAGGCCCGCATCCTGTCGTAGCCGGTGGCGTCGGCGTCGATATAGGTGATCGCGTCCGTGGGGCAGGCCGTTGCGCAGGCCGGGTCGCCGCCACAGAGGTCGCACTTGATCACCTTGCCGGTGGATTGGGCGTAGTTCACGGTCCCGAAGGGGCAGGCGATCGTGCAGACCTTGCAACCGACGCAGAGGTCGTTCGACACCACCTGCGCGCCCGTCGCGGTGTCCAGGGATATGGCGTCCACCGGGCATGCCTGGGCGCACCAAGCGTCCGAGCACTGGGTGCAGGTATAGGGCACGAACCGGCCCTCGGCGTGGAACTCGAAGACCTTGATGCGCGATTTCGCCGGGTTGAACGAGCCTTCGTTCACATAGCTGCATGCCATCTCGCACTGGCGGCAGCCGGTACATTTCCCAGCATCGATATGGAGTGATTTGAGCATTGTCCCAATCTCCCAGGATGCGTCGCTTGGCCCATCATCCGCCCGCCATCGGCTTGTATTATTACGTGGGCATGAGGGCAGGTAACCGATGGTGCAACAAGCGTATCAGAACGGCCGCGCGCCAATCAACCGGCAAGGGGTGTGGGTTATATCCTCGTCGCCTTGGCCGAGCGCCTGGCGACCGCGTTGTTACGCAATCCGGTTTGTTGGGGCATAATCGCCCCAATTCTAAGTACGGCTGAAGGGGGCGGCGGATGAGAGGTGCTGACCTGGTGGTGGAATGCCTGCGGCGGCAGGGCGTCACCCATGTCTTCGGCATCCCAGGTGCCAAGATAGACGCGGTCTTCGACGCCCTGCGCGCGGCCGAAGATATCGAGCTCGTCGTCTGCCGGCATGAGCAGAACGCGGCCTTCATCGCGGGTGGCATCGGCCGCATGACCGGGCGCCCCGGCGTCGCCCTGGTGACCTCGGGGCCGGGGGTCACCAATCTCGTCACGGGCCTGGCGACGGCGACCTCGGAAGGCGACCCCGTCATCGCCATCGGCGGCAACGCGCCCAACAAGATGCGCCTGCACGCGACTCACCAGAACCTCAACAACGTCGCCCTCTTCGAGGCCGCGACGCGCTATTCGAACGAGGTCATCGACCCGAGGACCATTCCCGAAGTCATCGCCAACGCCTTCCGCGCCGCCCTCGCCACGCCCCAGGGCGCCGCCTTCGTCAGCCTGCCCTCCGACGTCTGCACCGCCGATGTGGATGTCGAGCCTTGCGGCCGGGTCGCTCCCGTCACCCTCGGCCCCGCCGCGGACGCGCTCGTCGCCGAGGCCGCGCGCCGAATCGAGGCGGCATCGATGCCCGTCCTGCTCCTCGGCATGCGGGCCAGCGCGCCCGCGATCGCCGCCGCGATCAACGGCCTGCTCGCGCGCCGCAAGGTCCCGGTGGTCGGCACCTTCCAGGCCGCGGGTGCGGTCTCCCTGGACAACGTGGATTGCTTCGTCGGCCGGGTCGGCCTCTTCCGCAACCAGCCGGGTGATGCTCTCCTGGCCGAATCCGACCTGGTGGTGACGGTCGGGTTCGATCCCATCGAATACGATCCCGAGGTCTGGAACGCGGAGCGCACCAAGCGCATCTTTTCCATCGATGGCGCCGCCGCGACCCTGGGGACCTGCTACGCGCCCCAGCTCGAGCTGGTGGGCGACATCGATGCGACCCTCGACGCGCTGGCCGCGCGCCTCGGCCATTGTGGCGAGATCGCCTATTCCGACGTGGTGACGGGTCTGCGCGCCGAGCTCTCGGCGGAGATCGACCGCGGCGCCTCCCTGGGCGCCTTCCCGGTCCATCCCTTGCGCATCGTGCACGACGTGCGCCAGGCGGCCGACGCGCGGACCACAATTTGCTGCGACGTGGGCTCCTTCTACATGTGGGTCGCGCGCAACCACATCATCCACGAGCCGCGCCGGCTGCTCTTCAGCAACGGGCAGCAGACCCTGGGCGTGGCCTTGCCCTGGGCCATCGCCGCCAACATCGTGCGCCCGGGGGAGCCGGTGATCTCCATGTCCGGCGACGGCGGCTTCCTGTTCAGCGCCATGGAGCTCGAGACGGCGCACCGCCTCGGCTGCCGCTTCGTGCACATCATCTGGAACTCCGCCGGCTACGACATGGTGGCCGAGCAGGAGGTGATGAAATACGGCGCCCAGAGCGGCACCGAGCTGGGGGAGATCGACATCCCGTCCTTCGCTCACGCGTTCGGCGCCCGCGGGCTCCGGCTCGGCGCGGCCGACGAGCTGCTGCCCGCGATCCGGGAGGGGCTGGCTCACGACGGCATCACCATCATCGACGTGCCGGTGGACTACTCCGAGAACCCCAAGCTTTTCGACACCGTCCATTGGCGCGGATTGCATTGACCGGGTTGCCGCGGCCGGCCCGCGTTACCATGTGGCACGCAAAGGTCGTCACGAACGCGCTCAGGAGAAACAGGACATGCTGATCACGGGCATCAACCATCTCGCCTTCATCACCGAGGACATGGAGAAGACCATCCGCTTCTACCGCGACCTCCTCGGCATGGAGCTTCACGCCGGCATCGGCCATGACGGCTACCGCCACTACTTCTTCCGCTGCGGCGACACGCAAGTGGCGTTCTTCGAATATGCGGGCGCCGCCCCCATGGAGCGCAAGTTCCACGGCGCGCCCACCCGCCTGCCGCTCGGCTTCGACCATGTGGCCTTCACCGTGGCCACGCGGGAGGACCTCTTCCGCATGAAGGACATCCTGGAGGCCGCGGGCGTCAAGGTGGACGGCGCCGTCGATCACGGCATCATCTGGTCGATCTATTTCTTCGACCCCAACAACATCCCGCTCGAGGTGAGCTGGAACTGCATGGAGGTGGTCGCGCCGCCGGCGATGGAGGACGACGACCCCATGGCCATCGTCGCCGAGGGTGCGGACCCCCAGCCCGGCATCTGGCCCGCGGTCGAGAGCCCGACCCCGCCCGCGGCCATGGTGGCCCACGGCGGCAACGGCCACGCCATGCGCGAGACCTTCCTGCGCGAGGGCGTGGGCCGCATGAAGGACAATGCCAGCGGCGTCCCCATGGCGGCGGAGTAGGGGCGGCCGCTCGCCCGCTCGCGACCGGGTATACCGGCGACAGTTTATCTCGATAGCGGCGCACGATTCACCGGTCGAGACCTGATCCGTCGCGCGGGGCTCGCCTGCACCGTTTTCGTGATCGGCGACGGTCGAGCCCGCGTCCAGCGCCAGCGCCCAGCTCCGCATGCCGGGCATCGACCGGCCCATGCTGGTGCGTCTGTTCGCGATCATCTGTCTCTCGGCCGCCGTCGGCGGCATGATTTTTCAGAGCACGACCTTCACGCCGCCCAAGATCCTCGACGACCGGCTGGGCAATCTTGCCGGGACGTCCACCCTCGTCGGCCAGTACGCCTTCGTCGTCTTCGCGATCGCCGCGTTCGCGCAGCTCGCCGTGCCACAAGCTCCCTTTTCGCGGCGGAACGCTTGCGTGAACCCGGCGCCGAATCGGCATAGTGTGTCGTGGCGACGGCGGATCGCCGACATACGGCCGCGGGAGGGGAGAGCCATGGGTCACGGTGGGCGCGAGGCGGCGTCGGACGAATTGGAAGCCAACAAGGCGCTGGTCAGGCGGACCTATGCGGAGTGGTGGAACGCGAACGGGAATGTGGAGTCCGTGGACGAGATGGTGCGGCCGGACTTCATCGGGCACTTGGGCGGGGGCAAGGTCCGGGACATCGAAAGCCTGCGGCACGATATCCGCACCTACCAGGGCGGGCTCGGGGGGCTGCGCGAGGTCGTCGAGGACCTGATCGCGGAAGGCGACAGGGTGGTCGTTCGCTACAGCTTGTATGGCACCCACACCGGCGATTTCTACGGCGCCGCACCCACCGGCAAGGCGGTGAAGGTGGGCGGCATCGAGATCTTCCGGATCGAGGACGGCAAGCTCGCCGAATTCTGGCATTTCGGCGAAGCGATCGATCTGAGCCGAGAGCCGGGGGATAATACATAGCGTAATTCCGGTGGTCACTCTCCTGGGCCTATGATTCGGGGTCGCGAGGACGCGCCCCAGTGGGCAAACCAAGGAGAGTGACCATGACGGAGTATGTTGGGTTTGACGTATCGAAGGAAGAGACGGCGTTTTGCGTGAAGGACGTGGCGGGAAAGATATTGGCGCGCGGCAAGGTTGCGACCGATCCGGGGGCGCTGTTCGCAGCTTTGCGGGAGCATTGTCCGTGCCCTGGCCGTATCGTTCTGGAGACGGGTACGCTGAGTGGCTGGCTGGCGCGGGATCTGGGCCGGCTGGGGGTCTCGGTCGAGGTGATCGACGCGCGCCATGCGAACGCGGTGATGCGCCTTCAGCACAACAAGACGGATGCGAACGACGCCGAGCTCTTGGCGGAGATCGCGCGCACGGGGTTTTGCCGCCCTGTGGCGGTGAAGAGCGAGGCGGCGCAGGAGGCGCGGGCACTTCTCAAGGCGCGCTGTCATCTGGTGCGCCAGCGGCGCGATACGGAGAACGCGATCCGTGGCCTGTTGGGGTCGTTGGGCCTTCGCTTTCCCAAGGGATCGGGCAAGCTGGCCGGACGCGTCCGCGAGGCGTTGGAGGGGCGTCCCGAGCTGAAGGTGATGATCGAGCCGCTTCTGTCCGCGGCGGCGGCGCTGGGCCGCGAGATCGGGCGGCTGGACGAGGCGGTCGTGGCGCGGGCGAAAGGCTCTCCGGCCTGCCGTTTGCTGATGAGCACGCCGGGGGTGGGGCCGGTGACGGCGCTGGCCTATGTGGCGACCATTGGCGAAGCGGAGCGGTTCGCCAAATCGCGCACGGTGGGCGCCTATGTGGGGCTCACGTCGCGGCGCTGGCAGTCGGGTGGGATGGACTATTCGGGGCGCATCTCGAAACACGGCGACGCCATGCTGCGGGCGCTGCTCTACGAGGCCGCCAACAGCCTGCTGACGGTGGTGCGCCGGGCCCACCCGCTGAAGGACTGGGCGCGCCGGATCAAGAGGCGGACCAGCCACAAGAAGGCCTGCGTGGCGCTGGCGCGCCGGCTGGCGGTGATCCTGCACCGGATGCTGATCACCGGCGAAGCCTTCCGCTGGCCGGAAAAGGAGGCGAGCGCCACGGCATAGCTGGATAAGGAGAAGAGAGAGCTCCGCGAGAAGCGGAAGACCCGTCCCCGCCGAGACGGTGGCCGAGGCGATCCCGTTCGTTTGGTTGCTAAGCGGACAGTCGTTCGCGATTGCGCCTGATACCTTGGGAGGCCGAAGCCAAAGGGCACTATCATGAAGCGACCCGGCGGACCCGTCGGGGAAGACTTCGCAGACAACCGTGTTCCCGGCGGAGACAAGGGTCCGGAAGGGCTTGACCAACGAACCGGAATTAGACAACCCGGCGGACCCGTCGGGGAAGACTTCGCAGACAACCGTATTCCCGGCGGAGACAAGGGTCCGGAAGGGCTTGACCAACGAACCGGAATTAGACAACCCGGCGGCGATGAGCCCGCTCCAACATCGGCGTTCGACCTATGCTCTGCTACCGTACTCCAACAGCCGCCGCGATGCGCGCGCGGATCGAGTCTCGTGACCGAAGGTTCTTATGGGGAGGCAGCAATGTTGAAGGCCTTGATCAGGGATGCCACCGTCATAACGGTCGATCCCCGGCGCAACTCGTTCACCCCCGGTGCGATTTTCATCTCCGGGAACGAAATCGCCGATGTCGGTCCGAGCGACGCGGTTTCCGAGCGCAACCCGTCTCCCGACATCGTGATCGACGGGCGCGGCAAGGTGGTGCTTCCCGGGTTCGTAAGCGCGCACAACCATGTCGGATACGCGGTGTTTCGTGGGCGGGGGGAGGATATCGGCCAGGCGCCCGCCCAGCGCTTGTACAATCCCATGGCACTCCTCATGCAACGCGACGAGCGCCGGGCGATCGGCTCACTCGCGATCGCGGAGTTGCTGCGCGGCGGCACGACGACCATCCTTGAGATGGAGGAGGAGGTCGATGTCTTCGCGCCCTATATCGAGCGCGTCGGGATGCGCGCGGCCATGGGCGTGATGGTGCTCGACATCGATATCGACCGCATGACGGCGGGCGAGACCGTCTTCGACGCGGCGGTGCGCGAGCGCCAGCTCGCCCAGGCTATCGGCTTCGCGCAAACGTGGCACGGCAAGGCCGAGGGGCGCATCACCGCGATGATGACCGCGAACGCGACCGTGACCTCCTCGCCCGCCCTGTTGCGCGGGCTCCGTGACGCCGCGGACAGGCTTTCGCTGCGCCTCTCGATCCATATCGGGACCGGTGAGGATCGGGCGGTTCGGGACCTGCGCGGAATCGGGTCCTTCGCGTACGCGCGCGAGCATGGGTTCCTGGCCCCGGACGTGGTCGCCGTTCACTGCAACAAGATGGCCGAGGGCGACGCCGAGGTCCTGGCGGACACCGGAGCGCATCTCGCCCATTGCCCCCATATGAACCAGTTCCGCGGCAGCATCGCCCCGGTCGCCGGCCTGCGGGCGCGCGGCGTGAATGTCGGGCTCGGCATCGACAATTACTTCAGCGACTATTTCGACCTGATCCGCTCGTGCATCGCGGTGGCGCGGATCGATGCGAACGATCCGGACGTGCTGCCGGCGGCCGAGGCGCTCGGCCTTGCGACCATCGATGCGGCCCGGGCCCTCGGTCTCGACCGCCTCACCGGGTCGCTCGAGGTGGGCAAGCGCGCCGATCTCCAGATCGTGGACATGCGCCGCTACGGCCTCACGCCGGTGAACGACCCGTTGCGCACCCTCGTCTACCACGCCCACGCCAGGGACGTGGAGACGGTGATGGTGGATGGCCGCACCGTCGTCCGCGACGGCGAAGTGGTCGGCGAGAGCGAGGAAGCGCTGCTCGACGAAGCGGCCATGGCATCGGACGCGGCCTGGGCCCGGTTCTTCGAGCGCCACGGCGATTACGACGCGGTGCCGGGTCTGACGGGCCATCCTTGAGCCGATCCATTTGCTGGCTTGGAGAATCGGCATCCGTGTCCTTTGAGAAGCGCGCGCGCCTGAGGTCACCCTTCGCGCGTAACCCCTCGCGTGGGTCCGCCGCGCCGCGCCGGGGGGACCGAACGCTTCGGGGATGCGCTACCAATTGCCCGCCGGTGGATGTACCGTGCTGGTCGGCGCGGCGACCCATTGATACCAAGCTGCGGTGACATGACCGAGAAACAGCTCGTCTTCCAGCAAGATTTCACGCCCCTGCGGCTGCCCGGCAGCGAGGGCGTCGTGGTGGCCCAGTGCACCCGCGCCGGCAACTTCGTGTGGATCACCGGCCAGACCGGGCACACCTTCGACGGCATGCTGGTCGGCGCCGGCGACGCGGGCGCCCAGGCCCGACAGGCCTGCGACAACCTCAAGGCACTCATGGAGATGGCCGGAGGCAGCCTCGGCGACATCGTGCGCGTCGTCACCCATGTCACCGACCGCGGATTTCGCGATGCCGTCTATCCCGTGATGCGCGAGTATTTCGGGGAGCCGGTGCCATGTGGCACGGGGCTCGTGGTCGAGGGGCTCGCCCGGGAGGAGATGCTGGTCGAGATCGACGCATGGGCCTTCATCGACGACGAGGACACCCAGAAGAGCCTGGTGCGGAGCAAGCATCTCGGGCCCACCCGCATGACAGGCACGGCCGGGATGGCCGCGCAAGTCTACCGGGCCGGCAATCATGTCTACATCCAGGGGCAGACGGCGTACACGCTCGATGGCGCGCTGGTCGGCGTCGGCGATCCGGCCGCCCAGGCCCGCCAGGCCTGCGAGAACATCGAGGCCCTGATGGAGGCGGCCGGCGGATCGCTTGGTGACCTGGTTCGCGTCGTCACCTATGTGACCGATTCCGCCCATCGGCTCGCGGCCTATCCAGTCATCGAAAGCTATCTCGGCGACCCCTTGCCCTGCGGCACGGGCCTCGTCGTTCCCGGGCTCGCCCGCGAGGAGCTCCTCGTCGAGATCGACGCTTGGGGCTTTATCGATGATGACCGTGTCTCCAAGACGGTCGTTCGCACCCAGGACCTGGCCCCTCTGGCCATGCCGGGAAGCACCGGCCGGGCCGTCCAATGCTGCCGCGCGGGCAACCATGTCTACATTCAGGGCCAGACGGCTTTCACGCTGGATGGCGAGCTGATCGGTATCGGCGACGCGGCGGCTCAGGCTCGGCAAGCCTGCGAGAACATCAAGGCCCTCATCGAGATGGCCGGGGGCGGCCTGGGCGATGTCGTCCGCATCATCGTCTATGTGACCGATCGCGCCCATCGCATGGCTGTCTATCCGATGATTCGACAGTACTTCGATGCGCTCTGGCCCTGCGGCACGGGGATCGTGGTCAAAGGTCTGGCGCGTGAGGAGCTGCTCGTCGAAATCGACGCGTGGGGATTCATCGACGATCCATCCTGAGGCCCGCGCGGTTCGCCGCTTCCGCCGCCATCTCCACCCCCCTAATACCATCGGGCATTGAATGAGACTCGTTTAGGGGATTCCCAATCGGTCAAAAGTCTGAATCAATGAGGCGAACGGCTTTGGAGGTTCGCCATGAGCAGAGCGGTTTCGTTACGCGCGGATTTTGATGGTCCGCGTTTGCGTCGATTGGCCAAGGCATCGAAGGATGCGGGCCAGAGCCGGCGTCTTCTTGCGCTGGCGGTGATCTACGATGGGGGCCGGCGTACGGACGCGGCTCGGCTCGGCGATGTCGGGCTTCAAGTCATCCGCGACTGGGTTCTTCGGTTCAACGCCAAAGGGCCGGATGGTCTGATTGACGGCAAGGCGACGGGCAAGCCGCGCAAGCTCGACGATGCGCAACGCCAGGCTCTTGCCCGGCTCGTCGAGGACGGGCCGATCCCGGCGATCCACGGCGTTGTGCGCTGGCGCCGGAAGGACTTGGCGCTTTGGATATTCGAGGAGTTTGGCATCTCGCTTGAGGAGTCGAGCGTAGGCCGCGAGCTGCGGGCGCTGGGGTTCAGCAAGATATCGGCGCGGCCGCGGCACAAGGGGCAGAACGAGTTCGCGGTCGAGGATTTTAAAAAAACTTCGCGGCCGAGCTGGAAGAGATCCGCACCGGCCTTCCAGCCGACACCGCCATAGAGATCTGGTGGCAGGACGAGGCCCGGGTCGGCCAGAAAACCAAGCTCACGCGGCGCTGGGCGAGACGCGGCAGCCGGCCCACGGCGGCCAAGGACCAACGTACGAAGTCGGCCTATATCTTTGGCGCCATCTGTCCCCAACGCGGCGTCGGCGCGGGCCTCGTCCTGCCCCGCTGCAACACCAAGGCCATGCAATGGCACCTCGATGAAATCTCGTCCCAGGTGGCGTCGGGCGCCCACGCCGTGCTCATCCTCGATCGGGCCGGATGGCACACCACCGGCAAGCTCGAAGTCCCGGCCAACATCACGCTGCTGCCCTTGCCGCCGAGGGCGCCCGAGCTGAACCCCGTGGAGAACATTTGGCAGTTCATGCGCGACAACTGGCTGTCCAACCGGATCTTCAAGTCATACGACGATATCGTCGCCATCTGTTGCCAAGCCTGGAACAAGCTCATCGACCAGCCGTGGAAGATCATGTCCATCGGTCTGAGGAAATGGGCACATAGGTTCTGATTAATGCTCGTTGGTATAAACTTCGAGCAGATGAGATAGACATACACGTAATCCATCCCATGCCCCTTCGGCGCTTCGCGGACGCGGGCTTCATAAGCGTTGTGGAAGCGCTCGATGATGGCCGCACACATGGGGTCACACACACATGACCCCCGCGCTAATACATAGCGTAATTCCGGTGGTCACTCTCCTTGGTTTGCCTACTGGGGCGCGTCCTCGCGACCCCGAATCATAGGCCCGGGAGAGTGACCACCGGAATTACGCTATGTATAAGAGCAACCTCGGACGACTTGGAAAGGATAGGATCATGACCGTCCGGTGGTGGATTCCGGCCCTCTCGCTCCTGGCCGCCCTGGCCCTCTCCGCCCCTGACCCGGGCGTGGCCCACGAGGACGAGAAGCACGATGATGGGGCGGCCGCGCCCGAGGCGCCGGCCACGGCCGAGGAGGCCGCCGGCCACAAGCCCATCGATGTAAGGCTGGTGATGCCGGTCATGAATTCCGAGCGCGGCATGTCGCTGTTCATCGAGAAGGGCTGCGTGACCTGCCACTCGGTCAACGGCGTGGGCGGGCACGACGCTTCCCCGCTCGACGCCCACGCCATGGACCCGGTGATGAACGTCTTCGAGTTCGCGGCCAAGATGTGGGCCATGGCGCCCTCCATGATCCAGGCCCAGGAAGAGGCGCTCGGCGAGCAGATTCTGTTCACCGGCGAGGAGTTGGCCCACATCATCGCCTTCGTCCACGACGACGAGATGCAGCACCGCCTGACCGAGGCGCACATCCCGCCGCACATCGGGATGCTCATGCACCACGAGCATGGCGGCATGAGCGCGCCCGCCGCGCATGGTGAGGAGATCGGCCACGGCGAAGGGCACGGGCACGACGAAGGGCAGGGGCCGGGGCACCACGAGGAGCAGGACTAGAGCGTTTCCACCTCGACTGGAATCGCTCCAGGCCGCAAGGCGGCCCGCCGGTTGTCCGGCGCGCCCGCGCAGGCGCGGACCATACGGTCCGCTGCCGCGAGCGAAACGATCGCTAGAGCGGGTCCGATCGAAGCGGAACCGCTCTAGCGCCGCCCTAATCCTCCGCACCGCGGAGCGGCCATTCCACGATGCGATCGGGCAGCTCCTCGTCGGCGACGCCGGTCTCGGAGACGACCCGGCCCAGCACCGACATGCCGGCTTCGTGCACCGTCTCGCGGCTACCGGACACGAGGTAGTGCCACCGGGGTAGGTCTTTCCCCTCGGAGAGGAGGCGGTAGGCGCAAGTCGGCGGCATCCAGTCGAGGCCGGCGAGGGTGTCGGGCCGCAGCACGACGCAATCGAGCACACGGTCCTGGCGGCGGGCGTAGTCCGTGCAACGGCAGGTGCCGAGGTCGAGCAGGCGGCAGGCCACGTCGGTATAGTCGATCGCGCCCGTGTCGATGTCCTCGAGCTTGACCAGGCAGCACTTGGCGCAGCCGTCGCACAGGGAGTCCCATTCCGCCGCCGTCATGTCTCGGAGGCGCTTGGCGCGCCAGAAGGGTGCCTCGGCCATAACCAGGGTTTGTCGCATAATGTCGAGAGATCGAGCGACATTTTATATCATCGAGCGACATTTTATCACTGCTGTCCGGTTAACTGAGCGGTGCTGGCTTTGAGAGCCAGGATTTCTGCGGGGTTTGAAGCGAAAATGCATGGTGTCGATTTGAATTGGATGGAGCACTTTTCGGAGTTTCTCCGAGGAGATGCTCATGAACACCGGCAAGACCCTGTTCGCTCAGCTCATGGACTTCCTGCCATGGACTACTTTCACGCGGATCGTCGACCGGTATGGCGGCGATCACCGGGTCCGGACGCTTTCCTGCGCCGAGCAATACCGGTCCATGGCCTTCGCCCAGCTGACCTACCGGGAAAGCCTGCGCGACATCGAGACCTGCCTCTCGGTCCACGCATCGAAACTCTATCACATGGGCTTCCGCCAGCCGGTCCGGCGCTCGACGCTGGCCGATGCCAACGAAAGGCGCGACTGGCGTATCCATGCGGCGTTGGCCCAGCGGCTCATCACCCAGGCGAGGACGCTGTACGTCGACGAAGAACTGGGGTTGGACCTGACCAATACCGTCTACGCCCTGGACTCGACGACCATCGCTCTGTGCCTGTCGGTCTTTCCGTGGGCGCACTTCCGCACCACCAAGGCGGCGGTGAAGATGCACACGCTGCTCGACCTGCGGGGCAACATTCCGAGTTTTATCCACATCTCGGATGGCAAGCTGCACGACGTTCATGCCCTCGATATGCTCTTGCCGGAAGCCGGAGCCATCTACGTCGTGGATCGTGGCTACGTCGACTTTGCCCGCCTTTATGTGTTGCACCAAGCCGGGGCCTTCTTCGTCACGCGTGCCAAGTCGAACATCGATGCTCATCGCGTCTATTCGGCGCCGACGGATCGCTCGACCGGCATCATTTGCGACCAGACCATCTCCCTGGACGGCTTCTACACCCGTCAGGATTACCCCGAACTTCTGCGGCGCATCCGCTTCAAGGACCCCGAGTCCGGCAAGACGCTGGTCTTCATCACCAACAACTTCTCGCTTCCGGCCGCCACCATCTGCGCGCTCTACAAAAGCCGCTGGCAGGTGGAACTCTTCTTCAAGTGGATCAAGCAGCATCTTCGGATCAAGCAGTTCTACGGCACGTCGGAGAACGCGGTGAAGACGCAGATCTGGATTGCCGTCTCGGTCTACGTCCTCGTCGCCATCGTCAAGAAGCGCCTCGACCTGGACGCCTCGCTCTACACTTTGTTACAGATCCTCTCGGTGACCCTCTTCGAGAAAATGCCCATACATCAAGCACTTGCGGGAGACGAAAACAGATGCAACGCTTCGCAAATAACCAACCAATTGAATTTATTCGATTTTTAACCGGACACTAGTGACATTGTATATCAGTGTATATCAGTCCTCGTAGAATGGATCCCCTTCGATCGGAGCCGCTCTGGCGTTTAATTTCGCTCGCGGCGGCGGACCGAGAGGGCCGACGGGTCCGCGCGGCATGCCGAAATCGGTCCTTTGGCCCGGCACCAGTTCGGGGCATGCTGTGGTCTTCCCGCTCGCCGCTTGGACCCGAGGCACGGTACCCGCCACATGACCCAATCTCCGCTCAGCGCCTTCGAAGTCGCCGCCATCCTGGTCGTCGTGGCGACGGCCTTCGGATACCTCAACCACCGTCTGATCCGCCTGCCTCATACCATCGGCCTCACGATCATGGGTGCGGTCGCCTCGCTGGTGCTCGTCGGCCTCGATACCTTGTGGCCCGCGGCCGGCCTCGGGTGGACGGTCCAGGCCTTCCTCGCCGACGTCGACTTCCGCGAGACCCTGCTCGACGGCATGCTCTCCTTCCTGCTCTTCGCCGGCGCGCTCCATGTCGACCTCGGCAACCTCCTCCGGCGCAAATGGGTGGTGGCGATCTTGGCAACGGTCGGTGTGTTGATCTCGATGGCCATCGTCGCGGCTCTCTTCAAGGGCCTCACCCTCGCCCTCGGCCTCGATGTCCCCTTCGTCTGGTGCCTGGTGTTGGGCGCCCTCATCAGCCCCACCGACCCGGTGGCGGTCATGGGCATCCTCAAGACCGCGAACGTACCCCCCTCGCTCGAGGCCAAGGTCGCGGGCGAAAGCCTGTTCAACGATGGCGTCGGCGTCGTGGTGTTCTCGATCGTGCTCGCCGCCGCGACGGGGGCGGAGGCCTTCTCGCCCCTGGCCGCCGGCGAGATGTTCCTCATCGAGGCCGTGGGGGGCGCCCTCTTTGGCCTCGCCCTCGGCGGTGCCGGCTACGTGGCCATGAAGGGCATCGACGAGCACAACCTCGAAGTCCTGATAACCCTTGCCATCGTCATGGGCGGCTACGCCTTCGCCCACACCCTGGGGGTGAGCGGCCCGGTGGCCATGGCCATGGCCGGGCTGCTGATCGGCAACCACGGCATGGCCCACGCCATGAGCGAGCGGACACGCGAGCACGTGACCCAGTTCTGGTCGCTGATCGACGAGATTCTGAACTCCATCCTGTTCCTGTTGATCGGGCTCGAGGTCGTGGCCGTCGCCGCAAATACCGCCTATCTCACGGCCGGGGCGGCGGCAATCGCCATCGTGCTCTTCGCGCGCGCCGTCTCGGTCGGCCTTCCCATGGCCGTCCTGAGCCGCTTCTCCCCCTTCACGCGCGGCGCCTTTCCGGTGCTGGTCTGGGGGGGCTTGCGCGGCGGTATTTCGGTTGCCCTCGCCCTCTCCCTGCCGGCGGGGGAGCTGCGCGAGGAGATTCTGACCGTGACCTACGTCGTGGTCGTCTTCTCGGTCGTGATCCAGGGCTCGACCATCGGTATGGCGGCGCGCCGCTTCGTGGGCCCGCCGGACGAGATCGAGCCACCCGGCGGCTGAGCCGCGCGGACGGGAGTGGCGCATGCCCTATTGGCGCAACGCCCCGGCGGCGCGGCGCGCGGCCTCGAGGATGCTGATTCCGGGATCGGCGGCGCAGGCCGCCGTGTAGGCGCCGCCGAAGGCGAGGTATTCGTCCTCCCGCAGCGGCTCTTGCGAATCGTCCCGCTCGAGCGTGCCGTGAAGGTATCCGAGCACGTATCCGAGCATATATCCGGCCGTGAGCGCCTTGGCGGCGGCGGCCCGCGCGTCTTCGGCATCGATCTCGAACCCGGTCGAGAGGGCGCCACATGGCGCGACGGCAATCGCCTCTGGGGCCAGGTCGATACCGGCTCCCGGGGACTGGGCCCGGGCCGCGGTCACGGCGAGCAGCGCCGCCGACGCGGTCAGCAGCACCGCGGTCAGGAGACCGGTCTTGCGCATGACCGCCGCGCGCCGGCGTTGCGCTTCAACCGTCTGCCTGCCTGGAGGCCAGGGATTGGATGTCCCGGCGCAACGCCTCGAACCGCTTCTCGGTCTTGATGCCGAACAAGGGATCCTCGGGGTCGGCCATCCGCTCCGCGATCTCGGCCCAGTCCTGGGGTGCAAGCGCGCGAGCCGCCGCCGGGAAGAACGTCGCCTCCTCGCGTTCCATGTGGCGGCGATAGGCGATCACGAACCGGCGACCGGCCCCGGTCAGCCAGTCCCGCGGCATCTCCGCCTCCATGAGGACCCGGTCGACCGAGTCCGCGAGCTGACGGGTGAGCGCCGCGAGCTCCCGGTGCTCGCCCTCGAGGTCGCCCACCGCCGCTGCCGCGTCCGCGTCGCGCGCGCGCAGCTTCGCGAGGACGGCGTCCTCCTTTGGGTGGTGGCACTCGTCGGGATAGTCCAGGCAGTAGGCGAGGATGGCCTCGACGATCTCGTAATCGGGCTTGCCGGCGCGGTCGAAGAGGTCGATCTCGCGCTCGAGCAGGTCGAGGAGGCGCGTGAGGTTCGCATGCTCGCGCCTCAGTGCCTGGATCATGCGCGGCGCATCGCCGCCGCCTTCGGTCTCTTCGCCGCCCATACATGCACACTAGCGCGCGGCCGCCACATGGTGAATTGATTTCGCGTGGGTGGTATCATCGGGGGATGCCGGCGCGCGCCGGCTAAACCCGCGGGAGGAGGCAAGCCATGAACACCTACGTCGTGCTCCTGAACCTGACCGAGAAGGGCGTCGCCACGATCACCGAGGGGACGGAGCGCATGGCCACCGTGAGCAAGCACCTCGACGGCATCGGCGGGCGCATCAAGGACTTCTATCTGACCATGGGCGGCTACGACTTCGTGGTCATCTTCGAAGTTCCCGACGATATCGAGATGGCGAAGCTGCTCCTCACCATCGGCCGGCTGGGCGCGGCGCGGACCACGACCATGCGTGCCTTTGGTGCCGAGGACTACGCCAAGATTCTGGAGGGCCTGAGCTGAGCCGCCGTCGGGCGACGCGCGAGAGGAGGAAGCCATGAACACATACGTCGTGCTGCTCGACATGACCAAGAAGGGCCTCGACACGATCACTGAATCGGGTGAGCGGGTCGTGATCGTGCGCAAGGCCATCGAAGACGCCGGCGGGCGCATCAAGGACTACTACATGACCATGGGCGCCCACGATTTCGTGGTCGTCTTCGAGATTCCGGATGACCTCACCATGGCGCGGCTGCTCATCGAAGTCGGGCGCCTGGGGGCGGTGCGCACCACCTGCATGCGGGCCTTCGGCGAGGCCGAGTACGGCGAGATCCTCGCCGGACTCGCCTGAGCCGCGGCGCTGGGCGGCGAGGGAGCGAGCGGTCGCAGTATCGGGAAGCGGGATCATGAACACTTACATCGTGCTCGTGAACCTGACCGAGGCGGGCGTCGGCCGGATCGAGGATTCGCCGACGCGCATGGCGCGGGTGGGCGAATGGGTCGCCGAAGCGGGTGGCCGCATCGAGGCCACCTACCTGACCATGGGCGAATGCGACTTCGTGGTCGTCTTCGAGATGCCGGACGACATCGCCATGGCGCGGCTCCTCCTGCGCATCGGTGGGCTCGGCTCCGTGCGCACCCAGACCATGCGCGCCTTTGGCGCGGCGGACTATGCGCGCATCCTCGAAGCGCTGGACTGATACCAGACGGCGATGAGCTTGGCTCATCACCGTCTGGCAAGCGCCGCGTGGGCGCCCGAGCTTATTCGAGGCCAGCCTTAGCGGCGCTTGAGCGAGATAGAAGTGCCTTAGCGGCGCTTGAGCGATATGAGAAGCCAGGGCCGCGGACGCGGCCGCCTGGCGTTTGAGGGAACATACGATCGGTCTTTCTTAAGACCGATCGTATGAGGGGCCGAACCCGGCCCATGGGGCCGGCGCGCCGCGGACTTAGTCCTTGACGAAGAGCTGGCGCGGGAAGTCGTTGAGGGATTCCGAGCCCGCTTCCGTCACGAGCACGGTCTCGCTGAGGATGAAGCCCCAGTCGTCGAACCACATGGCGGGGATGAGGTGGAAGGTCATGCCGGGTGCGAGCACCGTGGTGTCGCCGGGGCGCATGCTGGCCGTGCGCTCGCCCCAGTCGGGCGGGTAGTTGAGGCCGATCGAATAGCCCATGCGTGTGGGCTTCTCAAGGCCCGCGCGCGCGATCACCCGGCGCCAGGCGGCCTCCACCGCCTGGCACTCGGCACCGGGCCGAATGGCTTCGAGCGCCACGTGGAACCCCTCGACCACGAGTGTGGCCAGGTCCACGAGCTTCTGTGGCGGCGTCCCGAGCTGCACCGTACGGCACATGGCGCTGTGGTAGCGGTGGCGGCAGCCGCCGAGCTCCATGTTGACGGCCTGGCCGGCCTCGTACGGCGCCTCGGTCCAGGTGAGGTGCGGGGCCGCCGCGGCCGCGCCCGCCGGCATCGAGGGGGCGGCGGCCGTGTAGTGCCGCCGAACTCAGGCGTGCCGCTGATCTGCGCCTCGTAGACCTTGGCCACCGCGTCGCACTGGCGCACGCCGGGCGCGATTGTCTCGATAGCAACCTGCGTGACAGCCTGGACGATACGGCTGGCCTCGCGCATATAGGCGATCTCGGCCGGCGATTTCACGATGCGCGCCCAATCGACGAGGAAGTCGGCATCGATGATGCGCGCGTCCGGGAGCGCCTTGCGCAACTCGTCGAGCGCCAAGCCTGTGAAGTAGAAATCGTCCATCTCGACGCCGATGCGCCGCGCGTCCCAGCCCCTCTCGGCGAACACCCCGGCCACGAACTTGACCGGGTGGTTATCGCGCGCCTGCAGGTGCTCGTCGCCATAGCCGCGAATGTTGTCGCCCGAGAGCCAGACCGTATGGCGGGCACCCGCGAGGTCGATGCCGCGGCCGAGCCACATGGGCTCCTCGGCGTCGAGAGCAACGGCCACGAACTGGTGAACGTAGAAGGACCAGCCGTCGTAGCCCGTGAGCCAGTTCATGTTGCCGGGGCTCGAGCACAACAACACCTCGATCCCCGCCGCCCCCATGCGCGCCTTCACCCTGGCGACGCGGGCCTCGTACTCGCTCCTCGCGAACGGCGGCATGGACGGCTCCCCCTCCCCGGCGGTCGAGCCGGCACCGTAGGGCGCCCACCCGTGCGCGGCAAGCGTATGTGCCGACCCCTACGGCGCGCCGCTGGCGCGGCGCAGGCGGTCGTTGATAGCCTGGCCCAGCCCCTCCTCGGGGATGGGCATTACGGCGATGGCGGTGTGCTCGGGCCGGTCGAGCTCTCGCAGCATGGCGAAGAGGTTGGCCGCGGCCTCGGTGGTATCCCCGCTCGCACTCAGGTTCCGTACTTGGGCGAAGCCGTCCGGCACGCGGCGGCCGAAGGCCAACAGGGCCTCGCCAGGCCGCGCCCCCGCGACATTGAGCCGTAGCGGCAGCACCGTGGCGATGGGCGCCGCCGTCGTCTCGCCGGGCATGGCCAAGGGGCCGATCACGGCCTCGATGGCCGTGCGGTCGAGCCCGCCCGGGCGCAGCAGGGTCGCGCGCGCCGCACAGAGATCGAGGACAGTCGATTCGACACCGATCCGGCACGGCCCGCCGTCGAGGATCAGCGCGACACGGCCGCCCAAGGCGCGGGCGACATGCGCCGCCGTGGTCGGGCTCACGCCACCCGCCGGATTGGCGCTGGGCACGGCGAGGGGGCACCCCGCGGCCTCGATCACCGCCCGCGCCACCGGGTGACCGGAGACCCGGACGCCAAGGCTCTCCCGCCCCGCGCTGGCCAGGAGCGAAATGTCGCAATCCGCCCGGCGCGGCAGCACCAGGGTCAGGGCGCCGGGCCAGAAGGCGGCGGCCAGGCGGGCGGCCCTGCCGTCCCGCGCGACCCGCGCCCAGGCCGCGTCCGCGTCGGCGAATTGGACGATCGTCGGGTTGAAGCGGGGCCGGCCCTTGGCCGCGAAGATCGCCGCCACGGCGCGGTCGCTGGTGGCGTCACCGGCGAGGCCGTAGACCGTCTCCGTCGGGATCGCCACCAACGCCCCCCGGCGGAGGAGGGCGCCGGCGCGCGTGATCGCCGATGCCTCCGCGGCCTCGATCGCGGCGCCCGTCATCGGCCCCCCAGGGCCTCCGCGGGAGCCGGCGCGAGGGCCGGGGAATGTCTCAGGTCGCGTTGCACCGTATGATGAACCCTGGCGCCGTCGGACGAACGGCTGGACGATAGCAGGAGAGGAATATGAAAGCGTGCTAATCCGTTGGATTGGCCCTGGCCGGCGCGGTGGCGACCCGAGCGGCCGACGTCAGCGCACCGTTGCCAGGCCGCGCCCGGCCAAGGAGAATGGCGGCGGGACGAGGAGTGGAGCGCGCGCGCACCATGGCGGAAGCAAGGAAACGCAAATCTGGCAAAGGCGACGCGGACGCGCCGAAGGCGCGCCTCGTCGAAGCCGAGCGCCTGTTTCAGGAGGCGGCATCGCATCAGGCGGCCGGGCACCTTGGCGAGGCGGTCGCCAGCTATGCCCGGGCGCTCGCGCTTCAGCCCCTCGATTCCCGCGCCTACAACAACCTGGGCGTCGCCCTGCGCGCCCAGGGCAAGCCCCATGCGGCGCTCGCCAGCTACCGCCGGGCGCGGGCGCTCAAGCCCGAGGACCCGGGCCTCCATTCGAACATGGGCAACGTCCTGCGCACCCTCGGCCGCCTGGAGGAGGCCGCGGCCAGCATCAGGCGCTCGGTCGAGCTGCGGCCCGAGGCGTCCGACCCGTGGCGCAACCTGGGTCTCGTCCTGCGCGACCTGGGCGAGCTCGACGAGGCGATCGACTGCTTCGACCGGGCGCTCGCCCTGCGTCCCGACCATGTGGACACCCTCTGGGACCGGACCTATGCCCGGCTCCTCGCGGGCGACTTCGAGCGTGGGTTCGCGGGCTACGAGGTGCGCTGGGGGCTCGGCGAGGCGGCACCGCGCGGCTTCGAGCAACCGATGTGGGACGGCGCCGCACTCGATGGCCGCACCATCCTCCTCTATACCGAGCAGGGCTATGGCGACACCATACAGTTCGCGCGTTTCGTGCCCATGGTGGCCGCCCGCGGCGGGCGCGTGGTGCTCGAATGCAAGGCCGAGATGCGGGCGCTGTTGCAAAACCTCCCGGGCGTCGCTGAGATCGCGCTCAAGGGCGACGACTTGCCGCCGTACGATGTCCAGGCGCCGCTCGGGAGCCTGCCGTGGCTCTTCGGCACGCGGCTCGATACCTTGCCGGCCACCGTGCCCTACCTGACCGCACCCGCCGGCCCGGGCCCGCGGATCGAGTCAGCACCCGGCATCAAGGCCCGGGTCGGAATTGTCTGGGGCGGCAGCCCGACCCAAAAGAATGATCGCAACCGATCGCTCCCCCTCGTCCAGTTCCTCGAGCTCGCCGAGCGCCCCGACGTGGCCCTCTACAGCCTGCAGAAGGGAGCGAGGATCAGGGAGTTGGTGGACTCCGGCGCCGGCGCGCTCATCCGCGACCTCGATCCCCATATGGGCGACTTCGCCGACACCGCGCGCTTGATCGACTCGCTCGACCTCGTCATCACGGTTTGTACGTCCGTCGCCCATCTCGCCGGCGCCCTCGCCCGGCCGGTCTGGATCCTGCTGCCCTTCGCGGCCGACTGGCGCTGGCTGCGGGACCGGGAGGACAGCCCCTGGTACCCGACCGCGCGCCTCTTCCGCCAGGAGCGGCCCGGGGACTGGCCCGGCCTTTTCGAGCGGGTCGGGAGGGCGCTGGATAGGTACGTCGGGGAATAGACCACACTGGAGTGTTCGAACGAGGGTTGCCGGTTCCGTTCTTGGTCGATAGGCGAGATGTCGCTGACGGCCGTTTGGCGCCGGCGGAGCAATTGCCGGCCAGGTGCCGAGCTGATTTCGCGCCGAGCGGCTTGTGCCCCGGGCCGCGGCGGCCACACTGGGGATAACCGACTGTCTTTGCGCCGTGATATGCGATGGGGAAATATTTCTGTTCATCGGCCGAGCTTGCTGTACGATATGCTCATATCAAGACTGCCCACCAAGGGCGGCAGTATGACAAGGGAAGCGTTGGGCGCGGATCTGGTCCGCGCTGTCCTCTCACCGGTCACGGCCGGGAGAGGGGCCATTTGTTGTCCCGATCTTCCCGATTAGCGGTGGACGCGCGTTCTGGGCGCGCGTGCGTTGGCGGTTGGGATAGCGGGAAGCGAGGACCGTATCGGGATCGGGGCGGACCATCCGTTCTGTGGTTGACGCCGGAAGGCGCGTGCCGGCAGAGCGTGTAATGAGCCCCGATCGCCGGCCGTTGCGGCCGCGGGTCGTGTCCAACACCTCGTATGAATTCCAACCGGGATCTGTTTTAGGCGCGCGCTTGCGTGGGTCGTTCATGCGATTCACGGAGTGCGCCCGCGAGCGGCGCGCGGCCAGTGCCGTCCCGGCCGTCATCCGAACGTGTGCGTATAGATTGAGGAGGCCGAGTCATGGCGAAGGGTAAGAAGAGCAAGAAGGGTGGCTCCGGTTCGGGTGGCGGCTCTGGTGTGGCGCCGGCGGCGGGCTCGGGCGGCGGCTCGGGTGGCGGCCATGGCGTCATCGAGGGGACGTCGGGCGACGACCTTCTCGAGGGCACACTGGGTAATGACAAGATCAAGGGCAAGGACGGGGACGATACGATCCTCGGGTCGGGTGGCGACGACAAGCTGGATGGCGGCAAGGGCGACGACCTGATCGATGGCGGCGACGGCGACGACCGGATTTTCGGCCGTCAGGGCAATGACACCATATTTGCGGGCGACGGCGACGACTGGGTGCATGGACACCTTGGCGACGACCTGATCGACGGGGGTCTGGGCGACGATTCCCTCTTCGGCCACCACGGCAACGACCGAATCGACGGTGGCGACGGCGACGATCGCATTTGGGGCCATCACGGAGACGATAGCCTGATTGGCGGGGACGGCGACGACCGCATCGACGGCTTTCACGGCAACGACGTGATCGATGGCGGGGACGGCGACGACCTGTTGGCCGGCGGCCAGGGCGACGACACGGTCCTCGGCGGTGACGGCGACGACATCCTGTTCGGTGATATCCGGCGCGGCATGGGCTCCGGCAGGGGATCGGGTCGCGGCGGTCACGGCTCGGGCGGCGGCTCGGCCTCCGGGCATGGCAGTCACGGCTCGGCATCCGGGCACGGCAGCGATGGCTCGGGCGGCGGCTCGGCCTCCGGGCATGGCAGTCACGGCTCGGCATCCGGGCACGGCAGCGATGGCTCGGGCGGCGGCTCGGCCTCCGGGCATGGCAGTCACGGCTCGGCATCCGGGCACGGCAGCGATGGCTCGGGCGGCGGCTCGGCCTCCGGGCATGGCAGTCACGGCTCGGCATCCGGGCACGGCAGCGACGGCTCGGGCAGCGGCTCGGCATTCGGGCATGGCAGTCACGGCTCGGCATCCGGGCACGGCAGCGATGGCTCGGGCGGCGGCTCGGCCTCCAGCCATGGCAGTCATGGCTCGGGCAGCGCGAGCGCCCCGGGCACGGGAGCTGGGACTGGCGACGGCCTGACATTCAACGACTATCTGGATGGCGGCGCGGGCAGCGACTGGGTGTTCGGCCAGCAGGGCGACGACACCGGCAATTACGTACTGAGCGAGAACGCGGGAGCCAGCGACCATTACGACGGAGGGAAAGGTTTCGACACCCTGCGGCTGGTGCTGTCGTCCAGCGAGTTCGCGAACGCCGCGGTTCAGGCGGACATCGCGGCGTTCCAGGACTTCCTGGCTGTGTACAGCGACCCCACCACATCGAATGGCCCGGTGTTCGAGTTCAGCGCCTTCGACCTCGACGCGCGGAACTGGGAGGCGTTGGAGATCGTCATAGTCGATGGCGGCCCAAACTCGGCCCCAACGGATATCGCGCTTAGCGGCGATGGAACACTGGATGAGGACGCCGCCATCGGCACGGTCGTGGGCCTCTTGTCGGCGACTGATCCGGATCCCGGCGACACGGCGTCGTTCAGCATCCTCGCCGACCCGGACGGCAAGTTCGTCATCGCGGGCGACGAGCTGCAACTGGCGGCCGGGCTCGACTTCGAGGCCTCGGGCAGCCACTCGGTGACGGTTCGGGTGACGGACGGCGGCGGCAACAGCTACGACGAGGTGTTCGTCATCGGCGTGGGCGACGTGAACGAGGCGCCGACGGGGATCGCGCTGGACAACGCGAGCGTGGACGAGAACCTGGCCGGTGCTGCGATCGGCACCCTGGCGGTGTCGGACCCGGACGCCGGCGACAGCCACACCCTGACGGTCGACGACGCGCGGTTCGAGGTCGTTGGCGGCCAGCTCAAGCTCAAGGCGGGCGAGAGCCTGGACCACGAGACGGACGACGGCGTTGTGGTGACGGTGACGGCGACGGACGCGGGGCTGCTGCAGACCGCGCAGGGCTTCACCCTGACCGTGAACGACCTCAACGAGGCGCCGACGGGGATCGCGCTGGACAACGCGAGCGTGGACGAGAACCTGGCCGGTGCCGCGATCGGCACCCTGGCGGTGTCGGACCCGGACGCCGGCGACAGCCACACCCTGACGGTGGACGACGCGCGGTTCGAAGTCGTCGGCGGCCAGCTCAAGCTCAAGGCGGGTGAGAGCCTGGACCATGAGACGGACGACGGCGTTGTGGTGACGGTGACGGCGACGGACGCGGGGCTGCTGCAGACCGTGCAGGGCTTTGCGCTGACCGTGAACGATCTCAACGAGGCGCCTTCGGTTGCGCTGGTGCCGGCGCTGGTCAACCTCGCCGAGGATGCGGATACGAGCCTGGCGCTCAAGGTCGCGGACATCGTGGTCAGCGACGACGCGCTCGGGATCAATGATCTGTCGCTGTCCGGTGCGGATGCGGGGTTGTTCGAGATCGTCGGTAGCGAGCTGCGCCTGAAGGCGGGGACGGGGCTGGATTTCGAGACCAACCCGAGCCTCGACGTGACGGTGGAGGTCGACGACGCGACCGTCGGCGCGGCGCCGGACGCCACGGCGGGGCTGTCGGTCGCGGTCAACAACGTGAACGAGGCGCCGACGGTTGCCCTCGCCAATGTGCTGGCCTCGCTCGATGAGAACAGCGACACGGCCTCGCCGACCAAGGTCGCCGACATCGTGGTGAGCGACGACGCCCTGGGGACGGAGAGCCTGAGCCTTTCGGGTGCCGACGCGGCCCTGTTCTCCATCGTCGGGAGTGAGCTGTTCCTCAATGCCGGTGTGGCTCTGGACTTCGAGGCCCAGTCCCAGCTGGACGTCGCGGTGGATGTGGACGACCCGGCCCTTGGCGTCGGGGTCGAGGACTCGGCGCCGCTGAGCCTGGCGGTCAACGACGTGAACGAGGCGCCGACGGTTGCCCTCGCCAATGTGCTGGCCTCGCTCGACGAGAACAGCGACACGGTCTTGCCGACCAAGGTGGCCGATATCGTGGTGAGCGACGACGCCCTGGGGACGGAAAGCCTGAGCCTTTCGGGGGCCGATGCGGCCCTGTTCTCCATCGTCGGGAGCGAGCTGTTCCTCAAGGCCGGTGTGGCTCTGGACTTCGAGGCCCAGTCCCAGCTGGACGTCGCGGTGGATGTGGACGACCCGGCGCTTGGCGTCGGGGTCGAGGGCTCGGCGCCGCTGATCCTGGCGGTCAACGACGTGAACGACGCGCCGACGGTGGGGACGGGGGTTGAGGGCGGTGCGAGCGAGGACGACCCGGTGTTCGCGGTCGATCTTCTGGCCACGGCCACGGACCCCGATGCCTCGGATACCCTCAACGTTTCCGGCCTGGGCCTGGAGGGCGGCGATGATTCGGGTGTGACGGTTTCCGTCGACGGCAACAGCCTTTCGGTCGACCCGTCGGCCTACAACGCGCTGGCGGTGGGCGAGAGCGAGGTCATCGCCTACAGCTACGAGGTGACCGACGGCAACGGCGGCTCGGTGACCCAGAGCGCGTTCATCACCATCGATGGCGAGAACGACGGGCCGTCGGTGGGCGCGGCGATTGTGGGCGGTGCGAGCGAGGACGACGCGGTGTTCGCTGTCGATTTTCTGGCCGGCGCCACGGACCCTGATGCCTCGGATACCCTCGACGTTTCGGGCCTGACCCTCACCGGGGGCGATGCCTCGGGTGTGACGGTCTCTGTTGACGGCAACAGCCTTTCGGTGGACCCCACTGCCTATAACGCGCTTGCGTTCGGCGAGAGCGAGGTCATCACCTACAGCTACGCCGTGGCCGACGGCAACGGCGGCTCGGTGACCCAGAGCGCGACCATCACCATCACGGGCGAGAACGACGCGCCGACCGCGGTGGATGACGCCTTGACCGGCCCGAGTGCGCTGGCCAGCGACCTCGACGCCTTCGTCGCCAACAGTGGCGGTCCCAATTCGGTCTGGCTAAACATCGGGCCGGACGGGAGCGGCGACCCCGAATTCGTCGATAGCGGCCTGAGCGTGGGCGCCGCCGAGCCCAGTGTCGCCGTCGACCTGGGCGATGTGGACGGCGATGGCGACCTCGACGCCATGGTTGCCAATTCCAGTTCCCTCTTTACGCCGCTGACCCTGTGGATCAACGACGGCGCGGGGAACTTCTCCGACGTCGGTATGCCGAACATCGTTGGCGCTTACGATGTCAAGCTGGCCGACCTCGACGGCGACAATGACCTCGACGCCTTTATTGCCGTCGACTATGCGGTTGGTTTCGCGGGAAACCAGGTGCTGATGAACGTCGGCGGCGGCACTTTCACGTACGGTGGCGCCCCGTTCGGCTATGCGCGGTCGCGTGGCGTGGCGCTCGGCGACCTCGACGGCGATGGCGATCTCGACGCCTTCACCGCCAACTACCTCGGTGGCCCCAACCAGGTTTGGCTCAACCAGGGCTTTCTCTTCTTCACCGACAGCGGCCAGACCCTGGGCAATAGCAGCAGCACCGACGTGGCTCTGGCCGACCTCGACGGCGACGGTGACCTCGATGCCTTCGTGACCAACGACGCCTCCCTGGCGGACCCCGGCTACAACAAGGTCTGGCTCAACCAGGGTGGGATCCAGGGCGGCACCCAGGGCGACTTCGCCGACAGCGGCCAGGACCTGGCCGACCCGCTGGCGGTCCTGGGGGGCGACTCCGGTTCGACCGCCGTGGCGCTCGGCGACCTGGACGGCGACGGCGACATCGACGCCTACGTCACCAACAAAAACGTAGCGGACCGGATCTGGCTCAACGACGGCGCGGGAAACTTCAGCGACAGCGGTCTGGCGCTGGTCGGCGGCGCCCAATACGACAGCAACGACGTGGATCTGGCGGACCTGGACGGCGACGGCGACCTCGATGCCTATGTGGTGGGGTCGGCCTACAACTTCGTCTTCATCAACGATGGGCTCGACGGCGGCGGCAACCTGCAGTTCCGCGAGGGCCAGACGGTCGGCACCGGGCTGAACAGCTACGGCGTCGCCCTCGGCGATCTCGATGGCGACAGCGGCACCAGCGTCGGCGCGGTCGACGAGGATACGCCGACGGTGATTCTGGCCGCGGACCTGCTGGCCAACGATTCCGACCCCGATGCGTCCGACGTGCTCACCATCACGGCCGTCGGCGGCGCGTTGAACGGAAGCGTGGCACTGGATGTGAACGACGACGTCCTGTTCACGCCAGATCAGGACTTCAACGGCACCGCCAACTTCGTCTACACCATCGAGGACGGCAACGGCGGCAGCGCCACGGCGACCGTGACCTTCACCGTCAACGCCGTCAACGACGCGCCCGAGATCACCCTGCCGGACACGTCGGCCCTCTACTTCGCCGCCGCCGACGGGGTGTCGGGCACCGAGCTGTGGCGCTTCGACGGCGCCAACGCGAGTCTCGCCGCCGACATCAACCCCGGCGGCGGGACATCGTTCCCGGATCACCTGGTGAACTTCCAGGGCAAGCTGTTCTTCGCCGCCAATGACGGCGTGAACGGCACCGAGCTGTGGAGCTACGACAGCGGCGGCGCGAGTCTGGCAGCGGACATCAACCCGTCGTTCGGCTCCTTCCCGACCGACCTCACCGTCTTCAACGGGGACCTCTACTTCAGCGCCGACGGCGGCGTGAACGGCGCGGAGCTTTGGAAGCTGGACGGCGTCACCGGCCTCGCAAGCGAGGTCGCGGACATCAACCCGTTCTTCGGTTCCTTCCCGGACAATCTCACAGTCTTCGGCGGAGATCTCTACTTCAGCGCCGACAACGGCGTGGACGGCGCGGAGCTATGGAAACTGGACGGGGTCAGCGGCCTCGCAAGCCAGGTCGCGGACGTCAACGCGGGGCCCGGCTTCTCGTTCCCGTCCGAGCTCACCGTATTCAACAACGATCTCTACTTCAACGCCAACGACGGCGTCGATGGACCGGAACTGTGGAAACTGGACGGCCTCACTGGCCTCACGAGCCAAGTCGCGGACATCAACACCGACCCGTTCTTCGGCTCCGACCCGACCGAACTCACGGTCTTCGACGGCGACCTCTACTTCAGCGCCAACGACGGCGCGGACGGCGCGGAGCTGTGGAAACTGGACGGCGTCACCGGCCTCGCAAGCCAAGCGGCGGATATCAACCCAAACCCGTTCCTCGGCTCTAGCCCGAGCAGTCTCACGGTCTTCGAGGGGAACCTCTACTTCAGCGCCGACGACGGCGTGGACGGCGCGGAGCTGTGGAAGTTCGACGGCACCACGGCGAGCCAGGTCGCGGACATCAACGTGGGTGCCGGTTTCTCCGCCCCGTTCGACCTCATGGTCTTCGGCGGAGACCTGTATTTCACCGCGAACGACGGGGTGAACGGCGACGAGCTGTGGCGCCTCGACGGCACGGTGGCGAGCTCTGATTCGAACGAGCTCCTCGTCAACACGCTGACGACGGATGAGCAGCTCAACCCCTCGATCGCTTCGCTTGCGGACGGCGGCTTCGTGGTGGTCTGGGTATCGAAGGACCCGGCGACCGTGCCCGCCGCGGTGCCGGGGCCCGAAGTGATCGAGCACCTGCCCAACATCCAAGGGCAGCGTTACGACGCGGCCGGCAACGCGGTGGGCGGCGAATTCCAGGTCAATAGCGAGACGATCCAGGCACAATCGCAGCCTTCGGTAACGGGGCTGGCCGGCGGCGGCTTCGCGGTGACGTGGAACCAGATCGCAACCGCGCCCGGCGAAGCGCCCGGCATCGAGGGCCGGGTGTTCGATGCATTCGGTACGGCGCCGGCTTCGGAATTCCAGATCGAGACCGAATTGTTTGGCGGCGGCCCATTTTTCGAACCGGCGGTCGCGTCACTCACCGGCGGTGGCTTCGTGGTCGGCTGGTCGACGGCGGAAATCGCCGTGGACGGCGACTTCGGCGCGGCCAAGGCGCAGCTCTTCGATGCGACCGGCGCACCCACCGGTGGCGCCTTCGTGGTCAACAGCATCACGGACGGGAACCAGATTCTGGACGCGGTCGCCGGCCTGGACGGCGGCGGCTTCGTCGCGGTCTGGAGCCTGACAGGCTTGGGCACGCCGGATTCCGACGGCGGCATCGGCGCGAGGCTGTTCAACGCAGCCGGTGCGCCGCTTGGCCCGGAATTCCTGGTCAATACCGATACGGTCGGAGAGCAGGCACGGGCCTCTGTCGCGGCGCTCCCGGGCGGCGGCTTCGTGGTCACCTGGCAGGCGTCCGGCGCGGCCGGCGCGGAAATCAGGGGCCAGCTGTTCGACGCATTCGGCGCCCCCGTCGGCACCGAGTTCGATATCGACACCAACAACGCGGCCACCCAGCAGGGAGCACAAGTGACGGCGCTCGCCAACGGCGGCTTCGTCGTCTCCTGGCAGTCGGGCGACGCGGCGACCGGCGACCCGTCCGAGGGCATTGCCGCGCGGGAGTTCGACGCCGCGGGCGCGCCTGTCGGTGGCGAGTTTCTGGTCAATCAGAATACCGTCGGCTCCCAGTTCTTGCCGGCTGTCGCGGGATTGACGGGCGGCGGTTTTGCCGCCGCTTGGACGACCTTCGATTCGGCGGCGGGAGACGCCAGTGCGTCGGGCATCGCGGCCCGCATCATCGGCGGGCCCGGCGGCACGACGGCGAGCCTAGTGGCGGACATCAGGCCCGGCTTCCCGTCCTCGTTCCCGTTCGGCTCCGAGGTCGTAGACCTGGGCGCGGTCACGGGCGAGGACACCCTCCTGATCCTCAGCGGCCTCTCGGTGTTCGACCTCGACGCGGGCAGCGACCCGCTCGAGGTCACCCTGGCGGTCGGCAGCGGCACGCTGGCGCTCACGGATATAACGGGGCTCACCGTCACGGACGGCTTTGGCGGCGACGGGACGCTGACCTTCGAGGGCTCCCAGGCGGCGCTCAACGCGGCCCTGGCCAACAGCATCCAGTACCAGGGCATCCAGAACTTCAACGGCACCGACGCGCTGACCATTACCGTGAACGACCAGGGCGCCACCGGCCTGGGCGGCCCGCTGTCGGCCACCGCCTCGCTCGATATCACGGTCCAGGCGGTGAACGATGCCCCGATCGCCAATAATGACGTGATCCCGTTCGGCGTCACGGCGCCCGAATACGTTTTAACACAGGCTAGTGCGCTAAACTGGCAGGATGCCACGGTCGAGGCCGAGCTCTTCTTTGGCCCCGGCTCCACCCTGGCGACGATCCATTCGGCGGCGGAAAACGCCGCGATCCTGGCGCAGCTAAGCGGCGGTGGGTTTGGCTCGCAGGTCTGGATCGGCCTCTCCGATGACGCCGTCGAAGGCGATTTCCAGTGGCAGGACGGTTCGGCATTTGATTACGACAATTGGGCGGCCGGGCAGCCCGACGATTCCGGCGGCCAGGATTTCGTCGCCATGAATGTCGCGGACGGCACGTGGGTCGATCTCGATGGCACCGAGTTGCTGTTTTTCGTCGTGGAAAGCGGCGGCCGCGATCCCGTGTTGCCGCCGGCGGATGAAGACTCGGTGCTCAATATCGACGGCGCTTTCCTGCTTTCCAACGATACCGATGTCGACGGCGACAGCCCGGTGATCTCCTCGGTGGTCGGGACAAGTCAGAATGGCGCCCAACTCACCTTCAATGTCTTCGATGGCTCCATCGATTACGATCCGACGGCATCGAACACCATCCAGGCGCTGGCGGCGGGCGAAACCCTGGAAGATACGTTTTCCTATACCATTACAGACGGCAACGGAGGCTTCGATAACGCCTCTGTCAGCATTACCGTTGCCGGGCTGAACGACGCGCCCGTGGCGAACGGTGACGCGGCCACGCTGGCCGAGGACGGCTCGACCTCCATCGACGTGCTCGCGAACGACACGGACGTCGATTCGGGTGAGACGGCGAGCCTGTCGGTCGCCTCCTTCGGGCAGGGCACGAATGGCGCGGTCCAGGAGGTGGGCGGCGAGCTGGTCTATACGCCCGACGCCGACTTCAATGGCACCGACAGCTTCACCTACACGGTCGAGGACGTGAACGGGGCGACCGACAGCGCGACCGTGAATGTCACGGTCAACCCGATCAACGACGCGCCGGTAATCGCCTTGCCGGAGACGAAGGGCCTCTTCTTCCGCGCGAACGACGGGGTGAACGGACAGGAGCTTTGGCGTTTCGACGGCGCCACGACGAGCCTCGTGGCGGATATCAGACCGGGCAGCTTCGGCTCCGGTCCCGGTGATTTCGCCGTGTTCGACGGCAACCTTTACTTTGAGGCGCTCGACAACTCGGTCGGTGGGGAGCTGTTCCGCTATGACGGCGTCTCGGTGAGCCTCGCGGCGGACATCCGCCCAGGGTCTTCGACCTCGACGCCGCGCGATCTCACCGTGTTCGACGGCGCCCTCCACTTCACCGCATCGGGCGCGCCCGGCGAAATCGATCTATGGAAGTTCGACGGCACCACGGCGACCCAGGTGACGGACAGCCTGGCGGGCGACGGCAGCAATCCCACGCACCTCGCGGAGTTCGATGGCAAGCTCTTCTACCGCGCCAGCGACGGGACGAACGGGGCCGAGCTGTGGAGCTTCGACGGGGTCAGCGCGACGCTGGAGGCGGACATCCTCACGGGTAGCGGCAGCTCGACCCCGGAGTCCCTGACGGTCTTCGACGGCGATCTCTATTTCCGCGCCGACGACGGTGTCACCGGACCCGAGCTGTGGAGGTTCAACGGCACCACGGCGAGCGTGATCGACACGATCCCCGGGGCCGGCGGCGTGGCCCCGAGTGATTTGACCGTGTTCCGCGGCGATCTCTATTTCCGGGGCACGGACGGGGACGGTACCGAGCTGTGGAAGTACAACGGCTTCTCGGCAAGCCAGGTGGCGGACATCAACCCTGGCAGCGGAAGCTCGACGCCGACCAATCTCCATGTCTTCGACGGGGCGCTCTACTTCAGCGCGCTCGACGGGACCATCGCGGGCCGCGAGCTGTGGAAGTTCGACGGCACGACGGCGACCCAGGCGGCGGACATCAACCCGAGCGGCTCCTCGAACCCGGGCCATCTGGCCGAGTTCGAGGACGACCTCTACTTCCAGGCATCGGACGGTGTGAACGGGACGGAGGTGTGGCGCTTCGACGGCACGACGGCGAGCCAGGTGACCGGTATCGATCCGAGTGGGTTCGCGCTGCCGTCCGACCTCATCGGCGTCAACCTGGCGGCGACGGACGCGGACACGCCGCTCACCATCAGCGGCATCTCGGTCTCCGACGTGGACGCGGGCACGGACCCGCTGGCGGTGACGTTGGCGGCCAGCCACGGCGCACTGGCGTTCAGCGCCGGCACCACGGACCTTACCTTCAGCGATTCCGACGGCAGCGACGGGACGCTGGCGTTTACCGGCGCGCAGGCCGACATCAACGCGGCGCTGGCGAACAGCATCGTCTATACGCCCGAGCATTGTTTCGCCGGCACCGATGGGCTGGTGATTACCGTGAACGACCAAGGTGCCACGGGCGCGGGTGGGGCGTTGACCGACACCGCCACCCTCGAAATCACCGTCAATCCGGTGGTAGCGATCCAGCTATCGGGCCTCGACGGCACCGACGGCTTCCGGATCGCCGACGACACCGGTGGCCAGTCCGCCCAGGCGGTGAGCGGCGCCGGCGACATCAACGGCGACGGCTTCGCCGATGTCATCGTGGGCGCCACTGGCAGCGCCATATATATGGTGTTCGGCAAGGCGGGCGGGTTCTCGGCGACTTTCGACCCGACGACGCTCGACGGAACGAACGGCTTCCAGATCGACGGCGCCGGCGACACATCCGGCTTCGGTGAATGGGTGCGCGGCGCCGGCGACGTGAACGGTGACGGCATCGATGATTTCATGGTCGGGGCGGATGAAACCGACGTCGGCGTCTACTCCAACGCCGGCCAGAGCTATGTGGTGTTCGGCAAGACCGACTTCAGCGGCTCGGGCGGCGCCATCGACGTCTCGCTCCTCGACGGCACGGACGGCTTCCGGTTCAACCGCTTCGACAGCGGCGATAGGGTCGGCATTTCGGTGAGCGGCGCCGGCGACGTGGACGGTGACGGACTCGCCGACATGATCATTGGTGCCCATTACGCCGCAAACCACGGCGAAACCTACCTGGTGTTCGGCGGGCTCGGCAATCTTGGCGGGCTCGACGGCAATGCCGACGGGGTCATCGATCTCGCCGACGTGGACGGCACGAACGGCTTCCGGTTCGATGGCTTCGGCACGGATCACCGTTCCGGTTTCTCGGCGACCACCGCCGGCGACGTCAACGGCGACGGCTTCGCCGACTTCATCATCGGGGCAAGAAACGGTGACCCGGAGGGCAAGAGCGGTGCCGCGAAACCTTTTTGGTGTTCGGCGGGCTCGCCAACCTTACCGCTCTCGACGGGGCCGGCGGCGCCTCGGTCGACGGGGTTATCGACCTCGCCGCCCTGGATGGCACGAATGGCGTCCGGCTCGATGGCGCCTTCGCCGGTGACCTGTCCGGAAATACGATCGGCGGTGCTGGCGACGTCAACAACGACGGCTTCGACGACGTCATTATCGGGGCGCGCCGCGGGGACCCGAACGGAAATAGCGAGGCTGGCACGAGCCACGTGGTGTTCGGCAAGGCCGACTTCAGCGCGGACGTGGGGGCCGAAGGAAACATCGACTTGGCGGCGTTCGACGGGACGAACGGCTTCACGATCAATGGGATCGACATCGGTGACGTGAACGGCAGGGCCGTGAGCGGCGCCGGCGACGTCAACGCCGACGGCTTCGACGACGTCATCGTCGGGTCATCCGACGCCGACCCGAACAGCGACGGCAGGGCTGGGGAGAGCTATGTGGTGTTCGGCAAGGCGGGCGGATTCGCGGCAAGCCTCGACCTTGTGGACCTCGACGGCACCAACGGCTTCCGGATCGACGGCATCGACGCCAACGACCAGTCCGGCAGATCGGTGCGCGGCGCCGGCGACGTCAATGGCGACGGCTTCGACGACGTCATCATCGGGGCCCGCAACGCCGACGCGGCCGGCGAGAGCTATGTGGTGTTCGGCTGCAACTTCACGGGCGCGGTGACGCACCTGGGCGACGCGGGCGACGATAACCTGACGGGCACGGCCGGCGACGACAACATGGTCGGCGCCCAGGGCAATGACACCATCGACGGCGCCGCCGGCAACGACCGGCTGGCGGGCGCGACGGGTGACGACGTCCTGACCGGTGGTGCCGACGACGATCTCTTCGTCTTCGGGGATGGCGGCGGCGGCGACACGGTGACCGACTTCGTCGCCGGCGCCGGCACCGACGATGTGATCGATGTCAGCGGCGTCGGCGGAATCGGCGACTTCGCCGACGTGCAGGCCGCCGCCAGTCTGGTCGGCGCCGACACGGTGATCGACTTCGGTGGCGGGGATACGATCACCATTCTCGGCGTCGACCCGGGCGATCTGCATGCGGACGACTTCTTGACCTGATCGCCGGCCGCGGACTTGCCCAACTGTACCGTTCGTGGACCGGTTGGGAGATCGTAGGTCGGTGTCAACCGGCCGACCGATCCAATTTGGTCTCCCGCTCGGCCAACGCCGCCATTCGCTCTCGCCATTTCCACCACTAAGTCACCAAGTCACCAAGGCGTGCGCAAAAGGGGCCATCGAATTCCTTGGTGCCTTGGCGCCTTGGTGGTTCACTTTCGATCCGAGGAATTCTGCGGCAACGGTGAGCAGGGGAAAACGAGAGCCATGGCACCCACATACAAGGCGCTGCCGTTCGCCGCGGCGGAGCTCGACGCGCGCCTCGCCGCTCTGCGCGCAAAGATGGCGGCGCGCGGGCTCGACGGGCTGGTGCTGTCGGCGCCCGAGAACCTCTATTACCTGACGGGCTACGATACCACCGGCTTCCACTCCTTCTTCCAGGCCATGGTGATCGCGGGCGAGGGTGAGCCGGCGATCCTGACCCGCCACCTCGAGGTCATCAACTTCGAGGGCACGGCCCACCGGACGCGCGGCGTCGGCTACCGGGACCACGAGGCGCCGGCGGCGGCGCTCGCGGCGCTGGTCGGCGACATGGGCTTGGCGCGGGCGCGCATCGGCTTCGAGAAGCTCGTGCCCTGGCTCACTGTCGGGGTCCATGAGGCGGTGGTGGCGGCGCTGCCCGACGCCGGAATCGAGGATGCCTCGGGCCTCGTCGAGGAATTGCGGGCGATCAAGTCGCCGGCCGAGGTCGCCTATATGCGCCAGGCGGCGCGGTATACCGAGGCCGGCATGCGGGCGGGCCTCGGCGCGGCGCGGGTGGGGGCGACCGACAATGACGTCGCCGCCGCCATCATCGAGGCGCGGGTTCGCGCCGGCAGCGGCTTCCTGCGCTCGCCCACCTACGTCCTGGTCGGCGCCCGTACCGAGCTCACCCACCAGACCTGGCAGGGCGACCGGATCGCCGCCGGCGACCTGGTCTATATCGAGCAGGGCGGGTGCGCCCGGCATTACGCCGCGCCCCTCATGCGGACGGCCGTGGTGGGCAAGGCGAGCGCCCGCGTCCGGGAGATCGCCGACGCCAGCCGGCGCTCCCTCGACGCGGTCATCGCCGAGACCCGGCCCGGCCGGCCAATCGAGGAGGTGGACGCCATCAACCGCGCCCTCATCGCCGAAGCCGGGCTCTCGGACTATTACCGCCACCGCACTGGCTACGGCGTGGGGATCGATTTCCTGACCTGGATCGAACGCAACGGCATGAGCCTGGACCGCGGCAACGAGGCCCCGTTCGCGCCCGGCATGACCTTCCACCTGCCCATCGTCTTCTTCGTGCCCGGCATCGGCGGCATCGGCTTCAGCGAGACCGTGCTGGTGACCGAGGACGGCTGCGAAGCCATCACCGATTTCCCGCGCGAGCTGGAGATCGGTTGATACCAAGCTGCGGTGATAGGAACCCATTGAGATCGCCTCTCCGGCTCCCCGGCTAGGAACGGGCGCGCAGGCGATGCGGCGCATCGGCAAGCGTTCGCGACGACGTCCGGGGAGCCGGAGAGGCGACCCTGCGGGCGCTTGTCCAAGCCTTTCGGACGGCGTCGAGGTCCGCTTCCGATGCGCCGCATCGCTGCGCGAACCTCTCCTTGCCGAAAGACTTGGACAAGCGTCTCAATGGGTTCCTATCACCGCAGCTTGGTATGAGCCGGGAATCGCCCGCTCAGGGGCGGATGACGTTGCCCGTGCCGACCATGCCCATGAACACGGCCAGGATCCGTGCCGGCCCGGTGCCCGTGTTGGTAGCGTGGTGCCAGGTATCGAGAGCCTCGATGAAGGCGTCACCGGCCTTGTAGGCGCGCACCCCGTCCGCGCCGTAGTCGATGGAGATCTCGCCCGTGAGCAGGTTGCCGTAGAGTGGCACGGGATGCTTGTGCCGGCCGGTCTTCTCCCCCGGCATCAGCGTCACGATCAGCGAGGTGACCTGCGCCGGCCCACCCACCGGGTAGCGGATCGGCTGCCCGATATTCGTGGTCCGGGTGTCGAGAAGCGGCTCGACCTTCTTGTAGTCGGCATCCTGCCCCGCTTGCGCCGCCAGCGGCGATAGCAGGATGACGGCGAGACTGATGAAAACCCGTAAACTCATGATCGCCTCTCATTCGATTCCGGGGCGGCCCATCCGCCCCGATGTCGCGCAATCCCACCGCCCCCGGCCTCACAAATCCTTGCACAGGCGCAGGGAATCGTGGATGGCGGCGTGGATGTTGCGGCTGGCCCAGGCGTCGCCGACGCGAAAGATCTGGAACTGCCCCGCTTCGTTGTGGCGGGCTGCCTGCACCGCGCCGGCCACCAGGGCGCGCAGGTCGAGCTCCCCCAGGTTCGAGGCGCGGGACTTCAAGGCCAGGTAAAGGTCGTCGTCGGGCAGGGTGCCATGTTCGGCCACCACCTGGTCGACCACGCGCTCCTCCTCCTCGAACGTGAATTCGTTGCGCAGGACGGCGACCAGCTTGTTGCCCTCGCGATAGACCTGGGTGAGCGAGAGGTCCGGCGAGATGACGACGCCGCGCTCGTAGAGCCTTCGCAGGTAGGGCGTGAAATTGACCATGCCCATCTCGGCCATGAGCTGGCGGTCGGGCGTCACGACCTCGACTTGCGAGCCACGCTCGGCCATGTGCTCGGCGACCGACGGTCCCTGGTCGCCGCCGTGGTCATCGTAGAGCAGCACGGCCTCAGCCGGCGCCACCTTGCCCGCGAGCACGTCCCAGGTCGTCGCGGCGAGGTCGACGCCCTTGAAGTAGCCTGGGTTGGGTGTCCCGCCCGTGGCGATCACGACCACGTCCGGGCTTTCGGCCATGACGCTCTCGGCCGTGGCCTCGACCCCCAGGCGGAGATCGACGCCGAGCCTGCCCACCTGCTGGTCGAGCCAGCGCGAGATGCCGGAGAGCTGCTCGCGCCAGCCGGCGCGGGTGGCGAGATTGATCTGGCCGCCGGTGCGCTCTTGGCGCTCGAACAGCACCACCTCGTGCCCGCGCCCGGCCGAGACCCGCGCCGCCTCGAGGCCCGCCGGGCCGGCGCCGACCACCACGATTCGGCGCCGGGCCGGCGCCTTCGCCACCGCGTGCGGCAGCTCGGCCTCCCGACCGGTTGAAGCGTTCTGGAGGCAGAGGGCGTCGTGGCCCTGGAGGACGCGATCGACGCAATAGGCGGCGCCCACGCATTGGCGGATATCGTCCTCGCGCCCCTCGCGTACCTTGTTGACGAAGTGGGGGTCGGAGATGAGCGCCCGGGTCATGCCCACCATGTCCACATGCCCGTCCTCTATCGCCCGCGCCGCCGTCGCCGGGTCGGTGATGCGGGTCGCGTGGAACACCGGCAGGTCCACCACCGCCTTGATGGCGCTGGCAAGGTGGAGGTAGGGGGCGCTCGGCGCGTCCATGCCGACGTAGCTGATGGCGTTCGAGCGGTAGTCGCGACCCTGGCCCGCCATGATGCTGATGAAATCGACGAGGCCGCTTGCGGCGCACCTCTGGGCGATTTCAATGCACTCCTCGTGCGAGAGGCCTTGCTGGATCATCTCGTCGCCGCTCATGCGGATGCCGAGGACGAAATCCCCGCCCACGAGTGCCCGCGCCGCCTCCAGAATCTCGAAGCCGAAGCGCATGCGGTTCTCGAGGCCGCCGCCGTATTCGTCACCGCGTTTGTTCACGTCGGGCGACCAGAACTGGTCGATCAGGGTCTGGTTGGCGCAAGAGATTTCCACGCCGTCGAGCCCACCGTCCTTCGCCCGCCGTGCTGCCTGGGCGTAGTCGTCGCGCACCCGGCGGATGTCGTGCTCGTCCATGGCGGCGGGGAAGGCCCGGTGCACGGGCTCGCGCATGGGGGAGGGTGCAAAGGCCGGCAGCCAGTTGGCGATGTCCCAGCGCTCGCGCCGGCCGCCGTGGCGGAGCTGGACCATGCAGGCGCCGCCGTGGCGATGGACGGCCTCGGCCATGCGCGCGAATCCCTCGATGATCGAATCGTCGGCCGCGCTCAACTGGCCGTAGTCGTTGGAGTTCTCGATGGAGGTCGCGGTGGCGCCGCCGAACTGGGTCAGCCCGACCCCGCCCTTCGATTTCTCCTCGTGATAGCGGACGTAGCGGTCCGTCACCTGGCCGTCGCGCGCGTAGCCAGGCGCGTGGCTCGTGCTGAGGACCCGGTTGCGGATCGTCAAGTTCCGGATCTTCAAGGGCTCGAGAAGCGCGTCATACTGGCCCATGTCCGCCTCGCTAGCGTGGTGCGTCAAGCGACACCAAAAAATTGCCGGTCACCATTTTGACACCTTTTCGATGTCGATCCGAGGCTTTGACGTGAGGGGTGATAACGCCGCGGATTGCGGCCGGCCCGCACCCGGCGCCGCCCGTCGCTCTCACGCCTCGGCGTGCTGTTGATCGCGGAGGAATTGAAGCACGCGGGTGACGGCATCCTCGATTTGCGCGACGACGAGCCTGGTGGCGCCATCGACGTCCTTGGCCCGCAATGCCACGATGATGGCGAGGTGGCTGTCCTCCCAATCCGCGCTCAGCCACGCCTCATGCCACATGGGCATCACATATCGGTTCATATTGACGAACAAGCTGTCGATCTGCGCGAGCAGGCGAACGCGGTCGGCCTTGCCGTAGAGGATCCGGTGAAACCGCCAGTGCAGGCTCGCTTGCTCTCCCTTCTCCTTGGCCGCGCGGGCACGCCGCAGGGTCTGCTCCGCCTCGCGAAGGTCGACCTCGGTCAGATTTGGCGCCGAGCGCCTGAGGGCGTGCGCCTCGAGCAAGCCCCGCAGCTCGGCAATATCCCGAAGGTTGGATTCGGACATGGGCGCGACGATGACGCCCCGATTGCGGTGGGTGATGGCAAGCCCTTCGGCCACGAGCTTCTGGAATGCCTCGCGAACCGGCACGGCACTCACGCCAAACCGCTCGGCGAGCTCCAGTTGCTTCAGCGGCGTACCGCTGACGAGACGGCCCTCGAAAATAGCCTCCCGGAGGGCATCGGCGACCACATCGGGCGCCGAGCGCGACGTTGCCTCGGAACCGGTCAAGTCAAACGCCACTAGAGGCCTGTCCGGAAGGGGTGTTTTTCGGTTCGCATATAATATTCCAACTCTGTCGATCAGCAGGCGGTCAAAAGATTGCGGGCATTATTACGTCGGTTTATCGCCACTAGCCGGTCTCCCCGGATTTCGGGTCCTGGCCTTCCTCGGAGAGCATGAATTCGATCATGAGGTCGATTTGGCCGGCGAGCATGGGTAGACCGTTATGGGCGGCACAGCCACGGCGGGCCGCCGCGGCCAGGAAGGGTGTGGCCTCGCGGCGAATGACCACGTCCGCCGCCACCATCCCCGGCGCAAGCCCGGCTGGGTCCATGGGTATCGGGTCATCGTCCTTCATGCCGAGCAATGTGCCATTGATGGCGATCTCGGACCCGGAGTGGGAGGCGTCGCCGACAGTGACCTCAAGCGACGGCCAGGTGGCCTTCACCCGCTCGGCAAGCTGCTCGGCGCGCCTCCGCGTGCGATTGTAACGCGTAAGCGCCGCGGCCCCGTGCTTGCCGAGGGCGAAGGCGATTCCCGAAGCGGCCCCACCGGCACCGGCGAGAAAAATACGCCTGCCCGCGACCTCGTACCCTTCGCTCCGCAACCCGGCAACGAAGTCCTCGCCATCGAGCATCGTACCGCTGAGGTAGCCCTGCGAATCGCGGCGAAGCACGTTGCACTCGTTGGTTTACCGGCACTCCGGGGACAGTGCGTCGAGCAGCGCGACCACCGACTCCTTGTGCGGCATCGTGACGATCGAGCCGCGAAAATTCTCGAGCCCACGCAGACCGCCGATGACGGCGGGGAAGTTGCGGGCGGTCACATGCAGCGGCACCATCACCATATCGTCGAGTCCGCGCCAGGCGAGAATGGCATTGACCATCTGGGGCGAGCGCGCCTGCCGGATCGGATCGCCCATGATGGTGAGTAGCGCCGTATGACTGCTGAATGTCTCGTAGCTGCTCGCGTCGCTTCTCATGTGGTCTCCGTCATGGCGGTGCGCTGCAGGGCGACCAGCTCGGCCAGGGAGGTGACCGTCATCGGCGCGACCGCGTCGCTTTTGATCGTTGCACCGGCGCCGCGCTTGTCGTGGCGCCGGTTTATCCGAACCGACGGCAGGCCAATCGCGTTGGCCGGCGCGATATCGTGGTATTGGCTTTGCGCCACGTGGAGAATTTCGTGGCGGGCGATACCCTGCGCCTCGAACCGCCGGAACGCCGCGTCGAAATGGGCGAGGTCGGGCTTGTAGGATCCCACATCCTCGGACGTGACCGTCACCGCGAACGGCACCTCGAGAAGCGTCTTCGACCGCTCCATCGGAACGTTGTCGATGTTCGAGAGGATGCCGAGCTTATAGTGCTGGGCCAGGTGCTTCAGGCTCTCAACGGTGTCGGAGAATGGCGGCCAGCGGCCGATCGAGGCCGCGAACTCCTCCACGCGGTCGGGCCTTGATGGGAAGTCGAAGGCGCCTTCGAGATCCTCCCAGCACCGGTGCATGAGATCGGTGAACAGGATGATTGGCCGCGGCTGCTCGTGGCGCCATTTCATGACTGCGTATGTGGTCAGAATTGCCTCGGGGGTTACCGCTGACCGCATTTCATCCAACCACGGCCGGACGATGTCGGACATGCCCTTTTCCCAATCGATCAGGGTGCCGTAGCAATCGAAGGTGAGGGCCTTGAACGATGAAAAATCCATCTCTCTCCGCTGCCTAATCTCGATGCGACATCCCGTGGCAGGTATCCACCGCTGAAATCGACGGCGGCTCGCTCGGGCAGGCCATGCTTCATCCGTATGCCGGACAGCGGGCCAAAGCGACGATCCATCATCGGTTTTGAAGATTATATTTAACGTCCCTATCCGGTTAATGCAGGTAGCGACCGAGTGTTCTTTATATGTTCGCTCTAAGGGTGTACTGTTCCCGCCTCTGAGGATTGGTCGGGAGACAGGGCATGAGCGGCTTGTTGACGTTCCAAGAGCGCTACCGAGACGAGGAATCATGCATCCTGGCCTTGGCGGATCGACGCTGGCCGTCTGGGTTTGCGTGCGCCCGCTGCGGGCACCGGCGGGGCTATCGGCACAAGGCGCGGGCGCGCGTCTTCGAATGCGCGGCTTGCGGTCGTCAAGAGTCGGTGACGGCGGGAACCATCTTCCACCGCACCCGCACACCGTTGCCCAAATGGTTCCTGGCGGCGTGGTTGATGGGGCGGGACAAGCGCGGGGTCTCGGCCCTGTTCCTGGCGCGCGAGCTGGGGCTTCGCTATGAGACCGCATGGCTGATGGCTCACAAGCTGCGCCATGGCTTGGCGGAGCGGCCGGATGCGTTGCTGGACGGCATGGTCGAGGTCGATGAGAGCTACTACGGCGGGCGCGGCAAGCCCGAGAGCCGGGGCCGCGGGATGGCCAATGCCAACAAGAGCCTGCTCGTGCTGGCGGTGGAGAAGGTGGCGGTGGCGCCGGGCAAGGGGGTCGAGGGCAGCGGCTTCGTCGCCGGCCGGGCGCGACTTGCCATCCTGCCCCGGGCCAATGCCGAGCAGCTCGGCGGCTTCGTGCGGGCCGCCGTGACGCCGGGCGCGCGCCTGCTGACCGACGATTTCAAGGGCTATGCCGGGCTCGGCGCCGTCTACCGGCACCAGCCCACCGTCCAAGGCCAAGGCAAGAACGCCGAGACGCAGATGCCGATCATCCACGTCCTGTTCAGCAACCTCAAGACCTGGCTCAACGGCACCTACCATGGCGTCAGCGCCAAGCACTTGCCGCGCTATGGCCGGGAATGGGCCTATCGCTTCAACCGCCGCCGGCGGATCGACGACCTCGGCGACTTCGTCCTGAGCCGCGCCATGGCCCGGCCAACCATCACATACCGCCAGTTGATCCACGGCTTGCAACCCCAGGGCGCACGACCTGCCTTAACCGGATAGGGACGATATTTAATCTTTCATCGATTCAACGTCACACGAGCCGACGGTCCTTCATCCACGGCCAAAGAGGCTCCCGAACACCCGAGTGTGCGGTAGCGGCGAGGGGGGACGAGCGGGATTTCGTACGCGTCACCGTCATGCTAGCGTGCGCGGCGATCGAACAAGGGGCTCGCCGATGACACCCGAAGAGATCCTGTCACACCCGGCGTCCATTCTCACCGAAGAGCAGCGCGCGGCCTTCTTCGAGGACGGCTACCTGTGCTTCGAGGGGCTGATCGCGGGCGCGGCCCTGACCAGCATCCAGGCGGCGATGGCGGACCTGGTGGAGGAGAGCCGGGCGCTTATTGAAACCAGCCTCGAATTCATGCTCGCCCCCGGCCATTCGGCGGCGGTGCCGCGCCTCATCCAGCTCCGGCGCGTGGTCGAGACCCACCCCGGCTTCTGGAATTTCGCCTCGCGCGGCACGCTGGTGGACGTGGCGGTCGACCTCCTCGGCCCTGACGTGCGCTTTCGCGAGGCCTACATCAATTGCAAATGGGCGCGCATCGGCGGGGCGGTAAGCTGGCACCAGGACTTCCCCTTCTTTCCGGTGACCAACCGGGCCATGATCACGACCCTCACCTACCTCGAGGACGTGACGCCGGAGATGGGGCCGATCATGGTCGTGCCGGGCAGCCACCGGGGCGTGCTCTACGACCATTACGACGACGACGGCAAATGGATAGGCCGCCTGCGGCACGAAGACCTGGCGCGCGCGGGCCTCGAGTCGGCGGTGGCGCTTGCCGGCCCAGCCGGCACGGTGACCATCTTCGATGCCAGCAGCGTCCACGGCTCGCTCGCTAATCTTACCGATCGCGGCCGTCCGGCTCTCGTCACCGGCTACGCGGCCGCCGACGCCTATCCCTACATGTCGACGCCCCCACCCATGGAGACCAGATGGGTGTGGGACATCGTGCGCGGACGGCCCGCACCCGTCGCCCACCTCGCGGGCGAACGCATCCGGGTACCGCCCGACTGGGGGCGCATCGGCTATATGTCCCCCGACTGGCCCGAGAAGGACGAGGAGACCCCGCGCGAGGCGTGAGCGTTCCCACGCACCGGCCGGTCATGCCTCGGCCGCAGTCTCCGCCCCGGTGGCCGTGGGCAGGTGGAGCTCGACCCGCGTGCCCTGGCCGGGTTCGCTTTCGAGGGTGACGAAGCCCCCCGACTGCTCGGCGAAGCCGTGGACCATGCTGAGGCCGAGGCCGGTGCCTTGGCCCACCGGCTTAGTCGTGTAGAAGGGCTCGAACGCATGCGCGGCCTCCTCGGCCGTCATGCCCGCGCCGCTGTCGGTCACGCTCATCACGAGGTAGTCGCCGGGGGCCGCACCGGGGTGCGCGGCGGCCGCGGCTTGGTCCAGGCGTGCCGTCCCCGTCTCGATGGTCAGGCGGCCGCCGCCCGGCATCGAATCGCGGGCGTTGAGGGCCAAGTTGAGAAGCGCGTTCTGCACCTGGGCCCGGTCCATCATGGCGGGTGTCAGGCCGGGACGCATGTTGGTCTCGATCTCGACCGAGTCGCCGAGCGTGCTGATCAATACGTCCCTGAACGCGCCGACGACCTCGTTGAGGTCGAGCAGCTCCCGCCGCAACAGTTGACGGCGGCCGAACGCCAGCAGCTTCGAGGTGATGTCGGCGCCGCGCCAAGCCGATGCCTGGGCGATCTCCAGCAGCTTGTGGGCTTCGGAATTGGATTCCACGCCCCTGTCGATCAGGGCCAAGGAATTGATGATCGCGGTCAGGATATTGTTGAATTCGTGCGCCACCCCGGCCGTCAGTTGCCCGAGCGCTTCCATCTTCTGGGATTGGCGCAGACGCTCCTCGAGACGCCGGCGCCCGGTCACGTCCCGGAGCGTGCCTTCGATTCCCAGGATGTCGCCCGTGGCACTTCGCCAATAGCGTGCGTTGCTGGAAACCCATACCACGCCGCCGTCCTTGCGCAGGATGGCCATCTCGTAGTTGGTGATATCGCCGCCCGCCTCGTAGAAGAGGTGCAAGAACGCATCTCGGCCGCCCGGGTCGACGTAAAGGCCAGCTATCTCCTTGCCGATCAACTCATCTGTCGTGTATCCGAGCAGATCGGTGGCCGCGCGCGACGCCATCACGACCCGCCCCTCCCTATCGGCGCGGTAGAAGGTGTCCGACATGTTCTCGATGATGGCCTGGGCCTGGGCCTCGCTGTCCCGCGCGGACTCTTCCGCCTGTTTGCGCGCCGTGATGTCCGACAGCGAGCCGACGACCTCGGCCGGGCCGCCCGCCACGTCGGCGACGAGGTTCATATCGTCCCTGATCCATAGATAAGTGCCGTCAGGCCGCCGGAAGCGGTATTCGAGGACGACGTGACCCTCGGTCAGAAGCCTCCGCTCTCCCTCCATGGCTGCATCCCGGTCGTCCGGATGCAGGTGTGTCCGCCACCAGCGAATGTTGCCAACGAAGTCGTCCGTGGCGTGGCCGATGAGCTGGAAGATATTGTCGCTGACCCAGATCGGGACCATGTCCTCGCCGGCGACCGCCAGGGTGTAAAGGACCACGGGACAGGCGGTGAGAATGCGTTCGAATTCGTCCGCGTGCAGGCGTCGTGGCTTGTCGCTCACCACAATGCCAGCCCCCTCAAGCCCGCAACGCGCCGGCCTCGCGTCATCGAACAACTCCACACCCCGTCCGCGCGTCAAGGTTATCATACGTCGATTCGAATGTATACAATCGGGCACGCGAAGCCGTCGAACTTCGTGCGACCGCGGCGTGAGGCGGGCTGGACCTTGCCTAATCCATCAAGACTAGTACCCACTTTCATAATTCCGTGTTCCATACGATCGCTTTTCCCGTCTCCTCGGCAGGAGGGGGCGCGCCGGCGATGCCGGGGCATCGTCCAGCGTCCTCGACGCCCCGAGGGGGCGGGAAAAGCGACCCGTAGGGCGGCGCCCCGAGGCCCCCGGACGTCGTCGCGCGCCGCTTGTGATGCCCCGGCATCACGGCGCGCCACGCTCCTAGCCGGGAACCTCGAGGCGCCGTCGTATGGCACACGGAATTATGAAAGTGGGTACTAGAAGAAGGCGAGGGTGCGGATCTCGATGCTCTCGCGTGCCGGCGCGTCCGGTGGGCTCGTCGGATCATCGAAGGCAGTATGGGGGGCGAACCGCGCCCGTCCGTCGGTCTCCGAATCGTAGCCCTTGATCAGTATCACCTCGTCTCGCTCCATGTCGGGGAAATAGTACCAGCGCTGATGGGTCCCGTAGGCGGCGCCGTAAACCTCGCCCACCCGGTCGGAATAGACGAGGTCCGTGGCTACCAGATCGCCGGGGGCGAGGCTTTGGGCGTCGCACACGGCCAGGGGGGCGGCTCGCACCGGACCCGAGATCGGCCGCCAGACGTTGACGATGGCGAAACGGGCGCCGAGGCGCTGCTCGGCCTCCGCCGCCGGCACCAAGTCGCGCACGCGCTGCGGCCCACTTTTTTCGGTGTAGTCGTTGTGTGCGCCGCGCACGGGCCTGCGGTGGCCGTCGCGCGGGTCGTCGCCTTCCACGCGCCTCGTGTGGTCGAAGACCAGGACCTTCGAGGCCCCCGTGACCGCCATCACCAGGCGTTCCATCTCCGGGTAATAGACGGCCTCGACCTCTTCGTCGTCGTAGAAGTCCGTGACGGCCGTCGCGTATTCGCGGAACGCAATCCCCTCGCGCTCCAGCGAGAGGGTATCGGCGATCGGCCGGCCGTTATTGATATTGCCGGCCGTTATTGATATTGACGGCGTGGACGGCGCGTCGATAGTTCCGGATCGGCTCTTCGCCCGGTGGGGTGATGTGGGTCACCGGCTTCACGCCGGTGTCGACCGTGAACTTCATCTCGCCCTCGACCGTCGCGAGGGGCGGCCGCGTGGCGTCGGCTGTCTGCGTCACATGAATGGTCATCGCGTGACTCGCCTCCGTTTGTCGCATTCGCCGTAAGCTTACCCGATTATAATTATGTTCGGACAAGGCAATTTCACCCCCCTCCCGCGAGCGGGTGGCTCGTTGGGGCTAAACAGACGCCGGGATTTGAGGCATAGTGCTGACTCGCCATTCCGAGGAGAGGCCGATGGAAGGATTTATTGGCGTAAAGGGCGTGATCGCGCCCAGGCGGCTGCGCGAGCTCTCGCGGCGCTCGGACGCCCGTGGCCTCGCCCAGGCGGCGAGCCACGTGGGCGCCGTCGCCACGACCGCGGTGATGCTCGCCTACACCTGGGGCACCTGGTGGGGCGTGCCGTTCTTCGTCCTGCTGGGGATGTTGATCAACCAGCTCTACGCCGGCGAGCACGAATGCTACCACGGCACGGCGTTCAAGAGCCGCTGGCTCAACGAATGGGTCGGGCGCCTCTTCGGCTTCCTCGTCATCTACCCGAGCGACTACGACAAGTGGAACCACTTCGCGCACCACGCCAACACGCAAGACTGGGAGAAAGACCCCGAGCTCTACAAGCGCAAGCCCTTCACCTCACCGTGGTCGTACCTGTGGATGTTCACGGGCATTCCCTACTTCTATGGCCACTTCGCATCGATCCTGCGCCAGGCCACCGGCGACGCGCCCGATTATTTCCTCAACGACCGGCAGCGCCGCCTGGTCATCCTCGCCGCCCGCTGGCACGTGGTCGGTTACGTGGTGATCGCAGCCGCGTCCCTTTGGTTCCAGTCCTGGTGGGCGGTGATGTTCTGGATCGGCCCCATGGTGGCCACGAAATGGTTCTACTGGTTCCAGGGCATGGCCGAGCATACCGGGCTCAGCCACGAGCCCAACACCCTCCTCAACACCCGCACATTCAGGACCAACGCCTTCATGCGCTGGGTGCATTGGAACATGACCTACCACACGGTCCATCACACCTTCCCGGCGGTGCCGTTCCATAACCTCCCCCGGCTCCACGCCGAGGTGACGGCGACCTACCCCCACCCCTTGCCCGAGGTCGGCTACCTGCGCTGCCACCGGGATTTCCTCGGCGCCCTGCTGAGCGGCCGGACCGAGCACGATATCGTGGCCGACGCCGAATTCCGCCACGCGGCGACCGTGGCGGCGGAGTAACGGCGCGCCGTCAGATCTCGAACCCCTCGGGCACCGGGTTGGTCGCGCGCAGGTACCAGGTCACATCGGTCGCCGCTTGCTGCCCACCCGAGACGGCCAGGGTCTGGCCCGAGGTCCAGCCCGCCGCGTCGGAGCAGAGGTAGACGGCGGCGCCGGCAATGTCCTCGGGCAATCCGATCCGGTTGATGGGGTACATTGAGGCGCGCTGGGCGCGGGATCCCTCCTTCACCAGGTAGGGTGCCACGAGCTGGGTATCGATCAGCGCGGGCGCGACGCCGTTGACGCGGATATTGTGGCGGCCGAGCTCGATGGCCAGGGTCTGGGTGAGACTGACGAGCGCCGCCTTGGCCGAGCCGTAGAGCCCCTCGCCGGGGGCGGGCGAGATGCCGTCGATCGAGACTATGTTGAGGATGGCACCGCCGCCACTCTTTGCCATGTGCTCCGCCGTCCGCATGCTGACGAAGAAGGGCACCTGGACGTTGAGGCGGTAAATCGCCTCGAAGGCTTCCGGCGTCGCCGCGTCGAGCATCCCGGCGGCGCCCTCGACATCGGGGAGGCCGCCCGCATTGTTGACCAGCACGTCGATCCCGCCCATGGCCTCATGAGCCTTCTCGATCATGCCGAGCCCCTGGTCTAGGTCGCTCATGTCCGTGGGGAGGACCCAGGCCTTGCGGCCCATCCCCTCGATCTCCGCCGCCACGGCTTCGAGCTCGTCCTTGCTGCGCGCGGCAAGCGCCACGTCGCCGCCACGCTGGGCGAAGGAGAGGGCGATGGCGCGCCCGATGCCGCGCCCGGCTCCGGTCACGATCGTCTTCTTGCCTTCATACGAGAATCCATCGGTCGGCATGGTTCACTCCTCCTTGGCTGCTGATCGGCGTTGATTGTGGGTTAGGCCGCCCCGTTCCCGGTCATGCACCGATCCCCTTCGAATCGCCGGGCCGAATATGGATTGTCGAAATGGCCGTGTCACGCCCGTGGGCGATCGCCAGCCGCAGCCTCACAGGCCCAGCCGATCGAGGGCGCGGTTTCCCCGCACCAGCGCGGGCAGGAACCACGGCTTGCCGCCATAGGTCGGCCGGGTCTCGAACGGGAGGTCGTCATAGGCGGTCGCGGCATCCTTATCACCAAGGAGCCTGAGCGCGATCTTGTGGCCGAGCCAGGTGCCGAGCGGCACGCCCGTGCCGTTCATGGCGAGGGCGTAGTGCACCCCTTCATGCACGCCCAGGTGCGGCATGTGGTCGAAGCTCAAGGCCACCCGACCGCTCCAGCAATGACTGATGCGCGTGGTCGCCAGCTCGGGAAAGACAGCCGTCATCTCGCGGTGCTGGGCCGCGGCCAGGCGCCGCGGGTCGGAAATCTCGTAGCCGGGCAGGGCACCGAACATGAAGCGGCTATCGTCGGGCGCCGCCCGCCAGTAGCGCCAGACGCGGGCATTGTCGACGTAGGTGCGCCCACTCGGCATGACGCGCTTCAGGAGCGCGGGATCGATCCGCTCGGTGGCCATCATGCTGGCTTGGACGGGCACGATACGGCGCCGGAAATGGGGGGTGAGCGGCCCGGTATAGCCGTTGGTGGCGAGGACCACGTCCCGCGCCCGGACCTGGCCGCGGGCGGTCTTTAACGCGAACCCCTCTCCATCCCGCACGATCGCCGTGACGGCGGCGTGGCCCGCGATGTGGGCGCCCGCGTTCCGCGCCCTTTCGGCCAGGCCCTCTATGCAGAGCCCGGGGTGGAGCGCGCCCGTGCCCTCGAGCACGATGCCGCCGCGGAAGTAATCGGTGCCGATCTCGCGGCGTAGCTCGTCGCCTCGCAGCACCTCCCCCTCGGTCCCGGCCAGGGCCCGCAGGAGGCCGAGCTCGGCGACCAGGCTCTCGAGGCGGGCCCCGGTCGGCGCGGCGACGAAGCGGCCGCAGCGCACGAAGTGGCACTCGATCTGCTCGCCCTCGATGAGGCCGGCGAGGTAGTCGAAGGCGTCGCCCGTCTCGCGCAGATAGCGGGTCAGGCGCTCCCGCCCGATCTTGCGCGCGTAACGCTCGAGGCCCGTATGGAGGAACTTGGTGACGAGGCCCGCGTTGCGCGAGCTCGCCCCTCTCCCCGGCGGCAAGGCGTCGAGTGCGACCACCCTGCGACCCGCGCGGGCCAGGGTGAGGGCGGCCGAGACGCCCGTGAAGCCGGCGCCGATGATGGCCACGTCGGCCGCCTGGGGCAGGGCCGGCTCTTCCTCGGGAGTCGGGGCGGGGGCCATGGCCTCCCACCAGTAGGGCGTAGGCTTGAAATCGGGCGCGAGGATCGATTCAGCCATTGCGCGGCGTCCTCCCCCTTGGGTGCTGGCCAGTGCGGTGCGACCTAGAAGAAGACCAGCGCCCGGGCCTCGATGCTCTCGCGCGGGGCCGCGTCCGGCGGGCTCGTCGGGTCGTCGAACGCCGTGTGGGGCGCGAAGCGCGCCGTCCCGTCGGTCAGGGAATCGTAACCCTTGAAGATCAGCGCCTCGCCCCGCTCCATGTCCGGGAAGTAGTACCAGCGGTGATCGGGCCTGTGGGTGACCCGGTAGACCTCGCCGGTCCAATCCTCGTAGACGAGGTCGGTGGGCAGGAAGTCCCCTGGCTCGAGGCTTCGGGCGTCGCAAACGGCGAGGGGCGTCGCTTCTATCGGTCCCCGGATCGGCCGCCACACGTTGACGATGGCGAAGCGGCGATCGACGCGCGCCTCCGCCTCGGCCTCGTCGAGCATCTTGCGCAGGCGCTTGGGCGCCGAGAGCTCCGTGTAATCGTTATGGGCGACGTGGACGGGGCCGTCGATGCCGGGGCGCGCCGCCGCGTCGCCGCCGTGGCGCGTCTGGTGGTCGAAGACGAGGGCCTTCTCGGCGCTCATGGTGGCCACGAGGAGGCGCTCGATCTCCGGGTAATAAACCGCCTCGACCTCCGCGTCGTCGTAGAAGTCCTCGACGGCCGTGTCGTGCTCGAGAAATGCGATCCCTTCGACGTCCAACGAAAATCCGGCGGCAAGGGGCCGGCCGTCTTGGATCGACATCGGGTGGTGCGCGTAAGTTCCCATGTTTTTCGGGGCCTGGCCTGGCGGCGTGACGTAAACGACCGGCCGGATGCCCGTATCGACGATGTAGTAGAGGACGCCCTCGACGGCGCCCGGCGTCTGTCGCGCCGCGCCCTCCGCCGTGCTCGCAAGCTCGGTCATCTCCGCCTCCGCCCACCAAGATTTCGTTTCGGGCCAGAGTATCCCACAAGACCGGTGGGTCGAAGGCTCAAACGAGGGAGAGCCCGAGGCCATCGGCGGTATCGAGGGACCTCGACAGACCCGTGAGTGCCTCTTCGAGTCCCTCGTGGGTCTCGGTGTGGCCGAGGCGGACGCGCACGCCGGTCTCGGGATACCGGCTGCAATCGGCGACGAGCGGTGCTTCGCCGCCGACCAGCGGGCCGCGCCGGCGCGGGCCCCACTGTCGGGCCGCGGCCTCGATGCCGTGTTAGTCTCTTGGGTGACTGGCGGGCGCATGGGTGCCCGAGACGGGAGGGGAGGTGGATCGATGGCGGTGAAGGAATTCTGGCAGGTCGATGCGTTCGCGCGCGAGCGCTACAAGGGCAACCCCTGCGCCGTGGTGTTCGAGGCCGACGATATACCGACCGAGGCGATGCAGCGCATCGCGGCCGAGATGAACCTCTCCGAGACGGTGTTCATTCTGCGCCCGAGCGAGGCGGGAGCCGATTACCACGCCCGCATCTTCACGCCTCGGAGCGAGCTGCCCTTCGCCGGGCACCCCACCGTCGCGGCCGCCTTCGCCGTGCTCGGCCGGGGGATCGCGGCGCCCAGCGGCGCGCCGCCCATCCTGCGCCAACAGTGTGGCATCGGTATCGTCCCGGTGGAGGTGGCCGGGGAGGGCGAGGCCCGCGAGCTCATCATGACCCAGGGCGCGCCCGAGTATCGCGGCACCGACCTCGATGCGGCAGCGGTTGCCCGCATGCTCGGGTGCGAGGGCGGCCGATATCCTCGATCACCCTTTCGAGGTCGTCTCGACCGGCGTGCCGTGGCTGATGGCGGTGTTACGGGACCGGGAAGTCCTAGCCGCCCTCGAGCCCGACCTCGGCTCGATCGAGATGGTCTGCCGGGGGCTCGACGCGATCGGTATCAGCCCCATCTCCCTCGACGCCTTCGCCGACGGGTGCTCGGTGAAGGTGCGAGCCTTCGCGCCTGGACAGGGCGTGCCGGAAGACCCGGTGACCGGCTCCGCCAACGGCTGCATCGGCGCCTACATTTCCCGCCACGGCCTCCTCGGCGGGCCGCACCCGGCCTACCGTGCCGAGCAGGGCACCGAGATGGGACGCGACGGGGAGGTGTTCGTCGAGTGCCTGGCGGGCGAGGACGGCGGGCTCGCGGTTCGCGTCGGCGGCGCCGCCGTTCAAGTCATGGAGGGCCGGCTCACCCTTTGATCCCTAGTACCCACTTTCATAATTCCGTGTGCCATACGACGGCGCCTCGAGGTTCCCGGCTAGGAGCGTGGCGCGCCGTGATGCCGGGGCATCACAAGCGGCGCGCGACGACGTCCGGGGGCCTCGGGGCGCCGCCCTACGGGTCGCTTTTCCCGCCCCCTCGGGGCGTCGAGGACGCTGGACGATGCCCCGGCATCGCCCGCACGCCCCCTCCTACCGAGGAGACGGGAAAAGCGATCGTATGGTACACGGGATTATGAAAGTGGGTGCTAGTGTTGCCCCCACCCGTTCCAGTGGATCTGCTCTTCGACCGGCAGGCGCTTGGCCGGCTTGAACCCGGTGCCGACGAAATGGGCGATCGGGAGGAGCACGCCCTGGCTGTAGTTGGGGGGTATGCCGAGGTACGCGGCCGTCTCGCGCTCATATTTGAGGTGCAGTGTGGTCCAGCACGAGCCGAGGCCGCGCGCCCGCAAGGCGAGCATCAGCGACCACGCCGCCGGCAGGAGGGAGCCGTAGATCGAGGCCTGATCGAAGAGTGCCCCGTCTTCGACGCGCCCCTCGATCGCGAGGATGACGAGCGCCGGGTTGCGCTTGATGGTTTCGGCCTGGGTGCGCGCGAGGGCGAGGTTGCGGCGCACCATCGTGGCCTCCGCCTCGTCCTTGAGGCTGTCGGCCAACGCCTCCCGCGAGTCGATATAGGGGAGGCAGGCCTTGCGGTAGAGGTCGGCGACGCCCTTCCTCTTGGCCGCGTCGGTCACGACGATGAAGTGCCGCGGCCAGGCGGGCGAGCCCACCGGCGCCTGCAGGGCGATTCTGATGCAGTCCCGCAAGACCTTCGGATCGACGGGCTTGTCGAAGTCGAGGCGCCTGCGCACGCCCCGCGTGGTGGTGAGCAGCGCGTCCGCCGCGGCGATGTCGATTGTCATGTGTCCTCCTTGCGATTGGTTCGGCCTCAACTCGACGCTGGGCCGGTCCTGTTCACGTCTCCAGCCCTTATCCAACCGCCCGTATCACGCGCCTATGATGTTGTGCTCGGGGCCGACGGGGAAGTTGGTGATGTTCTCGGACCCCGCCTCGGTGACCACGAGGATATCATGCTCGCGGTAGCCGCCCGCACCTGGCTCGCCCTCGGGGATGGTGATCATGGGCTCCATGGAGACCACCATGCCGGGCGCCAGCACGGTCTCGATATCCTCGCGGAACTCGAGGTCGGCCTCGCGCCCATAATAGGGGCCGACCACACCGAAGGAATGCCCGTAGCCGATGGTGCGGTAGTCGAGGAGCCCGTGCTCGCTGTAGATCTCGTTGAGCGCCGTGGCGACGTCGCAGCAGCGCACACCCGGTTGGATCAGGTCGCAGCCGCGCTTGTGAACCAGGCAATTGACTTCCCACAGCTCGATCTCCCGATCGGTGGCCGACTTGAAGAACAGCGTGCGCTCGAGCGCGATGTAGTAGCCGGCGATGATGGGAATGCAGTTGAGGCTCAGGACGTCGCCCGCCTGGATGCGCCGGGTGGTCAAGGGATTGTGCGCCCCATCGGTGTTGGGGCCGGACTGGAACCAGACCAGGCTGTCGCGAATCTCGGTGTGGGGGTGGGCGGCACCGATCTCGCGCACCATTGCGTCGAAGCCGGCGAGCGCCACCTCGTGCTCCGCCACGCCTTCGCCGATGGACTCGATACAGGCGGCGCCGCCGACCTCCGCGATGCGCTGGCCGTCGGTGATGAGCGCGATCTCCTCGTCCGACTTGGTCATGCGCATGGCCATGGTGGCATGAGCTATATCCACGAACGCCGTTCCGGGCAGGGCGGCCTGGAGCTTTCCGTGGTTGTCGAGGCTCATGTGATCGAACTCGATCCCGACTCGGCCGCCCGCCGGGACCTCCTCGCGCACGGCCTCGAAATAGTTGTCCCGCTGCCAGTCCGTGTAGACGAGATTGTCGCCGAAGGTGCGCCGCCAGGGCTGGCCGTAGTCGACGTAGAGGATGGCGCTGATGGTGACCGCCTTGTCCTGGGTGATGACGAGGCCGTAAGCGCGCCCGGCGGGGGTATAGAGGAAGTCGCTGTAGTAGTGGATGTTGTGCATGGACGTGAAGAGTACCGTGTCGATGTCCGATTGGGCCATGTGACGGCGGAGGGCCGATTGCCGGCGTTCCATCTCCTTGGCTGAGAACGTGCCCTTGACCTTCGCGCCGTTCCTGAGCCGCTTGGTCCGCTCGAACATCACTCCCTCTCCGGCATCGATTGCGCCCCGGTCCTCCGGCTTCGGGTCCAATGATAGCGGAGATGGCGCCTCGGGGAAATTTGAACCGGGAATCGCCGGTTAAGCGCATGCGCGGTGCATGCTAGCATATTGGACGTTTCGGGCCGGGCCACGGGAGGGAGACGGGCGCATGACGAGCGCGATCAGGTTCGATACGGCCGTGCCCACCTGCCGCGAGGGCCTGTTCGTGCCCGTCGGCTTCGCCGGGCCGGAGGAGATCGTCGCGACGGCCGTCCGGGCCGACGAGCTCGGCTACCACGCCGTTTGGGCCACCGACCTCCTCATCCCCACGGCCGACTACCGCATCCCCGACGCGGAGCCGCCGAACTGGTACGACCCGCTCGTCAGCCTGGCCGCCTGTGCCGTGCGGACCGAGCGCATCAAGCTCGGCCTCGGCGTCGTCATGGTGCCCTTCCGCGACCCGGTCATCCTGGCCAAGCAGGTGGCCACGCTCGACCGCTTCGCCGGCGGCCGGCTGCTGCTCGGCGTGAGCCTGGGATTCTTCCGCATGGAGTTCGAGGCCGCCCAGCCGCGCCTGGCCAAGGCACCCCGGGGCGCCATCCTGGACGAGCGCCTCGAGGTGCTCATCCGCCTGCTGGAGGCCGGGGAGGTCAGCTTCGAGGGCGAGTACGCGAACGTGCGGGGCGTCGAGATGTTCCCCAAGCCGGTGCAGTCTCCCGTGCCCGTCTATTTCCCAGGCAAGACGCCCGAGACCCTGCATCGCGTGGCCAAGTGGGGCCACGGCCTCCTGGTGCCCCTGGCCATGGCCACGGACCGCATGGAGCTCCTGCGCTCGCTCTTGGAGGAGCGTGGGCGCGCGCTCTCGGAGATCGACGTGGTCGCCGCCGCCGATGTGTGCCTGGCCGCGAGCCACGAGGCGGCGGCGGCGCGCTACCTCTCCAGCCGGGCCGGCGAATTCACCATGAGGCGCCTCGACGCGGATCGGGCCGTGGCCGCCAACTGGGTCGGCACGCCGGACGAGGTGATCGAAAAGCTCCATTCTTCGATCGCGGCGGGCATCACCCACTTCCGCGTCGGCAACATCGCCGGCGACAGCTTCCCGGCGATGATGGAGCAGATGGAGAGGTTCGCCACCGAGGTCATGCCCCGCGTGGCCGGGTGAAGGGGGATGGCGGTCAGGGCGCCGGGTCCCGCGGCCCGACCGACGCCGCCTGAATGGCGCGCCGCCGCCGCGCTTCGCCGCCGTAGAAGGACGCGCCGCTGGCGATGACGACGGCGGTGCCGACCCAGGTCCAGAGGTCGGGGAAGTCGCCGAACACGATCAGGCCGAGCACCGTGGCGCCGACGATCTGGAGGTAGCGGAAGGGCTGGAGCAGCGATGCCGGGGCGAGGCTGTAGCCGCGGATGAGCGCGAAGCGCGCCACGGCGCCGAGCACGCCGATGACGGCAAGGCCGAGCCAGGCGGCCGGGGTGGGCGCCACCCAGGTGAAGGGCAGCACCGCGCCGATGGACACGGCGCCGATGATGCCGATATAGAACATGAGCGTCGCCGAGTTCTCGCGCGGGCCGATGCGGCGTGTAATGATGATGTAGAAGGCATTGAAGAATGCCGCCCCGATCGGCAGCAGGGACGTCCAATCGAAGTCGGAAAATCCGGGACGCAGGATGATCATGATGCCGAGGAACCCGAAGGCGCAGGTAAGCCAGCGCTCCCGCCCGACCGCCTCCTTCAGGATCAGCGCCGCCAGAAGGGTGACGAAGAAAGGCGAGACGAATCCGATCGCGACCACCTCCGCGAAAGGCATGTAGAAAAGGGCGGCGTAGAACATGAGCCCGCCTGTCAGCTCGCAGCCGGCCTGCGCGATCTGAAGGGCGGGATGGCCGGTGCGGACGACGGTCCGCAGGCGCGGCTTCGGGGCCACGACCCAGGCGAGCAGGATCATCCAGATGTAGAGCGCCCAGGCCACCTGCGGGACCGAGACCTGGGTGGTCATGTACTTGGCGGTCGCGTCGGAGAGACTGAAGAGCACCATGCCCACGAGGGAGTAGACGATGCCGCGCAGGACCGTGTCGCGCACGGGCCCGGGGAAACGCCCGCCCATGGCGGCATCCCCCCGGCCGCCGAGATACCCAAGCAGCCGCCGCGGCATTCTCCTCTCCCGACCCGCTCTCCGCTCCCCCCGGGGGCGCGTATGTTAGTAGGGACGCTGGCATCGACCCTAATCCAGGTTCCGCGTTGCCGTCACCAGCGCCCACGGACGACGTCCACCTCCGGGTCGTCGAGTGGCCACCACGGCCGGTCGAACGGTGCTGGCGCCGCGCGCCACGCCCGGCGACCCGCGGGAAAGAGGCACCGCACGGACGGCGGCGCCCCTTCCGCGCGCGCGGCTGGTGCGCTCAGGCGCCGGTCCCCTCCAGCCACTCGTTCACGATGTCCGGGTTGGCCTCGACCCAGTCGCGGGCGACCTCCTCGGGGTCGCGGTCCTCCTGGGAGATCTCGAGGATCCAGGCGTTGATCGTGCCTGGGTCGAGCGCAATCTGGCTCAGGAACTTGGCCACCTTCGGGGCCCGCTCGGCGAGCGACTTGGAGAACGCCACCCAGACCTCGGCGTCGGGCCACTGGCAGGCGATGTTGCTCTTTTCCAGCCACTCGGGATCGTCATAGGCCGCGACATGGTTCCAACAGCCATCCGCGTTATAGAGCGAGTCGTCCTTCTTGCTGTCGCTGGCGTAGCCGTTGAAGCCCGGCTCCTCGAGCTGTCTCAAGTCGTACTTGGAGTGGATCCACTCGGGCGTCCAGAAGTAGAACAGCACGGGCTTCTTGCGCTTGTATGCGGCGGCCAGCTTGGCCTCCATGACCCACTGCTCGACCACGAAGGGCTCGAAGTATGCGTCGTAGCCATAGCTCTTGGCCTTGATCTGCTCCACGTCGGTGGAGTTCCAGCCCGGGCCGCCCGGCCAGTACTCGCCCAGGCCGTCGCCGTCGGTGTCGAAGAGCTTGGCGACCTCGGGGTCGAGCAGGTCCTGGACCGACTTGATGCCGTGCTCGTCCTGGGTGTAACCGGGGATGAACAGGCCCTGCACGCCGGTGTAGGGCTGCTTGTTGACCAGCACGGTCTCGCGCGAGCCCTCCGCGATATACTTGGCCCAGCCGCCGGCCTGGTTGGGCATCCACAGGTCGGTGTAGACGTCGACGCTGCCGTCGCCCTTGTCCATGCCGGCGAAGATGACCGCGGCGTCGGCCGGGATGATTTCGACCTCGGCGCCGAGGCGATCCTCGATGACCACCTTTATGACGCTCTGGATGGCGATGGCGCCGCTCCAGTTGAGCTCGCCGACCACGATCTTCTCCTTGGCGCCGGCCGCCCCGGCGAGCGCCATGGTCAGCGCCGCGCCGAGCACGAGGATTCTCGATATGGCTTTCATTCGCTTTCTCCTCCCTTGGATGTCGGTGTGGACGGCTCGAACACCCCGCCTGATTAGCCGAGTCGGGGGTCGCCCCCCTTTTCCCGCGAGCCCTGGACGATGCGGTCCAGGATCATCGCGCAGAACACGATGGCGATGCCGGCAAGCACGCCCTTGCCGGTCTCCATGTGGCGCAGCGCGCGCACGACCTCGTAGCCGAGCCCGCCCGCGCCGATCAGCGCGGCGACCACCACCATCGACAGGCTCATCATGATGGTCTGGTTGATGCCGGTCATGATCGCGGGGATGGACAGCGGCAGCTCGATCTTGAACAGGAGCTGGCGCGGGCTGGCGCCGAAGGCGATCGCACCCTCCTTGACGTGGGCCGGCACCTGCTGGATACCGAGCGTCGTCAGGCGAATCATCGGCGCCATGGCGAAGATCACCGTCGCCAGAACGCCGGGCGGCTTGCCGATGCCGAAGAACGCGACCGCCGGGATCAGGTAGACGAAGCTCGGCATGGTCTGCATGAAGTCCAGGATCGGCTTGACGATCGTGTTGACCCGGGCGCTCTTCGCGCACCAGACCCCGAGCGGCGTGCCGAACAGGACGCAGATGAACACCGACGCGCCGACGAGGGAGATGGTGCTCATGGCCATCTCCCAGAAGCCGTAGAAGCCCAAATAGGCGAGCGCAACGGCGGTGAACAAGGCGACCCGCCAGCCCGCGACTCGCCAGGCGATGAGCAGGAGCACGAGCGCCATCACCGGCCATGGCGTGCCAACGAAGATGAGCTCCAGGAAGTCGAGAATGGCCCTAACGCCGACGGTGATGGCATTGAAGAACCCCTCGAAGTTGATGATCATGAAGTCGGTCACCGCATCGATGGCCTTCGCCGTGCCGATGTGGATAGCGCGCGTGGTCGGGAAATCGGCGATCGCGTCCACGACCTCGCGGGCGCTGAAGCGGTAGACGCTTAGGGGGTAGATGAAGGCCATGAGCGCCGCCCCGGCTACGGTCGCATGCTGGCTCAGGCCCACGCGCGGCTTGCGGTCGATGCGCCAGCGCGCGAAGCGGCGCTGATAGACCCAGTTGGCGGCGAGGCCCTCGAGGGCCTTGACCGCGACGAGCAGCACGATGCCGCCCACCACGAGGCCCGCCTCGACACCCGCCGCCTGCTCGTCCTCACGCGGCCCCCACAGGCCGCGGCCGAGCACGATCAGGGCCACGACCTCGCCCACCAGACCGAACCAGAACAGGCCCCACAGGCCCCGCGCGGCGGCCCACAGCGGCCCGCCGATCACGGCCGCCCAGTTGGCCCGGAGGCCGGTGAAGAGGTTCTCCGAGAGGCGCTGGAAGCGCCGGCGGTAGTACTCCGCGTTCGGGCCGACGAAGGTCGCGAGCAGATCCTCCCCGGCCTCGCCGATGCCCGGCCCCGGGGCCGTCGCGGCCTCAGCTTGGCTCGCCATGCTACTGCCCTCCCTGGATGCCGCGCAGCAGTGCGCGCCGGGTGATCACGCCGATCTCGGTGCCTTCGCCGTCGACAACCACGATCGGCTTGTCGGCCTCGACCGCCAGGTTGATAAGGCCGTCGAGGTCGGTGTCGTCGCGCGCCCGCGGGGCGTCCGCGAGGTCGCCGCCGTTCTCCGCCCGGTAGGCCTCGATCGGTTCCATCACCGTGTGCGCGAAGACCAACTTGAGGCGCGAGATGCCGGCGACGAAGTCGGCCACGTAGTCGTCGGCGGGCTCGGTCACGATGGTCTCGGGCGTGCCGATCTGGACCAGGGCGCCGTCCTTCATGATCGCGATGCGATTGCCGAGCCGGATCGCCTCATCCAGATCGTGGGTGATGAACAGCGTCGTCTTGTTCATCATCGCCGAGAGCTCGAGGAACTGGTCCTGGAGCTGGCGGCGAATCAGGGGATCCAGGGCCGAGAACGGCTCGTCCATGAGCAGGATGTCGGGGTCGGCGGCGAGCGCCCGGGCCAGGCCCACGCGTTGCTGCATGCCGCCCGAGAGCTCGCTCGGGAAGCGGTCGCCCCAACCGTCGAGGTGCACGAGCACGAGCTTCTCGTCGGCGGCCGAGCGGCGCTGCTCCTTGGGGACGTTGCGCACCTCGAGCCCGAAGGCGACGTTGTCGCGCACCGTGCGATGCGGGAACAGCGCCATGTGCTGGAACACCATGCCGATCTTCTCGGCGCGGATCTGGCGCAGCTCCGGCGCGCTCTTGCGGTTGATGTCCTCGCCGCGGATCAGCACCTCGCCCGCGGTCGGCTCGATCAGCCGGTTGATATGGCGCACGAGGGTGGACTTGCCGCTCCCCGAGAGTCCCATGATGCAGAAGATCTCGCCCTCGGAGATGGCGAAGTTGGCGTCGGCGACGCCCACCACACAGCCGAAGCGCTCGAGTACCTCGGTCTTGCCGAGCCCCTCGTCCCGGACGCCAACCAGGGCCTCCGCGGCCCGGTCGCCGAAGATCTTCCAGACTCCCTTACACTCGACAACGATGTCGGACACACTCACCTCCCCGTCCCCGAGCGCGGGTCCTTATCGTCAGGCTGTCGTTCGATCCTCTTCGCGGGCCTGGTGAGCCGGTTGGGATCTCGTCGCGGTGAGCCTGAGCCACCGGTCGGAACGTTAGCACATGCAACCTGTGGTGACGAATCGCCAGCTGGGCGGATGATGTCCCTCGGCCGGCCCGCGCGGGATCCGAGGGCGTTTCGAGGACCGCCGGAGCCGCCGCTCGCGGGGCCAGCCTATTGCTCGTGTCGCGATTGCGAGCCACAATCAATTCAGCGGGATGTCCCGCGTTGCTTGTCGTTTGGCGCGTACGCCATTGGATGCTGGGGTGGTCGCTATGTCAGGCTCGAGAATCCGGTTCGGTCTCATTATTTGGGGGATTACAAAGAAGGGTTGACATTCTCAGGCTGACTCCCTATATTCAGAGTGTCGGAAGGGAGAGCGGAAATGGCGAAGAAAGCACCCGGAAAATCGCACCGCGAGGGACTGACCATCATTCAGTTGATGGACATGTTCCCGACGGAGGAAACGGCGACCGAGTGGTTCGAGTCGGTGATCTGGCCGGACGGTCGCCATTGCCCCAAGTGCGGCTCGGTCCGCACCCGCGAGGCCAGCCACGCGAAGATGCCTTACTGGTGCTCGGACTGCCGCTCCTACTTCTCGGTGAAGACGGGCACGGCCATGCAGCGGTCGAAGATTCCGATGCGGAAGTGGGCCATTGCGATCTACCTGTGCCTGACCTCGCTCAAGTCGGTTTCGTCCATGAAGCTGCAACGCGATATCGGCGTGTCGCAGCCTACGGCATGGTTCATGCTGCATCGCATCCGCGAAGCATGGGCCGGCAACGGCGAAGGTCCGTTCGACGGCCCGGTTGAGATCGACGAGACCTATTTCGGCGGCAAGCGGAAGAACATGTCGAAAGCCAAGCGCAAGACGCTCACTGGACGCGGCGCGGTCGGCAAGACCGCCGTGGTTGGCGCGAAGGACCGGGCAACCAACAAGGTCGCCGCGCAAGTGGTGGAGGCGACCGACAGCGCGACGCTGCATGACTTCGTAGCCGAGAACGCCGGGCCGGGCGCCGTGGTCTACACCGATGACGCGGCGGCCTACGAGGGCATTCCCAACCCGCACAAGACGGTGAAGCACTCGGTCAGCGAGTACGTCAACGGCATGGCACACACCAATGGGATCGAGAGCTTCTGGTCGATGCTCAAGCGCGCCCACAAAGGAACCTTCCACAAGATCAGCCCGAAGCATCTGCAACGCTACGTCTCCGAGTTCGCGGGCAAGCACAACATCAGGGAATCAGGAACGCTTGCCCAGATGCGGGACACCGTTGCTCGGCTCGTCGGGCGCAACCTTCTCTACCGCGACCTCATCGCCTGCAACGGCCTCGCCAGCGGCGCGCGGTCGTAAGGGATCCACACGACGAAACAGCGCTCGCACTAGCGTCTCCGGTGTCGCCCCCGCAAGGTCGCGCTCCGGGTCAAGAACCGGCTTCCCTCGGGTCATGTCATACCTCCAAGCCTGATCCGCAGCGGCGCTAAAGCCCGAGATGGTCGCCCTCGCCCTCAATCTCGTCCAGCCGCTGTTTCAGCGCGCGGCGCTCATCGAGTAGCCGGGCGATTCCCCGGCCGTCCGGGTGCTCTCCGCTTTCCTCGCAACCTTGGATGTGCGGCACGCCGGAGACAATCAGCTTGCCGCTGGCATCGTCGAGGCAATAGTCGGCGAGGCCGTCAATCGCGAGTTGCGTGCGATCCAGGGCAAGACGGATCCGGCGAAGCTGACGCTCGACACAGACGAGGCCCCCCCGGACCTTCTGCCGCTCTTCCACCAGCCTGCCTATTTCGAGGCGCTTGTCGTCTTCCGTCATTGCGTGGTCCTCCATTCGGCCATCGTAAGCGTCTCTGGCGTTGCGCCCACAAGGTCTAGATCCCGTATGATTGTTGGTTTCATGATCTTAATATTCCATTTCTTCAACAAAGATATTCGCCATAAACTCCGGTTCCTCTCCATCGACACTAACCAGTCCGGAAATTACAAATTTGGCAGAGATTGACAGATTAATCTTATCCGGCTTGTGCCCATATTTTACTTGGAACCGAAGGGCGCCACCAACAGGCCCTGGGGTAATATCAGAGATTGATGGAAGAAGGTATGTTATCCGGCTTTCCGGCATTATTAATTGCTGGTCTCCAACCAGCGAAGCGCCTTGATTTCCCTTGTCTTGAAGAAGAAAAGTCAAAATATCAATATTGAAGAAAATCGGGACCTTCGAACTGTTATGTATGCGCATGCCCAGCTGAATAACAACAGCGCTATTGTCTGGCCGAGCCGCAATACGTATTTCTTTTATTGGGTCAAAAGACACCTTGTAGCGCAGAGAATTGTCCCTAATAAACCGGATCGTTACCGAAAGCCCGACCGCCAAGAAAGAAAATATTCCCGTAGCTATAAATATCACCCAATGCCACTAGTGTCCGGTTAAAAATCGAATAAATTCAATTGGTTGGTTATTTGCGAAGCGTTGCATCTGTTTTCGTCTCCCGCAAGTGCTTGATGTATGGGCATTTTCTCGAAGAGGGTCACCGAGAGGATCTGTAACAAAGTGTAGAGCGAGGCGTCCAGGTCGAGGCGCTTCTTGACGATGGCGACGAGGACGTAGACCGAGACGGCAATCCAGATCTGCGTCTTCACCGCGTTCTCCGACGTGCCGTAGAACTGCTTGATCCGAAGATGCTGCTTGATCCACTTGAAGAAGAGTTCCACCTGCCAGCGGCTTTTGTAGAGCGCGCAGATGGTGGCGGCCGGAAGCGAGAAGTTGTTGGTGATGAAGACCAGCGTCTTGCCGGACTCGGGGTCCTTGAAGCGGATGCGCCGCAGAAGTTCGGGGTAATCCTGACGGGTGTAGAAGCCGTCCAGGGAGATGGTCTGGTCGCAAATGATGCCGGTCGAGCGATCCGTCGGCGCCGAATAGACGCGATGAGCATCGATGTTCGACTTGGCACGCGTGACGAAGAAGGCCCCGGCTTGGTGCAACACATAAAGGCGGGCAAAGTCGACGTAGCCACGATCCACGACGTAGATGGCTCCGGCTTCCGGCAAGAGCATATCGAGGGCATGAACGTCGTGCAGCTTGCCATCCGAGATGTGGATAAAACTCGGAATGTTGCCCCGCAGGTCGAGCAGCGTGTGCATCTTCACCGCCGCCTTGGTGGTGCGGAAGTGCGCCCACGGAAAGACCGACAGGCACAGAGCGATGGTCGTCGAGTCCAGGGCGTAGACGGTATTGGTCAGGTCCAACCCCAGTTCTTCGTCGACGTACAGCGTCCTCGCCTGGGTGATGAGCCGCTGGGCCAACGCCGCATGGATACGCCAGTCGCGCCTTTCGTTGGCATCGGCCAGCGTCGAGCGCCGGACCGGCTGGCGGAAGCCCATGTGATAGAGTTTCGATGCGTGGACCGAGAGGCAGGTCTCGATGTCGCGCAGGCTTTCCCGGTAGGTCAGCTGGGCGAAGGCCATGGACCGGTATTGCTCGGCGCAGGAAAGCGTCCGGACCCGGTGATCGCCGCCATACCGGTCGACGATCCGCGTGAAAGTAGTCCATGGCAGGAAGTCCATGAGCTGAGCGAACAGGGTCTTGCCGGTGTTCATGAGCATCTCCTCGGAGAAACTCCGAAAAGTGCTCCATCCAATTCAAATCGACACCATGCATTTTCGCTTCAAACCCCGCAGAAATCCTGGCTCTCAAAGCCAGCACCGCTCAGTTAACCGGACAGCAGTGACCCAATGCAACGGCTCAAGCAACATGGCGGCCCACGCGGCGCTGAATGCTGCAACCAACGACGACGGCACCAAAAGAAAAAGAATGTCTGTTGCGCCCTTCGCGTGGCTGAACCAACGGACAATGCCGCCAAATATTCTTAATGACACAAGGGCGCTCGTGTCGGTTCATCCATCGACCCATCGTACCTGCCGCGCGCGTGAGCGTCAACCCTTCTTTGTAATCCCCATTATTTGCGCGGCGCTATTCGGCCTGATGCTCGCGGCGCCGGTGGGCGCGCAAAGCTACGGCTGCGGCGGGAAGGGCGGAACGAGGAGCCAGACCTTTACCTGCGGCACGGGCGAGTTCGTTACCAAAGTCGTCGCCGGCGGCGGCGCCTTTCTGTCCTGGATCAACTTCCAGTGCTCCAGCCTCGAGAACGGCCAGGCGGCTTATACCGGGCAGTCCTCGGGGACGCTCGGTGGGAACACAAGCTCGAGCAACGCCGGGGAGAGCACTTGCCCTAAGAATAGCGCGCTCGTCGGGTTCGATGCTTATTGCGGTCTGTTTGTCGACAGACTCGATTCGCTCTATTGCCGGCTTCCCCGGTGGTCTTGGGACTTTACCCAGGCCGTCAATGTCGGCGGCAGCACGGGGAATCGGCGGACCATGGAGTGCCCTGAGGGCTCCGCCGTCCACAAGGTTCGGGTAAGGTCGGGCAACTGGATCGACAGGCTCGAGATCTATTGCCGCCCTTTGCCGTAAGCCGGTCTGGGTGCTGACGGGATGGAGCTCGACCCTCTCCTGCTCTCCCGCGTCCAGTTCGCCTTCACCATAACGTTCCACATCATCTTCCCGTCCTTCACCATCGGCCTCGCGGCGTGGCTGGCGACGATCGAGGGCCTTTCGATTCTGACGGCGCGGCCGGTCTATCGCCGGCTCTTCGATTTCTGGCTCAAGATCTTCGGCATCTCGTTCGGCATGGGTGTCGTCTCAGGGATCGTGATGGCCTTCCAGTTCGGCACCAATTGGAGCACCCTCGCCGCCAAGGGTGGGGCCATCCAGGGCCCGCTCCTCGGCTACGAGGCCTTCACCGCCTTCATCCTCGAAGCCACCTTCCTCGGTGTCGTCTTCTTCGCCCGCAACCGCATCCCGCCATGGGCCTACTTCGCGGCCTGCTGCATGGTGGCGCTCGGCACCACCTTCTCGGCCTTCTGGATCATGGTCAACAACAGCTGGATGCAGGTGCCGCTCGGCTACCAGGAGGTGGGCGGGCGGTTCGTGCCGGTCGATTGGCTCGAGATCGTGCTGAGCGGCGTGGGCATGATCCGCCTCGCGCATATGATGATCGGCGCCTACCTGACGACGGCATTCTGCGTCGCCGCCACCGGCGCCTGGTACGCGCTCCGCCACATCCACGGGGCCGAGGCGCGCGTGATGCTCCGAATGGCGCTCGCCCTGGCCGCCATCCTGGTGCCGGCCCAGATCTATGTCGGCGACCTCAACGGCAAGTACACGCGGGCGCACCAGCTCTCGAAATTCACCGCCATCGAGGGCCGCTGGCAGACCGAGCAGCCGGCGCGGCTTCTCCTCTTCGCCTGCCCGACGCGGAGGCCGAGCGCAATCGCTTCGAGGTCGCAATCCCTTATCTGGGCAGCTATCTCGCCGACGGCAGCTTCACCTCCGCGCAGCCGGGAATCGCGACCATCGCGCGCGCGGACCGGCCGCCCATCTGGATCCCCTTCTTCGCCTTCAGGATCATGGTCGGCATGGGGCTCGTCATGCTGGCGCTCTCGTGGGGTGGGGTCTTCCTGTGGTGGCGGGGGCGGCTCGACCGGGCGCGCCCGTTCCTGTGGGCGACCTTCCTCGCCTTCCCGACCGGGTTCGTCGCGGTCATCACGGGCTGGTACGTGGCCGAAATTGGCCGGCAGCCCTGGGCCATCTTTGGCGTCATGCGGACGGCCGACGCGCTCACGCCCGGGCTGAGCGGCGGCCAGGTCCTCGCCACCCTGATCGCCTATGTCGCCGTCTACACCCTCATCTTCGCCGCCGGCACGGTCTATATCTACCGACTCCTGGAGGCCGGCCCGGCGCCGGGGCACGAGCATCCGATGGCCGCCGGCGTGACGGCGAAGCGGCCGCTGGCGGTGGCGGGCGAGGGTGCCGCCGGCGCCCCCCCATCGCGGCCCGAGGGGTAGGGCGGTGGAAGCCTCGCTCCCCACTATCTGGGCCGCGATCCTCGCCTTCGCGGTCCTCGTCTATGTCGTCCTCGACGGCTTCGACCTCGGGGTCGGGATGCTGTTCGGCACCACGCGGGACGAGGGGTACCGGCGTACGATGATGGGTGCCATAGCCCCCGTCTGGGACGGCAACGAGACCTGGCTGGTCATCGTCGGCGCCGGCCTCTACGGCGCCTTCCCGGATGTCTATGCGATTCTCCTCTCGGCCCTCTATCTCCCGGTCGGGCTCCTGATGGTCGCCCTGGTCCTGCGCGGCGTCGCTTTCGAGTTCCGCCACGGAGGCGGGCGGATGCGCCCGGTGTGGGACCTGGGCTTCGTCGCCGGCTCGCTGGTCGCGGCCTTCGTCCAGGGTGCGGCCATCGGCGCCATGGTGCAGGAGATACCCGTCGCGGGCGGGCAGTTCGCGGCCGGGCGTTCCACTGGCTCACGCCCTTCACGGTGCTGTGCGGGGCGGGCCTCGTGGCCGGCTACGCCCTGCTCGGCGCCACCTGGCTCGCGGTCAAGACCACGGGCGGGCTCCGCGACTGGGCCTACGCGCGCATCCCCTGGCTGGTGGGCGGCGTGATGCTGGCCCTCGCCCTCACATTCGCCCACGCGCTCGCCAGCGATCTGCGCGTGATGGACAGGTGGATGGAGGATCCCTGGCTGCTGGTCTTCCCGGCCGTCGGCGCCGGCGCCGTCCTCGGCGCGATCCAAGGCTGGCGGGCCAGGCGCGACTGGCTGCCCTTCGCCATGGTGGTGGTCATCTTCAGCGCCGCGTTCGCCACCATGGCGGGCACCTTCTGGCCCTACATGGTTCCGTTCTCCCTGACCATCGAGGAGGCCGCGGCGCCCCAGGCATCGCTCTCCTTCCTCTTCTATGGCGCCGGCCTGGTGGCACTCCCGGTCATTGTCGTCTACACGGCCGCCGTCTATTGGATCTTCCGCGGCAAGGTCGATCCTGAATAGCAGGGCCCCAGACAGATGGCCGCCGCCCCGCCCGCGAGGCCGAAAATGTCAAGGCCTGTCAAGGTGATGCGATGGTAAATCCTTATATATCAATGCATTGAAGATTTCCGGCCCGAACCTTGACAAACCTTGACAGTTTCCTCGGAAAGGCCGGCGGAAGGTCCTCGTAGATCAGTATGTAGGACTTTGATCAAAGTTTTCAAGTCTATCTCGCAAACAGCTGCCGGAGCCAGAAGCGTTGCCGACCGGCGCTCGACGAGGGCCGCAACACGGGTTTTTAAATGGAGAGGTTAGATGATTGTCTTATAGGGTAAATTCCCCAATCGGCTTCGATCCGGACGGCCTGTCTGGTGATGTCGACGGATTGCGGGCACCAGAAATTTTTCTTCGAATAATGTCGTTAGCGTTTCTTGACATCCGATAATCCGTTCACCATATTCCCTCTTTATGGACCGATCCCGAATCGATTTCAAGGAGGCGACCCATGAGAGACCCACTGATACTCCGCAAGAGCTTCATGGCCGGCACGAAAAACGACCCCCGCGACGTGGCGGCGGTCACCGAGGCCCTGCGGGCCACCGGGTTCCTCCCCTGCCCAGTGGGCGGTGGCCCTGCGGGCGGCGGCCCGGCGGGCGGCGGCCCCACGGGCGGCGTGGTGCCGAGCGAGGCGGAGGTCGGCGACGCGCTGCGCCGCTTCCAGGACCGGGAGGGGCTGGTGGTGGTCGGGTACGCCGCCCCGCGCGGCCCGACCTGAGGGCGAGCTCCGGAAGGCGGGGAAGCGCGCGGCCGAGCTGGCCGCCCGGCCCAAGCGCACCGGCCCCATCCGCTTCGAGGCGCTCACGGCCGACAATTACCGGGAGTCGCGGGGCATGGCGAAGGGCGTCGTGCGGCGGACGGATCACCGGGGCGCGATCGTCCTCATGCGCCGGGCGATGGAGGACAATCCCGCCGCCCTGCCGGAGCTGATCCAACTGGCCGAGCAGGTCGATGTCCTGAACCGCGCGCACGGTGAGCGCTTCCGGGCCGACCTGGTGAAGATGGTCGAGGAAGTCGAACCCTCCCTCGCGCGCCACATGGCGGCGGGGCGCGTCCCGGATGACGGAGGCGCCGGCGTAGGCACCTCGCTGCTCTCGCGGTTGGCCTTCGGCGCGAAGGCGCGCACCACTCCGACCGGCCAGACACGGGCGGAAAAGACTCGGGAACGGACGCGTACCGGCTCGGCGCGAGGCGCGGCGGATCGTTCGGGCACGATGACCTCGGGAGCGACCGCCGAACAGAAGGCCAACGACCCGAATTTCGACATGAGTCGTCTCGAGCCCGCGCTTCAGGTAATGCAGGACATACTGGCGGCGGTCCCCGAGCTCAGGGCGAATGTAATCCTGGCGGGAGGGGAATTGCTGGGCTTCGACATGGCCGTAAATCTCTTCAAACATTATCTAGGGGCGAGCGGCGACCCAATTTCCCCGTCGCTGGACCAGGTTCGCGCGATCGAGCCCATCAAGGCCGCGGAAGAGGCAAACCGGACGCACTTCGAGCGGGTGTTTCTCGACCCCACCTTCTCCGATGGCGACGGAGCCGAATTTCACACGGCCCTCAAGGACCTCGAGGACGGCGAGACGATCAGGCTCTCGAACGTGAAGGTGTTCGAGAGCCTGGACAGGCTCTTGAAGCAACCAGGCCTCATGTTTACGCGACCGGGTTTTTCCTTCTCCATTGGCGGTACGAACGTCAGAGCAACCGGTGATTTCGTGGCGGAGCGGCGCGGAAATACGATCTTCATCACGGGTAAGGTCCGCCATGCCTGGCATGAAAGATACGATTTCGAGTCGCCGGACGACCTGCCCATCCCATTACCTTATCAGTTGGATATGACGATCCTGGAGTTTACTGGACACGCTGCGCCTTTCTCGATCGACGCCGAGTGGGACCAGCGTGTTACCGGCACGATCGAAATCGTGGATGGTAAGCTGGGCGCGATCAGTCTGCGCTGGACGGACGAGCCCGCATCGGACAAGAAGTAGGGCATGTCGCTACCGGTCGAATTCGCCAACTTCGTCCTCCGCGTCGCGCGGCGGCTGCGCTGGGTCGTCGCCGGGGCCGCCATGGGCTGGCTCGCGATCCTCTACCTCCCGATCATGCCGGCGCAGCCCATCTGCATCCACGATGGGTCGGGCGGGCCGCACAGGACCCTTTCGGGTGGGCTCGCGCGCGACTTTCACACCGAGTATGTTCGTCTCTTGGCGGATGATATTCCGTTTTTCACCGATGGCGAGCGGGTCTACGTCTCGTTCGTCCACTCGTGGGACTTCCGCCTATTCACTAGCGCCAGCAGGGCGGCCACGTGGGCCGTGGTCAAGCGCCGCACCGGCATCGATCATCGCGAGCCGGGCCTGTTGCCCGGCTACGCAGAGTGGATTTGGCCCTCTTGCGCGGCGATGGCGGCCATCGCGTTCAAGGGCGGCGCCTGGGAACACGACGGCCCCGAGCTTATCCCCGAAGGCGCGTCGGAGGCCGAGGCCGCGGCGGCGGAGCCGCCGCCTGTCCCCGTCCGCTCCCGGGTGCCCGGACTCCTTTATTATCTCGGCGCCTTCTTCGTGTCGGCGGCAGTGGCGGCCGGGCTGATCCAGGGCCGCCGACACGGACGGAAACGGGGCAGGCGCGTGGTGGAGGAAGCCTACGTGGCGGGGATCCAGTATTTCTCCGCGGCGCTCGCCCTGGTCGTGAGCGGCGCCCTCCTGATCGACCAGCTCCTGTTCCTGGCCTGAGCGATGGACCCCGTCGCCGTCAACCTTCTGATCCTGATCGGCGTCGTCGCCGCGACGCCGGTGATCGTCGGCGCGGCGATCGCGGGGTGGCGCGCCAAGCGGCGGGGCGAGCGGGCGCTCGACGACGCCCTCGTGGGCGGCTGCCTCGGCCCCATGCTGCTGTTGGCGGGGCTTTCGGCATACTTCTTTCTCTCACTCTCGCTTCAGTTGGCGGGGTACCTGATATCTGGCGGTAGCCCGTATGGCGCGCTCCTGGCTCAACTTCTCGTCATCCCGGTCGCCGCAGCGCTTGGAGGAGCGATCGGCCGGCGGTGGAGCATTCGGCGCGGCACCAAGCGGCGCTCCAGCATCGTCGTGGGCGCGCTCCTCGGCACGGTGCTGGCAATGGCCGTCTTTGTCGTTCTTTAGGTGCCGGAAACGCGGGGGCGGCCGGGGCCAGAGCGACGCGGAGCTGGACCGCGCGCTGCGCGCCTTCCAGGACCGGGAAGGATTGGTGGTGGACGGGTACGCCGCCCTAGTTTAATGGGGACAGTATAAATTTTCCGCCGCAAGCACCGACAATAGTGGCTTTAAATATCGTCCCTATCCGGTTAATGCAGGTAGCGACCGAGTGTTCTTTATATGTTCGCTCTAAGGGTGTACTGTTCCCGCCTCTGAGGATTGGTCGGGAGACAGGGCATGAGCGGCTTGTTGACGTTCCAAGAGCGCTACCGAGACGAGGAATCGTGCATCCTGGCCTTGGCGGATCGACGCTGGCCGTCTGGGTTTGCGTGCGCCCGCTGCGGGCACCGGCGGGGCTATCGGCACAAGGCGCGGGCGCGCGTCTTCGAATGCGCGGCTTGCGGTCGTCAAGAGTCGGTGACGGCGGGAACCATCTTCCACCGCACCCGCACACCGTTGCCCAAATGGTTCCTGGCGGCGTGGTTGATGGGGCGGGACAAGCGCGGGGTCTCGGCCCTGTTCCTGGCGCGCGAGCTGGGGCTTCGCTATGAGACCGCATGGCTGATGGCTCACAAGCTGCGCCATGGCTTGGCGGAGCGGCCGGATGCGTTGCTGGACGGCATGGTCGAGGTCGATGAGAGCTACTACGGCGGGCGCGGCAAGCCCGAGAGCCGGGGCCGCGGGATGGCCAATGCCAACAAGAGCCTGCTCGTGCTGGCGGTGGAGAAGGTGGCGGTGGCGCCGGGCAAGGGGGTCGAGGGCAGCGGCTTCGTCGCCGGCCGGGCGCGGCTTGCCATCCTGCCCCGGGCCAATGCCGAGCAGCTCGGCGGCTTCGTGCGGGCCGCCGTGACGCCGGGCGCGCGCCTGCTGACCGACGATTTCAAGGGCTATGCCGGGCTCGGCGCCGTCTACCGGCACCAGCCCACCGTCCAAGGCCAAGGCAAGAACGCCGAGACGCAGATGCCGATCATCCACGTCCTGTTCAGCAACCTCAAGACCTGGCTCAACGGCACTTACCATGGCGTCAGCGCCAAGCACTTGCCGCGCTATGGCCGGGAATGGGCCTATCGCTTCAACCGCCGCCGGCGGATCGACGACCTCGGCGACTTCGTCCTGAGCCGCGCCATGGCCCGGCCAACCATCACATACCGCCAGTTGATCCACGGCTTGCAACCCCAGGGCGCACGACCTGCCTTAACCGGATAGGGACGATAAATATATACTGTCCCCATTAAATCTGTATACTGTCCCCATTAAATCAGGGACCGCCAGAAGGGTGCCCGCTTCTGGGGCCGGCGGGCCGTTAGCCCAATCTGTGGGCTTCGCCGATGAGGAATCTCACGAAGGCGGTCACGATCAGGCCGGCCAGCATGACGGCGAAGCCCGTACGGTCCCGGACGCCCGCGATCATGGGGGCGTGACGGAACTCGTGCAGGGTGGCCATGAAGAGGAAGGTCCCGGCGGCCAGGGCCAGGATGATGCCTTTGACGACGATCATGGTCTCGCTGTCGAGGATGCGGTGAACGTCGACGCCGACGAGGATGCCGAGCGGGGTCGAGAAGGCGAAGAGGCAGAAGGTGAGCCATACCTGCCAGCGCTCGAGCGTGCTTCGCACCATCTTGAGGGCGAGGGCGAACGCGGCGGACGATTTGTGGATCATGATCGCCACGAAAATCAGGATCGCCGTGTCGGTGGGGCTGACGCCGAAGGCGGCGCCGAGGAAGAACGACGGCACCGCGATCATGGCCGTCATGATGAGCGGGATGGCCGGCGGCGATAGGACGCCCTGGGCGTCCCCCCGCCCGTCCTCGATATGCTGGCTCACATGCCCGATGGCGAGCAGCAGCAGGAACGCGCCGATGGCGACGACGGATGCGAGGGGATATTCGACCCCCGGGTAGGCCTTGCCGAGAAGGTGGGTGGCCGAGGGCAGCATGAGGGTCAGGGAAAGGGCGAGGAATACGCCGGCCGTGAAAGCCTCGCCGAGCGCGACGCCTTTCGCTTCCCGCGCCTGCGACCGCCGGAGGAGGGGATGGAAGCCGCCGGCGAACGTGGCCGCCAGGATGCTGAGGAGTCCGATCCATTGGAACGTCGTCAGCATGGATTCACTCCTCCCAACCTACGCCGGCGCCTCGGCGATGCCCCAGATCTCGACAGCCATCTCTTCCGTGTGCATGCGCGGCTGGGAGACGAGGGTGATGGGGGGCAGGGGCCCCGTGATGCGTTGCGCGAGGGCGTCCAGGAAGGCCTGGGTATCCGAGGTGGTGCCGTCGCCCGCGAAGTGGCAGACGAGGAGGCGCAAGTCGGCCATGCCGGCGCCCAGGCCCGCGAGGATGGCCTCGATATAGCCCATGGTCACGTCCACCTGCCCCGCGCGGTCGCCCACATGGAGCACGCTCTGGTTCATGCAGCCGGGCTCGAACGACACCTGGCCGCCGAGGAAGACCTTGCGCCCGAGCCTGATGCCCTGGCGGTAGGGGACGGGGATGGGCCAGTCCCAGTTGGTCGCCGGCCAGCTGTCCCGGCGCGGGATGTACTTGCCGCGCTTGGAGCGCATGGCCAGAACCTCGACCTTGCTCAGGAGGCCCTGCTGGTGGAAGAGGCTCGCCGGCACCACCGTCGCCACGGCGGCGGGGTCGCGGAAGTAGGAGGCGCGCACCCGCGCCATCTCGGCCCACTCGGCCATGTCGCGGCCGATGTAGTAGCCCTCCTTCTTGACGGCGTCCTGGAAGGTCGCGCCGAGATCGGCGAGCAGATTGCCCAGTCGGTCCATCAGCACGCGGGTCTGGGGCACGCCCTCGCCGGGGGAGATCACCCGGCCCGCCTCGTCGAGTGCGGCCTGGGCCGCGAAATACATCATATCCTCGGCCCGGATGGCGTCCGTGTAGGGGTGCGGCCCCAGGCCCTCGGGCCGGCCGATGGCGAAGCGCCCCTGGACCGCCTTCAGGTTGTCGGCCCGCCGCCATTCCCGCTGGCCGATGCAATGGAGCTGGAGGGCCATGCCGGGATAGGCCAGGTGGCGCACGGGAATGGCTGTGAGCACGGGGCCGAGATCGGCATCGAAGCGCCCGCGCAGGCGGGCGAGCAGGGCCGCCTCGTCCACGCTCCCGTCGGTCTGGTAGTAGGCCTTGACCTTGACCACCGCGTCGAGCCCCGCGCCCACCTCGGCGAGCGAGGCCTCGAGGTTGTGAATCGCGCGCGCGGCCTGGGACTCGAGGTCGCCCGGCTCGGGCACCGCCCCGGCCGCGTCGGTCGCCACAACGCCCGCGGCGAGGATGAGGTCGTCCACCGTGGCGACCGTGCGGTGCCGGTTGCCATAGGGCCAGTCCCAGGGCGCGGGGTGCTCCGCCATGGCCTCGTCCTCCTAGTACCCACTTTCATAATTCCGTGTGCCATACGACGGCGCCCCGAGGTTCCCGGCTAGGAGCGTGGCGCGCCGTGATGCCGGGGCATCACAAGCATCGCGCGACGACGTCCGGGGGCCTCGGGGCGCCGCCTTGCGGGTCGCTTTTCCCGCCCCCTCGGGGCGTCGAGGACGCTTGACGATGCCCCGGCATCGCCGGCGCGCCCCCTCCTACCGAGGAGATGGGAAAAGCGATCGTATGGTACACGGAATTATGAAAGTGGGTACTAGGCCTTATGAGCGCGCCAGGAATGCCGGGGCTCGTAGCCCAGCATACGGCGCGCCTTCTCGATGGAGAGCAGGGTATCGTGCGTCCCGATCTCCCCCCGTAGCGGCGTCCGCGGGAACACCTCGGCCATGAGCTCGGCGTTTGTCCGCTCCATCACCGTGTCCGCGGCGGCGATGATGAAGGCCTCGGCCCCGCTCACCGCCGCCTCGAGCGCGCGGCGGCAGGACTGCCCCACGTCGCGCGCGTCGACATAGCCCCACAGGTTCCACTTGCGCACCCGGGGGTCGTTCTGGAAGCCCGCGAAGCCCTCATATTCCCAAGGCTCCATGATGTTGGAGAAGCGCAGGCCCAGGAACGGGATATCGGGGTGCCAGCGGCTGAACTGCCGGGCCATCTCCTCGCCCAGGGTCTTGGTCAGCGCATAGCTCGATTCGGGCAGCACGGGTGCCTCCTCGTCGAGGGGGGCATAGGCCGGGGGCGCCCGGTCGAAGGGCAGGCCGAGGGCGGTTTCGCTGGACGCCCAGACGACGCGCTCGAAGCCGAGCTTGGCCGCCGCGAGGAAGACGTTGTAGGTGCTGACCGCATTGATGCGGAAGGTGGCCTCGTTCGAGCGCATGGCCGAGGAGGGGATGGCGCCGAGGTGGACGATGGCCTCGGCGCCGCGCATGCCGGTCCGGCCCTCGAGGCCGCTCAGCGCATCGATCGTCTCGCCGAAGTCCGTGAGCTCGATGTGGGTGAAGGGGGCGACCGGGTCCGGCGAGGGCACCAGGTCCAGGTTGGCGACCTCGTAGCCGTGCTCCAGCAGCTCCCGGATGGTGGCGCGGCCAGCCTTGCCGCTGCCGCCGGTGACGATGATCTTTCGCATCGCGCTTCCTCCCAGCTCTTCAGTCGCCACCGCCCCGAAGGTTGCGCACCCTATGCTCCTCCTCGAGCGTGTCGATCATGAGCGCGATGCTGGCCGCGTCCGCGTTCGACCAGCCCGCCGTCACCGTGCCGTCCTTCCACAGGACGGCGGCGGCGACGGCCTCGATGCGATCCAGGTTCTCGATGCCGCTCTCGAAGATCTCGGCGGGGGTGGTGCCGTGCAGGCTTTCGACCTTAGCCATGGGTCCGGTCCTTTCGCGTTCGCGGCCGCCGCGGCCGTATGGATTGGGGCCACACGAGATGTCTCACACCCGCTCGCCCAGCGCCACCCGCAGGCCGAGGCCCACGAGAACCGTGCCCGAAAGCCAGGCGAGGCCGCGGCGCCAGGCGGCGCTGCGCCCGAGCCGGTCGCCGAGCGCCCCGCCCGAGAGCGCGACCACCAGGTCCAGGGGCAGCATCGCCACCGGCACGATGGCGCCCAGGATCAGCATCTGGGTGGCCACGGCGCCCGCACCCGGATCGACGAACTGGGGCAGGAACGAGAGGAAGAAGAGCGCCGTCTTGGGGTTCAGCGCCTCGATCACCACGCCCTGGCCGAAGACGCGGGCGAGGCCGGCGCCGGCCGCCGCCGCTTGCCGGGGCAAGCCCGAGTCCCGGGCCAGGATCATGCGGACGCCGAGATAGACCAGGTAGGCGGCACCGGCGAAGCGCACCGCCTCGTAGGCGGCGGGGACATGGGCCAGCATGGCCGAAAGGCCAGCGGCGGCGGCGGCCGTATGGACGAGGCCGCCGACCCCGAGACCGAGGGCCGAGACCACGCCCGCCCCGCGCCCCTGGGCCATGCTTCGGGTCATGACGTAGAGGTTGGCCGGCCCCGGCGCGGCGCCCAGCGCCAATGCCGCGAGGGTGAAGACGAAAAGGGTCTCGGTGCTCGGCATGGCGGTATCGGCCTATGGAGCGGGCGCCTTGAAGGCATTGATATCGAACATGCTTTCGCGCACCAATGGTTGTGTCCCCCGATCCCACGACGATATAGACCATGGTTCGGAACATCCAATTGCGAAAGGGGGCGCCCGGTTCCCAATGAACGGGGACTGAGATAGGCCACCGGGCGTCCCACCTGTTGGGAGAGCCGATATGCGCTTCACCTTACGCCGATCGCCGGTCCTCATCCTGATTTCGCTGCTCCTCGCGGCGCCCCCGGCGATCGCGGACGAGCTTCGCGATGCCAGAAAACAATTCCGCGCGCTGATCGGAAGCGGGCAATACGAGGAAGCCCTCGCCGCCGCGCGGCGGGCGCTCGAGCTCACGGAGGCGAAGAAAGGCGCTGAATCGCCCGACGCCGCCAAGGTGCTGGCCGATATCGCCGACCACTAGTGTCCGGTTAATAGTCGAATAGATTCAATTGGTTAGCATGGGGGTGGATTGGTGTCGTGGTTTCTGGATTTGTAAGCAATTGAAGGAGCGGTGTTTTTTCGAAGACGGTGAGGCTGAGGACCTGGAGGATTGTGTAGAGGCTGGCGTTGATAGCCAAGCGCTTCTTGACGATGGCGATCAACACATAGACGGAGACGGCGATCCAGATCTGGGATTTGACGGCGTTCTCGGAGGTGCCGTAGAAGCGCTTGATGCGCAGGTGCTGCTTGATCCATTTGAAGAACAGCTCGACCTGCCAGCGGCATTTGTAGAGCTGGGCGATGGTCAGCGCCGGCAGGGTGAAGTTGTTGGTCAGGAAGGTGAAGGCCTTGCCGCTCTCGGGGTCGCGGTATCGGACGCGGCGGAGCCTGTCCGGGTAGTCGGTGGCGGTGTGCTGGCCGGCGGTGCGGATGGTCTGGTCGCAGCGCAGGCCGGTGGTCTTGTCGATTGCGCGGGACGCGATCCTGCGGAACTGGAACTTGGCCCGTGCCCGGACGACGAAGAAGGCGGCGCCCTGGCTCAGGCGATGGAGGCGGGCGAAATGGATGTATCCGCGGTCCAGGACGTAGAAGGCGCCGGGCTCGGGGACCAGCTCGTCGAGCACCCTCACGTCGTGCCATCGGCCGTCGCTGATATGGATGAAAGTTGGGATATTGCCGCGCAGATCCAAGAGGGTGTGGAGCTTGATGGCGGCCTTGGTGCGCTGGAACGGGGCCCAGGGGAAGACCGCGAGGCAGAGGTCGATGGTGGTCGAGTCGAGGGCATAGACGGTGTGGTCGAGCTCGAGGCCGAAGCTGTCTTGGGCATAGAGCGGCCGGGCGATGCGGATCAGCGCCTGGGCGAAGTCGGCATGGATGCGCCAGTCGCGCCTCTCGTTGGCGTCGGCCAAGGTGGCGCGGGCGACGCGCCCGCGGATGCCCATGTGGTAGAGCTTGGTGTGCTGGGCGCGCAGGCAGGCCTCGATGTCGCGCAGGCTCTCGCGATAGGTCAGCTGCGCGAAGGCCATGCACAGATACCGATCGAGGCAGGAGAAGCTTCGCAGCCTGCGATCGCCGCCGTAGCGGTGGACGCAACGGCGCAAGCTGTGCACGGGCAGATGGTCGATCACCTGGGCGAAAACGATCTTGCCTGCATACATGAGCCATGCTCCTGACCGGGAAGGCAGGAGCATGTCTGGCTTAACACCGGGAGTTCAAGTCGGTGACACGCGAATATCCCGAAAGAACGTTTAACCACAACCCACTAACCGGAAAACCGCCGCAGTTAACCGGACACTAGTGATCGCCGACATCTATTCCCGCATGGAGCGCTACGACGAGGCGCGGGCCGGGATGGCGCGCGCCCTCGCCGTCATGGAAGCTTCGCGCGGGTCCGATAATCCGAGGCTCGCCCCGCTTCTGCTGCGCGCCGGCGGTATCGAGATGCGTGCCGGAGAGGCCGACGCGGCGATCCCCTTGTTCGCGCGCGCGCTCCGGATACGCGAACAGAAGCACGGGCCAGACCATGAGTTGCTCGTGCTGTCGCTACTCAACTTGAGCAAGGCCTATTACGCCAGCGAGCGCATCGAGGACGCGGCCGCCACGGTCGAACGGGCGGCGGCGATCCAGGAGAAGACGGGCAAGATCAGCCTGGGGGGGATAGAGCCCACACTGACGATGATCGCCGCCAACTTCTACAACCGCGGCAAGTTCGAGGATGCGCGCCGGCTTCACGACGGGCTGCTTCGCCTCGTCGAGGGCGAAGGCGGGGCCGGGGCGACGTTGGCCGAGGGCTATCGCCGGTGGATCGAGTTCCTGTACGACACGTTTCCCGTCGAGGGCGACGAGCGCCTGGAGTTCGTTCGCTTCGCATCGCGGGAGTCGCCGATCTTCTTCGACCTCCCCCGTTTCGACGACACGGCGGTGATCGCGGTTTGGCGGTCGGTCGTGGGTGGGGCGTTCGACGTCGCGTTCTTTAATAATGGCGCCGCGGAAGCGGAGGTCGTGTTGGGCCAGGGAAAGAATCAGGCCGTACTGTCCACCGAAGCCCGAATTACGGCGGAGGAAGCGATCGAATTTTCCGTTGCCATCGCCCCCGACCAGGTGAAGTGGGGCGAGGCGGGAGAGGCGGAGAACCCGGTCGGGACGATCGACTACCGGCGCTTCGGCTATTACGGCAAACAATGTTTCGCGTTCGCCCGCGCCTTTTCGCCCTCGCGCGCCCAACTGGGGCAGACCAAGCGGCTATCCGGATATTACTGTCATCGTCCCGGACTGCCGCTTTCGGGCCAGGACCTCACCTACATCTTGAGCCGGCTCGGCATGCGGGATTACGCCGAGCCGCAACCCCGCTGACAACGGCACGCGGACGCGGTAGAACCCGGCCACGACAGGGCCGGGAGGATGCGCCGTGCAGTTGAGCCGCGAGGAGTTGCTGGAAGCCTACCGTGTGATGCGCACCATCCGCGCGTTCGACGAGCGCCTGCGCGTCGAGTTCGCGACCGGCGACATCCCCGGCTTCGTCCACCTCTATGTGGGCGAGGAGGCGAGCGCCGCGGGCATCTGCGCCCATCTCGACGCGCGCGACCACATCGCCTCGAACCACCGCGGCCACGGCCACTGCATCGCCAAGGGCTGCGACCCGGTGGCCATGATGGCCGAGATCTACGGCAAGGCGGACGGGCTCTGCGGCGGCAAGGGCGGCTCCATGCACATCGCCGATTTGGAACAAGGCATGATGGGGGCGAACGGCATCGTCGGCGCCGGCGCGCCGCTCGCCTGCGGGGCGGCCTTGAGCGCCAGGACCCTGGGCACCGGCGGCGTGGCCGTGGCCTTCTCGGGCGACGGCGGCTCCAACCAGGGCACGTTCGCCGAAGCCATGAACCTGGCCAGCGTCTGGCAACTCCCCGTCGTCTTCGCCGTCGAGAACAACGGCTATGGCGAGGCTTCGGCCGCCGAGTGGGCGGTCGGCGGCGGCGATTTCGCCCGCCGCGCGCAAGCCTTCGGCATGCCCGGCACGCGCATCGACGGCAGCGACTATTTCGCCGTGCGCGAGGCGGCCGGCGAGGCCATCGACCGGGCTCGGGCGGGGGAGGGGCCGAGCCTGATCGAGATGGAGATGCGCCGCTTCTATGGCCATTTCGAGGGCGACGCCCAGACTTACCGCTCGGCCGAGGAGCTGGCGGCGACGCGCGAGGCGCGCGATCCCATCCGCGGCTTCGTGGAGCGGGTCACGGCGGCCGGGCTTCTCGACAGGGGTGCGCTCGAAGCGATCGACACCGAGGCCGGCGCCCTCATCGACCGCGCGGTCGCCGCGGCGAAGGCGGCTCCGGCGCCGGCCGCCGAAGCCATCCTCGCCGATGTCTACGTGTCTTACTGAGGGGCGGGCGATGGCGGTGAAATCGTTTCGGGTGGCGGTCAACGAGGCGCTGCGGCAGGAGATGGCGCGGGACGAGCGCATCATCGTCATCGGCGAGGACGTCGCCGGCGGGCGCGGCGGCTCGGCCGGCAACGACGAGGCCTGGGGCGGGCCCTTCGGCATGACGCGGGGCCTGTACAAGGAATTCGGGCCCGGGCGCGTGCTCGATACGCCGATCACCGAGGCCGCCTTCATCGGCGCGGCGGCCGGGGCCGCCATGACCGGCCTCAGGCCCGTGGCGGAGCTCATGTTCGTCGATTTCTCCGGCGTCTGCTTCGACCAGATCCTCAACCAAATCGCCAAGATCCGCTACATGTTCGGCGGCAACGCGAAACTGCCGCTGGTCATCCGCACCCTCTACGGCGCCGGATTCCGCGCCGGCGCCCAGCATTCCCAGTGCCTCTATCCCGTCTTCACCCACATCCCCGGCCTCAAGGTCGTTATCCCCTCCTCGGCCCACGAGGCGAAGGGCCTCCTGATCGCCGCCATCCGCGACGACGACCCGGTGCTGTTCTTCGAGCACAAGGCCATGCTGGGGGCCCGTTCCGAGGTGCCGGACGAGCCCTACGCGATTCCCCTGGGCGAGGCGCGGGTGGTCCGCGTGGGGCGCGACGTGACGGTGGTGGCCATCGGCCGCATGGTCGGGTTCGCGGAGAAGGCGGCCGAGGCGCTGGACGGCGAGGGCATATCGTGCGAGGTGATCGACCCCCGCACGACCTCGCCCCTCGACCGCGAAGCGATCCTCGGAAGCGTGCGCCGGACCGGACGCCTCGTGGTGGTTGACGAGGCCTATCCGCGCTGCAACATGGCGACCGACATCACGGCCCTCGCCGCGCAGGAGGCGTTCGCGGCCCTGAAGGCCGCGCCGCGCATGGTCAGCCCGCCCCACGTCCCGGTGCCCTTCTCGCCGGGGCTGGAGGACGCCTATATCCCGGGGCCGGGGGATATCGCGTCCGCCGTCCGCGCGACGCTCACGATGGAGCCAGCCCCATGACCGACGCCATCCACGCCCTGCGCATGCCCAAGCTCGGCCTGACCATGGAGGAGGGCCAGGTGGTGGCCTGGAAGGTGGGGGAGGGCCAGGCCGTCGCCCCCGGTCAGGTGGTGCTGGAGATCGAGATCGAGAAGAGCACCAACGAGGTCGAGGCCCGGGAGGGCGGCGTCCTCCGCCGCCAGGTGGCCGGGGAAGGGGAGACCCTGCCGATCGGCGCGCTGCTCGGCGTCATCGCCGCGAGCGAAGTGCCCGACGCCGCCATCGACGCCTTCGTGGCGGAGAACGGTGGGAGCTGACTCGGCCCGGCCCTCATACTTCGTCCTTCGACAAGCGCTCGGGATGAGGAGGCTCAGCATGAGGCCCTCGCCCTGAGCCTGTCGCCTGGAAGGTGGGGGAGGGCCAGGCCGTCGCCCCCGGTCAGGTGGTGCTGGAGATCGAGATCGAGAAGAGCACCAACGAGGTCGAGGCCCGGGAGGGCGGCGTCCTCCGCCGCCAGGTGGCCGGGGAAGGGGAGACCCTGCCGATCGGCGCGCTGCTCGGCGTCATCGCCGCGAGCGAAGTGCCCGACGCCGCCATCGACGCCTTCGTGGCGGAGAACGGTGGGAGCTGACTCGGCCCGGCCCTCATACTTCGTCCTTCGACAAGCGCTCGGGATGAGGAGGCTCAGCATGAGGCCCTCGCCCTGAGCCTGTCGAAGGGTGAGGACCGGCGGGAGTTCGCGGAAGTGGGCACAAAACATCGCTTAAACGGCGTCTAGGATCCCCAGCCGTCGTGGCGGGGCAGTCCGTCATCCATCTTCACCCAGGGAATCCGTTCGGCCGCGAAGATATGCACGGTCGGCTCGACCGCCTCGGGGTGGTCGAAGCAGCCCACGTTGAGGGTGGTCTGCTCGGGCGTCGCGTCGCCCTGGTAGAGAAGCTGGGAGCCGCAATCGGCGCAGAAACCGCGCTGGGCGAAGGGCGAGGAGCGGCGGAGCTTGGGCGCGCCCGCGGTGAATGTGACCTGGCCGGCACCAAAGCTCGCGTAGGTAATGAGCGGGGCGCCGGACGCCTTGCGGCACATGTCGCAGTGGCAATGGCCCACGTCCTTCGGCGCGCCCGCGGCGCGGAAGCGGACGGCGCCGCAGAGGCAACCGCCGGTATGCTCGCTTGCCTCGGCCATGGCTGGCTCTCCCTTTCCGTGATTGCGCTCAATGCTCCTCGAGGCGCGGTAGGCCGTCCTCGATCTGGAGCCAGCCGATCCGGTCCGCCTCGTGGACATGCAGGCTCGGCACCACGGCGCCCGGGTCGTCGAGGGTGCCGGCGGTCACCGAGATGCCCTCGGGATGGGCGTCGAAGGCGAAGGTGAGGGCGCTGCCGCAATCCTTGCAGAAGCCGCGCGCGGCGTGCGCCGAGGAGCGGAAGACCGTCGGCGCGCCCTTGGTGTAGGTGAGTTGCTCCGCGGCGCAGCCCACGAACGTGACCATGGGGGCGCCCGCCGCCTTGCGGCACATGGAGCAATGGCAGTGCAGGACCCGCGTGGGCTCGCCCTCGATTTCGTAGCGCACGGCGCCGCACAGGCAGCCGCCGGTCAATCTTTCCCCACCTTCCGCCATCGTGGCCTCCCTCGTCCGTGAGCGGCGGGCCGTCCCCGCGTGGAGAGGGTACGCCGGTGGGGGCCGCGGTGGCTAGAGCGGCTCCGTTTTGAACGGACCCGCTCTAGTGGTTCGAACCCGACGAAAGAGTCGCCCTCACCCTCCCGCTTCGCGGGTCCCTCCCTCTCCCCCCAAGGGAAGAAGTGGGGAGAGGGTTCCAAGCGTCAGACGCGATCCACTAGTATTTTGTCGCTCGCGGCAACGGACCAGATGGTCCGCGCCTGCGCGGGCGCGCCGGACTATCGGCGGGCCGCCTTGCGGCCTGGAGCGATTCCAGTCGAGGTGGAATCGCTCCAGGATATCGGGGGACTCTATGCGCGAGCGCCCAGCCTGGACTTGAAGCCCTGGGCCGCCATCGCGAAACCGCCGTCCGAGCCGTCGACGAAATGCACGTGCTCGCTTTGCTCGAGACTGAAAACCACGCAGGTCATCAGGGCTGTGTCCGCAAGCTGGATGCCATAGACGAGGCGCCCCGAATCGTGCTCGTGCGCTAGATACCGCTCGATGCGCTCGGCCTGGCTTTCGCTCACGTCCAGCACCATCCGTAGTACCCCGTCATATTTCCGGAAGTCAGTATTCGAGCGCAGCTCGTCCCGGTAGACGGGTGCGTTATATGGCCCCGCCCGGCGGTCGAAGCGCTCGCACCAGAACTGGATCAGAGACGAGACCAGTACGGCGAGGTAGCGCCGCCAGAATCCATGCCGGCCGGCGGTGGCACGGGCCTCCCGTTTGAGCCCTCGCGGCGGCCATCTGAACTTCATCGACCTGACACTGGCCGGGGCCGAATCCTGGAGGTGGTGACCGAGAATATCGGAGATCTTCCGTACGACGCCGCCAAGCAGGGCGCCCTCGTCGGCGGAATCGCTCTTCGTGCCTTGGACCATGATGGTCATCATGCGCCCACTTCGGGGGGTCAGCGGCTCCCACCGGCACGACAAGCCTTGAAGATTGGGCTCGATCAATTCCGACCGAGCTTCCAGAAGGTACGGGGCGCCGGGCGGCGCGCTCTTCAACAAGCTGTCGGAAAGCTCGACGCCGCCACCGGCGAACATAGCCAGGTAGTTCCCCGCGCTGAGCTCGTATTTGCGAACCCGGACGTCGGCGCCTTTGGCCCGCAAATCCGCGACCGGAACCGCTCCGACACGCAGAGTCAGGCCGAATGTGGCCTGAGATATCGCCTGGAGACCGATGAGCGCATCGCCCGCGGCTTCGCGCAGGGAGCAGGGCACCACGAGAGTGCCGCCGTCTCCACCGAAGACGAAGGGTACCTCGATCTCACCGCAGGTGTTGAGCACGGCGGTGATCGACGCGGCCCCGACCATATTGACGTCTTTGTAGCGCCCCTCTTCGATCGCTTGCGTCGATCCCTGAACGTCGGCGATCATCACGACCCAATCGTCGGGCACCGGCTCGTATGCTTCGAGCTCGACGAAGTCGGCGAAGTCGGGAAACGGCGCCAGCTCGTTGTAGAACAGCTCGGAATTCCCGGACGCGACATGATCGGTGGTCATCGATCCCATCTCCCCGGCACCGCAAGACAAACCCACCCGCTAGAGCGGTTCCACTTCGATCGGACCCGCTCTAGCGGCTCGAGTCCGACGCTTGGAACCCTCTCCCCCGCATCGTCCCTTGGGGGGCGCGCCGGGTGAGGGCGTGGCCGCCGGTAGGCGGCGGAAAGACGCTTTATAACGCGCCGACGCACGCCCCCTCATCCCGACCCTCTCCCCAAGGGGCGAGGGGGATTCTTTTGTCGCGTTCGATCCACCAGCCTCATTTCGCTCGCGGCGGCGGGCCGGAGGGCCCGCGCCCGCGCGCCGGTCGACCGGCGGGCCGCGTTGCGGCCTGGAGCGATTCCGGTCGAGGTGGATTCGCTCTAATCCTCGAGCGCACACCACACTGGGGTGTGGTCGGAGGGCTTCTCCTTGCCGCGCGGGCCCTTGTCGATGTCGGCATCCGCCAGCCTGTCGGCCGCCTGGGGCGAGAGCAGCAGGTGGTCGATACGCAGGCCCTGGTCCTTCTGCCAGCGCCCGGCCTGGTAGTCCCAGAACGAGTAGAGGTGCGGCTCGGGATGGAAGGCGCGGAAGGCGTCCGTGAAGCCCTCGTAGACGAGGGCGCGGAAGCGTTGCCGGCTTTCGGGCCGGCACAGGGCGTCGTCGCGCCAGCCCTCGGGGTCGTAGACGTCCGCGTCGGTCGGGCAGACGTTGTAGTCGCCACCGAGGACGACCACCTCCTCGAGGGCGAGGAGGTGGCGCGCGTGTTCGCGCAGGCGGTCGAGCCAGGCGAGCTTGTAGGGGAACTTCTCGGTATCGACGGGGTTGCCGTTGGGCAGGTAGATCGAGGCCACCCGCACCGGCCGTGTGCCCGCATCGATGACGGCCTCGACATAGCGCGCCTGCTCGTCGGCCTCGTCCCCCGGCAGACGGGTCTCTTCCACCTCGATCGGGTGTTTGGAGAGGATGGCGACACCGTTGTAGCTCTTCTGGCCGACCACGGCGAGGTTGTAGCCGAGGTCGCCGATCTCGAGCGCGGGGAAGCCCTGCTCGACACACTTGGTCTCCTGGAGGAGGGCCACGTCGGGACTGGCCTCGGCCAGCCATTCGAGGACCCGCGGCAGGCGCGCCTTGACCGAGTTCACATTCCAGGTGGCGATCCTGAGCATGCCCGTGCCTTTACCGCAGCGTGAAAAGGGCCCCGGACACTCGCTGGCGCTCAGATCGAAAAGGAGCTGCCGCAGCCGCAGGAGGAGGTTGCCTTGGGGTTGTCGAGGGCGAAGTAGGAGCCCACCAGCTCCTCCCGGTACTGGACTTGGGAGCCGTCGAGGAACTCGAGCGACATCTCGTCCACCACCACCTTGACGCCATCACGCTCGAACACCCGGTCGTCGGCGTTCACCTTGTCGTCGAAGCTGAAGCTGTACTGGAAGCCCGAGCAGCCGCCGCCCTGGACCGAGACGCGGAACACCTGGTTGGCATCCGGGTCCCTCTCCATCATCTTGGCGAGGCGGCGCACGGCGCTGTCGCCGATCGAGATGGCCGGCAACGCGTCCGCGGCGGGGCCGCCTCGCACATCTGCATCTGTGGTTACGGACATTGCGGATCCTGGATCATGCGCTGTTTCATGACTAGCTATGTAGTCAATCGCGGCGAATTGTCAAAGGGGAGGCGCGGGCAACGGCGATCCGTGTAGATAGCGAATTAAGTTGGCCGGTTTATGTAGCACATCGATTGACCGCTCTGTTGATGTTGTGGCGCCTGTGGGGAAGTGGTCAGGTCGGCGTAGCCGAGCTGTCCACTTATCCACGGGCGGGTCGCGTCGAGCGGCATCACGCGGCCCTCTTCATGGTGTCTCCTTCCAGAAGCGCGCCATCGCCTCGGTAGCGGGCGATCGGGCGCGGCCCGTGGAATATGGCGTAGGTGGCGTCCGGATAGTGGTGGACGCGGACCTTGGCCTTGACGTAGTGCGGCCTCAGCGATGACGGCGGGATCTGCAGGACGATGCCGTGGAAGCGTACGGTGTTGTCGTTGCCGACGGTGCGCGTCTCCTGGACGCACAGCACGTCGCGCCACTGTTCCGCCGGCACGGCGACGAAGGCCGAGCCCGGCTCTTCGGGAGCGATCGCGAAGCGCGCATTGTAGTCGGGAATGAAGGTCTCGGCGAGGAAGCGGTTGGCCCCTTCGATCGTCGAGACGCCGGCCAATGCCAACTCCTTGGGGAGCCGGTCCTGCAAGGTGCGGAAGGCGCGCTCGGAGCGCCCGCGCGCCTCCGGCGAATAGGCCGCGATGTGCTCGATGCCGAGCTGGGCCAAGGCCCGTCCGAGCTGGGAGGGCTTGTCGCGGTCCACCTTGCCACCCGCCTGGGGGGTGTGGAAGTAGTGGCTCGCGCGGTCGGTGTAGAGCGCGCACGGCAGCCCGTGCCGGCCGAACACCTCGCCCAGCCCCTGGAAGCTCGACATGGTGCCCTCCTCGGCGACCAGGAAGCCCGAGTAGATCGCCCCGCTCGCATCGTCCAGAGAGACGATCATATCCTGCTCTTCGTCGCGGCCCGGCAGCCAGCGGTGCGTCGAGCCGTCCTGATGCAGCATCATGCCCACGAGCGGCCGCCGCGGCCGCTTGCGCCGGTGCGCCCCGCGCCTGGGCGCCGGCGCCGCCAGGCCGCGGCCGTGGAGAAACGTCTTGGTCCAGGTGTAACCCCAGCGGAAGCCGTGGTCCTTCACCAGGTGCTCGTGGAAGTGCTTGACCGTGAAACCCGCGTAGCGCTCGCGGTAAAGAGCTTCGACCCGCATCGCCTCGTCCACCGGCACCCGCTTGGGCGACGGCTTGCCCAGACGCCGGTCCAGAAGCCCCGCATCGCCCTCACACTCGAAACGACGGCACCAGCGCCGAAACGTGCGCTCGCCGACCCCAAGCACCTCCGCCGCCTCCAACTGGCTCAACGATCCCGCCTCACAACGACCGAAAACATCCCGAAACCTCATCATGCGCACACCTTGCAAAACATCTGTCCGTCTCATCCCACCCCCTTCAAACAGGAGGCTCAATAAACCGGACAGATCGTATGCTACATAGAACGGACAGATCGTGTGCTATCTACAGGGCAACGGCGATCCGTTGCCCGCGCCCGCGCGAATCTATATAGCATCGCGTCATGACAGCGGCCACCCGCCTCGCGCCCTACGCCTCCATGCCCGGGCGAAGCCGAGGGCGGCTCTACCCGGAGCCCGAGAGCCCGACCCGGACCGCCTTCCAGCGCGACCGCGACCGTATCATCCATTCGACCGCCTTCCGGCGCCTCCAGTACAAGACCCAGGTCTTCGTCTATCACGAGGGCGACCACTACCGCACCCGCCTCACCCACAGCCTCGAGGTCTCGCAGATCGCGCGCTCGATCTGCCGCCGCCTGGGCCTCGACGAGGACCTGGCCGAGGCCCTCGCCCTCGCCCACGACCTCGGCCATACCCCGTTCGGCCATGCCGGCGAGGATGCCCTGGCCGCGGTGATGCGGCCCCACGGCGGCTTCGACCACAACGCCCACGGGCTGCGCCTGGTGACGGCCCTGGAGCGACGCTATGCCGGTTTCGACGGCCTCAACCTCACATGGGAGACCCTGGAGGGCATCGCCAAGCATAACGGGCCGCTCGGGGGCGATGCGCCGGACGCTATCAAGGCCTATGTGGCGCGCCACGACCTGGAGCTTCACACCTGGCCAGGGCCGGAGGCGCAGGTGGCCGCGCTCGCCGACGATATCGCCTACAACAGCCACGACCTCGACGACGGCCTGCGCGCGGGCCTGTTCACGGCCGCGGACCTCGCGGACGTGCCCCTGGTCGGCCCCATTCTGCGGGCGGTTTTGCGCGACCATCCCGGCCTCGAGCGCATGCGGCTCGCCAACGAGACCGTGCGCCGCCTGATCGGCCTGATGATCGACGACCTGCTGGCCGAAACCCAAGTGCGCCTCGCGGCCGCGGCCCCCGCGAGCGTCGAGGCGGTGCGGGCGCTGGGCCGGCCCGTCGTTGGCCACGGCGCCGACCTCGGCCGCGAGGCGGGCACGCTCAAGAGCTTCCTCTTCGAGCACATGTACAGGCACGAGCGCGTCAAGCGCATGACGGAGCGCGCGCACGAAGTGGTCAAGGGGCTGTTCTCGCGCTATCTATCTGAGCCTGGGCTGTTGCCGGCCGAATGGGGTGCCGCGATCGAGGGGACATCGGACGCCGCCGCCGTGGCGCGCCTGGTGGCGGATTATATCGCCGGGATGACCGATCGCTATGCGCTCGACGAGCACGCTCGAATATATGGAGACGGAAGTTAATATAAATGAATGTTTTCAGTCAGTTTCGCGATTTAATTCTGATAGAGATAGAAGCGCTCTCAAAAGCTGGCGCGCTGCCCGCCGGCCTCGATACCGACCGCGTGACGGTCGAGCCGCCGCGTGATGCGAGCCATGGCGACCTCTCGACCAACGCCGCCATGGTGCTCGCCAAGCCGGCGCGGATGCCGCCACGGGACATCGCCCTGGGTCTGGCGGAAAGGCTGCGGCGCCTGGGCGGCGTGACGGCGGCCGAGGTCGCCGGCCCCGGCTTCGTCAACCTGCGGCTCGCGGACGGGTTCTGGCACGCGCGTCTGGCCGAGGCCCTGCGAGCCGGCGTGCGCCATGGCGATTCGAACAATGGCGCGGGCGCGGCGGTCAACGTCGAATACGTCTCGACCAACCCCACCGGGCCGCTCCATGTGGGGCACGCCCGGGGCGCCGTGATCGGCGACGCGCTCTCGGCCCTCCTCGAGAAGGTCGGCTACGCGGTGACCCGCGAATACTATATCAACGATGCCGGCGCCCAGATCGACCAGCTCGCCTATTCCGCATATTTCCGCTACCTGGAGGCGCTGGGCGAGGAGGCCACGGAAGCGGCGTTCGCGAGCCGCTTCCCGGGCAAGGGATGGGCCTACCGGGGGGAGTACCTCGAGCCGGTGGGCCGCGCGCTCGCCCGAGCGCACGGCGCGGCGCTCAAGGATTCGGCGCTCGATGAGTGGCTGCCCCTGGTGCGGGACTTCGCGGTCGATGCCATGATGGTGGTCATCCGCGAGGATCTGCGGGCGCTCGGCATCGAGCAGGCGGTCTTCACCTCCGAGCGCGCGCTGGTCGAGGCCGGGCGGGTCGAGGAGGTGCTGGCGGCGCTCGAGGCCGGGGGGCACATCTATACGGGTGTGCTCGAGCCGCCCAAGGGCAAGCTGCCCGAGGACTGGGAGCCGAGGCCACAGACCCTGTTCCGCGCCACCGCCTTCGGCGACGACGTGGACCGCCCGCTCCGCAAGTCGGACGGGAGCTGGACCTATTTCGCGAGCGACATCGCCAACCACCTGGACAAATACCGGCGCGGCTTCGCCACCATGATCGACGTCTGGGGCGCCGACCATGGCGGCTACGTCAAGCGCATGAAGGCGGGTGTCACGGCCATCACCGGAGGGAAGGGCGCGCTCGACGTGAAGCTGTGCCAGCTCGTCAACCTGCTCGAGGGCGGCAAGCCCGCGCGCATGTCGAAGCGCGCGGGCACCTTCGTCACCTTGCGCGACGTGACCGACAAGGTGGGCCGGGACGTGGTGCGGTTCATGATGCTCACGCGCAGGAACGACGCGCCGCTCGATTTCGACCTCTTGAAGGCGACCGAGCAATCCCTCGACAACCCGGTCTTCTACGTCCAATACGCCCACGCGCGCGCGCAATCGGCCTTGCGCAATGCCCGCGCGGCCTTCCCCGGGCTCGACACCGGGGCGCCAGCCCTCGCGGGCGCCGCCCTCGACCGCTTGACCGACCCGGCGGAGCTTGGTTTGATCAAGCTCGTCGCGGGCTGGCCGCGGCAGGTGGAGATGGCCGCCGAGGCGCACGAGCCCCACCGCCTGGCGTTCTTCCTCGCGGAACTGGCCGCGGCGTTTCACAGCCTATGGTCCCGGGGCAACAAGGATATCGAGCTGCGCTTCATCATATCCGAGGACGAGGAGCTGACGGTGGCGCGCCTCGCCATGGTGCGGGGGGTGGCGCTGGTGATCGCCTCGGGCCTCGAGATCTTCGGTGTCGAACCGGTGGATGAGCTGCGCTGATGCCTTCGGATCGGAACCTCTACCCCGGATATCGCGAGCCCCTCGCCGAATCCTATGAGAATTCGGGCCGGGGGCCGTCCCGGCGTATGCGCCTTCTCACCGGCGCGGTCGCTTTCCTCGCCCTCGCCGGGTTCACCGTCGTGGTCTGGTATGCCTACACCTTCGGCATCCGCGCCGGGACGGAGAGCGTCGCCCCCTTGATCCGCGCCGACGGGCGGCCGACCAAGATCCGGCCCGAGCAACCGGGCGGCATGCAGATCCCGCATCAGGACAAGGAAATCTACGACACCATCGCGAACGAGGAGGAGGGGCCGCGGGTCGAGGTCATCCTGCCGCCGCCGGAGGCCCCCCTGCCGCGCCCGACCGAGGAGGAGGAAGAGGCCATGGCGGCGATGGAGGTCGAGGTGCGGGAGATTTCCCCGACCGCGCCGCCCGTGCCGCCGCCGCCCTCGAGCATCGCCGAGCTGCTCGAGGCCGTCGAGGCGGAGGAGGGGGCGGCGGAGGCCGCGCCGCCGGTCCCGAGCGCGCCGGAGCCGCTGCTGCCGCCGGTACCCCCGCTCGAGGTGGCGCCGATCCTGGTTCCCGCGCCCGCGCCGGCGGCGCCGGCGCCGGAGCTGGCGATCGTGCCGGAAGCGGGCTCGGCCACGATCGAAGCGGCGGCGGTCGCGGACCTGAGCGCCCGATGGCGCGTCCAGATCGCGGCCCTGCGCTCGGAGGCCAAGGCGCTCTCGGAGTGGGAGCGTTTCAGGCGCGCCCATCCCGACCTCCTCGGCGCCCTGGTCCTCGAGATCCAGCGCGCCGACCTCGGGTCCGAGAAGGGCATCTTCTACCGCCTGCGCGCGGGGCCGCTGGCGGACAGGACGGCGGCCGCCTCGCTCTGTGTCCAGCTCAAGGTACGCGGCCTGGGGTGCCTAGTTGTCCGGCCCGAATGACGGGGCGCCCCTGGCCGTGGTCTTCGGCTGCGCCGGCCCGCGCCTGGGCGACGACGAGCGCCGGTTCTTCCGCGACACCGGCCCGCTCGGCTTCATCCTGTTCGAGCGCAATTGCGAGGCGCCGGATCAGGTGCGCGCCCTCGTCGCCGAATTGCGGGAGGCCGTCGGCCGCCAGGGCGCCCCCGTGCTGATCGACCAGGAGGGGGGACGCGTCGTCCGGCTGCGCCCGCCACACTGGCGGGCGGCGCCGGCGGCGGCGCGGTTCGCCCGGCTGGCCGAATCCGATCCGATGGGCGCGGCCGTCGCCGCCCGGGCCAATGGGCATCTGATGGCGATCGAGCTCGCGGCGCTCGGCATCACCGTCGATTGCGCCCCCGTCCTCGACGTGCCCCAGGCGAGCGCCCACGCAATCATCGGCGACCGCGCCCACGGCGCCGATGCCGGGACGGTGACCGCGCTCGGCCGGGCGGTGGCCGAGGGGCTCCTTGCCGGCGGCGTGTCGCCGGTGATCAAGCATATCCCCGGGCACGGCCGCGCCCACACCGACAGCCACCGCGAGCTGCCCGTGGTCGAGGCGTCCCGGGCCGCGCTGTCGGCGGTCGATTTCGCGCCCTTCCGGGCCCTCCGCGATATGCCCTGGGCCATGACCGCCCACGTGCTGTACACGGCGCTCGACGGGGCGCGGCCCGCCACCACCTCGCCGGCGATCGTCGCGGATGTGATCCGCGGCGAGATCGGCTTCGACGGCGTGCTGATCTCCGACGATCTGGGCATGGCGGCGCTCGACGGCCCGGTCGGCCGGCGGGCGGCGGCGGCACTGGCGGCGGGCTGCGACCTGGCCCTGCACTGCAGCGGCGATCTCGGTGAGATGGCGACGGTGGCCGCCGAAGCTCGCCCGATGACGGCGCGGGCGGCCGGGCGCCTCGCGGGCGCGGAAGCCAAGCGGCGGGCCGGTGCCGAGGCGGTTGACGAGGACGCGCTTCTGGCCCGTCTCGACGATCTGCTCGGCGTGAGGCAGGGCTGAATGAGCTTCGATCCCAGCTCCAGCCTCTATATCGCCTCGGTCTGGGTGCTGCCGGTCCTCCTCGCCATCACCCTGCACGAGGCGGCGCACGGGTTCGTGGCCTGGCGCCTGGGCGACGACACCGCCTATCGCATGGGCCGCGTGAGCTTCAACCCCCTGCGCCATATCGACCCGTTCGGGACCGTCCTGCTGCCGGCCCTGCTGCTGATCGCGAAAGCACCCTTCCTGTTCGGCTGGGCCAAGCCGGTGCCGGTCAATTTCAGCCGTCTGCGCCGGCCCAGGCGCGACATGGTGCTGGTCGCCGCCGCCGGCCCCGGCACGAACATCGGCCTCGCCGTCGCCTCGGCGCTGCTGTTCCACCTGGTTGCGTACCTGCCGCCCGAGATCGGCGCCTGGGCCGCCGACAACCTGAGCAACTCGGTCCTCATCAACCTGGTCCTGGCCGTCTTCAACATGTTGCCGCTGCCACCGCTCGACGGCGGCCGGGTCGCGGTCGGCTTGCTGCCGCGGCACCTTGCGCTCCCGCTCGCGCGGCTCGAGCGCTTTGGGATGTTCATAATTATCGGCGCATTGTTTATTCTGCCGTTCATCGGCGGCCGGCTCGGCGTGGACCTCGATATCTTCAGATGGCTGATCGGCGGGCCGGTGGATTATCTCTTCAGGCTGGTCGCATTCTTGACCGGCCATGGCTAGGACTCGCAATTGACGACCGAGACGCCATTCGAGGACGAGGGACCCCTGGTCGCGCCGGAGGACCGTCTGGTCCTCGACCTCGATGGGTTCGAAGGGCCCATCGACCTGCTGCTCGAGCTCTCGCGCCAGCAGAAGGTCGACCTGACCCGCATCTCGATCCTCGAATTGGCGGACCAATACCTCGCCTTCATCTCGCGCGCGCGCTCGCTGCGCCTCGAGGTCGCGGCCGACTACCTGGTGATGGCGGCGTGGCTCGCCTACCTCAAGTCGCGCCTGCTTCTGCCGCGCGCCGAGGACGAGGCCGGCGAGGAGCCGAGCGGCGAGGAGATGGCGGCGGCGCTCGCCTTCCAGCTCCGCCGGCTCGAGGCCATGCGCGACGTCGGCGCCCGCCTCATGGCGCGGCCCCGCCTCGGCCTCGACGTCCATGGGCGCGGCGCGCCCGAGGGCATCACCGTCATCTCCCGCAAGCTCTACGACGTCTCGCTCTACGAGCTGCTGACCGCTTATGCGCGACAGAAACAGCGGGCGGAGGGCGGCGTCCTCCATATCGAGCCGGTCACCCTCTACTCGATAGACGATGCGATGGATAGGCTGGCCGATATGCTGGGCCGCATCCCCGACTGGCAGACCCTCGGCAGCTTCCTGCCGCCCGACCTGCTGGCGGGGATCGCCATGCGCTCGGCCATCGCCTCCACCCTGGTCGCGAGCCTCGAGATGGCGCGCACGGGCGAGCTCGAATTGCGCCAGGGCTCGGCCTTCGGCCCAATTTACATGCGCCGCCCGAGAAAGCCCGAATGAGCGAACAGGCCCAGCATCTGCGCATCCTGGAGGCGGTCCTGTTCGCCGCCGTCGAGCCGCTCGACGCGGAAAGCCTGATCGCGCGCCTGCCGGACGGCGCCGAGCTGCCCCGCCTTATCGAGGCGCTGGGCGGCCACTATGCCGGGCGCGGCGTCAACCTGGTCGAAGTGGGTGGGCGCTGGGCGCTGCGCACGGCGCCCGACCTCGCCCCCTTCCTGCGCACCGAGCAGACCGTACAGCGCAAGCTCTCCCGCGCGGGACTCGAAACCCTGGCCATCATCGCCTACCACCAGCCGGTCACGCGCGGCGAGATCGAGGAAATCCGGGGGGTGAGCGTGAGCCGCGGCACCATCGATGCGCTGCTCGAGATCGGCTGGATCCGGCCCGGCCGCCGCCGTCAGACCCCGGGCCGGCCGCTCACCTGGCTGACCACGGACCCGTTCCTCTCGCATTTCAGCCTCGCCAGCCTGGAGGACCTGCCGGGCATGGGGGAGCTGAAGGCCGCGGGCCTTCTCGACAAGGGGCCTGCCCTCGGCGCCATCGGCCCGATCGCCGGGGGAGTCTCGGCCGAGGAGGGCGCGGACGCGGAGGAATATCCGGGCGAAGAGCCGGAAGAGGAGCTCTGAGGACCGGCCCGTGCGGTGGCGGCCGCCACGATGGTCTTGTACCTGCCAATTATTTCAAATACCTAGTACCCAGTCGCTCGGACGCACCGTCGGCCCTCATACTTCGACAAGCTCAGCATGAGGGCCTTATGCTGCGTCCTTTGGCGGGCTGGTGAAGGGGCGCCTCGGCATGAGGGCCTTATGCTGCGTCCTTCGGCGGGCTGGTGAAGGGGCGCCTCGGCATGAGGGCCTCATCCTGAGCCTGTCGAAGGGCGAGGGCCGGGGCGCGGAAATGCGAAAGAGAGTGCGGCGGAACTCGCCGGTCCGATCCGGCCCGCGAATCACAGGATGGACGCAGCGCCGATCGTGACCACGCCCCCCATTTCAAGTGAAGCCGTCGGCCGGGCAAATGAAGCCGTCGGCCGGAGCAGGAGCTTCACCGCGCCCGGGCTCAACCGGTGGACCGTGTTGACGCTCGCGGTCGCGGGCCTCGTTTCGTTGCCGGTGGTGGTGGTGGCCGGCTTCGTCTTCGCGCCCACCGGCGAGATCTGGCGCCATCTCGCCGCGACGGTGCTGCCGCGCTACGTGGGCAACACGGTCTGGCTCTTTCTCGGCGTCGGCTCGGGGGTGCTGGTCATCGGCGTCGGCACCGCCTGGCTCGTGACCATGTGCCGGTTCCCCGGCCGGCGCTGGTTCGAGTGGGCGCTCCTCCTGCCCATCGCCATGCCGGCCTATGTGATCGCCTATACCTATACGGGCCTGCTCGATTTCGCGGGGCCGGTGCAGACCGGCTTGCGCGAGCTGTTCGGCTGGACCCGCCAGGACTACTGGTTCCCGCCCATCCGCTCCCTCGGCGGGGCCATGGCCATGCTGACCCTGGTCCTCTACCCCTACGTCTACCTGCTCTCCCGCGCCGCCTTCCTGCAACAGTCCGTGCGCGTGCTGGAGGCGAGCCGGATGCTGGGCCGCGGGCCGTGGCGCGGCTTCTTCACCGTGGCCCTGCCGCTCGCCCGGCCGGGGATCGCCGCCGGCCTGGCGCTCGCGCTCATGGAGACCCTCAACGATTTCGGCACGGTGCAGTTCTTCGCCGTGGATACCTTCACCACCGGCATCTACCGCACCTGGCTCGGTCTCGGGGAGCCGGCGGCGGCGGCGCAGCTCGCGGCCCTCTTGATGCTGTTCGTCCTCGCCCTGGTCCTGGTCGAGCGCAGCTCACGCGGCAGCGCCCAGTTTCACGGGATGGTCGCCAGGCGGCAGCGCCTGCCGGGATACACGCTCTCGGGCGGGCGGGCGGCGCTGGCCTTCCTCGCGTGCTTCCTGCCACTGGTGCTCGGCTTTCTGGTGCCGGGCGCGGCGCTCCTCGGATGGACCCTCGAACGCGCCGGCGCGGAGCTGGATGCACGCTTCCTCGGGACCGTGCTCAACAGCCTGACCCTGGCCGTGATCGCGGCCGTGCTCGCCGTCTCCCTCGCGATCCTGGTGGCCTACGGACTGCGCCTCAGGCCGACGCGGGTCATGGTCATGGCCGCGCGCCTCGCGAGCATGGGCTATGCCGTGCCAGGGGCCGTGATCGCGGTCGGCGTGCTGCTGCCCTTCGCCTGGCTCGACAATACGCTCGACGCCTGGATGCGCGCGCGTTTCGACGTCTCCACGGGGCTCGTGCTGAGCGGCACCATCGCCGCCGTGATCTTCGCCTACCTGGTGCGCTTCTTCGCCGTCGCCTTCAACGCGACGGAGGCGGGCCTCGCCAAGGTCACGCGAAACATGGACGCCGCCGCCCGCACCCTCGGCAGTGGCCCCGGCCGCACCCTTGCCGTGATCCACATCCCCATGATCTCGGGCAGCCTCCTGACGGCGGCGATGCTCGTCTTCGTGGATGTGATGAAGGAGCTGCCGGCCACCCTCATCATCCGGCCGTTCAATTTCGACACCCTGGCCATCCGGGTCTTCGAGCTCGTATCCGACGAGCAGCTGGGCGCTGCGGCGGCGCCAGCACTCACTATCGTCCTCGTCGGCGTCGGCCCCGTGATATTGCTGAGCCGGGCCATCACCCGGACCCGGCCCGCCCATGGTTGAAGCGACCGCCACCCCCATCCTGGAGATCGAGGGGGTCAGCCACGCCTACGGCGCGACGCGGGCGCTGGACGGCGTCGACCTAGCCGTGGCAAGCGGCGAGCTCATGTGCCTCGTTGGCCCGTCCGGCTGCGGCAAGACGACGCTGCTACGCCTCGCCGCCGGGCTCGAGTCGGTCCAGCGCGGCCGGGTCCGTATCGCCGGACAGACGGTCGCCGGGGATGGGCCGGAGATGCCGCCGGAGGACCGCGGCGTCGGCATGGTGTTCCAGGACTACGCCCTTTTCCCCCATCTCTCGGTGGTCGAGAACGTGGCTTTCGGCCTGCGTGGCGACAAGGCCGCCGGCCGCCGGGAGCGCGCCCGCGACGTGTTGCGGAAGTTCGGCGTCGAGGGCCTGGCCGGGAGCTATCCCCACACGCTCTCGGGCGGCGAGCAGCAGCGCGTGGCGCTGGCCCGCGCGCTCGCGCCCGCGCCCCGCATCCTGCTGCTGGACGAGCCCTTCTCGGGCCTCGATTCGCGCCTGCGCGACCATATTCGGGACGAGACCCTGCACGTCCTCGAGAACAGCGGCGCCGCGACCCTGATGGTGACGCACGACCCCGAGGAGGCGATGTTCATGGCCGACCGCATCGCCGTCATGCGGGCGAGCCGAATCGAGCAGGTCGGCCGCCCGGTCGAGATTTATTTCCATCCGATGAACGCGTTCGTCACCACCTTCTTCAGCGACGTGAACCGCCTGCCCGGACTGGTGCGCGATGGCCGTGTCGAGACCCCGTTCGGCAGCCTGGAAGCGGATGGGCTCGCGAACGGCGACCGGGTCCAGATCCTGATCCGGCCCGAGGCGCTGCACCTGGCCTGGGCGGGCGAAGGCCAGCACACGCGCAACGTCGCCCGGGTGCGCGCGGCCCGCCTGCTGGGGCGCAGCACGCTCATCCACCTCGACATCGAAGGCGAGGAAGGCACCCCGATGCACATTCACAGCCGGGTGCCCATGCATGTGGGTTTCGGCGAGGGCGACGAGGTGACGGTTACCCTCGACGTGAGCCAGGCCTACATATTCCCTCTCTCCGACCCAACATCGGAGCAGGGCGGATAGGCGGAGAGGCGACATTGCGGGTCATGGCCGATTCTGCCATCATCCGTCGCAATTGATTCCAAGGAGCGAGCTCATGGGAAGTTTTAGTATCTGGCACTGGCTCGTCGTCCTGGCCGTGGTCCTGCTGCTGTTCGGTGGCGGCGGCAAGATCTCCAAGATCATGGGAGACATGGCCAAAGGCGTGAAGAGCTTCAAGAAGGGCCTCAAGGAGGAGGATGAGGAGAGCGCCAGCGGCGCTGCTCCGGTCCTGAGCTCCAGCGAGGATCCCGTCGTGAAAACGGGCGCCCGCAAGGACGAGGCCGCCAAGACCTGACGCAGGGCGGCCGCCGCCCGGCGTTGGGCTCGGGGCCGCGAATGGTTGAGGGGCCATGTTCGATCTGGGCTGGACCGAGATACTGATCATCGCGGTGATCGCGCTGATCGTGATCGGGCCGAAAGACTTGCCGAGCGCACTCAAGAACGTCGCCTATTGGGTCCGCAAGGCGCGCGGCCTGACGCGCGAGTTCCAGAGGGGCGTCGACGACCTCGTCCGCGAGGCCGAGCTCGACGACGTGCAAAAGGAGATCAAGACCTTCTCGCGCGGGGACCTCGGGCGCAAGATCGAAGAGACCATCGATCCCACCGGGTCCATCAAGAAGTCCCTCAAGGTGGACGAGCCCGCCAAGGCCAGGACGGTGGAAAAGCCGGCTGTCCCCGAGACCGTCGCGCCGGCGGTGACCGAACAGGCCGCGCCGGCCGTCACGGGGCAAGAGCCCGAGTCGCCGGCGGAGGCGGGCGACGGGGAGGCGGCGGGCGAGCCCAAGCCCCAGGCGAGCGCCTGACGCATGGCGGTGGATGCCGGTGAACACCGCATGCCGTTGCTCGAACATTTGGCGGAGCTGCGCAGCCGCCTGATCTATTCGGCCGTCGCCTTCATCTTCGTCTTCATAGGCAGCTATTACTTCGCGGACGAACTCTTCGCCTTTCTCGTTGCCCCGCTGGCGCGGGAGTTCGCGGGCACGCCCAACCACCGGCTGATCTACACGGCCCTCCACGAGGCTTTCTTCACCTACGTGAAGGTGGCCTTCTTCACCGCTGCCTTCATCTCCTTTCCCTTCATTTCGATGCAAATCTGGATGTTCGTGGCGCCTGGCCTCTACAAGCACGAGCGCAAGGCATTCCTGCCCTTCCTGATCGCCACGCCGATCCTGTTCCTGGTCGGTGGCGCCTTCGTCTATTACCTCGTGATTCCAATGGCCTGGAGCTTCTTTCTCGGGTTTCAGACGACGGGCGGGGAGGGCGAACTGGCGATCCAGCTCGAGCCCAAGGTGAACGAGTATCTGAGCCTCTCCATGCGCCTCATCTTCGCCTTCGGCGTGGGGTTCGAGCTGCCCGTGCTGCTGACCCTCCTCGGCCGGGTCGGTATCGTCTCGTCCAAGGGCCTGGCCAAACAGCGGCGCTACGCCATCGTGCTCGCCTTCGTGGCCGCGGCCATCCTGACCCCGCCCGACGTGGTCAGCCAGCTCGGCCTCGCGGTGCCCATCATGCTGCTCTACGAGGTCTCGATCTGGCTCGTGAAGCTGATCGAGCGTAAGCGCGGCGCGGAGGCCGAAGAGGAAGAAGAGGCCGCGACGGACAGCCCGCCCGACGGCGATGACGACGGCGACGGCCTCGACGACGACACCGACTTCAACATGGACCGCTGAGGCGCGGGCCGGTGGACGGCGCGGGCGCGGATTCGTATAACATCGCGCCCGAACCGATCGCGCGCGCGGGAGCCCAGGCCGCCCATGTACGACATCCGATGGATCCGCGATAACCCCGAGCCCTTCGACGAGGGCCTGCGCCGGCGGGGCCTGCCGCCGCGGGCGCAGGAATTGATCGCGCTCGACGCCGCCCGGCGCGCGGCCCAGACCAGACTCCAGAAGATCCAGACCCGGCGCAACGAAATCTCAAAGCTGATCGCCGCCACCAAGCAGAAGAGCGAGGACGACAATAATCTAATGATGCTACGCACGGACATGAACATGAACGTGTCTGAGAAAAGTGCAGCCGCTTTAATCGAAGAGGTCAGCCGGCTCAAGAATGATCACCAACGCGTTAGTGGGGAGGAGCGCCGGGCTGCGAACGAACTTAGGTCTGTGCTTGAGGGTCTGCCCAACCAGCCCGCGGACGACGTGCCGGTGGGCGAGGACGAGGGCGCCAACCGGGAAATCCGCAAAGTCGGCGAGGCGCCCGCCTTCGATTTCGTGCCCAAGGAGCATTTCGACATCGGCGAGGCGCTCGGTCTGATGGATTTCGAGCGCGCGGCCAAGCTCTCGGGCTCCCGCTTCGTGGTTTTGAGCGGGGCGCTCGCGCGGCTCGAGCGCGCCCTGGCCGATTTCATGCTCGATACTCACACACGCGAGTTCGGCTACCTCGAGGTGAGCCCGCCCATGCTGGTGCGCGATACGGCGCTCACCGGCACCGGCCAGCTCCCCAAGTTCAGCGAGGACCTCTTTAAGACTCAAGTACTAGATCCAATTGACCTCGGTCGGCGCGTACAGACACGGATGTGGCCTCAATTCTTGAATAGAATTGAGAGCTGGAGAAATGAAGAGCAATCGTTTGAAAACTTTGATTTTGATAAATATCGAAAAAAACACCAGTCTGAGTTTGAGGACTTGGTCGTGCAAATGTTTGAGGAAGAGTTGCAAACAAAGGGATTGTATGAGCAACGGTGGCTCATCCCCACGGCGGAGGTGCCGCTCACCAACTTGGTGGCGGGGGAGATCCTGGAGGAGGCGGCGCTGCCGCTCCGCTTCGTCGCCCACACGGGCTGCTTCCGGGCCGAGGCCGGGGCGGCGGGCAAGGACACCCGCGGCATGCTGCGTCAGCACCAGTTCTACAAGGTCGAGCTGGTCAGCATCGCCCATCCCGACCACTCGGACGCCGAGCTGAATCGCATGACGGGCTGCGCCGAGGAGATCCTCAAGCGCCTCGGCCTCCACTACCGGGTGGTGCTGTTGAGCTCGGGCGACATGGGCTTCGCGGCGCGCAAGACCCACGATATCGAGGTCTGGCTGCCGGGCCAGGGCACCTACCGGGAGATCTCGAGCTGCTCGAACTGCGGCGACTTCCAGGCCCGGCGCATGAATGCGCGCTTCCGGCCCAAGGAGGGCAAGGGCACGCGCTTCGTCCATACCCTCAACGGCTCGGGCCTCGCCGTGGGCCGGGCGCTGATCGCCGTCATCGAGAATTACCAGCGCGCCGACGGCTCCGTGCTGGTGCCCGAGGCGCTTCGGCCCTACATGGGCGGCCTCGAAGCGATCGCGGCCGATGTTTGAGGCACCCATGGACCTCGCGAAGGCGCGCATCCTCCTGAGCAACGACGACGGCATCCACGCCTCGGGCCTCAAGGTGCTGGAGCGCATCGCCGGCGCGCTCTCGGACGATGTCTGGGTGGTGGCGCCCGAGAGCGAGCAGAGCGGCGCCAGCCATTCGCTCACCATCACGCGGCCACTCCGCATCCGCCCGCTCGCCGAGCGCCGCTATGCGGTCGACGGCACGCCGACGGACGCCGTCCTCCTCGCCGTGCGCAAGATCCTCGAGGACCGGCCGCCCGACCTGGTGCTCTCGGGCGTCAACCGGGGCGGCAACCTGGGCGAGGACGTGACCTATTCCAGGACCGTCGCCGCGGCCATGGAGGGAACCCTCCTGGGCATCCCGTCGATCGCCCTCAGCCAGCTCTCAGCCTACGACGAGCCCACCAAATGGGCGACGATAGAGCACTTCGCCGCCGATATCATCCGCCGCCTCGTGGCGCGGGGCTGGGGGCGCAACGTGCTCATCAACGTGAACGTCCCGGATGTCGCCGCGGCGGCGGTCAAGGGCATCACCCTGGCCCGCCTGGGCCGGCGCAAGATCGGCAGCCTGCTCGAGGAGCGCCGCGACCCGCGCGGCAAGCCCTACTACTGGATCACCACCCAGCGCGACGAGGACGCGAGCCGCCGGGGCACCGACATCAGCGTCGTGAGCGACGGGTATATCGCCATCACGCCGCTCCATCTCGACCTCACCCACCGGGGCGGCATGAAGGCCCTGGGGGAGGCGTTCGCCAATGTCTGAGACCCGCATGATCCGGCTGATCATGGAGCTGCGCCGGGCGGGCATCACCGATTCGCGCCTGCTCGGGGCCTTCGAGCGGGTGCCCCGGGGGCGCTTCGTGCCCGAGACCTTCCGCGACCAGGCCTACGTCAACACGGCGCCGCCCATCGGTCACGGCCAGACCATCAGCGAGCCGAGGGTGGTGGCGATCATGATCCAGGCGCTGTCCCTGGGGGAGCGCATGAAGGTGCTCGAGGTGGGGACGGGCTCGGGCTATCAGGCGGCCGTGCTCTCCCACCTCTGCCGCCGGGTCTATACCATCGAGCGCCACCGCGAGCTGCTGCGCGAGGCCATCGCCCGGTTCGACGAACTGGGCCTCCACAACGTGACCACCCTGCCGGGCGACGGCAGCCGGGGCTGGCCCGAGCAGGCCCCCTTCGAGCGCATCATCGTGAGCGCGGTGGCGGAGGACGTGCCGCCCGCATTGATCGAGCAGCTTGCCCCGGGCGGCATCATCGTGCTGCCGCTCGAGGACGGGCACGACAGCCAGGCGATCGTCCGCATGACCCGCACCGAGGACGGCATGGAGACCGAGAGCCTCGGCCCGGTCCGCTTCGTGCCGTTCGTGGGCGGCATGCCGGCGGATGCGATGGACGGCGAATGACGGCCCCGCGCCTCATCCGGGTCGGCGCCAGCCTCGCGGCGGCGGTGGCTTTCGCTTCGGTCCTAGCGGCCTGTGGGCCGGTGACCCAGCCCATCACCCATGCCTATCCCAACGCCGCCGGAACGGGAGAGGCGCCGCCACGGCGAACCCTGGGCGACAGCTACGTGGTGCGGGCGGGCGACACGGTCTACGGCATCGCCCGGCGCGCCGACCTTGGCGTGCGGGCGGTGATCGAGGCGAATGGCCTGACCCCGCCTTATATCGTCATACCGGGCCAGCGCCTCGCCCTGCCGCGTCTCCGGGAGCATGTGGTCGAGGCGGGCGACACGGTCTACGGCGTGGCCCGGCGCTACGATGTCAGCATGTCCGCCCTCGTCCGCGCCAACGCGGTCGAGCCGCCCTATACGATCTGGGTGGGCCAGCGCCTGGTGCTGCCGGGCCAGGTGGCGGCGACGGCGGTCGCGTCCGTGCCGCAGGGCGCCGGCGAGGTCACGACGGCGCCACTGGCGCCGGTCCAGCCGGCCGCGCCGGCCGCGCCGGTCCCCTCGCTCCCGGCGCCCGGTGACATGCGCCCCACGCCCCCCAGCCACGCCGCGATCGCGCCGCCGCCGCGGACGGAGGAAGGGTTCCTGTGGCCGGTCGAGGGCAGGGTTCTTTCGAGCTTCGGGTCGAAGGCGGGCGGGCTCCACAACGACGGCATCAACATCGCCGCCGATCGCGGCACGCCGGTGCGCGCGGCGGAGAACGGCGTCGTCGTCTATGCCGGCAACGAGCTGCGGGGCTTCGGCAACCTCTTGCTGCTGCGCCATGCCGACGGCTGGGTCACTGCCTACGCCCATAACGGCCAGTTTCTGGTGCGCCGCGGCGACCGGGTGACGCGGGGCCAGAAGATCGCCACCGTGGGCTCGACCGGCAGCGTCTCCACGCCCCAGCTCCATTTCGAGATCCGCAAGGGCTCGCGCCCCCTGGACCCCATCGGCCGGCTGCCGGAGCGGCAGGTTTCAGCCTGGCCGCCGGGCTTAATCCAGGTCGATCCGCTGGCCGAGCCGGCCCGCCAGGTCCTGGATGAACTGCCAGGCGACGCGGCCCGAGCGGGCGCCCCGGGTGACGGACCATTCGCTCGCCTCGGCACGCAGGGTGGCCCTGTCCATCTCGAGCCCGAAGGCCTCGGCGTAGCCCTCGACGATGGCGAAATAGGTCTCCTGGTCGCAAACGTGGAAGCCGAGCCATAGGCCGAAACGGTCCGAGAGCGAGACCTTCTCGTCCACCGCCTCGGCGGGTGCGATCGCGGTCGAGCGCTCGTTCTCGATCATGTCGCGCGGCATGAGGTGGCGCCGGTTGGAGGTGGCGTAGAAGATGACGTTCGCGGGCCGGCCCTCGATGCCGCCTTCGAGCACGGCCTTCAAGGATTTGTAGCTCGAATCGCCGCTATCGAACGAGAGGTCGTCGCAATAGAGGATGACGCGCCGGGCCGCCGAGCGCAGCACGCCGAGGAGGCGGGGCAGGGAGGCGACGTCCTCGCGGTGGATCTCGATGAGCGCCAAGCCGCCCTCCACCTCGGCGCTGACGGCCGCGTGGACGGACTTCACCAGCGAGCTCTTGCCCGTGCCGCGCGCACCCCACAGGAGCGCGTTGTTGGCGGGCAGGTCGCGGGCGAAGCGGCGGGTGTTGTCGAGCAGGGTGTCGCGCTGCCGCTCGATGCCCTTCAGCAGGCCGAGGTCGAGCCGGTTGATCCGGGCAACGGCCTCCAGCCACTCGCCCTCGGGATGCCAGATGAAGGCATCGGCGCCGTCGAGGCCCGCCGCGGCCGGCACCTGGGGCGCCAGGCGCTCGAGGGCGTCGGCTATGCGCCGCAGCAGGGCCTCGCGCTCTGTCTCGCTCATGGTCGGTCTCGATTTCGTGCCCGCGGCCGAGCGTCCGCTGGAATCGCGCGGGACACTAGGCGCGCGCACAAACGAGGTCAATCACCGTGCCCGCCTGGGATGAAGCGGTTTGCCCCGCGCGGCGGTTGCGGCTATGTTGCGCGCGACCGCGGCCGGGCCGGGCGCGGGCATTGCGGCGGTCGTGCCCAGGCCCATATCGACACAAGCCGCGCGGACCATTCCCAGAGGTGCCCGATGTTCATATCGCCAGCTTACGCGCAGGAGGAGGGCGGCGGTGCATTCGGCATGATGCAGTTCTTGCCGATCGTCCTCATCTTCGTCGTCTTCTACTTCCTGCTCATCCGGCCGCAGCAGAAGAAGGCGAAGGACCACAAGGTCAAGGTGCAGGCCGTGCGCCGGGGCGACCGGGTGGTGACGGGCGGGGGCCTGATCGGCAGCGTGACCCGCATCGTCGATGATTATGAGATCGTGGTCGAGATCGCCGAGAACACGCGCGTGCGCGTGCGCCGCGATACCCTCATGGACGTGGTCTCCAAGCCCGGCGCCGCCGATGAGCCGGCGAAGAAGGGCGATGGCGACGACGATGGGGCCGTCAAGCGCGGCGGGCGCTTTGGGCGCTTCGGGCGCAAGGCCGCCGACGACTGATCCAGGCCGCCACCCGACATGGTCAATATCCCGCGCTGGCAGGTCGTCACCGTCCTGGTCCTCTGCTTCCTGGGCTTGGTCTTCGCGGTGCCCAACCTGTTCGGCAAGGCGACCATGGAGGGCCTGCCCGATTGGCTGCCGAGCCAGCAGATCAGCCTCGGCCTCGACCTCCAGGGCGGCTCGCACCTCCTGCTCGAGGTCGATGCCGTGACCGTGATCGAGGAGGACCTCGAAGCCCTCGTCGATGAGGTGCGCTCGAGCCTGAGGCAGGAACGGATCGGCTATCGCGGTCTGGGCGCCGAAGGAACGGCGGTCAGGCTGCAGCTCCGCGATCCGGCCGACGGAGAGGCCGTCCAAAGCCTCCTCGACGGGCTCGACAGCGGCGCGTCGATCACCTTGGGCGATGGTGGCACCGTGCGCCTCGCGCTTTCCGAGGAGGCCGTGCGGTCGCGCAAGGACGCGGCGATCGAGCAATCGGTCGAGATCGTGCGCCGGCGCATCGACGAATTCGGCACCAAGGAGCCGACCATCCAGCGCCAGGGCACGGACCGCATCCTGGTGCAGCTTCCCGGCGTCGACGACCCCGAGCGCATCAAGGACATCCTGGGCCAGACGGCGAAGCTGACCTTCCACCTGCTCGACCCCAACACCCCCCAGGGGCAGCCCGGCATGGCCGTGCCGCCCGGGACGGCGCTGCTGCCAGGCGAGGGCGAGGAGGGCGCGCCCCTGCGCTATTACGTCGTGCGCAAGCGGGTGGAAGTGAGCGGCGACCGCCTGATCGACGCCCAGCCGAGCTTCCAGACCGGTGAAGCGGTCGTGAGCTTCCGCTTCGATACCGCGGGCGCCAAGAAGTTCGGCCGCGTGACGAGCGAGCATACGGGCGAGTTCCTGGCCATCGTGCTCGACGACAAGGTCATCAGCGCGCCCGTGATCCGCGAGCCCATCCTGGGCGGCAACGGCATCATATCCGGCAGCTTCACCACCGAATCGGCCCAGGATCTCTCGCTGCTGCTGCGCGCGGGCGCCCTGCCGGCGCCCTTGCTGATCCTCGAGGAGCGGACGGTGGGGCCGAGCCTTGGCGCCGATTCGATCGCCGCGGGCGAGGTGGCGAGCGTCATCGGCCTCATCGCCGTGCTGGTCTTCATGGCGGCGGCTTACGGGCTCTTCGGGCTGATGGCCAATGTGGCGCTCCTCATCAACCTGGTGCTGATCATGGGCACGCTTTCAGCCTTGCAGGCGACACTCACCCTGCCCGGCATCGCCGGAATCGTGCTCACCGTCGGTATGGCCGTCGATGCCAACGTGCTGATCTTCGAGCGCATCAGGGAGGAGATCCGGGGCGGGCGCACGCCCATCTCCGCCATCGACGCCGGCTACCGGCGGGCGCTCTCCACCATTATCGATTCCAACTTCACGACGCTGATCGCGGCACTCCTGCTGTTCGGCCTCGGCGCGGGCCCCATCAAGGGGTTCGCCGTTACGCTCTCGATCGGCATCATCACCTCCATGTTCAGCGCAATCATGGTGACGCGGCTGATGGTGGTGGTCTGGCTGCGCCGGCGCCGCCCCCAGGCGATTCCGATCTAGGCTGGGGGCACGACATGCGACCGCTGATCTCCTTCCGGCCCAAGACCGAGATTGAATTCATCCCTCGGCACAAGCTGTTCTTCGCGCTCTCGGCGCTGCTGATGGTCGCCTCGATCGGCGCCTATCTGGCCCTAGGACTCAACTTCGGCATCGACTTCAAGGGCGGTATTCTCATCGAGGTCAAAACCGACGGCGCCGCCGACCTCGCCAAGTTGCGCGGAGACCTGAGCGGGCTCGGTCTCGGCGAGGTGAGCCTGCAGGAGTTCGGCGCCGAGGACGACGTGCTGATCCGCGTCGAGGACCAGGAAGGCGGCGAGGCGGCGAACCAGGCGGCGATCGCCACCGTAAGGGCGGCCCTGGGCGAGGGCGTCGAATACCGCCGCGTCGAGACCGTCGGCCCCAAGGTGGGCGATGAGCTCAAGGCGGCGGGCCTGTGGGCCGTGCTCTCGGCCCTGGTGGCGATCCTCCTCTATGTCTGGTTCCGCTTCGAATGGCAGTTCGGCGTGGGTGCGGTGATCGCTCTCAGCCACGACGTGATCGCGACCATCGGCATCTTCTCGGTCCTCGACATGGAGTTCACCCTGGCCACCGTGGCGGCCGTCCTCACCATCGCCGGCTACTCCATCAACGATACGGTGGTGGTCTACGACCGGGTGCGCGAGAACATGCGCAAGTACAAGAAGCTTGCCCTGCCGGCCCTCTTGAACCAGAGCCTGAACGAGACCCTCTCGCGCACGGTCATGACGAGCGTCACGACTCTCCTGGCGCTGGTCGCGCTCTATGTCTTCGGCGGCCAGGTGATTCGGGACTTCTCCTTCGCCATGATCTGGGGCGTGCTGGTCGGCACCTATTCCTCGATCTTCGTCGCCGCCCCCACCCTTCTCTACCTCAAGGTCCGCGAGGGGGCGCTCGACCTCGGCAAGCCGGACGACGGGGAAGGGGAGGGCGCCCCCGCGGCCGATGGCGGCGCCTGAGGAGGGCGAGGGCGCCCGCGCGCCGGCCGCCGGGCTCACGCCCGTCGAGCCGGTTGGCCGCCAAATCGTCGAGAGCTACGGCCCAGGCCGTTTCCGCGTCGCGGGGCGCCGCCACGAGGGCTCGATCCTGATCCTGCCGGAGCGGACCTTGGCCTGGCCCGTCGCCGACATGGATGGCGTGACCGCCGAGGGCCTGGCGGCGGTGACCGGCGCGGAGCCGCCGGTCGATCTCCTTCTGCTCGGGTGTGGCGCTCGAATACGGCCCGCCGCCGCCGATTTGCGCGCCGCCCTGCGCGCGGCGGGAATAGCGCTCGAGCTCATGGACACGGGTGCGGCCGCGCGGACCTACAATCTGCTCGTGGCCGAAGACCGCCGCGTGGCCGCGGCACTGATCGTACTGCCGGGCGCTGATTAGGAGGCGGTCAGGACGCGAGCTGGATGGATTGGCCCCTGGCGTCGACCTTGCCGTAGGCCTCCTGGCGGTCGGGCAGGCGGACGAACTTCGTGTTCATGCCGAGCACGGTCTCGACGCCGCCCAGGTAGAGGTAGCCGTCGTCCCAGAGCACCTTGCCGATTCGGTTCAGCACCCCTTCCTTGGTGGGCTGGTCGAAGTAGATGAGCACGTTGCGGCAGAACACCACGTCGAAGCGGCCGAGCGAGGTCGGGTCGTCGAGCAGGTTGAAGGGCCGGAACCGGGCGAAGGCGCGGACCTCCGGCTTGATTTGCCAGCTCTCGCCTTCCTTGGTGAAGTGCTTGACGAGGTGCGGCGCGGGCAGGCCGCGCTGGACCTCGAACTGGGAGTAGATGCCCGCCTTGGCCCGCGCCAGGATGGGGCCGCTCACGTCCGTCCCGACGATCTCGAGCTTCCGGCTCCCTAGCTTTGGCAGCTCATCGAGCCAGATCATGGCCAAGGAGTAGGCCTCCTGGCCGCTGGAGCAGGCGGCGCTCCAGATGCGAATGGTCCTGCCGTCGGGGCGGGTCTCGCGCAGGCGCGGCAGCACGAAATTCCGGAAGTGCTCGAATGGCTTGGTGTCGCGGAAGAAGGAGGTTTCGTTGGTGGTGATGGCCGCGACCACCGCCTCGGAGAGGGTGGGGTTCCGGCCCGCGCGCAGCGCTCCGACGAGCTTGTCGATGTCCTCGAACTTGTGCATCCGGGCGACCGGATCGAGCCGGCTCCGCCACAGGTATTCCTTCTCCGGGGCGATATCGAGCCCCACCTTGTCTTTGACCATGTGGCACAGGAATTCGATATTGCCCGCGTTCATCGGTAGCCTCGCGCCTTGGATTGAATGAAATCGGGCAGATCGTCCAGGGGGAGGACGGCGCTACAGATCCCGGCTTGCGCGACGGCGGCGGGCATGCCCCAGACCACGCTCGTCGCCTCGTCCTGCGCCACGACCGTGCCGCCGGCGGCGACCAAGCTCTTGCAGCCCTCGAGGCCGTCATGCCCCATGCCAGTCAGGATCACACCCAGTATGTGGCCGTCATAGACATGCACCAGGCTGCGCATCATGACATCGACCGAGGGCCGGCAGAAATTCTCGGGCGGTCCTGTATCGAGCTTGACGACGCGCCCGCCGAGGGGGCCGCCGACGGTCATATGCTGGCCGCCCGGGGCGACGTAGACGCGCCCGGCGACGATGGCATCCCCATTCGCCGCCTCGGTGCAGATGAAGCCCGTGTGGCGCTGGATATGCTCGGACAACAGCGCCGTGAACGTGGGCGGCATATGCTGGGTGATCAGGATCGGTTGGAAGACCTTGCCCTTGAGTTTGGCGAGAAGTTGCAGCAGGGCCTGCGGGCCGCCGGTCGAGCTGCCGATCGCGATCAGCTCGGCGCTCTTCAGCCCGGGCTTCTTGAGGGCGATCGGCGCTTGCGGCCGGACGGCGGTCGGCGCGGGCGATGCCGTCCCAAGCACCGGGGCCGTCGCGCGCGCCGGGACCGTCGCGGGCGCGGGCCTGGCCCGGCCCTGGGCGCCGCGGCGCCGGGCGGTGCCGAGGGCGAGGATTTTCTCTATCAGGGAGCGGCTGAAATCGTCGTTCGAGAGGATCTCGCCGGCGCGCCCGGGCTTGGTGAGGTAGTCGGAGGCTCCTATCCGCAGCGCCTTCATGGTGATGTCGGCGTTGCGGTGCGTGAGGGTCGAGATCATGATGACCTTGAGGCCCCGATCGTAGGCCATCAGCTCGCCGAGGGCCGTGAGGCCGTCCATCACGGGCATTTCGATGTCGAGCAGGACCACGTCGATGTCCTGGCGCTGCACGGTTTCGACGGCGAGCTTGCCATTCGAGACCGTGCCGACGATCTCGATGTCGGGGTTCGCCTCGAGGGTGCGCACGAGGATGCCGCGGACCACGGCCGAATCATCGGTGATGAGGACCCGAACGGGCCCGGCGCCGGCGCTCTCGGGGGCCGGCGCGCGATTGGCGATTATCGCGTCCATGCTAGAGCAGCCCGGCCTGGGTGAATTTCGAGACGATAATCTCGTCGTTGAACGGCTTCATGATGTATTCGCTCGCCCCCGCTTCTAATGCTTCCACGATTTTGACCGTATCGTTTTCGGTGGTGCACACGACCACGACCGGCTCGCTGCCCCCTTCCGTCTTGCGGAGCGCGCGCAAAAACTCCATGCCGCCCATCACCGGCATGTTGCGATCCAGGAGGATGGCGTCCGGCATCCGCCGCCCGCAGGCCTCCAAGGCGAGGCTGCCGTCCTCGGCTTCCTCGATCTCGAAATCGAGATCCTCCAGGATCTTGCGCGCGAACTTTCGCACCATTCGCGAATCGTCGACAACGAGGCAAAGCTTCTTGGCCATGTCACACTCACCCAGTCAGGTCTCAGCGGAGGCCCAATGCCTCCAATATCGATTTACGCCGCTTCGGCGTGGTCAGTCGTCAGCAGGCGCTCGACATCGAGGACGATGAGGAGCTGACCTTCGAGCCGGTAGATACCGGCCGAGACGTCGCGCAGCGCGGCGCTCAGGGTACCGGGGATCTGCTCGAAGGAATTAGCCTCGAAACTCAGGACCTCGCCCACGGTATCGACCGCCAAGCTGTAGAGGTCGCCCCTGGTCTCCACCACGACGCTCATCGGCTCCGTGCCCTCCGGCCGCGCCGGCATGCCGAGCCGGTGCCGGATGTCGATGGCGGTGACGATGCGGCCGCGCAGGTTGAGGGACCCCGCGACCTCGGCGGGCGCGAGGGGGATGCGCGTGATCCGCTGCGGGCCGAGGACCTCCTGGACCGTCAGGACCGGGATGCCGAAGAGCTGGTCGGCAACGAGGAAGGTCACGAACTCGCTCCGGCCCTCCTGGCTCCCATGCCGGTCGGGGTCGGGCGTATTGCTCGAATCGCTCATGCTGCACCTCTGGTTTCGGCAAGGACCTCGGACACGGTGTAGAGCAGCGCGTCGCGGTCGAATTTCAAGACGTAGTTCTGTAAGCCGGCGTCGGTGCCGCGCCTCTTGTCTTTCTCGGTGGCATGCCGCGACAGGGCGACCATGGGTGTCTCGCCCCAACGGGCGTTGCCGCGCACCGTGCGGGCGAACTCGTAGCCGTTCATGCCCGGCATCTCGATGTCGCTGATGATGAGGTCGAACTTGTCGCCGTCCTCGCACAGGGACATGGCCGCATCGGCGCTTTCGACGGCCCGCACGTCGTATCCGGCGGATGCCAGGACGGGCTGTAGGAGGTTGCGGAAGAACGGGCTGTCATCGACCACAAGCACGCGGCGCTCACCGCTGTCGAACCCGTTCATTTCCGTGTCCGGCCCCTCGAACCAATCGTCGAAGGCCGACGCCAGGTAGTGGGTCACGTCGAGCAGGTCGGTCGCCTTGTCGCCGATGATCGCGCTGCCGATCAAGCCCGGCTGGTGGGTGCGGATGTCGGTGGATTCGGCATGGTCGACGATATCCACGATCTCGTCGACCATGAGGCCCATGGACCGGTCCAAGTCGGTGAACACGAGAACCGTCTGACGCCCCGTCGTGCGCATCTCGTAATGGGGCTCGACCGGGACCAGGGGCATGAGCTTGCCCCGATACTGGATCGACGGCTTTCCGTTCGAGCGCTCGATCGCGGTGGCGTCGAGCATCTCGAGGCGCGCCACCAGGCCAAGCGGCACCGCCTTCGGCGACCCTTCGCCGACCCGGAAGACCAGCATCTGCTGCCGGAGCTCGTCGTTGGGATGCCGGGCCGCGGCGGCGGCCTGTTGATCGTCGGCGACGATGATCTCGCCCGTGGCGGATGCGATGGCATTGGGGTCGATGATCATGACCACACTGCCGTCGCCGAGGATGGTGTTGCCGGAGAAGAGCTTGAGCTCGCGCAGGACGGGCGCCACGGGCTTAACCACGATTTCCTCGGCGTCGAAGACGCGGTCGACGATGATGCCGAAGGTGTAGTTGCCGACGTGCGTCACGACGACGAAGGCCTCGCCGCTGTCTTGCGCCCCTTCCTCGCCGAGGCGGAGCAGCTCGCGCAGCGAGACGAGCGGGAGCAGGCGGTCGCGCAGGCGCAATACGGGCGTGTCCTGGAGCCGCTCGATCCGGTTCTCCGAGCCCTTGGAGACGCGGACCAGCTCCACCACGCTGATCTGGGGCACCGCGAAACGCTGTCCGCCGCATTCGAGGATGAGGGCGGAGACGATCGCGAGGGTGAGCGGAATCTTGAGCACGAGGCTGGTGCCCTCGCCCTCGACCGATTTCAGCTCGATGGTGCCGCCGATCCTCTCGATGTTGGTGCGCAGCACGTCCATGCCGACGCCGCGGCCCGAGACGTTGCTCACGGCTTCGGCCGTGGAAACGCCCGAGCGGAAGACGAATTGCTGTATCTGCTGCTCCGACATGGAGGCGAGGTCGGATTCGCTGGCGAGGCCGGACGCGATCACGCGCTTCTTGATTTTCTCGTTGCTGAGGCCGCGCCCATCGTCGGAGATTTCAATCAGGATGTGGCCACCCTCATGATAGGCGTTGAGGGTGACATGGCCGGTCTCGGGCTTGCCGGCCGCGAGCCGCTCCGCGGGGACCTCGATGCCGTGGTCGGCCGAATTGCGGACCATGTGGACGAGCGGATCCTTGATCAGCTCGAGCACCTGGCGGTCGAGCTCCGTATCGGCGCCGATGGTGCGCAGCTCGATCTTCTTGTCGAGCTGGACCGAGAGGTCGCGCACCAGCCGCGGCAGCTTGGACCAGGCGTTGCCGATGGGCTGCATGCGGGTCTTCATGACCCCTTCCTGAAGCTCCGTCGTGATATGGCTCAGGCGCTGAAGCGGTGTCGCGAACTCGCTGTCGTGCTGGCCGAGGACCATCTGGACGAGCTGATTGAGCGTGAGCACGAGCTCGCTGACCATGGTCATGAGTTGTTCCAGGAGGTCCACATTGACCCGGATGTTCTGGTTGGAGATGGAGCGCTCACCTTCCGGCGCGTCGGCGCCAGCCGGCAACCGCGGTGGCTCCGCGACCGTCGCGCGCGGGGCCAGCGCTTCGGCCTCGGCGACGGCCGCCTCGGCGACGGCCTCGGTGGACTCTTGCACGGCGGCCGTCAGTTCGGCTTCCTCGAGTGCGCCAGCCGCGTCCTCGGTCTCGCCTTCCTCGAAGCTCTCGATCTCCGATGCGGATGACCCGGAGTCACCGTCGGCGGCGGCCGCGACCCGATCCAGCCTTTCGATGAGATCGCCGTCGCCGCCTTCGGGCTCTTTCGCATCCTGCTCGAGGCAGTAGAGGATGGTCTTGATCCGGTCCATCGACTGGAGGATCAGCGTGATGATCTCCTCATTCACCTTGAGCTCACCCTCGCGGAGCTTGCCGAATACGTTCTCGGCCGAATGGGTGAGGGTTTCGAGGCGGCTGAGGCCGAGGAAGCCGCAGCTCCCCTTGATGGTCACTGCTGTCCGGTTAACTGAGCGGTGCTGGCTTTGAGAGCCAGGATTTCTGCGGGGTTTGAAGCGAAAATGCATGGTGTCGATTTGAATTGGATGGAGCACTTTTCGGAGTTTCTCCGAGGAGATGCTCATGAACACCGGCAAGACCCTGTTCGCTCAGCTCATGGACTTCCTGCCATGGACTACTTTCACGCGGATCGTCGACCGGTATGGCGGCGATCACCGGGTCCGGACGCTTTCCTGCGCCGAGCAATACCGGTCCATGGCCTTCGCCCAGCTGACCTACCGGGAAAGCCTGCGCGACATCGAGACCTGCCTCTCGGTCCACGCATCGAAACTCTATCACATGGGCTTCCGCCAGCCGGTCCGGCGCTCGACGCTGGCCGATGCCAACGAAAGGCGCGACTGGCGTATCCATGCGGCGTTGGCCCAGCGGCTCATCACCCAGGCGAGGACGCTGTACGTCGACGAAGAACTGGGGTTGGACCTGACCAATACCGTCTACGCCCTGGACTCGACGACCATCGCTCTGTGCCTGTCGGTCTTTCCGTGGGCGCACTTCCGCACCACCAAGGCGGCGGTGAAGATGCACACGCTGCTCGACCTGCGGGGCAACATTCCGAGTTTTATCCACATCTCGGATGGCAAGCTGCACGACGTTCATGCCCTCGATATGCTCTTGCCGGAAGCCGGAGCCATCTACGTCGTGGATCGTGGCTACGTCGACTTTGCCCGCCTTTATGTGTTGCACCAAGCCGGGGCCTTCTTCGTCACGCGTGCCAAGTCGAACATCGATGCTCATCGCGTCTATTCGGCGCCGACGGATCGCTCGACCGGCATCATTTGCGACCAGACCATCTCCCTGGACGGCTTCTACACCCGTCAGGATTACCCCGAACTTCTGCGGCGCATCCGCTTCAAGGACCCCGAGTCCGGCAAGACGCTGGTCTTCATCACCAACAACTTCTCGCTTCCGGCCGCCACCATCTGCGCGCTCTACAAAAGCCGCTGGCAGGTGGAACTCTTCTTCAAGTGGATCAAGCAGCATCTTCGGATCAAGCAGTTCTACGGCACGTCGGAGAACGCGGTGAAGACGCAGATCTGGATTGCCGTCTCGGTCTACGTCCTCGTCGCCATCGTCAAGAAGCGCCTCGACCTGGACGCCTCGCTCTACACTTTGTTACAGATCCTCTCGGTGACCCTCTTCGAGAAAATGCCCATACATCAAGCACTTGCGGGAGACGAAAACAGATGCAACGCTTCGCAAATAACCAACCAATTGAATTTATTCGATTTTTAACCGGACACTAGTGCTTGATGGTATGAGCGAGGCGGAAAATGCTTCCCAGCAGATCGGGATCGTCTGGCCTCTGCTCCAACGTCACCAGCTCGACATCGAGCACGGCCACGCTTTCGTTGGTCTCTGTCAGGAATTCCTGCAGCATGTCTTCCATCAAGGAGTCTCCTAAGGACGGCGGCGATGCGATGGCCGGGGCCGACCCGTGGGCCATGCGGGGAGGTGCACGACGATGGGAAGGTTTGACAGAAGCACGTAAAGAGTTGGTTAAGACAGGCCGGGTGAGAAATTGAACGAATCTAATCATCCTAATTAACGTATTAATTTCATATACTTATTATAGATTGGGGCACGCTGAGACTTGGTAAATTGTGAATCGTCGGACAAAAATTCGGGAGCTTTGTCGGTCAGTATATGTTGTCCGACAATCATTTTACTGTGGGTGGTGGGCACATCACTGGCGAGCTGGCGCCATTCCCGCGCGCACTTGCATTCGCCTGCGGCGGCGCACAAGGTGCGGCGGCCGTCGTGGAGGTGCGCGGTCGCGCCAGGGCGAGTGCCTGAAGGTTGGAAGAGATTCGAATGCTACCGCTCGCGGGACTGCGGATCATCTCCGTCGAACAGTATGGCGCCGGGCCGTTCGGGACCCAGACCCTGGCCGATCTGGGCGCGGAACTCATCAAGATCGAGAACCCCCACGACGGTGGCGATGTCTCGCGCATGGGCCAGCCCCATTTCATCGAGGGTGTCGATGAGACCAACGCCAGCCTGTTCTTCCAGGCCCTCAACCGCAATAAACGCAGCCTGACTCTCGATCTGGCGCGGGAGGAGGGGCAGGCGGTGCTGCGCGATCTGGCCCGCACGGCGGACGGCCTCGCCTGCAACCTACGCGGCGACGTGCCGGGGAAGCTCGGGCTCACCTATGAGTCGCTTGGCGCGGTGAACCCGAAGATCGTATGCGCGCACCTGACGGCTTATGGCCGCGACGGGTCCCGCGCCGCTTGGCCCGGGTACGATTACCTCATGCAGGCCGAGACCGGATATTTGACGGTGACGGGGGAGCCCGGCACGCCGCCCGCGCGCATGGGCCTCTCGATCGTCGATTTCATGACCGGCCTCAACATGGCCCTGGGCCTCCTCGCCGCCGTCCTCAAGGCGCGGGAGACGGGAGTCGGCCGCGACATCGACGTCTCGCTCTTCGACACCGCCCTCTTTAATTTGAACTACCTCGCCGCCTGGAATCTCGCAACCGGCCAGAACCAGGGCCGCGAGCCGCGCTCGGCCCACCCCGTGATCACTCCGTGCCAGCTCTACCGCACCAGGGACGGCTGGATCTTCATCATGTGCAACAAGGAGAAGTTCTGGGGCGTTCTTTGCCGGGCCGTCGGCCGGCCCGAATGGGCGGACGACCCGCGGTTCCGTTCCTATCCAGAGAGGCTGGCCAACCGCGCGCTGATCACAGAGTTGCTCGACGAGGTGCTGATGGCGCGGACGTCCGCCGAATGGATCGACGCGTTCGGCGGCAAGGTGCCGGCCGCCCCGGTGCTCGATGTCGCACAGGCCCTCGCCAACCCCTTCGTGATGGAAGGCGGGCGCATCCAGACGCTCACGGAAGAGAAGAGCGGCCAGGATTTCCGCCTCCTGGCCCAGCCCATCCGAACCGTCGGCGAGGAACCGCCCAACCGCCCGGCCCCGGTGCTCGGCGGGGACACGGAGTCCATTCTCGAAGGGCTCGGCTACGACGCCGCGCATATTGCCGGGCTGCGGCGCGCGTGTCAATGGCGGAGCAAAAAGGGACCACCTCGGCGGTGTAAGAAGGGACCGCTTGGCGGCTGCGGGCTTGTCCCCGTAGTCCACGGGAGGGCCCCGCGCGCGACGCGGCGTGCCCTCAACAGGCTGACGCGGCGGCGCGCGCGGGAGGGACCTGTGGGCCCACGGGGTCAAGCGTGGGCTGGGTGGTCGGTTCAGTTAGCAGTCGGGGTTTGACGCCTGCGGCTCTGGTTGAGCCTGTAGCTGTCACCGTTCATCTCGAGGATGTTGACGTGGTGGGTGAGGCGATCGAGGAGCGCGCCGGTGAGGCGCTCGGAGCCGAACACCTCGGTCCATTCGTCGAAGGGCAGATTGGTGGTGACCAGGGTCGAGCCCCGCTCGTAGCGTTGGCTGAACACCTCGAACAACAGCTCGGCGCCGGTCTTCGACAGCGGCACGAAGCCGAGTTCGTCGACGATCAGAAGCTTGTAGGTGGCGAGCTTCTTCTGGAACCTCAGCAGCTGCTTGTCATCGCGGGCCTCGATGAGTTCGTGGACCAGCGCGGCGGCGGTGATGAAGCCGACCGAGAGGCCCTTCTGGCAGGCCGCCAGGCCGAGACCGAGGGCGATGTGGGTCTTGCCGGTCCCACTGTTGCCGAGCGCGATGAGGTTCTCGCGGCGCTCGATGTACTCGCAGCGGGCCAGCTCCAGGACCAGCGCCTTGTTGAGCGAGGGGATGACCTTGAAGTCGAAGCTGTCGAGGCTCTTGACCACGGGGAAGCGCGCCGCCTTGATGCGCCGCTCGACCATGCGGCGCTCGCGGTCGATCAGCTCGAGCTCGGCGAGTCTCAACAGGTAGCGGACGTGATCGACGCCTTCCGAGGCGCACTGCCGGGCGATCTTGTCGTACTCGCGCAGGAAGGTCGGCAGCTTCAGCGTCTTGAGGTGGTGGGCGAGCAGCACTTGCGGTGTGTCGGTCATGCGCCGAGCCCCGACAGCAGGCTCATGTACGACTTGGCGGACGTCATCGCGACCCGGGCGCGCGGCAGATACGGATAGACGTCGAGGTTGAGCCTGGGCGGCCGCCGCTCGATGCGGCACAGTACCAGGTGCTTCACCGCATCAAAGCCGATTGCGCCGAGCCGCAGGGCGTCGCCGACCGCACCCTCGACCTCCTCGAGCCGGAAGGTCTCCAGTAGACGGAGCACCTGGACGTACTCGCGCTTGCCTGCCTTGCCCATACGAGCTTCGAGGAGCCGCCGCAGAGTGATGAAGGCCTCGGGCAGGTCCCAGCCCGCCAATGGCGCGGCCTGGTCGAGGGCGCCGATCTTCTGCTCGATCAAGGGCAGGTAATGCAGCGGGTCGAAGATCAGGTCCTCGCTGTCGTAGGACCGGCGGTGCCGGGCGATCACCTCGGCCCCGCAGCTGATCACCACCTCATCGACGTAGCCCCGGATGAGCACCTCACGGTGGCCGTAGGCCACGGGCACGGAATAGTCGTTGCTGCGGTAACGCACCAGCGACAGCGAACTCGCCCGTCCAGGGCGCTTATCGCAGGCATCATAGGGAGCAGGCGGCAATGGCAAGAGAACTTGACGATCCCGCTCGAGACGCTCGCCGATGGTCTCCTTGTGGCCCCGCAGCCGCGCCGCCTGGCGCCGGCGGCACTGTTCGGCGAGAGCATCGTTGAGGGCCGCGAAGCTCTCGGCACGCGGGACGGGGACCAGGAAGTTCCGCCGGATGAAGCCGACCAGTCCCTCGACCTTGCCCTTGTCGTTGCCCTTGCCCGGCCGGCCGAACCTGTCCTCGAACAGATAGTGGGACTGAAGCTCCGTGAAGACGCGCGTTCGCTGCCGCTTCCCATCGCCCAGGATCCGGGCAACCGCCAGCTTGGTGTTGTCGTACAGGATGGATCGGGGGACGCCGCCGAAGAAGGCAAACGCCGCGTTGTGGCCATCGCAGAATGCTTCGGTCGTCTCCGCCGGATAGGCCGCAACAAAGCAACCATCACTGTGGGGAAGGTCGAAGGCAAGGAAGTGGATCTTCCGTAACGCGCCGCCGATCACCGCCATCGCTTCGCCGAAGTCCGCCTGGGCGTGACCGGGGGAATGGGAGAGTGGCACGAACACCTCACGCGACCGAAGCCCCTGCTCACGAACGTAGTCCTTCACGATGGTGTAGCCGCCCGTGAAACCGTACTCGTCCCGGAGGCGGTCGAAGATGCGCTTCGCAGTGTGCCGTTGCTTGCGGTGGCTGGTCCGATCGTCTTCCAAGATCCGATCGATGATTCCCGTGAACGGACCCAGCTTTGGCCGCCTCGGCGGCGCGCTTCGGCGATACCCTGGCGGCACCGAGAACGACAGCATCTTACGGACCGTCTTGCGGTCTACACCAAACACCCGCGAGGCCTCGCGGGTGCTCATCCCCTCGACATGACACGCCCGCCGAACCCGTGCGTACAACTCCACCCGATACATCCCCCCCGCCTTCCAGTCAGAGCAACCCTGACAGAAGGCTATACGCGGTCCCATTTTGGTCCGCCGCAGCCGGATCGACCGGCCGCTTCAGTGGGGGATTATTGCTCTGCCGTTCTCATGTTTATGGGGATATTCGCCGCAAGACACTCCGCAAGCGTATACGGCTGAGGAGAAGATCCGGATCGTGGTGTCCGAATCTGCGCGGCGAGGAGAGCATCGCCGCCTTGTGCCGGCGCGAGGGCATGCGCCGAGGGTCGCACCGCGCTGTCCACCGGCCTTACCGCTGGTCGCAAGAGTTTTTGGAAGCGGGCAGAGAAGCGGCCGCCGGCGACATCCGGGCGCCAAGCGACCTCGGGCGAGGTCGGAAAGGCCTGCGCCAGGAGATGCGCGACTTGAAGCCAAGTTGGTCGCCGAACTTTCGCTGGAGAACCGTCTTCTTAAAAAAAACATGATCGGGCCGGCGAGTGCCCGGGGGAGGCGAGGAATGAGGTGCCCCGCATCCGAGAAGGCTGGAGATCATCCGCCTGGTCGAGCGTCCCACCTGGGCGATCGGGTCCACTTTGGACGAGCTGGGCATTCCGAAGACCACCTTTTATCGCTGGTACGATCGCTTTCTGGCCTTTGGCGACGCCGGTCTTGAGGATCGCAACAGCAGCGGTAGCGGCCGGGTGTGGAACCGTATCCCGGATGATGTCCGGGGGCAGATCATCGATCTTGCCCCTGGAGGAGACGCAACTGTCGCCCCGGGAACTGGCCGTCAGGTTTACGGACACCAGGGGCTACTTTGTCTCGGAAGCCTCGGTTTACCGACTTCTCAAGGCCCACGACCTGATCACCAGCCCCGCTTTCGTGGTCATCAAGGCAGCCGATGAGTTCCGCGACAAGACCACGGCGCCGAACCAGCTGTGGCAGACCGACTTCACCTATCTCAACCGACATTCCCCATATACCATCCAAATTCGTGGAAATCGTACCACTTTCCCACCGCCAAGGGAACTGTATCCCCTATGCAGCCATCCGATGGCATGATTTTGGTAATCGGCCCGCGCTTGGAAGGCCACTCGGTCATTTTTCTCGCCATCCAGACACACCTCTCCTGTCGCTTTCTCCTCGCCGTCGATTCCCTCGGCCTACGCCGGAGCGGGTCTTCGTCGCAGATCATCAATCAAGCTCAGGATTTTCCGGAACAGGTCCCTCGGCACCGCCACCTCAGCCAATTGGAACGTAACGTAGCGGCCATGTCGGACAACCTTGGCCCCGATCTTCACCAGCTTGTCGCGCAACGTCGTCATCGACCAGTGCTCCACCTCCTTCGGCAAAGCCAGTGTCCTCATGAAGTTGCCCAGATTGTAGGCCAGGGCGTGAAGCTGGAGCCGAACGGCATTGTTGCGGAACTTGCGACATGACAGACGGGTCCAGTTGATGGCGTTCTTGCCTTCCTTGATGTGCTGCTCCGCCGTGCCACGGTGATTATAGAACGCCACCACCCGCTTGGTAGGGCGCGACAGATTAGTGACGATGAAACCGACGCGAGGAACCAGCTCGCCGGGGTGCCACTCCACTTTGGCCACGACACGGCGCTTCTTGTTCCACGATCCGGCCTGATAGCTGAAGCTGGCGTGGAAACGGCGAACATGGTCGGGCGGGCGACCGACAGGTCGCGTAAGCAGATGGGCAATGTTCCGCTGGAGAATCGCGTTCGCTTTGAGGCGGATGACGTAGAGTAATCCCTCGGCTTCGAGATATTCGTATATCTCCGGTGAGGCGAAGGCGGCATCGCCACGAAAATACAGCCGCACCTTCCTTTCCTTATAGCGCATCACCACCGGCTCCAGAACATTCCGCCATCCGTCGGCACTGTGAACATTACCGGGGCGCAGGGAACATCTCTCCAAGTCGCCGAACTGGTTGAACAGGAATAGCGGATGGTAGCAGGTACAGCCGAAGTGACCATTGTACGCTGTTCCCTCTTGTTCGCCATGGGTCGGGCTGACGCTGCTGTCCATGTCGAGAATGATCATCTTCGGCGGATGGCGGTCATGAACCTTGTCGATCCACACCCCGTTCATGTCGACCAAGGCTTCAACGTTCTCGTCGGTGGCCAATAGCTCCGTCTCGAAGCGTCCCATCTGGCTGGTGGAAGCGGCCTGTCTTTCGATGGCCTTGCCGCCAACAATCCAGCGCATGGCGGGATCGCGTCCCAGACGGTCGGCGTCGTTCACATCGTCATAGCCGCCAAGGCGCCCGAAAACGGACTGGCGAAACTGACCCGTCATGCCGTGCCATCCGTTCTTGCCGGTACGGCTATCCTGGAAAACACCCTCGGCCATCTCAGTCAGGCCGAGGGCATCGTCAAGCTCCCGGTAGGCGAGCAACCCGGCGCGCGGCTCAGGACGAAGTCGCCGAGGTCGTCGATCCGCCGGCGGCGGTTGAAGCGATAGGCCCATTCCCGGCCATAGCGCGGCAAGTGCTTGGCGCTGACGCCATGGTAGGTGCCGTTGAGCCAGGTCTTGAGGTTGCTGAACAGGACGTGGATGATCGGCATCTGCGTCTCGGCGTTCTTGCCTTGGCCTTGGACGGTGGGCTGGTGCCGGTAGACGGCGCCGAGCCCGGCATAGCCCTTGAAATCGTCGGTCAGCAGGCGCGCGCCCGGCGTCACGGCGGCCCGCACGAAGCCGCCGAGCTGCTCGGCATTGGCCCGGGGCAGGATGGCAAGCCGCGCCCGGCCGGCGACGAAGCCGCTGGCCTCGACCCCCTTGCCCGGCGCCACCGCCACCTTCTCCACCGCCAGCACGAGCAGGCTCTTGTTGGCATTGGCCATCCCGCGGCCCCGGCTCTCGGGCTTGCCGCGACCCGCCGTAGTAGCTCTCATCGACCTCGACCATGCCGTCCAGCAACGCCTCCGGCCGCTCCGCCAAGCCATGGCGCAGCTTGTGAGCCATCAGCCATGCGGTCTCATAGCGAAGCCCCAGCTCGCGCGCCAGGAACAGGGCCGAGACCCCGCGCTTGTCCCGCCCCATCAACCACGCCGCCAGGAACCATTTGGGCAACGGTGTGCGGGTGCGGTGGAAGATGGTTCCCGCCGTCACCGACTCTTGACGACCGCAAGCCGCGCATTCGAAGACGCGCGCCCGCGCCTTGTGCCGATAGCCCCGCCGGTGCCCGCAGCGGGCGCACGCAAACCCAGACGGCCAGCGTCGATCCGCCAAGGCCAGGATGCACGATTCCTCGTCTCGGTAGCGCTCTTGGAACGTCAACAAGCCGCTCATGCCCTGTCTCCCGACCAATCCTCAGAGGCGGGAACAGTACACCCTTAGAGCGAACATATAAAGAACACTCGGTCGCTACCTGCATTAACCGGATAGGGACGATAATCATACAGGAGGAACACGTCATGGCGATGCCGCGTTCACTCCGCCGCCGGGTCGAGGCCGGCAGGAAGAGCGCTCCCGAGGATTTGCGCGCGGTCGAAGGGGCGCTCGCGGCGCTGGGCTATCTCGGGCCGCCGAAGGCCGGTGACGGGGGTGCCGCGACGCGCGGTCTCGATGACGCGATCAGGCGGCTCCAGACGCACCACGGCCTGAAGCCGGACGGCATCGTCGAGCCCCACGGCCCGACGGCCGCGCGGATGGGAGCGCTGCTGGCGGCGCGGCGCGTCGAGCCCCACGTCCCCACCCGGCCCCCTGAGTTTCCCGAGCCGCACAGCCGGCACCCTCCTCGACAACTTGGAGCCGGCGCTCCCCAGCGGGCATATGCGGGTGACTCGGCCGCCCGTCACCGCGAGCTCGATCGTGCGGAACACCAACACCCTCCTCGGCAACTTGGAGCCGGCGCTCCCCAGTGGGCATATGCGGGTGATCGGGCGGCCGAAGCCCGCGCTCGGCCCGTCGCCGCTCGCCGGCGCGAGCTTCCTCAAATCCAAAGGCCCGACTCTCCTCGACAAGGCCATGCGGGGGTTGGTGGGCGAGCCGGCCGGCCTCGGCGACACCCCGCCGCCCGTGCCGCCCCGGAGCGGGCAGCGCGACCGCTTGGTGGGCGCCGGGAGCATGGCGCTCCCGTCTCTGCAGCCCGGAAGCGCCCGGGCATCGCTCGCGCCGACCGCGCGGCCGAAGCCACGCGACCCCGATTCCCTCGCGGATCATGCCGAGGACTTCCTCAATGTGGTGGCCGACGTGGGCGAAGGTGTCGGGTTGACCGAGGCGCCGAAGAACCTGCGGCGCTTCCTGGCCCAGGACGAGATGCGGGAAGGCGACGACATCGTCCCCATGCTCCGGGACGAGGCGCTGCGCTTCGACACCATACGCGAAGCCGTCGCGGTCAATGAAGAGCGCGTGCGGCGCAGCTTCTTCGACTTGGAGCAAGAAGAGGCAATTTACGCCAATGCCTTGTTGACGCTCGAAGACGGCGAGACGAGGAACCTCGTCGTCGACGAGTGGGATCGTGACATTGGGTTCGGCGAGACCGTGTTGAACGCGTTGGCGGATCTTGTCGGCCTCTCTTTGGCGGGCACGGATTTCCTGTTCGCGTTTGGGCGGGTGAAACTCAATACACGTCAGAAATTCACCGCCACCCGCCGGGGCGATACGATCTTCCTCAAGGGGACCGTCACTCACCTCTGGGATGAACGCTACGATTTCGACCGCTCGACCGATTCCCCGGACAGCGGCTTGCTGACGGGAGCCGCCATCGTGGCGGAGAAGGGCGGCCGGGCTCGGGAATTCACGATCCTTTCGACCTGGGTTCAGTACGTGGAAGGGACAGTGACGATCAAGAACGGTACCCTGTCCAACCAGCAACTGCGCTGGTCGGATAGTAATGCCGCCGTGAATCGGGGTGGCGAGGACTAGAAGGATGAGTTTGTCTGGCCGTCTCCTCAGGCGCCTCGGATACCCGTTTGCTCTGTTGGCGATAGGTGTTTACACCGTCGTCGCGCTGCCGATCATCCGCTATCAGCCTTCATGTCTAGGGTCCGGCACGGTCGATGGCCCACTCTCGGATGAGTTCATGCGCGCGATCAGCGACCAACTCGTGCTGCTGGGAATTACGTTCGCAGTGTACAGGACGACTTACAAGGACAAGACCTACGGCGACCGCGAAGACGCACCGGAGCATTGGCGCGAGCATAGGACGTGGACCATCCATACCACGGTTTGGCGTGCGTGGGATGGAGATCGGCTACTGACGGCGCAGCGCCGCGCATTGATACAGGCGCTGGAGGACGAATGGGGCGTCACCAGGGCGGTGACCGACGAGCGCATCGCCGAATTCGGGGACCCGGTCGACGGGTGGCGCCGCCTTTTCTTCGAAGACTGCGCCCTCGTTCGCGCCGTCGCCATCACGGTGGATCACGGCTGGGGTGATCGGGGGTTCCTCGCCCGCTCGGGCTGGATACCGATCGACGAGGGGGCAGTGAAGATCGAGGGTCGGAGGTTGTACAACCTGCAACTGCGCTGGTCGGACAGCGATGCCGAGGTGGATTGGAAGGTACTGAATGAGGAGAGGGGCTTTGTCTGGCCGCCTCGTTAGGCGCCTCGGATATCCGTTCGTTCTGTTGGCGATCGGCGCATACGCCATCGTCGAGCTGCCGATCGTACGTTACCAGCCCGATTGTTTCGACTTCCGCACGGTCGAGGGCCCGCTCTCGGAGGAGTTCGTGCTCGCGATCACCGACAAGTTCGCCCTTTATGGCGTGCATTACGCGGTGTTCGAGGCGACATACACGCCCAAGCGCCGCGGGGTCCGCGAGGACCTGCCGCGATCCGCGCGCGTGGGACGGACCTGGAAAATCTACACCACGCTCTGGCACGCCCACGAGGGAAGCTGGCTGCCGACCGCCGAGAGCAATGCCCTTCGTCAAGTGATCGAGGACGACAACGGCGTCACCAGGGCGGTGATCGACGAGCGCATCGCCGGTTTCGACAAATGGATCGACGGCCGCTATAGCGAGTACGGGGACTACGCCTTCGTGCGCGCCATCGCCATCGCGCCCGATTCCTATTGAGCGGGGCGCCGGGCGCACCCACCAGCAGCACCACCTTGTCCCGCCGCCGCCCGGCCATCTCGCTCTCCTCTCGGCCTCCCTTCGGTATCCGTGAGCCGGCACCTTATTCCCCCGAGAAGAGGCGGCCCAACTGGTCGCTCGGCTTGCCGAGGGCGTCGTGGAAGCCGCCCTCGTAGACGAGGTCCAGGCCGAACATGGACTTGACGCCGTAGAGCAGCGCCATGGCGGCGATGCCGCCGAAGAAGGTGAGGATGGCGTAGAACAGGAGCGCGGCGAGGGGGGCGAGCGCACCTTCCGCGCGCAGCCGGGACATGGGGCGCTTCTCGCGACCCGCGAGGAAGACGACGTAGAAGCGGCGCCGGCCCAGGCCGAGCGACTTGCGGATGTTGACCGGGTGCTTCTCCGACCACCGGGTCGCGAACATGCGCACCATGGCCTGGCGCTGGTCCGGCGTGAAGCTGGCGGCGACGGCCGGGTCGATGCGCCTGAAATAGTGCGCGAGAAAGGTCTCGGCGTCGACCTGGATGGAATGGCTCCTCATGGCGCTCGAGCTCATGTCGGCTCCTTACCGATCGGCATGGTGGGCCTCCCTCGGTGCGCGCACCGCGGCCGGCCGGCCGCCCACGACGGAGATGATTGGGGATAATGATGTATGGGCTGGGGCGTTGAAACCCCTCCATGCGGCCGGGCGCCCAGCGCGCCAACCGGGTCCACGCCGACCCCCTGCGTGACCCGCTGCCATGCTGGCCGTCTTCACCGAGATTCGCATCACTTGCGACGGCAAGCGCTCCGCCTTCTGCTTCGACCGCAATTTCGGCTTCGAGATCGGCGAATTCACGGTGACGCCGTTCGAGGAGGCGCCGGACAACGCGGCGTTCCGGGATCCGTGTGCCGCCCACCCCAACCGGGGCGTCGCGGGATTATCGGCGTCGGCCACGCGGGTCGAATTATTCCATTGACGGTGAAATCCGGCTACCGTCGGAGCCCATATGAAGGTTATCCGGGAAAGGTCGGCTAGACTGCCTTTCATACCCCCACGATCGAAGATCGAGGACGATGATTCCGCTGAGACCGCTCGCCAACCTGCCCACGCACGATGTCGCCAACATGCCGCCCCATCTCGGGGATCAGGACTTGTGGCGGGCCGATGGGCACTGCGGCAGGGTGTCGCGCGAAAGGGCGGCGGCTGGGCCGAGGAAAAGCTGGCGGCTTTCGGCAAAATCGCGGGCGCCGCCGAGATTTTCGAGAAAGCCGATGCCGCCAACAGGCATATCCCGGAGATCAAGCCCTTCGACCGTTACGGCATGCGCATCAACCAGGTCGAGTTCCATCCCGCCTATCACGACCTGATGGCGGTCGCGATCGAAAACGAGGTGCCGAGCTTCGCCTGGAGACATCCCGGGCCCGGTTCCCAGGTCGGGCATGCGGCGCTCTCCTATATGTTCAATCAGCCCGAGGGCGGCGTGCTGTGCCCCATGGCGATGACCTACGCCGCCATACCCGCCCTGCGCGCGACCCCCAGCGTCGGCGACGACTGGATCCCGCGATTGCTTTCGACGTCCTACGACCCCCGCGACATCCCCGTCGGCGAGAAAGCCGGGGCCACCATGGGCATGTTCATGACCGAGAAGCAGGGCGGCTCCGACGTTCGCACCAACTCGACGCGGGCGGTGGCCGCGGGCGGGGCCACGGGCCAAGGTGCGGAATACCGCCTCACAGGCCAAAAGTTCTTCTGCTCGGCGCCCATGTCGGACGCCTTCCTGACCCTGGCCTACACGGATGTCGGCCTCACGTGTTTCCTGGTGCCGCGCTGGACGCCCGACGGGGAGCGGAACAGCCTCTTCATCCAACGCCTCAAGGACAAGCTCGGCAACCGCTCCAACGCCTCCTCGGAAATCGAGCTCCAGGACACCTGGGGCGTCATGGTCGGCGAAGAGGGCCGCGGCGTGCGCACGATCATCGACATGGTCCAAGGCAACCGCATCTATTGCTGCGTCAGCTCCGCCGCACTGATGCGCCAAGGCCTGGTCCAGGCGCTGCACCACACGACGCACCGGACGGCCTTCCAGAAGAGGCTCATCCAGCAACCCTTGATGCGGAACGTGCTGGCCGATTTGGCGGTCGAGGCGGAAGCGGCACTCGCTTTGGCGTTGCGCATCGCCCGCGCCATGGACGAAGCGGCGGCGGACGACAGTGCCGCCGCGCTGGCCCGTATCGGGACGGCGGTGGGCAAGTACTGGATTTGCAAGCGCGCGCCGGGGCATGTCTTCGAGGCTTCGGAATGCCATGGCGGCCTGGGCTATATCGAGGACTCGATCATGCCGCGCCTCTACCGCGAGGCGCCGGTCAACAGCATCTGGGAAGGCTCGGGCAACATCATGTGCCTCGACGTGCTGCGCGCCATGTCCCGGGAGGAAACCGCCGTGCCCGCGTTCCTGGCCGAGCTCGACGCCGCGCGTGGGGCGAATGCCGCCCTGGACGCCGCCGCCAACACGCTCGAGGACGAGCTCGCCCGGCCCGAGGATTTGGAGCTGCGGGCCAGGGGCATCACGGAATTGATGGCGCTCGCCCTCCAGGGCGCGCTGTTGGTGCGGCACGCCCCCGCCGCCGTCGCGGATGCCTTTTGCGCCTCGCGCCTCGGGTCCCGTTGGACCGGCGCTTACGGCGCTCTTCCCGCCGGCGTGGATTTCGATGCCATCATCGAGCGGGCGGCACACGCTTCCTAGGATTTCCACGGGGAAGTCCGACGGCCCGGATGCTGGAAGAATAGCCGGTGTCGCCCGAAGAGCGGACGTGCCGATCGCCTCATACCCATTCGGGTTCCTGGCCTGGCGGGATTCCAGACCGAGGCACGAGCCGTCCCCGACCGAGGTTGCCTGGGGCTTGGCGCCTCCGCTAGGTTGGCGCTCCCGCGAAACAACGCCCGGGGCCGCGCCATGATCGTCGACCACGAAGCCTTGCGCCGTGTGGTGAGTGCCGTATTCCGCGCCGCCGGATCCGATGACGCGGAGGCGGCGCTGGTCGCGCGGCGCCTCGTCGAGGCCAACCTGGCGGGCCACGATTCCCATGGCGTCGCGCGGGTGCCGCAATATATCGAGGCCGTCCAGGCCGGCGACGTGACCCCCAACCGCCACGCGGGCGTGATCGCGGACCAGGGTGCCATCCTCGTCGTCGACGGCAATGGCGGGTATGGCCATGTGGTCGCGGGCGAGGCCACGGAATTCGGGATCGAGCGGGTGGCCGAGACGGGCGTGTGCGTCGTGGCGCTGCGCAACGCCCACCATATCGGGCGTATCTCCCACTGGGCCGAGCTGTGCAGCGCCGCCGGTTATGCGTCGATGCATTTCGTGAACTCCATCGGCCATACCCCGCTCGTCGCCCCCTTCGGCGGCCGCCACGCGCGCATCAGCACCAACCCCTTCTGTGTGGCCCTGCCGACGCGGGGCGGCTGGCCCATCCTCCTCGACATGGCGACGGCCAAGGTGGCCGAGGGCAAGATCCGCGTGGCGCGGAACAAGGGGCAGGAGGTCGAGGACGATACCCTTCTCGACCCCTCGGGCGCGCCGACCAACGACCCCGGCGTGATCTATCAGCGCCCGCGCGGCGCCATCCTGCCGGTGGGCGGGCACAAGGGCTACGGCCTGGGTCTCTTCTGCGAGCTGTTCGCGGGTGCCCTCGGCGGCGGCGGCACCATGAAGCCCGAGACCGAGGGCGCGGCGCGCGTCACCAACAACATGCTCTCGGTGATCATCGACCCCGCGCTGCTCACCGATGCCGAGAGCTACGAGGCCGAGGTCGATTCGATCGTCGCCTGGGTCAAGGGCACGCCGCCGGTCGATGGCGGGGAGGGGGTCCTCCTGCCCAACGAGCCGGAGCAGCGCATGCGCGCCGAGCGCATGGCCGACGGCATCCCCATCGACGCGGTGACCTGGGGGCTGATCCTGGAAGCGGCCGAGACGGTCGCCGTCGACCGCGAGCGGATCGCCGGGATGCTCGCGGTGCACGGGGCGGAGTCACACCAGTGAAGGGACGCACCGAGTTCGTCCACCCACTGGCAAGCGCGGCCTCGAGGACATGCCCGGGGCCTTATTCCACGGCGGCTTCGGCTATTCGATCGGCATGGGATTCCAACCCACCTGGACCGAGGCGCCCATGTACATCGCCGACGGCATCGAGCGCGAGCGCGAGCCCGGCATCACCTTCCATCCGCCCATCCGCGCCTGGGTGCCGGCCCAATACGGCTTCGGCTTCACGCGATTCCAGATGAGGTGGAATCGCTCTAGCACCGCCCGCACGACGGTTGAACGCCCGACCGGCCTTCGATACTGTGCCCGCCGGGCATTTATGTAGGGAGAGAGGTCATGGCCAAGGATACCGGCAGGAAGCTGGAGACGCTCGAGGACGATCAGATCGTGACGCGCCGCCAGGCGCTCGGGCTGGCCGCGGCCGTGCTCGGGGTCGGCGTTGCCGTCTCGGGCGCCGCGCTGGCGAATTCCGATACGTCGAACGAAACCAATGACGACAAGGCGGCCGACGACGACACGGCCACCAACACGGACACCTCGAACGAGACGAACGACGACACGGCCGCGGATGGCGATACGGCGACGAATTCCGACACCTCGAGCGAGACCAACGACGACAAGGCGACCGACGAGGACACCTCTTAGCCCGGAATGTGACCGGCTTCGGGACGGAGTCGGAGACGGACGGCACGCTCGCGCGCCTGATCGCGCCGATCGACACGGCGACGTTTCGGACCCGCTACCTGGAGCGTGAGCCCCTGCTCGTCGAGCGTCGGGACCCGGCCTATTTTGCCGGCCTTCCGACCCTCGACGACATCGACTGGCTGCTGTCCAACCACACCTTCCGGCAGCAGGATTTGCGGCTTGCGGACAGCGAGGCGACGGTCAAGCCTGCCGACTACATGACCGGATCCGAGGTCGACCGCGGCAAGCTCTTCGCCCGCTTCCAGGAGGGGGCGAGCATCGTCTTCGAACGGCTTGACAGAAAGTGGCCGGCGCTGTTGCGGCTATGCCGCGGGGTCGAGCGCGCGCTGCGTCAGCCGGCCCAGGCCAACGCCTACATGACTCCCGGCCGCGCCCATGGCCTGGGTGGGGAGCGGGCCCAGGCCTTGAAGCGCCACTACGACACCCATGACGTGTTTGTGTTGCAGGTCGCCGGCCGCAAGTCCTGGACCTTATGCGACCCCGCCGTGGAACTGCCGCTCAAGAGCCAATCCTCGGAGACGGGCGCCTACGACCATATGGCTCCGCGGCGAACGTTCGATCTCGCCGCCGGCGACACGCTCTATATCCCGCGCGGTTTCGTTCACGACGCCCATGCGACCGAGGAGACCTCGTTGCATATCACGCTCGGCGTGACCGCCTATACCTGGGCCGACCTCATGGTCGAGGCGGTGAGCCTCCTGGCCGAGGCCGACCCGGCCCTGCGGCGGGCCCTGCCGCGCGACGCGCTCCATGGCGAGGAGGAGGAAGCGGGTCGCGAGACGGCTTTCCGCGATACGGTCCAGCGTCTTGCGGGATCGGATGCCATGGCGCGGGCATGGGCGAAGATCGACGCCCATTTCGTCTTGAGCCGGCCGCCCCTGCTCGACGGCCAGCTCGCCCAGCTCGCCGCTCTGCCGCGCATCGCCGCCGATACGGTTGTCACGCCCCGGCGGATGGCCGTCTTCGATATCGTCCAGGGCGAAGAAGGCGTCGTCCTGCTCTACAACAGGGCCCGAATCGCCTTTCCAGGCCGCATCGAGGATGCGTTGCGGTTCGCCGTCACGACGCCGCGCTACCGGGTGCGGGACATCCCGGGCAACCTCGACGAAGCGGGCCAGCTCGTCCTGGTCCGTCGCCTCGTTCGCGAGGGACTGCTGACGGTACACGAGTGATGTCGAGGAAACATAAAAAGAACGTTTGACGAACGGAACAAAACATGCACAATGAGGCCATCACAAGCGTCGATTGCAACTGAATTCGCCCTATGGAATAAGGGAGGCAGATTATGTCGGACACCGTGCTGCGCCTCGTTGACAGGGATACCATGGACAAGGAAAAGGCACTCGAAGCCGCCCTCGGCCAGATCGAGCGGGCCTTCGGCAAGGGCTCGATCATGAAGCTCGGGCAGAGCGAGGTGGTGGAGGCCGAAGTCGTCTCCACGGGCTCGCTGGGGCTCGATATAGCGCTCGGTGTCGGCGGCTTGCCCAGGGGGCGGGTGGTCGAGATCTACGGGCCGGAGAGCTCGGGCAAGACCACGCTGGCGCTCCACGTCCTGGCCGAGGCGCAGAAGCGCGGCGGCATCTGTGCCTTCATCGATGCCGAGCACGCCCTCGACCCCGGCTACGCGCGCAAGCTCGGCGTCGATCTCGACGAGCTGCTCATCTCCCAGCCCGACGCGGGCGAGCAGGCGCTCGAAATCGTGGACACGCTCGTCCGCTCCGGCGCCGTGGACGTGCTGGTGATCGACAGCGTCGCCGCCCTCGTGCCCCGCGCCGAGCTCGAGGGCGAGATGGGCGACACCCATGTCGGCCTGCATGCGCGGTTGATGAGCCAGGCGCTGCGCAAGCTCACCGGCTCCATCTCCCGCTCCCAGTGCATGGTTATCTTCATCAACCAGATCCGCATGAAGATCGGCGTCATGTTCGGCAATCCGGAGACGACGACAGGCGGCAATGCGCTCAAGTTCTACTCCTCCGTCCGGCTCGACATCCGCCGCATCGGTGCGATCAAGGACCGCGACGAGGTGGTCGGCAACCAGACCCGGGTCAAGGTGGTCAAGAACAAGATCGCCCCGCCCTTCAAGATGGTCGAGTTCGACATCATGTACGGCACCGGCATCTCCAAGATGGGCGAGCTCGTCGACCTCGGCGTGAAGGCCGGCGTGGTCGAGAAGTCGGGCGCCTGGTTCTCCCATGAAGGCCAGCGCATCGGCCAGGGGCGCGAGAACGCCAAGAAGTTCCTGACCGACAATCCCGAGATGGCACAGGTGATCGAGCAGGCGATACGCCAGAATGCCGGCCTCGTTGCCGACGCCATGATGGGCGGATCGGACAGTGCCGGCGTGGTCGAGCCCAATATCGAGGACGAGCCCGACACGGCCCAGACCGGCGACTGACTTCGGCGCGCCGTGGGCGCCCGACGGGCGCGCCGCCTTATGTACGGATCGGGCGGGGCGGGGGTCGAACAAGGGCCTCCGCCGTCGCCCGCTCACCTCTTGGGTGCATCCTCACCTTCCCTCGCCTATCGCCGCGGCTCGGTATTAACCCGTTCTTAATCGCGGCCTGGCTATATCGGGTATCGGCCGTATCGAGGGTTCCGCCATGGCTCAGATCGTCGCTCATCCGCGATTGCCGCGAGGCACGCAGCGCATGGTGACTCGGGAGCTGCCGGGGCTCGCGACTGTTGATCCGGCCACGCGGGTAAGGGTTCTGATCCTGGCGCGGCATTTGCGCGAGCTGAGCCGGCTCGACGGGTTCGGCCGCCTGGAATTCCTGGTGACGGAGCTCGAACGCCTGGTCGAGGTATCGAAGCTCGTCGGGCGCGATCCGTCGCGGGTTGCGGCCTTTCACAGGCAGCTCTCGGTGCTGCGGGCGCGGTTCGACGTCTTCAGTCTGACCGGAACGCAGCCGCAGTGTCAACGGCGGAGCAAAATTAGTGTAGATAGCACACGATCTGTCCGTTCTATGTAGCACACGATCTGTCCGGTTTATTGAGCCTCCTGTTTGAAGGGGGTGGGATGAGACGGACAGATGTTTTGCAAGGTGTGCGCATGATGAGGTTTCGGGATGTTTTCGGTCGTTGTGAGGCGGGATCGTTGAGCCAGTTGGAGGCGGCGGAGGTGCTTGGGGTCGGCGAGCGCACGTTTCGGCGCTGGTGCCGTCGTTTCGAGTGTGAGGGCGATGCGGGGCTTCTGGACCGGCGTCTGGGCAAGCCGTCGCCCAAGCGGGTGCCGGTGGACGAGGCGATGCGGGTCGAAGCTCTTTACCGCGAGCGCTACGCGGGTTTCACGGTCAAGCACTTCCACGAGCACCTGGTGAAGGACCACGGCTTCCGCTGGGGTTACACCTGGACCAAGACGTTTCTCCACGGCCGCGGCCTGGCGGCGCCGGCGCCCAGGCGCGGGGCGCACCGGCGCAAGCGGCCGCGGCGGCCGCTCGTGGGCATGATGCTGCATCAGGACGGCTCGACGCACCGCTGGCTGCCGGGCCGCGACGAAGAGCAGGATATGATCGTCTCTCTGGACGATGCGAGCGGGGCGATCTACTCGGGCTTCCTGGTCGCCGAGGAGGGCACCATGTCGAGCTTCCAGGGGCTGGGCGAGGTGTTCGGCCGGCACGGGCTGCCGTGCGCGCTCTACACCGACCGCGCGAGCCACTACTTCCACACCCCCCAGGCGGGTGGCAAGGTGGACCGCGACAAGCCCTCCCAGCTCGGACGGGCCTTGGCCCAGCTCGGCATCGAGCACATCGCGGCCTATTCGCCGGAGGCGCGCGGGCGCTCCGAGCGCGCCTTCCGCACCTTGCAGGACCGGCTCCCCAAGGAGTTGGCATTGGCCGGCGTCTCGACGATCGAAGGGGCCAACCGCTTCCTCGCCGAGACCTTCATTCCCGACTACAATGCGCGCTTCGCGATCGCTCCCGAAGAGCCGGGCTCGGCCTTCGTCGCCGTGCCGGCGGAACAGTGGCGCGACGTGCTGTGCGTCCAGGAGACGCGCACCGTCGGCAACGACAACACCGTACGCTTCCACGGCATCGTCCTGCAGATCCCGCCGTCATCGCTGAGGCCGCACTACGTCAAGGCCAAGGTCCGCGTGATGCCGCTCGACGCGACCCGCCCGTGGATAAGTGGACAGCTCGGCTACGCCGACCTGACCACTTCCCCACAGGCGCCACAACATCAACAGAGCGGTCAATCGATGTGCTACATAAACCGGCCAACTTAATTCGCTATCTACACGGCGGAGCAAAATTAGTCCACCCGGGCGGAGCAAAACTAGTCCACTTGACGTTATGCGGTACGCGGTGTTGGGGGGTTGTCCCGGTAGTCCATAGGAGGGACCCGCGCTGCTTCGTGTAGCGCTTGCGTTACGCGGAGCGAAGCAGCGTGGGAGGTTCCTGTGGACCCACCGGGTCAACCATTGCACCGGCGGTCAAGCAGGTATTTTTGGGGATTTCCGCCGTTTTTGGCTTTGGTTGAGACGATAGCTCTCGCCGTTCATTTCCAGGATATGGACATGGTGGGTGAGGCGGTCCAGCAAAGCCCCGGTCAGGCGTTCCGAGCCGAATATCTCCGTCCACTCATCGAACGGCAAGTTGGAGGTCACCAGGATCGAGCCCCGCTCGTAGCGCTGGCTGAAGACTTCGAACAGCAGCTCGGCGCCGGTCTTCGAGAGCGGCACGAAGCCGAGTTCGTCGATGATCAGAAGGTGATACTTTGCCAGTTGCTTCTGCAGGCGCAACAGGCGTTTTTCATCCCCGGCCTCCATCAGTTCATGAACCAGGGCAGCGGCCGTGAGGAAGCCGACGGAGAGCCCCTTTTGGCAGGCCGCCAGACCGAGACCGAGGGCGATATGGGTCTTGCCGGTTCCGCTGTTGCCGAGCGCGATGATATTCTCACGACGCTCGACGTATTCGCATCGCGCCAACTCCAGAACCAGCATCTTGTCGAGCGATGCGATGGCCTTGAAGTCGAAGCTGTCGAGGCTTTTGACGGCGGGGAACCTGGCCTGTCTGATCCGCCGCTCGACCATGCGGCGCTCACGGTCGATCAGTTCCAACTCGGTCAGACGGACAAGATACCGCACATGGTCGGCGCCCTCGGTGGCGCATTGGCGGGCCAGCTTGTCGTATTCGCGCAGGAACGTCGGCAGTTTCAGGGTCTTGAGGTGATGGGCCAGCAACACTTGCGGCGTATCGGTCATGACGCGCCTCCACCCAACAAGCTCATATAACTGGCGGCGGCCGTGGTCGCCACGTTGGCCCGAGGCAGGTCGGGATAGATATCCAGGTCGAGTTTGGGCGGGCGTCGCTCGATACGGCACAGCACAAGGTGTTTGACGGCGTCGTAGCCGATCGCACCCAGGCGCAGGGCGTCCTTCACCGCGCCGTGAAGCACCTCGAGATCGAAGGTCTCCACAAGCCGAAGGACCTGGACGTATTCCCGCTTGCCGGCCTTGCCCATGCGCGCCTCCAGGAGACGGCGCAGGGTTGGGAAGGCATCAGGCAGTTCCCATCCGGCTAGCGGCGCGGCCTGATCCAGGGCACCGATCTTGTGCTCCAGCAAAGGCAGGTAGTGGATCGGATCGAAGACCATGTCTTCCCGGTCGTAGGAACGGGGGTGTCGGGCAATGATCCCGGCGCCGCAACCGATAACCACCTCGTGGACATAGCCACGGATCCAGACTTCCTGATGGCCGTAGGCGACGGGCACGGAATAGTCATTCGTCCGGTAGCGCACCAGGGACAGCGAGTTGACCCGCGTGCCCTGCTTGTCGCACGCGTCGAACGGTGCCGGCAGTGGCCTCTTCAACGCTTCGCGGTCACGCACAAACCGTTCGCCGATGCTCTCGCGGTGGCCGCGCAGGACGTTGCCTTGCCGGTTGCGGCATTGCTCTTCCAGGTGGCCATTGAAGGCGTCCCAGCTCGCGAACCGGGGAAGCGGCGTCATGAAGTTCCGCCGGGCATAGCCGACCACCCCCTCCACATTGCCTTTGTCGTTACCCTTGCCGGGACGGCCGTAGCGGTCCTCGAAGAGGTAATGGGACTGCAGCCCGCTGAACGCCCGCGTTCGTTGCCGCGTGCCATCTGACAAGATGCGCGACACCAGACACTTGTCGTTGTCGTAAAGAATCGATTGGGGAACGCCGCCGAAAAAAACAAAGGCTCTGTTGTGCCCGTCCAGCCAGGCCTCCGTCGTCGCCGCCGGGTAGGCCGCAACGAAGCAGGCATCGCTGTGGGGAAGTGTCATGACGAAAAAATGCGCCCGATACTTGACGCCGGCGATGATCGCATCCGCCTCGCCAAAGTCCGCTCGAGCATGGCCCGGAGGATGTGACAACGGCACAAACATCTCACGCCGACGAAGGCGCCGTTCCCGAACGTAATCCTTCACGATGGTCTCTTTGCCCGTGAAGCCATGTTCGTCGCGAAGGCGCTCGAATATACGCTTCGCCGTGTGGTGCTGCTTACGGTGAACCGTTCGGTCCTCCTCCAGAATACGGTCGATGATATCCGTGAAGGGGGCCAGTTTCGGGCGTTTCGGTGGCTGGCGTCGCCGATATCCCGGCGGTTCCGAATGCCGCAGCATCTTCCTCACCGTCTCGCGCGCAATGCCAAACCGACTTGCCGCCTCTCGCTGGCTCAGACCATCAACATGGCAGGCCAGCCGAACGCGCAGATATAGGTCCACGGTGTACATCCTCCCGCCTTCCATCTCAAAAAAGATCGAAGGCTACAGGTGGCAGAGTTTTACTCCGCCCGCGGCTGGGAAATCCCGCCGCTTCCGTGGACTAATTTGTCACCGCCGTTCTCACCGCAGCCGCCGTCGCCGCGTTATGGGGGCGACAGGCGTGAGGTGGTCGAGTTGCCGCGGACATGATCGAAGTGATGTTCGGTAACGATGTCCGAATTGGCCGATTGGCACGTAACGAGTGAGCGGAAGGAAAGATCCATGCGAGACAACGAGATCGACTCGATCGACCGCGATTCCGCCGACGCCGCGCCGGTCGCCACGCCGCTTTGCGCCGGGCCCGGTTCGGATATCAGCCTCATGGCGCTCGATGCCACCATTGCGGCGGTCCGCTTTCGGCCGGCCGGCAAGCCCTTTTCGGCCGTCGCGGGCGAGATCAAGGATCTTGCCATCCAGACTGCCGAGGTCGCGGGTGACGCGGCTCTGCGCCATTCGGGCCTTCCCGAAGGTCGCGCGACCGGCTGAGGCCACGCCACATGGGGCCCTAGATCGGTTCCGCTTCGATCGGACCCACTCTAGCCTTTTATTGTCGCTCGCGGCAGCGGACCAAGTGGTCCGCGCCTGCGCGGACGCCCCGGACAAACCGGCGGGCCGCCTTGCGGCCTGGAGCGATTCCAGTCGAACTGGAACCGCCCTAGTCCCGCGCCCCGAATCACGGTGGAGTGCGGTGGCCCTGCTGGACACCCCGGCGGGCAGGCGGTAGAAGCGTGTCGCCGAGCGCGGAGAGGTGATCGGCCCTTGAGAATCCGCGTCGCGATAGTGTGATCATGCCGACGACCAACGAGATCCGCCAGGCTTTCCTCGATTATTTCGCCAGGCACGGCCACGAGGTGGTGCCTTCGAGCTCGCTCGTGCCGCGCAACGATCCGACGCTGCTCTTCACCAACGCCGGCATGGTGCAGTTCAAGAACGTCTTCACCGGTGCCGAGCCGCGCCCCTATGACCGCGCCACCACCTCCCAGAAATGCGTGCGCGCGGGCGGCAAGCACAACGACCTGGAAAACGTCGGCTATACGGCTCGGCATCACACTTTTTTCGAGATGCTGGGCAACTTCTCGTTCGGCGACTATTTCAAGGACCGCGCCATCGAGCTGGCCTGGAACCTGGTGACGAAGGAGCTCGGCCTGCCCGCGGACAAGCTCCTAGTCACGGTCTATGCCGAGGACGACGAGGCGTTCGATCTGTGGCGCAAGATCGCCGGCCTGCCCGAGCGCCGGGTCATCCGCATCCCGACCGCGGACAACTTTTGGGCCATGGGCGATACGGGGCCGTGCGGGCCCTGTTCCGAGATCTTCTTCGACCACGGCGACCATATCCCCGGCGGCCCGCCCGGCAGCGCCGACGAGGACGGCGACCGCTTCATCGAGATCTGGAACCTCGTGTTCATGCAGTTCGAGCAGGTGACGCCCGACGAGCGCGTGCCCCTGCCCAAGCCCTCGATCGATACGGGCATGGGGCTCGAGCGCATCGTCGCCGTGCTCCAGGGCACCCACGACAACTACGACATCGACATGATGCGGGCGCTGATCGTGGCCTCGGCCGAAGCATCGGGTACTCCGCCCGACGGTGAAGGCGCCGTCTCGCACCGGGTCATCGCGGACCACCTGCGGGCCACGAGCTTCCTCATCGCCGACGGGGTGCTGCCGTCCAACGAGGGCCGCGGCTACGTCCTGCGCCGGATCATGCGCCGCGGCATGCGCCACGCCCACCTGCTCGGCTGCCGGGAGCCGCTGATGTGGCAGCTCGTGCCGGCGTTGGTGCGCGAGATGGGTCAGGCCTACGCCGAGCTCGGTCGCGCCGAGGCGCTCATCACCGAGACCCTCAAGCTCGAGGAGGGCCGCTTCAAGGATACCCTCGGCCGCGGCCTCAAGCTGCTGGCGGAGGAGACGGATCGGCTCGGCGCCGGCGAATCCCTGCCGGGCGAGGTCGCCTTCCGCTTATACGATACCTTCGGCTTTCCCCTCGATCTGACGGAGGACGTGCTGCGCGGCCAGGGCCGGGTCGTGGAGACGGCCGGCTTCGATACCGCGATGGAGCGCCAGCGCGCCGAGGCGCGAAAGGCCTGGGCCGGCTCGGGCGATCTCGCGACGGAAGAGGTCTGGTACGAGCTGCACGAGCGGGTCGGGGCGACCGAGTTCCTCGGCTACGACACCGACATGGCGGAGGGCCGCATCGAGGCGCTCGTGGCCGATGGCCGGCCGGTCGAGAAGGCGCAAGCGGGCACCGACATCTCGGTGATCGTGAACCAGACGCCCTACTACGGCGAATCCGGCGGCCAGATGGGCGACACCGGCATCATGTTCACGCCCGTGGGCGCCGAACTCACCATCCACGACACCCTGAAGAAGCTCGGCGACCTCCACGTCCATATGGGCGCGGTCGCGCGCGGCACCGTCGCCGTCGGCGACGTCGTCGAGATGCGTATCGATAGCGCGCGGCGCGCGGCCCTGCGCGCCAACCATTCGGTTACCCACCTGCTGCACGCGGCCCTGCGCGCGACCCTTGGCGATCACGTGACCCAGAAGGGCTCGCTCGTGGCACCCGATCGCTTGCGCTTCGATATCGGCCATCCCAGGCCCGTCGCGGCGCAGGAGCTGCGTGAGGTCGAGGCCCTGGTCAACCGCCAGATCCGCATGAACGGCGAGGTGACTACCCACCTCATGACACCTGACGAGGCCATTGCCGAGGGGGCGCTCGCGCTCTTCGGCGAGAAGTACGACGACGAGGTGCGCGTGCTCAGCATGGGCCGGGGGGACGATCGGCCCTATTCGGTCGAGCTTTGCGGCGGCACCCATGTGCGGCGCACCGGCGATATCGGCACTTTCCGAATCGTGGGTGAGAGCGCCGTCGCCGCCGGCGTGCGCCGCATCGAGGCACTGTCGGGTGCCGGTGCCGAGGCCCATATCGACGCACGGGAGGCCGTCCTGCGTGAGGTGGCTGGCGCGCTCAAGGTGGCGCCCGCCGAGGTGCCGGCGCGCATCGCCGCCTTGCTCGACGAACGCCGCAAGCTCGAGCGCGAGTTATCCGAGATGCGCCAGCGCCTCACCGCTGGTGGCGGCGCGGGCGAGGGGCCGGCGACGCGTGAAGTCGGCGGCGTCAGGTACGCGACGCGCCTGCTCGACGATGTACCGGCGCGCGAGCTGCGCGCCATGGCGGACGTGCTCAAGAAACAGATCGGCTCCGGCGTCGTCGCCATCGCCGCGGTGGACGACGGCAAGGTCTCCCTGGTGGTGGGCGTGACCGACGATCTGACCGACCGGCTGAGCGCCGTCGATCTGGTGCGCGCGGGCTCGGCCGCGCTGGGCGGCAAGGGTGGGGGCGGGCGCCCCGACATGGCCCAGGCCGGCGGCCCGGACCCGAGCCGTGTCGAGGCCGCGCTCGCCGCGATCGAGGCCGCGCTCGAGGCCCCGCCGGCCGCGGCCGAATAGGGGGACAGGCTCGCCACCGGCGACGTCTCGAAATAGTCCAAATTTCTATGCTACTATGTGATGGTCAAGTAGGCGACATGGGGCGAACTATGGCACCAGATGGCAGACACGACATCGATAGCCCGGATTGGCTGCGGGTCCGCGAGGCGCTTGCCGACCCGCAATGGGATTTCAGAACTGTTGACGGCATTACGAGGGTTACGGGCCTCGCCTCTGATAGGATTCGTGAGCTTCTCATTTCTCACGCCGCCGAAGTTCGGAAATCCTACGTCACGGATAAGAATGGGCGGATACTTTATACCCTACGTGCGCGGCCTGCGCGGTTGCAGGAGATGGTGGCGAATACGGTTGCCTTCATCTCTAAGTCCGCATGATCGTGTAGACTCGAGGGAAACGACGGGGTGGTGAGTTGGGAAGGGTTCCTTTATGGGTTGGCCGGCGGGGCGCTTGCCGAGGCGCTAAAGTGGTTTCAAATGCGTCATGATCTGCATCGGGGCCTGCCTGACTGGTCTCGATCATCTTCGTATTGGATTGTGACGTTGGTTATGGCAGTCGCTGGCGGTGTGCTGGTGTTCGTGTATTTGAAATCTGGTTTGACGCTTGAGCCAATTCTCGCTGTCAATGTTGGCATGACCGCGCCGCTAATTCTGGCATCTCTGTCAAAACAGCTACAGCCGGTCGAGCCCGGCAAGATCGATTGATCGGCCTCGATCCGCTGTCCCGATAGCCTTATGCGTGGTCGAGAGCCGTATACTGACAACACGGCAAGCCGCCATATGGATGATGTGCGGACAGCGCTCGACCGTGCGCTCGATGGCACCGGCCTCATCCTTCGAGGATGCTTCCACCCCGAGCCGGTGGACGGCGTACCCGAACTCCCCGATGGCCGGCCCGCGCGGACCGTCGCAGTCATTGGTAACGCGGGCGGCGCCCTGTGGGAGCGGTTCGCCGCCGCCTGCCCCGAGCCCGCGGGCCGCAACCCGCTCGAGGACTGGCTGGCGCCGATCCTGCGGGGTATCGCGGCGCGGGTGGGCGGGCATGCCGTCCTGCCCAAGGACGGGCCGCCCTATCCGCCCATGCAGCTGCTGGGCCAAGCGGGCGGAGCCGGCCCACAGCTCGCCCATCGGCGTCCTGATCCACCCCGAGTACGGCCTGTGGCACGCCTATCGCGGGGCCATCCTGTTCGTGGACAGCCACGCGCTGCCGCCCCGTCGCGACCTCCCCAGCCCGTGCGAGAGCTGCGCCGATCGGCCCTGCCTCTCGACCTGCCCCGTCGGCGCCTTCAGCACCGACGGCTACGACGTGCCGGCCTGCGTCGCGCACCTGGGCGACCCGGCGGGCGCCGATTGCCGCGAGGGCTGCCTCGCCCGCCGGGCCTGCCCCATCGGGCGCGATTACCTCTATCCGGTCGCGGCCAACCGATTCCACATGGGGGCCATGGCGCGGGCCAACCGCACTTGATCGCGCGCCCGCCAACGCCCTATGGTTCGGGGCGTTTTTCCACGGCGAGGTGGGCGATCCATGAAGTTCACCGGGACCGAGACCTATATCGCCACCGAGGACCTGATGGTGGCGGTCAATGCCGCCATCGCCCTCGAGCGGCCGCTCCTCATCAAGGGTGAGCCGGGCACGGGCAAGACCATCCTCGCGGCCGAGGTGGCGGCGGCGCTCGGTCGTACCCTCATCGAATGGCACATCAAATCCACCACCAAGGCCCAGCACGGGCTCTACGAGTACGACGCGGTCGCGCGCCTGCGCGATTCACAACTCGGTGACGAGCGCGTGCACGACATCGCCAACTACATCCAAAAGGGCAAGCTGTGGGAGGCGTTCACGGCCGAGGCCACGCCCGTCCTGCTGATCGACGAGATCGACAAGGCCGATATCGAGTTTCCCAACGATCTGTTGCAGGAGCTCGACCGCATGGAGTTCTACGTCTACGAGACGCGTGAGACGATCCGCGCCGAGCATCGGCCCATCGTCCTCATCACCTCGAACAACGAGAAGGAGCTGCCCGACGCCTTCTTGCGCCGCTGCTTCTTCCACTACATCCGCTTTCCCGAGCCCGAAACCATGGCCGAGATCGTCGAGGTCCATTACCCCGGCCTCAAGGACCGGTTGTTGCGCGCGGCGCTCAACGTCTTTTACGAGGTGCGCGAGGTGCCGGGCCTCAAGAAGAAGCCTTCGACCTCGGAGCTGCTGGACTGGATCAAGCTCCTGGTGGCCGAGGACATCCCGCCCGAGGCGCTCGCCAGCCGCGACGTGAAGGAGTTCCTGCCCCCCCTCCACGGCGCGCTTCTGAAGAGCGAGCAGGACGTCCATCAGCTCGAGCGCCTGGCCTTCCTCTCCCGCCGCGACCAGCGCGGCAACTAGGCTCGGGCCGGCAGGGCGGGCGCGGCGATGTTCGTCGATTTCTTCGTCACCCTGCGCGGGGCCGGGGTGCGGGTCTCGCTCAAGGAGTATCTCGTCCTCCTGGGCGCCGTGGATCTCGGCCTCGCCTCCTACAGCACCGAGGATTTCTATTACCTCTCCCGCGCGGCGCTGGTGAAGGACGAGCGCAACCTCGATAAGTTCGACCGCGTCTTCGGCCACTGCTTCAAGGGCCTCGACCTGGATATCGAGGCGCTGTTCGGCGAGATCCCCGAGGAGTGGCTGAGGAAGCTCGCCGAGCGCTTCCTGACCGAGGAGGAGAAAGCCGAGATCGAGGCGCTGGGCGGCTGGGACAAGCTCATGGAGACCCTGCGCAAGCGCCTGGAGGAACAGGAGGGCCGGCATCAGGGCGGATCGAAATGGATCGGCACCGCAGGCACCTCGCCCTTCGGCGCCTACGGCTACAACCCCGAGGGCATCCGCATGGGCCAGGACGAGGGCCGCCACGGGCGCGCGGTCAAGGTCTGGGACAAGCGCGAGTACCGAAACCTGGACGGCCAGGTCGAGATCGGCACCCGCAACATCAAGATAGCGCTGCGCCGCCTGCGCCGCTTCGCGCGCGAGGGGGCGGAGACCGAGTTGGACTTGCCCGACACTATCCGCTCGACCGCCCACAACGGCGGCCTCCTCGATATCCGCATGGTGCCCGAGCGGCGCAACAAGGTGAAGGTGCTCCTGTTCCTCGACGTGGGCGGCTCCATGAATCCCCACGTGCGGGTCTGCGAGGAGCTGTTCTCGGCCGTGCGCACGGAATTCAAGCACCTCGAATATTTTTACTTCCACAATTGCGTCTACGAGCGGGTGTGGCGCGACAACCGCCGCCGGCATGTCGAGCGCATGGATACCTGGGACGTGCTGCACACCTATCCCGCGGACTACAAGCTGGTGTTCGTGGGCGACGCCTCGATGAGCCCCTACGAGATCGTGCAGCCGGCCGGCAGCGTCGAGCACTGGAACGAGGAGGCGGGGGCGGTCTGGATGGCGCGGGTCCTACGGACCTGGCCCAAGGCGGTGTGGCTCAACCCCGTGCCCGAGCAGCGCTGGGACTGGACCGCGTCGATCGGCATGATCAGCCAGATCATGACCGGGCGCATGTTCCCGCTCACCCTCGACGGCCTCGACCGCGCCATGCGCGAGCTCGGCCGCTAGCGCCCCGTGTGACGGCGGACAATCCTTTTCGGCCCGAGCATTTCCGGCGCGAGGACGAGGCGGACGATGCGCTCTTCTACGCCATGCCGCGCCAAGTGGCACATATCGACGACGCGGCGCGGGTCGCCCTGGCGGCCTACTTCGGGGCCGCGATTCCAGGAGGTGCCCGCGTCCTCGACCTCATGTCGAGCCGGTATTCGCACCTGCCCGAGGGAGCGGAATACGAGGCGATCGTGGGGCTCGGCATGAACGCGGCCGAGCTTGCGGCCAACCCGGACCTGACCGGCCGCGTCGTACAAGACTTGAACCGCGCCCCATGGCTGCCGTTCACGGACCGTGTTTTCGACGTCTGCCTCCTCACCGTCTCCGCCCAGTATCTCATCAAGCCAGCCCAAGTCTTCGCCGAGGCGGCGCGCGTCCTCGTCCCCGGCGCGCCCATGATCGTCTCCTATTCGAACCGCTGCTTCCCGACCAAGGCGACCGCCGTCTGGCGCGCCCTCGACACGCGCGGCCATGCGCGCCTGATCGCGGCCTATTTCGCCCATTCGGCCGGCTTCGAGCCGGCGACCATGGCGGACCTCTCGCCCGCGAGCGGGGCAGGGGACCCGCTCTATGTCGTGCGCGCGGACCGGTCGCGCGGGCGTGGCTAAAAATCGGGCTTGAAGACCATCAGGCCGAAGATGCCTAGTACCGCGAAGAGGGCGGGCCAGCCGAGCGCGAACCAGATTCGGAAGCAGCGGTAGTAGGCCGCCGGCAGCGCCGCGTTCGACGCGCTCGCCGCGCGCGCCAGGTCGCGCATGCGGATCTGCAGCCAGGCGACGGGCAGCCAGCAGCCGAGGGCAAGGAGGAACAGCGCGAGGGCGAGGAGGAACAGCGCGAGGGCGAGGAGGAGCCAGGGCTCGGACAGCGCGTATCCCACTTCCGTGGCGAGCCACAGGCCGGTCGCGAGCTGCACGACCCCGGGCACCGCCGTGAACAGCCAGTCGGCCGCCACCACGTGGCGCGCCGTGGCGGCGATGACGGCCACCTCGCCCGAGCGGTGCGCGCGCCACATGAAGAAGGCGGTACCGAGCCCCGTGCCGAAGAGGAGGGTGGCACTCAGGATATGGGCCATCCGGAGCCAGAGGGTGAGGTCGCCCACCTGTCGCCTTCGCGGGCAGGGAAGGCCATTCCTGCTACGCCATTGCGTGCCGCAGGTTCTCGTCGAGCTTGTCGAGGAACTCCTGGGAGGTCAGCCAGGTCTGGTCCGGGCCGATGAGGAGGGCCATGTCTTTGGTCATGAACCCGGATTCGACGGTCTCGACGCAGACCCGCTCGAGCGAACGGGCGAACGCGACCACGTCGGGCGTGTCGTCGAAGCGCCCGCGATAGGCCAGGCCCCGGGTCCAGGCGAAGATCGAGGCGATGGGGTTGGTCGAGGTCTCGCGCCCCTTCTGGTGTTCGCGGTAGTGGCGCGTGACGGTGCCGTGCGCCGCCTCGGCCTCGACCACACTGCCGTCCGGCGTCAACAAGACCGAGGTCATGAGGCCGAGGGAGCCGAAGCCCTGGGCCACGATGTCGGACTGCACGTCGCCGTCGTAGTTCTTGCAGGCCCAGACGAAGCGGCCCGACCATTTGAGCGCCTGGGCCACCATGTCGTCGATGAGGCGGTGCTCGTAGGTGACGCCCTTGGCCTCGAATGCTTGGGCGAATTCGGCGTCGTAGACCTCCTGGAACAGGTCCTTGAAGCGGCCGTCATAGGCCTTGAGGATGGTGTTCTTGGTCGAAAGGTAGACCGGCCAGCCGCGGTCGAGGCCGTAGTTGAGGCAGGCGCGGGCGAAGTCGCGGATCGAAGCGTCGAGGTTGTACATGCCGAGCGCCACGCCGCCGCCCGGGAAGTCGAAGATCTCCCGGATCTCGGGCGCGCCGCCATCCGCCGGCGTGAAGGTCATGGTCAGCTTGCCCGGCCCCTCGACCACGAAGTCGGTGGCCCGGTACTGGTCGCCGAAGGCATGGCGGCCGATGACGATGGGCTCGGTCCAGCCCGGCACCAGGCGCGGGATGTTGGCGCAGATGATGGGCTCGCGGAACACGGTCCCGCCCAGGATGTTGCGGATGGTCCCGTTGGGCGAGCGCCACATCTTCTTGAGGCCGAATTCCTCCACCCGCGCCTGGTCGGGCGTGATGGTCGCGCATTTGACGCCCACGCCGTGCTTCAGAATCGCGTTGGCGGCGTCGACCGTGATCTGATCGTCGGTCTCGTCGCGCTTCTCGATGCTCAGATCGTAATATTCGAGGTCGACGTCGAGATAGGGCAGCACCAGGCGGGCCCGGATCCAGGCCCAGAGGATGCGGGTCATCTCGTCCCCGTCGATCTCCACGATCGGGCTTTTGACCTTGATTTTGGCCATGTTCGGATTCTCTCCAGCTCTGCCAGCGGCGTGCCCGGGTGGCGATTCGGGTTGGGCGCGGCGCGAAGATAGCACCGCTGGGCCAGAGCGCAAGGGCCGGCGCGGCCTGGCGGGCCGGAGCGCCAGGTCATGTGCTCATTGGCGGGCGAAGGGTCGGTGTCGAAGTGTGAATATCCGGTCTATGTTCCAGATCGGATGGTCTGGCGGAGCGTCATTTTACGATTATCGTGTTCCGGTTCGTCGCGCCGGGTTTGACCACGCGGGCGCTCAGGTGCCCTCGACGGCAGCGATCGATCCCGCTTGCGCGATCGGTCTGCTCTTCAGTCCGACGCGCGGTCCGCGACAAAAATGCGCCGCGCCAGTGATTTGAGAGTTTCGATATACTTTTCCTGCGGCCAACCGCATTCGATGGTCAGCTGTTCCCAATTGCGGACCGATAACATCGTCCAAAGAATGTCAGTTGCTTGATCTGGTGCATGGCCGGGCGAAAGCAAGTTGTCGCTGTTCAAGGCACCAATCGCTGCTTCGCAGCCTTGCCGCATGTCCTGCATCCGTTCGTCCCACGCTTTCGCCGCCGCTTCGTCCGTGTCCTTCATGGCAAGAAGTGCCTTGGCCACGCCATAGATCTCCGGGACGTAAGTGCCCCAGGCCTCGATAAACGCATCAAGCCGTTCGATCCCGGTCTGTGCGGTGCGACTTGGCACGAGCCGCTCTTCAACACCTTTCAACTCATCAAGATAGTGCGTCGTCGCAATCAGAAGCGCCGCCCTCGTGCTGAAATGAAGATAGAGCGCCTGCCGGGTGATTCCCGCCCGATTGGCGATATCGGTCATACGCACGCCCTTGCCCTGGCTCTCTTCGAGCAGCTTCAGGGCGGCTTCCAGAATTCGATCTCGAGTTTTGGGATTATAGCTTGACATAACGTCAAGTACCACCTAATTGTCATCGTGTCAATTGACGCGGTGTCAAGAAACGGGGAGATCGAAAATGAGGTTGGTTATCTTCGGAGCGACAGGAACGATCGGGCGATGTCTGGTCGATCAGGCGCTGTCACAGAACCATCAGGTGACGGCGTTCGCCCACAATCCTGAAAAACTCGGCCAATCCCACGAAAACCTGCAAGTGGTATAGGGGGATGTGCTGGATCCTGCTTTGGTTGGGATCGTGGTCCAAGGACACGATGTCGCGCTGTGCGCGCTGGGCATGCCGATCATGAGCTTCTGGAAAGCCATGTCAGAAACAGCCCATTGGACTGGGTGATCGTGCGCCCTGGCAACTTTTCGAAAGGCGGACATACATGTTCGTACCGGCATGGCTTTACAGCTGCCGACAAGTCGCTCGAGCTTAAGATATCACACGCGGATGTTGCCGACTTCATGCTATTGCAACTTGCCGATGACACCTATCTGCGCCAGTCACCCGGCCTGTCGTACCGACGTCTGGAACTCGGAAATCATCTCACATCATGGAGAATGAAAATGACGGCAGGCTGGTTTTTAATCGCAAGCGAAGTCTCTGTTATTGCTTGCGGCTTGGTTGCTGGTGTTTTTTTGACGTTCTCTGATTTCGTCATGAAATCCCTGGCCGCAACAAAACCCGCCAGTGGAATTGAATCCATGCAGATAATCAACCGCAAGGTTTACAAAACTCTATTCATGGTTCTGCTTTTGGGTATGTCCGCGCTCTCACCATTGCTGATCGGCTACGCATACTTCTACGTTTCTGGCTCCACATCTTCCTGGGTCATCGCTGGCGGTACTATCTATCTTGTAGGTGTGTTTCTTGTGTCGCTAGTTTTCAATGTGCCAATGAACCAACGCCTCGATGCCATGGAATATTCCAGTTCTGACGCCGCGTCTTACTGGAAAACTTATGTACCTGTCTGGAGTTTCTGGAATCACATTCGAGTATGTTCCTCGGCAGGGTCGGCGATTTGCTATCTCTTTGCTTGTGTATATCTGGCTAAAGTAACAATAGTTACTGTATAGATGGTGGATTGTCATATTGTCTTGGTCAGAATACTGTACGGATCATGATAACGGCTGCCGCAGAATTCATGGAGGCTTCGATTTTCAGTTGCAGCGCCAGAATGGCGCTGCCAGCTACCCGTAATTATTCATGAGAGCCGTTGGGTTTGAGCGAGGCGCGCGTTATCGGCCGGGTTGACGGCGGTTTTCGCGGCAGGTTTTCGGAGAGGCTGGGGGTTGACGTTCGGGGCTCATCGGGCGGCACTTGCCGCCTGGCTCAGGGGCCTTGGGCGGCGATGCAGCCGGCCATCGAGGTGAGGGTTGGCCGATATGGATAGGCCGAAGGCAAGGCGATCTTGATGCGGGACCCGAGTTCCTCGATGCGCACGGCGATCTTGAGGAAGGCGCGGCGGATGGTTTCGAACGTCGCCTTGCGCCAGAGGGATTTCCGGGGCGCGGCTTGGCGCAGCCGGTGCAGCAGCCAATAGGCGCCGCTGTGCCGGAACAGCCGGAACTGGTTGGCTTCCCAGCGGTGGCACGACGTGCGGTCGGACTTGGTGTAGAGCTTCATCTCCTTGATCATGTTTTCCATCCGGCCGCGGGCGCAGTAGACCTTCTCATAGAGCAGCTTGGAGCGGCCGCTCAGGTTGGTGACGATGAAGCGTATGTCGGACCCTTTCGCCGTGGCCTCGACGCGGGCGATGACGGTGCGCATCCGCGACCAGCTTCCGGCCCGGTAGCCGGTGCGGAAGAAGCGGCGCACCTTGTCCTTGCGTGAGCGCACCCGGCGCACGGCCGCGTCCTCGCACCCGGGCTGGCCGATCTTGCTCAGCCGGGCGTTGCCGGGCAGGCCGAAGATATAGCCGCAGCCCTGGTCTTCGAGCAGGTCCATGACCTCGGGCGTGGCGTAATGGCCGTCCCCGCGCACGGCGATCTCGACCCGGGGCCAGTTGCGCCGGATGCGGCGGATGACGTGCCCGAGGATACGGGCCGCCTCTTCTCCCGAGGGCCGCTTGCCGGGGCGCAGGAGCGAGAGCACCGGCTTGCCCGTGGCGGCCTCGAAGATGTGGATGGGCTGGAAGCAGTACGCGTCGTAATGGGCGTTGAACAGCGCCAGCTGCTGGCCGCCGTGGACGGTATCGGCGGTATCGTCGATGTCGAGGGTGATGCGGGCGGGAACACGCTCGAAGCTTGCGAGGAACAGATCGATCATCGACAGCCCCATGCGCGCCAGCGCGCGCCACGACGGCGCGTTCTCGAGGCGCGACAGGGTCGGCTGGCTCATCAGATCGCGACCGCTCTCGGGCAGGCGCCCACAGGCCAGCTCGAACGCCGGATCGACGCGCAAGACGTCGAGGTCGTCGCAATCCTCGTAGCCACAGGCGATGGCGAACAGCCGGGCCCGGATCATGTCGGCGTAGGAGTGGGTCGTGCTCGCCGGATCGCGCGCGTCGGCCAGGCAGGAGGCCAGCAGGCCGGCGATCCCGAGGCGCTTCTCGATCCCGCGCAGCACCAGAGCGCCGCCGTCGGACGACAGCCGGCCGCCATCGAACCGGGCGCACAGCTCCTTGTTCTCGACGGGTGACAGACCGGGCAGGTAGGCGATAGTCTCGGTCATGGTGAGCGGGGTTCTCCTGGTGCCGCGTGATCTGGCTTCGACACCAAAATCATACGGAATCTCAACAGGTTAATCCATGCTCACCAGCCTCTTCACGCCGTGCCGTGAATAATCCGGGCTACGTGATGGAGCCTCGTTTCCAGATACGCAATCTCTGTCAATGAAGGATCAGTCATGGCTGAAAGCTCGAAGGCAAACCTCTTACGGAAACATCTCTCCTTTCGAGGCGGGGGCCTGCGGGAGGAAGATTTAACCCGCGCAAATCAGTATATGCGCGAGGCATTGAGCGCTAACAAGCGAGATGGTCTCCTTCTCGCCGTGCGAGCCCGCTGGGTCGCCCTGGCAATCATTGCCCTGCTCATCCCGTACCTCAACTTCACCTGGGAAGTGTTCTACTACGAAATCTTGCTTGTCGGTTTTGCGTTGATCGGCTGGGCGCAGTTAAGAGTCGGCCGGGTGGCGCAGTCTAGGCAGGAATTGATCTTAATATTCTGCGACTTAGCGTTGCTGACGTTCGTTATAGTGGTGCCAAACCCGTTTGGGGACGATCCCTGTGCCGCACCCGGTTCCTTGGACACAAGTTTGTCTCATGCGGCGGGCCTGATTGACCATCGCGGTGTGCCACGCCTGACGAGCTTGAGCGGGGCTCAGGTAGCCGTTCTTCTCCACGATCCACTGGGCATTGTACTGTTCGACGAACCCGCGGACGGCGTTCCGCAGCTCCGCGATGTTGCGGTAGATGCGGCCATGGATGATCTGTTCCTTGAGCGTGCGATTGAACCTCTCGGCGACGCCGTTGGTCTGGGGCTGTTCGACGAAGGCGTAGGACGGCTGGATGCCCCAGAACTTGATCTGGTTGGTGAAGTGGTCCGACAGATACTGGGAGCCGTGATCCATCCGCAAGGCCAGCCCCCGCGCCGCACCGGCGGAGGTCGAGGCATACAGCCTCGCAAGCCCCATGGAGATCGGCTGAAGGGCGGCGAAGCGGTCGCCTCGCTTGCACACATGCCAGCCGACGCACTCGGCGTTCCAATGCTCGATGGCGGTGAATATCCAGCCCCAGCCGTCGTCCACCGTGAACACCCGAACGCCGTCCGTGCCCCACATGAGGTTGGGGGCATGGGTGATGATCTCACCGACATGGGGATTTCCGCCACGGCGGCGGCAGCGATGGGGCGAGAGCAGGTTGTTCTCGCGCATCACCCGGAGCACCCGCTTGCGGGAAACACGGATGCCACGACAGACCCGAAGCCGAGCCCAGACCTTGCGGTGTCCCTCGCCCTCCCAGGGGGATGCCTCCAGGTCGGCCTCGATGGCCACCAGCAGAGCCTCGTCCGAGATCGAGGGCTTCGGTCCCCGGCGCTTTGCTGGTGGGCGCTCAGCGGTGGCCTGCTGCCGGGATTTCATGGCGTAGAACGAGGAACGGGCAAAACTCCAGGCCGCACAGACCCGCTGGAGGCCGTAGGCCAAACCCGTGCCGGGAGAGGTGGCGGCACTCATCGCCGCGACCTCCGCCGCCCCAAAGGGCCGGACGTCTCCGTCTTGGCCTCCAGCAGTTCCACCTGCATGATCAACTCCCCGATCCGCTTCATGGCGATGTCCAGTTCCGCCTTCACCGGATCGCCCTTGCGTTCCTTGAGCGAGGCATCGATCCCGGCGATCGCCTTCTCACGCCACTGCTCGAGCCGGAAAATCTCCACGCCCAACTGCCGCGACAAAAGTTCCACCGGCTCGCCACGCAAAAGCCGCAGGGCAACCTCACGCTTGCGCGTCACCGTCCACCGCTGGCCAAGTCCCAGCGGGCCTGCCGGCGAAACCTGGCCCGGGGAAAACGTGGACGAGCCAAGCTCGCCCTCGTTTACCACAGGCCCATCAACAGCAACTTTGTTCTCAAAATTGTCGGTCATGTTCCGGTCCTCCTTGGACACTTCGATTAAGCCAATTCTGTGTCCAAGGAAATCGGGTCCGACTCAGGGGACGATCCCTGGCCCACGGCCTTTCAGTATGAAGTGGGAGAATTCAGCTATTTTTATGTGTTGCTGGCTGCCGCCACCATGGCGTATTCCTGGCGGACCGTTTTCGCGTTTGGCGTCTGGACGACCGGTCTGTGGATAACTGCCTTGATCTTGGTGGTCCTCTTCGGCACCGAGGTTTCTGAGCTGTCACAAAAGGTGGCTGTTGCCTTCACTGGCTATGAAAGGATGTTGGAATTCGTAGATCCCAACGATCCACAAATTCCCGCCCGCGTTCAGGAAATCGTGGTGTTCTTGATCGTCGCGGTAATCCTCGCTCTAAACGGCCGACGCACCAACCAGCTCATTATTCATCAGGCGGAAGTGGCAAGGGAGCGAGGCAATCTTGCCCGTCATTTCCCACCCAATATTGTCGACCAGGTAGCCGAGCGAGATCAGCCCTTGGGGGCGGTGCGCTCGCAGGAAGTCGCGGTTTTATTCGTCGATATCGTCGGTTTTACCCGCATGGCTGAACGGCAGACTCCCGACGAGGTGGTCGCTTTACTGCGCGAGTTCCATGGCCGCATGGAAGGCGCGGTGTTCGATCATCACGGCACCCTGGACAAGTTTCTAGGCGATGGCCTAATGGCTACCTTTGGCACGCCCAATCCTGGAACGCACGACGCCGGCAACGCGGTACGCTGCGGCCGCGCCATGTTGGCGGGTATTGATCTATGGAACCGCGAACGGAAGGAAGCCGGCGCTGAACCAATCGAAATATCGATCGGGTTGCACTATGGCATGGTGGTGCTCGGGGACATCGGATCGACGCGCCGGTTGGAGTATGCCGTACTCGGCGATACCGTCAACGTGGCCAGGCGATTGGAAGAGCTAACACGAGCCCTGGGCGTTCGGCTGGCGATGAGCGATGATCTGGCGTCGGTCGTCCGTGACGATACTGGCACGGACGTCGCAACGCTGCTGTCCGGCCTCGGTGACGGCGGGCCACAATCCCTGCGTGGACGCGACGAGCCAATTGCTGTCTGGACTTTGTAGTGAACTTGACCCGATTTCGTGGACACCTGATCCGTTAGGAGAAAGGTGTCCACGAAATCGGGTCAAGTTCAATCAGACCAACAATTTGTGATTGCACATCCTAGAACCTCTCCTCCCGGGCCGCGATCCGGGGGGCGGGGGCGGCGGCGAGGGCGCCCAGCACCTCGTCCACATCGCCCACCACCTCGAGGATGGCGGCGTTCTCGGGCCGGGCGAAGCCGGCGCCGACCACCGCGTCGAGGAGTGCCAGCAAGGGCGCCCAGTAGCCGCCCTGGTCCACGAGGACGATGGGCTTGTCGTGGAGGCCGAGCTGGGCCCAGGTGACCATCTCGAAAGTCTCATCGAGGGTGCCCAGCCCACCCGGCAGGACGGCGAATCCGTCCGCGAGCTCGAACATCAGCTGTTTGCGCTCGTGCATGCCGCCGACGACAAGCAGCTCGGTAATGCCGCTATGGCCGACCTCCTGGGCTTGCAGATGTTCGGGAATGACGCCGGTGACGCGCCCGCCGCCAGCGACGACCGCGTCCGCCAACACGCCCATGAGGCCGATCCGGCCGCCGCCATAGACGAGCCGCACGCCTGCTTCGGCGAGGATGAGGCCGAGGCGGGCGGCCGCGTCGCGGTAGACGTCCGAATTGCCGGTCGAGGAGCCGCAATAGACGCAAAGGGAGTCGATCTTAGCCATCTCGGGTGCCTCGCCCGCGCCTGCCGTCTCGAAGGAGATTGGCCCCGGGGTCGGGGCCGCCGCCGTATATGGCATGCGGGCGCCGGTTTGAGAAGCCGTCCGAAGCGGCGGGGTCGATCACGAAGAATCTACCGCCAGCCGGGATTCATATCGCCTATAGTCCCATCAGTGGATTTTCGGCGTGCCGCGCCGGAAGCCGCCAATGGGGTAACAGTTCCACGTGAGAGGAACATTGGGGAGTGCAAGCCATGAGAAAGACAGCGATTTTCGCCGCCGCCCTCACGTTGGGGGCGCTGATGGCCCTCGTCGCCACGCCCGTCGCCACCAGGGCCGATTCGAGTCCCGAGGGCGTGGTCAAGTACCGCCAGCTCGTCATGAAATCCATCGGTGCCCATATGGGCGGCATCAGCACCATCCTCAAGGGCGAGGTGGACTACGGGCCCAAGCATATCGAGGAGCATGCCGAAGCAATCTCCTACATGGCCGAGCTCCTCCCGGACGCCTTTCGCGAGAACGTGGGCACGAGCGGTGGCGAGACCATCGCCAAGCAGGAAATTTGGGGCGATTGGGATAATTTCGTCGCCAAGGCGAAGGGGCTCCAGGAGGCCAGCGCGAATCTCGCCGAGATCGCCGAGAGTGGTGATATGGCGGCCCTCGGCGACGGCATGAAGGCTCTCGGCGGCGCCTGCGGCGCGTGCCACACGGCGTTCCGCGTAAAGAAGTAGAACTGGTGCCGGCCCCGCGCGGCTTGGCGGGCGGGGAGACGCTCACTATCCTCATGGCATGAGGATCGTAGCGGGGCTGGCCGCCATCCTGTGGCTCCTGGCGACGGCCGGGGCAACGGTGGCAGGGCCGGACGAGGTCGAGCGTGGCGCCTATCTGTTCCGCGCGGGCCTTTGTGCGGGCTGCCATACGGATGTAAAAGCTGGAGGGCAGCCGCTCGCCGGCGGGGCTGTGCTGCCGACTCCCTTCGGCACGTTTCACGGCCCCAACATCACGCCCGACCCGGACCACGGGATTGGCCGCTGGACCGACGCGGACTTCATCCGCGCCATGCGCGAAGGCACCGCACCCGACGGCCGCCACTACTATCCGGCGTTCCCCTACACCTCCTTCACCCTGGCGTCAGACGCGGACCTCCTGGCCCTCAAGGCCTACATCTTCTCCCTGCCGCCGGCCGCGGTGCCGAGCCGCCCGCACGACCTCCCTTTCCCGTTCGGCTTTCGCTGGCTCATGTGGATATGGAAGTGGCTCTTCTTCACGCCCGGTCCGTTCGTGCCGGATGGGGTGCGGGATGCGGACTGGAACCGCGGTGCTTATCTCGTCGAGGGCCTTGGCCATTGCGGCGAGTGCCACACTTCGCGCGGCTTCCTCGGTGCCATGGATCGCGGGGTGGCCTACGCCGGCACGGCCGACGGCCCCGACGGCAAGGCCGTGCCCAACATCACCCCCGATCGCGAGACGGGCATCGGCGGCTGGAGCGCGGTCGACCTCACATATTTCCTCGACACCGGCATCCTCCCCGACGGCGACGTGGCCGGCGGCCTGATGGACGAGGTCGTGCGGGAAGGAACCGGACGGCTGACCCCGGAGGACCGTCGCGCCATGGCCGTTTATTTGCGGGCGCTGCCTCCGATCGGCAACAAGATCGCCAGCCCTGCGCCATAGGCGCGGCGAGGCCCCGCCGCCTAAGCGGCGCTCATGGGTGGGATTCGTTGCGTCCGGGGCCGGCTCATACTAGGCTGGGCCGCCTGACGGAACTGCACCCGCAAGAGGGTCCGTGAACCGCGTCGTCCTCATTGGTGTCGCCGGCCTGGTCGTTCTGGCCGCCGCCATCGCACTCAATTATTGGAACGGTCGAGAGTCCGGCGAGGAGCCAGTCGTCGCCACGCCGACCGGTGTGTCCGCGCCCGAGGCTACGACCGCCGCGGGCACGCCTTCGACCGAAACCGAGGACTCCGGCGCCGCCCAGGAAGCGACCGCGGGCGGCGACGCGCCGTCGGCCAGCGAGCCGGCGGTCGCGACTGAGCCGCTTTCAGCCCAGGGGACTGTCGCCACCCAGGCGACCGCCTCGGCTGCGGAGGAGGCGCCCGCGGCCGGCCCCGGCACGCCACGTGAGCCGAGCGTGGCTGGCTCGCCCGCCCCGCCGGTGGAACCGACGGCCACCCCGCCGGCTGGCGCTTCGGATAAGGCGATCGCCGCCCAAGCGATTGTCGGCGACCAGGCGTCGGTACGGGAAACGGAGGCTCTGGGGGAATCGGAGCGGGTGACCGCCCAGGCGCCGGTATCCGCGCCCGGCCCGGCCGAGCCGTCGGCCGCGTCGCCCGAGTTGGCCGCGGCCGAGCCGTCCGGGGCCGAGCCGTCGGCCACGTCACCCGAGACGCCCGCGGCCACGGCGGCGGAGGCCGAGGAACCGGCTGCGACCGCACGGGAGGCGATCGAGGCCGCCGAGATCGCTGAAACCAGGACGGCCGACGCGGCCGAGGAGGCCCCGGTCGCCGAGGCGGCCGCGGACGCGACCGAACCGGCGCCGGCCGAGACACAGGCGGCGGCGGTGGCTGCAGCGACCGGGACGGAAGAGGCGCCCGGAATCGTCGTGTCGCCCGAGGCGGTCGAAGTCCCGCCCCAGGCGCCTAGCTTCGACGTGGTGCGGATCAATCCCAGGGGCGATGCGGTCCTGGCGGGGCGAGCGGAGCGCGACACCGAGGTCGTTATCCGCGACGGCGGGCAGGAGATCGGCCGGGTCATGGCCGATACCCATGGCGAATGGGTTTTCGTCCCCACCGAGCCCCTGCCGCCGGGCAGCCGAGAGCTTAGTCTGAGTGCCAGGCGCGGCCTGGGGGCCGAAGTGCTATCGCAAGAGACGGTGGTCCTGGTGGTCCCCGAGCCCGGCAAGGATATCGCTGGGGAAGTCACGGGCGGCGCGCCGACCGGCACGCTTGCGCTCCAAATTCCGCGCGTTGGTGAATCTCCGGTGATCGGCGAGGCGCCGGCCCCGACCAAGGTCCTACAGACGCCCTCTGGCGAGGAGCCGGCGCCCGAGGAGCTCGCCCTGCGCGCCATCGATTATAGCGGCAGCGGCCAGTTGGTCCTCTCGGGCAACGCGCCGTCGGGGTCTCGCCTCCAGGTTTATCTCGACGATTCCCTGATCGGTATTGCCGAGGCGGAGGAGGGCGGCGCATGGAATCTCGTGCCCGAGGGCTCGGTCGAGGCCGGGGTCTATACCATGCGCGTCGATCAGGTCGATGCGGCCGGCAAGGTCATCTCGCGCATCGAGCTGCCTTTCGCCCGCGCCGAGCCGGTCGCGGCCCTGCCCGAGGAGTCCATTGTCGTCGTCCAGCCGGGCAACAGCCTGTGGCAGATCGCCCGCCGAACCTATGGCGCTGGCATCAATTACACCGTGATCTATGATTCGAACCGCGACCAGATCCGGGACCCACACCTGATCTATCCGGGCCAGATCTTCACCCTCGAACGCATCAACTGAGGGCCGGGCAGGCGCCCCGGCGCCGTTCACCCGGCCGGAGATTGGGCGGGCTCGACGCCGTGTCCCGCGCGGCGGGCGCGCCAGGCCCGCGCGTTGGCCCGCAGCATCAGCGCCGAGGGCGTCACCACCAGGGTGAGCACGGTCGCGAAGGCGAGGCCGAAGACGATGGCGGTCGAAAGCTGGACCCACCACTGGGTCGAGGGCGCGCCCATCGACACCTCGCGGGTCACGAAATCGATGTTGGTCGTAAGGACCATGGGCATCAGGCCGAGGATCGTGGTGACCGAGGTCAGGAGCACGGGGCGTAAACGCTGCGCGCCAGTCCGCAAGATGGCCTCGCGCTGGCTCGTGGCGGTCTTGCTCATGCGGTCGAAGGTATCGATGAGGACGATATTGTTGTTGACCACGATGCCGGCCAGGGCGACCACGCCAATCCCGCTCATGACGATGCCGAAGGGCTCGCCGATGATCAGCAGGCCGATGAAAACGCCGACGGTGGACATGATCACGGCGCTCAGGATGAGGAAGGCGCTGTAGAAGCTGTTGAACTGGGTCACCAGGATGATGGCCATGATGAAGAGGGCGACGCCGAACGCCTTGAGGAGGAAGTCCTGGGCCTTGCGTTGCTCCTCGTCCTCGCCCTTGAAGCGGATGTCGACGGCCGGGTTTATATCGGCCGCCTCCAGCCAGGCCTGGATCTCGCGCACGATGTCGTCGGCCAGCACGCCTTCGTGCAGATCCGCTTTCAAGGTCATCACCCTGCCACCGTCGACGCGTTTCAGCGTGCCGGTCTTGGGCCGCGCGGTGAGCGAGACGAAGTTGCTGATCGGGATCAGCCCGTCGCTGGTCTGGATACGGATCTGGTCGAGCTGTGCGAGGTTCCGGAACCGCTCCGAGTGGCGGGCGATGATGTCGATTTCCTCGCGGCTGTCGTCGGGGCGGTACTCGCTGAACTTCAGGCCCTTGGTGAGGAGCTGGACGGCACTGCCGATCACGGAGATATCCGCGTCGAACTTGGCGGCCTGGGCGCGGTCCACCGAGACCTCCCAGTCGATGCCGGGCAGGGGCCGTCCGTCCTCGATGTCCTTGAGGCCGGGTAGCCGGTCGAGAAAGGCGCGGATCTGGGCGACGGCGGGGGCGAGGAGATCCGCGTCGCGGCTGCTCAGCTCGATCTGGATCGGCTTGCCGATGGGCGGCCCACCCTCCTCCTTCCGGGTCTCGACCGTGATGCCGCCGATGTCGCGGCTGCGCTCCACGATGTCGGCCAGGATCTCATCGGCCGCGCGGCGCTGGTCCCAGTCGGCGAACTCGAGCTGGATGCTGCCGATCACGTCCTCGGCCTGTTCTTGCACATCGGTCTGGTTGCCGCTGCGGGTATAAATGGAGTCGAGCTCGTGTCGTTCGGCCTCCATCAGCAAGACGTGCCGCTCGACCGCGGCGACGAGGGCGTCCTTCTCGGCGACGGAGAGGTTGCCCCGGGCATGGACCTGAATGACCGCCCGGTCGGGCTCCACCTTGGGGAAGAACTCGATTCCCTTGCCGAACGTGCCGTAGGCGATGTTGACGCCGATCAGGATGGCGACCGCCGCCGTCAAGACGAGGCCCGGATGGGACAGCGCGCGATCCAGCACCCGGACGTAGACGCCCGTGAGGCCGCCGATGCTTCCCGGCTCCAGCGCGGTATCGTCGGCGAGGGCGCCGATCGTCCCGCCGCCGCCCGGCTTGCCCATATAGGCGCCGAGCGTGGGCACGAAAACGAGCGCCATCAACAGCGACGCCGAGAGCGTGGCGATGAGGGTGATGGGCAGGAACTTCATGAACTCGCCGACGACCCCGGGCCAGAACATGAGCGGCAGGAAGGCGGCCAGGGTCGTCGCCGTCGAGGCGATGATGGGCCAGGCCATGCGCTTGGCGGCGAGCGCATAGGCGACCCGCCTGTGATTGCCCTCGACCATCTTGCGGTCGGCGTACTCGGTGACGACGATGGCGCCGTCGACCAGCATGCCGATGGCGAGGATGAGGCTGAACAGCACCACGATATTGACCGTGAGCCCGGCAACCGAGAGCACCAGTATCCCGGTCAGGAACGAGCCCGGTATGGCCACGCCGACGAGCCCCGCGGTGCGCAGGCCGAGTGCGGCGACCACCACGATCATGACCAGCAGGACGGCCGAGATCACGTTGTTCTGCAGGTCCGTCAGCATGTTGCGGATTTCGCTCGATTGATCGGACGAGAAGATCACTTGCAGCTCGAGCGGCCAGCCGCGCCGCTCCGCCTCGACCACGGCGCGGACTTGTCCGATGGTCTCGATGATGTTCTCGCCCGCGCGCTTGGACACTTCGAGCGCGATGGCCGGCTGGCCGTTGACGCGGGCATAGGTCTCCCGGTCCTTGAAGGTGCGGCGCACGGTGGCGATGTCGCGGATGGTGACGACGGCGTCGCCTTCAGCCTTGAGCGGCATGTCGAGGATGTCGCCGATGCTCTCGAACAGGCCCGGCACCTTGATGGTGAAGCGCCCGGCACCCGTGTCCATGGCGCCGGCCGCGATCAGGCGGTTGCTGCGCTGCACGAAGTCGAGCATCTCTCGGGTCGAGAGGCGATAGCTCTCGATCTTGATCGGGTCGATGATGATCTCGACCGTCTCGTCCCGGTCGCCGGCGATCTTGGCCTCGAGCACCGTCGGGATGCCCTCGATTTCGTCCTTGAGGTCGTTGGCGAGGCGCAGAAGCGTGCGCTCGGGCACGGGCCCCGAGAGCGTAATGACGATGACGGGGAAGAGGCTCAGGTTGATCTCGTGGACGGTGGGCTCGTCGCTGTCGTCGGGCAGCTCCGGCCGCGCCAGGTCGACCTCCTCGCGCACGTCGGTCATGGCGAGGTCGGCGTCGAAGCCGGCCTCGAACTCGAGGATGACGTAGGCGCCGCCTTCATACCCGGTCGAGCGCATCTCCTTAACCCCCTCGATCGAGCGCAACTCCTCCTCCATGGGCCGGATCAACAGGCGCTCGGCGTCCTCGGGCGAGATGCCCTCATGGGTGATCGAGACGTAGATGATGGGGATGTTGATGTCGGGGCTCGATTCCTTGGGAATGGTCACGAAGGCGAATACGCCGGCGACCAGTATCAGGGCGAGCGTGGCGATGACTGTCCGCGAGCGGTTGATCGCGGCGTCGATGATGCTCATGCCGTTCAGTTCCCGGCGTGGGCCGGCGTAAGCGTGGGCAGCGGCTCGACGCGCATGCCGGGGTGGACGAACTCCTGGCCCACCGTAATCAGGGTGAATTTTTGTGGCGGGCCGGTGAGCCACACTCCATCGGCCCCGTCGTCGACGATGCGGACGGCATGGAACCCGACGATGCCTTCGTCGTCCACCGCCTTCACGCCCACCGTGCCATCGTCGGCCAGGGTGAGGAGGGCGCGGCTCACGAAATGTGCGTTGACCGTGCCGATGGGCAAGCGGACCTGGCTGGTCAAGCCTTCCATGATGCGCCCCTCCGTGTTCGCCACCTCGAGCTCGACGCGGAAGGTCCGTGTCGCCGGCTCCGCGACGGCGGAAATGTAGCTGATGCGGCCCTCGACCACGGCCCCGTTCACGAGCGTTGCCGTGCCCGGCCCGCCCAGGCGCAGCTTGTCGACTTCGCGCTCGGAGACCTGGGCGACCACGAGGCATGGGTCGAGGTCCACGACCATGCCGACCTCGTCCCCCACTTCGAGGAAGTCGCCGACCTCGATCGGGCGCTCTTCGAGCACGCCGGCGAAGGGGGCTTCGATGGTGGTCTTGGAGATATTCACCTCCATGATCATGACGGCGGCCCGGGCGGCATCGAGGAGGGCCTTCGCCTCGGCGACGCTGGTTTCGGCCCGGAAATTCTTCTCGGCGAGCTTCAGGGCGGCGTCGTATTCGAGCTGCCGCTGTGCTTGTTGCGCCATGACCTCGGCCAGGCGCGCGCCCCGATCGTCGAGCGCGATCCGCGCGACGACCTGGCCTTCCTCGACCTGGCTTCCCCGCGGCACCGGCACGTCCTCGACGGGTCCCGCCGTCTCGGCGCGCAGCGTCACGCGCCGGGAGGCCCGTGTCTGGCCCGTGACGACGATCTCCCGCGTGAGGGGCTCGGCCACCTGCTCGCGGACCTGGACCTGGGGCAGGGCGTCCTCGATCGTGATGCTGACCACCTGTTCGTCCCCGGCACGGGCCGGCGGGCCCGGTTCGCCGAGCTGGCCGGACAGGATCCAGCCGCCGGCGACGAGCGCGAGCAAGAGGGCAATGACGTAAGACGATTTCATCCGCAACCGTTCCTATGGGCCGCGCAGCCGATGTTTTTCGGCCGGCCAGGGCCTTCGGCGATTCAGTCCGCCGCCATCACCTCGTCGGAGAGCAGGACCTCGCTCAACAGCTCGTGCACGTGCTCTTCGAGGTAGTCCGCTGCGGCCCTGTATGTGGCGATGCCGAGGCCCAGGGTGAAGAGCTCGCCGGCCGGGCGGTCCGCGGCCGCATCCCGGCACCGCTCCATGCGCGCTATGCTCTCCCGGTACCAGGCGACGCGTTCGGAGATGGTCTCGTCCAGGTGGCGCGCCGATAGCAGGTGGCCGAAGAATAGCATGAACGTGAACTCCGAGCGTATATGGTCGGGCTCGGGCTCGGCGGTGAGGGCCTCGACGAGCGCAAGCCACCCCGCGGGCGTGATGCGATAGACCTTCTTATCGGGCCGGCTCTCCTGGGCCATGGCGCGGCACTCGACCAGCGCCTCGGCGCTCAGCCCATTGAGCGCGGGATAGATCGATCCGTAGCTCGCCTCGAAAAAATGGCTGAAAGGGCCTTCGGTTACATGCTTGCGGATTTCATAGCCGGTCGCTTCGCCGCGCGACAGGACGCCCAGACAAAGGGTCTTAGCGCTCATGGCCCACCTCCAGGCGTCTAATATATTGTTTGAACATATATTTACAAGATATATATCGATAAATTATATATGATCCGTAAATAATGATTCAACGGGGATTGCGCTCAGGCCACGGTTCCCAGGCCGATCCTTATGTGGGCGGTCAGCTTGTAGACCGCGCCATCGCGATAGGGCTTCAGGTGTTTACGGATGGCATCCTCGAGCGCGCGCCGCTCGACGTCCGTGGCGGATTCGAGCCGTGGGCCTAGGGTCATGTCGAGGTTTGGCCGCCAGAACGCGCGGTCGGCCGGTACCCTGGGCGTGAAGCGCAGCTCGCGCTCCTCCACGGCGCTGAATCCGGCCGCCTCGAACAGGCTGGCGAGGGTGCCCGACTCGCCCAGGCGAAACGGCGTCGAGAAATCGGGGGGCGCCGCGTCGGCGGCGAAAACCTCGGCCGCGGCGGCGCGAAAGACCCAGAAATTGGTCGTATCCTCGAGCGGTCCCCAGACCATGAAGGCGGCGCGGCCCCCCGGCACGAGCACGCGCCGGGCCTCGCCGAGTGCGCGCACCGGGTCGGGCACGAACATGAGCCCGAAGCGGCAGGTGACGCGGTCGAAGCTCTCGTCCTCGAACGTCATCTCCTCCATGTCCGCGACCTCGAACGCGATGTTGCCGAGCCCTGCCTCGGCGGCGCGGCGCCGGCTTCCGGCCAGCATCTCGGGCACCAGGTCCGTGGCCGTGACCGAGCCGGCCTCGCCCACCCGCCGCGCGATGCCCAGGGCCGGCTCACCGACGCCCGAGGCGAGTTCGAGGACCCGGTGCCCCGGCTCGATGCCGGCGGCCTCGATGAGGGGCTGGTTGAAGCGGTCGGCCATGTCCGCCATCTGATCGGCCCGGCGGTCCCAATAGGTGGCCCGACTGGCCCAGTTCTCGCGCGTGAGCGCCTTGTCGGGCCCGGGCGGCGGCAGGGTCATGGCGTCTCTCCCATTTTGGAGGCGGCATCTTGTCGGCGGCCGCGACGGCTGTCAAAAGGATGCATCGGCGGACAGACCTATTTGCGCTCCCGTGCTATGATCGCGCCAGGACGCATGAGTGACCGTGTATGCCCAACCGCAACTGCATAGCCGCTACCGCCGTCGCCGCCCTGGCCGGGGCCGTCGCCTTCGCCATGTCGGGGGACCCGGCGGCGGCGCAGGAGCGCGACGCCGGCGGCGTCGAGATGTGCTACGGCATCGCCAAGGCGGGTGAGAACGATTGCGGCAACGCGGCCGGCACCCACACCTGCGCCGGCCAGTCCCTGGTGGATTACGACGGCGGCGAGTGGAAACTGGTGCCGGCCGGCACCTGCTTGCGCAAGGGCGGCAAGCCGCGGCCGTTCCAGGGCGTGGGCTCCTCGGACGACTGAGCCGGGGCTGGTGGCCGCGCCCGCCAAGGCGGCCTACGTCGCCGGTCCCATTCCGCCCCGGGCCGGGTTGGGGCTGCGCGAGCCCCACGTGCGGGCATTCCTCGAGGGCCCACCACCAGGCGTCGCATGGGTAGAGGTTCACAGCGAGAGCTATCTGGCACCGGGGGGACCGCGCCTGGCGGCGCTCGAGCGCATCCGCCGCGATTCGCCCTTGAGCTGCCATGGCGTCGGCCTCTCGCTCGGCTCGGCCGAGGGGCTCGACCGCGATCATCTCGCGCGCCTGCGCGCGCTGTACGACCGATTCGAGCCCGGCCTGGTCTCGGAGCACCTGGCCTGGTCCGTGGTGGGCGGAGTCTATCTCGACGACCTCCTGCCGCTGCCCTATACGGAGGAGGCGCTCACCGTCGTCTCTCGCAATATCGACCGGGCGCAGGCGGCGCTCGGCCGGCGCCTCCTGGTGGAGAACCCGGCCCGTTACGTGGCTTTCGCGGCCGGCGGGATCGAAGAGGCGGAGTTCCTCGCCGCGCTCGTTCGCCGCACCGGCTGCGGCATCCTCCTCGACGTGAACAACCTCCACCTAAGCGCGCGGAACATGGGTTTCGAGCCCCTACCGTGGCTCGAAGCGCTCCCTGGGGAGGCCGTCGGCGAGATCCACATCGCCGGCCACGCCCGGCGGCGGGCCGGCGCGGGCGACGTCCTCATCGACGAGCACGGCAGCCCGGTGGCGGAGCCGGTATGGCGCCTGCTCGAACGCGCGCTCGCCCGCCTCGGCCCCGTGCCCGTCCTCCTGGAGCGTGATGCGAACATACCGCCGCTCGGCGAACTGCTGGCGGAGGTGGCGCGGGCCGCCGCCATCATCGACGGCGCGGCGCGGGGGGCGCTGGGCCGTGTTGCGTGAATTCCAGCGGGCCGTCCGCGATGACCTCGCCGCCGGACGTGGCGGGGAGTGCCGCGCGAACGCTTTCCTCGCGACCGCGCGCGACCGGGCGCGGTTCGCGGTCCACCGCAACAACACGCTCGCCTCCCTCGAAACCGTGTTGGGCGCCGCTTTCCCGGTCGTCCGCCGGCTGGTGGGGGCGGCATTCTTCCGCCAGGCGGCATGGGATTTCGTGCGTGCCCATCCGCCCGAGGCGCCACGGCTCTACGCCTATGGCGGCGCGTTCGGCGCCTTCCTCGCCGCATACGCACCGGCCGTGTCCGTACCCTGTCTCGGCGATATCGCGGCCCTCGAATGGGCGCGAGGCGAGGCCTACTTCGCGGCCGACGCGGCGCCGCTCGCCCCCTCGGCTCTCGCAGGGATCGCGCGGGAGAAGGTCGCCAGCATACGCCTGGTCCTCCATCCCTCCACGCGCCTCGTATGCTCGAGTTATCCCATCCTCACCATCTGGCGGGCGAACCAACCCGAGGAGGCGGACCCGGCGCCGCCCGACCTCGATGCCGGCGGCGAGCGCGTCCTCGTCGTCCGCCCCGCCATGACAGTTTGCATGCAGGCCCTGTCGCCCGGAGACGCCGCCATGCTGGCGGCCATGATGGCTGGTGGTTCCCTGGTCGGGGCGGCCGAGGCAGCCATGGCGGTGGAGCCCGGCCTCGATCTCGAGAGCATCCTCGCGGCCCATCTCGGGCGCGGTATCTTCGCCGGCTTTCACCGGTCGTGACGCGGTGCTCCACCGGGCGCCGCCACCGCTTCGTAGACCCGGCCGTTGAGCCCGGCGTTGAAGCGGGCCATGAGGTAGAACCGGTTCACGATCGAATCTCCGTTTGGGGCCGCGTGCCGGCGCAATCGAGCGCCTGCTCGATTGCCGGCAAGGCAGCCGCCAGGCCGATGGCCTCCGCCTCGGTCTTGAGGCTGGCGAGCGTGACGCCATCGCTCGGGTCCCGGCCGAAGGCCGCGAGCGCCCGGCCCCAGGCCATGTAGTAGTCGCTCCATGGGAGCGGCTCGGGCCCGGTGAACTCCTCGAGCGCCGTGGCTTGCCGCTCGGCTGTCAATGGCGGAGCAAAAAGGGACCACCTCGGCGGTGTAAGAAGGGACCGCTTGGCGGCTGCGGGCTTGTCCCCGTAGTCCACGGGAGGGCCCCGCGCGCGACGCGGTGTGCCCTCAACAGGCTGACGCGGCGGCGCGCGCGGGAGGGACCTGTGGGCCCACGGGGTCAAGCGTGGGCTGGGTGGTCGGTTCAGTTAGCAGTCGGGGTTTGACGCCTGCGGCTCTGGTTGAGCCTGTAGCTGTCACCGTTCATCTCGAGGATGTTGACGTGGTGGGTGAGGCGATCGAGGAGCGCGCCGGTGAGGCGCTCGGAGCCGAACACCTCGGTCCATTCGTCGAAGGGCAGATTGGTGGTGACCAGGGTCGAGCCCCGCTCGTAGCGTTGGCTGAACACCTCGAACAACAGCTCGGCGCCGGTCTTCGACAGCGGCACGAAGCCGAGTTCGTCGACGATCAGAAGCTTGTAGGTGGCGAGCTTCTTCTGGAACCTCAGCAGCTGCTTGTCATCGCGGGCCTCGATGAGTTCGTGGACCAGCGCGGCGGCGGTGATGAAGCCGACCGAGAGGCCCTTCTGGCAGGCCGCCAGGCCGAGACCGAGGGCGATGTGGGTCTTGCCGGTCCCACTGTTGCCGAGCGCGATGAGGTTCTCGCGGCGCTCGATGTACTCGCAGCGGGCCAGCTCCAGGACCAGCGCCTTGTTGAGCGAGGGGATGACCTTGAAGTCGAAGCTGTCGAGGCTCTTGACCACGGGGAAGCGCGCCGCCTTGATGCGCCGCTCGACCATGCGGCGCTCGCGGTCGATCAGCTCGAGCTCGGCGAGTCTCAACAGGTAGCGGACGTGATCGACGCCTTCCGAGGCGCACTGCCGGGCGATCTTGTCGTACTCGCGCAGGAAGGTCGGCAGCTTCAGCGTCTCGAGGTGGTGGGCGAGCAGCACTTGCGGTGTGTCGGTCATGCGCCGAGCCCCGACAGCAGGCTCATGTACGACTTGGCGGACGTCATCGCGACCCGGGCGCGCGGCAGATACGGATAGACGTCGAGGTTGAGCCTGGGCGGCCGCCGCTCGATGCGGCACAGTACCAGGTGCTTCACCGCATCAAAGCCGATTGCGCCGAGCCGCAGGGCGTCGCCGACCGCACCCTCGACCTCCTCGAGCCGGAAGGTCTCCAGTAGACGGAGCACCTGGACGTACTCGCGCTTGCCTGCCTTGCCCATACGAGCTTCGAGGAGCCGCCGCAGAGTGATGAAGGCCTCGGGCAGGTCCCAGCCCGCCAATGGCGCGGCCTGGTCGAGGGCGCCGATCTTCTGCTCGATCAAGGGCAGGTAATGCAGCGGGTCGAAGATCAGGTCCTCGCTGTCGTAGGACCGGCGGTGCCGGGCGATCACCTCGGCCCCGCAGCTGATCACCACCTCATCGACGTAGCCCCGGATGAGCACCTCACGGTGGCCGTAGGCCACGGGCACGGAATAGTCGTTGCTGCGGTAACGCACCAGCGACAGCGAACTCGCCCGTCCAGGGCGCTTATCGCAGGCATCATAGGGAGCAGGCGGCAATGGCAAGAGAACTTGACGATCCCGCTCGAGACGCTCGCCGATGGTCTCCTTGTGGCCCCGCAGCCGCGCCGCCTGGCGCCGGCGGCACTGTTCGGCGAGAGCATCGTTGAGGGCCGCGAAGCTCTCGGCACGCGGGACGGGGACCAGGAAGTTCCGCCGGATGAAGCCGACCAGTCCCTCGACCTTGCCCTTGTCGTTGCCCTTGCCCGGCCGGCCGAACCTGTCCTCGAACAGATAGTGGGACTGAAGCTCCGTGAAGACGCGCGTTCGCTGCCGCTTCCCATCGCCCAGGATCCGGGCAACCGCCAGCTTGGTGTTGTCGTACAGGATGGATCGGGGGACGCCGCCGAAGAAGGCAAACGCCGCGTTGTGGCCATCGCAGAATGCTTCGGTCGTCTCCGCCGGATAGGCCGCAACAAAGCAACCATCACTGTGGGGAAGGTCGAAGGCAAGGAAGTGGATCTTCCGTAACGCGCCGCCGATCACCGCCATCGCTTCGCCGAAGTCCGCCTGGGCGTGACCGGGGGAATGGGAGAGTGGCACGAACACCTCACGCGACCGAAGCCCCTGCTCACGAACGTAGTCCTTCACGATGGTGTAGCCGCCCGTGAAACCGTACTCGTCCCGGAGGCGGTCGAAGATGCGCTTCGCAGTGTGCCGTTGCTTGCGGTGGCTGGTCCGATCGTCTTCCAAGATCCGATCGATGATTCCCGTGAACGGACCCAGCTTTGGCCGCCTCGGCGGCGCGCTTCGGCGATACCCTGGCGGCACCGAGAACGACAGCATCTTACGGACCGTCTTGCGGTCTACACCAAACACCCGCGAGGCCTCGCGGGTGCTCATCCCCTCGACATGACACGCCCGCCGAACCCGTGCGTACAACTCCACCCCATACATCCCCCCCGCCTTCCAGTCAGAGCAACCCTGACAGAAGGCTATACGCGGTCCCATTTTGGTCCGCCGCAGCCGGATCGACCGGCCGCTTCAGTGGGGGATTATTGCTCTGCCGTTCTCACGCTCGGCCTCGTTCCAGTCGCCGGCCTCGATGCTGGCCTCGATGGCATCGCGGCGGAACCATAGGACGTTGTGGGCGGCGCAGCCCTTCGCAATGATCGCTTCGCCGTCCGCGAGCGCTCGGCTTCGTCCCTCGGCGGTCTCGGCGGCCAGCGCGGTCACCCCCAGGACGCGGGGGCCGATGAACTTCGGATCGGTCTCGCGGCAAATCGCCAGGCCTCTTCGACGGCGTGCCGGGCCTCATCGCCACGGCCGCGGCGCAGCGCCAGGCGCGCGAGCTGGGACAGGAGGTAGGGCCGGAAGCGGCGGTTGCCGAGCGCGTCGGCGGTCTCCAGCCCCTCCCGCAGGGGCGCCTCGGCGTTGTCGAGGTCGCCGCGCTCGGTGCGGAACTCGCCCACCAGGTTGAGGGCGTAGAGGATGGCGCGCCGGCTGTCCACTTTGCGCGCCATCTCGAGCGCCGCGAGCACGTCGCCGAGCCCGTCGTCGAGCTGGAGCATGTAACGCCGCGTGACGCCGACCATATAGCGGTTCGAGAGCTCGATTTGGCCGAGCCCGTGGGCGCGGCTCAAGGCGATGCATTGCTCGAAATAATCGAATGCCGTCTTTATGCCGCAGCGCGCGTAGTAGGCGTCGCCGAGGCCGCCGAGGGCGCGCGCCTGCCATGCGGGGTCGTCGGCGGCGCGGGCGAGGGCGAGGGCCTTTTCCTGCTCCGCCATGCAGCCGTCGAGATTGCCGGCGGCGAACAGGAAATTGCCCCTGAAATGATGGATCTGAGAGAGCGCCAAATCCGAGTCGGCCAGCGGCTCGGCTCGGTCGAGCGCCTCGATCCCTTCGTCGCTGCCGCCCAGCAGGCGGACCCCGGCGGCGATGCCGATCAATGCGTCGCACGCCTGGCCGTCTGTCTGGGCCAGTGCCGCGGCGCCGCGGTAGGTCGCGATCGAGTCGGCCGGGGCGCCCGTTTCCTGCTCCAACCGGGCGCAGAGCATGGTCAGGGCGTAGCTGTCGCCCGCGTCCACCGCCAGCTCGAGCCCTCGCCGCGCCATGTCGAGCGCGCGCTCGTGGTGGAACTCTTCCGCCCGGGCCTGGGCGGCGGCGAGATAGGCGCTGGGCGCCGCGGCATCGTCCGCCCGGTCGAGATGTTCGGCGTAGAGGCCCAGGTCGTGGCCATCATGCCAGTCGGCCGCGCGCCGGTGCAGCGCCCGGCGTCGGGCCGTCAGCAGGGCGCCATAGGTACCCTCGCGGATGAGGGCGTGGGCGAACTGGTACGTCTCGCCGTCGGGCCGCACCAGGACGTGGGCGACCAGTGGCGCGCAGTCGTAGGTCGGGTTCTCGATCAGGTGCTGGAGGCCGGGCAGCGGGAAGTGCTGGCCGATGACTGCCGCGGCCTGGAGCGCGGCCCTATCCGGCGCCGCCAGGCGGTCCATCCGCGTCAGCACCACGCTTTGGATCGAGCCGGGAATGTTGCCTTCGTAGGTTTCCGCCGCGCCGCGGATGAGCTGCTCGAGGAACAGCGGGTTCCCCTCAGCCCGCTCGACGCAGGTCTCGGCCAGGGCGCTGTCCGCCGTGCTGTAACGGCGCGCGAGGTCGAGGGCGTCCTCGCGGCGCAACGGTCCGAGCTCGATCGTCAGGAGCGGGCTGCCGTGGGTGGCGGCGCGCCACGCCTCGTCGATGGGGGAGCCTTCGGCCCGCGAGGTCATGACGAGGACGGCCGGCGCCTCGGCGACGGCGCGGGCCAGCCCGGCGAGCTGCGTCAGCACCACCGCGTCGGCCCAATGGATGTCCTCGACGACCAGGAGGAGGGGGCGGGCGGCCCCGAGGCGCCGCACCAGGCCGGCCAGGGCCTCGTCCTTGCCGCGTCGCCGCGCCGCGTTGTCCATGGCGTCGTAGAGGGCGTGCAGCGCGGTCGGTTGCCCCAGGTCCAGGAGGTCGTTGAGATGGGCCGCGTGGCTCTCATCGACGAGGCCATCGTCGATGGCTTGGTGGGCGGCCTCGGCGCGGGCGGCCTCGTCGCTCTCGGGCGCGAGTGCGAGGAGGCTTCGAACCAGCATGCGGATCGCGTCCCGTCCCCGGCCGGCGCCGAAGTCGAGCGCCTGGCCCATATGGCAGGCGAAGCCGCCGGCGGTGGCGCGGCGCCGCAGCTCCTCGACTAGGCGCGATTTGCCGATGCCGGGCTCGCCCTTGAGGTGGAGCGTCTGGCCGCGTCCGGTCTCGTTGCAGGCCGCCATCATGCCCTCGAATTGCCGCAGCTCGCCCTGGCGTCCGACGAGGTCGCCGGCCTCCGCGGCCCCGTCATCGCTCGATAGCGCCTCGGCCCGCCAGATGCGCGCCGCCTCGCCGATGCCCTTGAGGGTGGCGCCCTCGATCAGCGCGGCCGAAAGCGCTGGACCGATCGCGCGCTTGAGGGTGTCGGAGATGAGGGTCTCGCCCGGCCCCGCGAGATCCTGGAGGCGGGCGGCGAGGTTCACGGAATCGCCTGTCACCGTGTATTCGCTATGGGCCTCGCTGCCGGTGCCGCTGGCGACCACTTGCCCGTTGGCGACGCCGATATGGACCTCCAGGCGGCGGCTCGCCTCGGCGCTGATCCGCTCCATCGCCGCGTGGGTGTCGAAGGCCGCGCGCATGGCCCGCTCCGGATCATCCGTATGGGCCACCGGGGCGCCGAAGACGGCCATCACATTGTCGCCGATATGCTTGTCCACCCGGCCGCCATAGCCCTCGACGATGCCGTCGACGGCGGCGAAATAGCGGTTGAGGAGGTCGTGGGTCGCCTCGGCCCCCAGCTCACGCGACAGGCTGGTGAAGCCCGTGAGGTCCGCGAACAGGACCGTGACCTGGCGCAGCTAGCCTTCCATGGCGGTCGCCGCGGCGCCTGGGGCGGGGGAGGGGGCAACACCGTCGCCCTCGGCCCCGTCCAACCTGGCGATCGCGTCGAGGAGCTTCTTGCGGTGGCCGAGCGAGGCGACACCGAGCTCCTTCAGGTCCTCGGCGGAGAGCGTACGCACCAGGTCGGCGTCGATGTGGTTGTCCGCGAACACCTGGGCGTATTCCGCCAGTCCCAGGCCTTCGAGCCACGCCCCAATATCCACGTCCAAGCCTGCCATGCATGCTAGAGTTGGTTGATCCTACCATAAGCAGGCGGGCTCGACCCGCGCGTCCCATGAAGATCGTCGAGACATTCCCCATACCCTTCCGGGAGATCGAGACCGCCTGGATTCCCATGGGTGACGGCTGCCGCCTCGCGGCGCGCATCTGGCTGCCCGAGGGGGCGGAGGAGAAGCCCGTGCCGGCGGTCCTCGAATACATCCCCTACCGCCGGCGCGACTTCACCCGCGGCCGGGACGAGGCCATGCACCGCTACTTCGCGGGCCACGGCTATGCCGCCGTGCGCGTGGATCTGCGCGGCTCCGGCGATTCCGATGGGCTGTTGCTCGACGAATACCTGCCGGTCGAGCAGGAAGACGGGCTCGCCGTCATCGCCTGGCTCGCGGCCCAGCCCTGGTGCTCGGGCGCCGTCGGCATGATCGGTATCTCGTGGGGCGGCTTCAACGGCCTTCAGATCGCGGCCCTGCGCCCGCCCGCCCTGAAGGCCGTCATCTCCGTCTGCTCGACCGACGACCGCTACGCCGACGACGTCCACTTCATGGGCGGCGCCCTGCTCATCGACAACCTCGCCTGGGGTGCCGTGATGTTGAGCTACAACGCCTATCCGCCCGACCCCGCGGTGGTGGGCGATGGCTGGCGCGAGACGTGGCGCGCCCGGCTCGACGCGACGCCGCCCCTTGCCGGAGTCTGGCTGCGCCACCAGCGGCGCGACGGATATTGGAAGCACGGCTCCGTCTGTGAGGACCTCACGGCGATTGAATGCCCCGTCTATGCCGTAGGCGGCTGGGCCGACGGCTACTCGAATGCCATCCCGCGCCTGCTCGCCGGCCTCCCCGGCCCAAGCAAGGGCCTCATCGGCCCGTGGTCGCACAACTACCCTAATTCAGGCCGGCCCGGCCCCGCCATCGGCTTCCTCCAGGAGGCGATCCGCTGGTGGGACCAGTGGCTCGCGGGCCGGGACACGGGCATTATGGGCGAGCCCCAGTACCGGGTGTGGATGCAGGACGCGGAGCCGCCGAGCGATTATTACGAGACCCGCGCCGGCCGCTGGGTGACGGAAGCGACCTGGCCGTCATCTAGGATCGCCACACGGCGCTATGCGATCGGCGCCGAAGGCCTGGGCGATGCGGCCGGGGCCGAGGCGGACCTCACCCTGACGCCCTTCGAAGCCGTGGGCGCGGCGGCCGGCGACTGGTGCCCGTATGGCGCGCCCGGCAGCCTGCCGGCCGACCAGCGCGAGGACGATTCCCACAGCCTCTGCTTCGATACGCCGCCCCTCGGTGAGGCGACCGAGATTCTCGGCGCGCCGGTCGTCGAGGTCGAGGTGGCGGCCGACCGGCCGAGCGCCTTCCTCGCCGTGCGCCTCAACGACGTGGCGCCCGACGGGGCCGCGACGCGGGTCAGCTTCGGCATCCTCAACCTGACCCACCGCGACGGCCATGAAAGCCCGGCGCCGCTCGAGCCCGGCCGGCGCACCCGCATCCGGGTCCAGCTCAACGACGCCGCCCACACCTTCCGGGCCGGCCACCGCATCCGCGTCGCCGTCTCGACCGCCTACTGGCCCATTGTCTGGCCCTCGCCCGCGGCCGTGACCCTGACTCTGCGCGCCGGCGCCGGCTGGCTCGACCTGCCGGTCCGCGCCCCGGACCCGGCCGACGATTCCCTGCCGCCCTTCCCGCCGGCCGAGCGGGCGCCGGTCTCGGTACCGGGAGAGCTGCGCGCCGCGCCGCCCGACCGCTCCATCACCACCGACCCCAAGACGGGCGAGGCCCATTACCGCGTCGGCTCCGTGCCGGCCGACGGCGCCGACCCCACGCTCGTGCGCATCGACGACATCGACCTCGAAGCCGGCTACGCGGTGCGCGAGGACTACCGCATTCATCCGGACGATCCGCTCTCCGCCGCGGCCGAGGTGACACAGCGGACCGTCTTCCAGCGCGCGGGCTGGCGCGTCCGTGTGGATACGGTCGCGCGCATGACCGCGACTGCGGATGCATACCGCCTCACCACCGAAGTCCGCGCCTGGGACGGCGAGGCGGTCTTCTTCGAGCGCCGGTGGGACGAAGAGGTGCCCCGCGACCTCGGTTAACCCCCGGCCGCTTCCTCGGCGATGGTGTCGGCGAGGCGGATCGCGAGCGCGGCGATGGTCAGGGTGGAGTTGACGCTGGCCGCGCTCGAGAAGACCGACGAGCCGGCGATGAAGAGGTACGGGTGGTCGTGGGCCCGACAGTCGGCATCGACGACGGAATCGCGCCTGTTCGCACCCATGATCGTGGTGCCCATGAGGTGGTTGTTGCCGGCGAACTCGTCGTTGAACTCGACCTCCGTCCCGCCCAGCAGCTCGGCGATCCGGGCGTAGGCCTTGCGGGTCTCCACCGCGCTCCGGCGTATGTATTCGCCGATCGAATAGGTGATTTCCGGCCTCGGGATACCGATCGCGTCGCGTTCGGTCAGGCTCGGGACGATGCGGTTCTTGGGCTCCGGCAACTGCTCGTGGAAGCAGCCGATCGAGACCTTTCGCGCCACGCGCTGACGGATCTCCAGGTCCAATTCGGCGCCGAACAACGGCTTTCCGATCAGCGACTCGGTCACGCCGCTCACGTCGGCCATGTTGCCGAGGTGCAGCTTCTTCGCCGCGTATTCGCTTCGGAAGGGGCCGTCTCGAAGGTTGACCACGGAAGTCATCTCCTGCGGCCCGCGGCCGGGGAAGACCGGCTTGCCCCAAAGGAACGTAACCGTCGTGCCGGGGTGGTCCATCAGGTTGCGGCCCACCATGCCGGAACTGTTGGCGAGGCCCTGCGGCTGGGCGTCCGAAGTGGACAGGAGCATCAATTTCGGCGTCTCGATGCCGTTGGCGGCGAGCACGACGAAGCGCGCCGTCAGCCGCTCCACCGAGCCGTCCGGGCGCTTGTAGCGCACCGCCGAGGCGCGCTTGCCGTCGGTGTCGGTCTCGACATGAAAGGCGACCGCGTTCTCGATCAAGGTGGCGCCCGCGTCCTCGGCCTTGGTGACGTGGACGTCGCCCGAATATTGTGCGGCGATGGGGCAGATCGGCATGCAATTGTTGCTGCCACAGCATTGCGGCCGCTCGTCGTAATCCTCGGAATTGCGCGCGGCGGGCTCGGTGACCACGTCAAAACCGTTGGCGTTGAGGGTGTCGCGGAATTCCCGGTCCATGTAATCGAGCACCAGGGCCTTCATGGGATAGGGTGCGGAGCGCGGCGAGCCGAGGTCCTCATCGTCGGGGCCGGCGACGCCGAGCGCCTCTTCCGCCTGTTGGTAATAGGGGTCGAGGTCGTCATAGGCGATCGGCCAGTCGCGGCCCACGCCATAGGTCGATTTCAGCCTGAAATCGACCGGCAGGTAGCGCCAGGCCGCCGCCGCCCAGTGCCAGGTCGTCCCGCCCACCCCGCGGACATACTGCGCCCGGTAGGGATAGGGGCCTTTTTGGATGATGTAATCGCCGGCGGGCGTCGCCTGGGGCGCATGGGCGGCGCCCGGGTACGGCGCCATGAAGTTGCCCCGGTCGGCCGATTCGCGATAGAGCTCGACCGTATCGGCGCGGTCGATACGCGGCCCGGCCTCGAGAATCGTGACGCGGAGGCCGGCGCGCGCGAGCCGGTGGCCGACCAGGGCGCCGGCGACGCCGGAGCCGACGATCAGCACGTCGGTATCGAAGGGCGCGCTCACGACCCGGACCCTTGTTCGAGCGGCAGGTCGGCCAAGCGCGGCGGGTCCCGCCAGAATCCGTAATCGTTGTCGCAAATCGAGCGAATGGGGGTGAAATCGCCGACCACCACGCCCATCAGCGCGGTTTCGTAGGCGATCGCCCGGTCCGCGCCCGCGTGATCGCGCACGATCCCCAAATACCAGCCGCGCATGACATCGAGGGCGATCTCCAGGACATTCGCCCGTTCCAGGACTTGTAACATTACGGCGGCCTCGTTCGCGCTGTCCGCCAAGGCATCGTAGAGCGCGCCGAGGCGGTTCGCCCGGCCGTCCTCCTGGAACAGGGTCAGCATGGCCTCGGCGGTGGGCCGGTCCAATCCGTCATGGCCCGTCAGTCGCGCCGACAGGGCGAGGAAGTCGTCGGTTCCCAAGGCACCGCCCACGAGGGCCGGCAGGGGGGCGCCCGTTTGCGCCAGCGACAGCCGGGAGATCATCATCACCTGCATCGCGGCCAGCGTTCCGGTGAGAAAGGCGCGGCGGCTGGGGCCGCGGATCACTTGCTGCTCGCATATCCCGGTCACTCGCATGACTCTACATCTCCTGTCATGGGTGGGGCGTGCTCCGCGCCTAAGCGAAGCTGCCCGGCGGCTCGGCGGAGCGCGGGGCGACGTATTCCAGAAGCGCTTCGTCGATGCCTGGATCGGTCGGCGGTGCCTGGTAGCGCGCGAGCCAGCGCCTTCCTTCTCTCATTGCTCGTAGGTGACGTTGCCCTGCATGGTGTTTCAGCTCCTCGGCTCGACCCCGGCTCGAGGGCACAGTCTACGTGCGGACCAGGGCCGGCGGTCAACCTTCGTTGCCGTCCCCTTGATCGTCAGCCGAACGCCATCACCGGCGCGCCCAGCACCTCCTCGTAGGGCTCCACCCCCAGGCCCGGCGCCTCCGGCGCATGGGTGACGCCGCCCTTGTTGCGCGCCGCCCGCCGCCGTATCGACCGTGATCATGTCGTGGGAGAGCCAGGTGGCGCGGCGGTGGGTCTCGGGCGTCGATTGGGCCAGGTGGGCGGCGGCCGTATCGCCGATGATGCTCCCGCCCGTCTCCTCGATGTTCATGCGCAGGCCCGTGGCAACGCAGAAGTCGCGCATGCACCGCGCTTTCGTGAGGCCGCCGACCCGGCCGATCTTGAGGCCTATGGCCTCGCACGCCCCGTCCCGTTGCGCGCGCAGCAGGTCGCCGAATGCCTGGATGGTCTCGTCGAGGATGATGGGGTGGGTGGTCGCGCGGCGGACGGCCAGGCACTCCTCGTAAGTCTCGCAGGGCTGCTCGTAATAGGCTGGGTGCTCGCGTGCGCCGCCCATGACCTGGATGGCCTGGTCGGACAACCAGGCCCGGTTCGCGTCGTAGGTCACGCTCTCACCCGCCGGCAGGCTCGCGTGAATCGCTCGGATGCGCTCGATATCCATCGCCACGTCCGCACCCACCCTGCACGAGTGGATGCGGGTGCCCTTGGCCCGCGCCGCCGCGATTGCGCCCACCATCTCCTCGGGCGTGCCGGTGGGAATCGAGCTGTGCAGGGTGACGGCCCCCTCGCAGCGCCCGCCGAGGAGGTCCACGAGCGCGAGCCCCGTCGCCTTGCCGAGGATGTCCCAGCAGGCCATGTCGAAGGCAGACTTGATGTAGGGATGGCCGGGCAGGGCCGTGTCCATCGTCCGGTTGACCACATCGATGCGGCGCGGATCGAGGCCGAGGAGCTGGGACGCCAGTTCCTCCACGCCCGCCCGCACGCCGCGTGCGAAGCCGGGCAGGTAGGTCGAGCCCCACGGGCACCCTTCGCCCCAGCCCACGACGCCCTCGTCCGTCTCCAGGCGGAGGATGGTCGAATCCAAAGCCTCGAAATGGAGCCGCCCGCCCGAGAGGCTATAGGGGTGCTCGAGCGGCAGGACGACCCGGTGGGCCGCGATCCGGCTGATCCGCATGGCTTAGAGCGCGCCGCAGGCCTCGTCGAGAATCTCGGCCGTCCACGCGAAATCCTCGTCGGTATTGACGGCGGAGACGAACCGGCGCACGCCCGGCAGCACGTAGACTCCGCGCTTCAGCATCTCCGTATCGAGCTTGCGCATGGCGGCCACGTCGCTCCGCATGATGTCGGCCTGGGTCGTCGGTGGTCGCCCCATGAACAGGATTTGCCAGAACGATGCCTTGCCGGCGGCGATGGCCGGCAGGCCGTGGCGGTCGAGCACGGCCTGCAGGGTCTGCGTGAGCAGGCCAGCCTTGGCGTGGAGGTCAGAATAGAACTTGGGCGCCGCGAGCAGCCCAAGCGTCGCCATGCCCGCGGCCGAGGCCATGGGGTTCCCGTGCAGGGTGCCGTTGGTATAGGCGTAGTCGGGCCGGCCCTTGCGCGCCGGGTCCGCCGTCTCGATCACCTCCGCGCGTCCGGCGACGCAGGCGAGCGGGCCGCCGCCGCCGATGATCTTGCCGTAGGCGGCGAGGTCGGGGATGACGCCGAAATATTCCTGCCCCCCGCCCCAGGCGAGGCGGAAGCCCGTCACCACCTCGTCGAAGATCAGCAGCACGCCGGTCTCGTCGCAGAGCCGGCGCAGGCCGCGGAGAAATTCGACATCGGCGAAGATGATGCGCTGCGACGGCTCGACCACGATGGCGGCCAAGTCGTCCAGATGCGCCTCGACGATGCGCGTCACCGCTTCCAGGTCGTTGTAGGGCGCAACCAGCACCGTTTCCTGCAGGGCCGCCGGCACACCGCCCGTATCCGCCCCGGCGACGGGGTAGTTGACGGGCTCGGTCGCGAAGGCGCCAAAGGTCGAATAGTCGTGGTTGCCGTGGTAGGCGCCCTCGAACTTGAGGATCTTGGTGCGGCCGGTGAAGGCGCGCGCCATGCGCATGGCGTAGAAGTTGGCTTCGGAGCCCGTGCTCGCGAAGGCGATCTTGCCGGCGCAGGGGATGGCGTCGGCGAGCTTCACGGCCAGCTCGATGGCGAGGTCGTTGAAGGTGCCGTGATAGTGCAGCCCGCGTCCCGCCTGCTCGCGCACCGCCTCCACCACTGCCTCGTGGCAGTGGCCGAGGATGTTGGCGCCGGCACCGGCCACGTAGTCGAGGTACCAGCGGCCCTCGACCGACTGTACCCACGCGCCTTCGCCGCGGTGGATGATGAAGCGCGCGCCCTCCGGCAATATATGGCCGCCGAGCCCGAGGCCCGGGAGAGTCCGCTCGACGATGGCGTAATACTCGTCCTGGCTCTTGGCGTCGCCCGATTCGTCGCCCACCTGATGTGCCGTGATGGTCATGGTTGCCTCACTGTGGCTGATGTCGGTTATGCCCTCGGCCTCTCGCTCGCCGGATCGTACACCGGCTCGGCCAATACCCGCGCCGGGCGCCGCTCGCCGAGCACCATCACTTCGAGGCAATTGCCCGGCGCGCCTGACCCGGGCTCGACATAGGCGAAGGCCAGGCTCTTGCCCACGGTGTGGCCGAAGCCGCCCGAGCCTACCTGACCCACGCGCCGGCCGTCACGATAGACCGTCTTGCCGCCCAGGCAAGTGGCGCCGTCGGGCGAGGATCGCGGGAGCGTTTGTCGGCGGAGTTTTCTTAGAGAGGAATTGGCTGGGCTTCTTGGATACATATAGAACCATGTGCATCGCCCCGTCGTCTGATTTCCGGCAGGTTCTGGAAGATGTCCTGGAATTGAAGCTCGCGACCTGAATTCCCTTATCGGAATCCGTTTAGTTTATACTTTACACGCGGCGCGCCCGAGTGTAGAGTGCCACCTAAACATATGAGGGAGATCACTGCTGTCCGGTTAACTGAGCGGTGCTGGCTTTGAGAGCCAGGATTTCTGCGGGGTTTGAAGCGAAAATGCATGGTGTCGATTTGAATTGGATGGAGCACTTTTCGGAGTTTCTCCGAGGAGATGCTCATGAACACCGGCAAGACCCTGTTCGCTCAGCTCATGGACTTCCTGCCATGGACTACTTTCACGCGGATCGTCGACCGGTATGGCGGCGATCACCGGGTCCGGACGCTTTCCTGCGCCGAGCAATACCGGTCCATGGCCTTCGCCCAGCTGACCTACCGGGAAAGCCTGCGCGACATCGAGACCTGCCTCTCGGTCCACGCATCGAAACTCTATCACATGGGCTTCCGCCAGCCGGTCCGGCGCTCGACGCTGGCCGATGCCAACGAAAGGCGCGACTGGCGTATCCATGCGGCGTTGGCCCAGCGGCTCATCACCCAGGCGAGGACGCTGTACGTCGACGAAGAACTGGGGTTGGACCTGACCAATACCGTCTACGCCCTGGACTCGACGACCATCGCTCTGTGCCTGTCGGTCTTTCCGTGGGCGCACTTCCGCACCACCAAGGCGGCGGTGAAGATGCACACGCTGCTCGACCTGCGGGGCAACATTCCGAGTTTTATCCACATCTCGGATGGCAAGCTGCACGACGTTCATGCCCTCGATATGCTCTTGCCGGAAGCCGGAGCCATCTACGTCGTGGATCGTGGCTACGTCGACTTTGCCCGCCTTTATGTGTTGCACCAAGCCGGGGCCTTCTTCGTCACGCGTGCCAAGTCGAACATCGATGCTCATCGCGTCTATTCGGCGCCGACGGATCGCTCGACCGGCATCATTTGCGACCAGACCATCTCCCTGGACGGCTTCTACACCCGTCAGGATTACCCCGAACTTCTGCGGCGCATCCGCTTCAAGGACCCCGAGTCCGGCAAGACGCTGGTCTTCATCACCAACAACTTCTCGCTTCCGGCCGCCACCATCTGCGCGCTCTACAAAAGCCGCTGGCAGGTGGAACTCTTCTTCAAGTGGATCAAGCAGCATCTTCGGATCAAGCAGTTCTACGGCACGTCGGAGAACGCGGTGAAGACGCAGATCTGGATTGCCGTCTCGGTCTACGTCCTCGTCGCCATCGTCAAGAAGCGCCTCGACCTGGACGCCTCGCTCTACACTTTGTTACAGATCCTCTCGGTGACCCTCTTCGAGAAAATGCCCATACATCAAGCACTTGCGGGAGACGAAAACAGATGCAACGCTTCGCAAATAACCAACCAATTGAATTTATTCGATTTTTAACCGGACACTAGTGGAGGGAGATTTGAATCATGACCAGTGGGAGGAATGTCAAGTTCGGCGCGTATGTGCGCCAGGAACGCGAGAGAAGGGAAATCGGCCTGCGCGAGATGGCAAAGAAAATCGGCGTCAGTCCAACATATCTCTCGAAAGTCGAGCGGGATGAGTTTCCGCCGGCGGCCGAGGACAAGGTGCGTAAGATCGCTGAAATCTTCGACATCGATGTCGATGAATTGTTGGCTCTTGCGGGCAAGGTATCTTCGGACCTAACCGAGATTATCAGGGAGCATCCCCGCGAATTAGCGGCGCTTCTGAGAACGACAAGGGGCATGACGGCGGATGATGTGGTGCGTTTGGCTCACGAGGCCGAGTGTCTGACGTCAGCGCCTTTGGGACGAATTGAGGTAATTGCATAACGGAGGATTTCTGGCTCATCGTAGTGACCGAAGGGAACGAAGATGAGACAGAAATCAATGAGCAAGAACGACCCGGCGGAAAGAACGGTTCGGGATATTCGCCGCAAGACACGCAAGCAGTATACGGCTGAGGAGAAGATCCGGATCGTGGTGTCGGGCCTGCGCGGCGAGGAGAGCATCGCCGCCTTGTGCCGCCGCGAGGGCATCGCCGAGGGTCTGTATTACAGCTGGTCGAAAGAGTTTTTGGAAGCGGGCAAGAAGCGGCTCGCCGGCGACACCGGGCGCCAAGCGACCTCGGGCGAGGTTAAAGGCCTGCGCCAGGAGATGCGCGACTTGAAGGAGTTGGTCGCCGAACTTTCGCTGGAGAACCGTCTTCTTAAAAAAAACATGATCGGGCATGGGGGAGGCGAGGAATGAGGTGCCCCGCATCCGAGAAGCTGGAGATCATCCGCCTGGTCGAGCAGTCCCACCTGGGCGTCGGGTCCACTTTGGACGAGCTGGGCATTCCGAAGACCACCTTTTATCGCTGGTACGATCGCTTTCTGGCCTTTGGCGACGCCGGTCTTGAGGATCGCAACAGCAGCCCAGGCCGGGTGTGGAACCGTATCCCGGATGATGTCCGGGGGCAGATCATCGATCTTGCCCTGGAGGAGACGCAACTGTCGCCCCGGGAACTGGCCGTCAGGTTTACGGACACCAGGGGCTACTTTGTCTCGGAAGCCTCGGTTTACCGACTTCTCAAGGCCCACGACCTGATCACCAGCCCCGCTTTCGTGGTCATCAAGGCAGCCGATGAGTTCCGCGACAAGACCACGGCGCCGAACCAGCTGTGGCAGACCGACTTCACCTATCTCAAGGTCATCGGCTGGGGCTGGTTTTACCTGTCGACCATCCTCGACGACTATTCCCGCTACATCATTGCTTGGAAGCTCTGCACCACTATGAAGGCGGATGATGTGACGGCAACACTCAAACTGGCGTTGAAGGTATCAGGCTGCGACCAAGCCAAGGTCATCCACAAACCCAGGCTGCTCAGCGACAATGGCTCGTCTTATATCTCCGGTGATCTCGCGGAATGGCTCGAAGACCAAGGTATCAATCATGTCCGTGGGGCTCCCTATCATCCCCAGACCCAGGGCAAGATCGAGCGTTGGCATCAAACCCTGAAAAACCGCGTCCTGCTGGAAAACTATTATCTACCAGGCGATCTCGAAAACCAGATCGGCGCTTTCGTCGATCACTACAACAACCGCCGCTACCACGAGAGCCTAGCGAATGTAACCCCCGCCGATGCCTACTTCGGGCGCGATACCGCCATCATTGAAAGGAGGAACAGGATCAAAAAACTGACTATCCAACACCGCCGCTTGAACCATCAACAACAAGCGGCTTAACATCAATCCAAGATGAGCCAGATCCTCCGTTATAAAACAGGCTCAACAGTCCCAAATGTTTTTGAGTCGGACCCGATTTCCTTGGACACAGAATTGGCTTAATCGAAGTGTCCAAGGAGGACCGGAACATGACCGATAATTTTGAGAAGAAAGTTGCTGTTGATGGGCCTGTAGTAAATGCGGGCGAGCTTGGCTCGTCCACGTTTTCCCCAGGCCAGGCTTTGCCGGCAGGCCCGCTGGGACTTGGCCAGCGATGGACGGTGGCGCGCAAGCGTGAGGTCGTTCTGCGGCTTTTGCGTGACGAGCCGGTGCAACTTCTGTCGCGCCAGTTGGGCGTAGAGATCTTCCGGCTCGAGCAGTGGCGTGAGAAAGCGATCGGCGGGATCGACGCCTCGCTCAAGCAACGCAAGGGCGATCCGGTGCAGGCGGAACTGGATAGCGCCATGAAGCGGATCGGAGAGTTGACCATGCAGGTGGAACTGCTGGAGGCCAAGACGGAGACCTTCGGCCCTTTGGGGCGGCGGAGGTCGCGGCGATGAGTGCCGCCACCTCGCCCGGCACGGGTCTGGCCTACGGCCTGCGGCGGGTCTGCGCCGCCTGGGGCATGGCCCGCTCCTCGTTCTACGCCATGACCTCCGGCCAGCACGCCGAGCAGCCGCCGGCAAAGCGTCGGGGACCGAAGCCCGCGATCTCGGACCAGGCGCTGCTGGTGGCGATCGAAGCCGACCTGGAGGCATCGCCCTGGGAGGGCGAGGGCTACCGCAAGGTCTGGGCTCGGCTTCGGGTCTGTCGCGACATCCGGGTTGCCCGCAAGCGGGTGCTCCGCCTGATGCGCGAGAACAATCTGCTCTCGCCCCATCGCTGCCGCCGCCGTGGCGGCAATCCCCATGACGGTGAGATCATCACTCATGCCCCGAACCTCATGTGGGGCACCGATGGCGTTCGGGTGTTCACGGTGGACGACGGCTGGGGCTGGATCTTCACCGCCGTCGAGCATTGGAACGCCGAGTGTGTCGGCTGGCATGTCTGCAAGCGCGGCGACCGCTTCGCCGCCCTGCAGCCGATCTCCATGGGGCTTGCCGGGCTGTATGGCTCGACCGCGGCCGGCGCGGCTCGGGGGCTGGCCTTGCGGATGGATCACGGCTCCCAGTATCTGTCGGACCACTTCACCAACCAGATCAAGTTCTGGGGCATCCAGCCGTCCTACGCCTTCGTCGAACCGAGCCCCAGACCAACGGCGTCGCCGAGCGGTTCAATCGCACGCTGAAGGAACAGATCATCCATGGTCGCATCTACCGCAACATCGCGGAGCTGCGGGACGCCGTCCGCGACTTCGTCGAACTCTACAATGCCCAGTGGATCGTCGAAAAGAACGGCTACCTGAGCCCCGCTCAAGCTCGTCAGGCGTGGCACGCCGCGATCTCAATCAGGCCCGCCGCGTGAGACAAACTTGTGTCCAAGGAACCGGGTGCGCTACAGTCCCAAATGTTTTGACGACGGACAGTCGTCCACGAGGTTTGGCGTCATCTCGCCTACGTCGGTCTCGATACAACGTAGGACGTCCATGATCTCAACCAAGAAGTTATGGATGCGTTGGACGAGGTAGAGGATCAGGACCAGAACGAATACCCCGGCCAGCCCTATCACCTCCAAAGTTGTCAGCCCGTACAGCCACGCCTCGATAGCTTCCATAACCGTGGTCCCACTAAGTCAGTCCGCACTAGTTTCGCCCTTGTGGGCACGCTCCATAATCCAGACGGCTTCGGGAAGCGGGGCGGGTTTCGGGGTGCCGTGGACGAAGCGTTCGGGGTGAAGGGCCCAGGCGGCTGCGCTGAATCGGCGGGACTGGGCTATAGTCCGCCGCGCCGTCTTCGAGCGCGGCGGCTGGCGCCAGCCGACGCAGCGCAAGCGTCTCACATGGCGCGGCCGGTGCGGCGGCGGCACGGCGGAGTGAGATGATCAGAGGAGTAAGAAATGGTATACGTTCCACTGGTTTTGTCTCAGTCGCTCCCCAATTCCGTGTGCACGGTAATTAGGCAAGGTGTTGAGCCGCTGTTGAAAGACGTTCACGAGATGCTTGCCACTATTGGAGAACCTAACGCCGTCGCACCACCTCGGCAGCTACAGGTGCCCATCGCGCTCGTGTTATTGGCGACGGTGGCGGGTGTATCGAAAACTCTACTTCACCCACTACAAGAAAAAAGCAGAGGTGGTCCCCGATTCAAGGAATGCCTCAATAGGTATTTCCCATGGGGCATTGATCCCCCAACGGGCGTGTCACCTGAATGTGCCGCAAAGATTCTTTACGAGTTTTTCACCCACTCGAAACCCCTTAGCCGACATTCCCCAGATGACATCCAAATTCGCGGAAATCGTACCACGGCCCCATCTCCAAGGGAACTCTGTTCCCATTGCAGCCATCCGATGACATGATTTTGGTAATCGGCCAGCGCGTGGAAGGCCATTTGGTCGTTTCTCTTGCCATCCAGACACACCTCTCGTGTCGCAATCTCCTTGCCGTCGATTCCCTCGGCCTACGCCGGAGCGGGTCTTCGTCGTAGATCTGTCTGACGTCAGACAGGAGAACTCGATCGGCTCGAACGCCTTGTCCGCCCGGATGTCGCCAATGACCTGCTCCATGAACCGGCAGCCTTCCTCGTAGTTGGCGAGGAAGTAGTCCTCGGGCAGCCGAACGCCGGCCGGCAAATCGAATAGATGACGCCGCAGAACCGGGCCGCGGTCCACGTCCATGGTGATCTCCTGCAGGAGGCACCCACCCGTGCGGTCCCCATTGAGAATTTGCCAGGTGTAGTGGGCGCCACCGAGATAGCGGGGGATGGGAATGCCGTTGAAATTGATCATGCCGGCGCCGAAGCGGGCCAGCACGTGCTCGCCGAATATCCAGGGGGAGCCGAAACACAGTGCCAATGAATTGGCGCCGGCCCAATCCAAAGACTCGAGTTCCGGCCATGCGTTGATGTCTTGGACGACGTGAACCGCAGAGCCATCGTCGGCAAAGGCTTTTTTGGCGGGCCCGCTGGCCAGGGGGAGGGCTTCCTCGGCGTGTCGCGGGGCGAGCACGATCGTCGTCTGCAACCCGGATTTCCGCATCATTCGCGCCGTCTGGCGCATCAGATCGCCGCCGCCGATCAAGGCGATGCCTTCCACGTGGCCGAAGCGGCGGGGCCCTTTGCTCACCGGACATCCTCGCGAATGCGGGCCAGTTGGACATCGTCCTGCCATTCGCCGTCGCTGTACCAGTGACGGCTTCGGCGCCCCTCCTCGAACCAACTGGCCTTGAGAAAGGCACGGCGTGACCCTTCGTTGGAGGCATAGAGCCCGGCCGTGACCTTGTGGAGCTCGAGAACGTCGAACGCGTAAGCGGTCAGGGCTTCGATGGCCTCACTCGCATAACCCTTGCCCCAATGCTCGTGGGCCCCGATGACGATTCCAAAATCCCCTCTTTTGTGGTGAGGGTCGATCGGGCCCAGTTTGATATTGCCGATATGGGTCTCGTCATCCTTCAAGAAAATGCCAAGGAACAGGTTATCGGGACTTTGGTTCAAGGCTTGGATGTAGGCAGTCGTGGCTTCCTTGGTCTGCGGCTCGAAACGGATTTCCAGGTAGCGGGACACCTCCGGGTGGCGCAGCCAAGCCAGGTAGCGCTCGCCCACGTCCTCGGTCGTCAACGTGCGAAGCAGGAGGCGGGAGGACACTATGGGTGTTTCGAGAAACATCGCTCAGGCAAGCCTCATGTCGTGGCCGGCGGCGGCGAGGTAGCGCTTGATCTTGACGAGATTGTTGTCCGAGAAAACCAGCATTGTCCCCACCGCGACGCCGTCGGCTCCGGCGGTCATTGCCTCGCCTAGTTGATCGAGGGTTCCGGCGCCGCCCTCGAGAATGACGGGCACGCTCACAAGCTCTTGGACACGTTGGAGAAGCTCGAGCTCCACCCCGCGCACCAACCACGCCATGGGGTCGAAGTCCGGGACGGCTTTTCCACTGCGGTGATCGTACAGTCTGTGGGTATCCGCGTCACCCGTGATGTCGGCGCCAAGGACGACCGCTTGGGCACCGAATATCCTGGCCAAGCGGGTGATCAGGTCGGGATAGTCGAGCGCCGTCGTGTTCACACACAATTTATCAGCGCCCGCGTCCATGCACATCCGCGCGTCGTCGAGCGAGCGAATTCCGCCACCCACCGTCAGTGGCATATAACATTCTGCCGCTACCTTGCGGACTGTCTCGAAGTTCATATTTCGGCCTTCACGCGAGGCGTCTATGTCGAGCAGGATCAGTTCATCGGCGCCCTGGGCGTTGTGAGCGCGGGCCGTGGTGTCAGGCTTGCCGGCATCGCGATATTCGTTGAAGCGCACGCCTTTGACCAAGCGACCGCCACGCAACAACAGACTCGGAATGAGGCGGCGCGTCAACATGATCAGGGTGTCCGTCGTCAAAACATTTGGGACTGTTGAGCCTGTTTTATAACGGAGGATCTGGCTCATCTTGGATTGATGTTAAGCCGCTTGTTGTTGATGGTTCAAGCGGCGGTGTTGGATAGTCAGTTTTTTGATCCTGTTCCTCCTTTCAATGATGGCGGTATCGCGCCCGAAGTAGGCATCGGCGGGGGTTACATTCGCTAGGCTCTCGTGGTAGCGGCGGTTGTTGTAGTGATCGACGAAAGCGCCGATCTGGTTTTCGAGATCGCCTGGTAGATAATAGTTTTCCAGCAGGACGCGGTTTTTCAGGGTTTGATGCCAACGCTCGATCTTGCCCTGGGTCTGGGGATGATAGGGAGCCCCACGGACATGATTGATACCTTGGTCTTCGAGCCATTCCGCGAGATCACCGGAGATATAAGACGAGCCATTGTCGCTGAGCAGCCTGGGTTTGTGGATGACCTTGGCTTGGTCGCAGCCTGATACCTTCAACGCCAGTTTGAGTGTTGCCGTCACATCATCCGCCTTCATAGTGGTGCAGAGCTTCCAAGCAATGATGTAGCGGGAATAGTCGTCGAGGATGGTCGACAGGTAAAACCAGCCCCAGCCGATGACCTTGAGATAGGTGAAGTCGGTCTGCCACAGCTGGTTCGGCGCCGTGGTCTTGTCGCGGAACTCATCGGCTGCCTTGATGACCACGAAAGCGGGGCTGGTGATCAGGTCGTGGGCCTTGAGAAGTCGGTAAACCGAGGCTTCCGAGACAAAGTAGCCCCTGGTGTCCGTAAACCTGACGGCCAGTTCCCGGGGCGACAGTTGCGTCTCCTCCAGGGCAAGATCGATGATCTGCCCCCGGACATCATCCGGGATACGGTTCCACACCCGGCCTGGGCTGCTGTTGCGATCCTCAAGACCGGCGTCGCCAAAGGCCAGAAAGCGATCGTACCAGCGATAAAAGGTGGTCTTCGGAATGCCCAGCTCGTCCAAAGTGGACCCGACGCCCAGGTGGGACTGCTCGACCAGGCGGATGATCTCCAGCTTCTCGGATGCGGGGCACCTCATTCCTCGCCTCCCCCATGCCCGATCATGTTTTTTTTAAGAAGACGGTTCTCCAGCGAAAGTTCGGCGACCAACTCCTTCAAGTCGCGCATCTCCTGGCGCAGGCCTTTAACCTCGCCCGAGGTCGCTTGGCGCCCGGTGTCGCCGGCGAGCCGCTTCTTGCCCGCTTCCAAAAACTCTTTCGACCAGCTGTAATACAGACCCTCGGCGATGCCCTCGCGGCGGCACAAGGCGGCGATGCTCTCCTCGCCGCGCAGGCCCGACACCACGATCCGGATCTTCTCCTCAGCCGTATACTGCTTGCGTGTCTTGCGGCGAATATCCCGAACCGTTCTTTCCGCCGGGTCGTTCTTGCTCATTGATTTCTGTCTCATCTTCGTTCCCTTCGGTCACTACGATGAGCCAGAAATCCTCCGTTATGCAATTACCTCAATTCGTCCCAAAGGCGCTGACGTCAGACAAGTTACACAAGTTACCGCAGGCTCGTGAGGTCCGACGCGATGCCGGGTGTTCATGGCGATAACGGGTCCGTTGACTGGTTACCGCGCACGCATCGGGTCGCCGTGTTTTCGTTACCGCTCGGCATAATCGGCAGTCGTGCTTTGCGCGGTGACGACGGACGGCCGCGGATCATCCGGCACTGGCGCGAGCGCCGCCGTCCGGTTCGCATGCGGTCACGCCACGGGGCGTGTGCACGGAACGCGAGGCGCGATGCAGGGAGTGGCGCGGGACGCGGTGCAATCCGGCCTCGGCAATAACGGGCGTGGTGCATGTGCCCGTGCCGATGGCGCCGCACGCGGTTTACTCCGCACCTGTGCCTTTCCTATACGAAACTTTCACATCCTTTGCGAAGACCGGGTGGTCTTCCAGGGCGCTTTGATTCAGAAGGCGGTAGGGAATGCTGCGGCCCAAGAGGTCCGGACGCTGCCAGTTCTTCATGTGCTTGGCGAAGTAGTCCAGTATGTCGGGGCTGAGGTCGGACGAAAGGCTGTGCCGCCCGAGTTCCATAGCCACGCGGGTGGTGACGGCGCTGCCCGCGAAGAAATCGAGGACCACCGATCCCTCATAGGACAGGGCTTTCACGAGGCGCTCGATGATCGTCATAGGCTTGGAAGGCTGGATACTGGGTGTTCCAGGCTTGATCCAGGGCGGTGGTTCGTACGGAGAAACCGAGACCTGCTGAAATAATATGTTTAGATTACACTAAACGACATGACAACGAAATCAAAAACAACCTCAGCTGAGATAGAGCCGCACAAGCGGGCGGTGATCTATGCCCGCGTCTCCTCCAAAGAGCAGGAGAAGGAGGGCTATTCTATCCCGGCCCAACTGAAGCTGTTGAAGGACTACGCAGCCACCGAGGGGTTCACGATTGCCCAGGAATATGTGGACGTGGAAACCGCAAAGCTGACCGGCCGCACCGCTTTCGGCGAGATGGTTGCTTGGCTGTGGGCGCATACCGATGTTCGGGTAATCCTCGTCGAGAAGACCGACCGCCTCTACCGGAACCTTAAGGATTGGGTGACGGTCGACGAACTTGACGCCGAGATCCACTTCCCGAAGGAAGGCGTGGTCCTGTCCCGCGACTCCCGCTCCTCCGAAAAGTTCATGCATGGCATCAAGGTTCTGATGGCGAAGAACTACATCGACAACCTCTCGGAGGAGGCACGGAAGGGCCAGCAGGAAAAGGCCGAGCAAGGCATCTGGCCGACCAAGACGCCTCTCGGCTACTTGAATGTCACCGGTCCGGATGGACGTAAGGTAATCGCCGCCGATCCCGATGTCGCGCCAATCGTTGCCAAGCTGTTCGAATGGTACGCGACCGGCGAGTTTGCTCTGAAAGGGGTGGCGAAGAAAGCCCGTGCCGCTGGACTAGCCTACAAGAAGAGCGGCGCGCCGGTGCCCACCAGCACGGTGCATTCGATCCTGCGCAATCGCCTTTATACAGGCTGGTTCGAGTGGAACGGTAAGCTCTATCAGGGCAAGCATGAGCCGCTGGTCTCGATCGAGATGTGGGAACGGGTCCAAGGGGTGATGGATGGCCGGAACGCCAGCAAGCACCGCCGCATGACCCATGATTTCGCGTTCTCGGGCCTGATCGCCTGCGCCAAGTGTGGCTGTTCGGTGGTTGGCGAGATCAAGAAGCAGAAGTACATCTACTACCACACCACCGGATACGCGGACAAATGCCGGGGCGAACCCGCATCCTGTCGCCGCAAGTATGTGCGCGAGGAGGTTCTGGAGCAGCATTTCACTGCGTTGCTCGGGCAGCTCCGCTTCGATGACGAGGTGCTCGAATGGGTGGGCGAGGCGCTGCACGCCAGCCATGCCGACGAGCGCCGTGAACACGAAGAAGCGATCAAGCGACTTCGTGCCGAGTACGACCGGCTCCAGGCCCGCATTGACGCCATGTATATCGACAAGCTCGACGGCAATATTGGCGGGGACTTCTTCGACAAGATGGCCGGTCAGTGGCGAGATGAGCAGACCCGCTGCCTGCGAGACATCGAGCGGCACCAAGAAGCTGAGCAATCCTACATGGATGAAGGAGTGCGAATTCTAGAACTGGTAAGAAACGCCCAATCCCTGTTCGAACGCCAGCCTGCCCGAGAAAAACGGCGACTTCTTAACTTCGTACTATCGAACTGCACATGGGAGGACGGAGAAGTGGTCGCCACCTTCCGCCAACCCTTTGATCTGTTGGCAGAAACTAATGCCGCCGTTGCCCGCTCAAAAGCAGGAAACGGCGGCAATTCGTCGAAAAACGAGATTTGGCTGTGCAACCAGTCTCCCGCGAACTCGTCTCCGAGGCTAATTCACTAGTGTCCGGTTAATAGTCGAATAGATTCAATTGGTTAGCATGGGGGTGGATTGGTGTCGTGGTTTCTGGATTTGTAAGCAATTGAAGGAGCGGTGTTTTTTCGAAGACGGTGAGGCTGAGGACCTGGAGGATTGTGTAGAGGCTGGCGTTGATAGCCAAGCGCTTCTTGACGATGGCGATCAACACATAGACGGAGACGGCGATCCAGATCTGGGATTTGACGGCGTTCTCGGAGGTGCCGTAGAAGCGCTTGATGCGCAGGTGCTGCTTGATCCATTTGAAGAACAGCTCGACCTGCCAGCGGCATTTGTAGAGCTGGGCGATGGTCAGCGCCGGCAGGGTGAAGTTGTTGGTCAGGAAGGTGAAGGCCTTGCCGCTCTCGGGGTCGCGGTATCGGACGCGGCGGAGCCTGTCCGGGTAGTCGGTGGCGGTGTGCTGGCCGGCGGTGCGGATGGTCTGGTCGCAGCGCAGGCCGGTGGTCTTGTCGATTGCGCGGGACGCGATCCTGCGGAACTGGAACTTGGCCCGTGCCCGGACGACGAAGAAGGCGGCGCCCTGGCTCAGGCGATGGAGGCGGGCGAAATGGATGTATCCGCGGTCCAGGACGTAGAAGGCGCCGGGCTCGGGGACCAGCTCGTCGAGCACCCTCACGTCGTGCCATCGGCCGTCGCTGATATGGATGAAAGTTGGGATATTGCCGCGCAGATCCAAGAGGGTGTGGAGCTTGATGGCGGCCTTGGTGCGCTGGAACGGGGCCCAGGGGAAGACCGCGAGGCAGAGGTCGATGGTGGTCGAGTCGAGGGCATAGACGGTGTGGTCGAGCTCGAGGCCGAAGCTGTCTTGGGCATAGAGCGGCCGGGCGATGCGGATCAGCGCCTGGGCGAAGTCGGCATGGATGCGCCAGTCGCGCCTCTCGTTGGCGTCGGCCAAGGTGGCGCGGGCGACGCGCCCGCGGATGCCCATGTGGTAGAGCTTGGTGTGCTGGGCGCGCAGGCAGGCCTCGATGTCGCGCAGGCTCTCGCGATAGGTCAGCTGCGCGAAGGCCATGCACAGATACCGATCGAGGCAGGAGAAGCTTCGCAGCCTGCGATCGCCGCCGTAGCGGTGGACGCAACGGCGCAAGCTGTGCACGGGCAGATGGTCGATCACCTGGGCGAAAACGATCTTGCCTGCATACATGAGCCATGCTCCTGACCGGGAAGGCAGGAGCATGTCTGGCTTAACACCGGGAGTTCAAGTCGGTGACACGCGAATATCCCGAAAGAACGTTTAACCACAACCCACTAACCGGAAAACCGCCGCAGTTAACCGGACACTAGGAGCCTGTCCGAGAATTCGGATTTGGCTCGACTGAGTCGGACCCGATTTCCTTGGACACAGAATTGGCTTAATCGAAGTGTCCAAGGAGGACCGGAACATGACCGACAATTTTGAGAACAAAGTTGCTGTTGATGGGCCTGTGGTAAACGAGGGCGAGCTTGGCTCGTCCACGTTTTCCCCGGGCCAGGTTTCGCCGGCAGGCCCGCTGGGACTTGGCCAGCGGTGGACGGTGACGCGCAAGCGTGAGGTTGCCCTGCGGCTTTTGCGTGGCGAGCCGGTGGAACTTTTGTCGCGGCAGTTGGGCGTGGAGATTTTCCGGCTCGAGCAGTGGCGTGAGAAGGCGATCGCCGGGATCGATGCCTCGCTCAAGGAACGCAAGGGCGATCCGGTGAAGGCGGAACTGGACATCGCCATGAAGCGGATCGGGGAGTTGATCATGCAGGTGGAACTGCTGGAGGCCAAGACGGAGACGTCCGGCCCTTTGGGGCGGCGGAGGTCGCGGCGATGAGTGCCGCCACCTCTCCCGGCACGGGTTTGGCCTACGGCCTCCAGCGGGTCTGTGCGGCCTGGAGTTTTGCCCGTTCCTCGTTCTACGCCATGAAATCCCGGCAGCAGGCCACCGCTGAGCGCCCACCAGCAAAGCGCCGGGGACCGAAGCCCTCGATCTCGGACGAGGCTCTGCTGGTGGCCATCGAGGCCGACCTGGAGGCATCCCCCTGGGAGGGCGAGGGACACCGCAAGGTCTGGGCTCGGCTTCGGGTCTGTCGTGGCATCCGTGTTTCCCGCAAGCGGGTGCTCCGGGTGATGCGCGAGAACAACCTGCTCTCGCCCCATCGCTGCCGCCGCCGTGGCGGAAATCCCCATGTCGGTGAGATCATCACCCATGCCCCCAACCTCATGTGGGGCACGGACGGCGTTCGGGTGTTCACGGTGGACGACGGCTGGGGCTGGATATTCACCGCCATCGAGCATTGGAACGCCGAGTGCGTCGGCTGGCATGTGTGCAAGCGAGGCGACCGCTTCGCCGCCCTTCAGCCGATCTCCATGGGGCTTGCGAGGCTGTATGCCTCGACCTCCGCCGGTGCGGCGCGGGGGCTGGCCTTGCGGATGGATCACGGCTCCCAGTATCTGTCGGACCACTTCACCAACCAGATCAAGTTCTGGGGCATCCAGCCGTCCTACGCCTTCGTCGCCGAGCCCCAGACCAACGGCGTCGCCGAGAGGTTCAATCGCACGCTCAAGGAACAGATCATCCATGGCCGCATCTACCGCAACATCGCGGAGCTGCGGAACGCCGTCCGCGGGTTCGTCGAACAGTACAATGCCCAGTGGATCGTGGAGAAGAACGGCTACCTGAGCCCCGCTCAAGCTCGTCAGGCGTGGCACACCGCGATCTCAATCAGGCCCGCCGCATGAGACAAACTTGTGTCCAAGGAACCGGGTGCGATACAGGATTTGGCTCGACGTGGGTATCGGAGTGTGATTCGTTAAACGGCATGAGCAAAACCTTTCGAGCTTGGGACGTGGATCAGGTCTGGCTGTTGCCGGCTTCGGTCCATGACTTCGTGCCGGCGGGACACGCGGCGCACCTGGTGCGGGATGCGGTGCGCGAGAGCCTGGACCTGTCGGCGATCTTTGCGGCCTATGGCGAGGCGCGCGGCCAGCCGCCCTACCACCCGGTGATGATGGTGGCGCTGTTGCTGTACGCCTACAGCGTCGGCGTCTATTCGTCGCGCCGCATCGCCAGGGGGTGTGAGGAGCGCGTCGACTTCATGGCGGTGACGGGGATGCAGCGGCCCGACTTCCGCACCATCTCGGATTTCCGCAAGCGCCATCTCGCGGCGCTGTCGGGGCTGTTCGCGCAGGTGCTGGCCCTGTGCCGCCGGGCGGGGCTGGTCAAGCTCGGCCATGTGGCGCTGGACGGCACCAAGATCAAGGCCAACGCCTCCAAGCACAAGGCGATGTCTTACGCCCGCATGGTCAGGGCGGAGGCCGGGCTCGAGGCGGTGGTCGAGAGCTGGCTCGATCGGGCGGCGGCGGCCGATGCGGCGGAGGACGAGGCGTTGGGGGTCGCGGCGCGGGGCGACGAGATGCCGGCCTGGGTCGCCGACAAGGCCAAGCGTCTGGCCAAGATTCGCGAGGCCAAGGCCGCCCTGGAGGCCGAGGCGCGGGACGCGGCCGCGCGCGCCGCCCAGACGCGGGCGCCGAAGCGCCCGGGACCCAAGCCCAAGCCGCCGGCGGATGTGCCGGCGGACAAGGCGCAGCGCAACTTCACCGACCCCGAGAGCCGCATCCTCAAGACCAAGGACGGCTTCATCCAGGGCTATAATGCCCAGGCCGCGGTCGATGCCAAACGCCAGATCATCGTCGCCCACGCCCTGACCGATTCGACCAGCGACCAGGGCCAGCTCGAACCCCTGATCGACGCCATCGAAGCCAACCTCGGGCGGCGTCCCAGGGAGATATCGGCGGACGCCGGCTACTGCTCGAAGGCGAACCTGGAGGCCGCCGATAGGCGGGGCATCAAGCCCTACATCGCGACCGGGCGGCAAAAGCACGGCCAAGCCGCCGCCGTGGGCCCGCGCGCCGCGCCGCCCGGCGGCCGGGTCGCGGCCATGGCGGCCACCCTCAGGCGCGCCGGGCGCCGCAGCCGCTACCGCCTGCGCAAGCAGACCGTCGAGCCGGTGTTCGGCCAGATCAAGCAGGCCCGGGGCTTCCGTCAGTTCCTGCTGCGCGGCCGTGAGAAGGTCACATGCGAATGGGCGATGATCTGCACCGCCCACAACCTGGCCAAGCTCGCCGTCGCCCAAGCGCCATGAGACGCCGAGACCAATCATGCCTCTCGCCGCGCCAAGCCCCTGAAGGCAACCACCCATGAGCCAAACCACCAAAATCACGACAAGACCACTCGCCATCACCCCAATGCTTGCCAACAACATCAAATCTCGGACAGGCTCCTAGTGAGGCTAATTCTCTGTTCAACAGGGAAAATACAGGGAAATTTTCTCTTTTGCAGGGATTCAGAAGCTTTCCTGTGTTCGAAACATGGCAGAAACGCTAGTGTTTTCGGTCCAATTCCCTAAACCATGTAACAGGGAATTTATTCGAACGAACAGGGATTTTGTTCGGGAGAACAGGGAATTCTACTGGTCTACGGCGGCAGCCGCGGCGGCCCAAGCTGGACGGGCTGTCAGTAGCACAAGGTATGTCCGGAATGTGTAGCACGCGATATGTCCGGTTTCTTGAAGCGTTCCAAGGAACCGGGGGTATCGATGGATCCGGAGATACGGATTGTGCGCATAGCAGAAGCATTAGGCCGCTATGGCAGCGGCGCGTTGAGCTGTCTGGAGGCGGCGGAGGTCTTGGGGATGTCGGAGCGTCATTTTCGCCGGCTTCGCGACCGCTACGAGGCCGAGGGGGCGGCGGGTCTTGTGGACCGGCGCCTGGGGCGGGCCTCGGGGCGCCGCGCGCCGCTTGACCAGATCGAATGGGTCCTGGAGCAGTACCGCACGCGCTATTGGGACTTCACGGCCAAGCACTTCCACGAGCACTTGGTGCGCGACCACGGCTTCCGGCTCGGCTATACCTGGACCAAGATCCGCCTGCAGGAGGCCGGTCTTGTGAAGAAGGCCAGGGGGCGCGGGGCGCACCGCAAGAGGCGGCCGCGCCGGGCCTTGCCGGGGATGCTCCTGTTCCAGGACGGCTCGCCCCACCGCTGGCTGGTGGATCTGGGCCGCGACCTCGACCTCATCGCCACCATGGACGACGCCACGGGCGAGGTCGTCTCGGCCTTCCTGGTCGAGGAAGAAGGCACCTTCTCGAGCTTTCGCGGGCTTCGGGAAACGATCGAGAAGAAGGGCCTCTTCTGCGCCTTCTACACCGACCGCGGCAGCCACTACTTCCACAGCCCCAAGGCCGGCGGCAAGGTCGACAAGGGGCGCCTGACCCAGGTCGGCCGGGCCCTCGTCCAGCTCGGCATCGAGCACATCCCCTCCTACTCGCCCGAGGCCAGGGGGCGCATCGAGCGGCTCTTCGGCACCCTGCAAGGGCGCCTCCCCCAGGAGCTGCGTCTGGCCGGCATCGCCGCCATGGACGAGGCCAACCGCTATATCGCCGAGACCTTCCTGCCCGCCTTCAATGACCGCTTCTCGGTTCCCGCCGCCGGGGCGGGCTCGGCCTTTCTGCCCTATGTCGGCCGCGCGCTCGCCGACATCCTCGCCATCCAGGACGGCCGCCAGGTCCAGAACGACAATACGGTCCGCTACAAGGGCCTCGTCCTGCAGATCCCCGAGCAGGCCCACCGGCGACACTTCGTCAAGGCCAGCGTCAAGGTCCACGAATATCCCGACGCCAGCCTCGCCATCTTCCATGGACCGCGCTGCCTCGCGCGCTACGACCAGAAGGGAGAGCTGCTCCTGGAGCCAAACCAACAAGAGGTCGCCTGAATCCGCTCGGCGCCCCGGCCCGTGGATAACCGGCTTGCCTAGGCCTGACTCGTGACGGTCGCTACGCCAAGCCGGGTTACCCACAGGCCTCCTCACAAAGAAGCGGACATTTAATGTGCTACAAAAACCGGACATCTCTATGTGTCATTGACAGCCGCCCGAGCGGCCGCGTTAGGGAGATCGTAGCCCTCGGGCGCCGCTGATGTTGGCCAGGTGTTTTCTCCGGACACTAACCACGCGACGCTGGCATGATCGCCGCCGGCTTCGTTGACGCGGCCGTCACAGAGCGGGCTATTACAATGGTAATGGAGAGAATGGATGCTTGAAATAGAAAAGGGCGTTCCTGCCCCAAAGAATCGCCGCGCGTATCCGTGGAGGAAAATGGTGGTCGGTGACAGCCGAGGGCCATGTACCTGTTCGCCCTGGCGGAGACGTGACAAAGCTCCAAAGAGCGATATCGTCCGCAGGCGCAGCAGGGCGCTTGGGAACTAGGTACCCATGGCGAAAACGGCGGCGGTGCGAGTTTGGCGCGTGGAGCCGCCGCGTCAACTGACTATCAGTCCGCTGCATCCCGCCGATTCATGCGGCTCTCAGGGCGCAACTTTCGCCCATGGCAACAGTGCGCCAAATTTGGGCCATGATTAACCCGCTTTTCGATCCCCAGGTGACGACGCGGAAGCGCCAGCGCAGTGCGCTCGACGGCGGCAACGTCCCATGCATGCACCGGGGCGCCGGCGGGGAGATATGCCGCGAGGTGGCACGGCGGGGCGTTGGCGCCGAACGGCGATGCGAACGGCACTACTTCGCCAACCGAATAGCACTAGGGGCTCGATACAGGAGCCTGGGGCTATGCCGGTGTGGCCGGGCGCCCATGGGGGGCTTGACGCCGAGGCAAGCCCTGGCGGTCCTGCCGGCGCTGCAACGAGACCGATCGGCGAGGGTCTGCCGCCAAGCTGGCGAAGCGGGCGCCGTGGCGACGTCTGAGGGCGATCATGCCGAAGGAGTTTCGACGCTACGGACTCGGCTCGGCGCCCGCCTGTGGCGCGCTGAGATCGTCAAGCGGCAAGCCCAGCTCGAGGAGGAGAGGGCCGCCGAGCTCAAGGCGGCGAAGCGCCGCGCCCGCGCCCATGCCCCGCTGAATGAGCGGCAAGCCGCGTTTGTGCGGGCCTATGTGCTGACTGGCAATACGGCCGGATCGTACCGCGAGGCGGGATATACCGCCCGGCCGCCGAATGTCGCCAAGGTCGAGGGGTACTGGATGCGGCGGCGTCCGCACGTCAAGCGGGCGATCGCCGAGCTGAGGGCCGCACGTCAAGCTGAGCGCGATAGAGAGATCGAGCGGGACGAAGACAGGCGCCGAGCCGAATTGGCCGCGTTCGCGATGACGATTGCCCGGTCGCGGCCGCCGCACTCGCGGATCGGACAGATGGCCCGCCGGATCGTAGGCCTGTGCGCTTGCGGCGCCGAGCCTGATAGCGGGTTTACCACCTGCTGCTGGTGCCGGGCGCAGGCTGCCGCCGCGACCCGCCGGGCTCGAGACAGGTCCGAGGCTCGGGCGCGCGAGCGCGAACTGGGCCGGCAAGGCTGGCGCTCCCTGGCCGGTGTCCGTGAAGCTGATCGGGCTCGTCGGTCAGCGGATCGTTCGGCCAGGTTCGAGGCCGGTCGAGCCGCCGAGGTCGAGATACTCGACGATAAGGCTCTTGTTATCTTCGCCGAGATAGACCGGCAGTGTCAATGGCGGAGCAAAAAGGGACCACCTCGGCGGTGTAAGAAGGGACCGCTTGGCGGCTGCGGGCTTGTCCCCGTAGTCCACGGGAGGGCCCCGCGCGCGACGCGGCGTGCCCTCAACAGGCTGACGCGGCGGCGCGCGCGGGAGGGACCTGTGGGCCCACGGGGTCAAGCGTGGGCTGGGTGGTCGGTTCAGTTAGCAGTCGGGGTTTGACGCCTGCGGCTCTGGTTGAGCCTGTAGCTGTCACCGTTCATCTCGAGGATGTTGACGTGGTGGGTGAGGCGATCGAGGAGCGCGCCGGTGAGGCGCTCGGAGCCGAACACCTCGGTCCATTCGTCGAAGGGCAGATTGGTGGTGACCAGGGTCGAGCCCCGCTCGTAGCGTTGGCTGAACACCTCGAACAACAGCTCGGCGCCGGTCTTCGACAGCGGCACGAAGCCGAGTTCGTCGACGATCAGAAGCTTGTAGGTGGCGAGCTTCTTCTGGAACCTCAGCAGCTGCTTGTCATCGCGGGCCTCGATGAGTTCGTGGACCAGCGCGGCGGCGGTGATGAAGCCGACCGAGAGGCCCTTCTGGCAGGCCGCCAGGCCGAGACCGAGGGCGATGTGGGTCTTGCCGGTCCCACTGTTGCCGAGCGCGATGAGGTTCTCGCGGCGCTCGATGTACTCGCAGCGGGCCAGCTCCAGGACCAGCGCCTTGTTGAGCGAGGGGATGACCTTGAAGTCGAAGCTGTCGAGGCTCTTGACCACGGGGAAGCGCGCCGCCTTGATGCGCCGCTCGACCATGCGGCGCTCGCGGTCGATCAGCTCGAGCTCGGCGAGTCTCAACAGGTAGCGGACGTGATCGACGCCTTCCGAGGCGCACTGCCGGGCGATCTTGTCGTACTCGCGCAGGAAGGTCGGCAGCTTCAGCGTCTCGAGGTGGTGGGCGAGCAGCACTTGCGGTGTGTCGGTCATGCGCCGAGCCCCGACAGCAGGCTCATGTACGACTTGGCGGACGTCATCGCGACCCGGGCGCGCGGCAGATACGGATAGACGTCGAGGTTGAGCCTGGGCGGCCGCCGCTCGATGCGGCACAGTACCAGGTGCTTCACCGCATCAAAGCCGATTGCGCCGAGCCGCAGGGCGTCGCCGACCGCACCCTCGACCTCCTCGAGCCGGAAGGTCTCCAGTAGACGGAGCACCTGGACGTACTCGCGCTTGCCTGCCTTGCCCATACGAGCTTCGAGGAGCCGCCGCAGAGTGATGAAGGCCTCGGGCAGGTCCCAGCCCGCCAATGGCGCGGCCTGGTCGAGGGCGCCGATCTTCTGCTCGATCAAGGGCAGGTAATGCAGCGGGTCGAAGATCAGGTCCTCGCTGTCGTAGGACCGGCGGTGCCGGGCGATCACCTCGGCCCCGCAGCTGATCACCACCTCATCGACGTAGCCCCGGATGAGCACCTCACGGTGGCCGTAGGCCACGGGCACGGAATAGTCGTTGCTGCGGTAACGCACCAGCGACAGCGAACTCGCCCGTCCAGGGCGCTTATCGCAGGCATCATAGGGAGCAGGCGGCAATGGCAAGAGAACTTGACGATCCCGCTCGAGACGCTCGCCGATGGTCTCCTTGTGGCCCCGCAGCCGCGCCGCCTGGCGCCGGCGGCACTGTTCGGCGAGAGCATCGTTGAGGGCCGCGAAGCTCTCGGCACGCGGGACGGGGACCAGGAAGTTCCGCCGGATGAAGCCGACCAGTCCCTCGACCTTGCCCTTGTCGTTGCCCTTGCCCGGCCGGCCGAACCTGTCCTCGAACAGATAGTGGGACTGAAGCTCCGTGAAGACGCGCGTTCGCTGCCGCTTCCCATCGCCCAGGATCCGGGCAACCGCCAGCTTGGTGTTGTCGTACAGGATGGATCGGGGGACGCCGCCGAAGAAGGCAAACGCCGCGTTGTGGCCATCGCAGAATGCTTCGGTCGTCTCCGCCGGATAGGCCGCAACAAAGCAACCATCACTGTGGGGAAGGTCGAAGGCAAGGAAGTGGATCTTCCGTAACGCGCCGCCGATCACCGCCATCGCTTCGCCGAAGTCCGCCTGGGCGTGACCGGGGGAATGGGAGAGTGGCACGAACACCTCACGCGACCGAAGCCCCTGCTCACGAACGTAGTCCTTCACGATGGTGTAGCCGCCCGTGAAACCGTACTCGTCCCGGAGGCGGTCGAAGATGCGCTTCGCAGTGTGCCGTTGCTTGCGGTGGCTGGTCCGATCGTCTTCCAAGATCCGATCGATGATTCCCGTGAACGGACCCAGCTTTGGCCGCCTCGGCGGCGCGCTTCGGCGATACCCTGGCGGCACCGAGAACGACAGCATCTTACGGACCGTCTTGCGGTCTACACCAAACACCCGCGAGGCCTCGCGGGTGCTCATCCCCTCGACATGACACGCCCGCCGAACCCGTGCGTACAACTCCACCCGATACATCCCCCCCGCCTTCCAGTCAGAGCAACCCTGACAGAAGGCTATACGCGGTCCCATTTTGGTCCGCCGCAGCCGGATCGACCGGCCGCTTCAGTGGGGGATTATTGCTCTGCCGTTCTCAGTGCCGGCAGTGGCCTCTTCAACGCTTCGCGGTCACGGTGCTGGCACAAACCGTTCGATGCTCTCACGGTGGCCGCGCACGGCGGAACGTTGCCTTACGCCGGTTGCGGCATTGCTCTTCCAGGTGGCCATTGAAGGCGTCCCAGCTCGCGAACCGGGGAAGCGGCGTCATGAAGTTCCGACCAAATTGAAGGCATTTTGCCGACCACCCCCTCCACATTGCCTTTGGTCGTTACCCAGCGAAGCTGCCGGGAACATCGGCCGTAGCGGTCCTCGAAGAGGTAATTTGGACCGTGCAGCCCGCTGAACGCACCGCGTTCGTTGCCGCGTGCCATCTGACAAGATGCGCGACACCAGACACTTGTCGTTGTCGCCTTGAATCGCTTGGGGCAACGCCGCCGAAAAAAACAAAGGCTCTGTTGTGCCCGTCCAGCCAGGCCTCCGTCGTCGCCGGCCGGGTAGAGCCGCGAAGCAGGCATCGCTGTGGGGAAGTGTCATGACGAAAAAATGCGCCCGATACTTGACGCCGGCGATGATCGCATCCGCCTCGCCAAAGTCCGCTCGAGCATGGCCCGGAGGATGTGACAACGGCACAAACATCTCACGCCGACGAAGGCGCCGTTCCCGAACGACGATATCCTTCACGATGGTCTCTTTGCCCCAGTGAAGCCATGTTCGTCGCCTGGCGCTTCGAATTATCGACATCTTCGCCGTGTGGTGCTGCTTAGGCGGCTGAACCGTTCGGTCCTCCTCCAGAATACGGTCGATGATATCCGTGAAGGGGGCCAGTTTCGGGCGTTTCGGTGGCTGGCGTCGACCGATATCCCGACGGTGTGCTCCGAATGCCGCAGCATCTTCCTCACCGTCTCGCGCGCAATGCCAAACCGACTTGGCCGCCTCTCGCTGGCTCAGACCATCAACATGGCAGGCCAGCCCGAACGCGCAGATATAGGTCCAATCGACTATCAGGTGCTGAGAACATCCTCCCGCCTTCCATCTCAAAAAAGATCGAAGGCTGACAGGCTGTGGCAGAGTTTTACTCCGCCCGCGGCTGGGAAAGGCCGAGAACGCCCGCCGCTTCCGTCGGACGCCACTCGAATTTCGTCACCGCCGTTCTCATACGAGTAATCAAGAAATCATCCGTCACAAAGTTGGCCTTCTCAAGCTGGCCGAAGAACTTCGGCATAGCCGTGTCGAAGGCCTTACTGAATCAGGTCATGGGCCTCGACACGCGATACGTGCTGTGGGGGACCGCTATCGCGACGCGGTCGAGGAAGGCGGTGTCGAGCTATGGCCAGAAGTTGGTGACGGCGTGAAGGGTTAAGGTGGCGTATCGTGGGGGTGATTGAGCCTCCACTTCTCCAGCAAAGGAGTGATACGCCGTGACCGACAATAACGTTTTGAAGCTTTCCGAGCCATCGACGTTTTCCGATCCGTTGACCGAGGTGCTGCGCAACGGCGCCCGTTCCCTTTTGGCCCAAGCGGTCGAGGCCGAGGTGGCCGCGTTCCTCGGGAGCCACGCCGAGGAGCGCACCGATGAAGGCCGCCAACGGCTGGTGCGCCACGGTCATCTGCCGGAACGCGAGATCATGACCGGCATCGGCCCGGTCGCGGTTCGCGGGCCACGGGTCCGCGACCGCACGGGGCTGGGCGCCGATCGCATCCGCTTCTCCTCGGCGCTGCTGCCGCCTTATGCGCGGCGCTCGAAGAGCCTCGAGGTCCTGATCCCCATCCTCTACCTCAAGGGCATCTCCACCGGCGACTTCACCGAGGCGCTGGCGGCCTTACTCGGGCCGGACGCCGGCGGCCTCTCGGCCTCGTCCATCGCGCGGCTCACCGAAGTCTGGGCGGGGGAGCACGCACACTGGCTGAAGCGGGATCTGTCGGCCCGGCGCTACGTCTACTTCTGGGCCGACGGCATCCACGTGCAGGCCCGGCTCGAGGACGACGCGCAATGCCTGTTGGTCATCATCGGCGCGACGCCCGAGGGCAAGAAGGAACTCGTCGGCCTCATCGACGGCGTGCGCGAGAGCACCCAATCATGGCGCGAGCTGCTGCTCGACCTCAAGCGGCGCGGGCTCGCGATGGGGCCTGAACTCGCGGTCGCCGACGGCGCGCTCGGCTTCTGGAAGGCGATCGAGGAAGTGTGGTCCCGGACGCGCGGCCAGCGCTGTTGGGTGCACAAGACCGCGAACGTCTTGAACAAGCTGCCCAAGAGCCAGCAATCGAAGGCAAAGCGTGCTCTCCAGGACATCTGGATGGCCGAGACCAGGAGCGACGCAGACAACGCCTTCGACACCTTCATCGAGACCTACGCCGTCAAATACGAAAAGGCGGCTGCATGCCTGGCCAAGGATCGCGAAACGCTGCTGGCGTTCTACGACTTTCCCGCCGAGCATTGGAAGCACCTGCGGACAACCAACCCCATCGAAAGCACATTCGCCACCGTGCGACACCGTACCGTGCGATCCAAGGGATGCCTCTCCAACAAGACGGCGCTCGCCATGGTCTTCAAGCTCACCCAGGGGGCACAAAACAGTTGGCGCCGCCTCGACGGACACAACCAGTTGCCCAAGCTGATCGTCGGTGTAAAGTTCATCGACGGCATCGAAGCCGTCAGGCAACAACCGCAAGCCGCCGCCTGACCCATACCGTCACCAAGATTCAGCCATAGCTGCGGCCGTGTCGAGGCCGCTGCTTCTTGAGAGGACTCGCCGGGGCATTGTCAAGTTATACCAACGAGCATTAATCAGAACCCATGCGCCCATTTCCTCAGACGTCGATGGACACGATCTTCCACGGCTGGTCGATGAGCTTGTTCCAGGCTTGGCAACAGATGGCGACGATATCGTCGTATGACTTGAAGATCCGGTTGGACAGCCAGTTGTCGCGCATGAACTGCCAAATGTTTTCCACGGGGTTCAGCTCGGGCGCCCTCGGCGGCAAGGGCAGCAGCGTGATGTTGGCCGGGACTTCGAGCTTGCCGGTGGTGTGCCATCCGGCCCGATCGAGGATGAGCACGGCGTGGGCGCCCGACGCCACCTGGGACGAGATTTCATCGAGAGTGCCATTGCATGGCCTTGGTGTTGCAGCGGGGCAGGACGAGGCCCGCGCCGACGCCGCGTTGGGGACAGATGGCGCCAAAGATATAGGCCGACTTCGTACGTTGGTCCTTGGCCGCCGTGGGCCGGCTGCCGCGTCTCGCCCAGTGCCGCGTGAGCTTGGTTTTCTGGCCGACCCGGGCCTCGTCCTGCCACCAGATCTCTATGGCGGTGTCGGCCGGGCCAGGCCGGCTGCGGATCTCTTCCAGCTCGGCCGCGAAGTTTTTTTAAAATCCTCGACCGCGAACTCGTTCTGCCCCTTGTGCCGTTGGCCGCGCCGATATCTTGCTGAACCCCAGCGCCCGCAGCTTCGCGGCCTACGCTCGACTCCTCAACGCGAGATGCCAAACTCCTCGAATATCCAAAGCGCCAAGTCCTTCCGGCGCCAGCGCACGAACGCCGTGGATCGCCGGGATCGGCCCGTCCTCGACGAAGCCGGGCAAGAGCCTGGCGTTGCGCATGTCATCGAGCTTGCGCGGCTTGCCCGTCGCCTTGCCGTCAATCAGACCATCCGGCCCTTTGGCGTTGAACCGAAGAACCCAGTCGCGGATGACTTGAAGCCCGACATCGCCGAGCCGCAGCCGCGTCCGTACGCCGGCCCCCATCGTAGATCACCGCCAGCGCAAGAAGCCGCCGGCTCTGGCCCGCATCCTTCGACCCCGCCTTGGCCAATCGACGCAAACGCCAGGACCATCAAAATCCGCGCGTAACGAAACCGCTCTGCTCATGGCGAACCTCCAAAGCCGTTCGCCTCATTGATTCAGACTTTTGACCGATTGGGAATCCCCTAAACGAGTCTCATTCAATGCCCGATGGTATTAACTGATCGTAGGCTGTTTTCGGCATTTCTCCATGAGGCTAAGCCATTGAAATTGCGTAGAGCAGCCACCGATAATGAACCGAGATTTCGGAGTGAATCCGGTCAACTTGACAAAGCCCGTTGGCGATGTCCGTGGGCTACTCGCTGGGTTCCGGCTGCCGGTGCGGGGATCGAGGACGATCACGCGACGGCGGAAACGCGGCGGCCAGGTGTAGATACGCCGGCTGCCGTCACCTTGCGCCGTTCTGTCGGCCACGAGCCACTCGTCGCGCCGCGAGCCGGTTCCCCAGCGGGATCGCGGTCATCGCCACGTCTACCGCCGCCGGTCGCCCGTAACTCATGGAGGCTGCTCGGATCATCGCGCGCGTCGAGCCGGGCCGATCATACCTGTGCAGGCCGGTGGCGGAAGCCGTGTTGGAGCACGCCTGCCGGCGTTGGTTCAGGATCCTCCGGGCTGGTGCGTCAAAGATCGGATCGGAGTCGAGTTCGGTCATTCCGTACTTCTCGCAGAACGATCAATCACGCTCCCCCTTGTACACAATGGGCAGGAGTGAAGGGTCTGTGACGCCGGAATCCATGTGCAGATGTACCACGCTGCGACCCGTACCGCAGTCCCCGAACTCATCGCAGGTAATCGGGCCGATGATGCCTTGGAAGTCCGCGGTGCCATCCAACACATCACGAAGCGCCGCACGGTCGATGTACAGGGCATCTCCGTCCACAACTGCAACCTGCTTGATAGCTGCGAGGAGCAACGTCGCGGCGTCGTAGCCGTGCGCCCAGTACCGGGACGATGGAGGCCCTCCGTAAGTGGCCTCGAACTCCGTCAGCACATCGGCGGCGCTTCTGCCTGTCGCTTGATTCACGTTCGTGCTGTCGCCGAGATCGGGGCTCATGAAATAAGCGCCTTCCGACTCCGGCAACGCGAGGACCTCCGTCACCAATGCGGCGGCGGCGCCGATCACCGTCACGCCTTGCAAACCGTCGAACCGGGCCGCCTGTTGGATCAGCGACATTGCCTCTGTCGGAAAGAGCGGGACAAACACACCCTCGGGGTCGGCTGCGTCGAATTGGGCGAGAACCGCGGCCAAGTCAGTCTGGCCCTTTGTTATCTGAGCGACGACCGGAACCGCGCCGCCAAGCGCGCCGAATGAAGTAGCAAAAGCGTTCGAGATGGCGCTCGTGTATGCGTCGCCATCGTGAATCGTCACCATCGTGCGCAGCCCCAGTTCCTCGTAGCTGAATTTCGCAACGATGCTCGCCTCGATGAGGTCGTTGTCCGTTACACGGTAGTAACCCTGGTGGTAGTGCGGGCCGGCATTTCCGGCGAGGTCGGAGGTGAGCACGGGCGATGTGTTGGACGGCGATATCATCGACAGACCCGCCGCGCTGATGACAGGCGATGCCTCCACCGCTGCACCGGAGCACAGGGTACCGATGACGCCCACGACCTGCACGTCGGCAACGACAGCCTCAGCCGTCGCGCGCCCGCCTTCGCCCGAGCACATCTCGTCGAGGGTTTCCAAGGAGACTGGGTGTCCGTTGATCGAGCCGAAGTCCTTGATCGCCATCTCTATGGCAGCTTGAACGAGAGGGGACACGGACGGCACGACCGTATCGGAGAGAAGCGCGCGTATTTCGATGGGCTGACCAGGCTTGATCTCAACCGCACCTGCCGGCCCCGATTTCAAAGCACCGCTGTCAGCGGCAATCGCGGGCACTACGAAGGCGAACACCATGAAAGCAAGCACCAAGCCTTGCAACTTACGCATTATCAAAATCCCTTTTGCGTGCGTACCGGTCCAGATGGGGATATCCGGCCTCTTGTTGAAATTCGCTCAGGAGGCATTGTTGATTGAGCACGCTATGCAGCCTTGGTCCGCTTTTCAAGGTCGGGCGACCTCCTGGCTTGGCCTCGACGTCCCTGAACGCCTTCCCTGAGCGTTTTCCAGGTCGCTGCCGCACCGGCTTCGTCGCCCGGCGTACGGCCGAGGACCTGGAGCCGTTCCGGCCTCGGGGGCACGCCGTGCGCGCCGTGGGGCTGGAGCGCGCCGTCCCGCCAGCCGGCGCACCTCGGATCCATGGCGAGCTTTTGAAGCTTGGCTTTTCCATCTCCCAGGCCGCCGTCTCGAAATACATGGTCCGTTATCCATCGCCGCCATCGCAATCGTGGCGGACATTCCTTACAAATCACGCCGATTGCCTGGCGTCGATCGATTTCTTCGTGGTCCCCACGGCCACGTTCCACCTCCTGTTCGGGTTCATCGTGCTCCACCACGAGCGCCGCCAGATCGTGCATTTCGGTGTCACGGCGAACCCGACGATGGCGTGGGTCGCACAGCAGATCCGAGAGGCATTCCCGTGGGGCACGGCGCCGCGGTACCTGATCCGCGACCGGGACGGCGCATACGGGCAATCGTTCCGCTCGACCGTGACGGCGATGGGCGTGGAAGAGGTCGTTACGGCGCCACGGAGCCCGTGGCAAAATCCGTATGTGGAACGCCTGATCGGCAGCGTGAGGCGCGAATGCCTGGACCATTCGATCATCCTCAACGAGCGGCATTTGCGGCGCATTCTTGGCTCATACTTCGACTATTATCACGGTTCAAGGACCCACTTGTCACTCGGCAAGGACACACCGGATGGACGACCCGTTCAGCCGGCCGGGTCCGGAACGGTCGTTTCCTTGCCCAAGGTCGGCGGTCTGCATCATCGTTACGAACGCCTCGCGGCCTGACCACCCCCGCTCGGATTCGATCAATGTCTCTCTGTGGCAACGTGGACGCTGCCGGCATCCGCATGCCCTTGCATAGGTTCGCTGGCACGATCCGGCGGAATAAGCATCGTGATGACCGCGCCCATGGTCGATTACAAAATCCACTGGCTCAAAATGATGTCCGTGCCGGAGAGCCGAGCCGTCGTTGGGAGGCACGATGGAATAAATGGAAGGGACAGGCAAAATGCGCCAAACTCTCTTAACAAATCTGGACCACTTTTAGGGGGTCACTCCAGACCCTCGCCAACCACGAGAGGCTATCGGCTCGCCTCGGCCCCCAGCGGCCCGGAGTCGCTAGCCCGCCGGTAGACCTCCGCGGCGATCATGAGGTCGAGATGCGCGCCGCCTCCATTCTTATAGACTGTTATTTCGTCCAGCCCGCGTTCCACCGGATCAGACTGCACCAGCTCGAAGAGATCGGCGCGAACATCCTCCCTATGTATCAAGCCCTGACTCAGCGGCACGGCGAGTTCGCCGATGTCGTGCAACGCCGTATCGTAGCAATCGACATAGATCGAAGCCCGTTGGATCGTCTCGTCGTCGGCCTCGCGCATCGTCGGTGAGAACGCGCCGACCAGATCGACGTGCGCGCCGGGTCTCAGGCGATGGCCGTCGATGATCGGTTCGGGCGCACCGGTTGCGCTGGTGATGATGTCCGCCGATGCAATAGACGATCCGAGATCATCCGATACCGTTACCCGCACTCCCTCTCGCGCAAGCGATTCGACCAGCGCCTTGGCGCGGGATCGCGTGCGGTTCCAGACGGTGACTTCCTCGATGGCCCGGCGCACGAAGAGGTGCGCCTCGATCAGGGACGGGGCGATCGTGCCGGCGCCGATCATCAGGAGCCGTCTGGAACCCTCGCGGGACAGAATGCGGGACGCCAGCGCCGAATCCGCCGCGGTCTTCCAGCGGGTGATCGCGGCCCCGTCGATCATGGCCTTAAAGGTCCAGCGGTCGGGGTCGACGAGTAGGAAGACCGCCTGTTCGGAGGGCTGCGGCGGCGACCAGCTCGGCTTCTCGGGAAAGACCGCCGCGACCTTCACGCCGGCGCCGATAGCGGGCAGTATGGCGGCGCGGTTGAAGAGGCTCCTTCGTTCATGCTGGAGAAGGATGTCCCGGAGGACCGGGCGCTCTCCCAGGTGTCCGGCGCGAAGCGCCTCCACGGCCACGGGCCAGCGCAGGACCGCATCGACCTCCTCGGCGGATATCCATTTCATCTCGGACCTCGTGTTCCGATCCCGGCCGCCCTCGCGAAACGCCGGTGGCGGGCTCCCCCGATCTACATGATCTTGCCGAGGAACTCACGCGTCCTTTGTTTCCGCGGATTGCCGATCCGCTCCCCGGCCGGGCCGCTCTCGTGGATCACGCCGTCGCCCGGCGGCCGGGAATCGAGCATGGCCGATCCGGGCCGCGGACGAATTGTAGATTTGGGACAAAGTCAGGCAAGGCAGACCTGGCGATTTGGCGCACCGCAGCGCCTCCTGCCGGGCGGGGAGAGGCCGGTTCCGCGCGACCGGCGCGCGTCCCAAACTAATGCACGCCCCTAAGGCACGCTCCTAATGCACGCCTATGTCGCTGCGCAGCCGCCGCAGCCTCGCCGGCGTGGTATCGTAGCGCCGCTTGAACCAGCGGATCAGGTGGGAGCTGTCGGTGAAGCCGCATTCATAGGCGATCTGGGTGACCGAACGGTCCGAGTTTACGATCATCCAGTGCGCCGAATTGAGCCGCATGTTCCGCCAATACTGTCCCGGCGGCGACCTGAGGTGCCGGTTGAAGAGGCGCGTGAGCCCGCGCTTGGTCGTGCCCACCTGATAGGCGATGTCCTCCACCCGGCAGGTATCGAAGACCTGCTGGCGCATTAGGCCGATGGCATTGGCGACCCGGCGGTCCGGACAGCTGAGGCCCAACTCGTCCTCGTCGGCGACCGAGCTGCGCATCTCGTCGAAACCGCGGTCGGCCAGAAAGTAGTGCAGCACCTTGTGCACGCGCGCCTTGCCGCAATGCTGACCGACCAGCGACATGGCGAGGTTGATCGCCGCCAGCCCGCCCGGACAGGTGATGAAGGGATCGTCGTGCACCACCGGCATGTCGGTGACCGGGATCACGTCCGGGAACCGCGACCGCATGGCGGCCTCGTGGGAAAAGTGGACGGCACAGCGCCGGCCGGACAGCAAGCCGAGCTCGGCCAGCACGAACTGTCCGGAGCAGAGGCCGATGATGGGCACCTTCGCGTCGTGCGCCTTCAGAACAAAGTCGTAGAACGCCTGCGGTATGGGCTCCCGGGAATGCAGGATTCCGCCGTGCACCACCACATAGTCGAAGTCCCGCGGATCGCCGAACAGCCCGGTCGGCTCGATCGCGAATCCGCAGCTCGCGCGAATTTTCTCCAGAGAGTGGGAGAGCAGCGTCCAGTCGCAGTAGACCCGGCGGCTGTGATCGCTTTCGTCGGCGGCGTGGCGCAGGAACTCGACGAAGCAGGACAGCGACATCAAGGTGAAGTCCGGGGTCGGCGCGATCCCCACCTTGAGGGAAGGCTCCACGTCCGGGGCGGACCTGCGCGGCCCGAGGAAGCTGTAATCGCGCTCCACGGTCATCTTGGTAAGCCGGTCAAAAGCGAAAAGCATACGACCCTTTGACCCAAATGTACAATTTGGCCGCCCGCCCGACAGGGGAATCGCATTAGGAAAAAGGGCTTGCTTTGGGGCGGGTTGATGGATTCTACGAGATGGTGCCAACAGCTTGGAGGCTGGCGCCATGGACGGGATTGTCGAGGTATTCGAGGCTCTGGAGGACCCGCGGACGGGGAATGCGAAGCGGCATTCGCTGCACGAGTTGCTGATCATTGCGCTGTGTACGGTGCTGTGCGGCGGTGAGACCTGCGCCGACATGGCGCTGTTTGGGCGGTCGAAACGGGGGTTTCTGGAAGAGTTTTTGACGCTGGAGCACGGCATTCCGAGCCACGACACCTTCTCGCGGGTGTTCCGGCTGCTCGATCCGGATGGCTTCCACGCTTGGTTCCTCGGCTTCATGAAGCGCTTTGCCGAGACCTGTGAGGGGGTTGTCGCGATCGACGGCAAGACCCTCAGGCGCTCCTTCGATCGGGCCTCGGCGGGCTCGCCGCTGCATCTGGTCAGCGCCTGGGCGGCCGATCAGCGCCTGGTCCTGGCTCAGCTGGCGGTCGGCGACAAATCGAACGAGATCGTCGCCGTGCCGCGGTTGCTTGCGTTGTTGTCCTTGAAGGGCCGCATCGTCACCGCCGATGCGATGAGTTGCCAGCGCACGATCGCCCAGCGGGTGATCGAGCAGAAGGCCGACTACGTGCTGGCGCTCAAGGCCAATCAAGGCACCCTGCGGGACGACGTGTGCCTGTTCCTCGATGATCCCGAGACGCCGCTCGACAGCGCCACCGAGGTCGACAAGGGCCATGGCCGCATCGAGACCCGCAGCGCCAGTCTCAGCACCGATATCGCGTGGCTTCAGGACGGCCACGGCTGGCCCGGCCTCAAGGCCGTCGGCAAGGTCGTCGCCAGCCGCGAGATCGGCTGCCTGAGGACCACCGAAACCCGCTACTATCTGCTCAGCAAGGCCATCCCGCCCGCCCGCTTCAACAACATCGTGCGCAGCCACTGGAGCATCGAAAACCAACTCCACTGGGTGCTCGACGTCGTCTTCGACGAAGATCAGGCCAGGAACCGCAAGGACCACGGACCGCAAAACCTGGCCTTGCTGCGCAAGCTCGCCCTCAACCTCGCCCAACTCGAACCCTCCCAAGGCTCGATGCGCGGCAAGCTCAAGCGCGCCGGCTGGGACAATGCCTTCCTCACAAGCATGCTCTCACAGTTCACAAATGTTCAAATACGATAGCCCTGGCCCGCCCGATAGCTAGGGTTGCAGGACCGAAGCTTGCCGACGATGGACCCGAAGTGGCCCGGGCCTCGACCGGGTTTCACGGAAAGCGACAAGGCAAGGGAGAGGGGCGCCCGTGAAGATTTCCCGAATTGCCGTTTACCAGGTGGACCTGCCGATGCGCGAGGGGTCGTACAGATGGGCCTCGCAGTCGTTTTCCGCCTTCGACAGCACGGTCGTCGTCATCGAGACCGACGCCGGCGTGACCGGCGTGGGCGAGGTCTGCCCGTTGGGCCCGACCTATCTGCCGGCCTATGCCGAAGGCGCGCGCGCCGGCATCGCCAAGCTGGCGCCCGACCTTATCGGGGAAAGCCCGCTCGAGCTGGACAAGCTCAACCACCGCATGGATGGGCTCCTCAAGGGGCACCCTTACGTGAAGTCGGCGATCGACATGGCCTGCTGGGACATCCTCGGCAAGGCCGTGGACCAGCCCGTCTACCTGCTGCTGGGCGGCCGGATGCAGGACAGCGTGAAGCTCTTCAAGGTCGTCGGCCGCGCCGATCCGGACGAGATGGCGGACAAGGTGGACGAATACCACGCCCTCGGCTTCACGCAGTTCCAGATGAAGGTCGGCGAAGACCCGGCCGTGGACATCGAGCGGATCAGGAAGGTCGCGGCCAAGCTGGCGCCCGGCGACATATTGGGCGCGGACGCCAACACCGGCTGGCGCCAGCACGCGGCAATGCGCGTCGTCGACGCCGTGGGTGACCTCGATGTCTATATCGAGCAGCCCTGCCTCACCTACGAGGAATGCCTCGCCGTCCGCCGCCACACCGACCGCCCCATCATCCTGGACGAATGCATGGACAGCCTGCAGATGCTGCTGCGCGGCTACGCCGACGGCGCCATGGACCTGGTGAACCTGAAGATCAACCGCATCGGGGGGATCACCCGCGCGCGGCAGTTCCGCGACCTCTGCATCTCGCTGGGCATCGTCATGACCATCGAGGATACCTGGGGCAGCGCGATCACCACGGCGGCGATCGCGCATCTCGCGCATTCCACCCCGCGGGACTTCCACTTCCAGTCCTCGGCCTTCCACGACTACGCGACGGTCACGGTCGCCGAGGGAGGGCCGGTCGTGGACGGCGGCACCATGCGGGCCTCCGCCCGGCCGGGCCTCGGCGTCGAGCCCTGCATGGACGTGCTCGGCGCGCCGGTGATCGAGGTGACCTGAGTCGCTTTCCCGCGGTCGGCCGGCCCAGGCCAAGCGCTTGAACGCGCTCGCCCAGGTCTTGTCGATCCCTCAATCGCCGGGCGGGCGCATCCGCGCCCTTGGCTTTGATCACGCGCTTGAGAGCGCGCCCTGGTCGTGTCGGTCCCTCAAGCGCCGGGCGGGGGAGCGGGCCGGGTCCCGCGAGACCGAAACGCGCCCTAGCGAGGCGGTTCCCCCGCAACCTCGAAAGGCCCCTGCTCCGGGCCGCAAATCCAATTCACCGGCGATTGCCTGAACCGGCCGTGCCACCGGCTGCATTCCGCGGCGCCAGCACATCGCGCCTTTCTTGCGTCTCTTACGTCGTATCGTACAATATGATGTCCTAAATCTACTATCCTCTCCAGGTGATGGCTCACTAAGCTTTCTCGAACAAGGGAAGATCAGCTCCGACGGCCAGCGGTCTTTCGCCAGCGCTAGAAGCGTGGCTGGAAGAATTCCTCGTCAGTGGACGAGATGTGAGTTTCTCGTCACTGAAGGCCCCGGAAAATCGTGGGATCGGGCCGGAGTGTAGGGAGCCGCGCTCGATGTACAACGGCGATAATGCGGTCCCCTTGCCTGGAGCGTCGGAGCCACTGCTTGAGGTCAGGAACGTCTCCAAGGCTTTTGGGGGTCTATGGGCCTTGCGTGACGTCAGTCTCAGTGCCGCTCGCGGTAAGATCACCGGACTGATCGGTCCGAACGGATCGGGAAAAAGCACCTTGTTCGAGATCATCGGCGGTTTTCAAAAAGCCGACCAGGGTCGAATTGAATTCAACAACGCCGAGATCGACGCCCTGCCTCCTTACAAGATCGGCCACCTGGGAGTGCTGCGCACGTTTCAGCTGTCGGAAGGTGGCGAGCGCATGACGGTCATGGAGAATCTGCTTGCAGCGGTTTCGGGCCAGGAAGAACACCGGCTCCTGCGATCCATGCTGCGCTTTCGCGGGGTCATGCGCGAAGAGGCGGAAAGCCTGGAGAAGGCGAAGGACGTCATCCGGTTGCTGGGGCTCGAGCGGGAGGCGAACGAATACGCCGGCAACCTCTCCGGCGGGCAGAGAAAGCTCCTCGATCTCGGACGCGTGTTCATGTCGGGGGCGACGCTCTGTCTCCTGGACGAGCCCACGGCCGGCGTGAACCCCACCCTCGTCAACACCATCCTCGACGCGCTGAAGGTCATGAACCTGGAGCGCGGAATCTCCATGCTGGTGGTCGAGCACAACATGCGTGTCGTGAGCGAAATTTGCGAGCACGTCTATGTCCTGGACGCCGGCGCGGTCATTTCGGATGGCACGCCGGAGGTCGTTCAGAACGACGAGCAAGTCCTCGAAATCTATTTGGGACAGGACCTCGCGTCGGCCCAATGACGGGCCGGTCGGAAAGGAACCATGGCACTCTTACAGGTCGCGGCATTGCATTCAGGCTACGGCGCGAACGAAATCATCCATGGCGTCGATTTTCACGTGGAAGAGGGCGAGATCGTCACGATCCTGGGTCCCAACGGCTGCGGAAAGAGCACTTTCATCAAAACAATCCTGGGGTACCTCAAGGCGACGAAGGGCGGGGTCACATACCGTGGAAACAACATCACCGGCCATTCGCCGACACAACGTATCTCGCTTGGCATGGGCTACATCCCACAGCTCCTCAACATCTTCCGGCCGCTCAGCGTACGGGCGAACCTGGAAATGGGCGGATTCAGCCTTTCCAAACAGGCGATGCGGACCAGGATCGAAGAGATCTTCAACCTGTTTCCGAGGTTGAGGGAGCGTGCCACCCAGAATGCGGGATCCTTGAGCGGCGGCGAACGCCAGTTGCTCGCCATGGGGCGGGCCCTGATGCCGTCGCCGAGGCTCCTCTTCCTCGACGAGCCGTCCGCCGGCCTGTCCCCGAAGATGGCGGACGAGGCCATGGGGCACATCAAATACGTTGGATCGAAGGGAGCATCCATCGTCATCGTCGAACAAAACGTCCGCAGGGCCCTATCGATCTCCGATCGCGGCTATGTTTTCGTAACCGGTCAAGTGGAGTTCGAAGGCCCCGCTAAAGCGATCCTCGCTGATCAGAGAATTAGGGAGGCCTATCTCGGTGGCTGATGATCGCGCCGCCGAACAACACATGGAAAAAAGGAAAACGGAGGACAGGACATGGAACGTTTCACTCTCTCGAGAAGAGCCCTTTCCGGGGCAATCATCGCGCTAGGTGTGGTCGGGTTCGCCTCGGCCGCCTTCAGCGCCGCCGAAGGCGATCCGATCAAGATCGGCGTGATCATCGGGCTGACCGGCCCGAATGCGGTGGCGGGCAACGACGGGCTGGGCGCTATGCAGCTCGCCGTCGACGAGGTGAACGCGGCGGGCGGCGTCATGGGGCGACCTCTGGAGCTCATCGTCGAAGACAACGAAGGGCGGCCGAAAGCCGGCGTCGAAGCGGCGAACAAGCTTGCCGACGTGGATCAGGTCCCGGTCGTGGTTGGCGGCTATTCCAGCGCGATCGCCCTGCCCGTGGGGCAGGTGCTGAACAAGAAGAAAGTCGTCTGGGTCACCGACGCGACGACCAACAAGCTGAAGACCGTCGGACCCTATCTGTTCAACACCGCGGGCATCGCCGAACAGGCGGTCGCCCTCGTCGATTTCGCAAAGGCGGACGCGGGAGCCAAGACCCTCGCCGGTCTTTTCCAGAACAACCCGATCGGCCAGGACCGAGCCGCCGTCAGCGAGAAGAGGGCGGGGGAAGTCGGGGTGGAATGGACCCACAACATGCTCTATCAAGTGGGAGCGAAGGATTTCCGGGCGGAGCTGACGAAGCTGTTGGCCGCGAAGCCGGATGCCATCCTCACCGACATTTACGACAACGACGCCCAGATCATTCAGCGCCAGCTTTATGAGATGGGCGTTACGGACATGTCGTTGTTCTACTCTTACAACCTGAGCGCCTTCGCGACCCTCCCGCCCAAGTTCACAGCTGGCATGAAGGGTTTGAGCTACGCGACGTCCGGTACGCGGGCGGCCGCCTTCAACGAGAAATTCCAGGAGAAGTTCGGCCGGATCTACACCGACGCGTGGGCACCGCCGTTCTACGATGCCGTGTGGATCGTCGCCACGGCGATGAACCTGGCGAACAGCCTGGATTCGACCGAAATCCGGGACGCGATGTGGCCGGCGGCCTACCGCTACAGCGGGGTATCGGGTCTGGGCGACAAGGGCTTCAACCGCTGGGGCATGCAGCACGGCGACCAGAACGCCCAGGCCGCCTTCATGGACGGGAAGATCCAGCCGTACTTCGTGGCGGGAAGCTCGAACAACGTTCTGATCTTCCGGTACGAGGACTCCAATGGCGTTCCGACGATCGACGGTACTCCACTGGCCGAAGCTCCAAGTGAAGAGGACCTGAAGGCGCTTTATTCCGGCAACTGAGTCGGGATCTCGGCCTTCTCAACGTTGGTTTGGTAAAGGCCGCACGACCCGGTTCGGCTCGAGCCGGGTCGTGCGGTCGGCGTTTCCCGTCCAGATGTCGAGAAGCGATTCGAAAAATTGTCGGCCGCAGGCCTCCATGAGCCCCGCCCCATGAACATCGTACAAGTGCTCGTCAACAGTCTGATCACCTCGGCCGAACTCGGGCTGATCGCGATCGGATTGGGCATGACGTTCTCGATCCTCCGGTTCGCCAATTTCGCGCACGTCGAGTCGGCGGTGCTCGGCGCCTACCTCGTCTATCTGTTCAACGTTACGCTCGGATGGAATTTTGCTCTTTCCATCCTTGTCAGCACCTTGATCCTGGGCACGGTCGGTATTGCCCTGCACCGGTTCATCTTCCGCAGAATCGCGAACAGCGGGGACATCACGCCGATGATTGCGTCCTTGGGTCTCGCGATCGCCATTCGCCACGGCATCCAGGCGATCTGGGGTCCCCAGCACGTGACCTACGACTACGAAGTGCTGCCGGGAAACCAGATTTTCGGGGCCTTCATCACCAACCCGCAGATCTGGATCCTGATTACGGCGGTCTCGGCGATGGTCGGGTTCCATTGTCTCTTGCAGTACACCCGGATCGGCACGGCCATGCGCGCGACCGCGGCGAACGTGGATCTTGCCCAGGCGTGTTCCATCGATACGCAAAAGGTCATTCTCCTGGTCTGGTTCATCGGCACCGGGTTCGCCGCGCTCGGCGGCATCCTGATCGGCTGGGATACCCAGGTCGATCCCTACCTTGGGTTCAATCTGGTCATTCCGATCTTCTGCGTCGTCCTTATCGGCGGCGTCGGTTCGGTGTACGGCGCGATTCTCGGATCCCTGATCGTCGGTTTCGCCCAGAACTTCGGCCTGGCGTTCAACTATGCCCCCCTGATCAATCTGTTCGGGCTTCTCGACCTGGGCGACCGGTTCGATCTTCCCGGGGCCTACAAACCGGCGATCACCTACCTGGCGGTGGTTCTGCTTCTCCTGATCCGGCCGACCGGGATCATAAGGAAAGACGTTTCGTGACACGAATCAGGAACCTCTGGGGCCGTCGATAATGGAACAGTTGATCGGTTTCGGCATCTATCTCGTCACGGTGACATGCATATTCTCCATGCTCGCGATGAGCCTCGACCTCCAGGTCGGCGCGTGCGGCTTGATGAACTTCGGCCAGGTCGCGTTCATGATGCTCGGCGCCTATGCAACGGCGATCGCGGCGAACGCCGGCATAAACCCTTATGTCTGCATCGTCATCTCGATGGGCGTGGCGGCGCTTCTCGGCGTCGTCATGTCGCTCACTGTGAAAAACATGGGCGGAACCTACTGGGGCATCCTGTCCCTTTCCGCCGCCGAACTGATCCGGCTCGTCTTCCTGAACGAGCGCTGGCTGGCCGACGGCGCCAACGGCCTCTCGGTGCTGATCACCATCCCGTATTTCAGTCTTACGGTCGTCGTATGCACGTTATTCGTCATCCTGGTCTTGAGGGTGATTTGGCTTTCCCCCTTCGGCCGGGTCATCCGCATGATCCGCGAGGGCGACCGGCTGCCGCTCGCTCTCGGAAAGAACGTTCTGCTCTTCAAACTGGAAACCATGGCGATCGGCGGCGCCATCGGCGGCCTTGGCGGGTCCTTTTACGCGCTCCTCAACAGCTACATAAGCCCCGACGACGGCCTGCCCATCGAGACCTTCATCATCTGGGCTATGGTCGTCGTGGGGGGGCGCGGAAACCTGCTGGGCGTCGTCGCGGGCACCGTCTTCATCCAGACCTTGTTCGTCGGCTCACGGTTCCTCACGCACATCGTCGATATCGACGCAACAGTGATCGCTCCGCTCCGCTTCGTCCTGATCGGCCTCTTGATCATGGGCGCGATGATGTTTCGCCCTCAGGGGCTCATCCCCGAGCGCAAGCGGGTCTACCGCATCTGAGGGTTTCAAAAGAGGAGGATTCTACAGGAAGCCGCCCTACGGTCTCGGTGCTAAACCCATTCAGTCTGAATGAGCCACATTCGGGCGGGATGGAAATTGGGCCTGTGCGGCGTTTGAGCGTCGCCAGAGCCGCCGCATCGCGGAGCGATCAGGCGGACCTGGAATTGCGACATGGCGCGACGATTGGAGAGGATCAGCGCACGCGGTCGACGGCTTCGCGCTAAACCTCACGTTTCGAACTATCGCACCTGTTAACTGGAGGATGTGTCGAATGCAGTCTCACGCTCGTGTGGTCGTCGTTGGTGGCGGGTGTGGCGGCGCCAACATCCTGTACAGCCTTGCCAAGCGGGGCTGGACCGATTCCGTCCTTCTGGAGCGCACCGAGCTGACCGCCGGATCGACCTGGCACGCCGCGGGTCTTATTCCGCTTTATAGCTTCAGCCACAACATAGGCCGGCTGATTTCCAAGACCATCGAGATCTACGAGGGACTGGAGGCGGAGACGGGACAGGCGGTCGGCTGGCACAAATGCGGCCAGCTGCGCGTCGCCAACTCGGCCGACCGCATGGATGAGTACCTCAGTTATGCGTCGATCGCCGAGGCTCAAGGTGTGCGCGCGGAGATCCTGTCGCCCTCGCAAGTCCGCGACCTCTGGCCCTTTCTGGCCGACCATAAGGCAATGCTGGGCGGGCTCTATCACCCGGACGATGGGCATATCGCGCCGGCCGATGTCACTATGGCGCTGGCCAAGGGGGCGCGCGATCTGGGCGCTACCATCCACCGCAATACCGAGGTGACGGGCTACGAACAGCTTCCAGGCGGCGAGTGGAAGGTCAAGACCGGGCGAGGCGACATCGTTTGCGAGCACCTGGTCACGGCCACCGGCAACTACATCCACCACACCGCGAGGATGCTGGGCCTGCGAATCCCCGCGACTCCGCTTCTGCACCAGTATTGGGTGACCGAGCCGGTGGCGGAGCTCGTGGAGCGGCGCGCCCAGGGCCTGCCGGAAATGCCCATACTGCGGGACGAGACGATCAACGGCTATATCCGCGAGGAGCGCGAGAGCTTCATGTTCGGGCCCTACGAGACCCCTGAGAAGCTGGAGTTCTTTGCCTACGATGGGGTGCCGGAAGGGTTCGGTGCCGATCTTTTGCCAGAGAACTTCGAGGCCGTCGAGGTCAACTGGCAGGCGGCGACTGAATTGGTTCCGGTGATGCGGACCCTGGGCATCAAGACCAACGTGCGCGGCCCCATTTGCGTTTCGCCCGACAACTTGGCGCTTGTAGGGCCCGCATGGGGGCGCCGCAACCTCTGGCTGGCCGAGGGAAACCCGAGCGGCATCTTGATGGGCGGCGGTATCGGGCACTATCTCGCGGAGTGGATGACGGAGGGCGAGCCGAGCATCGACCTCTCGGAGATCGATCCCCGGCGGTTCGGCGATTACGCGAACAAGACCTGGGTCGGCAAGAAGGCCCGAGAAACCTTCGGTCATAACTTCGGCATTCACTATCCCGGCCACGAATGGCCGGCCGCGCGCCCCGCGAAAACGCCGCCCTGTTACGATCGCTTGTCGCGCAGTGGGGCGGTCTGGGGAGCGGTCTACGGCTGGGAGGTGCCGCTGTGGTACGCCCCGGAGGGCGTCGAGGCGAAGGACATATACAGCTACCGAGTCTTCAACTCTTTCCCCTATGTCGGCGAGGAGGCGCGTGCCGTCCGCGAAAAAGCCGGACTCTTGGAAATGACGCCGATGGGCAAGTACGAGGTATCCGGGCCGGGTGCGGAGGCTTGGCTCGATCGGATCCTGGCCAACCGCGTGCCGAAGGTGCCGGGACGCCTGTCGCTTTGCCACCTGCTGGCGCCCCGAGGCGGCGTGCTCTGCGAGTTTACGGTGACCAGGCTCGGCGAGGACCTCTTCTATCTGGTCGGGACGCCGCGCGGCGAACGCCACGATTTCGACCTGCTCGGAAAGCTGCTGCCGAAGGACGGCGGCGTCAGCTTGCGCAACGCGACGCTGGAACGCGGTTGCTTCAACGTTGTCGGACCGGCGGCACGCGAGGTCTTACAGCCCATCACGGATGCGGACCTCTCCAACGATTCCTTCCCTTGGCTGACGGCGCGCAGCGCAACGGTTGGCCTGGCCTCGGACGTACGTATGCTGCGCCTCAGCTATGAAGGCGAGCTCGGTTGGGAGCTCTATCATCCGATCTGCCATCAATCCCGTTTGTTGGATGAGTTGCTGAAAGCCGGTGAGCCTCATGGCCTGCAACTTGTCGGCAACCGTGCGATCGAGTCGCTGAGGCTCGAAAAATCCTACCGGGCGATGTATCGCGACATGAACGTCGAGCACACGGCCTTGGAAAGCGGCCTCGACCGCTTCCTGAAGTTCGACAAGGAAGGGTTCATCGGACGAGAGGCCCTCTTGCGGCAAAAGCAACAGGGTCTAATGCGCCGCCTGGTGACGCTCAAGGTCGAGACCGTGGACGCCGATGCCTATTCGAACGAGTGTGTGTACAGCAACGGCACTCTCGTCGGGCGCGTCACCTCCGGTGCCAGCTCCCACCACTTCGGGCACTGCCTGTCCATGGCCTATTTGGATTTTGACCACGCGCTCGAAGGAAGAGAGCTGGAGGTCGCGGTTCTCGGGGAGCGGAGACGGGCGACGGTGATCGCGGACTCTCCCTACGATGCGGGTAACCAGCGGCCAAGGATGTAAACCTAGTGTCCTGGATCATAATTTGGTGGTCCATAGGATCGCCTTTCCCGATCTCTGGGTAGGAAGGGCCGCGCAGGCGATGCCCGACATCGTCAAGCGGCCCTGACGCCCGCCAGAGGTCGGGAAAGGCGACCTGTCCCTCCCATTTATACTAACGAGCATTAATCAGAACCCATGCGCCCATTTCCTCAGACCGATGGACATGATCTTCCACGGCTGGTCGATGAGCTTGTTCCAGGCTTGGCAACAGATGGCGACGATATCGTCGTATGACTTGAAGATCCGGTTGGACAGCCAGTTGTCGCGCATGAACTGCCAAATGTTCTCCACGGGGTTCAGCTCGGGCGCCCTCGGCGGCAAGGGCAGCAGCGTGATGTTGGCTGGGACTTCGAGCTTGCCGGTGGTGTGCCATCCGGCCCGATCGAGGATGAGCACGGCGTGGGCGCCCGACGCCACCTGGGACGAGATTTCATCGAGGTGCCATTGCATGGCCTTGGTGTTGCAGCGGGGCAGGACGAGGCCCGCGCCGACGCCGCGTTGGGGACAGATGGCGCCAAAGATATAGGCCGACTTCGTACGTTGGTCCTTGGCCGCCGTGGGCCGGCTGCCGCGTCTCGCCCAGCGCCGCGTGAGCTTGGTTTTCTGGCCGACCCGGGCCTCGTCCTGCCACCAGATCTCTATGGCGGTGTCGGCTGGAAGGCCGGTGCGGATCTCTTCCAGCTCGGCCGCGAAGTTTTTTTAAAATCCTCGACCGCGAACTCGTTCTGCCCCTTGTGCCGCGGCCGCGCCGATATCTTGCTGAACCCCAGCGCCCGCAGCTCGCGGCCTACGCTCGACTCCTCAAGCGAGATGCCAAACTCCTCGAATATCCAAAGCGCCAAGTCCTTCCGGCGCCAGCGCACAACGCCGTGGATCGCCGGGATCGGCCCGTCCTCGACGAGCCGGGCAAGAGCCTGGCGTTGCGCATCGTCGAGCTTGCGCGGCTTGCCCGTCGCCTTGCCGTCAATCAGACCATCCGGCCCTTTGGCGTTGAACCGAAGAACCCAGTCGCGGATGACTTGAAGCCCGACATCGCCGAGCCGAGCCGCGTCCGTACGCCGGCCCCCATCATCGTAGATCACCGCCAGCGCAAGAAGACGCCGGCTCTGGCCCGCATCCTTCGATGCCTTGGCCAATCGACGCAAACGCGGACCATCAAAATCCGCGCGTAACGAAACCGCTCTGCTCATGGCGAACCTCCAAAGCCGTTCGCCTCATTGATTCAGACTTTTGACCGATTGGGAATCCCCTAAACGAGTCTCATTCAATGCCCGATGGTATTATTCCATCTATCGCAGAAACCTTGGAATTTTGCATCACCACCGGATACCCTTTCCGGCATGCATAAGATCATCGAAATCTTCGCGGACCGCGCAGCGCTCCACACAGAAATCCTTGCCCTGCGACAGCAGGTAGCGGTCGTGTCCCAGGACGTGGTGTAGGAGTTGTTGGAGCCTCTGGTAGCTGTGGGTAGGCGGCTTGCCGTAGCGACCGCCGAGAGTCTGGCGTAGGCAAGCCGGCTATCCACAGCGGAGGCCATCGCGGTTCCGGTTTAGGGTTGGGCTAGTGCGAACCAACCTGACCCGAAGGAGAACCACGATGACCCAGGACATGATGACCCTACGCGCGCTTTTGGAGAAGAGCTCCGATGCCGATCTGCTTCGCGAGATGATCGGCTTCACGGCCGAGCGGCTGATGGCACTGGAGGTCGAGGGCCTGACCGGCGCCGCTCACGGCGAGCGCTCGGCGGATCGTATCACCCACCGCAACGGCTACCGCGACCGGTCCTGGGAGACCCGGGCCGGCACGGTCGAGTTGAAGATCCCGAAGCTGAGGAAGGGGAGCTACTTCCCCGGCTTCCTGGAGCCGCGGCGGATGGCCGAGAAGGCGCTGGCTGCGGTGATCCAGGAGGCCTACATCCAGGGCGTGTCGACCCGCTCGGTCGACGATCTGGTTCAGGCGATGGGGATGTCGGGCGTCTCCAAGAGCCAGGTCTCCAGGCTGTGCGGCGAGATCGACGATAAGGTCAACGGCTTCCTTGATCGACCGCTGGAGGGCGACTGGCCCTATCTGTGGCTGGATGCGACTTATGTGAAGGTGCGCCAGACCGGACGCATCGTCTCGGTCGCGGTGACCGTGGCTGTGGCCGTCAACGACCAAGGCCGCCGCGAGGTCCTGGGCATGGCGATCGGCGCGTCGGAGGCCGAGACCTTCTGGACTGAGTTCCTGCGCTCGCTGGCCCGGCGCGGGCTGCGCGGCGTGAAGCTGGTGATCTCCGACGACCACAAGGGCCTGAAGGCCGCCGCGACCCGGATCCTCGGCGCCACCTGGCAAAGATGCCGCGTGCACTTCGCCCGCAACCTGCTGGCCCATGCCGGCAAGCAGGGCCGGCGCGTCGTCTCCGCCTTCGTCGCCACCGCCTTCGCCCAGGAGGACGCCGACAGCGCGAAGGTCCAGTGGCGTCAGGTCGCCGACCAGCTCAGGCCCAAGGTCCCCAAGCTCGCCGCCCTGATGGACGAAGCCGAGCACGACGTCCTCGCCTACATGAGCTTCCCCAAGGAGCACCGCCAGAAGTTGCATTCGACCAACCCGATCGAACGGCTCCATGCCGAGGTCAAGCGCCGCACCAACGTCGTCGGCATCTTTCCCAACGAAGACGCCATCACACGGCTCGTCGGCGCCATCCTTCTCGAGCAGAACGACGAGTGGGCCGTCTCAAGGAGATACATGACGCTGGAATCCATCGCTCCGCTGGGCGATGGTGTCCCCATCACGCTGCCCACCGTGGCAGCCTGAACGTCCCGGCCCTACCCGCCGGGAGCCGCGTAGAGCGCAACGCTCTTACACCACCTGCCGGGACACGATCCAGGTAGCTGTCCTGAAACGGCAAAGGCCCCGACCATCGCTTCGGAAGGCAGATAGGGTTTTCTGGGTCATCCTGTCTTGCCTATGGCCTGGCTGGCGCCACGCCCTGGTAATCGTCAGGCCCGAGACCGTCATCGGTTGGCACCGCAAGGGGTTCAGGCTTTTCTGGACATGGAAGTCGCGGCGGAGAAAGCCGGGCCGACCACCGGTGTCGAGGGAGATCCGCCATCTGGTCCGACGGATGTCGCGGGAGAACACACGGTGGGGCGCACCTCGGATCCATGGCGAGCTTTTGAAGCTTGGCTTTTCCATCTCCCAGGCCGCCGTCTCGAAATACATGGTCCGTTACCCATCGCCGCCATCGCAGTCGTGGCGGACATTCCTTACAAATCACGCCGATTGCCTGGCGTCGATCGATTTCTTCGTGGTCCCCACGGCCACGTTCCACCTCCTGTTCGGGTTCATCGTGCTCCACCACGAGCGCCGCCAGATCGTGCATTTCGGTGTAACGGCGAACCCGACGATGGCGTGGGTCGCACAGCAGATCCGAGAGGCATTCCCGTGGGGCACGGCGCCGCGGTACCTGATCCGCGACCGGGACGGCGCATACGGGCAATCGTTCCGCTCGACCGTGACGGCGATGGGCGTGGAAGAGGTCGTTACGGCGCCACGGAGCCCGTGGCAAAATCCGTATGTGGAACGCCTGATCGGCAGCGTGAGGCGCGAATGCCTGGACCATTCGATCATCCTCAACGAGCGGCATTTGCGGCGCATTCTTGGCTCATACCTCGACTATTATCACGGTTCAAGGACCCACTTGTCGCTCGGCAAGGACACACCGGATGGACGACCCGTTCAGCCGGCCGGGTCCGGAACGGTCGTTTCCTTGCCCAAGGTCGGCGGTCTGCATCATCGTTACGAACGCCTCGCGGCCTGACCACCCCGGCTCGGATTCGATCAATTCCTCTCTGTGGCAACGTGGACGCTGCCGGCATCCGCATGCCCTTGCATAGGTTCGCTGGCACGATCCGGCGGAATAAGCATCGTGATGACCGCGCCCCTGGTCGATTACAAAATCCACTGGCTCAAAATGATGTCCGTGCCGGAGAGCCGAGCCGTCGTTGGGAGGCACGATGGAATAAATGGAAGGGATAACCAACCGCAAGAACTCAAAGGCGACAGCTCCGAAGCCGCCGGGGACCACGAAGCTCGCGCTTCTCATCGCCCATCTCAGTGCCCCGGGCGGCGCGACCATCGCCGAACTCTGTAAGGCAACGGGCTGGCAGCCCCATTCGGTTCGAGGCGGGCTCGCCGGCGCACTGCGACGCAAGGGCCACGTCATCCGGTCCGAGAAAGAAGGGGGCCAGCGGCGCTACCGCATCGAGGAACCGGTGACATGACCGGCGAGGCGCCGCTTGCGGACGAGATCGAGGCGCTCACGCCCCTTGGTCTCGAAGGGCTTCGAGAGGTTTGGCGCAACCGCTACGGTGTCCCGCCGAAGCTGCGCTCGGCTGCGCTGTTGCGTCATTGTCTGGCCTGGCGGCTGCAGGCAGAGGCTCTCGGCGGTCTCGATCGTGACACACGGCGCAAGCTCAAGCGCCGCCAGCGGGTCCAGGCAGAAGGTCTCGAGCTCGGGATCGGGACCACGCTGCAGCGCGAATGGCAAGGGCGGATAGTCCAGGTCACGGTCGAAGAAGAGGGGTTTCGCCACGGGGGTCAACTCTTCAAGAGCCTCTCCGCGGCCGCGACCGCGATCGCGGGCACGCGTTGGAATGGCCCGCGTTTCTTCGGCCTCCGATCCGACAAATGAGCCAACCCCGTCTCCACTGTGCCCTCTATACGAGGAAGAGCAGCGAGGAAGGCCTCGAGCAGGCGTTCAACTCCCTCGATGCGCAGCGCGAAGCCTGCGCGGCGTATGTGAAGAGCCAGGCCGGCGAAGGTTGGAGAGCGGTCGCGACCCGCTACGACGATGGCGGCTTCTCCGGCGCATCCATGGAGCGCCCGGCGCTCAAGCGGCTTCTCTGCGACATCGAGGCCGGCAAGGTCGACGTCATCGTCGTCTACAAGATTGACCGCCTGACCCGGTCCTTGGCCGACTTCGCACGCATGATCGAGATCTTCGATCGCCGCCGGGTCAGCTTCGTCAGCGTCACCCAGGCCTTCAACACCACGACCAGCATGGGCCGCCTGACACTGAACGTGCTGTTGTCCTTCGCGCAGTTCGAGCGCGAGGTGACGGGCGAGCGCATCCGCGACAAGATTGCGGCCTCCAAGGCCAAGGGCATGTGGATGGGGGGCACTGTGCCGCTTGGCTACGAGCCGCCTGAGAATGACGCGCGCGCCCTGGCGGTCAACCAGGAAGAAGCCGAGATCGTGCGCACCATCTTCCGAGCCTATGTCGACCTCGGCTCGGTGCACGCGCTGCAGCGATGGCTTGAGGATCGGGGCATCCGTTCGAAGCGGCGGGTGACGCGGGCGGGTCGACTATCCGGCAGCCGGCCGTTCAGCCGTGGCGCGCTCTTTCACCTGCTGCGGAATAGGATCTATCGCGGCATGATCGTCCACAAGGGGAGGGTGCATCCGGGCCGACACCAGGCCATCGTCGATGCCGATCTCTTCGAGGCCGTCCAGGCGCGCCTCGACGCGAACACCCGCCGCCGGGCATCGAAGCGGGAGCAAAAGGCGAATGCCCCTCTGGCCGGGCGCCTCTTCGATGCGGATGGTCGGCCGATGTCGCCGACCTTCTCTTATGGGCGGGGTGGCAGGCTCTATCGCTACTACGTCTCGGCACCGCTGCAGCAAGGGGCAAGGCGCGATCCATCCGACACAGCCATCCGGCGCATATCCGCCCCACCGCTCGAAGTCGCCCTCGCGACCGTGCTGCGTCGCCTGATCCCGGGATGTCCGGACGATCCCATCACGCTTGTTGTCCGCGCCGAGCTCCACGATCAGTCGCTGCACTGCTTGCTGCCGATCGACCGGATCGTCGCGATGCGCCAGCGCCTCGAGCCGCACGAACGCCTCGAGCCGGATCCTGTGGATGCGCGTCTCGCCAGACTGCATCTGCCCCTTGTCCGGCGTCGTGGCGAGACCTGGGTTCTCAAGGGCCCAAGTGCGGGACACATGCCGGACCCTGTTCTGGTCAAGGCGCTCCGCTCCGCACACGCCATGCTGCACCACGATGATGGCGGATTGCCCGTGCTCGTCACAGCGCCGGATACGCCCTATCGCCGCCAGCTCGTCCGCCTGGCCTTTCTGGCGCCGGAGATCCAAAGAGCGATTGTTGAAGGTCGCCAATCCGCAGGCCTGACACTGGCACAGCTCCTCATGTATCGCACCCGGTTCCTTGGACACAAGTTTGTCTCATGCGGCGGGCCTGATTGAGATCGCGGTGTGCCACGCCTGACGAGCTTGAGCGGGGCTCAGGTAGCCGTTCTTCTCCACGATCCACTGGGCATTGTACTGTTCGACGAACCCGCGGACGGCGTTCCGCAGCTCCGCGATGTTGCGGTAGATGCGGCCATGGATGATCTGTTCCTTGAGCGTGCGATTGAACCTCTCGGCGACGCCGTTGGTCTGGGGCTCGTTCGACGAAGGCGTAGGACGGCTGGATGCCCCAGAACTTGATCTGGTTGGTGAAGTGGTCCGACAGATACTGGGAGCCGTGATCCATCCGCAAGGCCAGCCCCCGCGCCGCACCGGCGGAGGTCGAGGCATACAGCCTCGCAAGCCCCATGGAGATCGGCTGAAGGGCGGCGAAGCGGTCGCCTCGCTTGCACACATGCCAGCCGACGCACTCGGCGTTCCAATGCTCGATGGCGGTGAATATCCAGCCCCAGCCGTCGTCCACCGTGAACACCCGAACGCCGTCCGTGCCCCACATGAGGTTGGGGGCATGGGTGATGATCTCACCGACATGGGGATTTCCGCCACGGCGGCGGCAGCGATGGGGCGAGAGCAGGTTGTTCTCGCGCATCACCCGGAGCACCCGCTTGCGGGAAACACGGATGCCACGACAGACCCGAAGCCGAGCCCAGACCTTGCGGTGTCCCTCGCCCTCCCAGGGGGATGCCTCCAGGTCGGCCTCGATGGCCACCAGCAGAGCCTCGTCCGAGATCGAGGGCTTCGGTCCCCGGCGCTTTGCTGGTGGGCGCTCAGCGGTGGCCTGCTGCCGGGATTTCATGGCGTAGAACGAGGAACGGGCAAAACCCCAGGCCGCACAGACCCGCTGGAGGCCGTAGGCCAAACCCGTGCCGGGAGAGGTGGCGGCACTCATCGCCGCGACCTCCGCCGCCCCAAAGGGCCGGACGTCTCCGTCTTGGCCTCCAGCAGTTCCACCTGCATGATCAACTCCCCGATCCGCTTCATGGCGATGTCCAGTTCCGCCTTCACCGGATCGCCCTTGCGTTCCTTGAGCGAGGCATCGATCCCGGCGATCGCCTTCTCACGCCACTGCTCGAGCCGGAAAATCTCCACGCCCAACTGCCGCGACAAAAGTTCCACCGGCTCGCCACGCAAAAGCCGCAGGGCAACCTCACGCTTGCGCGTCACCGTCCACCGCTGGCCAAGTCCCAGCGGGCCTGCCGGCGAAACCTGGCCCGGGGAAAACGTGGACGAGCCAAGCTCGCCCTCGTTTACCACAGGCCCATCAACAGCAACTTTGTTCTCAAAATTGTCGGTCATGTTCCGGTCCTCCTTGGACACTTCGATTAAGCCAATTCTGTGTCCAAGGAAATCGGGTCCGACTCAGGCACAGCTCCTCAAGGGCCCGATGCCGCTCGACTGGCCGCAACAGGCCGTCCGAATCGGCATTGCGGCATCGCTGGAATAGGGATCAGCACCCACATCCCGCTCACTCGACTACGGCAAGACGGGCCGGATTATTTCCTGTTCCCTTCATTTGCTTCCCTGATATCGACTGCCCTTCCCCCTGTTTTGCAGAAAAGACCCCCTGTTCTGCAGAAAAGGCCCCCTGTTTTGCAGAAAAACAGGAAAGTTCAGAAGTCATTTATAAAAAAAGATAACGTCCCTATCCGGTTAAGGCAGGTCGTGCGCCCTGGGGTTGCAAGCCGTGGATCAACTGGCGGTATGTGATGGTTGGCCGGGCCATGGCGCGGCTCAGGACGAAGTCGCCGAGGTCGTCGATCCGCCGGCGGCGGTTGAAGCGATAGGCCCATTCCCGGCCATAGCGCGGCAAGTGCTTGGCGCTGACGCCATGGTAGGTGCCGTTGAGCCAGGTCTTGAGGTTGCTGAACAGGACGTGGATGATCGGCATCTGCGTCTCGGCGTTCTTGCCTTGGCCTTGGACGGTGGGCTGGTGCTGGTAGACGGCGCCGAGCCCGGCATAGCCCTTGAAATCGTCGGTCAGCAGGCGCGCGCCCGGCGTCACGGCGGCCCGCACGAAGCCGCCGAGCTGCTCGGCATTGGCCCGGGGCAGGATGGCAAGCCGCGCCCGGCCGGCGACGAAGCCGCTGCCCTCGACCCCCTTGCCCGGCGCCACCGCCACCTTCTCCACCGCCAGCACGAGCAGGCTCTTGTTGGCATTGGCCATCCCGCGGCCCCGGCTCTCGGGCTTGCCGCGCCCGCCGTAGTAGCTCTCATCGACCTCGACCATGCCGTCCAGCAACGCATCCGGCCGCTCCGCCAAGCCATGGCGCAGCTTGTGAGCCATCAGCCATGCGGTCTCATAGCGAAGCCCCAGCTCGCGCGCCAGGAACAGGGCCGAGACCCCGCGCTTGTCCCGCCCCATCAACCACGCCGCCAGGAACCATTTGGGCAACGGTGTGCGGGTGCGGTGGAAGATGGTTCCCGCCGTCACCGACTCTTGACGACCGCAAGCCGCGCATTCGAAGACGCGCGCCCGCGCCTTGTGCCGATAGCCCCGCCGGTGCCCGCAGCGGGCGCACGCAAACCCAGACGGCCAGCGTCGATCCGCCAAGGCCAGGATGCACGATTCCTCGTCTCGGTAGCGCTCTTGGAACGTCAACAAGCCGCTCATGCCCTGTCTCCCGACCAATCCTCAGAGGCGGGAACAGTACACCCTTAGAGCGAACATATAAAGAACACTCGGTCGCTACCTGCATTAACCGGATAGGGACGAAAGATAATTTCTTCATTTTGGTCGGCAGTTCGCTACAATCTCCCTGTTTTGAGGCCGTAATCGCAAAAATTCCCTGTTCCCACCAAACTCACCCTTGCATCGCGCTCGCGGAGACCGCACGCTGGGAACCCCGGCAATGGCCGGAAATGCTCCCGGGTTCAGGAGCTCAGAATTCCGTTTGACCGCGAAACGGGCCCTGTTTCCCGCGGCTTGGCCGAGCTATGCGATGAAGAGACTGCTTCGCCGGGGTGGCTGGCTGTGCAACCAGTCTCCTGCGAACTCGTCTCTTCGGTCAATTCCCTGTTAAACAGGGAAAATACAGGGAATTTTTGCTGATTCGACCTTAAATCGGCGGGAGCGGGCCGTATAAGGCGTTGATATCACGTGGAAACGAGACCCAATTCCCTACGCCACGAACAGGGAATTGTTATTGGCCAAGCAGGGAATTTTCAAGGGGAAACAGGGAAATTCACTCGCCGAACAGGAACGCGCGGGCGGCGCTTTCTTCGGCGCGCATGCCCATGGCGCTGACGATCCGCCCACCGAAGCGCGGGTGGGCCTTGAGATAGCGGCGCAGCTCGCGCTCGATGGGTCCGCGTTTCAGCGAACTGGTACACCATCGAACCGCCGGGGAAGGAAACCGGCCCCGTTCCTCGATGCTATGGAGCAGGGTCTTGCCGGAGGTAACGGGGGCTAGGATCAGCGGCACCCCGGCCGGAAGCGTTGCCCGGATATGTTCGACCGTGCCCGGCCATTCGACTTCGCCGAGCGGCGCATGGACGGCCACAAGCCGGCCCGGGAGAACGATGCGGGACAGCAGGACGGCCATGGCCTGGCTGTCCTTGCCCCCGGAATGGTTGACGGCGACGAGAGCACCGGCCCGGATCATCTCCCGGCACTCTGAGGGGACGTGTATGTCGGCGCGGTCGGCGGGCATGGATCGGTCTCCCGGGTGGCGGTGCCGGGGCCGCTCTCCGGCCCTCGGGTTCACCCGAAGGAGGCCACCTCCTGCCTCCCGCCGTCGCGCGCCCCGGCGGCGGAATCGACGCGGGGACATCGTTCGCGGTGGGGTGTCATGTCATGGGCGTTGGGGGATCGGATTCGGGGGTGCGCCGTGGTACCTGTGGGGCATGTCTCGGAAGCCCGGTAACGCCGCTTCCCCGGAGCTCCTGGCGCCGTCCCGAGGTTCGGACGGGGGGATGGCGCGATCGACCCGTTGCGCCCGCGGACGCGCGCGTCGCGCTCGGCTGGCGGCAATCGCGGTCGCGGCCGTGATGTGCCTGGTGTCCAGCGCCGCTGTTGCGGGCGACTACTACCTGCGTGGCGGGATCGGCCTGGACTGGCCGGGAAAGGCAAATTTCACCGACGTCGACTGCTCCACCACGGCGCCGGCGGCGCTCTATGGGTGCGGAACAGGCGGCGACGGGGCGCGGTTGCGGTCGGCCGGCGATTTCGGGACGGTGCCCACGGTCGAGCTCGGGCTCGGCTATGCAAAGGGCGCGGCGCGTTTCGAGTTGCTGGTCGAATACCGGACGCGCTTCGAGTTCGAAGGGCGCGCCAACTTTCTTGCGCCGGGGCAGCGCGAATCGGTATCGGCGAAGCTGTCGTCCGTATCGGGGATGCTGGCAGTCTTCGCGGACCTCGCCGCGCTGGGCGCGCCAAAAGCCGGCCCGTTCGCACCGTTCGTCGGCGCGGGCATCGGTATCGCGCATACCCGGATCGGGAAGACCGCCATGACCTTCCCGGCGACAACCACGACCGTGCCGGGCGGAGACCGGACCGGACTGGCCTGGATGGCGACGCCAGGTGTCGCGGTCGAACTGGAAGAGCGCGTGACTTTCGATCTGGCCTGGCGCTACACGGACCTCGGCGAAGTCCGAACGCCGCGGGGTCCGGGCCGGGTGGTCTGGCGCGACGGCAGCCGGGAGCCGCTGCCGCTCGATCTGGCGCCGACGAAGGCGAGGCTGAAGGGCCACGGCATCCGGCTGTCGCTCCGCTACGCCTTCTGAGCGTTCGGCTTCGGGCGCGGCCTTGACCCTGTCTTCCGTTGGAAAATAGGGTGATCCGGCGGTATCCGGCACGCTGCAACGTGCTTGCGCAAGGCAAGCGGGCGAAGCAGCGCCGGGCGTATCGAGCGCCGCAATGTCGCCGGATCCCGCGCCCGTGTGGAAAGCTGCACCTCTCGGGCAACGGGTCCGTGGCATGGGGGATGGACAGGCCGGCTTGGAAACCTTCGGAACAGACGACATCGAGTGCGCGGTCGGGGAAGTCTCGTACCTGCGGGGGCTGGACTATTTCGTGCGCGGCATGGTGCGTTCGGTCGAGTTCGGCCCGGCCGGCCGGATTTACGGCGAGGTTTCGGGCAGCCGGCCCAAACCCTATGCCGTCGCGGTCAAATACGAATTCGGAAGCGACGGGATGCTGCTTCCGCTCGAAGGGCACTGCTCCTGCCCGGTCGGTTACAACTGCAAGCACACGGTCGCCGTGCTGCTCGCCGCCCGGCATGTCTCGCCGGGGGCGGACCACGGCGTCGCCGGGACAGCTCGCGAGGGCGTCTCCCGGGACGTCCGCCGATGGCTGGACGACTGGCCCGGGGCGGTCGCGGCAAGGCCGGAAGCCCGGCGGGACGGTCCGCCGGAGCCCGGCCGGGACCACCTGTTCTATGTGATCCACCGCGATGCGACAGGGGGCATGCGCATCGATCCCTACCGGGCCTATCTGAAGAAGGACGGCACGATCGGCAGGAATTTCCGGGAATACCGTGAGGGCACGGCGTCCGCGCAGCGCAAGTTCCTGACCTCGGAAGACGCCGCGCTGCTCGGCAGGCTCGGCTATTTCGAGGAGAGCATCTGGCCGCGACATTACGACTGGCCGGACGGCGAAGAGTTGATCGGGCTGGTCCGCGGGATCGTAGAGACCGGAGGCGCGCGGGCCGGCGACATCGGGGGCATGGCGCTGTCCTGGGCGGAGCCGCGGCGCTGCGAGCTCGCCTGGACGGTCGGCGAGGCCGGCAGGCAGCATGTCGCGGCGCGCGACGAAGCAGGTTCGCCGCTGACGCTGCTGCCCTTCCCGACGCCGTTGTTCCTGGACCCGGAAACCGGCGAGATCGGCGTCGCCGAAACCGGTCTGCCGGCGCGGCTGGCCTCCTGGTTTGCGGCCGCGCCGCCGGTCGAGCACCGGTCGATCCACGCCGTCGCGGCGAAACTGTCCCGGATCGGCCAGCACGCACCGGTGCCGCGGCTTCATCGGGTCGAGGAGCGCAGCGATGTCCGTCCGGAGCCGGTTCTCAAGCTCTTCGGCTGCGAGCACAGGCCGATGCGGCATACCTATGACGGCAGGCGGATCGTGGGGGTGGGCGGCGGCGATGCCCTCGTCTATCCGTGCGCCCGCCTGGAAATCGTCTATCCGGGCGCCGGGAGCGGTCTGCGCGTCGGACGGGGAGACGACATCGCGGCGGAGGACGCGGACGGCTTTGCCGTCATCCAGCGCGACCGCGCGCGCGAAGCGGGGTTCGGGGAAACGCTGCGGGAAGCGGCGAAGCCTTATGGCCAGGCGGAGCGCGACATGCTGCGCTACGACTACGGCCGGCTGCGCGAACTGCGGGACGCCGATGTCGTGTTTCCGCCGCTCGGCGGCGGGGAGGACGACGGGGCCGGCCTGGGGTTCGTCATTCAGGCGGTTCCGCGGCTGCGGTCCGAGGGCTGGCGCATCGAGGTCGACGAGTCCTGGCCGTTCCGGCTGCACGACGGTCCGGTCGCGTTCTCGACCGCGCTCGAATCCACGGACACGGATTGGTTCTCACTCAGCCTGTCGCTGGAGGCGAACGGCAGGACGTTCGATGTCGCGCCGATCGTGCTCCAGCTGGTGGCGGAGCTGCCGGTCGACGAATGGGGCCGGCTTGAGGAAGGGTTCGATATCGAGAGCCACCTGGCCGGCAGGCTTTTCCACGTGCGGCTCGAGGACGGCTCCTGGCTCGCACTGGACGCTTCGCGCTTCGGGCGCTTCGCCGAAGCGTTTCTGGAAGCGCAGGGGCTGCTTGAATTCCATCGGGCCGATGCGGGCCGCCTGTTCGAGCTGGCGGAGGCTCTGGAAGGCTGCGGCGCGCCCTGGACCGGCGGGCGGGAGATACTCGATCTCGGAGCCCGGCTCCGGGCGCTTGCCGAGACGCCGGAGCAGGCGCCGCCCGACACGCTGCGGGGCGAACTGCGTCCCTACCAGCGCACGGGCTATGGCTGGCTGAGGGCGCTTTCGGAGAGCGGCTTCGGCGGGGTGCTGGCCGACGACATGGGGCTCGGAAAGACCGTGCAGACCCTTGCCCTGCTCGCGCACCGCCATCTGGAGGAGGAGACGTCCCTTCCGAGCCTGCTGGTGGTGCCGACGAGCCTGGTCGGCAACTGGCGGCGCGAGGCCGCGCGCTTCGTGCCCGACCTAAAGGTTCTGGTGCTGCACGGGCCCGACCGGCGGCGGCGCTTCGCGGAAATCCCCAACCATCACCTGGTCGTCACGACCTATCCGCTGCTCAACAGGGACCATGAATTGCTGTTCGGGCACGACTATGACATCGCGGTGCTGGACGAGGCGCAGGCGGTGAAGAACCCGGCGGCGGCCGTCTCGAAACGCATCCGGGAGATCCGCGCGCGCCAGCGCCTGGTGCTGACCGGGACGCCGCTGGAGAACAATCTCCAGGAGATCTGGGCGCTCTACGACTGGCTGGTTCCGGGCCTGCTCGGCAACCGCAAGAGGTTCACCACCGAGTTCCGCACGCCGATCGAGAAGCATGGCGACCGCGCCCGGCAGCGGCTGCTTTCGGCCCGGGTGAAACCGTTCCTGATGCGACGCACCAAGGAGGAGGTCGCGCGCGAGCTGCCGGTAAAGACGGTGATCGACGATCTGGTCCCGCTCGAAGGCGCCCAGGCCGCGCTCTACGAGAGCATCCGGACGGCGATGGACAAGCGGGTCCGCGAGGCGATCGCCGCGCGCGGCCTGGCGGCGTCGCGCATCGCGATCCTCGACGCGCTGCTCAAGCTGCGCCAGGTCTGCTGCGATCCGGGCCTGGTGAAGCTCGACGCCGCCCGCAAGGTCACCGCGAGCGCCAAGCGGGCGCGCCTTCTGGCGCTGCTGGAGGAGTTGGTCGCCGAGGGGCGGAAGGTCTTGGTCTTCTCCCAGTTCGTGGCAATGCTGAAGCTGGTCGAGCGGGACATTGCCGCCCGCGGCTGGGGCTACGCCATGCTGCATGGCCGAACGAAGGACCGCGATGCTCAGGTCGCGGCATTCCAGTCCGGGGACCTGCCGGTGTTCCTGGTGAGCCTGAAGGCCGGCGGCACGGGCCTCAACCTGACCGCGGCCGACACGGTCATCGTCTACGATCCCTGGTGGAACCCGGCGGTGGAGCGCCAGGCCATGGACCGGGCGCACCGGATCGGCCAGGACAAGCCGGTATTCGTGCATCGGCTGATCGCCGAGAATACCGTCGAGGCCGCCATCCAGCGGATGCAGGCGCGCAAGCAGGCCCTGGCCGACGCGCTGTTCGAGGGCACGGGCCGGGGTCCGCTGGGGCTCACGGAAGAGGATATCGATGCGCTGTTCGGGCCGGCATGATCCGGCCCCTTGCCGGCAGCTGGGTGCGGTAGAAGGACGTTGCAGGGAAAGGAGGTCCGGAATGGAACAGACGATCGAACGCCGCTGGCATGAAATCTGGATGGAGCAATGCGAAGCGGCGGAGACGATCCGTCTCCGGTACGGCGTCAAGTCGGCCTTCGATTACGTGGTTGGCGAGAAGCTCCTCAATTTCGCCGAGGCCGCCGCGGAACACGCTGGGTTCGCACAGGCGCTGCCACAATTCGTTTCCAGGGTGCGCGGCATGTTCACGCCCGAGGAAATGGCGACACATCTCCCGCGCGCCGAACGCCGGCGGCGCGAGCTGGAAGAGGCTGCCGCGGACGACGAGGGCGTGTCCATTGCCGGTGAAAGGGCCGCAGCGGCGCGCGCGCGGCAGTTCGACCTGGTGAAGGAACTGCTGACTGCTCCGGCGCTCGGCACGTCGTGAAACCCGGCGCCGGCCAGCATCCAGAGTCCTCGGACCGGGAGGTCCTGGCCGGTCTGGTCGAGCGCGTCACCTTCCACAACCTGGAGAACGGCTTCTGCGTCCTGAGGACGAAGGCGCGGGGGCATCGCGACCTGGTGACCGTGGTCGGCCATGCCGCCATGGTGGGACCGGGGGAGTGGATCACCGCCTCGGGCGAGTGGGTCAACGACCGCACCCACGGTCAGCAGTTCAAGGCGCGCTTCATGCGCACCTCCGAGCCGTCCTCGGTCGAGGGCATCGAGAAGTATCTCGGCTCCGGCATGATCCGGGGCATCGGCCCGGTCTATGCCCGCAAGCTGGTCCGGGCGTTCGGCGAGAAGGTGTTCGACGTGATCGAGGCCGCGCCGGAACGGCTGCGCGAGGTGACCGGCATCGGGAAGGTGCGGGCGAAGCGGATCACCGATGCCTGGGCCGAGCAGAAGGTGGTCCGCGAGATCATGGTGTTCCTGCACAGCCACGGCGTCGGCACGGCGCGGGCGGTGCGGATATTCAGGACCTACGGCGCCGATGCCGTGGAGGTGATGACGGAGAACCCGTACCGCCTCGCGCGCGACATCCGCGGCATCGGTTTCGTGACCGCCGACGCGATCGCGATGAAGCTCGGGATCGAGAAGACGGCCATGGTCCGGGTCCGCGCGGGCATCGGCTATGCGCTCACCGAAGCGATGGACGAGGGTCATTGCGGGCGTTGTCAGACGAACTGGATAGGATCTGAAGAACCTGCAAACCAGGCCTCTCAGGCTGCAAGTTGACGCCACTCGGCCAAGGCGGCGGCTCGGGCTTGTTTGAAAATATCGCGGCGGTTGAGATGGCGTTCGTGGCTGAAGTGGTTATGGATTGAGGCATGAACGGAAGCAAATTTCTGCAGGGTCTTTACGTTCCTGAAATTGGCCATTGCCGCTTCCCGTCGTCGGAACGGCTGGTGCGAGTTCTCGGCCCGGTTGTTGAGCCAACGACCGCAGGTCCGGGCGGCCGCATTGCCGATCACAGTCATCGCAGCCCGGTAGGACGGAAGCCCGTCCGTGACGATCGAAGCTGGCCGGCCATAACGCTTCATCGCGCGTTTCAGAAACCTGAGTGCGGCCCTGCGATCCCGCCGTTTCGTGGCAAAAACCTCAAGCACTTCACCTTCGTGGTCAACGGCGCGCCACAAATAGCAGGTCTTCCCGTTGATCCGCACGAACACCTCATCAAGGTGCCAGCGCCAGTTCGAATACCAATGACGATGAACCCGACGCCTCCGGATCTCGCCTGCAAACAGCGGACCGAACCGGTTCCACCAGTACCGCACGGTCTCGTGGCAGATGTCGATGCCACGCTCGGACAGCAGGTCCTCGACCTGCCGCAGCGACAGCGGGAACCGGACATACATCATCACAGTGAGCCGGATGATCTCGGGTGAACTGTTGAAATATCGGAAGGGATTTTGCATTTCTAGACGCTAAGGGACCTCGCCGGGTGGCTCAAGCCAATTTGCTCTGACAAGGCCGGCGGGATTTTCCAGCCGCGGGCGGAGTAAAACTCTGCCACCTGTAGCCTTCGATCTTTTTTGAGATGGAAGGCGGGAGGATGTACACCGTGGACCTATATCTGCGCGTTCGGCTGGCCTGCCATGTTGATGGTCTGAGCCAGCGAGAGGCGGCAAGTCGGTTTGGCATTGCGCGCGAGACGGTGAGGAAGATGCTGCGGCATTCGGAACCGCCGGGATATCGGCGACGCCAGCCACCGAAACGCCCGAAACTGGCCCCCTTCACGGATATCATCGACCGTATTCTGGAGGAGGACCGAACGGTTCACCGTAAGCAGCACCACACGGCGAAGCGTATATTCGAGCGCCTTCGCGACGAACATGGCTTCACGGGCAAAGAGACCATCGTGAAGGATTACGTTCGGGAACGGCGCCTTCGTCGGCGTGAGATGTTTGTGCCGTTGTCACATCCTCCGGGCCATGCTCGAGCGGACTTTGGCGAGGCGGATGCGATCATCGCCGGCGTCAAGTATCGGGCGCATTTTTTCGTCATGACACTTCCCCACAGCGATGCCTGCTTCGTTGCGGCCTACCCGGCGGCGACGACGGAGGCCTGGCTGGACGGGCACAACAGAGCCTTTGTTTTTTTCGGCGGCGTTCCCCAATCGATTCTTTACGACAACGACAAGTGTCTGGTGTCGCGCATCTTGTCAGATGGCACGCGGCAACGAACGCGGGCGTTCAGCGGGCTGCAGTCCCATTACCTCTTCGAGGACCGCTACGGCCGTCCCGGCAAGGGTAACGACAAAGGCAATGTGGAGGGGGTGGTCGGCTATGCCCGGCGGAACTTCATGACGCCGCTTCCCCGGTTCGCGAGCTGGGACGCCTTCAATGGCCACCTGGAAGAGCAATGCCGCAACCGGCAAGGCAACGTCCTGCGCGGCCACCGCGAGAGCATCGGCGAACGGTTTGTGCGTGACCGCGAAGCGTTGAAGAGGCCACTGCCGGCACCGTTCGACGCGTGCGACAAGCAGGGCACGCGGGTCAACTCGCTGTCCCTGGTGCGCTACCGGACGAATGACTATTCCGTGCCCGTCGCCTACGGCCATCAGGAAGTCTGGATCCGTGGCTATGTCCACGAGGTGGTTATCGGTTGCGGCGCCGGGATCATTGCCCGACACCCCCGTTCCTACGACCGGGAAGACATGGTCTTCGATCCGATCCACTACCTGCCTTTGCTGGAGCACAAGATCGGTGCCCTGGATCAGGCCGCGCCGCTAGCCGGATGGGAACTGCCTGATGCCTTCCCAACCCTGCGCCGTCTCCTGGAGGCGCGCATGGGCAAGGCCGGCAAGCGGGAATACGTCCAGGTCCTTCGGCTTGTGGAGACCTTCGATCTCGAGGTGCTTCACGGCGCGGTGAAGGACGCCCTGCGCCTGGGTGCGATCGGCTACGACGCCGTCAAACACCTTGTGCTGTGCCGTATCGAGCGACGCCCGCCCAAACTCGACCTGGATATCTATCCCTACCTGCCTCGGGCCAACGTGGCGACCACGGCCGCCGCCAGTTATATGAGCTTGTTGGGTGGAGGCGCGTCATGACCGATACGCCGCAAGTGTTGCTGGCCCATCACCTCAAGACCCTGAAACTGCCGACGTTCCTGCGCGAATACGACAAGCTGGCCCGCCAATGCGCCACCGAGGGCGCCGACCATGTGCGGTATCTTGTCCGTCTGACCGAGTTGGAACTGATCGACCGTGAGCGCCGCATGGTCGAGCGGCGGATCAGACAGGCCAGGTTCCCCGCCGTCAAAAGCCTCGACAGCTTCGACTTCAAGGCCATCGCATCGCTCGACAAGATGCTGGTTCTGGAGTTGGCGCGATGCGAATACGTCGAGCGTCGTGAGAATATCATCGCGCTCGGCAACAGCGGAACCGGCAAGACCCATATCGCCCTCGGTCTCGGTCTGGCGGCCTGCCAAAAGGGGCTCTCCGTCGGCTTCCTCACGGCCGCTGCCCTGGTTCATGAACTGATGGAGGCCGGGGATGAAAAACGCCTGTTGCGCCTGCAGAAGCAACTGGCAAAGTATCACCTTCTGATCATCGACGAACTCGGCTTCGTGCCGCTCTCGAAGACCGGCGCCGAGCTGCTGTTCGAAGTCTTCAGCCAGCGCTACGAGCGGGGCTCGATCCTGGTGACCTCCAACTTGCCGTTCGATGAGTGGACGGAGATATTCGGCTCGGAACGCCTGACCGGGGCTTTGCTGGACCGCCTCACCCACCATGTCCATATCCTGGAAATGAACGGCGAGAGCTATCGTCTCAACCAAAGCCAAAAACGGCGGAAATCCCCAAAAATACCTGCTTGACCGCCGGTGCAATGGTTGACCCGGTGGGTCCACAGGAACCTCCCACGCTGCTTCGCTCCGCGTAACGCAAGCGCTACACGAAGCAGCGCGGGTCCCTCCTATGGACTACCGGGACAACCCCCCAACACCGCGTACCGCATAACGTCAAGTGGACTAGTTTTGCTCCGCCCGGGTGGACTAATTTTACTCCGCCGTTGACAGACGCCCCGCCCGTATGCAGGGCAGGGCGGGGCGATCCCGTCAGGCGCGGCGCTCAGAGCTTGGAGCCGGTGAGCAGGTAGCCGCTGCCGGGCGAATCCGAGGGCTTGAACGGCGTCTCCACCACCTCGGCGTCCACCGGCGCGTCTGCGTATTGCTTGTCCAGCTCCACGGTGAGCCTGGTGCCTACCTCGCTGTAGCCGATCGGCAGCATGGCGAGCGCGATGTTAGAGTTCTGCGCCGGCGACCAGAAGGCGCTGGTGACGTAGCCGACGTCGGTCGCCCCGTCGCGCACGATGTAGAAGTCCGCCGGGTACCAGGTGATGGGCTTGCCGCCCATGCGGAGCCCGACCAGCTTCTCGGTCACGCCCTCGTCCCTGATCCTGGCAAGCGCCTCCCTGCCGATGAAGTCGCCCTTGTCGAAGTTGACCTGCCAGCCGAGGCCGACCTGATAGGGGTTGGTCTCGATGTCCATGTCCTGGCCCCAGCTCAGGATGCCGGCCTCGATGCGGCGGATATGCCCCGGCGCGATGACCCGCAGGTTGAACTGCTTGCCGGCCTCCAGCACCGCGTTCCACATCGCGTCGGCGTTGATCGTGGCGTCGATGAGATAGATCTCGTATCCCGCCTCGCCGGAGAAGCCCGAGCGCGAGATCACCACCTCGCAGCCGCCGACCTCCACGTTCTGGAGCAGCCCGTAGTACGGCACGTCGTCGATCGCCGGGCCCACCAGCGCGCGGATAAGGTCCTGCGCCTTGGGTCCCTGGATCTGCACCGGGCAGACGTCGATCTCGTTGACCTCGACATCCATCTTGGCGACGGCGTTCACGCCCTGCAGGTAGATGCCGACATCGGAATCGGCGAGCGAGAACCAGAACTCGTCGTCGGCCACGCGCAGCAGCACCGGGTCGTTGATGATGCCGCCATAGAGATTGCAGAGGATGACGTAGCGCGCCTTGCCGGTCTCGATCTTCTTCACGTCGCGGGTGATCACGAAGTCGACGAACTTCTCCGCATCGGGGCCCTTGACCTGGATCTGCCGCTCCACGGCCACGTCCCACATGGTGACGTGCTCGGTGAGGTACTTGTATTCCTCCAGCAGGCCGCCTTCCTCCAGCGGAATGTAGGCGCGCGGGTGATAGATGCGGTTGTAGACCGTGTAGCACCAGCAGCCGGCGGCCTTTGCCAGATGAAAGTAAGGTGATTTTCGCACACGGGTGGAGAGCAGCATCTTGGCGTTGAAGTCGCCGCTCTGACGCAGGTTAATCGGCGCGTGGCGCCGGCTCATCTGACCCATTTCGCTAGACCCCTCTACAGGTTGGAGGCGCGATACTAGCGGCGAGGTCGGCTCCCCGCTACCAAGATCGACACCCCGATTCATACGCGATCGACACCTCGTTTGCGCGCCGTTGTCGGTGGCATCGGGGCGGCCTAGGATCGAGGATCGCTCCCACCAACCGAGACGAGGCCCCCATGTCGCGTGGTCCGGAACTCCCCTCCATCAATCAGCTCGCCGAGATCGCTGCGGATTTAGGGTTGGACATGTCGCTCGACG